>OY843584.1:0-1644826 GCA_963692915.1 Cenarchaeum sp.
TTCAGCCAGGGCGGCAACGTGGAGGTCCAGTACCGCCGCGGCGGCGGCACCCAGTCGGTCACGCTCAACTACGACACCGTCGAGGACTATGCGTCCCTCTCGCTCCTGGACCGCACGACGTTCCCCGGCGGCGGCGCGCAGGTCCACTTTGAGATAACAGACACGTGGCTCGACGTCGACCCTACCGACGAGGACTCGTGGACGTGGGACGTGGAGGGTCCCGACGAGGGCAGGGTCGTCTACCAGGCCTTTGACGAGAACGGCGTGCGCCAGGACAACGCGGTGGACATATCCGCCGAGCTCTCGGGGCTAATGTGCGACACCAACTGCCTGCTAAGGCTCGACCGCGACACCAACGGCTACGACGTCCTCGAGTACGCCGACAACGACGACAGCGGCCTGCGCCTGTTCGGCACGGCCGACGACGCGGCGGCCGACCAGCTGATCACGGTCACCGAGACGAGCTCCTCCAGCGGCGTCTTCACGTCCTACGACGAGAACGACAAGTCGGTCCTGGTCACCGCGTCGGATGACGCCACGACGACCGCCGTCGAGCCGCCGAGGGACACCACGGCGACCATAGACTACAACGAGACGCCCCAGAGCGTGTCCATAGGCTACGCCTTTGCGACCATACAGATCCAGCCCACCGGCGACGCTTGGCTCTCCGGCCAGGAGATACCGGTCGTCCTGACGGACGCCGACGCAAACCGCAACAGCCTGGCCGACGAGGACCTCGACGTGCTGGACGCCACCCACATCATACCGACGCTCGTGACGGGCAGCCCGATCACCCTGGCCGGCGCCTCCGCGGTCGCCGTAGCCGCTAGCGCCCTGACCACGGCCAGCGGGACTGCGTACACCGCCTCCTCGCTGTTTGACAGCGGCGCCGGCGCGCTCACGGTGGATTCTGATGCGGCGGATCCGTCGCTTAGGGCAACGGTGGACTCTGACTCGTCGGACCCGATGCAGACCATGATCATAGACTACGGCACTGCCGCGTCACACCACTCCGCGGGCACGGTCACGACGGTCTTCAACTATGACTTTGGCAACCTCGAGTTCGCCGAAACCGTGGCCACGTCTGACCGTAACGTCGACGTCTACGCGCTGGTTGGCACGGGGGCCACGATCTTTGCATCAAACACGCACCTTGACGGCGTCACGCCGTACGTGATCGAGACCGACGCGGCGCTAAGGGGCACGGTGTTGCTGCCCGAAGCAGCGCGCACGCAGCTGGCTGGCGCAGGCACGTCGCTTGGCCTCATGGCGCAATTTGGGGCCAACGTTCCCGAGCCGGGCGATCCAGTCATACTCATCGCCGACGTCATGTCCTTCGGCTTCACCGACGACGGCGTCGAGTCCGGGGAGCGCATAGCCAACCAGGTGGTGCGCCTCGAGCTCGAGGAGAGCGGGGACAACACGGGCCTCTTTGAGGGCACGCTCGAGTACGCCATGGTCAACCAGCTCAGCATCGCCGACTCCTCGACGTACTCGGGCCTGGCCCTCATCGACGACGAGGCCACGCTCATCGCGATCGAGGACCTCACCGACGAGGACACGCTCACGGTCACCTACAACGACCTCGGCCGCGACGGCGTCGTGACGCCCGTCTCGGACGACAAGGCAGCCCCGTCGCACTCGGGCACCGTCTCGCTGGACGCGACGAGCTACAAGATAGCCGACACGGTCACCGTCACGCTCCGCGACGCCGACCTCAACACGAGCTCCGACACGACGGAGGTCTACACGATACCGGCCACCAAGGACTACGTCGGCATGTCCGACGCCACGTACGACGTCGTGCACAGCTTTGGCGCGCTCGGCCGCATGGCGGACATCACGTTTGACGACTCGGAGTGGGGGGCAGGCACGTGCACGGGCCTCGGCTCGTCGGACAACGGCCTGCGCGCCACGGGCTTCACGCTCCGCGAGACGTCTGCGGCCTCGGGCGTCTTTGAGGGCGACTTCCAGATACCGTCAAGGTGGTGCGCGCCGGGCGAGGCGGCCGCCGAGTCGGTCACGGGCCTGGACATCGAGGTCAACTATGTCGACTACCGCGACGCGTCGGGCGAGATAATCGAGGTCGGCGACGGCGCGGGCGTGCGAGCCAACACGGGCTCCGTGTCGCTTGACCGCCCTGTTTACCCTGTGCCGTTCGGCGCAGACGGGGAGGGGTCAAACTTCCAGACGTACGGCATCGCGGGCAACGAGCGCGCGAGGCTCTCGGCGCACGACGTGACCGTCCACGTGCGCGTCTCGGACCCTGACTTTGACGTCTCGGCGTCCGGCTCGGACACGCTCGGCGAGACGGTTGCGCGCACGACCGGCGAGGGCGACGCGTACGGCCCGCTCAGGATATCGGTGCAGAGGGGATCCGACAATGTCGTCCTCGGCTACGCCGGCGGGCCGACGGCGCTGGGCGAGACAGTCCCGGGCGACAACCCCGCCGACGGGGACAGGCTGGTTCGCCCGCTCGCCGAGGTCTTTTCGCCCTACGCCGACAACCCGACGCGCACGATAGCGCACACTGGCGGCTCTGCGACGTACACGCAGGCCAACTCCATAGAGCACGGCCCGCTCACCGAGACGGCTCCGTCCTCGGGCACCTTTGAGCTCGACCTCGGCATATCGTGGGACCAGGGCCCGCCCTCCAGCGAGTGCCCCGGCGGCCTCGCGACGTCCACGTGCATCCTCCAGGGCGACATCCTCGTCGTGGAGTACACCGACCCCGCCGACGCCTCGGGCAACCCGCAGACGGTGACGGACTCGGCGACCTTTGACATGCGCAACGCGGTCCTGCGCTCGGACAAGTCCGTCTACATCATCGGCTCCGACATGATACTCACGCTCATCGAGCCCGACCTCGACCTCGACAACGACACGGCCGAGACGTACACGCTCGACCTGATAGAGTGGGACGACGACGACTCCGTAGTGACCCTGCGCAACAACGCCTTTGACCCCGAGCCGACCTCGCTGCGCGAGACGGGCGACTCGACGGGCATCTTCCAGGTCGTAGTCGAGATACCCGCCACGCTCACCACCGACGGCGGCCGCGAGGACGACCTCGAGCGAGGAGAGGAGATAGAGCTGACCTACCAGGACTGGAGCCCCGCCGGCGCCGACTATGTCGGGCAGACCGACGAGGAGATAGAGTGGTCGATATTCACGTCGGACTTTGGCGCGACGATCGAGCTCGACCAGGCCGTCTACACGTGGACCGACAAGGTCTTCATCACAGTAGTTGCCCCCGACCACAACTTTGACAGCAACCTCATCGACGAGATAGGCGACACGACCGAGGACCCGCTCCAGGTCTCCACGCGCGAGGGCGGCACGCTTGACAACTACCGCCTCACCGAGACGGGCACCGACACGGGCATATTCAGCGGCGAGGTCATACTCACCGGGTTCGAGCACGACGCCGACGGCGACGGCAGCACGGGCACCAGCGGCAACGACAGGCTCAACCTGCCGGCCAGGGGCAACGGCCCGACTGACGGGATGATAGCTGCCGACGACGACGACGGCATCACGGTATCGTACGAGTACAACGACGACGAGCACGTCATAGGCTCGGCGCTCATACGCTGGAACGTGGGCGACACGCAGTGGCTCGAGGCCAGCTATCCCGCGTCCGGCTCCGGAGTGGTCAGGGTCGTCGACCCCGACATGAACTGGAACCCCGAGGCAGTCGACAACTTTGAGGTCGACGTCTACTCGGACGCAGACGCCGGCGGCATAAACCTCACGGTCACCGAGACGCAGGAGGCCTCGGGCATCTTCGAGGGCACCGTCATCTTCACGCTCACCGACCAGTCCTCGGGCCACCGCCTCAGGGTCGCCGAGGGCGACACCGTCACGGCGCGCTATGACGACAACACCCTGCCCGACCCCTACACGCGCAACGACGAGCTAGAGGTCGAGGGCACCACGATAATCGGCACGCTCGTGCCACCGCTCGAGAGGGCCGTCGTGAGCAACGTGCGCCTGACTGACAACTCGGGCAACCCGCTGGACACCGTCGCCGTCGGCCAGCAGGTCCAGGTGACCGGCCAGGTCACGAGCGGCCAGGAGACCGAGCAGGCCTACGCCTACCTCGTGCAGGTCAACGACTCGAGCGACGTCACGCTCTCGCTCACGTGGACCAGCGGCACGCTCAACGCGGGCCAGTCCCTCACGCCGTCGATGTCCTGGCAGCCGACTGCGGCCGGCGAGTACACGGCGACGGTCTTCGTCTGGGAGTCCATCGACAACCCCACGGCGCTCTCGCCGCAGGCAGAGCTGCCCTTCACGGTCGGCTAGGCCGGCTCGCTGGCGCCTTGGAAGTAGATTCTCGAATGGGTGCCCTGCGCGGCGCCGACGCTCTGATCTTTGACTGCGACGGCGTGCTCGTCGACGTGTCTGCCTCGTACGACGCGACGATCGCGCTGACCGTGGGGCGCCTGCTGGGCAAGCTCGGCGCGCGAGCGCGCCTCGACGTAGACCGGCCGCTGATCGAGGGCTTCAAGGCCACCGGCGGGTTCAACGACGAGGTCGACCTGGCGTACGCGGCGGTCCTGTGCGCGGTGGCCGCCGGACTCTCGGGGCGCGGCGCGCGCGGGCTGGCCGCCGGCATGTGCGCCTCGATGGGTTCCGGCGGCATCGCGGAGGCCGAGCGCCTGCTCGCGGAGGTCGCCGACATCGCGCCGGCAGTCAGGGAGCTCGCCCACCCCGGCGCGGGGAGCGCGGTGAGCGCCGCCTTTAACAGGATCTTTTACGGCCCGCGGCTCCGCCCGCGGCTGTTCGGCGCCGGCGAGCCGCCCGGCGGGCACGGCATGGTCGAGTCTGACGCCCTGATCGTCGACGTGGCCACGGTGAGCCTGCTGCGGGGAGTCACTGGCCGCAGGCCGGCGGTGGTCACGGGCCGCGGGCGCGCCGCCTTTGAGCACACCGTCAGGGAGCCTCTCCGATCAGGGTTTGACCTCGGCGCCTCGGCGTTCCTGGAGGACGAGCCGCGCAGCCTCGCAAAGCCGGCCCCCGAGGCGCTCGTCCGGGCGATCCGCGGCCTCGGCTGCGAGCGCGCGGTCTACGTGGGCGACTCGATGGAGGACCTGCTGATGGCCAGGGCGGCTGCGCGCTCAGGCCGCCCCGTCGCGTTCTGCGGAGTCACGGGCACCGCGGCCGACCCCGCCGCGCGGCGCCTCATGTTCGAGCGCGCCGGCGCCGAGGCGACGGTGGGCTCGGCGGCGGACGTCGCGCCGCTGCTGCGCGCATAGGCGCAGCCTCGCCGCCTGGAGGGAGTTTCTGCCACCCGGCGGCGATCACGCGCACGGCATATGGAGATCCTGCGGGTTTGGCGCGATTTTCCGCGCGTTTTGGCCCACACGCCCAAATGCGTGCTGCGCATGGGCGGGCATCGCGGTCAAATCGTCCATCAGGGTTATATAGTCATCCTGGGCACCCCTGTCCTGTAGAATGTCCGGAAAGGCAGGCAAGGCAACAAGCGTGTTCCTAATGGCGATCATGGTCGCCGGAGGGCTGACGTTCGCCATCCCCGGCGTGCAGCCGGCGATGGCGCAGTCGACGAACGCCAACCTCTCCGTCTCGGCCGAGAGCACGGCCTTTGGCAACTACTTCTCCGGCCCGCAGGTCGTCGAGATCGTCATAGTGGATCCGGCCATAGACGAGACCAACGAGGCCAAGGGTGAGCCGGACGTAAAGCTGAACGGCAAGAAGGTCAGGATGATACAGGCGACGGACGGCAAGTGGTACGCCTACGTCGCCAACAAGGCGCAGGCCGAGCTGGCCGACGGTACTGCCGACGCCAACCCTGGGCAGGGGCTTGACTTTGGCACCATATGCCTGGACACGGGCGACGCCGATCGCGTCCTGGAGACGGCGCTGGATGCCAACGCTGGATACTTTTCTGACACGACGGGCGTGGCATTCCCGTTCCAGCAGGCGACCTACTCGTCAGACACCGACACGGATCCTACCCCGATCGCCACGGATTGCACCGTCGCCGAGCAAGTCACCGCGGGGCTCAGGGCGGTGACATCGAGTGAGCTCACCGCCAGCACGACGACGATGAACGTCGTGCGCGAGCCCAGGGCGGTGAACACGAACCAAAACGCCGAGTTTGGCCAGAGCGTCGTCATCGAAAACGCCGTGACGGACGAGGCCCGCGCCGGCGTGTGGCCTTTCATACAGCTCTTCGACTTCAGCCAGGGCGGCAACGTGGAGGTCCAGTACCGCCGCGGCGGCGGCACCCAGTCGGTCACGCTCAACTACGACACCGTCGAGGACTATGCGTCCCTCTCGCTCCTGGACCGCACGACGTTCCCCGGCGGCGGCGCGCAGGTCCACTTTGAGATAACAGACACGTGGCTCGACGTCGACCCTACCGACGAGGACTCGTGGACGTGGGACGTGGAGGGTCCCGACGAGGGCAGGGTCGTCTACCAGGCCTTTGACGAGAACGGCGTGCGCCAGGACAACGCGGTGGACATATCCGCCGAGCTCTCGGGGCTAATGTGCGACACCAACTGCCTGCTAAGGCTCGACCGCGACACCAACGGCTACGACGTCCTCGAGTACGCCGACAACGACGACAGCGGCCTGCGCCTGTTCGGCACGGCCGACGACGCGGCGGCCGACCAGCTGATCACGGTCACCGAGACGAGCTCCTCCAGCGGCGTCTTCACGTCCTACGACGAGAACGACAAGTCGGTCCTGGTCACCGCGTCGGATGACGCCACGACGACCGCCGTCGAGCCGCCGAGGGACACCACGGCGACCATAGACTACAACGAGACGCCCCAGAGCGTGTCCATAGGCTACGCCTTTGCGACCATACAGATCCAGCCCACCGGCGACGCTTGGCTCTCCGGCCAGGAGATACCGGTCGTCCTGACGGACGCCGACGCAAACCGCAACAGCCTGGCCGACGAGGACCTCGACGTGCTGGACGCCACCCACATCATACCGACGCTCGTGACGGGCAGCCCGATCACCCTGGCCGGCGCCTCCGCGGTCGCCGTAGCCGCTAGCGCCCTGACCACGGCCAGCGGGACTGCGTACACCGCCTCCTCGCTGTTTGACAGCGGCGCCGGCGCGCTCACGGTGGATTCTGATGCGGCGGATCCGTCGCTTAGGGCAACGGTGGACTCTGACTCGTCGGACCCGATGCAGACCATGATCATAGACTACGGCACTGCCGCGTCACACCACTCCGCGGGCACGGTCACGACGGTCTTCAACTATGACTTTGGCAACCTCGAGTTCGCCGAAACCGTGGCCACGTCTGACCGTAACGTCGACGTCTACGCGCTGGTTGGCACGGGGGCCACGATCTTTGCATCAAACACGCACCTTGACGGCGTCACGCCGTACGTGATCGAGACCGACGCGGCGCTAAGGGGCACGGTGTTGCTGCCCGAAGCAGCGCGCACGCAGCTGGCTGGCGCAGGCACGTCGCTTGGCCTCATGGCGCAATTTGGGGCCAACGTTCCCGAGCCGGGCGATCCAGTCATACTCATCGCCGACGTCATGTCCTTCGGCTTCACCGACGACGGCGTCGAGTCCGGGGAGCGCATAGCCAACCAGGTGGTGCGCCTCGAGCTCGAGGAGAGCGGGGACAACACGGGCCTCTTTGAGGGCACGCTCGAGTACGCCATGGTCAACCAGCTCAGCATCGCCGACTCCTCGACGTACTCGGGCCTGGCCCTCATCGACGACGAGGCCACGCTCATCGCGATCGAGGACCTCACCGACGAGGACACGCTCACGGTCACCTACAACGACCTCGGCCGCGACGGCGTCGTGACGCCCGTCTCGGACGACAAGGCAGCCCCGTCGCACTCGGGCACCGTCTCGCTGGACGCGACGAGCTACAAGATAGCCGACACGGTCACCGTCACGCTCCGCGACGCCGACCTCAACACGAGCTCCGACACGACGGAGGTCTACACGATACCGGCCACCAAGGACTACGTCGGCATGTCCGACGCCACGTACGACGTCGTGCACAGCTTTGGCGCGCTCGGCCGCATGGCGGACATCACGTTTGACGACTCGGAGTGGGGGGCAGGCACGTGCACGGGCCTCGGCTCGTCGGACAACGGCCTGCGCGCCACGGGCTTCACGCTCCGCGAGACGTCTGCGGCCTCGGGCGTCTTTGAGGGCGACTTCCAGATACCGTCAAGGTGGTGCGCGCCGGGCGAGGCGGCCGCCGAGTCGGTCACGGGCCTGGACATCGAGGTCAACTATGTCGACTACCGCGACGCGTCGGGCGAGATAATCGAGGTCGGCGACGGCGCGGGCGTGCGAGCCAACACGGGCTCCGTGTCGCTTGACCGCCCTGTTTACCCTGTGCCGTTCGGCGCAGACGGGGAGGGGTCAAACTTCCAGACGTACGGCATCGCGGGCAACGAGCGCGCGAGGCTCTCGGCGCACGACGTGACCGTCCACGTGCGCGTCTCGGACCCTGACTTTGACGTCTCGGCGTCCGGCTCGGACACGCTCGGCGAGACGGTTGCGCGCACGACCGGCGAGGGCGACGCGTACGGCCCGCTCAGGATATCGGTGCAGAGGGGATCCGACAATGTCGTCCTCGGCTACGCCGGCGGGCCGACGGCGCTGGGCGAGACAGTCCCGGGCGACAACCCCGCCGACGGGGACAGGCTGGTTCGCCCGCTCGCCGAGGTCTTTTCGCCCTACGCCGACAACCCGACGCGCACGATAGCGCACACTGGCGGCTCTGCGACGTACACGCAGGCCAACTCCATAGAGCACGGCCCGCTCACCGAGACGGCTCCGTCCTCGGGCACCTTTGAGCTCGACCTCGGCATATCGTGGGACCAGGGCCCGCCCTCCAGCGAGTGCCCCGGCGGCCTCGCGACGTCCACGTGCATCCTCCAGGGCGACATCCTCGTCGTGGAGTACACCGACCCCGCCGACGCCTCGGGCAACCCGCAGACGGTGACGGACTCGGCGACCTTTGACATGCGCAACGCGGTCCTGCGCTCGGACAAGTCCGTCTACATCATCGGCTCCGACATGATACTCACGCTCATCGAGCCCGACCTCGACCTCGACAACGACACGGCCGAGACGTACACGCTCGACCTGATAGAGTGGGACGACGACGACTCCGTAGTGACCCTGCGCAACAACGCCTTTGACCCCGAGCCGACCTCGCTGCGCGAGACGGGCGACTCGACGGGCATCTTCCAGGTCGTAGTCGAGATACCCGCCACGCTCACCACCGACGGCGGCCGCGAGGACGACCTCGAGCGAGGAGAGGAGATAGAGCTGACCTACCAGGACTGGAGCCCCGCCGGCGCCGACTATGTCGGGCAGACCGACGAGGAGATAGAGTGGTCGATATTCACGTCGGACTTTGGCGCGACGATCGAGCTCGACCAGGCCGTCTACACGTGGACCGACAAGGTCTTCATCACAGTAGTTGCCCCCGACCACAACTTTGACAGCAACCTCATCGACGAGATAGGCGACACGACCGAGGACCCGCTCCAGGTCTCCACGCGCGAGGGCGGCACGCTTGACAACTACCGCCTCACCGAGACGGGCACCGACACGGGCATATTCAGCGGCGAGGTCATACTCACCGGGTTCGAGCACGACGCCGACGGCGACGGCAGCACGGGCACCAGCGGCAACGACAGGCTCAACCTGCCGGCCAGGGGCAACGGCCCGACTGACGGGATGATAGCTGCCGACGACGACGACGGCATCACGGTATCGTACGAGTACAACGACGACGAGCACGTCATAGGCTCGGCGCTCATACGCTGGAACGTGGGCGACACGCAGTGGCTCGAGGCCAGCTATCCCGCGTCCGGCTCCGGAGTGGTCAGGGTCGTCGACCCCGACATGAACTGGAACCCCGAGGCAGTCGACAACTTTGAGGTCGACGTCTACTCGGACGCAGACGCCGGCGGCATAAACCTCACGGTCACCGAGACGCAGGAGGCCTCGGGCATCTTCGAGGGCACCGTCATCTTCACGCTCACCGACCAGTCCTCGGGCCACCGCCTCAGGGTCGCCGAGGGCGACACCGTCACGGCGCGCTATGACGACAACACCCTGCCCGACCCCTACACGCGCAACGACGAGCTAGAGGTCGAGGGCACCACGATAATCGGCACGCTCGTGCCACCGCTCGAGAGGGCCGTCGTGAGCAACGTGCGCCTGACTGACAACTCGGGCAACCCGCTGGACACCGTCGCCGTCGGCCAGCAGGTCCAGGTGACCGGCCAGGTCACGAGCGGCCAGGAGACCGAGCAGGCCTACGCCTACCTCGTGCAGGTCAACGACTCGAGCGACGTCACGCTCTCGCTCACGTGGACCAGCGGCACGCTCAACGCGGGCCAGTCCCTCACGCCGTCGATGTCCTGGCAGCCGACTGCGGCCGGCGAGTACACGGCGACGGTCTTCGTCTGGGAGTCCATCGACAACCCCACGGCGCTCTCGCCGCAGGCAGAGCTGCCCTTCACGGTCGGCTAGGCCGGCTCGCTGGCGCCTTGGAAGTAGATTCTCGAATGGGTGCCCTGCGCGGCGCCGACGCTCTGATCTTTGACTGCGACGGCGTGCTCGTCGACGTGTCTGCCTCGTACGACGCGACGATCGCGCTGACCGTGGGGCGCCTGCTGGGCAAGCTCGGCGCGCGAGCGCGCCTCGACGTAGACCGGCCGCTGATCGAGGGCTTCAAGGCCACCGGCGGGTTCAACGACGAGGTCGACCTGGCGTACGCGGCGGTCCTGTGCGCGGTGGCCGCCGGACTCTCGGGGCGCGGCGCGCGCGGGCTGGCCGCCGGCATGTGCGCCTCGATGGGTTCCGGCGGCATCGCGGAGGCCGAGCGCCTGCTCGCGGAGGTCGCCGACATCGCGCCGGCAGTCAGGGAGCTCGCCCACCCCGGCGCGGGGAGCGCGGTGAGCGCCGCCTTTAACAGGATCTTTTACGGCCCGCGGCTCCGCCCGCGGCTGTTCGGCGCCGGCGAGCCGCCCGGCGGGCACGGCATGGTCGAGTCTGACGCCCTGATCGTCGACGTGGCCACGGTGAGCCTGCTGCGGGGAGTCACTGGCCGCAGGCCGGCGGTGGTCACGGGCCGCGGGCGCGCCGCCTTTGAGCACACCGTCAGGGAGCCTCTCCGATCAGGGTTTGACCTCGGCGCCTCGGCGTTCCTGGAGGACGAGCCGCGCAGCCTCGCAAAGCCGGCCCCCGAGGCGCTCGTCCGGGCGATCCGCGGCCTCGGCTGCGAGCGCGCGGTCTACGTGGGCGACTCGATGGAGGACCTGCTGATGGCCAGGGCGGCTGCGCGCTCAGGCCGCCCCGTCGCGTTCTGCGGAGTCACGGGCACCGCGGCCGACCCCGCCGCGCGGCGCCTCATGTTCGAGCGCGCCGGCGCCGAGGCGACGGTGGGCTCGGCGGCGGACGTCGCGCCGCTGCTGCGCGCATAGGCGCAGCCTCGCCGCCTGGAGGGAGTTTCTGCCACCCGGCGGCGATCACGCGCACGGCATATGGAGATCCTGCGGGTTTGGCGCGATTTTCCGCGCGTTTTGGCCCACACGCCCAAATGCGTGCTGCGCATGGGCGGGCATCGCGGTCAAATCGTCCATCAGGGTTATATAGTCATCCTGGGCACCCCTGTCCTGTAGAATGTCCGGAAAGGCAGGCAAGGCAACAAGCGTGTTCCTAATGGCGATCATGGTCGCCGGAGGGCTGACGTTCGCCATCCCCGGCGTGCAGCCGGCGATGGCGCAGTCGACGAACGCCAACCTCTCCGTCTCGGCCGAGAGCACGGCCTTTGGCAACTACTTCTCCGGCCCGCAGGTCGTCGAGATCGTCATAGTGGATCCGGCCATAGACGAGACCAACGAGGCCAAGGGTGAGCCGGACGTAAAGCTGAACGGCAAGAAGGTCAGGATGATACAGGCGACGGACGGCAAGTGGTACGCCTACGTCGCCAACAAGGCGCAGGCCGAGCTGGCCGACGGTACTGCCGACGCCAACCCTGGGCAGGGGCTTGACTTTGGCACCATATGCCTGGACACGGGCGACGCCGATCGCGTCCTGGAGACGGCGCTGGATGCCAACGCTGGATACTTTTCTGACACGACGGGCGTGGCATTCCCGTTCCAGCAGGCGACCTACTCGTCAGACACCGACACGGATCCTACCCCGATCGCCACGGATTGCACCGTCGCCGAGCAAGTCACCGCGGGGCTCAGGGCGGTGACATCGAGTGAGCTCACCGCCAGCACGACGACGATGAACGTCGTGCGCGAGCCCAGGGCGGTGAACACGAACCAAAACGCCGAGTTTGGCCAGAGCGTCGTCATCGAAAACGCCGTGACGGACGAGGCCCGCGCCGGCGTGTGGCCTTTCATACAGCTCTTCGACTTCAGCCAGGGCGGCAACGTGGAGGTCCAGTACCGCCGCGGCGGCGGCACCCAGTCGGTCACGCTCAACTACGACACCGTCGAGGACTATGCGTCCCTCTCGCTCCTGGACCGCACGACGTTCCCCGGCGGCGGCGCGCAGGTCCACTTTGAGATAACAGACACGTGGCTCGACGTCGACCCTACCGACGAGGACTCGTGGACGTGGGACGTGGAGGGTCCCGACGAGGGCAGGGTCGTCTACCAGGCCTTTGACGAGAACGGCGTGCGCCAGGACAACGCGGTGGACATATCCGCCGAGCTCTCGGGGCTAATGTGCGACACCAACTGCCTGCTAAGGCTCGACCGCGACACCAACGGCTACGACGTCCTCGAGTACGCCGACAACGACGACAGCGGCCTGCGCCTGTTCGGCACGGCCGACGACGCGGCGGCCGACCAGCTGATCACGGTCACCGAGACGAGCTCCTCCAGCGGCGTCTTCACGTCCTACGACGAGAACGACAAGTCGGTCCTGGTCACCGCGTCGGATGACGCCACGACGACCGCCGTCGAGCCGCCGAGGGACACCACGGCGACCATAGACTACAACGAGACGCCCCAGAGCGTGTCCATAGGCTACGCCTTTGCGACCATACAGATCCAGCCCACCGGCGACGCTTGGCTCTCCGGCCAGGAGATACCGGTCGTCCTGACGGACGCCGACGCAAACCGCAACAGCCTGGCCGACGAGGACCTCGACGTGCTGGACGCCACCCACATCATACCGACGCTCGTGACGGGCAGCCCGATCACCCTGGCCGGCGCCTCCGCGGTCGCCGTAGCCGCTAGCGCCCTGACCACGGCCAGCGGGACTGCGTACACCGCCTCCTCGCTGTTTGACAGCGGCGCCGGCGCGCTCACGGTGGATTCTGATGCGGCGGATCCGTCGCTTAGGGCAACGGTGGACTCTGACTCGTCGGACCCGATGCAGACCATGATCATAGACTACGGCACTGCCGCGTCACACCACTCCGCGGGCACGGTCACGACGGTCTTCAACTATGACTTTGGCAACCTCGAGTTCGCCGAAACCGTGGCCACGTCTGACCGTAACGTCGACGTCTACGCGCTGGTTGGCACGGGGGCCACGATCTTTGCATCAAACACGCACCTTGACGGCGTCACGCCGTACGTGATCGAGACCGACGCGGCGCTAAGGGGCACGGTGTTGCTGCCCGAAGCAGCGCGCACGCAGCTGGCTGGCGCAGGCACGTCGCTTGGCCTCATGGCGCAATTTGGGGCCAACGTTCCCGAGCCGGGCGATCCAGTCATACTCATCGCCGACGTCATGTCCTTCGGCTTCACCGACGACGGCGTCGAGTCCGGGGAGCGCATAGCCAACCAGGTGGTGCGCCTCGAGCTCGAGGAGAGCGGGGACAACACGGGCCTCTTTGAGGGCACGCTCGAGTACGCCATGGTCAACCAGCTCAGCATCGCCGACTCCTCGACGTACTCGGGCCTGGCCCTCATCGACGACGAGGCCACGCTCATCGCGATCGAGGACCTCACCGACGAGGACACGCTCACGGTCACCTACAACGACCTCGGCCGCGACGGCGTCGTGACGCCCGTCTCGGACGACAAGGCAGCCCCGTCGCACTCGGGCACCGTCTCGCTGGACGCGACGAGCTACAAGATAGCCGACACGGTCACCGTCACGCTCCGCGACGCCGACCTCAACACGAGCTCCGACACGACGGAGGTCTACACGATACCGGCCACCAAGGACTACGTCGGCATGTCCGACGCCACGTACGACGTCGTGCACAGCTTTGGCGCGCTCGGCCGCATGGCGGACATCACGTTTGACGACTCGGAGTGGGGGGCAGGCACGTGCACGGGCCTCGGCTCGTCGGACAACGGCCTGCGCGCCACGGGCTTCACGCTCCGCGAGACGTCTGCGGCCTCGGGCGTCTTTGAGGGCGACTTCCAGATACCGTCAAGGTGGTGCGCGCCGGGCGAGGCGGCCGCCGAGTCGGTCACGGGCCTGGACATCGAGGTCAACTATGTCGACTACCGCGACGCGTCGGGCGAGATAATCGAGGTCGGCGACGGCGCGGGCGTGCGAGCCAACACGGGCTCCGTGTCGCTTGACCGCCCTGTTTACCCTGTGCCGTTCGGCGCAGACGGGGAGGGGTCAAACTTCCAGACGTACGGCATCGCGGGCAACGAGCGCGCGAGGCTCTCGGCGCACGACGTGACCGTCCACGTGCGCGTCTCGGACCCTGACTTTGACGTCTCGGCGTCCGGCTCGGACACGCTCGGCGAGACGGTTGCGCGCACGACCGGCGAGGGCGACGCGTACGGCCCGCTCAGGATATCGGTGCAGAGGGGATCCGACAATGTCGTCCTCGGCTACGCCGGCGGGCCGACGGCGCTGGGCGAGACAGTCCCGGGCGACAACCCCGCCGACGGGGACAGGCTGGTTCGCCCGCTCGCCGAGGTCTTTTCGCCCTACGCCGACAACCCGACGCGCACGATAGCGCACACTGGCGGCTCTGCGACGTACACGCAGGCCAACTCCATAGAGCACGGCCCGCTCACCGAGACGGCTCCGTCCTCGGGCACCTTTGAGCTCGACCTCGGCATATCGTGGGACCAGGGCCCGCCCTCCAGCGAGTGCCCCGGCGGCCTCGCGACGTCCACGTGCATCCTCCAGGGCGACATCCTCGTCGTGGAGTACACCGACCCCGCCGACGCCTCGGGCAACCCGCAGACGGTGACGGACTCGGCGACCTTTGACATGCGCAACGCGGTCCTGCGCTCGGACAAGTCCGTCTACATCATCGGCTCCGACATGATACTCACGCTCATCGAGCCCGACCTCGACCTCGACAACGACACGGCCGAGACGTACACGCTCGACCTGATAGAGTGGGACGACGACGACTCCGTAGTGACCCTGCGCAACAACGCCTTTGACCCCGAGCCGACCTCGCTGCGCGAGACGGGCGACTCGACGGGCATCTTCCAGGTCGTAGTCGAGATACCCGCCACGCTCACCACCGACGGCGGCCGCGAGGACGACCTCGAGCGAGGAGAGGAGATAGAGCTGACCTACCAGGACTGGAGCCCCGCCGGCGCCGACTATGTCGGGCAGACCGACGAGGAGATAGAGTGGTCGATATTCACGTCGGACTTTGGCGCGACGATCGAGCTCGACCAGGCCGTCTACACGTGGACCGACAAGGTCTTCATCACAGTAGTTGCCCCCGACCACAACTTTGACAGCAACCTCATCGACGAGATAGGCGACACGACCGAGGACCCGCTCCAGGTCTCCACGCGCGAGGGCGGCACGCTTGACAACTACCGCCTCACCGAGACGGGCACCGACACGGGCATATTCAGCGGCGAGGTCATACTCACCGGGTTCGAGCACGACGCCGACGGCGACGGCAGCACGGGCACCAGCGGCAACGACAGGCTCAACCTGCCGGCCAGGGGCAACGGCCCGACTGACGGGATGATAGCTGCCGACGACGACGACGGCATCACGGTATCGTACGAGTACAACGACGACGAGCACGTCATAGGCTCGGCGCTCATACGCTGGAACGTGGGCGACACGCAGTGGCTCGAGGCCAGCTATCCCGCGTCCGGCTCCGGAGTGGTCAGGGTCGTCGACCCCGACATGAACTGGAACCCCGAGGCAGTCGACAACTTTGAGGTCGACGTCTACTCGGACGCAGACGCCGGCGGCATAAACCTCACGGTCACCGAGACGCAGGAGGCCTCGGGCATCTTCGAGGGCACCGTCATCTTCACGCTCACCGACCAGTCCTCGGGCCACCGCCTCAGGGTCGCCGAGGGCGACACCGTCACGGCGCGCTATGACGACAACACCCTGCCCGACCCCTACACGCGCAACGACGAGCTAGAGGTCGAGGGCACCACGATAATCGGCACGCTCGTGCCACCGCTCGAGAGGGCCGTCGTGAGCAACGTGCGCCTGACTGACAACTCGGGCAACCCGCTGGACACCGTCGCCGTCGGCCAGCAGGTCCAGGTGACCGGCCAGGTCACGAGCGGCCAGGAGACCGAGCAGGCCTACGCCTACCTCGTGCAGGTCAACGACTCGAGCGACGTCACGCTCTCGCTCACGTGGACCAGCGGCACGCTCAACGCGGGCCAGTCCCTCACGCCGTCGATGTCCTGGCAGCCGACTGCGGCCGGCGAGTACACGGCGACGGTCTTCGTCTGGGAGTCCATCGACAACCCCACGGCGCTCTCGCCGCAGGCAGAGCTGCCCTTCACGGTCGGCTAGGCAGATGCGACCACTGATCGCGTTAATCGCGATCCTTGCAATATCGACAACACCGGCACTAGCGCAACAACCAGAGTTCACAGCCAACACCGATGACAAGGTGTACGTCACGGGACAGCCACTCCTCATATACGGCAACGCAAACCCGGGAGAAGGGGTCATAGTCAGGCTATTTGCGCCTGACGGCACAATAGCCAGATTCGACCAGGCAGACCCAAACGAGAACGGCTCGTTCAGCCACGTACTGTTAACATGGCCAACACCAACTAGTGACATGCCGTATGGCACATACACCGTCGAGGCAATAGCGTCCGGCGACAGCCAGCTAATCGACGTCACATTTGCGGCCAACACACTAGTAGCAGAGTCACCGGCCACAAGACAGATCAGCACGTCAGTCCTCGCACCAGAGTCGGCCTCCATACACGCAACAATGCGCGTCTTTGTCCAGACGACTAGTGACGGCCTCCTAGTCGCCGGAGACCCGGCAACAATACTGCGCGCATCGCACGTTCACCTCCCTGACGGAAGCGCAGTCGCACTCGCCACACAGTTCAGAACGCTCCACCAGGGACTCTACTATGTCGACTATGAGCCAGCAAGCCTGGGCACGCACGTCTTTCACACAGTCGTCTTCCACCAGGGGACAGCCTCGCACGGCTCGGCAGTCACCAACGTTCTTGGCAGCGACATTGGGCGCATCTCCGAGCAGATAGTCGAGCTCGACCGCGTTCTAGCGCAAACGTCTGACGAGCTCGACCGCCTGCGCGGAGAGATCGGCGGCTTTGGATCCACGCTGGGAGCAGCGAGCGCAAGGATCGACGAGAGCGTCGGCTCTATGCGCTCCTCGGTCACTAGCATCGAGGGCGCCTCGCTGCAGCTAAACTCGCTCTTTTTTCCCATAGTGGGACTAGTCGCCTTTATCGTGGCCCTGCAGCTAGTCATACTGTCTAGGTGGAGGTAGGGGGGCAAAATGGGGCCTTTTTGGGAGGGGTCGTGCCTGGGCCCAGAGGATCTGGGCGGTCATGGCCTCGTTTTCACGACTGGGAAGCGTGATAAAGTATATACAGTCGTTTCGAAAAGGGGCCCGTGATGAGCAAGATTACCTATCCTGATGAGACCCTAGCTGACAATGACAAGACTGTGGAGCTCCTCATACAGAAATCTGGGGGCACTCAGGAGGAGCTTGCGAAGATTAAAAAGTGGGGCAAGGATCGCAAGGCGAGAATCGATATACTGTGCAAGCTCGCCGGCCTCTTGAAGGAAAAGGGCGTTTTTAGGAGCGGCAAGGGGCAAATGAGCAGGATCGAGTCATGCTTTGCCATTCAGCACTGTGTCGCAATAGCGACAAAACACGGCCTTGAGATGGAATACAAGTTCAATGACAACGAGTACGGCCCGTTCTCACCAGACCTCAGCATTGACCTCCACGCAGTGGAGCCCGTGGACGTGAACACTCCCACCGGCGTATTTCCCAACAAAAAGGCAGAGCTGCAGTTCCTTGAGGACATTGAGGGAAAGAGCGCCGAGGAGCTTGGCGAGTTCGCACGCTCGATCGTTATAGAAGATCGGTACCGCATTCTGGTATAGTTCCGGGCGACCTGCCCGGCCCATTACACGTCCTGCATGCCCACAATATCGACATGTGCGGCAGTTCTCACAATTGGTCGTAACTTGGGGGACGTAGGGGGCATTGTGGGGTCTAGCTCCCACATGATGGCTCTGCGGCGTAATTCTTTTTAACGGGCCTGTTGTGGCCGTGGCATGGTACCAGTGCCTGGATATTCTACGCGCCGAGACGGCACGATCAGCAGCACTGCTAGCATGATCGCAGCTATCGTTGCGGCTCTTGCGGTTTTCGCCATGGCGCAGAAAGTTCATGACATGGTTACCATGAGCTACTTTCTTGGCATAGTGGCACTGCCCGTAATGCTGGCCATTCACTATATCGCGCAGAGCCTATACTCTAGGTCGCATCGCGTAAGGGAATCTGTCATGCGCGAGGAGGACGAGAAGAGCAGGAACCAGGTGGTCGCCACGATCAACCTGTGCCGCTCGCTCATTTTTGGAATGGAGGATTCTGCCAAGCCGCCGTCTGATGAGGGGCGCATGGCGACCATTCGACACATCGCCGAGAGCGTTGGCGTGATTAGTGCGCGCTATAGCCACATTCTAAGCGAGAACGGAAGGCGGTTTGCCACAAAGGCGCGAGACTCGGCGCTGTATATGCTGGCCATCAACGACATAGTGCATGTTCGCATGAGTGACATGGCCAATGCCATTGATGTGCTGGCAGACGAGGTTTTGGATCTGGACGATCAGCGCATGATCGACCGACGAAGGTTTGCAGCCGAGACTGAGGGCCTGCCTGAAGGCCTGCCTGAAGGCCTGCCTGAAGGCCTGCCTGAAGAATAGGCCGTATTTTCGAGCGCAACCCAAAACCCTGCCAATATCCCGACACCCGACAGGTGATCGACCCATGGTGCGGAGATGATTCCCATGGGTATGGCGTCCACCCTGTTTGGCAAGCGTGCTTTTGGCGGCACGCCCGGAATCAGGTTATAATCTGGCACCACACGCACCGGCTCACTTTTCTCAAAATGCATTGAGGCGTTGACCTCATGCCACACAAAAGGGAGACCACTTAAAGGAGGGATTGTTGGAGGGTCGCCTGATGCCTGCACAAGTCCCCCGCCCAGACCCAATGCTCGCCGACAATGCCAAGACGACAGAGTTCCTCATAGAAAAGGCAGGAGACAACCGGGAAAGGATCGCCGAGATAAAAGAGTGGGGAGCAAAGCGTGAAAAGAGGATCGAAAGGCTGTGCTGCTTTGCCGGCCTCCTTGAGAAAAACGGCATCCTTTATGGCATGAGCAGGGACATGAGTAGGATAGCATTCGAGTTTGCGTTTCAGCACTGTGTCGCAATAGCGACACATTATGGCCTTGACCTGGGATACACGTTTAACGACGGCGAGTCCGGCTCCCTGGCGTCCGACCTGACCCTTGACCTTCATGTGGTGAGGCCAAGCCGATCGGGTGACGGATTGTTTGCGAGTCCGGAAGCTGAGTTGGACTTTTTGCAGCTCGTTTCCGGACATAGTCCTGCAGTGCTCGCCGAGATGGCCAGGGTTCTAGTCATCGACGACCAGCATTGCATGATCCCCTTGCCAAAGCATTAGATCGAAGATCACGAATCCAGCTAGAAATCTGTGGCGTTATTGCGGACCCGGAGAATGAGGCAAAGTTCCTAGAGACAATCAGGGGCAAGGACATCTATGAGCTCGGTCGGATGGCCAGGCTACTCGTCATCGACGAGCGGTTTCGCATGATACCGCTGTGACGCTGTATAGATCGCAGCAAAGCTAGATGATCGCAACACAAGCCTGCCATTACGGGGCATTTTGGGATCGCGTGCCTTGTACGAAAAGTAGTGGACTGGGCATGGGTGCTTGCAGGGCACAGATCAGGGAGGGCTCGCTCGGGGTTTTCCGGGGCGGGCCAGTCTCGGGTTCTGGGGGGTTACCCCCAGGCGAGTCGCGCGCGCTCGCCGGGGATCCGCCCACAATAAAGGCCAAAACTGGCCTGTATTGGCCATTACGGGCTCTATATGCCGCCCTTGGGGTGGCCTATGGGGTCTATTCGGGGTTTTACGCAATGTCAGTTTCGGGGAATATGGGAGAAATTATGGCGCCGGCTAGGCGTGAGCAGAGCCCAGATTATGTCAAAGTATAAAACAGGATTTTGCATAGAGCTGCGTGATGACTGCGCAAGTACCCCGTCCTGACCCAATGCTCGCTGACAACGCCAAGACGATAGAGTTCCTCTTGGAAAAGGCAGGAGACGACCGGGAAGAGATCGCCAAGATCGAGGAGTGGGGCGCAAAGCGTGCAAAGAGGGTCGAAAAGCTGTGCAGTTTTGCCGGATTCCTCGAAAAAAATGGCATCCTCTATGGCACGAACTGGGACATGAGCAGGATAGCCTTCGAGTTTGCCTTTCAGCACTGCGTCGCAATAGCCTCCCTGCATGGCTTTGACATGGAATACGAGTTCAACGACAGCCAGTCCGGCCCCCTGGCATCAGACCTGACCCTTGACATTCATGCGGTAAAGCCCGCACAGTCAATAGAGGGGATCTTTGACAGCGTGGCGAACGAGGCGACATTTTTGGAGGCCGTTGCAGGCAAGAATCCTGACGAGCTCGCCGAGTTGGCCAGGCGGCTAGTCATACCCGAGGCGCATCGCATGATCATCCTGCCACAGCGATAGATCGCGATCCAGATCGCAGCACATGGCAGCCTTGTAGAGTATAGCGTCGTGCTATCAAACCGCCTGCCTTGTACGAAAAGTAGTAGACCGGGCATGGGTGCTTGCCGGGCACAGATCCGGGAGACTCGTTCAGGGTTCAGAGGTGCTCAGTTTCAGGTCTGGGGGGGGGGGGGGAGAGTACCCCGCGAGTCGCGCGCCCTCACCGGGGATCCGCCCCCAATAAAGGCCAAAACGAGCCCGCATTGGCCATTCCGGGCTCCATATGCCCGCCATTGGGGTGTGTGCCTATGGCGTCTATTTGGGACTCTGCGGAATATCAGTTTCGGAGAATATGGGGGAGATTACGGCACCGGCTAGGCGTGAGCAGGGCCCAGATTATGTCAATGTTTAAAGCAGGATTTTGCATAGAGCTGCGTGATGAGCGCACAAGCTGCCTACCCTGACCCCATGCTCGCTGACAACAAAAAGACGGTGGCGTTTCTAAAGGAGTTTGCCGGCGAGGACGAGAAAAAGATCAAAGAGATCGATGAGTGGGGCGAGAAGCGCCAGAGGCGTATCGACAGGCTCTGCCACTTTGTCGGCCTCCTCGAGCAGAACAACATACTGAGGGAGGACGGCAAGGAGTTGACGAGGATTGTGCGCGAATTTGCCATCATGCAGTGCTTTGCAATCGCCACAGCCCATAATCTGGATCGCATGGAGTACAAGTTCAACGACAGCCAGTCCGGCCCACTCTGTGCTGCGCTGCATCTTGACCTTGCAGCCGTAAAGGCAAAAGAGTCGCCCACAAGCCCCTTTGCGAATCCCGAGGACGAAAAGAGGTTCCTAGAGACAGTCAGGGGCGTGCCCCACCTAAGGCTTGGTAAAATGGCTCGACCCCTAGTGATCAAAAAGATCGACCGCATATACGGCTAGTGTGTGGGCGCGTCAGGCAGTTTTCGTGCCCTTTGCGACTATTGATGCCACGCTGCCAGCAGCACGACACAACTTTTTTTAGTCGGCACTGGTGTGGGCGCGTCATGGACACAACGCGTCATTCACGCGAGGCCAGGGATGGCACAATTGGCGCAACTGCGATCATGATCGCTATAGTTCTCGCAATACTGGCCGTTGCGGTTCCTGCGGGGCTTGTGCGTGACACGGGAACGCTAGGCGATCTCTTTTCCATACTTGCGCTTCCAATAATGCTGGCGGTGTTTTACACCGCCCAAAGGCTGTACTCGAGGGCACGGCGAGACAGGACGCTCATCCTGCTAGAGGAGGACAAGAGGGGCAAGAAATACGTAATGGACACCATTGACCTGTGCAAGGCACTCACACACGCCGTCATGCAATCCGGCAGGTCAGACTATGCCACTGCCAACCTGTCCGTGCTGCGCCACATTGTAGCCGACATTGGGGTGGTCATGGCGCGACACGGACACGTATTCAGCCACGATGGCAGGCTTTCTGCCGAGAGTATTAGGGAATCCGCACTAGGCGCACTTGGGGAGGGCAGCACATGCTCATATGCCACGCTGTCTCGGATGCGCAACGAGCTTGATGTCCTCAAGGGCATGCTCCTGGACACTGACGACCATGAGCTGGAGGATCGAAGGTCTAGAGCGGCCAGCTTTGCGGATACTGCCCTCTAGCGTCCGGGGCACACGAATCCCGATCATCATCCCATGGCATGTCCTGCCGCCTTTATCGTGGCGCCGCAGCTGGTCATTTTGCCTAGGTGGGGGTATGGGGGGTTGTCTCTGCGAGTCCTAGGGGGTCGGCCCCAAAGAGGCAAAAACAGGGCGTTTTGGCCCATCCCTTGGCCAGGCGAGTCACCATGGGGCATCAGGGCACTGCTAGGCGTGAGTTTGAGGCCTAAATAATCCCTTAATTATAAATCAGGGATCGCAGCAGGGTCGCGTGATGGACACACAAGTTGTATACCCTGACCCCATGCTCGCAGACAACAAAAAGACGGTAGAGTATCTAAAAGAGATTGCCGGCGATGACGAGGAGGCGATCGCCGAGGTCGAGGAGTGGGGTGTAAAGCGCCAGAAGCGAATCGCCACCCTGCGCAAGTTCGTCGCCTTTCTCGAAAAAAACGGCATACTCGAGGAGAACGGCCATCGGATGGAATGGATCGTCGCCGAGTTCACCATAGAGCAGTGCTTTGCGATAGCCACAAGGTACGGCCTCGATGACATGGGGTACGAGTTCTATGACAGCCGGTCCGGCGCACTCACCGGCAGCATTCCTATTGACCTCCAGGCCGTCATGTCGGTGCCGGTAAACCCATCAACGGATCTCTTTGAGAGCCCCGAAAAGGCAGCAGAGTTCCTGGATGCCATCAGGGGCAAGGACGTCTTTGAGCTTGGCAAGATGGCCAAGCCCATAGTGCTCACCAGGGAACGGCGCGCACACCCATAGTGTGGGCTCTGACGTTTCTGGAACGCGCAGGATCGCACTGATGCCGCATTGTAAGCAGCACGACACAAGTTTTTTAGGCAGTCGTCGTGCGGGTGCGCCATGACAGCGACGCGCCGTCCGCGCACGCCCAGGAAGGGCACAATTGGCCAGGCTGCGAGCATGTTCGCAATGGCTTTTGCGGCACTCGCCGTTGCGGCTCCCGCAGGGCTCTTGTCTAACTTGGGAGTGCTAGGTGATATCGTTTCCATAATCGGACTGTTCGTAACGTTGGCGGTGTTTTACATCGCCCGAGGGTTGTACTCGAGAGCGGGGCACGCCAAGGAGTCAGTTCTGCGAGAAAGGGACATGAGGAGCAGGAAACACATGGTGGACACCGTTTCCCTGTGCAGCGCAACTGTGCTAGTCATCAAAAAGTCCAAAAAGTCACATCTTGTTATCGGCAATATGGTCATGATGCGCCACATCGTCACTGACCTTGGGCTGATTATGGCGCAACACGGACACGTGCTCAGCAGGAGAGGGCTGTTTCTGGCAGAGCATGCTATGACGTTAGCGCTGAAGGCATTCAAGGATGGTAGCGCGTGCTCACACACTGCGCTGTCTGTGCTGGATCGTAATCTTTTAGCACTCACGGATCATCTCCTGGGCATTGATGACGCGCAGCTGGTGAGCCGAAGGGCAAGCGAGGCCGGATTCACAGGATCTGCATTCTAGCGCCTGCGGGCACACGGATCCGGATCAGCGCATCTGAACAAGCAGACTGGGACTCGTCTGCGCACAAGATGGAAGTATGGGGCATGACTGTGGGTCGTGCTGCATTGCGTGCGCTGCGTGGCACTGCGACACTACTAGGCGTGATCTGACACTCTAAATGGCACACATTTAAAGAAGGGACTGTTGGCGAGCTACGTGATGAGCGCGACAACTGTCCCCCGCAACCCCATGCTAGCCGACAACGAAAAGACGGTGGAGTTTATCAAGGGGTTTGCCGGCGGGGACGAAAAACAGATCGCCGAGATAGAAGAGTGGGGCAAGAGGCGCCAGGGGCGCATCGACAGGCTCTGCCTCTTTGTCGGCTTCCTCGAGCAGAACAAGTTACTAAGGAAGGACGGCAAAGAGTTGGTGGGGATTATGCGCGAATTTGCCGCCACGCAGTGCTTTGCGATCGCCACAGTCCATAATCTAGACGGCATGGAGTACAAGTTCAACGACAGCCAGTCCGGCCCCATCTGTGCTGCCCTGCATCTTGACTTTGAGGCCGTCAAGGCGAAAAAGCCGCCCACAAGCCTCTTTGCGAATCCCGAGGACGAGAAGAGGTTCCTAGAGACAGTCAGGGGCAAGGACAGGCGTGAGCTCGGCAGAATGGCTCGATCCCTAGTGATCAAAAAAAGATACCGCAAATACGACTAGTGCGCGCACGACAGCCTCTCCTCCCTGCTTGGCACTGCGATATCGCTAGGCGTGAAGAGGGTTCCAAAACACGCCAAATTTTAAATCAGGGCTTGGCATAGTGCTGCATGATGTCCACAAAAGTTACGCACCCTGATCCAATGCTCGCTGACAATGACAAGACGGTGGCATTTCTAAAGGAGATGGTCGGCGAGGACGAGGCAAAGATCGCCGTGATCGAGGAATGGGGCAAGAAGCGCCAGGTGCGCATCGAAAAGCTGCGTCGCTTTGTGGGACTACTCGAGCAGAACGACCTGCTGCGGGAGAACGGCGAGGAGCTGACGGGGATTGTGCGCGAACTTGCCGCCACGCAGTGCTTTGCGATCGCCACAAAAAATGGCCTAGTCGAGATGGGGTACAGGTTCCGCGACAGCCGGTCCGGCCCGCTTTGTGCCGTCCTGCATCTTGATCTTGCGGCCGCCATGGCAGCGTCGACTGAGCCGTCCACGGGCCTCTTTGCGAGCCCGAAAGACGAGGCGAGGTTCATAGAGACAGTCAGGGGCAAGGACACGCGTGAGCTCGCCAGAATGGCGCGACCACTGGTGATCGAGGAGCGGTGGAGCATATATGACTAGGCGCGACTCGGCTGAATTGCGTGGCTTTCATGTGGGGCGCAGCGGGACTGATGGCCTGTTGTGCGCCTTTTTGCCTTTGATGTCCTGTGCCGTGCTGCCGTTTGCTCTAGTTTGCCATGGGAGTCTCAGGGGTGAATGGTGACGTGGAGCACATTTTGCCCATAATCGCAGTGGTGCATGACAATGTGGAGCGCATTTTGGCCATAATCGCAATGGTGCATGATAACGTGGAGCACATTTTACCCATAACTGCATTAGTATTATCCGTGTTCGCTATCATATGGGCTGTCTTGCTTAAGTTTACCCTTAAGACAAAACCTGAAAAAATTTATGCAGAGACTTCTACGAGTTTATTCAATCAATTATTTTCTCTAGTAGGAGAAATCGACCATTGGAAGTCTAGAACATACGATACTTTGAGCTCTATGGATAATTTTGATCCCAACAAACAAGACTCATTTCCCATAGAAGAATATGATCGAAAAGCTATTGATCAAAACAATAATGAAATAATCAAACGTATTAATGTTTTATATATCCATCAAAACCTCTTTTTGCAATATGTCCCGTTGGAGCTATATATGACGATATTGAAATATGCTGAGACCAGTTATAGATTTTTGGAACCGGTTTATAATGCTAATAAGATGTTTTGTTTCCCAAAACGCTTGGAATCTCACAGGTACTATGCGACAGAACTGATCAAATCATTTGGTGAATATATGCCTGACAAATTCAAAGATAAATGGAATCCTGAATTTTCGAAATTTGGTGGTATTCAATTTGTGCCGACTCCTGATGTTACACCGGGTAGTGGACTTGGCTCGCTCTTACGTAAAGACTTGGACACCATGTTCCCATCACTCCGTGACTAACAATGGCGGACAAGCCCCGCCTCAAGCTCTCACGCGCACCCTGCGGCCCGATAGCTACTGCATGGGCCGCCCGCGTCGATGACTGGATTGATGACGGCTCGAGGATAGTCAGGCTCTCAATGGAGCATCGGCGCAACTATAGGGTGACTGTCTGCACAAGGTGCTCACACGAGCAGCAGGTTCGGCGCAGGTGCTCGGCCCTGACGCCCGGATGCGACAAAAAATCGTGCGCGCACATGGATCGCGCATTCTATTCAAAGCACCGCAACCTCATCATGGCGCACTTTGACTCGCACCCGCTCTCGCAGCGCCTCCGCATGAACGCCGCACTAGATGACAGTCCAGAGGATGCCACGCACGACTCGCCGCAGGCAGCCCCTGGCAAGCCAGAGGGCGCAGAGTCTGCTGCCTCCTGAGGGGAGAGCGGGGACCCGGTTCTATGCAAGTAAACTATCATTTGGCAAATATCCATAAATATGATGGCTGCATTATGATGATTATTCGCCATTTCACTATCATATGATAATAAACTTAATATTTACTATCATTAAATGAGCCCTCATGCCTCGTGAGGACGACGCACAGACACGCCCTGTAGGCGGGACGTACACGCGGATCGAGGGCGGATATGCGTTCATCCCTGATCCGATGCCTCCTAGGCTTGTGCATACCGGCGATATAGATGACGATGTGATCAACGACAAGATTCAGCTGGCCATGATGGAGATCGGCAGACTCGACGTGACCAGCAGTCTCATCGGCGGCGCATTTGCGCACTTTATGCCGTACCTGGCCCGCGAGGCCGTGGCGAGCTCGATGATCGAGGGCACAAGCACGACGATCAACGACCTGTTTAGGCACAGGGTTCTCAAGGACATCAGCGACGAGGAGGCCAAGCGAATAAAGCTAAAGGAGGTTGACAATAACGCGCGTGCACTAGTGGAAACCCTTGGCGCAGTGGGCAAGACAGAGCCAATAAGCCTAGACCTCATCAAACGCGCGCATAGGATGCTCTTTGATGGCGTGGAGACATATCCTGACAAGTTTATGCCTGGCGAGTTTAGGACAGTCCAAAACCACATAGGCGGCAAGAGCGTGACTGATGCGACATATGTGCCGCCTCCACCTGACATGGTGGAACCACTGATGCAAAACCTTGTTGCATATATCGAGAGTGCCAAGGGACCTGCATCATCACTAGTACGCTGCGCGGTCGCACACTATCAGTTCGAGGCCATACACCCGTTTCCTGATGGCAATGGACGGGTCGGACGAATCCTTATTCTTCTGATGATGCGCCGGTATGGACTGCTCACCACGCCGGTCTTGAACATAAGCAGATACCTGCTTCGAAAACGCTCAACATACTATGCCATGCTGCGAGCGCCACGTGAACATGGTGGATGGGCACGATGGATTGCGTTTTTTGTTGATGCGTGCAAGGAACAGGCTCAAACAGGGCTGTCTGGAATGCGACAACTAGACGATCTGTATCATGAATATCGTGAACGCCTAGATCGTGTAAACAGGAGCTCCAATGCCGTGGTGGTGGTTGACGCCCTTACCGAAAACCCGTATATCACCATACCCATTATACAACGCATTACCAAACTCACACATGGTGGTGCGGCCGACCTGGTTCGTCGGCTAGTAAAGGCCAACATACTCACAAGCGTGCCGACCCACTCTAGGATTCGCCTATATGCGGCCCTCGAGATCCTTGACATCCTCAAATCCAGAGATGCTGAGGATGAGCCTGATGCCGCACGGCCTGCGGCATAGCGCGTTGGCTTTCCGTACGCCCCTGATCGCAGGCACATTGTGCAGAACTGACTCTGACGTGCAGGGTCGACAACCGTCTGGATGTCTCGCATTGACGGCGCAGCACACGCGCCGGTCGACCAGCGCCGCATTGTGCGCCCTCGGCTGCGATCACGCATGTCAAGATTAAAGATCAACATTGTTGGAAAACTTTGCGGGATCATGACAAAAGCAAGTGCGCCCCTTGCAAAAACGTGAAGAGATGCGCAACTGCGATCATGATCGCAGCGACAAGATCACAAACAGGTGCCACGACCGAGACGCCTATCGCATGGGATGCGGATCCGTTGGATCAGCTAGCCGGCACGCACCACCACCACCACAAGTCCCCCCGCATGTCTGCTAGCACGGACTTGGAACATGACATACCGGTGAGCGCCACCGGCACTGACACGCCGAATAGTGCAGATTCACCGCACACCGCAAATGCGCAATGCCGAATCCTCGTTGCGATTACTGGAATCATATTTGAATACAGCAAAATTGATCTGTGTATCGAGAAATGCCTCTTGTCTGTAAGTCCGACAGATGACGGAACAAAGATCAGGAAGTATCATAACAAAGATCAGAGAAAAATTGGGAGATCTGAGAGCAAGAACAGTATTTCCAAGAGACAGCTTGGTTCGATTTACCCTGACGATCTTTATGAGCGCATTGACAAGGTTAGAAAAATCAGAAACGACCTGGCTCATTCCACCAGTGGTGTTGATGAGACCAAAACGATCGCCCACTCTAAAAAACACAAGACTTATGAGGTCATGTGCCTAGAGTGTGCGCGCGATGAAGCAGAACGTTGCGCAATAGAGTTCAAAGGCGTCATGCGGCGCTATAGGAGCCAAAACAATGTCTCCGGCAATAGGGCAAAGGGTTACTAGTGGCCCTGTCTGACGCTCGAACCATTGGCAACCGCCCCAATCAGGTTAATATCAGGCATCATCAACTGGCGTGTGGTGACATGGCGGCGCTAGAGAGTCCAAAAGAGGTGTCCACGGTTGACGCTTGGGTCGAGGAGCTCAAGTGGTGCAAGGGCGCGCACTTTGATGATTTTGAGGATTCTGACAGGGACAGGATTGTGGGCGATCTAGAACATATTGCACGCGTCGCAGACAAAGGATCATCTGACAGTCTTGGTGCTGCTAGTGCTGCACTTGGTGGCATGCTTGGACACTTTGAGAGTGACATGGTGTGTGCGGATATTTTGGATCTCGCGCTAGACAGGGTATACGTCACTCCTGACCACTATGGTGTGCTCAAGGGACTATTTGCGGGAATGGATATCGAGAACAAGAAAATCGACGAGCCCGCATACATTGCACTTGACATGGTTCGCGTGACTCTACGGTATATGCGCCTGCGCGAGGGCACGTTGCGTCATGCAAGAGCGACGATACTTGGAGTGTGCTATGACGTGCTTGTCCGTGTGGCGCGTCGCAACGGGCTCGACAGACTGGTTAGGATGATGAGCGGCAAGGATGCACGCGAGGCGTTCTGTGGCAAACAGGCCACTATCGCTGACATGGCAAGGCTGCGAATCGCAGTGTATGACAGGCGCAACATTCCGACAGACGCCGAGCTGCGCAAGGTTCTTGCAAGGTATCCCGGACTCAAAGGACTTCTTGGGGAAGAAGCCGTGATGCGCTCAAAGGGGGCGATTCCGCAACTCATCCTTCACATGTCTCTACAGCACCTCCTTGCCAATGAGGACTATGAGTCAATCTATACCGTGGTCTATGAGAGCAACATCCGCCTGTCCCACTGGATTGACAGGATTTACCGCCAGCATGGCATGATTTACGAAGGCCTCTCACTCGGGAATCCGGCCGGCTTTGCGCTACAAAAGCAGTCCATTGAATGGTTGCACCTGCAGGTCTCTGTGCGTTATCTCGTCCTGGAGCTCTGGAACTTTACGACGCTCTATGGAAAAGTGAGGCGTGTTATGCAGGGTCTTGAGCTGGACTACCCTGACAAGCTCTGGCAGATACTCGACTCGCTAAAGGATCTAAAACCCCTGATCAAGACCCTGCGTAACGAGTTTAGCGCGCATCCTGAATTGACATTTAGCAAGGCTGCCGACAGGATCAACTATATCGGACTAGACAGTCTCGTGTACTGTGCGCGGGCTACACTGATGTTTCAGGATGCCGTGTTTAGGACGATCCCGCACAGATACCACAAGGTTGGATCATTGAGGAGTGATCCCGTTCCAGTATCTCTTGCGCTGGGAACCCCTGCAGACAAGAAGGCCTTGCGCAAACAGTATGACGAGGCAAGCCTGTCCGTTGACACGGAAAAGAACCTGCAAAACTATGAGGCTCTTTATGCGTCATATGCATCCCTGTTGATGCTGCACGCAAATTTTGCCGAGCTTGCCGGCATGGACGATGATGACGATCTTGACGCATACCTGCTATTCACCAAGGAGGTCTATGGCATCAAGTACATGATACTCGAGATATGCAGCTTTATCCACACATTCAAGCAAATGGGGATTGACCTGCCATTTACACCGGGATTTCTCTCGCGCGAAAAGCAATACCTCCGCATCAGGGACAACTATTCGGCGCACCGACGACCCAACAAGATAAGGGATATGGGCACACTACTCGAAAAAAATCGCGACCTCTTGTCCAATATGGCTCATGACATACAGGAGATCGACGTTCTAGCAGAGCTCCTAGAACGCAAATTTTCGAACATAGAGATCAGAGAAATCAGGCCGATGAACAATGCAGAGATGGACAACATTGAGCGCGACCTCGAGTCACTGCGCCGTGAGTCACACGCGTCTTGTGGCAACAGGTTTGTCAACGCGGCAAGTGTGGGAGCACAGCGTGAAGCGCGGGCAGCACTGCGGCGTACTTTGAGGGCACAATGACGCCAACTGTTGCGAACCCAGAGATGTCGGAGACGCGGCCTGCATGAGAAATGACGGCTCGAGCATAGTTGGCGCGGCGCCTGACTACCTCCGCCTCGCCGAGGAGGCAATATCGGAGATCGGTGCGTCCTCATGCCCGCAGGCATGGAAGGACAGCCTCCTCCATGGCGACTATGGTGATGCGCTCTCTAGGATGCGCCTCTATGCGCAGTTTCTCGGCGCCGGCCGCGCGCTACTGCCGTCACAGTGTCCGGAAGATCGTGGGGCAGACGCCTTTGACTTTCGGATCGAGGCCGGTGGCGAGGCGTGCTGGGTTGCCGCCTGCACGCTAGAGAACGAGCTGCGCCTCCTCACGGACAACGGGCGAAGCGTAATGATCCATGGCTCAGACGACTATGGCAAACAGTCCGCCGCGATCACATCCGAGAGCATAGTCGGACTGGCTCACGCGCGCCTCAGCCCTATCACGGTGCGCGACGCGCAGGCCGTTTTGGCCATCGCCGACCCGATGGACATGGTCGGCGATTATGGCGGGCTGGATACGGCAATGGCAGAGATCTCCGACGAGGCCGGCTGGCTGTCTGCTGTGGTCCTGGTTCATGCCGGCTCGTGCGACATACGCGACGTGCGGGGCACGACAAACCCGCTCTCTACGCCGATTCGCGGCATGATCATGGCCGCCTGTGGAACTCCCACTGCGTGCTGATGGCGTGGCGAGTGCGTGACTTGGGCACCTCGTGCTCTTACGACTCGCGCCTGGGTCATTCACAGTTCTGGTGGGTATAGGGATCTGCTCAAAACCGCGATCCTGAAACAACTCGCGCCGGTTCCTGCCTAGTCGCCTCACGCAACAACTTTTACTGCCACGCGCCGTTTTGCTTTGGGGGCAGCGACAATTCGCATCCTTGGATACTCGTTATACGTTATCTTTCCTATCTTGCGCCCGCCGGCCTTTGGATAGCGGCCGCCCCACTGCTTAAAGAACACCTTTACGCGCTGTCTCTTGCACTGCCTTATGAGGTCAACGACCCACTCCTTCTCGACCTTTCTGTAATTGTGCCCGCTCTCGCCGCCAATTATCGCCCAGTCTATGCCCTCCAGGTTCACCCCGTCTATTGGGCCGAGGAGAGGCTCAAAGCTGACAAACCTCATCTCACACCTTACCTCCCTGAGCCTGTCTATGCGGTTCGTCGTCAAGTTGTTCTCCACGCTGGTTCCCATCCAGATGTGCTGCGGTATGTCGTGCCCGTAGCGTCTTGCAAACTCGTTAGAGAACACCCTCATTCTCTTTGGGCGCTTTGTGAGCACCTGGTAGATGTGCCAGTCGGCACTTACCATCACATCAAAGCACCTCTTGACAAACTCCCGTGTAGAGTCCTCGTGGAACAGGTCTGACATTGAATTGACAAAGATCTTTTTGGGCTTTTTCCATGACAGCGGCAGGTCGACCTCGCCAGCATGTTCGGTGAACTCAAAGCCGTTCTGGTATTTTGCGACTCCCATGGCCTTTAGGCGTGCTGAGAGTTTTTCGGCATAGCAGTTCTTGCATCCGGAGGAGACCTTGCTGCACCCCGTAGACGGGTTCCACGTCGCCTCGGTCCACTCTATGGCAGAGTTTGTAGCCATGTAATGGCGTTATTGTGGACGAATGTATAAAACATTATCGTGACGTGACCACGCCACATAACCTGATTCTAGGCGCACCGTCTTCAAGTACCCCATCTGGGATCGTCACACGTCCGGACATAGCTATGAAACAAGATCTATAACACACTGGCAATAACGGGAATACTCGTAAATCAATAAATAAGGTGTACTAAATTGGTTGATTTATCAATTTGACTGGGCACTTTGATATCAAACCTCATGTTGCGGCAAAGCATGCCATACTCGAACAATACCTAAAACGTTGGTTCCCAATTTTGCGTAGGGGAAAAACTCTTGCTTATATTGACGGCTTTGCAGGACCGGGTATCTATTCTAAGAACGAACGTGGATCTCCTATAATAGCTTTAGAAACAGCTAATCGATACACAAATCCACAATCGCTAAACGCTCACTTTTGGTTTATCGAAGAAAATAAAAAACATGTTGCTAAACTAGAACACCAAATCAAAAAACTTAATTTAAACAAAGGCATCCACATAAATGACATCAAAAATTCAATTTTTGAAAAAGAGTTCCCCACAATCGTTGATTCTCTCAAAACCACATATGGTATGCCTCCAACTTTTGTTTTTGCTGATCCGTGGGGATATTCCTATGTCAAAATGTGTGATATAGTTAATTTTTTACAAAATCCCAAATGTGAGGTCCTACTCACTTTTATGTCTGGTCCGCTTACACGGTTTAGTGGCCTTCCAGGAGAAGTTCGGCAACAAAAACTAAATGCTCTGTTTGGAACATCAAATTGGAAACAATCTGACAAGCTCAAAGGTGATGAGAAAACAAAATTCTTTTTAAACCTTTACATCTCCCAACTCCGTCATAACAATATTAAATTTGTTCATACATTTGAATTGTGCGATGAACGTAATTGCACAATTTATCATCTTATTTTTGCCACAAATCATGAAACGGGACTTGAAACTATGAAAAAAGCTATGGTTTGTGTTGACCCTAAATTCACATTTCGGGTTTCTGATGCGATTGATCCGTCTCAAACCTTTATGTTCAAATATTCGAATAAACATGAATGGTATAAGTACGCCGCTGTGCTTATTTTCCAACATTTTCATGATCAGACTGTGCCAATGTATCAAATTAAACGATATGTTTTAACAGAAACACCTTATATCTATCATCGAGGAATACTCAGCCTAATGAAAAAATCTGGTCAAATTATTAGTATAGATCCATTGCAAACAGACAAGCACGTGCATAATAATTTGAAATATAATGTGCGATTTTCCTCCAAAAAAATTCCCCTTCAAACCCGTTTGTTTTAGAAGCGGTGATGCCGTGATTATTTTTCACGTTGTCCTCTGCAACTTTTGGCTTTTAATTCGTGTGAGGCTGAACTCTGGACTTGTGCATTATCTCACTAGACACATATGGGGGTTGGTATCAGAGTCGTATGCGTGCCTCCCACGTTCCTACGCGTGGTTCCCCACGTCGGGAAGTGTTCGTGTACTAGATTGCCTTCGCGTTCACGTCAGCGCAATCGGTTCTATGTCTAACAAGCATCCTGCCAGGTCTATTGTTCGTACACGCCATTGTCTTCTAAAAACCCTTTCATGAATAGTCCTACGGCGCACAACTTAAAGCGCACCGTCTCGCGCGCGAGGCTAGCGCATTGGCAGCCCCAGAGCACTCTAGAAACATCGTGGTCGCACTCGCGACGCTCCCGGAGTTTTTGCGCCGGTCCATGCTCACGCGCCGCCTCGCCGAGTTTTACTCTATGCCGCCTGATGACCAGCGCGAGATAATCGAAGGCGCACTCGCCGCGGCCCCGACTATTCCATTTGATGACCTGGCTCGACTGTTGCGAACATGGCTCATCGCCGTCTGCGCGCTGCCCGAGGATAGGCGACACCACATGCTCACCACATATGCGGCGGCCATCTGCGCCAGGCCCGAGCGCCTCGCAGCACTGCACCTGGACGGCATGCTCGAGGTGCTCCTCTCACTAGATGATGCCCAGCGCGAGATCATTGCACACTCGGCCGGCCAGGCACTGGCGTCCAGCGGCGAGTCCTGCCGCGCAGTCCTGGCATTGCTAATACCGCACAATGCGCGCCCCCACGTCGGGATGCGCAGCAACTAGTGTAACCCGTGTGCCAATCTAGGCGTCCGGATTGCGGTTCTTTTCGTCGGTCAGGTTGACCATGCCGCCCTCGGGCGCCAGGACACCGAGGAAGACCTTTTCGTTCTTGCGCACGAGTTTGCGGTGGTCAGGCATCGACATGTCAAGCCTCATCTCGTTCATCAGCATGACCCTGTACTCCTTCCACTCTGCCCAGCATTTGGCGCAGCACGGGTATTTCGCGGCGCCCTCCTCGAGGGCTGCCACGTCGGCTATCTCGGCCTTGCACTTTGTGCATATTGTGCCCATGTGTGTCATGCGCGCCCCTGTGTGGCACATTTATCTCTTGGCGGCAGGGGGCAGGATCGTGCCCGCCTGCGACTAGTCTGTGGCAGCCCTAGTCGACTAGACGGCCGACTTGGGGCACTCTGAGATGTCCTGGGGGGTCGACCTCGCCGGGCGTGTCCTGGGGGGTCGATCCCGCCGAGCGTGCCCTCGGGGGACCGGGACCGGCCGAGCCGGCGCCCTAGCGCACAAACCTGACTGTGTTTCTGAGCGTGCCAAGACCGGATATGGCCGACTCTACAATATCGCCGTCAACGAGGTACTCGACATCCTTGATGTCAAGTGCCGTGCCGCCCGGCGTGCCGGTGGACAGGATGTCGCCACGCTCTAGTGTCATCGAGCGACTGAGCTCCGATATGAGGCGTTCCGGCCCAAGTGTCATCTCGCCGGCCAGGGCGTCCTGGCGCGCCTCGCCGTTGATGCGCGTCGTTATGCGCAGGTCGCGCGAGTCGGCAATCTCGTCGCGCGTGGTTATCCAGGGCCCGCACGGCGCAAACGTGTCAAACCCCTTTGCCCTCGTGAACTGCCCGTCGCCAAACTGGATATCCCGCGCCGAGACGTCATTTAGGACCATATAGCCAAATATCGACCCTGCGGCCTCCTCGAGGCTCGCGCACTTTGTGCGCCGCCCGACAATTACTGCAAGCTCGGTCTCATAGTCTAGCTCGCGCACGAACGACGGGCACACAATGTCCGAGTTCGCGCCGCCCAGCGCAGTTGCGGGCTTTATGACGACGACGGGTCGCGCACGAGAGGCTCCCGTGTCATGGCCTGAGGCGTGGTTCCCATAGTTGAACGCCGAGCAGAGTATCTTTGGCGGCGCCGGTATCGGCGCGAGGAGCTCACAGTCAGACACTGCATGCGTATACTCGAGTGAGCCGACTGTGCCCTTGAGCTCATCGACCCATCCCCCAAAGAGAAACTCTGTCACGCTAGCCGGCACGGGAATGCCAGTCTGCGTCCTGATATCCTCCATCGTCGCAACTGCGTCACCTGAGACGATCGCATACGTCTCGGCCCCGCCAACCACTAGCCTTGCAACCCTCACTCCCATTCACCTGTGCGCAAATATCGCCTGCGACCTCGCGTCCTTTCTGCAATAGCCATACCTGACAAACTGGACAGTCTCGCCCTCATCAAGGCTTGCCCAGCGGGCCTCGACTGCGCCGGACTCCTCGGTGAGGCTCTCGGCATTGTATGCGCCGTCCTTGAAGAGCGGGCCGGGAACTGCTATCGATATGCCAATCGCGCCGGCCTTTGGAACCCACTGGATCTTGGGATTGCCGGCCCCAATGTCATCATCGACATATGTGCCGCGCAGGGCGCCGCCCTCGCGCCTCACGCCAATGTTGCCCAGGCCGATCAGCCAGAGCGGGCCGGCACCCTCGCCGAGGTCATCGCCGCCCAGCAGGAGCGTCCCGTCCCCGAGGCTGACGGTTCGCTCGCCGAGCTCGGCAGTCGGATGGTTGCGCAGGGTCACCTTGTCAGACGGCAGGCCGTCCACGCGGACCTCTTGCGCATTGCGGACCATGTGGAGCCGTGGGCACGAGGGGTCGATCTCTGTCCTGTTTATGGCCTCAAGTGAGCCAAAGGGCGCCATCGTGTCGGCCTTTGTGAATCCCAGGGAGAGGACAAACCCCCTGATGGCTGATGGCACTATGCCGCGCCGGCGCATGGCCTCAAGCGTGGGCAGGCGCGGGTCATCATACCACGAGACGGCCCCTCCCTCGATGAGCGGCTTGATGGCCCTCTTGGAGACTGGCATGCCGTCGAACTCTAGGCGGGAGAACACGGCCATCTCGGGCCGGCGCATGCCAAGCGCGCCGAGGAGCGACGCATAGAGCTCGCCGCGCAGCTCGTACTCTTTTGAGCGAAACGCGTGCGTCACGCCATCAAGGCTGTCCTCGACGGCGACGGCAAAGTCATAGCTGGGCCACACCCTGTGTGCGGCGCCAAGTATGGGATGGCGCGCGTCAATTATGCGAAAGAGCGCCGGATCGCGCATCGTCGTGTTTGCCGATGCCATGTCGCCGCGAAACCTCACTATTGCCTCGCCCGCATGGTATGACGAGAACATCTTTTCCCAGCGCTCAGCGTGGTCGGCCGCATCGCGGCTGCTGCACGCGCACGCCCTCATCTCGCGCCGGCCCTTTGAGATGTCGTCCTTTTTGCACGTGCACACGTACGCCCCTCTTGACTCTATGAGCGCACGACCCTTCGAGTGGAGCTCGTCAATGTCATCTGACGTGTTCTTTTTGCGCGCAAACTCTATGCCGAGCCACTCGAGGCCGACGTTTATGGCCGCATAGTACTCGAGGCGCTCGGACTCGGGGTTTGTGTCATCCATGCGCAGTATGCACGACCCGCCGTACATCTTTGCATACTCGTCGTTTATTATCGCCGCCTTTGCGTGGCCGATGTGCGGATATCCGTTTGGCTCGGGCGGAAATCGCGTGATGACCCCACCCTGCACGGCGTCGACGAGCGGCGGGAGCGCGCCCCTCTCGGGCTTGCTCTGTTCGGGCTCCTCGAGGCGCTCGGCGTGCGAGGACTCTAGCTCTGCCCGCCGCGCTGACTCGGGCATCGCGTTGACCTCGTCGACTATGGCCTTTAGGGAGACGGAGACCTCGCCGGCCCGCGCGCGCAGCTCGGGCACCTCGCCGAGGAGCTTTGACATGACTATGCCGACCTTGGTCTCGCCGTGCTCTAGGGCGTTCTGCAGCGCAATCCCGCGCGCACGCCGCTCGGCCTCGCCGTCCATCACGAGCTCCTCTCTACGATGCGCTCGATTAGGGTCACCATGCCCCTGGCAGCCGGCGTGTCCGCATATGGGCGCAGCGCGGCCCTGGCAGCCGCGGCGTGCCTGGAGGCGACCCTGCGCGCTGCTGACTCTGCGCCAGAATCCCTCATTGCCTCTACGGCGCGCGCAAGGGAGGCGCGGCTCGCGCGCGCATTGCCAAAGCACGCGCGTATTGCGCGCGCGTCTGACCCGCTCGCGGCCCGCAGGGCAAGGAGTATGGGGAGTGACTTTTTGCCCTCGCGCAAGTCGTTTCCGACCGGCTTTTTGGAGACGCCGGGATCGCCCATCGCGCCAATAATGTCATCTGTTATCTGGAACGCGACTCCGAGGCTGCGCCCAAACTTTGAGACGTTCCTCTCATCGCGCGCACTCGCGCGCGCCGATATCGCGCCCATCGCGCATGCGGCCTCAAAGAGGGCCGATGTCTTTTTCTCCACCATCGTGATGTACTCTGCCCTAGTCGGAATTCCCCTGCGCGCTGCCATCTCAATGTCCATCATCTGCCCCTCGCATACCCTGACGCACGCCGGCGCGAGCGCACCGAGCAGGCGCGACTTTGTCTGCGCATCGCGCACCGAGGACGCAATGTGCGCAAACGCGCCGGAAAAGAGCACGTCACCGGCAAGTATGGCAACTGGCATGCCAAACTTTTTGTGGACGGTTTTCACGCCGTGCCGCATCGCGTCATTGTCCATAATGTCATCGTGGAGGAGCGTAAAGTTGTGAACCATCTCTATTGCGGCAGCCGCTGCCATCGCGCCGGCTCGAGTTCCACCGAGCATCTCGCAGCACTGGATCGTGAGGTGTGCCCTGAGCCTCTTGCCGCCGCTGGCGATTAGGTGGTGCGCAGCCTCGTAGAGGACGGGCGGTCGCCCGCGTGACTGCGCGCCCAGGCGCGCGTTGACCAGTGAGGCATCGCGCGCCAGTGCGCCAGGCCGGCTCATTCGGGAACCATCCTCCACGTGCCGTCTGCCATGTGCGCGCGAACCGCCTTGCGCATCGCGTCTCTGACCCCGCTCGCGGTCCACGGTGCGATCTGCGCGGCGCGGCGCACAAGGGCATCTGAGCGTGGCGCCTCGCCGAGGAGCCAGAGTGCGGCGAGCATCCATGGGCAGTACGACTGCGCGTCATCGCCTACTGCGCGCGCAAGACTCCCGGCATCCTCCCAGGCGAGCTCGGATATCTCAGACGGAGCCGGCTCTAGGGGCGCATCGGCGCCAAGCGTGCCAATCAGCGTACCGCAGACCTCGTTCTCCGTGCCAACGTCGAGGTACTCGGCCCTATAGACGAACTTGAAGAGATAGTCCATCGGGCATGATGCGCCGGCCTCCTCGGGCATGCGCCGCGTGCCGGCATCCGCATAGCCCTCGCCGACTCGCGGGTGGCTCGCAAACGTCGCGTCCCAGTATGCGGGCCAGAGCATCTTGGAGTCGCTCCGGCGCGTCAGGAGAAGCCTGCCGGTGTCATCCATGACGAGGGCCGTGAACGCCCTGTGGAGCCGACCGGCCCCGACGTGGCACTCTAGCTTGCCCGCAGTGCCGACCTCGCGGTCGCACTCGTCAACTAGAACCAGCTGCTCCTCGGCCATTCCTGCGTCCCCTGATCAGCGTTCCGCGATAGCGCCTTCTTTTAACCGCATCGACGATCCGCTCGGGCCGGTTGCCGTTGACGACAAAGACGTCAGTCCCGCCGCGCGCGATCCGGCCAGACTCGACGAGCTTGCGGGCCATGCCGCCAGTGACGTCCATGCCGACGCGCCCGACCCTGGCCCTGGCCCCGGCGCGCATCTCGGCGATGACCTCGCGCGTTGCGGGATCAGCATACACGCCATCGGCGTTTAGCGCAAAGACGCACAGGCGCGGCCTGAGGACGGCGGCCATCATTGACATTATGCGGTCACCCGATAGTATGAACGTCTTGCGCGAGCCGGCCCACAGCGCGTCACCAAACGTGACGGGCACCATTCCGGCCTCGGCGACTCGCGCAGCGTCGCGAATCGCGCCCTCGTCTGCCCTCCTCCGGCGCACTATGGCCGCCGGAGGGAGCGGGTACGGGCTCAGGCCGCGCCTGAGGAGCTCGCGCAGGACGATGGAGTTGAGCGTGACCATCGAGTCCTTTACGGCTGCGACTCCGCGCACGCCGTACTCGGCCGGACGCGTGTGCATGCGGTGCTTTACTGACCAATAGTGGCCAAATGACCCGCCGCCGTGGATAGCGATGACTGGCTCGCCTAGCCTGCCCAGCGCGCCTGCGAGCCTGCCGATCGCCGCCCTTCTTGGTGAGAGGGGCCGCTCCTTGTTGGTTATGACCGACCCACCAAGCTTTACGAGTATCACGGTGCGCTGCGGCACGCGCGTCAGTTAATAAAGTTGGCAGCCTGTGCCATGCGGCGATGCGCCTAGGCGTGGCCCACGGGGGCACAGGGCGCGCGCACCACTCTTGGGATCGCCACACTCATGCGCCAAGACCGTGCGCGCCGATTGCAGACCTGAATGTCATCGTGGCTCCCGCGTTGCGCATGGCCTCCACAGTTCGCGCCGCGTTTGACTCGTCGACGAGCGCTATTGCGCACCCACCGAGGCCGGCGCCTGTAAGCTTTGCGCCATAGCTTGTCGCCGACGCGGCAGCAACGATGCGGTCAAGTGACGCGTCTGACACGCCAATGTCGACGAGGCACCTGTGGTTCTCGCCCATGTGGCTTCCGAGCGCGACGAGGTCACCAGACCGCAGGGCCGCGATCGAGTCGGCAACCATTCCGTTGATGTCCTCGCACAGCGAGCCAAACCCACTCTCGTCGGCCTCCTTTCTCTGACGGACTGCAGCTACAATCTCGGCAGTCGAGTGTGTGCGCCCCGTGCTCGCAATCACCAGTGATGGCGAGCCGCGCACCTCGCACGCCTCGTGCATTTTGCGCGAGAACGAGATGACGCCGCCCACGGCGCACGCGATCGTGTCGGCCCCTGACGCGTTGGCAAAGACTGTCCTCTCTGCACGGAGTGCCTCCTCCACGGCAACGTCGATATCGTCTAGTGCGCCCTTTACGATCGCGCCGGCGGCGGCTACACAGCACGCCGACGAGGACCCGAGGCCAACGCCGGCCGGAACGTCAGACTCTACGGTCACGTCAATATGGCCGCCTGCCCTGCGAGCCATGTGGAGTATGGGCCGATAGTGCTCGCCGACATCCTCGATGCTGCCTGCGTCATCAAATGCCTCCTCGCCGTACATTGAGCGTATGCGCACGCCACTGCTGCGCGGCCTGCACGTCACGCGCGTGCGCCTCTCTATTGCGCACACGAGGGCTCCGGCCCCATGGACGGCAAAGTGCTCTCCGAGGAGTATGGCCTTTCCGGGCGCAGAGGCAGACCTCACGCAAACACCACCGATGCATACCCGACAACAGAGTCAGGCGACCCGCCGGCATCAGCACTCGTGGCATAGCGCAAGAGGCGCCCGCCGGCAGCATGCATGCGACCCGCGGCGACCATCGCCGCGGCTATGGCGCCATACCCGCACGCGCTTATGCGCATGTCCAGGAGCGTCTCGTACATTGCGGACACGTCGAGGCTCTCGATGCGCGCAATTAGGGCCGCGTCCTTTTTGCGTGCACTTGCGTCTGCCTCATAGTGCGTGAGGTCAGAGGAGGCGACTATGGCGCCGTCGTGCGCCAGGGCGACGTCAGCGGCAGCCTGCCCGACGGCCTGCGCCGTCTGCTGATCCTGATCAGAGAGCGCCACGGGGACGATGCGCAGGCTCTGCCCGAGTGCCTCCTGCAGGAGCGGAACCTGGACCTCGATGCTGTGCTCGCGCGCATGCACGCCGTCATCGACTGCTATTGGCCCGGCAGCCTCGGCAAGCTCGCGCGCGGCCTCGGCGTCAATGTCAACGTCGCCCAAAGGCGTGCGCCATGATGCGGCCGATGGCACCGACGCTCCAGTGCCCGTTGACTCGTGCTCCGGCCCAATTACTATTACCGGCCCGCGAGCCCCCGAGTCGCCGATCGCGCGAATTGAGCGGCACGCGACGTGCGCCGAGTAGGCGTATCCGGCATGTGGGGAGACGACACACCTCGAGGGCGCGCGTGGGCCGGCATCGCGCGCGCACGCCTCGCGTATTGCGCGCCTTAGTGGGTCGGCACTGTCAGGATAGAACGCGCCGGCGACTGCCGGCGCACGAACGCTCATTCCTCTGATTCGCTGCTCTCGCTGTCCTCGTCGTCGACGGACATCTTGTCCTCAAAGTCCTCGATGTCGAGATCCATCGAGTGGCGGTTGTCCTCACCGGCGCCGACATCCTCAATGTCGCCGCGGGCCACGAGAACCTCGCGCGCGAGCATCCAGTATGCGGCCGCGAGTGACTTGCGTCCCCTGTTGTTAGTCGGTATGACAATGTCGATCATCGACGTCACGTTGTCCGTGTTTGCCATTCCTATGACCGGAATTCCCGCGTTGGTCGCCTCGATGACTGCCTGTGCGTCCACTGACGGGTCAGACACCAGTACGAGTCGAGGCTCGATATAGTGCGGAAGTGACGGGTTTGTCAGCGTGCCGGGCATGAACCTCCCGAGTATCTTTTTTGCGCCGGTGAGCTCACAGAACCTCTCAACGGGGGTTCGCGTGTGCTCTCGCGCCGAGCAGACGATGAGCTCGCCGGTTCCGATTCGCGATATCATCTTGCCGGCGGTTCGCAGGCGCGCAATCGTGAGGCCAATGTCAAAATAGTACGTGCCGCCTGCGGCCTCTGCGCTCACGTAGCGAACCATGAACTTTGTGCGAACCGGCGTGCCCACGCGCGCACCGGCGGCCTCCATCTTGCCCTCGATCCCCTGTGCCATGGCCTGTCCGCTCATTGCTGTGGAGTCGGCTCGGCCATGCCTTGTATTAAACCCTGCTCTGACATGCGCAGGAGCTCGTTGAGCTTTGCCACGCGCTCGCCGCCGAGTATGCCAGTCTTTAGCATTTTCGAGCGCGTCGCCACGGCTATGTGCGATATGTGCGAATCGACTGACTCGCCGGACCGGTGCGACGTGACTAGCGCAATGCCCGAGGATGTGGCGACCTTTGCAAACGCTAGCGCGTCGCGCAGCGTTCCGGCCTGGTTCACCTTTAGTATCGCCGCGCTGCAGGATCGCTCGCGCGCGGCCCTGGTGACCCTCTCGGCGCTAGTCGCAGTCAGGTCGTCACCAGTCACGAGGACGCGCGGGAACCTTGAGGTGAGCTCGGCCATCTCGCCAAATGCCTCCTCGTGGACGGCATCCTCGGCGTAGACGAGGCTGTACTTTTTGATGAGCGAAGCGGCAAAGTCAACCTGCTCGGACGGCGTGCGAACCTCACCAGACCTCTCATAGACGTACGCGCCGCGCGCGCCGTCCCACTGTGTAGATGCCGCAAAGTCAACGCCGAGTGCCACGTCGCGCCCCAGCGTGTGCCCGAGCCTCTCACATGCGCGCGCGGCCACCTCTAGTGCCTCCTCGTTTCCGATCCTCGGTGCCCATCCGCCCTCGTCGCTGCGCCCGCCCGTGAACCCGTTGTCGCGCTCACGCAGGACGCGCCCGAGCTCCTTGTGGACGCCGATGTTGGTGGCGATCGCCTCGCGAACATCACGCGCGCCGATGGCGCAGACGAGGATCTCTTGTATGTCCGGCGTGCCCGGACCGGCATGCGCGCCGCCGCCGAGGACGTTTCCTAGCGGGTACGGCATGCGTGCTGCGCCCTCGCCAATGGACTCGTGGAGCTCCACCCCGTCGGCCCGCGCGCCGGCCTCTGCGGCAGCAACGCTTGCCGCATATGCGACTGAGCCACCGATGGCTGACCAGTTTGGCGTGGGGTCAAGTGTGCGCAGCGCGACGTGGACGGCCTCGGCATCACCGGCGTCAACCCCGTCAAGTGCGCGCGCGCCGGCTGCAAGTAGCCTGACTGACTCGGATGCGCCTCCGGACGGAAGCGAGACGGCCTCGGCGGCCCCGACGCTTGCGCCAGAGGGCGCGCACGCCCTGCCATGGAACTTGTTGTCTGCAACAATGTCAACCTCGACGGACTCGGTTCCGCGGCTGTTGTAGATGACCCTACCGACAACCGAGGTTATCTGCACCAACCTACTCTAGCTCGGCTTTTACCTCGAGGTTCCGCCTGTGGGTTGCCTCCTGGAAAGGTATTATCTGCTTGATCGTCTCGACTGTGGTGAGGAGCATCCTGCGGCAGCAGTAGCGCCTCATGCCTAGCGCATCGAGGGCAGTTGCCGGATCCTCGCCATCCTTTACGGCCTGCTGAAAGTCAGCATACCGGTCGGATATGACATTTCCGCACGTAAAGCACCTAACGGGCACTAGCACGGGGTGCGCGGGGGCTCAAGGATTATAAAAACCCTGCAAGGCGACACCGTGCGGGTGTAGCCAAGCCTGGCCAACGGTGCTAGCTTGAGGGGTTAGTCTCTCAGGAGTTCGTGGGTTCGAATCCCATCGCCCGCACCAATGACTCAAGATGTGTCGCCTGCCGTGGCGTCTAGCCTCCTCTCGAGGCGGGCCCGCGCCGAGGCCTCTGTGACGGCAAGGCGCGCGCGCTCTATGAGCTCCCTGTTGACGTCGAGCTTGCGGCGCGCCTCCTTTAGAACCTTGTCGTATGCTGCCATGGGGTATAGCATGTCATACAGGCCGCCCATAACGTCAAACATGCGCTCGGCGCCTGCAGTGTCCCCGGCGCGTATGCGGTCTAGAACCTGCCGCTTTAGCTCGCCGATGCAGTCGAGTAGGCCGAGCACGTATGACGTGCCGGCCACGGAGATCGACGATGGTGTCGGGACGTCCTCATCAGAGACTATGGCGATTAGCGCAAGTGCCTCGACTAGCTCTTGCTCGGCTATGGCGATATTATAGTGCAGACGCGCCGGTGCGCCCTCCCTGAGCTCATCGAGGCGCTTCTTGGCATCGTCGGCAAGCCTGGCAGCAGCCGCAATGTCTCCGGCATGAACCGTGATTATGGACCTAGAGCAGAGGGAGATAATATCGCGTGAGCCCTTTATGAGGCGCTCGCGGTCGGTGCGCGCTGACTCTAGTGACTCTGCGATCTCCCCGACTGACCTTTTGGCCTCCTCAAGCCCCATGCGCGCGCACCGCCACGAACCGCATTAAATCCCTTTGTGCGCGTGCTGAGCGCCAGGAAGGCACCACCTGCGCAGCACGTTGCGTGTGCCCGTTGGTGCTCCCCGAGCTTGGGGGGTTGTGGTATGCCATGTGTGGCTCGCCGAGATCGCGCCAACTCTTAAAACATCGACGTGGGGAGATACGTGCTCGAGTCCACGACACCCAATATGATCACTGCTGGGCATACTGGCTTGCGTTCTGTATGACTGTGTTTGACAGGCGGTTAATTGCGTATATTCTGTCTCCCGCATCGTTATACAATGCGGTTCGAGATATCGTGACTAGATTTATGTGGTGTTTGATTTTTGTGCCATCGCTCAAAATATAGTCATTGTTGTCATTAGACAGTGTTGTATACCTAACATCTTGCTGTTCGATAGACTTGAGAATTGTGTCAGGTGAATGTGGTTGGGCAACTGGGGAGCCTTTGAGCTTTGGATCACATATTATAACATTGATGTTATGGACATTTATGTGATATTTAGGAACATCATCGACTATCCGTCGACGAACATCAATGAGGATATCACGTGCTCTCAGCGTGGAGCCGTCTGTCAGCTGATACGTACACCAGGGTTCCTTGATGACGTCAAAATCCATTGATGTGGAGCCGGCTAGGCTATTCGGACTGGGCGCCAATACGCATCGTGTCCTCTGGCATTTGGTTAAATTGGGTAACACAGACGATCTCGTGGTTCGTCGTGTGTGGAACCCCTGAAATCATTGGCTCGGCACGAGTGCATAGCATCCATATTCTGCGTCTTTGTGTGAATGACACACTTCGTGTCTCGATCGCCGTCATGGTCTAACGGCCTTGAGGCTAAAATATAACAGTTTGCGCCGATCCTAGGCATGAGGTCAGCGCCCCTGCCCATTTGGTCAAATAGGCGCGATCCTACCGATCCATTTGCTGTGCGGCCGCGGCCAGGCGGGCCATGGGAAAGAGCGTGACCGAGGAGGTCATGCGTGCGGTCTAGGTGCTTACCTCATACCAGAATAGTCTCTCTGTTTTTATTTATGGGTGGTTCGCTCATGCTGAAATCCAAGAATCCTCAATATTGCGTCGAGTTTGCCTTTGCCCCAATCTTTCTTATCGGACTCCCCAAACATCGTGTCAACAAATGTGAAATCAGGATCGTCTGGGGCAGCAGAATTGCCTTTGCCCCAATCTTTCTTATCGGACTCCCCAAACATCGTGTCAACAAATGTGAAATCAGGATCGTCTGGGGCAGCAGAATTGCCTTTGCCCCAATCTTTCTTATCGGACTCCCCAAACATCGTGTCAACAAATGTGAAATCAGGATCGTCTGGGGCAGCAGAATTGCCTTTGCCCCAATCTTTCTTATCGGACTCCCCAAACATCACATCCACAAGTGTGAAATCAGGATAGTCTGAGGCATCAGAATAGGCTCTCGCCGTCTTTTTATCCTCTGTGGTCATGGCACAACCGATCACGGCTCTCATATTAAAATCTTGGATGGCGAGGCCAAAAATCCCCTTCGGCGAGCCCCATGGCATGCGCAAATGATCTGAATTGCGCCCCAACGCTCTTATCATCTCTGGCCGCGCGCCGCCCCAAGATGGGAATAACCGTCGAGCAGATGATGCGCATAGAGGAGAACGGCCACGCGATGGGGTTTCACAAGCGGTTTATGATGGAGAATGCCGGCGCGGCCGCAGTTAGGCGGCTCGTTGAGGCCATGGGCGATGTCGCATCAAGAAAGGTTCTCGTCATTGCCGGAACGGGCAACAATGGCGGCGACGGGATGGTCATGGCAAGGCACCTCGCCGGCCTGGGCGCGCGCATCGGCCTTGCGCTGCTCGGTGATGCGTCATCGCTGCGAACCGAGGAGACGCGCTGGAACTGGGACATCCTCTCAAAGGTGCCATCCGTTGAGATCATCGACGACTATGCGAAGTTTGAAAACGCCGAGATAGTCATTGACGCGATACTCGGAACCGGCGTGTCCGGAAGCCCACGCGAGCCGCACGCCTCGGCAATATCGTTTGTCAACGCATCAAGCGCGTTCACGCTCTCTGTTGACGTGCCCTCCGGCCTTGATGCGACGACTGGCAAGGCTGCTGCCGAGTGCGTGCGAGCAGACATGACAGTCACGTTCCACAGGGCAAAGTCTGGCATGGAGGGGCGCGCTGACGTGTGCGGCAAGACGTTCGTCGAGAGGATTGGCATACCGCCAGAGGCAGAGGCCGGCGTGCTGTGATCGTCGAGCAGGTTCCTGTGGGTTCTATGGCAAACTTTACCTATGTCGTGCATGACGAAAAGACGCGCGAGGGCATTATAGTGGATCCGTCGTGGGATCTCGACAGGGTCGACTCTGTCGTGCGCGACGGCCGCATACACATCGGCCTCATCGTCAACACGCACCACCACTTTGACCACACGACTGGCAACGAGGAGATGGCCAAAATGACTGGCGCGCCGATAGCGCAGCACGCCGAGTCAGAGCTCGCCCACTCGCGCACGCTGCGCGACGGCGACACGGTATCGTTTGGAGAGTCGTCATTGCGGGTTCTCCACACGCCGGGCCACTCGCGCGACAGCATATGCCTTTTGGGTGACGGCAAGCTCTTGTCAGGTGACACGCTATTTGTCGGCAGTTGCGGCAGGGTGGACCTGCCGGGCGGTAGTGCGCGCGAGCTCTATGCTAGCCTCTTTGGCGTGATATGCGCACTCGATGACGCAATCGAGGTGTATCCGGGCCACAACTATGGGAGCTCGCCGACATCTACCATTGGGCGCGAGAGGGGCACAAACCCCGTCCTGCAGCCGCGCAGCGAGGACGAGTTTGTGATGATGCTCGGCGGATAGCGCGTTGGACGCAATTGACTTTATCGGTGATGCCGACGCGGCGCGCTCGCTCTCGCGCGAGCTAGGCGGCGACTCGCGAATGCTCTTCTCGCTTGTCATGTCGCACACGCGCACGTGCGAGACGCCGGGAATATCGGCTGCCGGCGCCTCAAAGGAGGCAATGACACTCACGCCTGCAGCCGACGCCGAGTATGTGCGCTATGGCCGATGCAAGTCGATAAAGGGCGTGCCCATGGCTCCCGGCGGCCTGCCAACGCCGGCGCTCCTCACGCGTGCGGCACTAGAGGCTGCGCGCATACCGTCAATGGCGATCAGCGCCGGATGCGCCAAGCCGCCCGAGATGCCCCACATCGAGACGGGCCTGCCAGTCGGAGAGGACATTGCGACGCGTTCGGCAATGTCTGCAAAGTCCGTCGAGCTTGCGCTGCGGCGCGGCCATGACGCCGGCCGCCACGCCACCGAGGTCGCCGACTGTGTCATAATCGGCGAGAGCGTGCCGGGCGGGACGACGACTGCGCTTGGCGTCATGCGCGCCCTGGGCTCACCGGCGCGCGTCAGCTCTAGCATGAGGGAGAATCCGGTTGAGCTCAAGGAGCGTGCCGTCTCGGCGGCCCTTGCGCGCCTTGGGGACTCACATGATGCGCGCGACGCTGTCCGCGAGGCCGGCGACCCAATGCTTGCCTTTGTGTGCTCGATGGCAGCAGCCGCCTCGCGCTCCTCGCACGTTCTCCTTGCAGGCGGCACGCAGATGCTCGCAGCACTAATGCTCTCGCGAAGGATCTGCAGTCCGCGTGATGGGGCGATCGCACTGGCCACGACGAGCTATGTCATCCAGGACGCCTCGGCGAACTTTGCCGAGATTGCGCAACTCGAGTCGATTCCGGCAATATGCATAGACCCCGGCCTTGCCTCCTCGCAAGTCGACGGCCTGAGCGCGTTTGCCAACGGCCACGCAAAGGAGGGCGTCGGTGCCGGCGGCGCGATGGCCGCTGCCGTCATGGGCCGTGGCGTGGATGCGGGCTCTATTTGCTCACTTGCCGAGGCCGAGTATGCGCGTGCTATCTCACGGTGACTGACTTTGCGAGGTTTCTCGGGTGGTCGGGATCCGTGTCGCGCTCGAGCGCAGTATAGTATGCGACAAGCTGCGCGGGGATGATTCCTATGATCGGGTATATCCACTCGGCGCACTCGGGAATGCCAATCCACTCGTCATACTCGTCGGCATCATGCGTGTCTATTCCGATCGTGCGCCCGCCGCGCGCGCGTATCTTGGCAGCGTCGGCCAACGCGTCATCGTGCGTTGGCCCCGGCGGATTTATGACGATGACGCGCGAGTCCTCGCCGAGGAGCGCGAGCGGGCCATGCTTTAGCTCCCCGCCGGGCATGGCCTCGGCATGTATGTATGCGAGCTCTTTTAGCTTCAAGGCAGCCTCGGAGGCGATCGCATAGTGGATGCCACGCCCGAGCACATACACGTCACTGACGTCGCGCAGTTCGGCTGCGATTGCCCTGGCCTGCGACTCGCAGCGCAGCGCCTCGGCCATTGCGCCTGAGACGGCTCCAATGTCCACGCGCGGCCCGCCGAGGGCCGCTGCTATCCTGTAGAGCGCGGCAAGCTGTGACGTAAAGCTCTTTGTTGCAGCAACGCCGATCTCCGGCCCACAGTCCATCCTGACCGTGCGCGATGACTCGCGCGCAAGGGACGAGGACGGGTGGTTGACAAGCGAGATGACCCCGAGGCCTGCGTCGCTTGCAAGGCGTGCGGCCTCTAGAATGTCAGCACTCTCGCCGCTCTGCGATATGGCAAGCATTACGCCGCCGGAGAGCGAGGTCGCATGGACGGGAAACTCGCTGGCCACGATCACCTCTGCCCTTATGCGCGCATGGCTTGAGAGGATGTGCTTTGCGACTAGTGCGGCATTGTGGCTCGTTCCGCTGCCCACAATGTAGACGGTTCCGGCCTCGCGAAGCGCTGCTGCTGCGGCCTCGATGGAGGCCTCATCCCCGCCTGCGCCCATTATGGCCTCTGGCTGCTCTGATATCTCCTTTAGCGTATAGTGCGCATAGTCCCCCTTGTATATGCCGGCAAGCTCGCGCGAGACCTTTGTCACGCGCATCTCCACGGCGTTGCCATCAGCATCGTAGACGGTTGGCCCATCGCCGTCTATCACGACAAAGTTTCCGTCGCCGACGTAAATCGCATCATCAGTATACTCCACAAACCCAAGCACGTCACTTGCCACATAGTGCTCGCCATCGCCCACGCCAATGATGAGCGGCTCGTGCATCCTTGCGGCCACAATCGTGCCGTCATCAAATATTGCGGCAAATGTATAGTGTCCCTTGAGCGTGGCCACGGTTCGCATGATTGCCCCCTTGGCCCCGCCCTCGCCGTCAAGCTCGGACTCGAGGAGGTTTGCGATGACCTCGCTGTCCGTCTCGCTCTTGAACGTAAACCCCCGCGAGCGCAGCGACTCCCTTAACTGCGCAAAGTTGTCTATGGAGCCATTGTGGACTATGGCGACGCGTCCGCCGCTTGATGCGTGCGGATGCGCATTAGTGTCAGTTGCTGCCCCCTGCGTTGCCCATCTTGTGTGGCCCACACCGGCGTTGCCTGGAAGCTCGTCTAGGCGCAGCGACACGTTGACGCCGTCGACCCTGCCGACGCCCTTTCTGACGAGTATCTCCCCGCCCGAGCCAGTCGCCACACCCACACTGTCATACCCGCGATACTCCATGCGGCGCAGGCCGCCGACTAGGACACGCGCGGCGGCGCGACTGCCACTGTAGCCTATTATCGAGCACACGTGCGCTGCGGCGCGAGCCACGCCGTTAAGTGTATTTGCGCACTAGACGGCTCGCCATGTGCGCAATCGCGCACCAGAATGTGCCTAGAATGCCTGTCAGGACTCGGAGGTCTGCTCTTTGGGAGCCTCTGCCTCGACTGAACCTGCGGCCTGTTCGGGCACTGCGGCCTCCTTGGGAGCCTCTGCCCCCTCTGCAGTGCCTACCTCGGGCGCTGCTGCCTCTGCTGCTCCCGCACTGCCATCGGCGCGCTGCAGGCCATCGGCCGCTCCGGGATCCGCCGAGCTGGTGGCGACTGCGGCGCCTGCCTCATCCTCGCCCTCCTCCACCTTTGGCCTCTCGGCCTCCTCCTTGGCGAGCCTCTTGTTTGCCTCAAGAACCTCGGCTAGCGGCGAGCCTGGCAGGAGACGCACATCGCCCTCCTCCTCTACTGTAACGGTGTACGACGGTATGTCTACGATCCTCTCGCCGATCATGACGTGGCCATGCACCACGGCCTGGCGCGCCTGGTACGGCGTCCTAAAGTCCATCTTTTTCATCACGATGCTCTGGAGGCGGCGCGAAAGGACGTCATTGACTTGCAGGTTTAGCACGTCATCGAGGCTCGAGCCGGGCTTTACGAGACCCACCCTCTCAAGTGAGCTTATGAGTATGGGCTCGCGCTCTCCCCTGACCTCCTCGCCCAACGCGAGGAGCGATCGGGCCTGCTGCCTTAGGCGCGAGAGCTCGGTTCGGGCCTTCCACAGCTCGCGCTTTGTGCGAAGACCAAAACCGCCAAGCGTCTTTAGCTCGTCCATCTTTAGGTCATAGTTTAGTGGCCTCTTTGGCTTTCTCCAGGCCTTTCTTGGATATCTTGGATCGCCCATGATTCCCTACTCCTTTTTGGCCTCCGGCGCGGCCTTTGTATCAGTAGCCTTTGCGGCGCCCTCGGCGGCAGGCGCGGCCTCACCTGCGGCGCCCTCAGCAGCAGGCGCTGCGCCGGCGGCAGTGACGTCACTGGTCTTTGCGGGCTGGATCTTGCCTCCCTTTGCTACGCCGACTGCGCCGCCCTTGCGGCCAGTTGTGCGCGTCCGCTGCCCGCGAACCTTTAGGCCATACGTGTAGCGGTACCCGCGCCAGCTGCCAAGCGCCTTCTCCCGCTCAACATCGCCCCTCACGGTAAACTCGATATCTGATGTCAGGAGGTGCATGTCCTTGCCAGTCTCCATGTCCCTTTGGCGGTTGAGGAACCATATGGGAAATCCCGCCTTTATTGGATCCTTTATGAGCTCCTCAATCCTCGCGACATCAGCATCTGCGATCAGACCCATGCTAGTCGACGTGCTGATTCCCAGCGTGTCGAGAACCGCGAGGGCAAAGTTGCGGCCAACTCCCCTCACCTGGGTCAGGCCGACGAGTATCTTCTTGTCGCCGGGTATGTCGTTGCCGACAATCCTCACAATATGCTTGTACTCTTGGGCACTCAAGCGTGCGCACGTCCACGCGACCCGTTAAAAACCCTACCGGGGGGTCGTGGCTAGATGGTAGCCCGGCCCAGATTCGAACTGGGGTCGAGGGCTCCAAAGGCCCCCATGCTTGACCACTACACTCGGCGGAATCTATCCTCTACCGGGCTGCCGGCTTGACCGGCCCTCAAAACGTCCCCCTAAATGACATTTTCCACGCCGCTCAGCGCGAGATGCCCATGGCCGTGGCCAGGACGTCATATGGGTCGACCATCGACGAGCGTGCCTTCGACGCGCGAGCCTCATGGACGGCGCGCGGCGAGGCCAAGAGCCTCCTCGCCGCTGCCCCTATGGCGCGTGCGCCGCGCGCGCGCACGGCCAGACGCGTACGCACAATGTACCTCTCATAGTAGTTTGGGACTGCATCAAAAGAGATGGTCGGCACGCCGAAGAGAGCCGCCTCTGATGTCATCGTGCCGCCCGAGCCGACAAACAGGTCGGCGTTCTCTAGGAGGTACTTGCCATCAAAGCGCATCGCCACGACGCGCACGCCATCTGGAACGCTTGCGCGAAGGCGCTCCAGCTGTGGCCTGTACCTTGCAAGGACCACGACGCGTGCGCCCTCTATACGGCACAGCTCGCGGATCGCCGGCAGGATCGACGGCGCACCCGAGACGTATGCGGCCTCTTCCTCAACGGGTCTCACGAGTATCATCTGTCCACCGTTTGTCGACGGGAGGATTCCGGATCGCGCCGCGCGTCGCATGACCGTCTGTGCCCCGTCTATTGCCTTGTACTGTATGACATCGCGCGGTGCTATTCCAAATCGCACTAGCTCGCGCTTTGGTATGACCCACGGGATCATGACCTTGTGCAGGAGCGGCACGGTCAGGCGCATCGCAGCCGTGGCGTGTGGCGCATCAGTGAACGCATAGTGCCTTACGCCAAGTCCAAAGGAGACGCGCGCAGCCTCCGGCGAGCAACAGCTGACCGTAGCCTCTGGCGCAAACTTGCTGACCGGATCAAAGAGGAGTCGCATCCTCTCGGTGCTCGCTAGAAGCTTTTGTGCCCTGTCGGCTCCCCCGTGCCTGCCGACTATGCGCATGCCAAACCCGCGAATCCTGGCCAGGCCCGTGGCCTGGTCATAGCGCCTTGACGTGCAGAGAACCCTGTGGCGCCTTTTCAGCCTCCTGACCATGGGCTCAAAGAACACCACCTGCTTTGGCGTGAGCACGTCAAACCAGATCCTCAATGTGCGGCGGATACATCACCGCATTTAAATAAGTTTTTTTGGGCGGCGCACCGAGGGGTGCGTGATTGGCAAAGACGAAGGTTGTAGTGTATGGGCTGAGCACCGAGGGCTACTCGGTTGCGTGCCGCATGGCCCTCGCCGGCGGCACAGTCAGCATAATAGACGAGGCGACGCCATCGGCGATACCACTCACGCCAGAGATCGCCAAGACGTACCCTACGGTTGGGGCGATCGCCGAGGATGAGCCCATACTCACGACGACGCCAGTTGACGAGACGATAGCAGACGCGGACTATCTCTTTTTTGGACCACAGATGCGCAAGTCTGGCCAGGACACAAGGACCGAGCTGAGCTCAAAGTTCAAGGATGCGGCATCGGCGATGGGCAAGGGAACGTCGTTTGTCTATTGCGCCCCAACGGGTATTGGCGGAAACAATGAGAACATATCGCTCCTAGAACACATGACAGGTCACGAAGCGGGTCACTCGATGTCCTACTTTTACTGTCCGCTCGGGGAGGCCGGAAGGGTGCCTGAAGTGATTGGCTCGTACACCACCAAGGCCGACACGCGCCTTGATGCGCTCCTGTCGACCAAACAGGGCGCGCCACGGCAGGTGGCGCTTGGGGCGTCTGAGCGGTTTTACGCAGTTGGCGTCCTGTCGCGATTTGCGCGAATGTGCAGCGTGCTAGAGGTGTGCCGCAACGTGCAAGACGACGAGACGCGCAGCGCACTGGCCACCGACGAGGTAAGCTCGCTATATCTCCATAACATGATGGGCGAGATGTACGACCTCCGATCGCTGTCATCCTCCTTTGAGGGGGCCGGCACGCTTGCATACCTTGTCAACGGCGGCATAAAGGGAATCGAGGGATACATCAAACGCCTGACAGGAGAGGTTCGCGCTACGCTAAAGAGGAGGGAGCTAAAGGCTGCACGCACTAGGGTTGCCATATCGTGGACGCTTGACAAGCACGAGATGCGCGGCGAGCGCATGGACACGCGCATGCACCTGGTGTCGCGCCTGCGTGACTATATCGGAGATGTCGGACTGCTCGGGGACTCGACTCCTGACGTGTTTGACAGCGACAAGACGCTCATCGTCATTGCATGCTCAGAGCGCGACACAAGGGACATTCCCAAAAATGATGGCGAGACCATAATCATAAGGGCAAACCCGCTATTTGAGTCCAGCTGATGACAGATGCGGTGCGTCGTATGCCAGGGAGATCCGGGAACCCGTATTTCCGGACGCACCGTCTGCGTGCCACAAAGATATAATTATGCGTGTCTTGTGCGCAATGTCGTGCAAGGAGAGCCTGCTCGAGACGATGCCGAACATGGGGACTGCGCTTGCGGCGGTGAGGCCGCGCATGAAGATCCAGTGCCGGTTCATGTCGTAGAGCCAGATACGGGCGACAAGACTGTGGCCGATGCCGCCGAGGAGCCCACCGAGCCTGCCGTGAACCCGTTGGGCGCGTGCGAGGATCGCCTAAAGAGGGCAATGGCGGATCTTGAGAACATGCGACGCAGGGCGGAGAGCGACGTCTCGCTGCGCGTGGCCTCTGCTGTGGAGCCAATAATGGCCGAGCTCGTCAACATACGCGACGATCTTGCGCGCGCGCGCGACGCGTCATCAGGAGCAGACGCCTCTGGCCTTGACGGGATACTAAAGAACACCGATGCGCTCCTTGCCCGAAACGGCGTGACAGAGATCAACGCGATAGGCGAGCCATTTGACCCGCTCAAGCACGAGTCAGTGCGTCTAGTTGACGATCCCGCCCTGGATGACGGGACGGTGATGAGCGTGGCTCGCAAGGGATATATTTGCCACGGTCGCGTCCTGCGACCGTCACTAGTGGAAGTATCAAGGAGAGTAAGTGAGAAAGATGGCTAAGATTGTGGGAATTGACCTTGGAACGAGCAACTCTGCGGCATCCGTGATGATGGGCGGCAAGCCCACGATTGTGCCAGCAGCCGAGGGCACAACTGCATACGGCAAGGCGTTCCCGTCAGTAGTCGCGTTCACCAAGGACGGGGATCTTCTCGTCGGCGAGCCGGCTAGGCGCCAGGCAGTCAGCAATCCCGATGGGACTATCGTGGCCGTCAAGAGAAAGATGGGCACCGAGGAGACGATAGCGATTCACGGCAAAGAGTACAAACCACAGCAGATATCGGCATTCATACTCCAAAAGATCAAAAAGGACACCGAGGCGTTCACGGGAGACAAGGTCGAAAAGGCCGTCATCACGGTTCCGGCGTACTTTGATGACAACCAGCGCCAGGCGACAAAAGATGCTGGCACAATAGCCGGTCTTGATGTCGTGCGCATAATCAACGAGCCCACTGCCGCAGCCCTGACGTATGGCCTTGACAAGGAAAAGCACGACCTCAAGATCATGGTCTTTGACTTTGGCGGCGGCACGCTTGACGTCACGATAATGGAGATGGGCGGCGGCGTCTTTGAGGTCATGAGCACGTCTGGTGACACAAAGATTGGGGGCACTGACATGGACAAGGCGATCATCACGTATGTCACTGACGAGTTCCGCAAAAAGGAGGGAATAGACCTCTCGACTGACACGACTGCCTCGACACGCGTGCGCGAGGCCTCCGAGAAGGCAAAGATCGAGCTCTCAAGCGTCATGGAGACTGAGATCAACCTCCCGTTCATCGCACAGGACTCATCAGGCCCCAAGAATCTCGAAGTTCGCCTCACGCGCGCAAAGCTCGAGGAGCTCATACGCCCCATAGTCGAGTCGACGCGCGCGTCCATAGAAAAGGCACTTGCCGACTCCAAACTCCAGGCCTCAGGCGTCAACAAGGTGATTATGGTCGGCGGCCCGACGAGAATCCCGCTGGTGCGAAAGTTTGTCGGCGAGGTCATGGGGCACGAGCCCGAGTCCGGCGTTGACCCGATGGAGGCCGTCGCGATGGGCGCAGCCGTGCAGGCCGGCGTCATTGCAGGTGATGTGACGAGCGACATCGTTCTCCTAGACGTCACCCCGCTTACGCTTGGGATCGAGACGGTCGGCGGCGTGCGCGAGCCGCTAATAGAGCGTAACACGACAATCCCCACATCAAAGAGCAAGGTGTTTACGACTGCAGCGGACAACCAGACTGCCGTGACGATCCACGTGGTGCAGGGCGAGAGACCAATGGTCGCAGACAACGTCTCGCTAGGGAGCTTTAACCTCATGGACATACCTCCCGCGCCGCGCGGCGTGCCGCAAGTCGAGGTAAAGTTTGACATTGACGCAAACGGAATCATCAACGTGACGGCAAAAGACCTCGGCACGCAAAAGGAGGCAACGATAACGATCGAGTCGAGCACAAAGCTCTCCGATGACGAGATAACAAAGCTGCGCGAGGATGCTGACAAGCACTCCGAGGAAGACAAGAAAAAGAAGGCGCGCGTGGACCTCAAGAACGAGGCAGAGTCGTTCATCTACACGGTCGAAAAGATGATCAACCAGGATCTCAAGGACAAGATTCCACAAGACAAGGGCGCCAAGATATCCGAGTCTATTCGCGAGCTGCGCGAGTCACTCGAACGCGACTCTGAGGACGTGCAGGCGCGACTAGACGCGCTGCGAACCATAGTCAACGAGGTGACCACGGAGATATACAAGAATACGACCCCGCCGCCTGGCGATGCCGGTGCGAGCGAAGCGCAGCCCAAAGGCGAGTCCGACGAGAGTGCCGGTGCGACAGCAGCTGACGCCGACAATGCAGATGACGCAGAAACTTCGCGTCCGGCCGATGGCTCTGGCTCCAAGTAGGCGCGCGCAGCACCAACAAAAGCGTATATACGGCAACGCGCCGGCGCTCGCGCAGCGGGGTGGGGAAGTCAGACCACAACAGGGACAAGGTCATCCCGGCGGGCTCATAACCCGCAAATCAGTAGTTCAAATCTACTCCCCGCTATAAAATCCAGCCACTTGCTAGTGTGCGCGGTTGCGCACGCGTGCCGGCCGCACGGTGGGCAGGCCTTGACAGGTGCCTCTGGGCCGAGGGCAGCGCAACATGGGCCCCTGTGCGCACGGTGCGCCGAAGGGCGACTGCCTCCTTTTTGTCTGACGTCCTTCCGCAACGCGCGCACCTGTATCCCTGGCCCACGCCGGCGGACTTCATTCGCTTGCCGCACGCGGCGCACATCTTGTTGGCCTCGCGCATCAGCCGGACCAGCCGCAAGACCTCGATCGTCTCGACGTTGAGGGTCCGCCTCCTTGACTGCACTGCGCGTCGCACGCCACCGCCGAGGCGAACCGCATCCCCGCGCGCCAGCGCGCGCGCAACGCTGCCCAGGCCGGTGGGATGGTACACCATGCATGTGACCTTTGTGCCGCCGCATGACACTTCGAGGCGCACATGGCCACCACTGATGTTCTCCGGATCGCCGGCGAGCGTGCCCTCTATGGTTCCTGACTCGTGCGCGCGCAGCGCGCGCGCATCTAGCGCATGAGCCAGGTGATCGCCGGTTCCCTGGTTTGAGGCAAACACCATGTGACCAAGCGGGCTCTCGCTGAGTATCTGGCCGCTTGCCACAATGATCGAGCGCGCATCCTCGCCGCGTATTCCATATAGCACGGGATCAGGGCCGTGCGGGGCTACCAGGACACGATCGCGTGCGGCGTCATAGCTGTTAAACGTCGAGGGGAACGTCCGCTCGTGCATCTCGCGCACGCTCTCCCCGTCTATGGCGCGCTCTGTGCCGACCATGTCTGGCCGCCTGTACGCGAGAAGTTCCATCGTATAGTCACCTAGCCTGTACCCTATTGCGCTTATCGCACCGACGAGACCCTGGCCGTTCCCAAACGAGTGGCACTCTAGTCCCCAGCGTGATGCTGCGCGCCTTGCGCGCTCGCGAGGGATGACGCGCCAGATGGCCTCGTGCGCAAACTCGGAGAGCGCAGGGGGCACGGACTTGGCCTCGAGGAAGGCAAGCCCTGGGTTTGCCCCGCTGCCAGTCTCCGAGCCGTCACGGACCATCTCTATGATCTTGCGCTTTGCCCCCTGCGAGTCGTGCGTGAGAATGCTCAGGCCAACTGCGCCGTTTCCGCGCGTCTTCCACGGCACGTTTGGGTTCAGCCTGATGAGTCGCGGATATTGGGCGATCTCATCGCCGCGTGCGCGCAGCTCTCCGGCAATGCGATATGCCAGGTATGTGGTGCACATGCCTAGCCTAGAGTCCGTGTCATCAATGCCCACCCTGAGGACGGTTCTTGCCATCTCTGTGCAGGGTCGCCGCCGAGCCCGGATTTTTGGATTGCCCTTGCCCCGCCATAGGCGTGCGCGTGTGGTATGTTTTTTAGGCCCAAATGGGGCCAATGTGGCATTGTCAGACGTAGAGGCGCAAGCAGGGGCGACTGAGGCGACCCAGTCCCTAGAGGAGCCTGCGCCAGTTGAGGACGCTGCTGTGGCAGCCGAGGACGCCGCTGAGGATACTGTGGCAGCCGAGGATACTGCCGAGGGCGGACAGCAGGACGCCGAGAAGGCCACGGGCGCAGAGAAAAAAACAGACCGTGAAAAGTGGGCGATCGCGCACATCTTTAGCAGCTATAACAACACGATAATCCACATGACAGACCTTACGGGCGCCGAGACCGTCTCGATAAGCTCCGGCGGCAACCACGTGAACGCCGACAGGTACGAGTCCTCGCCGTTTGCGGCAATGAAGGCTGCCAACACCGTAGTTGAGGCGGCGCGCTCCAAGGGGTTCACTGCACTGCACATACGCATACGCGCAGTTGGCGGTGTGGGCTCACGCGTGCCCGGCCCCGGCGCGCAGGCGGCGATCCGCGCACTCGCGCGCGGTGGCTTCAAGATAGGACGCATAGATGACGTCACGCCAATACCGCATGACATGACGCGCAAAAAGGGCGGCAAGCGCGGCCGGCGCGTCTAGTCTGAGGCTCGCGATATCTTGCCGGTGCACCCGCGCGCCTCGAAATAGTCTGACATGAACGAGTCGAGCTTTTCGGCGTCCTTGCCGCGATAGCGCCGGATCATGTCTGCAAACTTTGCCTCTATGGCGTCAGCTAGCGTGTCATCAATGGACAGGCTAAAGAACGTCCATCCCATGCTTGCTGACTCGGGACCAATATTGTATGCGCCTGTCGGCCCACACTTTGTGTGCATGTGCGACATTGCGCGCCGGATCGATAGCCGGTCGTCTAACCCGTTTGTCGTCTTTATGTCGTATGTTAGTGCCATCTAGCCCACGTCATCAGGTTGCGCCCCTGCCGTCCCCAGCTTGTCAGACAGCGAGACGAGCTTGCCGTCACTCTCCACGCTTATGCGCGTCTGCAGCCTCACGCGTATGCCGATTGTCCTGAGAAGCTCCATGAGGTCCCCGCCGCTGATCGTCTCGCGCAGCTCGCCAGACTCGATGAGCTCACCAAGCTTTGTGACCACTATGGCCATCTCGCGCGGCCACTGGGCCTCGGCGTTTTGCAGAACCTCCAGGCCGCGGTGCCCGAGGCGTCCGACTAGCGCATCGCGCGCGCTGCGTGCGGGATTTTTGGAACCGCTGCGCTCCTCAGACGGCTTTGCCTCGCTGGCAGCCTCGCGCGCGACGTTCTTGCGCATCTCGGCCATTCTCCTTGCCATGAGCGACTCTAGCTCGGCGTCCGGATCGCTCATCCCTTGATTACCCCCATTGGGACGAGCTTGGCGACCTTTGTGGCTATGCCGAGATCGTGTGACACGGACACGACGCGATCAACGTCCTTGTAGGCCTGCGGGGCCTCCTCGACGAGACCCTCGCGCGTCATCGACTTTACAAACACGCCTGCGCTCCGGAGCTCGCCCCTTATCTGATCCTCGGTATAGTCGCGCCTCGCCTTTGAGCGCGACATTGTCCGTCCGGCTCCGTGGGCAGTGGATCCAAATGTGGACTCCATTGCGCCGGGCTTGCCCAAAAGAACCCAGCTCGCAGTTCCCATCGAGCCGGGCACCAGGACTGGCTGGCCCAGGTCGCGATACCTTGCGGGAACCTCGTCGAGCCCTGCGGGGAACGCGCGTGTTGCTCCCTTTCGGTGCACAACGACGCGGCGCCTCTGTCCGTCGACCTTGTGCTCCTCTACCTTTGCAATGTTGTGTGACACGTCATAGACTAGCTCGAGCTCGTCCTCGCTAGTGTCAAAGATCCTCGAGAACGACTTGCGCGTCCAGTCGGTGATCATCTGCCTGTTGCTCCACGCAAAGTTGAGCGCAGCGCACATTGCGCCACGGTACGCCTCGCCCTCCTCAGACGAGTTTGGCACGCACGCAAGCTCGCGATCACGCAGCGATATGCCGTACTTTGCGAGGGCTGTCTCAGACACCCTTAGGTAGTCGCTGCACACCTGGTGGCCAAACCCACGTGAGCCACAGTGCGTGAGCACGGTCACCTGGCCGACCTCGAGGCCCATGCGCCTCGCGGCCTCCTCATCGTGAATCTCGGCGACGCGCTGTATCTCCAAAAAGTGGTTTCCCGAACCGAGGCTTCCAAGCTGCGGCGTGCCGCGCTTTCGCGCCCTGTCTGACACCTTTGCGGGATCAGCACCGGCCATCTGGCCGCCCTCCTCGCACGACTCGGCATCCCCCGAGATCCCGTGCCCGCCGTCCACGGTCCACTCCACCCCGCGAACCATGACCTCGTCGAGCTCATCGCGGCTAAGCCTTATGGCTCCCTTGGAGCCCACCCCGGTGGGTATCGTGTTGAACAGGTCCAGGACGATGTCCTTTAGCCTGGACCGGACGGCCGCCTCGCCTAGTCCGGTTCGCAGGAGCCTCACGCCGCAGTTGATGTCATAGCCGACGCCTCCGGGGCTTATCATGCCCTCCTCGGCGTCCATCGCCGCGACTCCACCGACGGGAAACCCATAGCCCTCGTGGCCATCGGGAAGCACGACGCAGCTCCCGACTATTCCGGGCATCGAGGCGACGTTAGTCGCCTGCAGTATAGTGCGATCCCGCCTCATCTTTGCGAGGAGCTCGTCGTCGGCAAGTATGCGCACGGGCACCCTCATGCCGTTCTCGGCCGTGGGCTCTATGACGTGTTCCAGGTCGCCGACCTTCTTGGGCACCAATGCCGACATTGCGCATGCGTGCGCGGGCGATCTTGCCATTTAAACCATGGGCGGCAGATGCGCAAACAACCTTTATTTTTACGGCTGCGCGCCGCCGGGGCATTGGCTATACTGCCTATAGACTCTGGAAGGTACGGCACGCCCGAGATGCTCGCCGTGTTCGGCGAGCAGCGCAAGATCGACTACCAGGTCCAAGTCGAGGGGGCCGTGGCTGCAGCACAGGGGGATCTAGGCATAATACCCAGGGCAGCCGCACGCGAGATCTCGCGCGTGGCAAGGCGCGCTCGCATCACGCCACGCCGCATTGCTGCCCTCGAGGCAAAGACAGACCATGACACAGCAGCGCTCGTCCAGGCCCTCTCTGAAAAGTGCGCCGCGCACGCAAGGCCATGGATTCACTATGGGCTCACGAGCAACGACCTTGTGGACACGAGCAACTCGATGCAGATGCGCGACGTTCTGGCGATCCTGCAGCCGCGCACGATCCGTCTGGCGCTCGCGCTGGCCCGCCGCGCCAGGCAGTACAGGCGCCTTCCGGCCGTGGGAAGGACGCATGGCCAGCACGCGAGCATCATATCGTTTGGCCTAAAGTTCGCAAACTGGGCCGCCGAGATGTCGCGCCATGTAGAGCGCATCGAAGAGTCAAAAAAGCGCATCCTCCTGTGCAAGACGCTCGGCGTGGTGGGCACGGGCTCGCTCATGGGCGCGCGCGCCGTGCGCGTCCAGAGGGCAGTCGCGCCCCGCCTCGGCCTCGTCCCCGTCGACGTGGCAACGCAGGTTGTCCCGCGCGAGCGCCATGCCGAGTATGTCTTTGGCCTCTCGCTCCTTGGCACGACGCTTGAAAAGATCGCAGTAGAGGTGCGCAACCTGCAGCGAACCGAGATACGCGAGGTCGCCGAGAAGTTCCGCAAGGGCCAGATGGGAAGTAGTGCGGTTCCCGTAAAGCGCAACCCGACAAAGAGCGAGAGGGTCACGTCGTTGGCGCGCCTGCTGCGCGGCAACGTTGGCATCACGCTTGAGAACGTCGCCCTCTGGCACGAGCGCGACCTCTCAAATTCGGCCAACGAGCGGTTTGTCCTCCCGACTGTCGCAATACTGGCCGATGAGATGATAGTCACGATGACCAGAGTCATCGACGGCATGAGCGTTGATGCTGCGCGCGTGGCTCAAAACCTTGATGCGACGCGCGGGCAGGTCTTCGCCGAGTTTGTCCTCGAGGCACTCATCAAAAAGGGCGTGCCGCGCATGGAGGCATACCGTGACGTCCAGCGCGTCGCCTTTGCGGCTAGCGCGGCCGGAACGGACTTTGCCGCAGCAGTCACCTCTGATGCGGCAATGTCCTCGCGCCTTAGTGCAGCCGAGATTGCCGCGATATTTGTGCCTGACAGGCACCTCGGTGCGGCCCCGTCGATAATAGACTCTGTGTGCCGCTCGGTGGCCAGGATGGCCGCGCGCCACTAGCGCCGCATCACTGCGTGTATCCCGCTGCCGTACTGGAGCGCCTTTTTGCGGCTGTATGCGGACTTTGGCGGGACGCCAACACGCTCGGCTGTGCGCCGGACGATGTGCTTTCGCAGTAGGTCGTCGGATCCGGCAATCTTGTCGGCTAGCGGGACGCGCATGGCATATGCGACAAACTCGTCCGAGAGGAGCGGCTGCACAACTCGCACGCCGTGTGTGTCGGCCACCTCGCTGACTGCGCACATCATGCGTCTCTCTGCGTCGATCTTTGCGCGCATCATCTCGAGGATCGCCGTCTCATCACCGGCTACCTTGCGATACGCGTCATACCCGCAAAAGAGCTCGTCAATGCCGTTTGCCGTGATCACCTGCGCGATTCCCAGCGTGGATGCAAGGTGCGCGACGCGCTCAAAGGCCACACAGTTCTCCCTCCATGACAGGCTGCACTCCCCAATGATGCCGTCAACCTTGCGCGAGGAGGCCACAATGTCATCGGCGTCGATCTCTAGCGCATGCCGCTCCATGCCCATGAGTCCGGCGATGTGGGCAGCAAAGCGCATGTCACGCGAACCGGCGGTTCCTATGGTGAGGAGAACGGGTCGCAGGCCTAGGTCTGTGCATGCATGGGCGACTAGCGCACTGTCAACGCCACCAGAGAACGCCACTGCGGTGCCCTGGCTCGGCTCGGCGCGCGCAATGGCGCCACGCACGTTGACCCATAACTCATCTGCGGCATCACCTGCCATGTCGTCGCGGTTCCACGCTATACCTGAAACACGTCAGAGCTCTTTTTTGGAGTCGACGTTGCAGGATTTGCCAAGTCCATCGCCTCGGCGAGCTTTGCGAGATCGGGATTTGCAAGGATTTGTGCGATCAACGCCAGCTCGGCTGCTGACCTGATGACGACTCCTCGCTTTTTGGTCGCCGAGCCAGACGCGTCTATTGGGTTTATCTCGATTGCCAGCGTGGGCGGACGGCTCTTGTACTGTGGCATCCTGACTATCATGACGCCCTCGATGCTCGTCCTCGTCTTCTCCCAGTCTGCGCCGTCGGCGAGTATCCTTGCTAGCTTCTCGCTCCTGGCCTGCTCCTCTCCGGACATGGCGCACCACCACGGGACGGAGCTTAAAATTGTTTGGGGCACTACCGGCAATCGTGCGCACAAGGGTTAAAGTTGCGCCGCACAGGCCGTGGCGTCAATGGCGTCAGTGACATTTCACGGGGGAGTAGGCGAGATTGGCGGCAACAAGTTCCTCGTGAACGACGGGGACACCTCGGTAATGATGGACTTTGGGATGAGCTTTGCAGCCGAGGGGCGCTACTTTTCCGAGTACAGAAAGGCCCGGGCCTCCAACATCCTCCTTGACATGTTTGCGCTGGGCCTCCTCCCGCGCATAGACGGGCTCTATCGCAAGGACTATGCCGAGCACATGGGCGTCGAGTGGACAGAGGAGCCGCCTGTTGACGCCATTGTCCTGACGCATGCGCACATTGACCACTGTGGATACCTCGGCTATGTCAGGGAGGACATTCCCGTATACTGCACAAAGGCCTCCGAGCTTATCATGAGGTGCTTTGATGACACGGGCAAGGATCACCAGCTTGCCACCCTGCGCACAAAGTTTGTCTATAGCGACAGGTCAAAGTGGACACGCCTCACAAGGGACAAGCGCGAGCGCGAGATTCGCACGATGGAGAGCGGCAAAAAGTTCCGCGTCGGCGACATTGAGGTAGAGCCCTGGGAGGTCGATCACTCGCTTCCCGGCGCGTGTGCGCTAATTCTTCACACGTCATCTGGCACGCTGGCAAACACGGCTGACCTGCGCTTCCACGGCCGGCGCGCAAAGTCGACTGAGCGCTTTGTCGAACGGGGCGCCAAGACCGGAGTTGATCTCTTGCTTTGTGAGGGCACGAGAATATCAAACAAGCCTGACACGCCGGCAAGGACAGAGCAATGGATTGAGACAGAGGCCTCCTCGATCATGCAGTCCGCAGACGGCCTTGCCATGTGCGGATACCCGATGCGCGACCTGGACAGACTTCACTCGCTCTATCTTGCGGCAAAGGCGGCAGGAAGAATGCTCGTTGTGGACATGAAGCAGGCATACCTGCTTGAGCTGTTTGAGACGCACCTTCCGGGAACATATCCGCGCCTCGATGAGGTGGGCATATTCATAAACCGCGGGTCGTGGGGCCTAATCGACAAGAACTATCCTGAAGATGCGCTGTCGCGCGACTATGACAAGTGGAAGCGCGACTTTTTGAACCACCCAAATCGACTGGACTATCGCGATATCGCAGCAGGTCCCAAAAAATATCTCTACTATTGCGATGACTTTTCGCTCCAGAACCTCATAGACATCAGGCCACCGCAGGGCTCGACGTACATACGATCGCTCACAGAGCCCTTTGATCCAGACATGGAGCGCCAGGAGGGCCAGGTAAAGAACTGGCTTGCCAAGTTTGGCCTCATTGGCAGTGACAGGCAGTGGCACAAGCTCCACGTCTCAGGCCATGGTGACGGGAGCCAGATAAAGCGCGTCATCGACGGCCTCAGCGCAGGCCGCCTCGTCCCCATACACACCGAAAAACAGAACGAAAAGCTCCATCGGACAATGCACGACAATGTCACGTCAGTAGCGATCGGCGAGAGCGTTGACGTATAATGTTGGAGGGCCCCCGAGGAGAATCGAACCCCTGCCCGGGGATCCACAATCCCCTATACTAGCCACTATACTACGGGGGCCACGCGCGCAATGGGTGACCAATCCCGTAATTAACCCTTGTCCGCGCCTGCGCGCACCGCCCCCTCCACAGCTTCTTGCGTCTGCGCACTGCCATTCCACACTGGGGTGGCCACGCGCGCAGGTGCCGAACACTACTTAACGGGGCGCTTGTGCCGCGTTGCGCGGTGCAACCATGCCAGAGGGAGCACGCCGGATGCGTCATACGCAGGGCGAGCCATGAAGATCTAATCCCCGTAATAGAGATCAACCTAAAGACGCTGCCGGAGCACTATTCGGACTATTTCTACGAGGAGCTTCTAAAGGACTGTCCAGAGGCGTTCCTCGTGGCAGAGTCTGACGGCAAGGTCGTCGGGTATGTCATCTGCAAGATCGAGCACGGGTTTTCAAACTTTAAGCGCCTCGGCTTTGTCAAAAAGGCGCACCTCGTATCCATAGCGATACTGCCAAACTCGAGGCGCGCGGGACTTGGCACGGCCCTAGTGGAGGAGGCCATATGCGGAGTCAACCTCAGGTCGTGCCACGAGTTTTACCTCGAGGTCAGGTGCAGCAACGAGCATGCCGTTACCATGTACGAAAAGCTCGGCTTTTCTGTGCGAAGCCGCCAAAACTCGTACTATCGCGACGGCGAGGACGCGTTCATAATGTCAATAGAGACGCAGAACAATCAATAAATACGACCCGTATGCGCATGGCGCGCATGGAGCGGCGCGGCGCACTAGGCGCAACGATATTTGTGCTGTGCATTGCGGCGTTCTTTGTGTATGCATACCTCCTAATGCTCTCTGAGTGGAGTCCCATAGTCATGCAGCTCTCGGTTCTCATGATTGCCGGCGGGGTTCTTGGCGCAATATCGTGGGTCGGATACACAATGGCCACAACGCGCAAGATACCGTCGATCGTCGTTCCGATGGACGATGACGAATCGCCCTAGCTCGGCAGGATCGCATCAACTACTGTCTGGTAATAGCGCGGCCCGACCGGCCTCACTATGCGCGAGTGGGCCACACCGGTGCCCTGCGGCGCAATGTCGATGAGCTCACGTGCGGCATTTGGCGCCGCAAGCGACTTTGAGTCGGCATGGACATGCGAGTAATAGTGGATCGTCCCGCCAGGTCGCGTGGCTGCGACTGCAATTCCGAGGAACTCCGCAGACCTCTCTGGCAAGAGCATGAGCGTGCGGTCGGCGACCTCACGGCTTGACCACGCCGGAACAGCCTTGGTCGCATCGCCGCATGAGGCGATCACCGTGCCGGCAAGCCTATTACGTGCAATGTTTGCAGTGCAGAGGTCAATGGCGAGCGGGTTGATGTCGATATTGTGAACGGTGCAGCGCGTGGACTTTGCGGCGACTAGCGAGAACGCGCCAACGCCGCCAAACATGTTGAGGACAGTCTCGCCGTCAGCTGTTAGCGACGCAATGCGCGCCCTCTCGGTGGCAAGGCGTGGGGAAAAGAACGCGCCGGCCACATCGACTTGCATCTCGCACCCGTGCTCGCGGTGGATCGTCACGGTTCCGCCCTCGCCGGCGACTAGCTCGAGATCGCGAGTGCGATAGTCCCCTGACACGTCTGAGATTTGGCAGAACACGCGCGTGGCCCCGCTGGCCTGCGCTAGCACGGCCGCACCAATCTCGCGCCGGCGCGCGCGCAGCGCATCGGGTATGCGCACTATGGCAATGTCGCCTATCTGGTCAAACGACGAGCATAGCGCATCGGCCTCATCATCGCTGAGCGTGCCGGATAGCGCACGGCGAAGCGCACGTGTCATGACTGCGCGTAATAGTGGCTGCCTGATGACTTTTGCTCACGGTCAAGGCGGCTGCCCTGCTTGTTTATCCTTGGGCGCCGTGACCTCTCATCGCGCCTAAACGAGACGCCAAGTGATCCCAAAAAGCGGTTCATCGCCTCAGGCTTTGGCAGCGGCGCACTGGCGTGGCCTGACCTGCCCGGCTCGCCCTCAAAGACTACCATCGTGTCTGAGACGATGTCCATGAGCTGCAGGTCATGGTCTATCACAATGACTGACCTTGCGTAGGATCGCGCAAACCGCTGGATGAACTTTGCGACTGCTATGCGATCCTCGACGTCAAGAAATGCCGACGGCTCGTCTAGCGCGTACAGGTCGGCCTCCTGGAGGAGGCACGAGGCAACGGCGACCTTTTGGAGCTCGCCGCCAGAGAGGCGTCCAATGTCCTTGGAGTAGAACTTTGGCAGGCGCAGCGGTGCGGCAATCTGGGACTCGCCGTCGCTCCCCTCTATGGGAGATCCGTACGCCGCCGAGAGCGCCTCGGAGACGAGCGTGCCCTCGTGGGCCTCAACATACTGGGGCTTGTGCGATATCTTTGCCCTCTTGTCGACGGAGCCCGAGTCTGAGGGCTCGACTCCGGCGAGCATGCGCATCATCGTCGTCTTGCCTAGCGCGTTTGCGCCCATCATGCCGAGAACCTCGCCGCGCCGGACGCGGCCGGGCTCCACTGTGAGCGCAAAGCCCTCAAATGATCTCGAGAGGGCCGGATACGCGACGCTCTCTGGCGCATCGGCGAAGGCCCCGCTCGAGGAGGACGCCTCAAACGTGAATCCCTTGTCGCGAAAGCGCACGTTCTCGCCGGGCAGGTACCCGTCAAGGAACGTGTTGATTCCAGTTCTCGCCGACAGGATGCCCGAGACGATGCCGTATGCGGCCGGCTCGCCGTACATGACCTCGATATAGTCGCTCAAAAAGTCGAGCATTGCCAGGTCGTGCTCTACGACCATGACTGACTTTGACTGCGCGGCCAGGCCGCGAATGACGCGCGCGACGCCGTTTCTCTGAAACACGTCATTGTGCGAGGATGGCTCGTCAAAAAAGTAATAGTCCGCATCGCGCGAGGCCGATATGGCAACTGCAAGCCTCTGGAGCTCGCCTCCGCTAAGCTCGTTGACGTGGCGCTCCATGGAGTTGCGCAGCCCGAGCGACTCGACTAGCGTGCGCGATTCGCCGCGCTCGTCATACTTTTCGACCAGCTCGGAAGCCGTCCCGTCAAACGCGCGCGAGATCCCCTGAGTCTGCTGCGGCTTTATTGCCGCGCGCATGCTGCCATCGCGTATGGCGCCAAGGTGCGTGCGCAACTCGATGTTTGGCGTCATGTCCAGTATGTCGTCCCACGACGGCGGACTGGCGTGATTGCCCATGTTTGGCACGAGGTTGCCGGCAAGTATGTTCACGACGGTGCTTTTGCCTATTCCGTTGCGGCCCAGGAGCCCTATGACCTCGCCCTTTTTTGGAACAGGAAGGCGATACAGGCGAAACGAGTTTGGCCCGTACTGGTGGATCTTGTCAGTCGAGAGCTCTGTTGCGAGGTTTACGATCGTTATTGCGTCAAAGGGGCAGACCTTTACGCATATGCCGCACCCGTTGCATATGTCCTCGTCGATGCGCGCCTTTTTGGACTCCTCGTCGATGACGACGCACTCGGCGCCGGACTTGTTGACGGGGCAATACTTTACGCACTCTAGGCCGCACTTGCGCGGCTGGCAGAGATCCATGTCAAGGACTGCCACTCTGTGGGTCATGCACGCGGTGCGCAGGGCGCGTGGCTTTAAACCGTAGTCCACAGCACTGTGGGTCGCAGGGCGCGCGGGCCCCGCGCGCAGGCTCTGCTCCCTGAGGCGCGTGGGGCGGCAAACCCCACACGTGGACACGCTACCTTAATAACGCGCCACCAATCGCAATTCTGACAAGCCGGCCACAGAGCCGGGGTGCGACCCAATCCCATTCCGAACTTGGAAGTCAAACCCGGCATCGCTGTTGTGCTACTAAGGTGCGAGAGCCCTTGGGAAGCAACAGTGCTGGCATTATCCATTTTAGGGGGGATTCTGCGCATGGCGCGCAGATGAGCACATGTGCCATATGCGGTGAGACCCTCGACGGTGACATTAGGCTGCTCAACCACATGATGGAAAAGCACGGGTGGCGCAACGCGTCCTCCTCAAAGCCGGACCGCAACAGCCGTGGCTATTGAGACGTGAGGTACTCGGTCACAAGGCGCACGCCAAATCCGGTTGCGCCGCCGCCATTGTACGAGCGGCGAACCGTGCCGATCTGCGTCCAGGCCGGTCCTGCTATGTCGAGGTGTGCCCATGGTGTCTTGCCTATTGCGCGGCGCAGAAACGCCGCCGCCGTTATCGTGCCGGCCGTGCGTCCAATGCCCATGTTTCTCATGTCGGCGACCTTTGAGTCTATCATGCCGATATAGTCATCGTCGATCGGAAGCCGCCACACGCGCTCGCCGGTTCTAGCCGATGCGCGCTCTAGTGAGCGCGCCAGCGTGTCACTCGTGCTGATGAGTCCGGCAGTGCTTGCGCCAAGGGCCACGATGCACGCACCTGTGAGTGTTGCCATGTCCAGTATCGCGCGCGGCCTGTATGTCTGCTCCCCGTACGCCATCGCGTCGGCCAGTATGAGGCGCCCCTCTGCATCCGTGTTTAGTATCTCGGCGGTCTTTTTGCTGTATAGCGTGACAATGTCGCCTGGCCTGTACGCCCCGCCGCCGGGCATGTTCTCCACTGCCGGAACAATCCCGATCACGTTGTCGCGAACCTTGAGCGAGGCGATCGCCCTCATTATGCCAAGGACGGCGCATCCGCCACACTTGTCAAACTTCATCTCGTCCATCCTCTCGCCGGGCTTTAGCGATATGCCGCCCGTGTCAAACGTGACTGCCTTGCCCACTATGAGAACCGGCCGGCGTGAGCGCGGCGCGCCGGTGTGCTCCATGACTATAAGGCGTGGCGTGTTTCGGCTAGCGCCGCCGACTGCGGTGATCCCGCCAAATCCGCGCCTGCGCAGCTCGGCACCTGACATTATGCGGCACTTTATGCGCGGGCCGGCGCGTCGCGCGAGCGCGGCAAGCGTTGATGGCGCACACTCGTTGGGCGGCATGTTTGCCGCATCGCGCGCAAACACGACGGCATCGGCTATTGCTGCTGCGCGCCTGACTGCAGCAGCTACTGCAGGGGCCCCGCGGTACATGATGCGAATTGTCGAGACGTGGCGCCCCTTTGGCTTGCCAAACCTCCCAAACGAGTATAGCGCAAGGCGCGCCCCCTCGGTGACGCACGCGGCCGCCTCGGCCTCGCCGCGCAGGATCCCCGAGGGCACGGCAATGGCAATGTCCCTTGCGCGAACGTCCTCGGCGGCCTGTGCGGCCGCGCCTGCCGCACTGCGAAGCGACTCGCCATCAGCATCGGCCCTCGCGCCGACTCCGGCAACGATGATGCGCGCCGCGCCTGCAAGGCCCATTGTGTCAATTATGGACGTCGCGCCTGCGGCCGCCGCACCGTCCTCGGCGGCCTTTTTGGCCGCGCGCGCAAGGCGCGCGTCAATGCCCTCTAGTGAATATACGCGAGCAGGCGACTCGGTCGCAAATACGCACAGTGCGCTCGCACGCCTCTTCGCTGCAGCGCTACGCTCTGCGACTATCTTCATGCGTGCCCCCCGCTAGTGTCGGTATTTAGACCGTGCTGCCCAATGCGCACGACACGGCTCCTCGTGAGTGCGCTGCACGAGCGAAACACCACTGCGCGCGGCCCGCCGCACGAGTCCGAGCACGTCGCGCCTCCCATCGGCACGCGCCGACGTGCACGCCTGCCCCGCAGCATCCGCATCGCAAGGCGCGCAAGCCCTGCCCTCCCGCCATGCGCATATCCGCGATCGACGACCCAGAACATGTCGCCAGCCCCGTCGCCTATGGCATTGCGAAGCTCGGCGCCCAGGCTCGTATAGTGGCCCACGAACGAGAGGCGCCGGCGTGAGGCCGCATCGACTGCGCGCGCAAACGCCGAGCACGACGAGCACTCGTTGTCATACAGCACTATGGGCTCGATCTCCCCAATCTCCACGATCGGCGCGTGAATGGCTCTGCAAATTAAAATTTCCACAATACGCTTTTAAGCACACGTGCGCGGAGCCGCGTCCCAGTTGGCCTCAAACTATAGCCGAGTCCGCCGATCCGTGAGGCGCGCGCGCAAGCTCGTCATAAAGGCCACGACGCTAGCCGGCTCGGGTCACCCGGGAGGCTCGCTCTCGATGGCCGAGATCGTCGGCACGCTCCTCTTTGCGCACATGCGCCACGATCCCTCAAGGCCACTCTGGGAAGATCGCGACCGCCTCGTCCTCTCAAAGGGCCATGCCGCCCCCGGCCTCTACTCATCACTCGCCGTTGCCGGCTATTTTGACGAATCCGAGATCGCCACACTTCGCCGGCTCGGAAGCCGCCTTCAGGGGCACCCTGACCTAAAGTGCCCCGGCGTCGAGTTCTGTGGCGGCTCGCTTGGCATCGGCCTCTCGTACTCTATCGGTGCTGCGCTGGCCGCGAGGATGGACGGGCGCGACTCGCGCGTCTATACGGTAATCGGTGACGGCGAGGCAGACGAGGGCCAGGTCTGGGAGGCGGCGATGACTGCCTCAAAGTACCGCCTCGACAACCTTGCCGTTATCATGGACCGCAACTTTGTCCAGCAGGACTCGTACACAGAACATGTCATGCCGCTCGATGGCGGGCCGGCCGGAACCGCCGTTGGCGACTCGCGCGCAGACGCGTCGCTCTGGCGGACCGGCGACAAGTGGCGCGCATTTGGATGGAACGTCATAGAGATAGACGGTCACAAGGTAGAGCAGGTCATCGACGCGCTGCACCGCGCAGGCCAGGCGCGCGACATGCCGACTGCCATAATCGCGCGCACGGTAAAGGGAAACGGCGTTGAACACATGGCAGACAACCCCGCATGGCACGGACGCGCACCAAAGCCGCAGATTGCCCCACTAGTCGATGACGAGCTCGACTCGCAGACAATGGTGGCGCCCTCAATCATTGCCGGAGACATGAAAGACCTTGCCGGTGAAGTGGCGCGCTGCGAGCGAGGCGGGGCAGACTATGTGCACCTTGATGTCATGGACGGCAAGTTTGTCCCTGCCACAACGTTTGGGGCCGACAAGGTCGCCGAGCTGCGCCAGCTAACGCTCCTGCCATTTGATGTCCACCTTATGATAGCCGAGCCCGCAAGGCACGTCGCCTCGTATGTCGATGCGGGAGCCGACATTGTGACGGTTCACGCCGAGGTGTGCGACGAGGCGACCTTTGGCGAGATGCACGACACGCTCCGTGCTGCCGGAGTGGGCGTCGGCCTCGCGATAAATCCGTCAACAGACTTGCCTGAATGGACCGCGCGCTTTGCGCCCACGCTAGACCAGGTTATCGTAATGTCCGTCGAGCCGGGAAAGTCTGGCCAAAAATACATCGAGTCCACGCATGACAAGGTTTGCGCGGTTCGCGACTCGCTTGCGCGCACCGGATTTGCCGGTGACATCGAGGCTGACGGGGGGGTCAACGCGGAGAACGCGGGTGCGTGCTTTGAGGATGGCGCGCGCGTGCTAGTCGGCGGAGGCGCGATAATGGGCAAGCCTGATGCGCGCGCGGCGATCGCCGAGTTTGGAGTGGCGATCCGGCGCGCGCGGCGCTTGATGCTCATGAGGCGTGCGCACGGGGTCGGCGGGTCGGAGCTTGTCTCAGAATGGATAGCGCTCCACGAGATTGGCAATGCGCGCACAGAGCTCGAGGAGATGGCAAGGGAGGCAGGAATGACTTGAGCGCGCCGGAGATGGGGGACATGAGGACAGCGTATGGACGCACGCTCGTAGAGCTTGGAGAAAAGAACGCAGGGATCGTCGTCCTTGGCGCAGACACGACTGACTCGCTAAAGACTGCAGCATTTGGCACAAAATATCCGGAGAGGTTTGTCAATGTCGGGATTGCTGAGGCAAACCTCGTTTCAGTCGGTGCGGGTCTTGCGGCCTCGGGCAAGACGGCGTTCGTGAGCACGTATGCGATATTTCTGCCCGGCAGGGCAGTCGACCAGATACGCAATGCAGTCGCATACCCGACTCGCGCCGAGCAGCGCGGCCTCAACGTAAAGATTGTCGTCTCCCACGGCGGACTCTCCGTTGGAGCCGACGGCGGATCCCACCAGCAGCTCGAGGACATTGCCATCATGCGCGCAATCCCGAACATGCGCGTTCTCATACCTGCTGACGCGTCTGCCGTGCGCGCGCTGACCATGACGATGGCATCCGAGTACGGCCCGTTCTACATGCGCATGGCGCGCTCAAAGGTTCCACGGGTTCACGGGCCATCCCAGGAGTTCTCCATTGGTGGCGCAATCACGGTTCGCGAGGGCTCGGACTGCACGATCGCAGCATGCGGCATCACAGTCAGCATGGCACTCGAGGCGGCGCGCTCGCTTGCCGCCGAGGGCATCTCGGCGAGGGTCATAGACGTCTTTTCGGTAAAGCCGCTTGATGCGGCAACGCTCGAGTCCTCGGCGCGCGAGACTGGCTGCATCGTGACGTGCGAGGAGCACAACGTCATGGGCGGCATGGGCTCGGCCGTCGCCGAGGCCGTCTCGGAGCGGTATCCGGTTCCCGTTCGGCGCATCGGCGCGCAGGACTCGTTTGGCGAGTCATGCCGTGACTCCGAGATACCCGCACTCCTCGAAAAGCACGGTATCACTCCAGTTAATATAGCAGAGGCCGCGCGTGTGGCGCGGAGCCAGATGCGATGAAGATCTTTCTTGACACTGCAAACATCGATGCCATACGCGAGTACAATGACATGGGTCTAGTCGATGGCATCACGACAAACCCCACGCTCCTGGCTCGCGAGGGCGGCGACCCTGCAGCTGCAATGGCCGAGATTGCAAAGATCATCGAGGGCGATGTCAGCCTTGAAGTCGTCGCGACTGACCATGACGGAATGGTCGCCGAGGGAATGCGCCTACGTGAGTACGGCGAGAACGTCGTCGTAAAGTGCCCAATGACTCCTGACGGGCTAAAGGCGTGCAAGACGCTCGTCTCGCGTGACATACCGGTCAACATTACGCTAATCTTTTCTGCAAACCAGGCGATCCTTGCCGCAAAGGCTGGCGCAAAGTACATCAGTCCGTTCATCGGCAGGATTGATGACACGAGCCACGACGGCATGGTTCTAGTCGAGGATATCATCGAGTCGCTCTCAAACTATGACTATGAAGCCGAGGTCCTAGTCGCCAGCGTGCGCCACCCCGTGCATGTGGTTGATGCCGCAAAGCTCGGAGCCGACGTCGTGACGCTCCCGCCTGCGGTTCTTGGCAAGATGCTGCGCCACCCGCTCACCGACATTGGCCTAAAGGCGTTCCTCAAGGACTGGGAGTCGCTCAAAAAGTCCTCACCTGGCGCAAAGATCTAGACGCCGAGCGCCTCGGCCTTTGTCATCTCTAGAAAGACCTTGTCGCCAACAGAGAGGTTCATCTTTTTGTACTCGTGGATGTCAAGGCGTATCGACGTGAGGCCGGCCATGTTTCCGGCGAACATCTTGTTGATGTCCTTCATCATGTCACCCATGTTGGTAAACCCCATTACTTTTGTGCCAGGCGGCGACTGTGGCGAGCGAGCCTCTTGGAGATCCTTGGCCGAGGAGAGCGAGACTATGACATGCGGCGAGCCGTCGCCGGCTGAGTCTATGCTCTTTATGACAAACTCCTTCTTCATGGAGTGGGCGCGCTGCTCCTCATTGGGCCCCATGGTCGGGGACGCGCGCGCGCGGTAATTTAAACTAGCGAGCGCGGGGCGCCTATCGGCTCGCTAGGGCAGTGCACCGTGGAGCGCGTTTGTGTATGTGGCCATGCGCCAGTCGCCCGGCCATGCGTGCTGACTGTGGCTCCGCACGGCCTCTGATCACCGTGGTCGCCATGGGGGGAGTGGGGGCATGTGGCCTGCCGCAGCCTGGCCCGTTCTGCCCGTGCGACCCCGGCGGCGCGTGCGCACACTCTTAAGTCCCATGCACGCCTGCGCGTGCCGTGAAGTCTGCCGAGAGCGAGTGGGTGAGCCTGCTAGCCGAGGTCTTTGAGCGGTTGAGCGCGGCCAACGCAACGATAACGTATGACTTTCATGACGTGACATTTGAGGCCGACAGAGTTGAGGCCGGCGGCAAATCGCTACCTAGTGGCAAGGTTCGCATCAACGGCAAGATCACCATAACGTCAGGGTGACATGGTGGACACGATGCTTCCGGCAGACATTATCAGCATGCTAGAGTCTGGAACCATCACGGTCAGCGAGGCCGGCACTCGCGCCGTCGAGGTGAGCGCCAATGACCATGAAGTAAAGGTCGACATTGTGAGCCTGCCGGGGGCCGTTCCGGCCGCCTCGCGGGTTCTCACAACGCTATCCGATGCGCGTGGCCTGGCGCGCTCGCTCAACGAGCGCGGCATCACACTTACCGTGTGCAGCTCGAGCCGCCCTGTCATAAGGCTCGGCAGGCGCGCCAAGCCGCGCATGTCACGCCTCCTGACGCGCAGCGGTGATGTCGAGGTGACTGACCTGCGCGAGCTGCGCAGGCTTGACAGGCGCCTTCGGGCTGCCGGCGAGTCGCAACATTAAACAACACGTGCGTGCGCAGCCGCGTCGGCAATGGCGCAGTTTGGCACGCGGGAGATTGATCGACTTATCGACGCAGGTGTGGGTGATGCCGACGAGCTGCGCCAGATTAGGCGCGCAATTATGCGCGACGAGGTGGTCTCCGCCGCCGAGCACGAGTATGCTATGCGCCTCATTGCTGCCCACCTAAGACCACGAAAGGACAGGATACGCAGCAAGCCGCAAAGCCCACCACGCGTATCGCCTAGGCCGACGCCTCCAGTCAGGCCCGCAGCAGAGCCGCCGAAAAGGCGATGGCGCGTGATTCGCATTGCCGGCTCGATTGTGGGCCGCGTGCGCCAAAGGCCGGCAAAAAAGACCGTCATTATCGCCATGATCATTGTCGCAATTGCAGTCTCTGCGGGCGCATATGGCATGTCCATTACTGCAGGCACGGGAACGGCGCTGCAGCGTGATGGTGACGTAATGCTGTACACTGACAGGGGCGCATACGCTCAAGGCGAGGTCATCGTCGTTAGTGGACGCGCCGAACCGGGCTCTGCAGTCTCGCTTGAGATAGGAGGTCCGGGCGGGACGCTCTGGGAAAAGACTGCAATTGCCGGATCAGACGGGTCATACTCGGCCATGACGTTTGCCGGTGGGGACAGATGGCAGGCCGGCTCGTCGCATACCGTGAGCGCAACAGGATCAGACGGCAAGCACGCCGTCGAGTTTCTCTTTGGCGCGACGCCCTAGTGGTGGCCGACTAGGCCATAGCGGTGCTCCTCCTCTAGGAGCTCCGTTACGAGCTCGGCGTTGGAGACGCGTCGCGCCGGTGCCTCAAAAAAGCCGAGCCTGCCGGCGCACGGAACTGCGACTCGAAATTTCTTGGCACCGCGCAGCTCAAAGCCGTATATGGGCCTGCGCGAGCTGAGCATTGCGCGCGTGGCGCAATGACGAGCCGAGTCTGCCATTGCGGCGGCAATCGACGGGTACCTTGTGACTCCGTGCAGCACTGCACTGCCAATGATCGCGCCGGTCACGAGCGTCGGGCGCGGGATCCCTAGGCGCGCACAGTCATCGATCCTGGTGCGGCGTGGCGCATGGACTAGAAACTCGCCACGAAACTTTGTGTTCCACGAGCGCAGCTCGATCGTCTTTGTGCCCGAGACGACAAGCTCGGCGTACGGCTGTGATATCGAGAGGCACTTCATGCGCGCACGCACACAGCCCACCCATGTTTTAGTCGTTTGCGCCGACGCTAAGGTACGGCCTTGCCGCGACCCCGCCGAACCGCTATTTTGGAGTCCCGAGCTTTAGGTCGACGTTTGGCGCGTCGGCGGCTCCGGGAATCGTGATTAGCCCGCCGCCGCGTAGCTGCTCGATGAGCTGCATGACCTCCTTTTCGACCTGGCCGCGCTCATATCCGGTGCTCTTTGCAAAGAGCCCAACTAGCTCGGTTATCTTGCGTTGCCCGTTGCACGACTTCCAAAAGTCGACTATTGCCTGGTTTACCATGAATGCCTGCTCGTGCTCGTTGATCAGCGCAAGTGCGCCGTCCTCCTGCTGCGAGAGCTTGCCCGTGCCCTGCGGCATTGCGCGCTCGTAGTCTATTGGTGCCGGAGTGGAGCCGCCAGCACCCATGCCTTTTAGCGACTCCCTTGCCTCCTTGGACATGCGATCCATGGTCCACGCCGGCTCCCAGACGACGTCGACCTTTACGTCGTTGACGCCGGGCACCTTTTTGATGTACCGTGTCGTGTCCTGCACGAGCGTGTCGTGCAGGGGACAGCCGCGCGTCGTCATTGTCATCTTTACGTTGACATTGTCGGCGTTATCGACGTCGATGCCGTATATGAGGCCCATGTCGACTATGTTTATCGGTATCTCGGGATCCATGCACTGCCGAAGCGAGTCCTCGACGGCCTTTGCGCTGACTGTGCCCATGGTGGCCTGCGCGCCAAAAATGGCTTAAAAACTCTTTTGCTATTTAGCTTCGAATAACGCCGCTATCGAGGCCTCTAGGGGGGCCACAGCCACACCGCGCTCTGTGATGATGCCCGTGATGAGGCCGGGGGGCGTCATGTCAAATGCGGGGTTTATCACGCCGACTCCCTCTGGTGCCGTGCGCCTGCCGCCTATGCCGGTGACCTCCTCGGCGCCGCGCTGCTCTATGGCAATGTCCTCGGGCGCGGACTCCATGTCAAACGTCGATATCGGCGCCGCAACATAGAACGGCACGCCGTGCGCGTGGGCCATCGTGGCGACCTGGTACGTGCCGATCTTGTTGAACACGTGGCCAGTTCGAAGAACCCTGTCGGCCCCGACTATGACCTTGTTGACCATGTTGTGCGCCATCGCATAGCCGACTGCCGTGTCAGGTATCAGGCTGACGTCAATCCCGTCATGGCGGAGCTCAAAGGCCGTGAGGCGCGAGCCCTGCTGAACGGGCCGCGTCTCAGTCGCTATTACGCTGACGCCCTTGCCGCCATCGCGCGCGGCGCGAATGGTTCCAAGGGCTGTCCCGTACGCGACGGTGGCTAGCGCACCTGCATTGCAGTGAGTCATTACCGTGTCGCCATCGTCAATCAGGGCCGCGCCATGCCTGCCCATCTTGATGTTTGTGCTAATGTCATCGCGAGCCATTGTGACTGCGGCCTCCTCGACTGCCCGCCGGATCGACTCTGCGTCCTCGCCGCCCTGTCGTGCTGCCTCCATTGCGCGATCAAGCGCCCAGCGCAGGTTTACTGCAGTGGGGCGTGTTGAGACGAGCGTCTCGTGCGCGCGCAAGAGATCCTCGAGCATCGCTTCGCGTGAGTCCGCCTTGGACTGTTGTGCGGCCAGGGCCATGCCAAACGCGCCGGCCACGCCGATCGCCGGCGCACCACGGACCACGAGCGTCCTTATCGCTTCGGCTACTGCCTCGTGCGTATCTAGCTCTACGTGCTCTAGGCGGCCGGGCAGCAGCGTCTGGTCGATCATGACTAGCCTGCCGTCTCTCCACTCCACGGTCTTGAGCCCCACGTTGCCCATGCGTGGCGAGGGTCATCCCGCATTGCTTTAAATGAATCCCGCCGACGCGCGCGCGCCATGTGCGGCGTTGTGATATGCCCATGATCGACGCGGCTGCCGTGGAGACGATAGACACGCATGGCATGGCACGCGCGTACTCGCGATGGCCAGAGATGGCGCGCGAGGCGTACGCCTCGGTGAGGGAGCGCTCTGATGGCCCGCTGCCGCACCACGTGGTGCTAGCCGGCATGGGCGGCTCGGGGGCCATCAGCGACCTTTTCGAGTCGGTTCTCTCTGGTGATGACATACATGTTGATGTCGTAAAGGGGTATCACCTCCCGCGCACCGCCGGCCCCGGCACGCTAGTCGTGGCCACGAGCATATCGGGCAACACGGCCGAGACGATGAGCGTCCTGCGCCTCGCCGTCGATGCTGGATGCCGGACCGTGTCGTTCTCTGATGGCGGCCTGCTCGGCGAGTATTGCTCAAAGCGGGGCCTTGCGCACACGCGCGTGCGCATGGAGCACTCGCCGCGGGCCTCGATGCCGGCGTTTCTCTACACTATGCTCGCCGCTCTAGGCGACGAGCTGCCGATTCGGGATGCTGACGTTGGCGAGTCGATGTCGGTTCTCGCCGAGATTGCGCCAAGCGTCTCGCGGCCAGAACTCGCAGCTCAGAACGCCTCGCTCTCGCTTGCCGAGTGGCTTCCGGACATCCCGCTCGTCTACTATCCGTGGGGCCTGCGCGCGGCGGCCATACGCTTCAAGAACTCGCTGCAAGAGAACGCAAAGACGCACGCGATGGCCGAGGACGTCATGGAGGCGTGCCACAACGGCATTGTCGCCTGGATGCGCGACTCGCGCGTTCGCCCAATACTCATTCGCGGCGGCGATGACCATGAAAAGACAAAGGAGCGCTGGGATATACTCGAGGACTTTTTTATGCAGCACGGCATATCGCACAGGGTCGTCACCGCACCGGGCAAGTCAATCCTAGCGCGCCTCGTTGGGCTGATGTACATGCTAGACTATGCGTCAATATACAGGGCAGTGATGCTTGGGGTGGATCCCACGCCAGTCGGGCCGATCGAGTACGTCAAGGGACGCCTCTCGCCCTAGCCCTCGCGCGAGCGCCTGATGTCTCCCTCGTACTTGCGGTTTATCGCGCGCGCGTTTGGGATCTTTTTGAGATATGCGTCATTTATCTCCTTTACCTGCTTGATCCTCCTGCTGTTGACTAGGTTCAGGTTTGGTATGACGCAGTGGCCGCCAATGTATCCGGGGAACATCTTTGGGCGGTTTTTCAAAAACTTGTGTATGGGCTCGGCGTACTGCCACATCTCGTCATAGTCGACCCCGTGCTCGCGCGCGATTAGGTTTGTCAGCTGAGCATAGTTGATGAGCCATCCATAGTATGACGTGTCGCAGAGAACCTTTGCAAGCTCTAGCGTTTTCGGGCTCGACATGCGCCTTGTCCTGATGCCGCACTTGCGCATCGTCCGGCGATAGAGTGATGCTGCCCACTCGCGCCGTGGCGCGGATCGCTCAACAGAATAGAACTTTGTGTACCGCCTTATGTCCTGAACCATCCTGCGGTGAACCCCACTCGTCGCGCTATACACCACAGGTATGTCCAGGGAGCCCTGCAGCGCGCGTGTCGTGCCAGGGCTGACCGTGCTGTGTATGGCGACGCATGTGGGGGAGAACATTTCTACGAGTTTTGTGACGTCGCGCGCAAACGACGGCGTGAACGGTATGCAGACGTGGAGCAGCGAGCACTCGACGCTGTCGGGGCAGTCTGCGCGCCTCATCTTTTGCGAGTCAATGTCATAGCCCATGGTGGGAAGTTCCTTTCGCAGTATGCGCGATATGGGTTTGCCAATCTCGCCGAGGCCGGCGACAATGTTGTGCTTCGTGCGGCTCATGCAGGCCTCGCCCGTTAATTAACCGTGTGGGCCGCGCGCTAGTCCCACGCGAGGTCGCGCCCGATGAGCCTGTAGAGCTCGGCGTTGGGCCGGCGATAGTACTCGGAGAGGCGCGCCCTAGTCTGCTCGTCGATGCCCTCACCGCCATCTCCAATGTTGCGCTTTCTTGCGTCGCGCAGCCTGTGGCGCCGAATCCCGACAAAGTCAGTCACGCGGTCAGTCGTGCCCTGCGCGTCGGCCTTTAGCTCCTCGCTGTCAAGGACGAGAACCCTGCCGGGACACGCCTTGAGCCACGCGCCTAGCCATCTCGCATAGCAGCCGTTGCGCGCGTACCCGTAGCCAAAATATGCCCTGCTATAGTACGATCCGTCACGCTCCATCCTTTCGTACTCACCGGCGATCCTCGACTCCTCGCGCCCTATGGCCTCGGCAAACGGGAGCTCCTCGGTCACCTCGGGTGAGACGCGCACGTTCATGCGATAGTGAGAGTATGCGCGCTCGATGGGGTCTCGCACGAGCGCTATGAACTTGGCATCCGGCGTGACGTCGGCTATGCGGCTCATCGCGTGCGGGTGGTTGACATATCTCACCGAGGCGTCTATGACTATGGATCTGTGTCCAGTCCTGCGCTCATGGAGCGCCTTTTGGATCTTTAGCGGAAAGTTTGACTTGTACCAGTTGAGGCCGCGCCTGTATCGCTCGTCATGCGCAAAGTACCTGACCTCCTTTAGGAGGCCAACATGGACGTCGGGGTGTTCGGCGAGGTACGCGTGGAGCGACGTCGTGCCGCATTTTGGAAAGCCAATAATGTACACGTTGGGCAGCATGTGGAGTGGGCCGACGATCCGGCCGTACGTGATGTGCAGCGATCGCGCAATGCGGTATGCGCGCCGGTGCGGCGCTAGCCTGCCTTGGACGCGCATCTTTGCGAGGCTGATCCGGCCACCACGCCCCATGAGGTCATTGCGCTGCGCGGCGCTTCCGACAATGAGCGGGTCATCTGCGCCCATGGGTCTTGTTGCGCGGTGTGATCCTTTAAAGTGTGCCGTGGCAGACCCGTGCCCGTGCACGCACGGATCGGCGAGCTCACTTATAGCCTCGGCACAAGCGCTGCTCCGGCGTTGTCTGGCATCCGCGTGACGTACTCTGGACTCGCCTCCTTTGCGGCCGGCACGATGACGCTGGTCCTCGGCCTGGCCTTTACGCTAGTCATCGCGCGTGGCTTGCCCATCGAGGAGTATGGCGCGTGGGGCGCGATATGGGCCCTCTTGACGTATGCGCTCCTCCTTGATCCGGTCGTGTCGTACTGGGCCACGCGCGATGCGGCGCGCGGCATTGCAGTTGCGCGCACGGCAGTCGCTTCCAGTGCAGCGCTCTCTGGTGCGGCAACCGTGGCGTATGTCGCCATGGCATACGCGCTGGCTCCGGCCGGAGGAGTCGATGTCAGCATACTTGCGCTCGCCGCAGTCATTGTTCCCTCCGAGATGGTTCGCCGCGCCCTGGCGTCAATAACGCTGACTCACCGCCCGCACGGCGTAGAGTATGCGCTCCTTGCCGGCTCGGCCGCAAAGACGATCCTCGCGCTCGCCCTCGTCCTGAGCCTCTCGATGGGAATCGGCGGCGTCATCGCCGCGGCTCTTGCCGGCTCGGCCCTCAACGCCGCAATTCTTGCCGCAATGTCGCGCTCTAGGCTAGCCGGCGCGCTTGAGCCCTCGCGCATACGGCGATGGCTGCGCCTCTCGTGGATACCCGCATGGCGCAACCTCGTGCCACTACTCTCAAAGTCAGACATTGTCGTGTTTACCGTGATCACCGGCTCACTCGTCGGCGTCGCGTACTGGATCGCAGCTCGCACGATCGCCCTTGTGGCAGCACACGCCGAACGCGTCAACACGGCGCTCTACCCGAGCCTCCTTGCCGGAGGCGCACGAGATGGACTGCGCGAAAACCTCGCACTCGTCCTCTACATGGTCTTTCCGCTTGCCGCAATGGCCTCTGCGCTCGCCGAGCCGGCACTTCGTGCGCTCGGGCCGGCATATGCGGCCGCCGCACCTGCCGTGCCCATACTTGTTGCGCTAGTATCGATGCGCATGGTGACCAACGTGCTTGCGCGCGCACTCGCCGGAATCGAGGACGTTGATGCCAAAAACGCGACTGCCATCGCGCACGCGCGCAGCCGCCTGTTCTCGATTCCGTCCCTCATCGTAATGCAGCGCAGCGCGTACCTTGTCGCACTCGCAGTCATGCTAGTCGCCCTCATGCCACTCGGCATCGACGAGCCAACACTCGTAGTCTATTGGGCCGCCCTCGCACTGGCCATGCAGGTTCCGCACTTTGCGCACATCTGCGTGATCGCGCGCGGCGAGTTTGCCCTAGTGCGCACGCGATGTGCTGCAGCACACGCGCTGTGCGCTGCGGCCTCGTTTGGGGCAGTTTACGTGGCATCTGAGCCGCTTCTCCTGGGTCTTGATGGCGCACTAGAGCTTGCGCCACGCATACTGGTCCTCGCCGTAATCGGCATTGGCGCGTACGGCGCGCTGACATATGCGGCCGATTCGAGGACGCGCGCACTCGCCGGCGCCATCGTGCGCGAGCTGGGGGTCAGACGCCGATGAAGATCCTCTATGTCGCCTCGCGATACACGGGCGGGACCGGCATGTACGCGGTTCAGGTCTCGGAGATGATGCGCGCGCGCGGGCATGACGTCGAGCTCCTGCACGCGCCATACATTCACGCAAGAAACGCCGCCCAGCCTTCATTTGCCGTGGCATCTGCCCTAAAGGCCACGCTCACAAGACGACACCACGACATCGTCCACGCGTTTGGCATGCCTGCGGCCCTCGCGATGCGACTCGCGCACGCGCGCCGCCGCGTCCTCACGCTAGGCGGAGTGTATTCAGAGCAGTTTGGCATGATACACCCAGGCGTTGCGCACTCGGCAGTCACTGCAGCAGAGCCGCGAGCCCTCTCCTGGGCCGACGCGCTCACGACTGACTCTGAGGACGTGCGTCAAAGGTATGCAAAGAGGCTTGGCGTGGACCTCGAGGTTCTCCTCGGCCCGCTAGACACGTCGAGGTTTGGCAGCATCGCGCGAGTGGAGCGTGACGGCAGCCCGACTGTCTCGTATGTCGGGCGCGACAGCCCCGAAAAGGGAATCGCCATTCTGCGCGCCGCCGAAAAGTCGATCAAGGCCACGGTGAAATATTGTGTGTCGCTGCCATGGGAGGAGGCCATGGCTACACTGGCCTCCTCGGACGTCTTTGTGCAGCCGTCGCTCGCCGAGAGCATACCAAACGCGACAAAGGAGGCCCAGTATCTTGGCATACCCGCAGTCGGCTCGAACGTCGGCGGGATACCCGAGATAATAGAGCATGGCAAGACTGGCCTGCTTGTGCAGCCGGGCGACGCTGCTGCCCTCGCAGACGCGGTAAACTCGCTACTTGATGACCCCGAGATGGCCAAACGCCTCGCCGAGGCTGCGCGCCGGCGCGTCATCGAGCGTTTCTCCAGTGATGCGCTCGCTCCGATATATGACGAGTTTTACGCGCGCATTGCCGCATAGATGAGCCGACTGTCTGATAGATCTGTAAATCCTGGTGGACTGCACTGTGGGCAGTTCTAGACTGTTGCCTGCGAGGCCTCGTGCATCATCTGCGACTTTGCGCAGCCTGCTGCAAGCTCGTCGCCGGCACCGCGCCTCATGAGGCCGCGATAGAGGCCGTCCTCGAGCTTTGTGCCCTCGCGCTCCTCCCACTCCTCGACGCTAATCGAGTACTTTTTCTGGATGCGGTCACGATACCACTCGGGTATGACGTTGAACGCGCAAAAGGGCACAATCCTGAGGTCAGGCGTGAGATAGTGTATGTCACAGCGCTGGAGGCGCTCGAGGTCCTCGTTGTACTTGTCCTGAAAGTGCATCATGCCCAAAAAGAGACCCTTTACGTGCCAAGAGCCGACTGAGTCAAACGTGCGCTTCATGAGTATGTTGCCGAACATCTTTGCGAGGTCGAGGCCGGCGGGCTGCTTTTTCTTGTCGATGAACGATGAGAGCTTGCGCACGACCTCTAGCATCGTGAAATACTTGTTCTTGCCGGAGCGAATCTCCTCGGACTTGTCCTCAAAGAGCTCGAGCATTCCCTGTATGTCGCAGAATTTGGTTATCGGGACAAACTTGCGAGTGTCCTCATCCTCAAAGACATACGTGCCGGCTCCGCACGCAAAGTGTATCGAGAGCTCGTACTTTGGCTTGCTAGAGAACGCCTCGATGACGTTGGTGAGCGGCATGCAGCTCGGGACGGGGAACCAGTCGTCGATCGTGACCTCGCCGGCCGTCTGCTCCTCTATCCTCTGTATGCAGTCCGGTATCGTAATCCTGTACTTTTCGCGCTCTTGCTTGCCCATGCGACCCGTCAGCGAGACTGGCTGAAAGTTGACGGCGTGGACGACATCCATGTTCTTTTGCGCATAGCGGATGATTCCGCCGAGCTCGTGGTCGTTTATCGACTTTATGACAGTGGGAACAAAGACGACAGTCGTGCCCGTCTTGCGGCAGCTGTCAAGGGCGTGCGGTATCTCCCAGTGGTTCTTTGGGTTTGTGCGCGCCGTGACGCCGTCAAAGCTGAGATAGAGGTTGTTGCAGCCAGCCAGCCTGACCTCGCGTGCGGCCTCTGGATCCATGGCGTGGCGGATGCCGTTCGTGTTCATCTGTATGTGGTCGACGCCCTCCTCCTTCATTATGCTGATGACATCGGTAATGTCCTCGCGCAGCATCGGCTCGCCGCCGGTGATCTGCATAGAGTTGCCCGGTATTGGCCTCTCGGCGCGCAGCGTCTTCATCATTGCGCGTATCTGCGCGTGGTCTGGCTCGTACATGTATGCGCCCTCTAGGCCCTTTTTCACATAGAAAAAGCAGTACCAGCATGTCAGGTCGCACCTGTTGGTGACTATCATGTTTGCCAGGCCGCTGTGCGAGAGGTGGCTCGTGCAGAGGCCACAGTTGTTGGGGCACGAGCACGTGTCCACGCGCACGTTTGGCGCATGGGCCCCCTTGCCGTCGACCCAGTACGTGCTGAACTTTTTGTACATCTCGTAGGACCCAAAGTAGAGCTCCTCGCACTCGCCGTGCTCGGGGCACGTCTTTGTCATGTATACGCGCCCGCCGCGCTCAAAGACCTCGGCATCGAGGATCATGTTGCAGTCAGGGCATATGCTCTGCGTAAAGCGGATCGAGGACTTTTTGCCCTGTGCCTTGGGGCTCTGTCCGGCGATCTGTATCAGTGACATCCTGCATCAGGTGTTCTATGGGCCCTTATAACGAATTTGTCACCAAATTCACGGTGTTTTGGGGGTTTTCGTGCCTGATTTAAATACCCTAGAGGGTCTATAGCGCCCATGAGCGTCTCGGGCAGGGTGCGCAAGGCTCTCGAGCGCGTCGGACTGACCGGATACGAGATCCGCGTCTACTCGTCGCTCCTCTCTGGCGGTCCGCAGAACGCCGGTGCCTTGAGCACGGGCTCAGGCGTGCCGCACTCAAAGATATACGAAACGCTCGCGTCCCTCGAGGAGAAGGGGTGGGTCTCATCAGACGATTCGAGGCCGACTGTATACGCGCCTCACTCGCCGTCTACTGGCCTCGAGGCCACGCGCAGGGTCGCCGAGGAGCGCCTCACCGGCGACAGCCGCGCGATCATGGCCGAGCTTGGCCCCGTCTATGAAAAGAGCGGCACTAGCGAAAAGCCTGACATTCTGGTCCTCTCTGGACTCGAGAATATCGCCTCGCGGATATTGGAGATGATCGACTCTTGTAGGACCGAGGTCATGATCGCCATGCCGCACGTCGGCCGCGAGATGTTGACTGCCGCGCTGCCAAAGCTGCGCCTCCTCCATGACCGCGGCGTAAAAATCACGGTTCTCGTGTCTGACGGGACGAGCTCGGCGACGGTCCGCTCGATATCGCGCGTTGCTGACGTAAAGGTGCGCCCAAATCTCTTTGGCGGCGGAATAATATCTGACCGGCAGCACGTCGTCATACTCCTGGGCCCCGAGTCGGGCACGGCGAGTCCCGAGATAGTCGCCATATGGGCAGATCATGCGGGCCTGGCGAGCCTGGCGCGCGAATACTTTGAATATCTCATAAACGACGAGGCTGCGCAATGACGGGCGAGCACGGCGAGGAGACGCTCTTTGTGGGGACGGCCGAGGCCGAGCACATGGAGATGTACCTAAAGGCGATATGGCACATACGCGAGCGCGGCGAGGAGGTAAAGATTAGCACGATTGCGCGCATGCTCCACATTCGCCAGCCAAGCGTTGTCCAGATGCTCAAAAAGCTCGACAGGCAAGGCCTTGTGACATATGACAAGCTCGACGTGGCGCCAACTGCGCGCGGCCGCGAGATTGCGACAAAGATGATCCGCAACAGCCGCCTCCTGGAGGTTCTCATGGACGAGGCCCTAAAGATAGACATTGATGAGGAACTCGTGTGCGGAACCGAGCACCACATGAGCAAACAGTTCACCGACGCGCTGTGCACGATGCTGCACCACCCGCGCAAGTGTCCGCACAACCTTGACATTCCGGCCGGCGAGTGCTGTGAGAAGAAAGAGGATGCGGAATGATACGTGACAAGAGTACATATAGCGCATATGGTATAGGGACAAACCCCGAGAGACTCATACTCGCGCACTCGCGCACTCGCGCACTCGCGCACTCGCGCACAACTGAACAAAGATCTGCTGATCACCCCAACTCTACACAAATTTCTGTTTTATGTGATCTCTACTCGTGTGGACTTCAGTGTTCCGCCCCTCTGTGTGATGGGGGATTGTCGCCATGACCGAACAGAAACTCTCTGTTCGGTTGCAGACGTGCAAGTCACTCGATGATGTCGTGAATGCATTTGTGGGCATTGGGCTCAAAAAAGCCCACCGCCTCAGTTCTAGCGGCTATGCGCTTGCAATAACGTCGTCAGGTAGCGATTTTCTTAACATTGTGGCCGTGGATCAACTGCCTTCTTCGATTCAGCCTCCAGAAAAACGTGCCAATGTTCGGTTTGCGCTCTATGTTGACTCTACATTCAGCTCGTACAAATTCTTTGATGTGTATGCCAAAACTGGCCTGGGTATATCTTACTCATTCACAGCATCAACACTTGCTGATGGCTCAATCAACAACATTGCCACAAAGAAACTTGATGATGTGGCCTTCAACAATCTTGATTCTTTTCGCGCTGTGGTCGGAACTACTATTGAAGAAGCGATTCAAAATTTTGAACAAAACCTCAAAGTAGTTATTGATTCATTACGAGCTGAAATCGATGATAAAATTAGCAAAAATAAAAATCTACAACTAGCTCTGGATGACACTGTATCTACATTTAGTGGATTTATAGGATCTGAATTTAAAAAGAATGCACTCATTGAACTTTTAATCCAACATCTACTTACCAAGGACATATTCACTGCTGCATTTGGCCAAGGATTTCATCATGGTAATAACGTTGCAAAATGCCTTGACGTACTTGCAAAATGTTTTGACGATGTGCCAACTTTAGCTAATGATGCTTATGCTCTCAACGAACGCCGTGATGCTGTAATTCAAGTTATAGAGTTACACTCACTTGAAGATCGTCTCGAAATTATCAAATTGGTTTACGAGGCATTTTATGCCGTGTATAATCCTCAAGATGCTGATCGACTTGGAATAGTATATACACCTAAAGCTGCTGTTGATTTTATTATAAAATCTACTGATCTACTGATGGAAAAACATCTTAAAACTTGCCTTCATGACAAAAATACTCACATTATTGATCCATGCGTAGGAACTGGCACATTCATGCTTTCATTGATTCAACATATCGGCACAAATCTAAACTCTAACTCAAAACATCTTGTCTATAAATATGAAAATGAATTACATGCTAATGAAGTTTCTATTTTGGCATACTATATAGCAGCTATGAACATTGAACGTATGTTTGAATCAATGTCGAATAACGCTAAAATTTTTCCGGGCATTGTGTGGCGTGATACATTATTATCTTTAAATCTCGATGATTTTCCCGTTCGCGGCAATGATAACATAGCTAGGATGCGTGCTCAACAAACACGAAAAATCACTGTCATAGTTGGCAATCCTCCATACAATGTAGGACAAAAAAACTTTGGAGATGGCAATCCAAATCCCACATATTTTGCAAATGGTTCGGGAGTGGATGATCGGATAAGCCAAACCTATCTTAAACACAGCAAATTTAAAAAACAGACACGTGATCTGTACAAACGCTTTGTTCGGTGGGCTAGTGATCGTATAGGCGACAAAGGGATTGTAAGTTTCATTAGCAATAACTCGTTTGTGCACTCAAATAATTATGATGGGATGCGTAAATGCCTGTCTGAGGAATTTGACCATATTTATATTTGTGATCTTCGAGGAAATGCATATTATTCCGGCGAGGCCTGGAGAAAAGAAGGTGCTAAATTTTTTGGTTCTAAATCTAGAGTAGGAATCGCAATATATTTTTTCATAAAAACTGGCCAAAAAAAGAAAAATCGATCTGCTAAAATTCACTATGCTGACGTTGGTGATTATAAAACCCGAGACGAAAAGTTTGATTGGATTAGCAACACAACAGTCACTAACATGAAGTTTCGATCAATTGTACCTAACCTCGACAATATGTGGATCGCCCCAAAAATTAATTTATCATATCGCCGACTTGTTCCTTTAATTTCATTTCAAACTAAAAAGGGTGATGTTGAAAACGCCATTTTTCGTATTTTTGCAACCGGTATCAAAACTGCTGCTGATAGTTGGCAAATGGATTTTGACATTAATATCTTAAAGAAAAAACTTCATATGTATATCAGAGAATATGATGACTTACGTGTACGTTACCAAAACATACTCGATAAATCAAAATTCGACATTTCAGATTATCTTAAAAATTCTCCTATTCCTTGGTATTCTGGATTTGATACAAAAGCAAGATCTGGCAAAGTCATGTCGTTTTCTAATCACCGAATTCGTTCAATCTTATATCGTCCATTTCTTACTAAATATTTTTATTATGACCTTGTTATGATCCAGAGAACTTCTCGCTGGCCTGACATTGTCAATTCTAACTTAGATTCTAACATTCCTAGCATATGTGTATCTGCTCGCTCTTCACGGCAATTTGAATGCGTGGGAGCATACGGATTTGTTGATCATTCGACCATATCGAATTCTCAAAATATTCCATTATATACAATTGCAAATGATAATTCGAGAATAAGCAACGTGACTACATTTGGACGTACATTGTTTCATCGACACTATGAAAATTCTAAAATCACTGATGATGATATATTTTATTATTGTTATGCCGTACTGATGGATCCTCTATATATAAAAAAATATGGACCTGAAACTAAAACATTACATCCTCATATACCGCTTCATCCTAACTTTTTTGATTGGATGTCTATAGGTAAACAACTGTTTGAACTCCATGCTGATTATAAAAAACAACCACGCTATAACTTACATCCGGTTCATCATCATGGTGACCAGTCTAAGTTTATACTTAATCTCGTTTCTTCTAATGATGGCAAATGGAAAGCGCGCATCGATGAATCCTTTTCCATCGATGGAATCCCTGCTAAAGCTGCTAACCCAAAAGCTGGTGGATATGTTATTGGCGCTCGAACTCCTATTGGGTGGGTTTTGGAACATTATCAAAAAGCATGCAAAAAATCACCAAAATCATCAAAACCATCAATTCCAGTAAATTTGGATCTTTTAGATTTTGTATCATACCGCGATGAAATCATTGATCTTGTGTATCGTTTATGTACAGTCTCTGTAAACACTGAAGCCTTACAAAATCATATCTTGGCACTCCCACATTCGTTTACTCCTTGTACAAAATCTTGTTGTAGCTCATTGTTAACCACAAAAGATGTGCTCACACATTCTACAAATACTACAATTACCAAAAAACGATCTTTTCGCACGAACAACACATCTCAACAGGTTATACTATGACATCGATTAGTCCGGACACTTGGAAAAATTCTGATATTGTGGATAATGTTCATGTCACACTCAAGGACGCTTTTTCCCAAAGGGCAAAAAATGCCGATAAGGAGATATGCATCGCCTCGGGTTACCTCTATCTATCCGGATTCGTTGAAGTGGTGGACTCGTTTAATCCAAACTCTGGAGTGAGAATACTTATGGGCAATGAAACAGATATTGAGACTGCCGATGAACTGCATGCTGGCCACAAGGCGGCGTGTGACCGAGCCACTCGTCGTGATCTTGACTGTGTGGAATCTGGCGATACGCGTCTCTCCAAGCTCTATCACATGGTGGCAAATGGCACTGCTCATGTGCGCATTTACACAAAATCGCGTTTTCACGCAAAAGCATACATCTTCACACGTGCCGATTCCGATGATGACAAGGCAATAGTTGGATCGTCAAATCTGACGTCATCCGGACTTGATTCTAACACAGAGCTAAATGTGGTTCATAAGGGAAGCTCTAACATCCATCTTCTAAAGGCATGGTTTGACGCAAAATGGGCAGAGGCAGAACCCTTTGATCGCTCTTTGCTCAAAATTGTGAATGAGTCTGGCAAGCTTCAGGGCACTGCACCAGACTTTGTTGGGGTTCGTGGCCTCATTCGAGAGGCAGCAAGCGAGATATTGCGCACATATGGCCCGCTCAAGCGTCGCACTCGACATAGCATCGAGCCACTGGCAAAGTTTCAAGATGACGGTGCTGCCATGGTGGAGCGCTCCATCGACAAGTTTGGTGGATCGATACTCTCAGATTCTGTGGGTCTGGGCAAGACCTTTGTGGCAATGCGTGTTATTGAAGACTATGCGGCCGATCATCCAGACGGGCGCATTCTGGTAATTGCTCCCCGCAGCGCAATGTCGAACTGGAAATCAATCATAACCAGCGGTCAGTTTCAGGTGCGTCGATCCATCATAGATCTGCGCAGCACAACACAGATCAGCAACTATGATCCTGAAGATAGCACCGATGACCGTGTGGAGATAGATCACCTGTCAGGGTGCGGCCTTGTCGTAATTGACGAGGCGCACAGGTTTCGCAACCCTGGCCGAAAAAACAGAAAAAACCTCGAAGAGATTGGCACGCAGGGCAAGCGCGTCATGCTAATCACGGCAACGGCGGTAAACAATTCGGTCAGCGAGCTCACCAGCCTGATTCGCATATTTACCGACGGCACCTCCCTCCTAAACCATGACAGCCGGATGGACATTGACTCGTTCGACGCATATGCACGTGCCCTGTACGACCCAAAGCAGGATGCCAATGAGATTACCAGGCTACGATCACAAATGAGCCTGATACTACGCACCATTATGGTTCAAAGAACGCGAAGTCATGTCAGAGGCCAGGTTATTGCAGGAAAGAGAATAGAGTTTGTGACACCCCGGGTGAGCACATATGACTGTGACAGCCTTGACGGTAAATTTTACTCAGAATTTGAGGCGGTAGTATCTGACATTAGCCTTCCGCATATGTATATCGTGTCTGAAAAAAAGGGCAACATTAGCGCCCTGTACAAGGTCATGCTCTACAAGCGCCTTGAGAGTGGCATTGTCGCGCTAGACATGTCGCTTGCGCGGCTTGTGCGATCGCAAGAAAAGCTACTCGCTGCACTGCAGTCAGGAAATCCCAGGGAGAGTGTTGAGCAATGGTGGAAGAGCTCGCGCCGTTCAGGCGTTGATGACGGAAACCTTGATGACTATGACGAGGAGATTGGCGGGGGCGTTCTTGGCAGGATACGCTCCATGAGCGACAGTGAGATCATCACGCTCCGAGACGGCCTAGAGTGTGACATTGCGGCCGTGAGCAAGTTTGTCAATAGTCACATTGTCCCACGCAGGATGGATGGCGGCCTGTATTGCGATCCAAAGGCCGACGCATTTGCCAGGATACTAGGCACGCTGTCGGGCAAAAAGGTCCTCGTGTTCACCCAGTCCGTTGACACTGCCGAGTGGCTCGGACGTGTTTTGAAGTCGCAAAACCACCCATCATATGCGGTAGTGACCGGCCAGACGGATGATGACGTGCGCAATGACGTGATTGAGAGGTTCTCCCCACGCTCCAACCCTAGAAAAGACGGCAACGTGGGGGAAGCAGGCGAGCTGTCCGTCCTTGTGGCCACTGACACGTTATCTGAGGCCGTAAACCTCCAGGACTGCTCCAACGTGGTCAACTTTGACCTGCCGTGGAACCCAATGGTCATAGTCCAGCGCGTCGGCAGAATCGACCGCATTGGCAACCTTGGGCGGTCGCACGTTCACAACATCATGCCAAACGGGGCGCTCGAGCACTTTTTGAACCTTGTGGGAACGCTAAAGGGCAAGATTGACGGCATCATGGACACGGTGGGCAAGGAGTTTCGCATACTAGACGAGCGCGAGCAGGTGGATCCAAAGCGCTTTGAGCAGCTGGTGCGCGACCATCCGGCCTATACGGGCGACGTTTCCGATGCGGCCGAGAACATTGACTCAAAGGGCTGCGTGGTAAACGACATGACTGTGCCTGCGCGCACACGCCTCGAGATTCACGGCATGGAGATGTCCCACGAGGCGCCCAATGTCACTCCTTGCGCCGCAATTCGCGTGCCCGGCGCATCACGGACACTAGTGGCAATGTATCGAATATTTGACAGGGTGAACAATGTGCCGCTCTCGGATGCCGTGGTGTCTGCCGATGTTCGAGATGACGGCACACCGGGACAGCTGCGTGAGGCCAATGAGGATTCCGAGGAGTGGCTTGACATGTTTGACCTGATAGAGCATGACGGCGCCGCCGAGGTTGCAGCGCCGGATGGTAGGTCAAGGGATGCGCTGATACAGTTCAACAAGCTGTATGGTGACACCACATTTGAAAAACAACGCCTACGCTATAGTCGCCCTGGGCGTAAAATGTCTAGTGCAGAGCGGGCACTATTGTCCCGTGCCCTCCATATCGACAAGACTGACGGAGACATTGTGGAAACCCTAGAGTCGTTTCCGTTCAAAGACATTCTGTTCAAAAAGGCGAACGCGACTCTGATGGATCACGCCATTGAGTGGATCAAGGGTCGCTCAGACGACGAGATCTCAAACGTTGCACAAGACATCGTAACGCAAATTCACCAGAGTCCAGGATTTGTCCCAAAGCGCAAGACTGGCGACATTGACTTTAGGCTCGTTTGCTGGTGCGCCCATGAGCCCGCCTAGCGCAGAATTGCGAGTACGCGATAGCTATTCCAGTATGGTGTCACTCTGTTGCATGTGTGAACATGTGGCCTGCCGAGCTTTGTGGACTTCTTTCACCAAAAACGGTGTTATGCATACGTCGTGTCCATGGGCGAACATTGGCTCGTCGGGATGGCGGCTATTGCCTTTTTGTTTACATCTGCTAACCCACTCGTCACAAACACATCTCCGCCACAGACTGTGATGCCCGTGTCGGGCTACTTTGCAGGCAGCTCATCATTTCAGCGCTCAAAGATCTCTTCTTGTGTGCTAAATTTGGTTTCCTCGTATGACTGTGCGTCCTGAGTCTTGAGGATCGGCTCGCGTATACGACGTCCGTTCTAGATACAATGATCTCCCGCCTTTGCAGAACGCCCGTAATGATGACGACAAGTCATACGTATCTACGATCGGTGAATGATTCAAACTTGTTTGTGTGAATGTTTCATGCATTGTGTTTGATCTTTGCTATTATGGAAGAATTTAGAATTTTATGAATGTTATAATCTTGTCTGCTTTGATTCTCTGAGCACATTCTTCTTACATAAATTCAACAGATTTATCCATGCTGTAGTACTCTGACCATCATGAATTTTTTCAAGTTGATTTTTGATTTTTGGATCTGTGCTAAAATTACTTCTAATCACATTTTTTATCTTTTTCTTTAATTGATTGGTGATCTCAGTTGACAGTACCTTATGATATCTATGGTTGATTTTCAATATCTTTTCTATCGTTTCATCATCATCCATCTCTACCTTGATATCTTTTTTCCTGATTAATTGCACTAATCCTTGTAACACATACTGGTATATCACTGCGTCACTGTCTTCCGCCCCATAGGGATACTGGTCTGTGGGTTCTATCATGCCATCAAATGATATTGGGCTGGATATGGCTGCGTCTGTCTCTTTTACACCAAAAGTTCCAATTCCTAGTAAATATACATCATAAAAAACTATTATGGGAAGTTTTGTGTGTGATTTTATTCTTTCTATTCCATGAGAATTTATTGCGTATATAGCAGTGTGTTTTTGTAAGGGTGGATTTGTGCTTACCCATAGTTTCAGCGTGTCTATGTCTAACTGCGCATATCTTTCTTCTTGCTCTTTGTCTATGTTCTTGCCACTTTTACATTCTATTACAAGCGCATGCTTATGTTTGTTTGATGCTGCAATTATGTCGGGTTTAACTGTTGCCTGTTTCTTGGTTATTAAGGTCTGCTCAATTACACTAATCTTGTATCCGCATTTATGAAAAACATCAGGCCAATTGTTTTCTGGATAAAATAGTGCAATTGTCCGATTCATGAGTTTTGTGTGTGGTAAGGCTTCGATCATTCTAGATCATCACATTTCGTTCTTGCATCATAATGGATCTGCAGATTTGTAAATAGTCGCATAATTGTATTGCCACAACTTCCCTTGTTTAGGTATATGCGCATAGCCTCAGGTGTTATTTCGAAGTTTATCGCGCTTCCCTCATGAAGATCCACAGCTGGCACACTATATTGAAAGTCCTTGCGTTTTACTTTTATTCCCCAGAGCTTGAAAGGTTTTCTTGCGTTAAACATTGTGTCTATAAACTGCTCTAATTTTTGGATCTTAGGATAGGTGATTATAATTGGCTTTCCTCCATAAAACTTGGCATCATTTATTGTTTGTTCGCCCATTCCATATTTTTCAACACGTGTGATGAGTTTTGCATACTCATCTTTACAATTGTTTACCATGTGAAGATGATCCTGTATGGATTTCCCGTGTTTTATCGAAAAATACCCTGTATTCGCTATGCGCTCTTCAATGTATGTGCTTGGTGTTTTTTTGGAGCCCCGGCACATCTCAATCGCTTCATGTGATAACAGTCTTTTGGCATCATTACTTTTAGGAAGCATGTCATATATCATTTTTGCGTTAGTTCCGGTGATGTCCATTTTCAGTGTGCTGTCGCCTTCGTATAACATACCGCCATAGTTGATTAGATACCCGCCAAAATCACCATCTACGTTTCCTGCCCACTTTTTCATCAGCCCAGAGTAAAACCATGTATGATCGAACGTGTGGTTATAGTCCTCTACCATCTTCTCTATGGCATCATTTGCATCCTCTGCTAGCTCATCAGTGTGCAGCAGTAGGAATCGCTTATCGACCTTGTCAAGATAGAATTGACGCACAGGTGACTGTTTTTTGGTATCCCTGACACACAAAATCTTGACTTCGTCGACTCCGGTGTCGGTTAGCTCCCATGTTACCTTGTTGCCATTACCACTTTTGAATATCTCATTGGTCTCTACTAGATACGCCTTTAGCTCTGTTATGCGTCCTCGTGGACCATCTCCAGACCGTGGTCTCTTCGGCGGGCTATTCATGTCTGCAAGTGTGTCCATGTACTCCTTTCTTGTCTGTACCTTTGGCAATGATTTGATATCTTCACTACTCATGTTGTCACCCGGCATATAGGCATCGATCTTTCAATCTGTTGTCTAGTGGACAATGAGCCTCACTTGCGATCCTTTATGCGCGCCCTGCCGGTCTTTCTGGCAGCAATGCTGCCGACCTTGGCACCGGGCGGTGCATCGCGCGAGACAGTCGAGGACTGACCCACGTGCTGGTGCCTTCCGCCGCCGTGCGGGTGGACGTAGGATGCCTGCGCGACGCCCCTGACGATCGGATACTTTCTGCCGCGCGAGCGAAACCTGCGCCACTTGCCGCCAGCACTCATGAACGGCCGCTCGCCTGCGCCTCCTCCGGCCAGTGTGCCTATCATCGCGCGGTTCTTTGGGTTTAGCGTGGCTCGCCTGCCTGACGGGAGCTTTACCACCACACCGTCATCACCATGCGAAAAGATCGTCGCACTCCCGCCGGCGGCCTTTACGAGCGTGCCGCCGTCGCCATACCTTCGCTCTATGTTGCAGACTGTCGTCCCGTCAGGTATGTTCTGCACGCTTATCACATTGCCGTCCTCGTGGCTTGACTCGAGGCCAAACGTGACAGTCGAGCCCTTTTTTGTCCCCAGGACAGCCGGAACGTGGGCCGTCCGTCCGTCATCAAACCTCACCTTTGCAAGCGGCGCGTCTCGCCCCCGCTCGTGGACAAGGTCGATTACGGTGCCCGTGTGGGTCTCGGAGAGCGCAAAGTCGGGGTACTTTGCCGGTGCGATCTTGCCGGTCTTGGCGGCCCGAAACTGCATGCCTCCGCGGCCACGCCTTCTGACTAGGGGTCTCTTGCCCATGTGTGCCAGGGCGCCGAATGTGTGGATTTTAAGCTTGTGGGTGCCTGCGCGCGTGGGCGTGCAGGGGCCCCTGTATGAGCAGGGGCGCGCAGCAGGGCGCATGGCCGGCCGTGAGACCCGTGAATATGCCGGCATTGGCCCTGCTCTCGTGAGCGCCAAAACTATAAAACCGCAAGATAGAGCCACGCCTGACATGGGGAGCACGATAAACCTCAAGGTGCTCGAGGCATACACGCGCGATGTGGGTCGTGGCGTGGCTCGTATCGACTATGACTCGATGGACGGCATCAGCGCCTCGACGGGCGATGTCATCGAGATAAAGGGCAAGCGCCGCACGGTCGCAAAGTGCCTCCCGCTATACCCGTCTGATGAGGGCAAGGGCATAATCCGCATAGACGGCCTCGGCAGGAACAACTCGGGGATCGCCATAGGCGACACGATCACAGTCAAAAAGATAAACGCGGTTCCGGCCGAAAAGGTCGTAGTCGCCCCGCTTGAGGCGATCCCGCCCATAGACGAGCGGTACCTTGCTGATGCGCTCGAGTCGGTCCCGCTCATAAAGGGAGACAACGTCATGGTTCCCTACTTTGGCGGGAGACTCACGTTCCAGGTCGTCGGCGTGACGCCGGCCGCTGATGCGATCCTCGTCGCGCAAAAGACGGTCTTTCACATCGCCGAAAAGGGAGAGACGCTGCGCGGCGTGCCGCAGGTGACATACGAGGACATTGGCGGACTGACTGACGAGATCAAAAAGGTTCGCGAGATGATAGAGCTCCCGCTGCGCCACCCGGAGATATTCGAAAAGCTCGGCATAGAGGCGCCAAAGGGAGTTCTCCTGTACGGCCCGCCGGGCACGGGCAAGACGCTGCTCGCAAAGGCCGTTGCCAACGAGAGCAACGCGCACTTTATCAGCATATCAGGTCCAGAAATAATGAGCAAGTTCTACGGCGAGTCAGAGGCCCGCCTGCGCGAGATCTTCAAGGAGGCGCGCGAAAAGGCGCCGTCGATAATCTTTGTCGACGAGATAGACTCGATAGCGCCAAAGCGCGAAGAGGTGACCGGCGAGGTCGAGCGCAGGGTCGTCTCGCAGATGCTCTCGCTAATGGACGGACTGGAGGCCCGTGGCAAGGTCATCGTGATATCTGCCACAAACAGGCCAAATGCGATCGACCCCGCGCTGCGCCGGCCCGGCAGGTTTGATCGCGAGATCGAGATAAAGGTCCCAAACAAAAAGGGCCGCAAGGACATACTCGCCATACACACGCGCAACATGCCGCTCTCTGATGACGTGGATCTCGACCGCGTCGCCTCGATAAGCCATGGATATGTCGGGGCTGACCTCGAGTACCTGTGCAAAGAGGCGGCGATGAAGTGCCTCCGGCGCCTCCTGCCCGAGCTCAACCTCGAGGACGAAAAGATCTCCCCCGAGACCCTTGACAAGCTCATCGTCAACAAGGACGACTATGAAAAGGCGTTTGTCGAGGTGACGCCCTCTGGCATGCGCGAAGTCTTTATCGAGAATCCGGACGTCCAGTGGGAGAGCGTCGGCGGCCTCGCCAGCGTAAAGCGCGAGCTCCAGGAGGCCATAGAGTGGCCCATGAAGTACCCCGCGCTATACAACAACCTCGGCCACAAGATGCCGCGCGGAATACTCCTCCATGGGCCTAGCGGCACGGGCAAGACGCTTCTGGCCAAGGCCGTGGCGACGCAGAGCGAGGCCAACTTTGTCTCGGTTCGCGGTCCGGAGCTCCTCTCAAAGTGGGTCGGCGAGTCCGAGCGCGGCATCCGCGAGATCTTTCGCCGTGCGCGCCAGGCCTCGCCATGCGTCATATTCTTTGACGAGATAGACTCGATAGCGCCGGCCCGCAGCCAGGGCGGCGAGAGCGCCGTGACTGAGCGTGTCGTCTCGCAACTGTTGACAGAGCTTGACGGAATGGAGAACATGCACGGAGTCGTCGTCCTTGCGGCAACAAACCGCGTCGACATGATAGACCCTGCCCTCCTGCGGCCCGGCAGGTTTGACAAGATCATCCACATCGACCTGCCCGACCTGGAGAGCCGCAAGAGCATCCTCGAGATCAACATAAAGGACATACCTGCAGTCACGGATCCCACAGACAGCGACTATGTCAACCTTGACGAGATTGCAAAGATGACTGACAAGATGAACGGGGCAGACGTGGCGTCGATTACGAACACGGCCGTCTCACTCGTCATACACGAGTACCTTGACCGCAACCCCGACGTAAAGGAGGTCGAGGTAAAGTCGACTGAGGCGCGCGTGACCATGGCCAACTTTATCGAGGCAGTGAAAAAGGTCTTTGAGCAAAAGAACCTAAAGATCGAGCCAAAGGCCATGATGCAGTACGTCTCGTAGGGTCAGGAGTATTGGCGCACGTCGCGCCGCACTATGGTGAAATCATCAAGCACAGGTGACTGTGCGCCTGCGGGAGGATGCCTGCGCTACCCGCCCTTTAGGAGCATTATCGCGCGCGCAAGCTCGCCGTCTGACTCGGCGAGTGCCTCGCGTGCCCTCTCGGCGTCAACTCCGGCCTGGTCGCACACGAGCTGCACATCCTCATCAGAGAAGACGGGCACCTCGAGCTCGCGCTCCTCGTACGACTCGGCCGTTATAGTGAATATCGAGCTGTCCTTTGCGACCATCTCGGCGACTTGCGGTTTTGGTATGACAATCTCCTTCTTGTCAGTCTTTATGATGACCTCCTGCACATTTGGCATCTCCTTCATGTCGATGCCCATCTTGTCGAACATTCTGCGCGCCTGGCGGTTGCCGCCTCTCATCATTGCGCATCACCGGCCGCATCGCGACCTTTTAAACTGTTCCTGACACGCACGGCAACTCCGCGCCCGAGCGTCATTATGAGCTCGTGCGGAACGACGGCGCGCCCAACGGCGATGACGCGCCCGCGGTTGACCACTGCGACATCAGATGATGCGCGAACGTTCTTGCCGCACTTCGTCACGTGCCTGCAAAAGACGGATCGGCCCTCGGCAACAAATCCCGCCGCATCATCCCCAACCTCGACGCACGATCCGGCAAACGTGCGCGACTTTAGGAGCATCTGCGCAAAGCGAACCGTGAGCGCAATCCCGCCGTCAATGCGAAGCGTGCAGAGAAGCTCGCCGTCATGCAGGACTGACCTGATGCGGCCGTTCTTTCTTGAGCGCTCAAGCTCGACGCCACGTGGGAGGTGGCGCGAGACGCCCTGTCCAAAGAGCGCATCTAGCGTGAGCCTGACCTTTAGCTCGCCGTCCATGGGGGCGTCGGCACCGGCGGGTCGCTAAATACCGTTGCGCGCCACTCGTGCCTAGTGGACTGGCTGCCCTGGGCATGGGCGCCGGCCTCATATCGTGGATTCTGCCATAGCTTTTTATAATTGCGCCCATGCGCACACCTCAAATGGCAACTGAACAGCTCCAAAAGCTCGTCTCGGTCACCCCAAAGGCGGCCGAGAAGATAAAGGAGTTCATGTCCCAAGAGGCCGAAAAGCCCCAGTACCTGCGCGTGTATGTGCAGGGCGGCGGCTGCTCTGGACTCTCCTACGGCATGGGCTTTGAAAAGGAGCCAGAGGAGGACGACAAGGTTCTAGAGGAGGCCGGAGTAAAGCTGCTCGTTGACAGCTATAGCATCGACCACCTCAACGGAGCCAGCGTTGACTATATCGAGAGCCTCATGGGCTCGGGGTTCAAGATAAACAACCCCAACGTCACAAAGTCGTGCTCCTGTGGCCACTCATTTAGCACGGAATAGGCCAACACGCCGAAGACGTGCATTGTTTTGATTCCCTAGGGGGAGGCCATGCCACCTGAGATGGCAACCCCTGAGGGTGCGGCAAGCGCCACTCCGTTCCTCCACGCAAACACCTGCACGTGCTCTCTCCCGTCACCGTGATCCCACGAGATGACTGCGCGAAGCCTGCCGTCACCGTCGATGGTGTGCTCCTCGGTTACTATGCGCCCCACAGTGCCATCCTCGCTGACAACCTGCACGACAAGCTCAAAGGCCGTTCCGGCATGACCTGTGATCTCCACTGCGATGCGTTCGGCTCCTTGCATGCGCTTGAGAACCTCGACTCCGGATATGGCAAGTGGCATAGTGCGACCGGCCACGCGCGGCGACTCATCACCGGCAACATCAAGAGTTCCGCGGCTGTCCACATAGTCCGCATACGTTATGCCGATCTTTGCCCTCGCCGTGCTCATCGGACGCGGCGACTCACCGTCGCACCACTCTTGTGGAACGCGCAGCTGGCCGACAAAGACACCAGTCGCCGTGCCCGTCTCAAGAAGCGATAGGCTCGGGCCTGGTGCGGGACAGCCCTGCCTGTCGGTCCACTGGATGCCGTTTAGCGTGAGGACGAGGAGGCCGCCACCGACAGGTCCGACGCGGTATGACTCGGCCGTGTCAGGATTTGTGTTGAGGTCCGCATCACGCAGCGTCACGGTCACCGTGTCTGATGTGCCATACTCGTCACGGTCAAAGGAGACCGAACCCGTGTGCGATGCCGTGCTTGCCATCCCCGAGACGATCCTCCTAGAGCCATCAGCAGCACGGTCATCATATGTCATCGTAATGTCCTCGTCTCCGTCGACTGCGATCATTGATGCGCGCTCGCCTATTGTCGCAAGGTCAGCATACGTTGCGGCGTCTGCGACACTGAGCTGGTTTGCGAGCATGTACTCTAGCGTCCCGGCAAACGTTCCGGTGTCCGTGCCTGTCTCCTCGAGCTCTAGCCTGACGACCTGGTTGGCTACCCTCTGCCCGTCGGCGATCCCAAAGGAGAAGATGTCGGCAACTATGGCGATCGTGCCCTCTGGACTCACGGGCCGGCCCAGGTCAAACTCGAGGCCAAGACCCGTGCCGGCAAGAATCGCCTCCACTGCGGCGTGCGGGATCTCGACGAGGCCACGCGCCTGCCCTGAGGCCACGGCCACCTTCTGCGCGCCGGCCACGACGTAAATGTCGACGGCCGTTGCGCCAGTCGAGCGGACGTCATAGTTGAGCAGGTTTGTCACCGTGCGCACCGCATGAACCGGTGCGCGCGCATTTCCATAGTTGACGGTCAGGCCGGTGATGGGGTCAGTAGGGGTGACTAGCGCCCTTGCCCCGTGCGAGTCAGTCTCGTGTCCGATCCCGGCTGCTCGTCCGCCTGCGTCTAGCGCGCCGATGCTCGCAGCATCAATGAGCGTGAGCGGCTCGCCGGTCACAATTGTCGGTATTGCCGCGCCTGCGTCGGCAACATCGAGGGTATCGCGCTGTCGGCTGTTCTGGTTTGCGTCCGTGTCGCTGAGCGTCACCTCAGCGCGCGTCCCTGACGGCCAGGCGCCGCCTGTGCCGAGGTCGAGTGAGGCATCACCGTGGCCGATCAGTATGCTGCGCACCGACCCGTACGAGACTGTCATCGCCGCCCCGCGCGGCGCATCGCGCGATGCCTTGAGCGATGACGCGTTGGCCGAGTCGTATGACGCAAAGATGCCCGTGTTGGGGCCTGTCTCCACTAGTGTGATGATGCCGCCGGCGCCTCCGCTGCTGTCCAGGGAATTCCTGCCGTTTCTGTTGGATACTGCCTCAAGTGCCCCATTGCCCAGGTCTATGTGCAACGAGCACGTCTCGTCACATCCGAGCGCACCAAACGATCTTGACACGTCAGCAACGTTTCCCGTCGGCTCACCACGCGAGTCAAACGCGCGATATATTGCGCGTCCAATGCCCTCACCGTCGACATCCCACGTCCACGAGTCCTCGTCTGTGGGATCTATATTGAGCCACACGTCTGACACCTCGACGTGGACATCGGCTCCAGGGGGATACACGCTGCGGTCAAGCGCAAGCGCGGCAACATCGCGCGTCGTCCCGTACTCGAGGAGAACAGTGTCATTCTCGTGCCTGACCTCGACGTTACTTCTGAGATCATAGAGCTGTATGAACGGCCACACGCCGTCGGCTGCGGCACGCGCGTCACCTTCAACGCGGATGCTCTGTCCTATGCCGTATGCCAGGTTTGCTGCCCGCTCGTTGCGCAGTACCGACATTGCGCGCACACCGTCCCCATATCCCTTCCCGCACACGCCGCCGAGTGGAAACGCGACGCCATCAGTGTCGGCAAAATAGTCCTGGTCTGCGCCAGTGACGTGTGCGAGAAGCTCGTTTGCCTCCGAGTCGCCACCGCATACGGTGCCAAAGTCTAGTCCCGTGCCGTCTGTCACCACGGTCGCCTCTGCGACTTGTGCGGCGCGCGCATCAGCAAAGTATGCATGCCATCTCGCATCAGCTCCCTGGACCATCCTTAGCTCCATCGAGCCGACCGTCACGGTCGGTTCGCCGGCCGGCTCGGCAGTCTCGGCCCTGTCATCGACGCTCACGCGGATCACCTGCGCGCCGGCGATTATGCCGCCAGGCGCCCCGTCGGCCGATACCCAGAGCTCGGCTCCGGCGGTTCCTGTGAGCATCGAGGCGACGACCAGGGCGAGGAGGGCCACAGTCTCCATCGCACTGTGGGCACGCGTGGCCATATTTAACGCTGGAGTGGCCGTGCGGGACTTCACGCCTAAGATGGCCTCCAAAAGGATCAATCCTTCGTTAAGGTCATATATAGGCACGTGGAAGGGGGCGTGTTGAATCTTCAGGAGATGAGCTCAAATTGCCTTCATCAGGCATCATCAAGTATCATGTCAGGCTATCGTATAATGTGGACGGCCTAGTTGGCAGGACCGACATAATCGGCGCCATCTTTGGGCAGACCGAAGGTCTGCTCGGGCCGGATATGAACCTCAACGAGCTCCAAAAGATATCCAAGATCGGACGCATCGACGTCACGACCAAGACGACTGCGCACGCGACGACTGGCGAGGTTCTCATACCCATGAGCACGGACATCGACACGTGCTCGCTAGTCGCCGCCTCCCTTGAGAGCATCGACAAGGTGGGCGCCTTTGACAGCAAGTTCAAGATGCTCTCGATCGACGACATCCGCGCGGCAAAAAAAGACGACATTGTAAAGCGCGCCAAGGAGATAAAGCGCAAGTTTGCCATAAAGGCCGTTAGCGACGGTGACACGATGCGCCGTGACGTTCACGAGGGCACGCCGTCAAACTCGCGCGTCTCCTCGTACGGGCCCTCAAAGCTGCCGTGCGGCTCTGGCATGCTCGACTCGCCATGGATAATACTAGTCGAGGGCAGGGCCGACATCGTCAACCTGATCCGCGCCGGATACGACAACACGTTGGCAATTGACGGCGCGCGCGTTGATGAGTCGATAAAGGTCGCGTGCCGGTCCAAGAAAAAGATCGTCGCGTTTCTTGACGGTGACCGCACCGGCGGCGCGCTCATGCGCGAGCTAAAGATGATGGTTCCAGTTGACGTCGAGCTGCGCGCAGATGACGGCGTTGAGGTCGAGGAGCTCACTCCGCAGCGCGTCGCCGAGCTGCTCGATCCCGCAGTAGCCGAGATCAAGGAACAGTTTGCCGGCCAGGAGCTCCCGCGCCATGACGGCGGAAGAAACGGGCGCAACAGGGGACGTGACCGTGACAGGGGACGAGATAGGGATCGTGACAGAGGACGAGACAGGGGACGCGGACGCGAGGATCGCCGCGATCGCGACGTCGAGATCCCCGAGCCGGCGCCTGCAGAGCCAAAGGAGGAGGATCGCCCGCTCATCACGCTAATCACGCCAGTCTACCAGAGGCTAAAGGACACCCTAGAGTCCGTCGCGCTCGACTCGGAGGGCGGTGAGGCGTTTCGCGTTCCAGTCAGCGAGCTTGTCTCAAAGCTAAAGGAGCAGGGTGGTGGTGTGCAGTGCATCGTCATGGACGGGATCATAACCGGCCGCCTCCTAGAGGCCGCCAAGGGAATCGGTGTCGAGACGATCGTGGGCAACCGCGCAGCGCACATCGAGGATGACATGGGCGTGCGCCTTAGGTCGTTCTCGGAGCTAGGCGTCTTCTAGTTGGCGACACGCACGCTCGAGGCACGCCACGTGCCCACACTCACATACCTGCTCTCTCGAGGAGCGCGTGCGGGGTATGTGCGGATCACGACATCAGAGCTCGGCCGGAGCATATCGCGCTCACAGCAGGCCGCCTCTGACCACCTCCGTGAGCTCGAGCGCGACGGTCTCGTGCGGCGAATGGTCCAGGGAAGGTCGCTCTCGGTTCTAGTGACTCCGGAGGGCTATTCTCGGATCCTGCGCCTCTACGAGTCGTTGCGCTCGTCGATCGAGTCAGCACCCTCGTCGATGAACCTTACCGGAAGGGTAGTCTCAGGATCCGGGGAGGGTCGATACTATATGGCCCTGCGCGGGTACACGAGGCAGTTTCGGGCAAGAGTCGGCTATGTCCCGTTTCCCGGCACGCTCAACGTGCGCCTCGATGCGGCGTCGGCCTCTGAGGCTGAGCGTCTTGACTCGGCGCGTGGAACGATGATCGAGGGGTTCTCTGATGGCGAGCGCACATACGGGTGGGTTCGGTGCCACGCCGCAACGATAGACGGTCGCGTGCCATGCGAGCTAATCCGTCTCGAGCGCACGCACCATGAGCGCTCCATAGTCGAGCTAGTGGCTGCAACAAGCCTGCGCCGGAGACTGCGCCTCAAAGATGGCTCGCGCGTCACCGTTTCGGTGTCTCCATGATTATATGCCGTGTATCGTCTTGCCGTACGCCTTTTCTATCTCGCCACTAGATATCTCGGGATCCGTCGCGTCTAGCCTAACGACGTCTGCGCCAATGCCGACGCGCGCGCATCCGGCCACCACATAGTCGACCTGGTGGGCCTGGTCGTATCCAAGCGCTATGGTGTCCGGCGATATCCTCTTAACGGTGTTGAACATGTCTAGCTCGTCACCGATGACGCACGTGTCGACCATCGAGAGCGACCTCACGAGATCCTGCCGCTGGTTCTGCGTGTGGAGAGGCGTGCGCCGCTTCATCTTTACGGCCGTCGCGTCAGTGGCAACAACGACGATTAGCACGTCACCTAGAGCGCGCGCTTGCCTAAGCGTGTGTATGTGCCCAGGGTGTATTATGTCAAAGACGCCGCCAGAGAGGACCACGCGAATCTTCTTCCTCCCGCGCGCCGTGAGTCCCTTGCGTGACGTGTCGACTAGGCCGTCTAGAACCAGCCTGTCTACTGCGTCAGAGTCAGCGCGCGCCTCCTCGCCTAGCAGGTTTCCAATGTACACGGCGCACAGCGCGTCTATCCTCGGGGATCTCAATGCGCGCCTCCCCCGCCGCCCTCCTTTATGCGCTCGCCTGAGTCGCGCTCTAGGCCTGCGGCGACTCGCAGCGAGTCGACGAGGCCGTCGGCGTACCCGATGCTGAGTATGGCAAGCTCGTCCCTGCCGCACCTCAGGAACTCCTCGGCGTCGGCGACATAGTCCTGTGCGCAGTCTAGCACGCGCGTATCGCCCTCTCCGCCACCGCGCAGGCGTGCCTCGTCTATGGCCTTGCTGACCATTGGAACATACTTTACTATCATGCGGTGCGACTCTTTTCTCGACGAGTCGGCGTTTGCGCGCGGCTCGCCGATGCAGCGTGTCAGGACGCGCAGCGCGTCGGCCTCTGTAAAGTGGAGCGAGCCGGGCACGATGATGCTGTGCGGCGCCTCGCCAACCTTCTCGTCAAGGAGATCTCCGACGTCTCCGGCCACGATGGCACAGTCATCGCGGCCAACCCTTGAGACTATGACTGCAAACGTCTCGCGCGTGAGCGCAAGCTGGCGCTTTTCGTCCTCTATTGCGAGGAGTGACTCTAGGGCGCTGCGCGGGTCTAGGAACATTCCGGCGTCCTCGTCATACTCGAGGAGGAGGACGGTGTGGCATCCGCGATCGAGGTTCTCCTGGATTATGGCGTATGGCGTGCTCGCCTCAGCACGCGTGACTGTCGTCGTGCGCCCGACCTTGTACTGGTGCAGTCCACACTCGCCGACCATGCTAGTCAGCGCAGACGCCGCATGGACGCTGCGCGTCGGCGTGCCGGCCGCCGCTGCGCGCGCGCGCAGCTCGATATGCGTTGTGGCGACGTACGGATCACCATAGCAGACTAGCGCGACATCGCCGCTCGCCGCAGCACGCAGTATCTCGCCGCCGTCCTCGACAACCCACCTCGGCACGGCCTTGAATGCCGCGCCGCCGTCCTCGACGAGGCGCCTGACCTCCTCGAGCTCCACATCTGAGACGGGGCTCGTAAAGCGTTCCATGTAGACTGTGCCTGATGAGACTATCGCCGCGCGCGCACCTTCTCCCATGGCTCGCGCGCCGCCGACTCCCATGCCGACAAAGCTCAGCACTGGGCCTGTCCCCTGTCGTGAAGGCGCTTTAGGTGGCGCAGCGTGGACTTTAGTATCTCTATGGACTTTAGGTACTCGGCGATCGAGACGTGCTCGTTGGACATGTGGGCCATGTGCGGGTCTCCGGGCCCCCACGTCACGACTGGTATGGACAGCGTGTTGCCAACGACGTTCATGTCGCCGGTTCCGGTCTTTAGCACGGGCATCGGGCTTGGTGAGCCGGACTCGACGGTTCCGATCTTTAGCGCACGAACTAGAACCGAGTCTGCCTTTGCCTCAAAGGGCTCAGTCTCATCAAGTATCGAGTAGAACGCCTCGACGCCGCGCTCGGCTGCAGTATCCTTTACGCACGAGGCGATGTCCCGCTCGACATCCTTGCATGACATGGCCGGCGGGACGCGCACGTCCATCGTCGTCTCACACTCTTGTGGCATCATGTTGTGGCTCGAGCCTCCCCTGATCTCAGTGACTGTCGCCGTGAGCGCCTTGATCCGCCTCTTCTCGGCGCTTCCTGTCTCGAGGCGGCTCTTTAGGGCAGTGATGAACGTCGCAGACTCTTCAATGGCGTTCTTTGAGAGCCATGGCGCGCCGGCGTGGCCGCTGTTGCCGACGTCGACCTTGAGGTTAATGGCGAGGCGACCCTTGTAGCCGACAGTTATCTTGCCGATCCCGCTAGGCTCGCCGAACATTGCATAATCGAGCTTTATGGGCTGCCCCGTGCGGTCGCGCACGCCGTTCTTTGCTAGGCTCTTGGCCCCGGCTGCGTTCCCCTCCTCGTCGACTGCGCCCACAAAGACTACTGTGCCGCCGTTCTCGGCTGCAGCCGCAGCCCCAAACAGCATGGCCATGAGCGGAGCCTTTGCGTCAGACGCGCCACGCCCGTACAGTCTGTCGCCCTCGCGCCTCACGCGTATCTTGCCGGGAACGGTGTCCATGTGGCCGCAGAGCATGGTCACGGGCCGGCCAGTCCCCTTTATCGCCACGACGTTGCCGACCTCGTCGTCTATGCGGATGTCGCCAAATCCCAGGTCGTCGCACTTGTCGGCCAAAAATTCGGCCATGGGCCTCTCTGATAGCGAGACCGTATAGAGACGAAGGGCCTTCTCGAGCATCTTTACGGCATACCTGTCAGTCACGGGCACGCCCACATCGGAGCTCATCCTCGCGTCGCCTCCAGGACATGTGCGATAATGAGCGCGGGTATGTCGATGCCGCAGACCCTGACGGTGTTCTTGAACTCTGTTGTGTTGTTGATCTCGTGGACGAGGAGGCCGCGCTCGTCATCCTCCATGATGTCGACTCCGACGATCTCGCCGTGAACCGCATCACGCGCCTTCATGCAGATGTCTTCCATCTCGCCGGTGACCTTGCACTCCTCGGCATGGCCTCCGAGGGCCATGTTCGTCTTCCAGTCGTTCGATGACCTGTATATCGCCGCGACTACTGCGTCGCCGACGACTATGGCGCGAATGTCGCGCGGGGGTCTCTTTACAAACTCCTCGATATAGTGGACATGGTACAGGGGATGCATCGCCTCGCGCATCTCGAGTATGCCGTCGGCCGCATCTGCGTCACTGAGCCGCGAGACCATGCGGCCCCAGCTCCCGACTGTGGGCTTTATGACGCATGGATAGCCGATCGAGGCGGCAGCCTCAAGGGCTGCCTCCCTCGAAAACGAGACTGCCGCGCGCGGGGTGCGCACGCCTGCCTTTTTGAGGAGCATGTGCGTGTAGAGCTTGTTGCCTGCGAGGATGCCAGTCTGCAGGCAGTTGATGACGCGCGCGCCCATTCCCTCCAGGGCTGCTGTCGAGTGGACATTCCTGTAATAGCTCACGCAGCGCTGCAGTATGGTGCCGTATCCGGCCGACTCGCCGTCAGTCTGCAGCGCGATCTTGCGACAGTCAAGAACCTGGATCTCGGCGCCGGCCTTCTTTGCGGCCTCTGCGAGAGCCTTCTCCTCCCACCGAACAGTGTCGTAGAGGATCGTCGCAGCAGGCGTCACTGCCCCCAGTCCTCGCCCACGCTCTGCGCGGGCTTTAGCGTGAGGGAGTCGCCGGCACCCTCGAGCTCAAAGCTCGAACCGCACTCGGGACATGTCACGATCTCACCGGCCATCGCATTGTCAGGAAGCCCTATCGTCGCGTCGCACTCGGAGCACTTGGCGGCCATGTTAGCGTCCCCTGCGCGCGCGGCGGCTATTTAACCTTCTTTCAATCCTGTCCTCCAACGGCATCTCTAGGACATCGCCCATGCGGAGTGACTTTAGGCCATCGGCCAGGCTCCTTGCCTGCTCGTCGTCTGCGCGCATGCCGAGTATGGCTGCCAGGTGGGCCGCGCCGGCGCGACCGGCGAGCTCGCCGAAGACTATGGCTCGGCGGTTGCCCACTGCGCTAGGCGGTATGGGCTCGTATGCGGCCGGATTGTTCAGGACTGCGGCTAGGTGCGTGCCGGCCTTGTGCTTGAATGCCGACGAGCCGACTAGCGGGGCCGACTCGTGCGTCTTTATCGGCGTGTATGCGTCTATCAGGCGCGAGAGGTCGCCTAGCATGTCAAGGTGGAACGAGTTCTCTAGTCCATAGAGGTAGTGTATTGCCGTTGCGACCTCGGCTAGTGCAGGTATGCCTGTTCGCTCGCCGATGCCGTTTATCGTCGTGTGTATCTGGTCAACTCCTGCCTCACATGCGGCAAACGCGTTGGCCAGCGCAAAGCCGACGTCATTGTGAACATGGACGTCAAGGGGCACGTCACCGATTGCGTCACGAACCAGCGTGACATACCTGCGCATTCCGTGGGGAAGCATCGCTCCGGCAGTGTCTGGCAGGCTTATCCTGTCGACTCCGGCATCCCTGACTGCGGCACACACGCGTACAAGAAACTTTGGGTCGGCTCTGCTCCCGTCCTCGGCAGTAAAACGAATTTTTAGGCCGTGGGCCTTTGCGTACTCTACTGCCTCTACTGCGCGCGAGATGGCCTCGTCGTGATCTATGCGGAGCTTGTCCCTCATGTGAATCTCGGATATCCCGAGATACACGGCACACCATGTGGCATCACAGTCGATTATCTTGTCAATGTCGGACTTTAGCGCGCGGCCATGCGCGACAATGTCTGCGGCAAGACCCTGACTTATTATCGTGCGCGTCGCCTCCTCGTGATCCGCAGATATGACCGGCGATATCTCTATCTGGTCGACGCCAAAGTGGTCGAGCTCCCAGGCTATCTGTATGCGCTGCTTTACGCTAAATGCAATGCCGGGGTGCTGCTCGCCCTCGCGAAGCGTGCTGTCGAGTATGCGTATTCGCGACGGGCCGGTCACCATTGCGTTGTACTCGTCGGCCCTGCGGTTTGCGCTGTCCATCTCGACAGTATGTGCCTGCCGGGACGTTATAAAGATAATCGTGCGTTTGTCGGCGTTTTTGGGCATTATGTGCTGATTTATGGCGTTTTACGCACCTAGTGCGCCGAATAGCGCACCTATTCGTATGTCCGCAGTATTATCGTCGTGTTCGTGTTCGTCACTCCGGGTATCTTGCGCAGCTGGTCAATGCTGTCATTGATGCTCAGTATGTTCTGTGCGCTAAGTGAGGTGATGATGTCATAGCTTCCGGTTATCTCGTGAACCTTTACGACCCCGTCGAGCTTCATTATGCGCTGTGAGACCTTGGCGACGTCGGTTCCGGACTCGACGGTCACAAACGCGACGGCCTTTGTCATGCCCTCATCTCCCATCTCGAGGGTAAAGCGCTTTATCGTCCCCGCGTCGAGCAGCGTCTTTATCCTCCGCCGGACCGCTGACTCGGAGAGGCCGACCTCCTTGCCGATATCACCATACCCCTTGCGCGCGTCCTTTTTGAGCAGCGCGATTATCTTGCGGTCCTTTTCGCTATGCAACCCCTCTCCTTGCCTCCTCTGCACCGAGAAGGTCGTCTAGGACACCTAAAACCCTTGCGACGTCAGCGGAGCCGACGACGAGTGGGGGAAGGAGGCGCAGTATGTTGCGCCCCGAGTAGAGGAGGAGGACGCCCTGCTCTATGCCGCCCATGATGATGTCACGCACGTCGACCTTTAGCTCTACTCCTACCATGAGGCCACGTCCACGAACCTCCCTGATGATCGCGTGCTTTTCTGCCAGCGCGCGCAACCCCGAGATTAGCTCATCTCCCACGCTTGCCGCATTGTCGACTAGGCCGTCAGTGACCAGTGCGTCAAGCGTTGCAGTGCCAGCCGCGCACGAGAGCGCATTGCCGCCAAACGTGGATGAGTGCTCGCCCTTTGACATGCTCGCGATGATCTCCGGCCTTGCGAGTGTGACGCCCATGGGGACACCACCGGCTATTCCCTTTGCGAGGCATAGTATGTCTGGCGCCGTGGCGTCGTGGTCACACGCCCACATCTTTCCAGTCCTACCGAGGCCCGCCTGTATCTCGTCGAACGCAAGGACGACGCCTCGCTCGTCGCAGAGGCGCCGCACGTCGCGCAAAAACCCCTCTGGCGCAACGTGTATGCCGCTCTCGCCCTGTATGGGCTCGAGTATCACCATGCCCGTCTCCTCGGTGATGGCCTCACGCAGCGCCTCAATGTCGCCAAATGGCGAGAACGAGACCCCGTCGAGGAGCGGCCCGAATGCCTTGCGGTACTTGGGGTTGAACGTCAGCGAGAGCGCGCCCATGGACTTGCCATGGTACGACCCGCGCATTGCGACCATGTGGGACTTTTGCGTGAACTTGCGCGAGAACTTTATTGCCGCCTCGACGGCCTCTGCACCGCTGTTGTTAAGGTGTGCGCACGTGAGGCCATCTGGGGCCAGCGAGACTATCTTTTCGAGAAACCCCGCGCGAACCTTGCTGTATAGGGATCCGTGAACCGTGACGATCCTGTCGGCCTGTTCCTTTATTGCCGCCGTGACGCGCTCGTTACGGTGGCCGACTAGCGCGACGCCGTACCCGCCCATAAAGTCAAGGTACTCCTTTCCGGCCGTGTCCCAGACGCGTGCCCCCTGCCCGCGCTCGACGGTAACGGGGAACCTCTGGTAGAGGCCGCCCATTATGGCATCCTCGCTCATTGGCGTATCACCGTGCAGCGCTCATGCGCCATGGCCGCCGATATTGGCCCCTCCCTCTTTCCGCTTGCGATGATCGCCTCGCCGACGCCACCGTCTAGTGCCTCGAGTGCGGCGATGACCTTCTTTTCCATGCCCGCGCCTATCCTCGGGCGCATCTCGCGCGCCTCGGCGGCGCTAATCCCCTCAACGAGCCTGTCATCCATGATTATCCCGTCGACGTTGGTCACGAATATGACTCTACTGGCGCGCATCGCGCCGGCCACACTGGCAGCGGCCCTGTCGCCGTCGACGTTGAGAAACTCGTTCTCCTCGCTGAGCGCAACCGGGGCGATGACTGGCGTAAAGCCCGACTCGACGAGCGAGGATATGAGCGTCGAGTTTACGCTCGATATCTTGCCCGTGTACCCGCCGTCGATCGCCTGCTTCCTGCCGCGCTCGTTGACTATGAGGAGCCTCTTTTTCCGGTCGGCGCGAATGAGCCCGCCGTCTATGCCGCATACGCCCACTGCGTTGACTCCGCCGGCCTGCAGCGAGCGCACTATGGACTTGTTGACGCGTCCGGCCATGACCATCGTGAATATCTCGGCTGTCTCCCTGTCAGTATAGCGGCTCCTCACGCCGCTCGGCGACGTGATAAAGCGCGGCTCGTGGCCAAGGCGGCCTGACACGTCAGTCACGTCACGCCCGCCACCATGCACTACTATGACGCCGCCCTCGGACTCAGCAGCGTGCCGTATGTCGGCAATTGCCGACTCGTGCAGGTCGCCGACGACGCTCCCGCCTATCTTTATCGTGATCATCGCGGCTCACACGGGGGTGAGCGGCGAGTATAGCAGCCCCTCGGTCTCGTCGATGCCTAGCATGACGTTCATGTTCTGTATCGCCGATCCGGCAGCCCCCTTCATCAGGTTGTCTGATGCGGAGAGCGCAATGAGCCTGTTGTTTGCAGGGTCGAGGTCAAAGCCAATGTCGCAAAAGTTTGATCCCACGACGAACTTTGGGTCAGGAAACTTGTAGAGTCCCTTTTTGTCGCGAATGAGCCTGATGAACCTCTCATTTCCATAGCGCTCGCGGTATATCCTCCAGATGTCCCTCTCATCGACGTCGCGCTCGAGGAACGTGTGGCTAGTGCAGAGTATGCCGCGCACGACATCGACTGCGTGCGGGCTCATCGAGACGGGTATCTTTGAGCCGGCCGCCTCGGAGAGCTCTTGCTCTATCTCGCCGGTGTGCCGGTGCATCGCCGGCTTGTACGGGCGTATGACGCCGGCCCTCATCGCGTGGTTTGTGCCGGCCTTTCCGCCCGCACCGGCGCCCGAGGAGCCGATCTTTGAGTCGACGATTATGTGCTTTTTGTCGATGAGGCCCTCCTCGACGAGCGGGCGGAGCGCCAGTATCGACGTCACTGCCATGCAGCCCGGACACGAGACCAGCTTTGCGGTGCGTATGGCCTCGCGGTGGATCTCGGGCACGCCGTAGACTGAGCCCTTGAGGCCCTCGGGATTTGTGTGTGTCCAGCCGTACCACCTGTCATAGTCGGCGGCCTCATGGAGCCGATAGTCGGCGCTCAGGTCTATGACGCGCACGCCGCGATCGAGGAGCTCCTTGACGATGTCGACTGCGGTCCCGTGGGGGACGGCCGTAAAGACGATGTCGCACGCCTCGGCCATGCGGTCATAGTCGAGCTCGCTGAACTTTATGTCCCCGATTAGGCCCTTTAGGCTCGGCTGGACGCGGTGGACATAGTCGCCGGCGTGCTGCCTCGAGGTGACCATGGCTATCTCGGCGCGCGGGTGGCCCACTAGGAGGCGCAGAACCTCCCCGCCAACATAGCCTGATGCACCAACGACGCCGGCCTTCATGCCGGTGGGCTTGCGCGCGCATAATTTATACTCAATGCGCGCAGCGTCATCCCCTCGCCGTGCGCGCGGCAAACTCGATGATTGCCCCCGGAACGTCGGCCTGTCCAGTGCTTGCCATGCCCCTGAACTCGACTGTGTTGTTGACCTCGTGGACGACGATCCCGCGCTCGGCGTCCTCCATCATGTCCACGCCAAGAACGCCGCCGCCTACGGCCTCAGACGCACGCGCGGCAAGCTCTCCGATCTCCGGCGTGATCGTGCACGCCTCGGGCCTGGCACCGGCTGCAACGTTGGTCCTAAACCCGCCTGACTCGCGGTACATTGCTGCGACGGCCTCGCCGCCAACGGTTATGACGCGAATGTCGCGCGGCGGGCGCCTTATGCGCTCCTGGAGATAGTATAGGCGGTCATGCGGCGAGTCAGTCACAGCGCGCGCCTCCATTATCGCATCAAGCGTGTCGCGATCATCCACGCTCATCACTCCACGGCCCCAGCTTCCGACGAGCGGCTTTATGACGAGCGGATAACCCTCGCGCCCAAAGCAATCGACGGCACCCTCAGCAGAGAGCGCAAAGTGCGTGCGCGGGGTCGGCACGCGAGCCTTTTGGAGCATGAGCGTCATGAACATCTTGTTGCCGCAGCGCGAGGCCACATCAAGGCTGTTTATCGACGTGACTCCGGCAAACTCGGCTATGGCAGTAAAGCACATTCCCCTGTGATAGCTCATGCACCTCTCTAGGACGACATCGCCGAGGCCAAGTGAGGCCGCGCTGCTCTGCGTGTCAGCACTTACTGCCTTTGCGTCGACCATGTGCGCCTCATGCCCCTTCTCCGAGGCGCTCTCTGCCAGCATCTTTTCCTCAACGCGGAGGCGGTCGTAGGCTATGCTTATTCTAACCATCACTCGCCCCAGTCTTCGCCGACCTTTTCGGCCCTCTTTAGCTCCACCTCGGAGCCGCTTCTAGAGACCTCGTAGTCGGCCCCGCAGTCAGGGCATGTGACAAGCTCGCCGGACATCGCGTCATCTGGAACGCTTAGGCCTGCGTCGCACTCGGGACACTTCACGGCGCGCCGCACGCGATCCTTGTAATTTAACCGCTTCTGTGGACTGGAGGCCCCAGAGCTCCACAAAGCCCGTGGCGCGCCTCTGGTCAAACGTCGAGCCGCGCCCGTACGTGGCCTCCTCGGCGCTGTATAGCGAGTTTGGTGATGAGCGCCCGACGACCCTGACTGCGCCCCTGTGGAGCCTCAGGCGCACGGTCCCGCTGACGGGCTCCTGCGAGCGCTCGATGTATGACTCGAGGCTTGCGCGCAGGGGATCCTCCCAGAGCCCCGAGTATGCCAGCCACGTCCACTCGGCGTCAACTGCCCCCTTGAATCGCGTCTCGTGCTTTGTGTGGACCATCTTTTCGAGGTCGGCGTGGGCCTCGATGACGCATGCGGCCGCCGGCGCCTCATAGACCTCCCTTGACTTTATCCCGACGGTGCGATCCTCTATGTGGTCGACGATTCCGACTCCGGCCCTGCCGGCCACGGTGTTGAGGCGCTCGATTAGCGCACGCGCGCGCATTCTCCCCCCGTCAAGGGAGACTGGCACGCCGCGCTCAAAGCCGATCCTGACATACGTCGGCCTCGCCGGCGGGCTCGTGCTGACCCACTCAAAGGCGTCATCTGGCGGCTCGGCGGCCGCATCCTCGAGCACGCCGCCCTCTATGGCGCGCCCCCAGAGGTTCTGGTCAATGCTAAACCTTCTTGCGACGTTCTCTATGCGCACGCCGTGCTTGCGCGCAAAGTCCAGCTCTGTCGGGCGATCAAGGTTCATGTCGCGTATTGGCGCGACTATGGGGAGCGACGATGCGGCCCTCATCGTGACATCAAAGCGCACCTGGTCGTTTCCCTTTCCGGAACAGCCGTGCGCAAGTGATGTTGCGCGCTCTTTTCTTGCGACCTCGATGACCTTTTTGGCGATGAGTGGCCTGGCCAGCGCAGTGGCGAGGTTGTACTTTGACTGGTATAGCGCGTTTGCCTTTATGGCGACGAGCACATAGTCGCGCACAAACTCGTCACGCGCGTCTATCGTGTGGTGCCTTTTGACGCCGAGCGCCCTGGCGCGCCGTCCTATCTCGGCACTGCTGCCGCCCTGGCCCACATCGACTGTGACAGTCACGACGTCCATGTCAAGATCCTCCTGGAGGTACTTTACGACGACTGACGTGTCTAGCCCGCCCGAGAACGCGAGGACTGCCTTGCCTGACAACGCGCGCGTGTGCGTATGCCTTGTGATTTATCTATTGCGCGTGGATCGGCATGATGTCAGCACCCATGCCCGTTCATGCCGGTGCAGGCGCCGCTGCGGCGAGTGGGTCGGCCGGATGCCCCCATTTGGCCAAGTGGGCAAGAGGCGTGCCGGCCTAATGCCTGGGTTGGCCGCAAGCCGTTAAATATGCACCTTGGGCACGCCTGCCATGTCGGCAGCAGCCGTGCTGGCGCCAGCCGTGCTGGCGCCAGCCGTGCCAGTATTTTTCATGCAGTCGTTGACTATTGTGCGCCAGCTCGGCATCATTTCACCGTGGAAGGACACCATGCGCACGATGGGGACCCCGCAGCAATGATTCGCGTGCTCGCCGCCCTCTCGATCGTTGCGGCCTGCGCGACCATTGCGGGTTACGGCGTGTTGTCATGGGATGCAGGTGGGCCTGTTGACCATGCCGATGTCGTGCCCGGCGCAGAGGCTTTGGATGACGGGGAGGTGTGGGGAACCGTTGAGCATTACGCGCAGCGCGCCGCCGAGCTGTACGCAAAGCGCACACATGGGGAGCATCCAGAGGAATTTCCCGCAATTCGCCCTGACGCACTTGCGGACGGAATTGTGGAGCTGTATTGGGAGGTGCAGCGCGACGACGATCTGCGCCTCCGGCTGCCAGAGAGGCTCAGGGTGTCCATGGATGCGGCGAATCCCGACGAGCTGGCATCAGGGCTCATCGACTTGCGCAATGCGGTGCAGAGCGACGACGAGCTGCACCGCATGCTGCCCGAGGAGTTTCGCGTGCCGCTCAAGGCGGTGCGCTATTACTTTGCCACCGAGCCTCCGTTCTGCTTTGGGGATACTTTTTGCGATGATGTGGAACACATGGTAGGTTATCACGGCGCCGACGACGAGAGCTACCTTAGATCGTCTCCGGAATCCATGGAGCCCTGGAACGAAGACAATGGCGTGCGCAAGATGTGCGAGGCTGCCCGCGATGATCTCACAGGGCAGCTTCCGTGGCTGGAGGGGGACGCAGAGTGGCTCTTTTTTATGGACATGTGCAGGGACTGGCACAGCAGGCACGTCTCCTATTCCATCGTGGCATACCTGACCGAGAACGTCTCTGATAGCTGCAGGAGCCTGATAGACTCAGGATGGGTGGTGGGCAACAGTGGCGACTTTTATCGTCCGGGGGCGACCCCCCACGAGATGCGGCAAGAGTCCTATCCCGACGAGGTTCTGGATCCTGAACAAGATTACGGGGACATCTGGTTTGAATCAAGATGCCTGCCGTCAGGGTTCCCGCCCTCTGAACTTCTCCTCCGCCACCCCCCCGAGGTAGAGCAGGTGGGTTGGGTTGCTGACCCTGCCGACGTCGTGCCCGGCGCAGGGTCCGAGGGGGACGACGGGGAGGTGTGGGGAACCGTTGAGCATTACGCGCAGCGCGCCGCCGAGCTGTACGCAAAGCGCACACACGGGGAGCATCCAGGGGAATTCCCCGCAATTCGCCCTGACGCCCTTGCGGACGGCATTGTAGAGCTGTATTGGGAGGTGCAGCGCGACGACGATCTGCGCCTCCGGCTGCCAGAGAGGCTCAGGGCGTCCATGGATGCGGCGAATCCCGCCGAGCTGGCATCAGGGCTCATCGACTTGCGCAATGCGGTGCAGGGCGACGACGAGCTGCACCGCATGCTGCCCGAGGAGTTTCGCGTGCCGCTAAAGGCGGTGGTCTATTACTTTGATGCCCCGACCGAGTCTTGCTATTTCTGGTATGCCTGTCAGGATGAGTTTGTGAACGTCTATTCTGGTTCTGATGACGAGAGCTATCTTCGATCCCTTCAGCACACCACAAATCTTTGGCATGACAACAAGCAAGACGTGTGCAGGGCCGCTAACGACAAGCTTGTGGGACAGATTCCATGGCTGGAGGGCAACGCGGAATGGCTCGGGTTTATGGGCGGATGCGAGCACTGGCACAGCAAGCACATCTCCGAGTCCATCGTGACGTACCTGACCGAGAACGTCTCTGAGCACTGCAGGGACCTGATAGACTCAGGGTGGGTGGTGGGCAACAGTGGCTCCTTTTACCGTCCAGTGATGCCCCACTACGAGCGGTGGCAAGAGTTTCTGACAAGCATGTTCACGCTGGACGCCACGACGGTCACGTGCACGGAGACTGACGTGGAGGGCGACACGGGCCGCGCCGCGTTCAGGGTGACTGTGAGCTCTACGGACGTCGTGCCGCCGGTGATCACGCTGTCGGCTGACATGTCGATTCCGGCGACGTCGAGCGTCGGCGCAACGGCGACGTTCACGGTGACTGCCCGCGGCGTGGACGGGGCAGTCTAGGTCAGCTGTTCGCCTGCCAGCGGCAGCACGTTCAGCGCCGGCGCCACGACTGTCACGTGCTCGGCGACAGACAGCGCGGGCAACTGCGACAGCGCCCCGTTCACGCTAACCCTCAACGCGCTAGACACGGCGCCTGCGCGCTCGCCACGCGGACAGGTGAGGTGCCGCAATGGCAAGCGGAGAGACAGGATCACGCACTCTGGCCAAATGGGTTGAGAGTGTTGATCTCGCACTGCGCGTGCAATCAAAAACCTATATAGGCAGAGCGTCTACTGTGCCAACGATGGCGCGAAGGGTAAGAATATTTGACACTACGCTGCGTGACGGCGAGCAGACGCCGCGCGTTGCCTTTTCTCCGGCTCAAAAGGTCGAGATAGCTAGCGCACTCGACGCGCTAGGCGTGGATGCAATCGAGGCCGGATTTCCAGTGGTGTCAGCCGGCGAGCACGAGGCAGTCTCGGCGATTGCGGCGGCCGGACTCAGGGCGGACATATTTGGACTTGCGCGCTCGACACGCAAGGACGTCGATGCCATAGTCGACGCCGGACTGCAGTGCGTCCACACGTTCATCGCAACCTCGGCAATCCACGCAAAGGACAAGCTCGGCATGTCGCAGCAGGCCATACTAGATGCCGCAATTGACGCCATCGAGTACGCAAAGTCACGCGGCCTTGTCGTAGAGTTCTCTGCAGAGGACGCGACGCGCTCGGATCCAAAGTACCTGCACCGCGTCTACTCGGCAGCAGCACAGGCCGGCGCTGACAGGGCAAACATACCGGACACGACGGGATACTCGACGCCTGAGCACATGGCGCAACTAGTCAGGGATGTCATCGACGCGTCCGGACTTCCAGTTAGCGTGCACTGCCACAATGACTTTGGCCTCGCGACTGCCAACACGCTTGCCGGAATCGACGCTGGCGCCGCATCGGCACACGTGACGATAAACGGGATCGGCGAGCGCGCCGGCAACGCCTCACTGGAGGAGGTCGTCTCCGCACTCGAGTTCCTTGATCCCGAGTCGACTAGCGCCGGCGGACACCCGCGATCCCGCCCGAGGGGAGTGACGGGAATAAAGACGCGCCGCATATACGAGGTCTCACAGCTCGTATCACACATGGCGCGCATGCAGGTGCAGAACAACAAGGCCATAGTCGGCGAGAACGCGTTTGGCCACGAGTCTGGCATACACACGCACGGAATAGTGAAAAACCCGCTCACGTACGAGTCACTCGACCCGCGCCTCGTTGGGCGCAAGAGGTGGTTTGCGGCCGGCAAGCACGCCGGCACGCACGGCGTCGAGACGACGCTCTCCGAGTACGGGATGTCGCCCTCAGGCGACGAGCTTGCCGGGATACTCGAGCGAGTCAAGGAGATGGGCGACTCGGGCGCAAACGTGTCTGACATGCAGGTCGTCACGATCGCATCCGAGATTATGGGCAAGGATCCTCCAAAGAGGCTTGTGAGGCTGCGCGAGCTTGACGTCTCGACGAACGCGAGCCAGACGCCGCACGCGTACGTAAAGCTCGCCATAGGCGACACTGACCATGACGAGACGGCCTCTGGCGTGGGTCCGGTCGACGCGTCGCTTGCGGCCATACAGGAGATAGTCGGCGGCATATACGAGACGCGCATAGCCGACTATTCGATAAACGCCGTGTCAGGAGGCTCAGACGCACTGTGCGAGGTGACCGTAAAGGTCGAGGACGCGCGCGGCAACACTGTGCGCGCAAAGTCAGTCGGCGAGGACATTGTAGTGACTAGCGTCAGGGCCGTGATCGAGGGGATAAACGAGATTGCGCTCCGGCGCGGTGCCGAGAGCTCGCCGCGCCAACGGCGCACGCGCAGCGCCGGCAGCCGGCGCAGGCGCGCCTAGGCCGGAGATGGCCGTGCGCGGCTGCTGCGCGGGGCGACCCGCATGATCATAGTCGACGAGGCGCGCATGCATGATGAGATACGCAGGCGCAATCCGGCATCAGTGGCGCTCAACGGTCCGGACGGCATGCTCCCGCAGGTTCAGGCCGCGGCCTCGCGCATATCGACCGAGTTTGGCATACCGGCGTACGTTCTAGCTGACACGACGTGGGGATCGTGTGACACAAACCACCTGGGCGCCAAGGTTCTTGGAGCCGGCGTTCTCTTTAACATTGGCCACACGATAAGCATGGGCGAGCTCGAGGGCGGCGACGTCGTCATGGTCGACGCCTTTGATGACATTGAGTTTGACCGCGTCGCCGAGGAGTGCGCGCGCATGCTCGCAGGCCGGCGCGTCTCACTGCTCACCGACAGCCAGCACCTGAGGCAGCTCGATGCGGTCCGTGGAATTCTCGAAAAGGGCGGCGTGGACGTCGTGATCGGATCAGGAGGCGGCCAGCTCAACGACGCGCAGGTGTTTGGGTGCGAGTTCTATCCCGCAGTCGCCGCCGTTGCCGAGGGCGCTGAGGCCAATGTCTTTCTGGGCCAGAGCGTCTTTCATGCGGCCGGAGTCGCGCTGTCCACTGGCCTGCCAACATATGCGCTGGACCCGTACTTTGGCGAGGTTCGCGACGTCACCGAGTTTGCGCAAAAGACGCAAAAGCGCACAACTGCGGCAATCTATGCTGCCTCTGAGGCGCGCACGTTTGGGATCATAGTCGGCCTCAAGGAGGGACAGCTCTCAAAGGTGACGGCACTGCGCCTGCGCCGCGAGCTAGAGGCCGAGGGCAGGACGGTCCAGATGTTTGCGATGACGAGCATCACCTCGGATCGCCTCGAGTCACTCACGGGAATTGACGCGTTCATCCAGGTCGCATGCCCGCGGATATCTACTGACAACCCGTTCCCAAAGCCGGTCCTCTCGACACCGCAGGCAAACGCGCTCTTGCGCGTGATGCGCGGAGGAGAGCCCGAGGAGTACCTTCGCGTCCCGCACTGGCTCTAGCGCAAATTCTGTGATGCGCCTCTAGACTCTTATTTGTCATGCAAGGTCACCGTTGACCATGCGCGTGCTTGCACTCCTCGCCCTTTTGTCTGCCGCCCTGGCATTACCTGCAGTGGCGTTCGCCCCTGCTGTCGCGGAGACGGACGTGTTTGACCCTGATGCCATGGATATGCGCGTGTTTGACCCTGTTGGCATGGGACCAGACGAGTCCCCTATTCGTGCTGAGAGGATCCACGATCTCTACGCGGCACACAAGGATCTAACGGGCATAATGGCAGCACAGTCAGCAGGCGACTATGACACACCGGACTATCCGTTCGTCATGACGTACGTCGACGAGGAAAATGAGGAGCTAGTCGTGATGATGCACGTGATTGCCGCACTGGCCGGCATAGAGTACGAGGAGCGCGAGATCCAGCTTGCGCTGGACAGCGATGTTGATATTGAAATAATCTATGGCGTCTTTGAGTTTGACTCTTCACAAGCCTCCATTGAATCATGGGAGCAGTACTATTCCATGCACTGCACTCCGTTATACGAGATGGGCTACGAAGATGCCTGCGCGCTATATGCGAAAAACCTGCGCGAGCATGGTGTGCATCTGGAAATGGCAGACATTGCTGACATTCCACTGAAACCCGACATATATGGTAACTCCACTACGCACAGTATGCCAGTCGACCAGAACGCACTTGCTGTGTACGTCACCGGCGCCTCGCAAGTCTCCATTACGTCATGGGAAGAGTACTATGCCATGCGCTGCACGCCATCATACGAGTACGGCTACGAGCATGCCTGTCTTATACATGAGAAAAACCTGCGCGAGAATGAGGGACGTCTAACGTCCGCTGACACTCCCGTAACGCCTAAAACTAAGCGTGATGACCACCCTAACTGGCCATTTATCTGGTGGAGCGCACTTGAGCTGCAAAAGCACCCGTATGCCAGATCGGCTCCTCCTCTGCTGCCTCCCACAGTCTATGTCCCCAAGAACATATTTGTGACGGCCGCGCCGGATTCCAAAGTGCAAATAATGTTCACGTCCGTGGCACATGACGCTATGGGCAACACTATAGAGCCAGTCTGCACGCCGCCCAGCGGGACCACGTTTGGCTTTGGCTTTGGCTCTGGATATGCCATATGCACGGCGACAGACGCGATGGGAATCCAAAGTAGCGCAACATTTGATATCGTCCTGACACCCGAACCCCTTCAAGAAGCGGCCTTTTTGACCCACTTTGAGTACGGCATGGGGTGGTGGGAAGAAGTAATCCGGACAGAGGGGGCAGACGCGCCCGTTTACGGGGAGACCAACTGGAGAGTTGTCGTGCATGATGACATGATCCCCTGGGGACGTCACCAGCTAAACAGGGCCGCTGAGGCCTATGACTGCCCTGGCGGGTGCGCAATAGAGACCAAGCCCACGATGGATCTCTCGAACAGGACCAATGCAACGCTAAAGTTCGCGTGGCATGCCAATGGCCCACTGGAACACGATGACTCCCTGTCTGTCCAGCTGCACAAGAATGGCTCATGGCATACCGTCTACAGGTGGTTCGACGCGCCGGGCGGCGATCACCAGTGGGCGCACGTGACATACCCACTCGATGGCTTTATGGTGGACGACTTTAAGTTGCGCTTTGTTGCCCATCTGAGCACGCATGGTCGGACTATTGCCGTAGACAGCGTCATGGTCAGGCCGTTGGCGGAGATTCCCGGCATTGTGCAGCGTCCTGCGATGCAGCCAGTGTACAAACTGTATGACTCGTCTGAGAGGACATACGAGTCACCGATCGACCTGCTGCTTCATGGGGGCTCCCAACTGGAGGTAACGGTGCCATCATCAGACGCCTACGTGTCCCCGCACATGGTCAACGCAGTGGCCGGCCTGGTCATAAATCACAATGGCACCACGGCCATCCTTGTGCCATCCCACGCCATCGACATCACTGAGGCATCAGACCGGAAACCCCCCAGCATTGCGCTTGCGGGCTCTGATGCCGAGGGTCCTGGCATCGTCGTTGCCAACTCTGTTATTGCCACTACTGACGTTATGACAAACCACAAGGTGTTCTCTGATGCGGCACTTGTGAAGGTCTTGCCCGAGCGCGCAGTTGAGGTTGACACAGTCCGAAGTGGCACGCGCGTAATCGCCCTGGATGCCTTTGGTGTAACAGGGGATATAAATGGCCGAACAGCTGAAATCTTTGGCGCCGGCCCAAAAAGATCCGGGGACATACTCTCGGCCAACATGACTGTGCGTGCCACAACTGGGCAGATGGACACCACGCTCATAGACCAGGCTATGGCGACATACAGGTCTACAAAGGGAGACAGCGGCTCGCCGGTTCTCTACGTTGATGACGGTGGCGCCTCGGCGTTTCTTGGCATGCACATAGGGCGCATCCAGGTATTCCTGGGGGATCCTGCAAGTGTGCCGGCAGGACATGTGCCCACAGTTGATGATAGCGACAATTCACTGCAGTTTGGCGTGTTCTCCAAGTGGGAGTACATTAGCCGTGATCTTGGGCTGAGCTGCATGTCACTCTGCTATCCGGGCATCTCCTAGCCGCCATTGCCGGATTTGGAGACTCTTGCCTGCAGCTCCCGCACCGCTGGGTGCCCTTGCATGCCCTGCGCGTCGGCTCGAGTGCCCAACAGTTATAACAATAGGCGCAGACACGTGCGCGCGATGGCCAACGAGCACGTCTTTCCGGGGGATCGCCTCGCCTCAGTCGAGGAGTACGGCGTGGGCCATGGCGCCTTTGATGACGGCGAGCGCATATGCGCCGCAGTCGTTGGCACATCAGAGATAGACTCCGAAAAGCACACCGTCAGCGCAGTCGGCCCGCAGGTTCCTGTTCCCGTCGCCGGCGACATTATCATCGGCGAGGTCGCCGCAACGCTCTCCTCGAGGATTGCCGTGGCGATACGCTACATCAATGGAAAGCAAGTCACGAACAACGTGGAGTGCATGCTCTCAACGAGAAACCTGCGCATGCGGCTCGTCGCGCTAGTCGGTGACATTATGGCACTGCGAATCGTCGGGACGCTCAACGGCGACATACACGCCGAGGTCAATGACCCGTCACTTGGAGTGCTGTTCACAAAGTGCCGTCGCTGCGGCGATCGCGTAATGCTCCACCGTGATGTCGTAAAGTGCATCGAGTGCGGCTGGGTCGATGAGCGCAAGCTCTCAAGGGACTTTGGCAAGGATGACTTTGCCAAGGCGCCGTGAGCGCATTGAGGCGCGTGTCCTTTCAGGGCGAGCACGGAGCATACAGCGAGGGCGCGGCCCTTGCGCTGTTTCCTGACGCAAAGACCATTCCATGCGAGTCATTCGCCGCCGCAGCGCATGCGGCCGAGTCAGGCGATAGCGACTGTGCGCTCATCCCCGTGGAGAACTCGCTGGCCGGAAGCGTCGGGGAGAGCTATGACATACTGCGCACTACTGCGCTGCGCATAGTCGGCGAGACGTACCACCAGATCAGGCACTGCCTCATTGGGCGCGGATCCCTTGAGGACGTGCGGACAGTCTATTCGCACCCGCAGGCACTGGGCCAGTGCAGGAGGTTCATCGAGTCGCGCCACATGCGCCGCGTTCCGACATATGACACGGCTGGCAGCGTGCGCATGGTCATGGATATGGGAGACGATGCGGCATGCATCGCCAGCGCCGAGGCCGCGCGCCTCTGCGGCATGCCAGTCATCATGGAGGAGATTGCCAACGAGCCGCAAAACCACACGCGCTTTGTAGTCCTGTCGCGCGACGGCGTGCCGCCGGAGGGGGCAAACAAGACGTCCTTTATCGCCTCGATGCGCCACGAGCGCGGCGCGCTCCACGCGCTACTTGGCGTCTTTGAGTCCCATGGCATCAACCTGACGAGGATCGAGTCGAGGCCAAAGAGGGAGGGCACGTGGGAGTATGACTTTTTCATCGACGCCGAGTGCGATCCTGCGCTCGCAGCGGCGGCGACTGCAGGCGCCGTGGCCATCACGGCGGGCATAAAGTCACTTGGCTCGTACGTTGCGGCCCGCGCGCCCTAGAACCCGCGCGGCTTGCGCTTTCCAAATCCGGCGCTAAAGCCCATGATTATGAGGCCCGATATCATGACAAACGCGTCGTACACCACGAATATCCAGTCAGTCTGCGAGTAGAGCGTACCGGCCACGGCGAGCTCGACGCCGCTAGTGACCATTAGCGTTGACCTGCCTGATGGACCATGTGCCCACTCCATGGTGTGGCCTCCCTCGTGCGCCGTGGTCACCTCGCCGTCCTCCGGGGTGGCGAGTGTGAGCTCAAATGACCCGGCCGTTATGTCCAGGGACTGGACCGTGCCCTCTGGTGCCGTCAGGTCATATGGCGCAATGAACACGCCAGGCTCGTACACCTCGTCGATTGTGAACTCGCGCAGCCCGAGATTTGAGATGAGCGAGGCCGCACCCAGCGCGAGGACGACGGCCCCGATTGCGGTGCCCACTATTGCGCGCCTTGATGCCATGAATCACACCACCGTGACGTCGTGCGGCTGACTCTCGGCAAAGCCGGCGCGCGACATCCTGATAAACTCGGCATTTTTCTGCATCTGCGCAATGTCATGCGCGCCACAGTAGCTCAGTCCGGAGCGCAGCCCGCCGGCAAGCTGCGCGAGTATGTCCGTCACGCTCCCCTTGTACGGGACGAGGGCCTCGACGCCCTCGGCGACATAGTCGTTGATGTCAACGTCATCGCGGCCCTCCTTTGCGCGCCTGCCCATCGATGCCGCAAGCGAGGCCATGCCGCGATACACCTTGAACCTCTTTGAGTCCTTTGTGATGACCGTTCCGGGCGACTCGTCGGTTCCGCCGAGCAGCCCGCCTAGCATGACTGAGGATGCGCCGGCGGCGAGGGCCTTTGTGACATCACCGGACGTGCGCGTCCCGCCGTCTGATATGACCGGTATGCCGTGCTTGCGGCCGACGGCGGCGCAGTCAACGACGGCGCTGAGCTGCGGCACGCCCGAGCCGGTGATGACGCGCGTTATGCAGATGGATCCCGAGCCGACGCCGACCTTTACTGCGTCGACTCCGGCCTTTATGAGGTCCTCGGCACCGGCCGCAGTCGCCACATTGCCCGCTATTATGTCGGCATTGGGAAACGCCTTTTTGAGGTTGCGAACCGCCGAGAGCGCGTTCTCGCTGTGACCGTGCGCAATGTCGACGATGATGACGTCAGCGCCTGCTGCCAGGAGCGCCTCGGCGCGGTCCATAAAGTCATCCTTTACGCCGACTGCAGCGCCCACTAGGGGCCGGCCCTTCTTGTCCTTTGATGCGTCCGGATACGCCTCGGTGTCAAGTATGTCCGTGCTGGTGACGAGGCCTGCCACGCGCCCGTCTGCGTCTACTAGGGGGAGCTTTTCTATGCGATTGTCATGCAGCGTGCGCTTTGCCTCCTCGAGGTCGATCCCCGCCCTCCCGGTCACGACATCAGTAGTCATGACGTCGCGCACGAGCGCGTTGCGGTCTGGCGCCAGGACAATGTCGCGCCCCGTTATGATTCCGACAAGCTTTCGCGTCTGCGCGTCAGTGACGATGAGTCCCGAGACGCCCATGTCGCGCTCGTAGGCCAGCGCGTCGGCGATCGACTGGTCAGGCGAGACGGTGTAGGGGTTTTCGATCATGACGCTTCCTGACCTCTTTACCTTTAGGATCTCGTCGGCCTGCGTCTCTATGCTCAAAAAGCGGTGGACTATGCCGATCCCGCCCTGGCGTGCCATGATCACTGCCATCGAGTGCTCGGTGACCGTGTCCATGTTCGCCGAGATGAGCGGCATGTTGATCTCGATGTTGCGCGTCAGGCGCGTTCGCAGGCTCACCTGCGAACGGCTCGCAATGTCCGAATACTTTGGAACTAGCAGCACGTCATCAAACGTAAGTCCTTCTCTGATCTCCATCTGAAGCCTTGCGCACGCGGCTGCTATTTCGTTATAAGCTTTTGTGCGTGATCAGGATCCACAGCATCCGCTGGGGGATAAAGAGAAAAAACGACTCCTATCGGAGCCGTAGGTTGGTGTTCCTCTATGGGATTGACCGACTGTACAGCTTGCCCTCGAGGGCCATCTTGTACATCTCGGCAACATAGGGGTTCTCACCGGGTGTCTCAGCACCGAGCTCGACGAGCCTTGCATAGACCCTGACCACGTAGGCCAGTGCGCCCATGAATGCCACGACGACGCCCATGTTGAACATCCAGTGGTTTGGCACCGCAAATATCTCTTCGACGAACCAAAAGTGCCACATCTCATTGACCCCTATCGTAAACATCGTGGCGAGATAACCAAGGATGGTCATCTTTAGCCCCGTGTTTATCGAGTTGTTCGGGCCCCTGAGAACGGGTACCTTTCTGTCGTAGATCGCAGCCGCACCCCAGCCTAGAGGCAGGGCGACAAAGTGCGAATAGAGCCACCAGTGGGCAGGCGTGAACGCGCTGTCCCTAATTGATGTCTGGTGTAGTGACCCGTCTACAAAGTTGTCCACTTCGACAGATGCTGCGGTGGATCCCATTGCGATTACGATGAGCCAGATTTTCTTTAGTCTCTGGATCTCGACCTCTTTTGGGATCAATGCCGGCATTTGTGCCATTGTTACATACCTATACGTCGATCTCCTATAAAAGGAGGGGGTTTTTTGGGCGGGGCTTTTTCTGTGATTTCTATACTGGAACTGTTAATATAGGCAAAATCTCCCATATATGCACAAAATATGTGGCCTTTTGCGAGCGTGTTGCGGATATGGGGTTAATGCTAATCATTAATGATTATCATTAGGCGTGAACACTGCCCTGCAACGCCGCCAGCGCCTCGCGCGTCTTGGCCACATTGTGCGTGCGAATCGCCGCGGCGCCATTGGCCACGGCGACGACCTCGGCGGCCAGCGAGCCGGCCATGCGCTCTCCGGCCTCGGCGCCTCCCATGATGAGCCCCAGGAAGGACTTGTTTGAGACCGAGACTAGGATCTCTGAGCGTGTGCCTGCGCGCAGCCCCTGCAGCCCACCTAGGACGAGAAGGTCGCGCGCAACCCAGTCCATCTCGTTGCGCGTAAAGAGGCTCCCGCGGCCTGTCCTCCTAAAGAAGCCGATGGCCGGATCGATGGCCGTCTGCGAGGCCGGAACGCCACACGAGGCAGCAGTCCGGAGGCTGTCTGCGAGGAGGCCTGCTGCCTGCGCGACTGGCTCTCCGCCCGCAAGGCGCGTCTCCGAGTGCGCGCAGACTATGAGCGAGGGTGAGTGGGCCCTGACTGCGTCTCTCATGCGCTCATCATGCCGGAGGCCGGTGATGTCGTTGACTATTGATGCGCCCTCGGAGATAGCCGCCTCGGCCACGCGCCCCCGGCACGTGTCGACTGATATCGGCACGTCGGTGCTGCGCACGGCCGCACGGACCGCGGCGGCCACGCGTTCGACCTCTGTGCCCTCAGGCACCATCGTCGCGGCGTACGGCGCGCTTGACATGCCGCCGATGTCTATGATATCGGCGCCCTCGGCCTCCATGCGGGCCGCCGCGCGCGATATTGCCTGCGGCGTGGTACTCACCGAGGAGCGCAGGAACGACTCGGGGCTCGCGTTGAGTATGCCGACTATTCTTGTGGGGTTGGAGCCGCCAATGCCGACGCTCCCCAGCCTGATCATAATGGTTTATGAGACGGGCCGATAATTTTAGTGATATGGTGCTGCGGGGGTGGTATGCGAGGTATGGCGAGATTCTCGCCGAGTTTGGATACAGCAGGGCGCACGATGCGGCGTCTGCGAGCACCCTGCATGCCATTCTGCGTGGGCGCTCTGCCATGGCTCACCTGCGCCCCCTCGTCTCCTCGCGCGACGTCCTGGTTCTTGGCGCCGGCCCCTCTGCGCGAGCCGGCGCGGACGTGATGGCAAGGCACCCGCGCGCCACGCGCGTCGTGGCCGATGGCGCTGCAGCCGAGCTCGTGCGCAGGAGAATGCGCATAGACGTCGTTGTCACCGACCTTGACGGCGACAGTCGTGCGCTGGGAGCCGCGGCCCGCTCGGGCGCAGTCATGGTGGTCCATGCGCACGGCGACAATGTGGACAGGCTCGACATGGCCGCCGGCTATGCGCGTGTCGTGGCAAGCACGCAGGGTCGCCCTGTGGGGGGCGTACGCAACTTTGGCGGGTTTACCGACGGGGACAGGTGCGTCTTTATGTCACACGAGCTGCATGCGCGCAGCATTGTGCTCCTCGGGATGGACTTTGGGGGGCGCATTGGCGCATACTCGCTCACGACGGCGGCTCACCGCCCGACAAAGCTCAAAAAGCTGCGCCGTGCGCGCGCACTCCTAGAGTGGGCAGCGCCGCAGATGGCGCGACGCAGCAGGCTCTGCACGGCCTCGGGCAGAGTTGCGGGCTTTGAGAGGGTGTCAACAGCAGACATCTCTGGTATCATGCTGTGACTGGCTCTAGTGGGCATGTGCTGTGTTGCAAGCACACCACGAATGATATTGCTGTCCAGTGTGTTCACACTGGCTCATATTTGGGCAAGTATTGCATTTTGGGCCACAAGATATGCTCGTCTCTCATTCGTCACATGTCCTCACCGGGCGGCGCAAATAGCGGACCCCGATTATCAATTATGAATCCGCCCACCTTTGCACGTTTTCCCCTTGGTATGGGCAACTGTGCCTCGTCTTCCTCGTCATCGTCATCATTGGCCGGCGTAAATAGCGGGCCACGATCTTCAATTATGAACCCGCTTATCTCCTCGCGTTCTCCATTCATCACGCGGCCATCCGTATCGTCTATCTCGTCTGCAGTCATTGGCCACCCTTTGCCTAGTGGACTTTAAAATCCTTGTCCACTATTGGGCTCTGTCCACTAATGCGTGTAGGCAGAGAACCCGATGCATTGCACGGCACCAAATTCCTGCCTTGCAGGCTTTGGTCGCATCACGCCGCCATGGTCGTACTGCGTGGCAATGGCCACATTCGTCACCCAGCGCCAAACAGTAATATCGCGTGGTTGCGACAGCCGACGGCATGAGCGTGCAAAAGACCGGCGACTTGGTTACGGTGATGCTGATCGGATGCCGTGATGACGTGGGGACTGGCGACCAACACCGGAAAGGGGGATCACTGCAATGACCGGCGTCGACTGGTGGGAATTTGCCTCGTGGGTCCTTATCTCATTCTCGTACCCGCTAATACCTGTCTTTTTAGGCCTTAGAATACTGTATCCCTACAGTGATAACAAGCCTCGCCACGCAAAGCCTGACACATGATTGTGAAGCGTGCCCACGCATGGCACATGACGCGTCTTGCGTATACTGCCTAACGCAGAGCGCGAGATTGGCAGGACAGACTGGCATGATCGCGCCTATTTGGCCAGGCGGAATTGTGAGGGTGCTGATTCCATACCCCGTACGTCGCGCGCATTTTAATATGCGGGCAGGCACGCCTTGGCGTGGGCTCCACTGATGAGCGCGTGCTCGATATGCTAGATACTGCGCCCGAGCATACGTGGAGCAGCATTGCCACGCCAGCTTCGTCTCCCAAAAAGCCCAGAGAGCGCGGCACTGACTCTGCCCCCTCGTGCGATATGCGCAAGGGCGCAAGAGTGATCCACGAGACTGTCATCAAAAATTATGACGACAGACCAAAAGCTGGCAAGTGCCTTCGAGGTTTCGAGCAGCATGGTTGACCTATGGGACGATTTCCTTGTGGGCTTTTTTCAAGGGTTCACGTGCCCGTATTTTGCGTTTTTGTTTGGTCTGTATGCGCGCGTTGCACGAACCAGGCTGCGCGAGCGTCGACGTCGCATGCGCGGGGAAGGAGCCTAGCGGAAACTCTGACGGTACCGGTCACGTGCTCCACACAGCGCCAAACGGTAATATCATGTGGCTGCAGCAGCCGACGGCACGAACGCCCAAAATACTGTTGACTTGGTTCCGGCTATGCTGATCGGGTACCGCGATGACGTGGGAGCCGGTGGCCTACACCGGAGGGAACATGCCTGCCTGTTGCATACGGGCGCAGTTCGAAGAATCTGTGGCCGACTCTGCCTGTGCCGACACTGGCAAGGAGAACCACTGCAATGACCGGCGTCGACTGGTGGGAATTTGCCTCGTGGGTCCTTATCTCATTCTCGTACCCGCTAATCCCTGTCTTTTTGGGTGCTAGAATACTGTATCCCTACAGTGATAACAAGCCTCGCCACGCAAAGCCTGACACATGATTGTGAAGCGTGCCCACGCATGGCACATGACGTGTCTTGCGTATGTTGCTGAACGCAGAGCGCGAGATTGGCAAGAATCTGGCATCCGCGATCCCAGGGGCGATTATACTCGGGCTTATCATCTACTTGGCTCTTACGCGCAAGAGTCGACCACACTGACCGACCCTGTTCCGTGCGCCCTCGCCGAACCGGTGGCATGGCGAACCATCACACCACAAGGACTTTGGCAAATGGATCGCGCATTATTGCGCTATTTGACCAAATGGAACCGTGGGGGCGCTGACCCCGCACTCCGCCCGCCGCGTGCGTTTTAATATGCGGGCAGGCGCGCCTTGGCGTGGAATCCACCGACGAGCGCACGCGCGACATACTCGAGATAAGGGAGCACCTCGCCAAGGAGGCCGAGCGATACGAGACTGCACTAGAGTACACGCGGCGCAACATTGCAATACTAGACTCGCTCCTCAAAAAGTCAAGCTTTACGAGGGCGTCTGACATCAAGCGCGGGCCTGGTGAGCCGCCGCGCGAGGATGCGGCGCCAGAAGAGCCTGCCGCAGATGATGCGGGGGCAGACGGCGCGATTCCGATAATGGCCGACTCGGAGACAGTCGCGCACGCGCGAGTCACCCCCGATGAGGTTAGTGTGGCCATCGCAGACGGCGTGCGCCTGACTGCTGACACGCCCCCGCTGCGCACGTTCTTTGTGGAGAGGATCATCGCCGGAATGAGGGCAAAGGACGACGCGCGCGCAAAGTCCGGCGAGATTGGTGCTGACTCGGTCATCACTTGTGACATACGCGAGGATGCCGGCGCGATACGCGAGATTGTCATCAGGAACTATCGCGACAAGCCGAGGGCTGATGAGATAGTCGCATCCGTCTCGTGGTCACTGGCGCGAATGGTGGAAAACTCTGCGGGATGACACAATGGACACGATCGCCGTCCTGGACTTTGGCTCCCAGTACGCGCACCTGATATGCAGGCGAATACGCTCGCTGTCTGTGCGCGCTGACCTAGTTCCGCATGACACTAGCGTCTATGACCTGCGCCGTCGCGGCGTGCGCGGCATTGTGCTCTCTGGCGGCCCGTCAAGCGTGTATGACGAGGGCGCACCGCGCCCTGATCCCGCAATATTTTCCATGGGCGTGCCGATACTCGGCATCTGCTATGGGCACCAGCTAGTCGTCGACGCGTTTGGCGGCCGCGTGCGCCGCGCCAACCGCGAGTATGGCTCCTCCGAGCTGTCAGTGGACTCGGGCGATGGCCTCCTCGGCGGAATTGGCCCCTCGGTGCGCGCGTGGATGAGCCATGGTGATGAGGCCGAGCGCGTGCCTGACGGATTTGAGGTCATTGCGCACACGCGCTCCTCGAATGCTGCGGCGATAGCAGACGCGGCACGGTCGGTGTACAGCGTCCAGTTCCACCCCGAGGTCACTCACACCGAGCGCGGGGCCGACATTCTTGGCAACTTTGCGCTGCGCATATGCTCGGCGAGCGCCGACTGGACGATGGACTCCTTTGTCGAGTCGCAGGTCCGGCGCCTCTCGTCGATCGAGGGAGGCGTCCTGTGCGGCGTGAGCGGCGGCGTTGACTCTACAGTCGTGGCGGCTCTCCTGCACAGGGCAATCGGTGATCGCCTGCGCTGCGTCTTTGTCGACAATGGCCTCCTGCGTGAGGGCGAGGCAGACGAGGTTCGCTCAATACTTGCGGGCGCCGGAGTCAAAAACCTCGAGGTCATCGACGCCTCTGAGCGCTTCCTTGGCCGCCTCGCCGGAATCACCGATCCTGAGAAAAAGCGCCACGCCGTCGGCGACGAGTTTGCGCGCGTCTTCTCCGAGGCCGCACAATCCGGTGCGGGATGCAAGTGGCTCGCGCAGGGGACGCTATACCCTGATGTCATAGAGAGCGGCTCAACGCACGGGCCGGCCGATGTCATAAAGTCACACCACAATGTCGGCGGACTGCCCAAATGGCTTGGCATGGAGACTATCGAGCCGCTCCGCGAGCTCTACAAGGACGAGGTTCGCCGCGTTGCCGGCATACTTGGGCTGCCCGAGCGCGTCATATCGCGCCATCCGTTCCCCGGTCCGGGCCTCTCGGTGCGCGTTATGGGCGAGGCGACGCGCGAAAAGATAGCAATCGCGCGAAAGGCTAGCGCCATAGTCGAGGCCGAGCTTGCCACAGATAGCCTGACTGCCTCAGTCTGGCAGGCCTATGCGGGCGTCGGCGATGACAGGTCAGTCGCCGTGATCGGCGACGCGCGCCTCCACGGGCGCGTCGTCATTGTCCGGATTGTAGAGTCGACTGACGCGATGACTGCAGACTGGTCGCGCGTGCCATACGACACGCTTGCGCGCATGAGCAACCGCATAACAAACGAGGTCGAGGGCGTGGCGTTGGTGACATATGCGATATCTAGCAAGCCGCCGGCTACAATAGAGCTAGAGTGAGGCTAGCTACCCTGGGGGCATTCCGCCAGCGCCACCTGGCGGCGCGACGGATATGACGTCATCTATGCGAAGTATCATGCATGCGGCCTCTGTTGCCGACTTTATGATCTGCTCCTTTACGACGACGGGCTCGACGATGTTGATCGAGATCATGTCGGCGACCTTTGTGTTGCGCGCGTCGACTCCGACCCACTTTTTGCCCTGAGCCTGCCTTGAGCGCAGCGTCGCCATCGTGTCTATTGGATCCATTCCGGCGTTCTCGGCTATCGTAAGGGGTATGGCCTCTAGTGCCTCGGCGTACTTTTTGACTGCGAGCTGCTCGCGGCCATCAAGGCCGTCTGCCCAATCCTTTAGCTTCATTGCGATGTATGACTCGGGGGCGCCGCCGCCGCCGACTATTCTGGGGCTCTCGATGACGTCCTTTACGACCATGAGCGAGTCGTGCATTGAGCGGTCTACCTCGTCGACTACCCTCTGCGAGCCGCCGCGTATGAGCACCGTGACTGCCTGCGGGTTGCGGCATCCCTCGATGAAGACCCACTTGTCGGACTCTACCTTTTTCTGCTGGACGGACTGGGCCGAGCCGAGGTCCTTTTCGCTCAAATCCTCAATGTTCGTAGTTATGCGCGCGCCAGTGGCGCGAGCGAGCTTTGTCATGTCGCTCTCCTTTACGCGCCTCACGGCAAGTATGCCGTGCTTTGCGAGATAGTGCTGCGCAATGTCGTCGATCCCCTTTTGGCAGAGGCAGACATTGGCGCCGATCTCGTGCAGCTTGTCGGCCATCGACTTTAGCATGCGGTTCTCCTCCTCGAGGAACATCTGCATCTGCGTTGGGTCGCTTATCCTAATCTCTGCGCTAAGCTCGGTCTTTTCGACCTCTAGTGCGCAGTTGAGGAGCGCTATCTTTGCGGACTCGGCCTTTTGTGGCATGCCACTGTGGACTATCTCCTTGTCAAGGACGACGCCGGTGATGAGGCGCGTGTCCTGTATGGAGCCGCCGGACTTTTTCTCGACCTTTATGTTCTCGAGGTCGACTGTGTGGCCGGTGCCCTTTTTGGTCGACACCTTTAGGATGGCATCGACTACTATCTTTGCGAGCGGGTCGCTGTCCTCGGATATGAGCTTTGACTCCATGCTCGTCTTTGCGACGTTTATGAGGGTCTCGCGGTCGTCGGCCTTTACGTCCTTTGCGATCTCGGCGAGGAGCTCGAGCGTCTTTTCAGAGGCGGCCTGGTACCCGTCGACGATGACTGAGGAATGGACGTCCTTTTTGAGGAGGCCCTCGGCGTTTGCGATCAGCGCGCCGCCAAAGACCACCGAGGACGTCGTCCCGTCACCGACCTCATTGTCAACGGTCTTTGATATCTCGACCATCATCTTGGCGGCCGGATGCTGCACGTCGATCTCCTTTAGTATGGTCGCGCCATCGTTGGTTATCGTCACGTCGCCTAGTGAGTCGACGAGCATCTTGTCGAGCCCACGCGGGCCCAGGCTTGACTTTACGAGGTTAGATATGAGCTTTGCAGCCGCAATGTTGTTCTGCTGCGCATCGCGGCCCTTTTGCTGGAGCGCGCTCTCCTTTAGGACGAGAACCGGCCCCTGTGGCGTTTGCTGAATTGATGCCATTTTGCGCCACCCCTCGGCCCGCCCTATTTTAACCTACGAGCAACCGTGGGCACCATCCGGCGCGCCCTCACGTCAACTAGGCCGCCATGGAGGAGGCGAACCGACGGGAGCGCAAGGAAGGGCAGAAAGAGGGGCACGAGGTGCGCACGGCCAAACCTGCACCCCGAGTCGGCCATCTCGCCATCTATGCGCCCGAGGAGCGCGCCGGCCTCATCGAGGCCCAGATCCGAGACGATGCCGCAAAAGGAGAGCGGCAGGCTGGCCACTATGCGGCCTCCCCTGGCCACGGCCATGCCCCCGCCGCCGGAGACTGCCTCGTTTGCCGCGACTGCCATGTCGGCTGTCCCCGAGCCGACGACCATGATGTCGTTCTCGTGAAAGCTCCACGTCGAGGCGATCGCAGCATCAAGGCTCCCCATGCCCTCGACGAAGGCGACGGTTCCTCCCCGTGGCCCGCCAGGCCTCCCAAATGCCGCGGCCCTGGCCACCTGCGAGCCGCCGAGCCTGCCCTCGCGCACCCCGAGGCGCGCACTGCCGAGCTTTGTGACGATCTCAGTCATCATCACTATCGTGTTGACCTCTGCGCCGCCTGCGCTGCCGGCGACCTCAAAGTCAGCGCCTGTGAACGGCCGCCTCGCGCCAACCATGCGAGATGCCCATGCCGGAGCCCTCCTCTTTGGCCGTGCGGCCACGAGCTTGCCGTCGATGACGGCAGGCCGCCCGCCGACATAGACGTCACGAACCTTCGCTGACTCTAGTGAGTCGAGCATGACAATGTCAGCAAGCCTGCCCGGCCCGATGCCGCCGAGGTCGTGACCCATTGCGTAATAGTCAAAGGCGTTCCTCGATGCTATGGTGTATGCCGTCACGGGCTCCATTCCGAGGCGCACGGCCTCGCGCACACAGTGATCAATGTGGCCATAGCTTGCCATGTCGACCGGATTCACGCCGTCCGAGCAGAACATGAGGCGGCTCGTGTCTATGTTGCGCGCAAGAACGTCGGTGACTATTGCGGCGAGATCACGCCGAATCGAGCCCTCCCTGGCCATGACCCACATGCCAAGCCGCAGCCTCTCGACTGCTTGCGCATAGTCGACTGGCTCGTGGCACGACAGTATGCCCGATGCGACGTACGCCTGGAGCTTTTTGCCCGATGCGCCGGCGGTGTGGCCGTTTATTGCGTGTCCACCGTCTAGCATGCGCTCTAGCTGGCGCATGGTTTCAGCATCGCGCCCCGTCACGCGTGTCCACGAAAAGACCTCGCCGAGGCCGACAACGTCATCGCGCCGCAGGATCGTCCCCTCTTGCGCGCGCGTGAGCGTGCGCGCCGTGCTGAACTTGCGGTCAACGGGCAGGCCGCCGGGCACAAAGCTGAATATCCTCGCCGGCGCGCCCTCGCACTGGCGCAGAAACTCCCCGAGACCCCGCGCGCCGGCCACGCTCACGATGTCTATCGGGTCAGAAAAGAGCGACGTCACGCCGTGGAGGACGGCGTGCGCGGCGAACTCGCGCGGCATGACAAACTGGTCGATGTGCGTGTGCGGGTCGGCCATGCCCGGCACGGCAAAGGCCCCGCGCGCATCGACTGTCCTCGTCGACTTGCCGGCCGTGTGCGAGGCGTCATGGCCCACATAGGCGATGCGCTCGCCGGCCACGGCTATGTCGATGCCCTCCTGGAGCTCGCCCGTGTAGACGTTGGCAAGCGTTGCGCCCCTGATGATGAGGCTCGCTGCCGCCTCGCCCATTGCCACTGCGTTGAGCCTCCGTATGGAGCCGCCTAGCGCGCCCATGCGCGACTCGCGCGCAGTGCCCCAATTTAAGATTCAATGCTTAAATTACGGCATTCGCGCGCGCGCACCGTTGAAGTACCCAAAGGCAATAATGCGCTACTGCCCCAAGTGCAAAAAGCACACGTCGCAAAAGGTCTCGCTATACAAGGCCGGCAAGCGCCGGGCCTCGGCCATAGGCGAGCGGCGCCACGCCGAGGACAAAAAGGGCTATGGGGGCCAAAAGTTCCCCAAGCTGGCAAAGCCGGCCAAGGTCACCAAAAAGTTCACGCGTATACTCGCGTGTCCGGACTGCAAGAAAAAGTTCAACATGTACGGCATTCGTGTCAAAAAGTTCGAGTTGGTGGCAGTATGAAGAAGGATCACGTTCCAGTTCCACAGCCCTCAAGCAAGTTTCTTCGCGTAGAGTGCTCCGAGTGCAACGAAAAGCAGGTGGTCTACTCGCACGCCTCAACTGCAATCACGTGCAACTCGTGCGGCAATGCGCTGGCAACGCCGACTGGCTCACTTGCGCAGATTCACGGCTCTATCGTGGATCCGAACACGAGCTCATAGTCGCTCACGGTATTGATTCCAAGGCATATCCTCCTGTCGTCTAGCACGCGCAATGCTTCTTTCACGTGTCCCCCGCCGCGCGCAAGCGCTGCGTTGACCACAGAGACTCCGGTATAGCAGCACTCCCTCTGCCCGACATTTACAAAAAACTCGGGCGTCGCGCCAAGTGACTCGGCAAACCTCCTAGTTGCGACTATTGCCATCCACGCGCCGGCCTCGTCGTGGAGCGCCGATGCCTTTCGCAGGACAGACGCGTCAATGAGCGCAAGATCTCCGGGCACTACCATGACGTTGCCCTCAAGCGTTGACATTGCGGTGCACACGTCAGCGGCATATCCGTCACCGGCAGTCTCGACCACGCTGATGCGCGCGTCATCGCGCAAGAGTGCGGCCGTGCGTGGAGCGTTCGGGCTAGTTGCCGCGACGATGCGCGTGTACATGCCCGAGTCTGCCATGGCGCCAATTACCCTGCTGACTACCGGCGTCTCGCCTCCGAGGACGAGCTTTTCGCCCATTGCGCGCATGCGCGTTCCGCGCCCGCCGGCCATGACGAGGCCGATCATTGCGCACCCACCAGCACGATGACTGCGGCGATCCTTGCGAGCTCGTTGGCTGCCCCGAGTGAGTCGCCGCGAAGCCCGCCGAGTCCCCTCTCTGAGGCGACGCCGACTAGGAGCGCGACGATGATTGCGGCCGCTGCGGCCCCGATGGCCGCCACGCCTGAGACGCCGATCGATATGGCCATCGCGACTGCAGCAGTTGCTGCCACTGCACGCCAGTCTGCTGCCGCGCGCACAAACGCCTCGGCCGTGCTGTCTGGCGCGGCCGCGCGAGCCCTCATCAGGATGACCATCGAGAGCTTTGCGATCACCTCGGCTGAGACGACTGCTGCCAGGATGCCCCAGGGGCCGGCCGGATATATCGCCGCGACGAGGGCCATGAGGGAGATGGCCACAGCCACGCTGCCTGCCGTGCCTGTGGCATGGTCCTTTAGGGCCGCGACCCTGCGCTCGCGCGACCCGCGAACCATGAGCGCATCGGCCAGGTCGGCCAGCCCGTCGAGGTGATGCATTCCGGTGAGGAGCGCGAGTGCGGCGACTGTGCAGACTGCGGCGAGGAGGGGCTCTAGTCCGGCAAGCATCGCTCCGGCGCCGACTGTGCCGGCGATCGCCCCCACGGCGAGTCCGGCTAGCGGAAACGCCCAGAGCGCGCCGGCCGCATCGGCGAGCGTCGTGCGCCGTCCCTGCGGGATCACCGTGAGGAGCGCAAACACCGCACTTGCACGCTCAAGCATAGGGCCACCATTCCGCCGCACCGGCAGCCGCCAGCGCCAGGGCTACTGCGCCGATGGCTGCCACTAGGATCACCGAGCCGACTAGCATGACCCTCCTTGCCGCATCAACGTCGCGCATCGTCGGCTCGGAGCCGTTTTCACATATGACATAGTGGCCAACCTTTTCGAGGCGCACTCCAAGCGCGCCGGCCATCGCCGCCATTGGGTATCCCGCATTGGGGCTTGCGGTAACTGCATGGTCGCGCCGGACAGCCAGGAGCGCACCGCGCCAGTCCATGCCCATGGCCATCGCGGCTGCTATGATGATGCCCGCTGTCATCCTTGCCGGAACATAGCCGAGCACGTTGTCACACGTTGCGCCAAACCACCCGATCCTCTCGAGCTCGCGCGTCTTGTATCCGGCCATCGCGTCGATCGTGTTGATCGCGCGATATATGAGCGCACCGGGCGCGCCGGCGAGGGCAAAGTATGACAGGGGAGCTACGATGCCGTCTGCCATGTTCTCGGCGATCGTCTCGACTAGTCCGGAGAGTATGTGCGCGCGTCCGAGGCTGCGCGTGTCGCGCTTTACGACCATCGCGAGCCTGTGCCTTGCGGCCGTCAGGTCGTCCTCACCGAGGCGCGAGGTCACGGCAGTCACGTGCTGTGACATTGAGCGGACCGATATTGCCGCAAAGAGCAGGAGCGCACCGGCTGCGGTCCACACAATGCCGCTCCATGCGCCAAGCGCGCCGATTGCCCCATGCAGCACGGCTAGCGGGACGATGACTGCACCGCACACGCCGAGGACAACGGCGACGCCGGCGGCACGCTCGTGTGAGCTAGCGCGCGCCGCGACGACGAGGCGCGCGGTGAGGCGGCCCATCCAGACTGTCGGGTGCAGGCGCCGAGGCGGCTCGCCTAGGCCCAGATCCATCGCGAGCGCAAACGCGGCGGCCAGGGCGACTGCAATCAGCGGCATGCGTCCACCACCAGCGCACCAACATCGATGCGCTCCTCGAGGGCGCGCGCGAGGCGCGAGCACGCGCGGCTGATCGTCTCCCTGCGCGGCATCGCCGCGCGCGCCGCGCGCGCGCCAAGCGAGTCCTCCTCGGGAAGGCCGACTCTGAGCATGGGAATGGTTCCAAGAACCGGCTTTTTTGTGATTCGGCTCAGCGTCTCGTACCCGCGCGCAAGTATCGTCTCATCGCCGCGAAACTTGTTGATGATGACTCCGCGCACGAGGCGCCTGTGGCGCGCCTCTAGGAGCGCGATCGTGCCGACGATCGAGGCAAACGCGCCCCCGCGCTCAATGTCGGCGACGAGTATGACGCCGGCGCGCGCGGCCTCGGCTATGGCCATGTTGGCAATGTCGCCATCACCAATGTTGATCTCTGCAGGCGAGCCGGCGCCCTCGATTACGATGATGTCGTGTGCGGCCTCTAGGCGGCGCAGCGCCGAGATGGCGACGCGCAGGCCACGCCGCCTGGCAAACCGATAGTACTCGCGCGCGCGCATGCGCGCCTCGAGCCTGCCGTTGACATGGACGTCTGAGGAGTCATCGCCGACTGGCCGCAGGAGTATGGGGTTGAGGTCGACTCTGGCCTCGCACCTGGCGGCGATCGCCTGTACCGCCTGCGCGCGCGATATGCGCCCGCCCTGCACGCCGTGCGAAAAGCGTGACATGTTCTGGGCCTTGAACGGCGCCACGCTGTGACCACGATCCGAGAGTGCGCGGCAGAGCGCAGCGACGAGTGTTGTCTTGCCTGCGCCTGATGACGTGCCCTGGACCATTATCGCCGTCATATCGACCTGATCGCCTTCACAAAGTGCATGTTCTCCTGGTGCGTGCTCAGCGATATGCGAATGTGCCTGTCACCGAGGCCGCTAAATGACGCACAGTCGCGCACGAGCATGCCCTTTTTCAGCAGCATGTTGCGAACCTCTCGTGACGTGCGTCCGCTCACCTCCACTAGGAAAAAATTTGCCGCGTGATGGTCCGTGCACTCAAACCCGTCGATCGCGTCTATCTCCCTGCGCAAATAGCGTGACTCTTTTTGGCACATTGCGCGCAGCTTTGAGATGTGCGATGCCCGTGACTTTGCCACAAGTAGCGGCGTTGCGGCCATGGCGACGCCGTGCGCGATGCCCGAGACTGTCCACGGGATCCTCGCCTCGCGAAGGGCCGATGCCGTGTCTGAGTTGCCGATGCCATACCCGACGCGCACGCCGGGAACGCCAAACGTCTTTGTGTACGAGTGAACCACATAGAGGTTCTTGCGGCCAGGGGCGTCTCCGATGACAGACGCCTTGCGTGCCGTGAACTCGATGAACGCCTCGTCGACTAGGACCTGCGAGTCGACCTTGGCGGCCGCATCGACGATCTCGAGGATCTCCCTGCGCCCGAGAAGCTCGCCGGTGGGATTGTTTGGGTTGCACACATAGACACACCCCTTGCGTGGAATCTTTGAGATAAACCCGCCAATGTCCTCGCCGAGATCCATCGTGGCAAACTCCTCAACGCGCGCGCCGCACAGCCTTGCTGCTGATGCATACTCGGAGAATGTCGGGGCCTGCATGAGCACGCCCATCTGCGGCGTGACGAACGCCCTGGTCCAGTCATGTATGAGCTCCGATGCGCCGCACCCAATGACGACCTGTGCGTCATCTGCCTCCCTGGCCTCGGCGACTACTGCGCGCAGGGCAGCATAGTCGGGATCCGGATATGCGAGTGACGCGTCTATCCCGCGCTCAATGGCCGCGATGACAGGTCCGGGAGGCCCGAGGGGACCGATGCTAGAGCTAAAGTCCATGACGCTGCGCGCAATGCCGCCGCGCACCGAGTGTGGCCCGCCGTGCTCGGCGCGCTTGTGCGTGAGGACCTCCCTGCGCATAGTCACCGGCCGCGCGCCTCCCCGTGTTTAGCCTTTTGTGCCTGCCCGCCGGCGATCGCACCCCTGCCACGGACGGCCAATCCTGCCACTTGCCGCCCCGTCTGATAACGATTATTAACGCGCCTGCGCCCACTAGCGCAGCATGAAAAAGCGGGTCGCCATAGTCGGCGTCACGGGAATCGTGGGCCAAGAGTTCGTCCACGCGCTAGATGACCACCCGTGGTTTACCGTCACGCAGATCGCCGCATCTGAGCGCAACGCGGGCAAGACGTATGCCGAGGCAGTCTCGGATGACCCAAGCGGCATTGTCGCCTGGGACGGGAGCGGCAAGATACCGGGGTATATCGCCGACATGAAGATACGCTCGATCGACGGCCTTGACCCCTCGGAGCTCGAGCTCGTCTTTTCTGCAGTGGAGTCACAGGCCGCCCGCGACATAGAGACGCGACTGGCCACTGACGTTCCGGTGATCAGCACGAGCTCGGCGTACAGGTACGAGACTGACGTGCCCATACTCATACCGGGAATAAATGACGACCATGCCGAGCTCCTCGACGTGCAGAGCAAGAACCGCGGATGGAAGGGCTGGGTGGCCCCGCTGCCAAACTGCACGACTACGGGACTAGTTATCACGCTAAAGCCGCTCCGCGACTCGCATGGCGCAAACAAGGTAGTGATGACGTCGATGCAGGCGCTCTCTGGCGCAGGCCGCTCGCCCGGCGTGAGCGCGATGAACATTACGGACAATATCGTGCCCTATATCCCAAAGGAGGAGGGCAAGGTTCGCATAGAGACGCGCAAGATCCTCGGCACGCTAAAGGGAGACAGGATCGAGGAGGCTGACATTCGCGTTAGCTGCACGTGCACGCGCGTTCCGGTCATCGACGGCCACACCGAGTCGGTTCTCGTAGGAACCGAGCGCGAAATTGACGCAGAGTCAGCAAAGAGGGCATATGACAAGTACGGCAAGGAGATATCCACTGTGGGACTGCCCTCAGCACCTGATGACTATTTTGCGGTCCATGATGACCCCATGCGCCCGCAGCCGCGCATAGAGCGCGACGTCGGTGACGGGATGACGACTACGATCGGGAGGCTAGAGGCCGACGACATGCTCGGCCACGGGATAAAGTACGTCCTCTTCTCGCACAACAAAAAGATGGGCTCGGCCAAGGGGGCGGTCCTGCTCGCCGAGATGCTCCATAAAAAGGGCAAAATCTAGCGCACACTTGGGAATATTCCAAGAATAGACTTTTAAGCTCTCAAAAAGTGGACGCGCCGGTGTCATCGCAGGAAGGCGCAGACGATCTCGACATGAGAATACTCGCGGGCCTTGCCGCCGACGCGTCAGTCTCGGTTCCCACGCTTGCGCGCGACATTGGAACAAACCCGTCTGTCGTCTACTCTCGCATACGCCGCCTCGTAAAGAACGGCCTCATCGAGCGGTACACCATAGTCATCAACGAGCGCAGCCTCGGCTATACGGTAAAGGCCCTCGTTGGCATCAACATGGACAGCCGCGAGCGTGACACCATAATCGACTCCCTACTGGGCACCGACGGCGTCGAGCGCGTCGCCGAGGTCACCGGCAGGTTTGACATATTGGTGACCGTGTACGCAAAGACGCTCGATGACATGCACGAGATTGTGTCTGAGCGCATCGGCAAGATTAACGGAATTGTGTCATCCGAGTCGTTCCTCGAGATGAAGTCAGTCTCCAAGGACATGCCGCACGTGACGGCGGGGGCTTCCTGAGTTGCAGAGGCAGGGATCGGCCTCGCGCGTGGCCGTGTATTACGAGCTCACAAAGCCAAAGATATGGTACCTACTTGCGTTCACGGCCTTTGGCGCGACGATAACTGCGTCCAACGTGTACGGCGTTGACGTGTCGGGAGTGACGTGGGCGCTCGTGCTGGGCAGCGTGATTGCCGGCTCGGCTGCTGCCAACACGCTGACAAACTATCACGACAGGGACATTGACGCCATAATGGAGCGCACGCGCGACCGGCCAATCCCGTCCGGACGCATAACGCCCGAGAATGCGCGCAACTTTGGCCTCGCCCTTGCCGTAATGTCAGTTGTCATGGCATTTGGAATATCGGCGACCACGACACTCGAGCAGGGCACGTGGGCCGCCGTGTTTATTGCATTCGGGCTGCTCAACAATATTCTCGTGTACTCTTATGGGCTAAAGCGCCGCAGCTGGACCAACATTATACTTGGGGGCATATGCGGCGGCTCGCCTCCGATGGTCGGCTGGGTTGCAGTGACAATGTCAGATCTCTGGACTATGGGCCTTGTCATGGCAGGCCTCGTCTTTATCTGGATACCGCTCCACATCTGGAGCCTGACTCTGCACTTTAAATCTGACTACAATGCTGTCAAAGTGCCGATGCTCACTGCGGTGAAATCCGAGGGTGCGTCTGCGCGAATTATTGCGGCCTCGACCGTCATAATGGTCGTCTTTAGCGTTGTGCCGTTCTTTTTGGAGCTAGAGGGCGGCGAACCGATGACCGGTGCTGTCTACCTCTGGACCGCTATTGCGTCTGGCGCCCTCATGGTGGCACTCTCGGCGTGGGTCGTGGCGCGGCCCTCGGAGAGCTCGTCATGGGTTCTCTTCAAGTTCTCTAGTCCGTATTTGGCAGTCCTGTTCATCGCCCTCATGGTAGATTCGGCGCTGTAGATGTAGGGTCTGTGTCACAAGGCTGGTTGCCGTACATGTGCCAGCTTTAGTTTCAGTCTTGAAATGCGTCTAGCCCGGCCTCGTTGGAGTCCAGTTCTCACCCTCAAACTCTTCTAGAAGCTCGGCTATGTATCATAGTCTGAGGATGGTATGCCTACGGTTGGAGCGCTTATCGCGACGATCTGTCCATGATATTTCAGCAGATTGCGCGTGTAAATGTATGAGGTTAGCACCCCCGCCCGTTCATGCCTAGACAGGCGCCGAAGTGGCAGGCAGATCGACAGGATCACGCCTATTTGGCCAAATGAGCATGAGGTGTTGACCTCATACGTGTAAATGTTTTTTATCGATCGGCATGTTTTTTGATTATGACGTGAACGTCATCTGGATCATATGCCACGTCCCACTCCCATTTACCAAACCTACCATCTGAATTTACTGTTTCAACCCATTCTTTCAACGCATCGTGTTTTTTTGTAGTTTGTTCATTATGTTGTCCTTTAATCTCTAAAATTAACGTGACATTATTTTCTAGCTGGACCAGATAATCAGGATTATAATTATGAATCTCTCCCTTAAATTGATATTTCACATTGAATCCTGATATGTAGTTTTTTACCCATGAAACAACTCTTTCATTTTTTTCTAATTCCTTGCTAGCTTGTTCTTCCCATTTATTGTCACACGGGCTAGGATTAATATGTGATTTTGTTGCATTGACAACTTTTTTTGTAGTGTACCATGCTTGCATATCATTAGTTGATTTTTGCTGTTTTGTGTCACCAAAAATTATTTTTTTAGATTTTGTGTTATCAGCTCGTATGAACTCATGTATGTACATGACAATAGTTTTCATGTTAAACATGATCGCTAAATGTTTTCTTATTTTTAATTCATCTGTTAAATTTAAAAATTTAATTTTATCTAACTCGATAAATTTCTCAACAATTTTAACAATTTGAAAAAAAAGATAATTTTTATTCCCTGACCATTCTGGGATTGTTATGTGATCATAGATATCACTTACAGTCTGAAAAATTATTGTTTGCATTCGTAATTTGTTGTAGGATTTTTGCAATGTTATCTCTGAAGCACGGCTGATGTCTAATTTTGAATCTAGCATTGGGGCTACGTGTATGGTTGTGGTGACTTTTGATCTAATCCTTAATGTTGAAACTTTTTTCCAGTTGATTTTTAAAACTGGTGTGATTATAGTTTCTATTCTAGCTATGTTCGGCCAGCTTATCTCGTATTGAATATTTATTGGATCACATGCTATGCGTGTTTTCACCTTTTCTTTTCGAACCTTGCTTGGAGTGTTCTCATGTGGCAGAAATGAAAACGGTACTCCGAGTATATTGACATATTCTTTATCTAACAGACCAGTTTCAGGATCTATTTCATATGATAGGCGGCGTAAACCCCTGCCTACCACTTGTTCACATAAAAGTTGACTAGTAAATGCACGTAACCCCATTATATGAGTGACATTTTTTGCATCCCATCCTTCAGACAGCATTTGTACTGCAATAATATTCATTATTTGTTCTCCGGGTTTGTCTTTTTGACCCACCGTGTTGATTATTTCACGAATAGCATCAGTTTTAGCAGATTGTTTTTCCCCACGTTCAGATTTTAAAACACTTGTATCGATACGACACATTCTATTTTCATCTGCCAATTCTTCAAATTTATATATGCTATTCTTAAAAAAATGTACTACTCTTGCTGATGTATGTACACTATTGCATACAGTAATCATTACAGGGTTTATATTTGATTTTTTCAGCTCTTTTCTTTTCATCGCCCAATCATTTCCGAGTAATATGTATGCGTTACGGACTAAATCGGGTAATATTGTTTCGGGTTTTTTTGCGCCTTTTAGATCGCTTTTTACTTTGTCATTGTCGTATATATGATAATATTTGGAACGATCACCGTACTTGAGCGATTTGCCATCATCACCTGCAGGCATACGTGGAGTTTTTACAAGACCAGATTCTATAGCATCGTTAAGTGAAAAATCAGAAATTATCCATTTGAATAAAATATCATCGTTTGGCTTCTTTTGGCTTGGAATAAACGGCGTAGCTGTAAAATCAAAGCATGTGACAATAGTTCGTGCTCTATCTAATTTATCAAGTCCCTCGATCCATAACGTGGCCATCAGCTCATCCATGTTTGATTCAAAGTCTGAATGTTTTTCATGACCATCTTTAAGTTTTCTCCACGCATGGTGTGCTTCATCATTTATCACTATTATGTTGTTATACTTATGCTCCAAAATCCTTTTCGCGAATGCTTCATCGCTTTCAACTCCCCTGCGAACCACACTGTGAGGTTGATCTTCTACTGGTTTCAGCGTGTGCCAATTATGAATTTTTAATTTTCCATGTCTTAGATTTTCATACATTGAATCTGGTATTATCGAATAAAGATGGTAATAACTATTTTCTTGATCAGGCGGCCATAGCACTTGCAGTCGTGATTTTACAGTAAGTCCTGGAGCAACAACCACAATGTGTTTTGAAAATCTTTTATCTTGTGGATATGACACTTTGTTTAATATTTGCCATGCGATTACCATTGCCATTACCACCGTTTTTCCTGTCCCTGTTGCCATTTTTGAACACAATCTTTTGAACAGTCCACCATCACTGCCTAGTCCGAGTTCTTTTTTTTCTGATTCGGGAGCCTCTATCATCCAAATTATTGTTTCTATAGCTTCCAATTGACAAAAGAAAAAACGATGTGCTTGACGCATAGTTGGATCGTTCCAAAATTCTAGAAGTTGCCTTGTTATTCCTGTGACCCCTGGATAACCTTTGTCTCTCCATCGATCTACTCGCTCTCTTATGATGTTTACAGATTGTATGGGATAAAATGCTCCCGGATCATCAATAGCATTGTTTTCTGGAGACGCAATTATGTATCCTGCTGGCCTCCTTTTTCCAACAATGCGTTCAGGCTTGCGTGTCTCGAGATTAAATTTCCAGTACTCTTTGGGTTTTTCATACGGGTTGCATATTATCAATTGATCGATTTCGTCCAAATCTCATGGCTCCATAATTCGTAATGTTTCTATTCCTCTATCATCGATTATTTTGACTGCAATTTTTTTATTTGCTCCCAATTTAAATGGTATAGATACTATTCCTGAATATTTCTCTAATAAATATTCCTCAACATATGGTTTTAATGTTTTTGCTATTCTATTCCATGAGCTTTGTATATCCAACATTGGAAAAAATACTTGTTGTGGGTATATGCTTCGCCCATCATAATCTGTATCTAACATCCACATAGCAATACGTGTTGGATCGCCAGGTTCGACCTTATTTGTTATTGTATTGTAATAATCAAATCCATTAATCTTTACTTCCCAATCATTTTTTTTCTTTTTAAGTTCCACATCAGGCTGCCCTATTAGCATGAATGATTCATTTTTTCTTTGTTTACTTTTTAAATCACTTGTAAACAAATCGCCGTTTATCTGAGCTTTTAATATTACAATGCCGGGCCATCTGAGTTCATCTATGTCTTTTGCTGCTTCGGGATCAAACTGCAACGCTGCAAAAATCACCATTGCGGGTTTTTCACCTAATTTACGAACCTCTTGTATCGCATTTTCAACCTGACGTTGTTCAAGAGGTGTATGTGCAGATCCAAACGATATTAAAACAGTTTTTGTTTCATTTCCGTTTGTTTTAGCTTTTGCATGTAACCACCTGGTTGTTGGATGTGGATCTACACTTAAAAATTTTATTTTTTGCCTATTTTTCCCAACAATTCCAGTTTTTAACAACTCTTGGCGCCAATCAGATTGCCTTTTACTTTCGTTGTTTTCTAGATCTGATTCTTTATATTGATTAACATACATTAGATCTAATGACTTGGCCGTTGGTGATGGTACTGCTTCTACTGTGAACGGGCCTGACACTCTTGCCTTTGACGAATCTTTGTCTGGGCAATCATACAAAATCACATTGTTGGGTTCTTCATCTTGTGATATTGATTTTTGAGTTATTTGTTGTATTTTTTTATATGAAAATCCAGCATCAATACCCTGGTCAGGATTTTCTAATTTATAATATTTATAAGTCGCAGTCATTAATCTTCTTTTTGTTAATGCAATTGCTACGCGTGATGTGTCACATGTAATCCAACGTCTCCCAAATTCTTCTGCTACGAATGCGGTTGTCCCAGATCCGCAAGTAGGATCTAATATGAGATCACCTGGATCGCTAGTCATCAATATGAATCGACGAATTACTTTAGCTGTGGTTTGAACAACATATATCTTGTTTTCAAATCCCCCACTACTTGTGTCATCCCACATATTCTGAAGCTCGGCATATTCAAAATCATTGAAATAACGCACATATGATAACCTGTTGCCATTTTTCATAATTCGATTTTTTGCAATCAGATTTTTCATGCCTTTAAGTGATGTTTTCCAATGACTATGTTGACCGGGTGTGAACACTTCACCGTCAAATATGAGAGAGTCGTCAGTCTTTGACTTGCCCTGAGATGTTGTGGCTGCAAGCCTATAAATTTTTGATCTTGGCGGTATACTAAGTGGATTATCTCTTTGCTCTTTTGTCATTCTTATACGTTCGTCCTTATTTAATTCTAAATATTTGTAATTTGGATCATTGATGGGCAACTCTTTTTTTGTATACAGTTTATGAGATTTTAACAGTTTTTTATTTTTTGCATACCATACAATATAATCAAACACCACTGAAATATGTGTACTTGTAGAATTTGATGTTTTTCTAAATGAGATTATGCTTACAAAATTCTCATATCCAAACACTTCATCCATTATTATGCGTACATAATGCAAATTATCATCAGAAATTTGTACTCCACAACTTCCGGTTTCATTTAGTAGCTCTTTTGCTAAAATTAACCGATCGCGCAAGTATCCCAAGTATGAATGAATTTCATGCTTCCATGTGTCTCTATACGCTGTTACCATTTCTGGTTCTTGTGTGAGATCATCATCATTACGATCTTTAACACTAATTTTATTTACAAACGGTTGAAAGTTTGACTTATATTCAATACCGTATGGTGGATCTATGTATATTGTTTGAATTTTTCCTGCAAAATTTTCTTTTTGTAGTAGAGAATTCATAACTAACAGGGAATCCCCGGCAATTAATCGATTTGACCAATTATGTGAATGTTGATAAAATTGCAATGCTTCTCGTAACGGAAGATTGTATTCATCATGATCAAAATGAAGGGTGATTTTTTGTTGGATGTGAGTCTCTGGCTTCAGAATTTTATCAATAATTGTTATAGGATCAATACGTTCATGTTGATGTAGCGACACTGTATCGATTTCAAAATTTCCACCTTTTTGTTTCTCAAACCAGACTAATACCGGGTCTAAATGAGGGTCATATTCGTATTTGGTTGGATCATGATCACGATCTGTGTTGGGATCAACAAGCCCTACGGGTGGGTTATTTGGTCGTGCGCTACTGTGATAATACTGCTGAATGCGTTCTCGTGGCTTGGGTTTTGACTTTGATGCTTTTGTGACTTTATTTTTTGACTTTTTGCTGGGGGGGGGGGTCGTCGTGTTCCTATTTTCGTTTTAGTCAATGGCATACCCCCACTATAACCACACGGCTTGCGTTGTTATATGTAAAACACATAGTGTTGACATACTTATAGAGTTGAGTGTTCCCATAGCATTCTTTCTGGGTCATTGCTAACGCCCACTCGCAAGTTATTTTCTATATATAGGTACCAGCGCATATTGGTCATATTCCCTATGTTTTCTACAGGGTGGATGTGATTCTTCAGACGACTATTATTTCTGGCGTATTCTATGGTTTTACGTTTTGTCTGATCTGCCAGGGTAATAGTTCTGTACGCCTAGGCATTAATATGGCTCCCACTCGACGCCCGCCTGAATGGCAAAGGCGACAGTCGGCATATCCATAGTGGGGCGTGACCACGAGGGAGTCGTGGCCGCGTTCACGTCATACGCGTTCCAGGGAGGGGCCAACATTGAAAAGATCACGCAGAACGTCATAAAGGGCCTCTTTGGCATGTACCTCGAGGTCTCATTCTCCCGTCCCCCGGACCGCAAGTCATTTGACGCCGGGCTGCAGAAACTCGCCAAATCGCACGGCATGGAGGTCAGCGCGCACCACGAGGACGGCACGACAAAGCAGATCGCAGTCTTTGTGACTCGCGAGCCGCACTGCCTCGAGGCCATACTCGCCGCACAAAAGTCACTGCGCGGCAAGGTCGCCGTCGTCGTGGGAACCACGAGGTCACTTGCGCCAATGTGCAAAAAGGCGCGCGTCCCGTTCATGGCCATCGAGGAGCGCAACCAGGAAAAGGCCGAGGCAAAACTGCTGAAAATCTGCAGAGAAAAGAACATCGACGTCATCGTCCTGGCCCGATACATGCGAATACTCACGCCAAACTTTGTCTGGCGCTATCCAAACCGCATAATCAACGTTCACCCTTCACTCCTGCCGGCGTTTCCCGGCGCATCGGCATACGCGCAGGCGCACGAGCGCGGCACAAAGATCGCCGGAGTCACGACACACTATGTTACCGAGAGCCTTGACCAGGGCCCGATAATCACACAGCGCTCGTTTGAGATTCGCGCAGACGATGCGCTTGAAAAGATAAAGGTCGCAGGACAGAGACTAGAGGCGCGCGCGCTCCTAGAGTCACTAAAGATGCACCTTGCTGGCAGGCTCGAGGTTCGATGGCGAAAGGTTCACGCAAGGACGACACGGCGCAAGTAGCATCAAAGGCTGATGCTGCTGCGCTGCGCGCGCTGCGCCGGCGGGTCGCAGTCCTTCCGGTCGGCGCAATCGAGCAGCACGGCGCGCACCTGCCTGTCTCTACTGATGCTGACATTGCCACCGAGATATCGCGCAGGCTCTGCCAAATCTCCGGCTATGCGCTCCTCCCGACGTTCTCGTACGGCTCGTCCCTCGAGCACGCGCCGCGACTCAACATGAGCCTGCGCGGCCCCACGCTGCGAGCCGCCGTGCGCGACATCGCCGCCTCGGCTGCTGACGCCGGCGCGACTGCGCTCATCGTCCTCAATGCGCACCACGGAAACAGGGCACACCTCGCGCGCCTTCCAAGCCGCATACGCGGCCACTCGGGCAGCCGGACGGTCTGCTGCATCGTGGTCCACTATTGGCACCTCATGGACGCCGAGATGGGCCACGCCGGCCACACCGAGACGTCGATCATGCTCGCGCTAGGATCGGCGGACATGGCCAGGGCCCGCCGCGGGTACGTCGAGCCGGCCTCGATGACTGCCCGCCAGAGGGCCGCGGCCGCACGCCTCTCCTCGAGGTCGTTTCTGGCCGTCGCCAAAAACGGCGTCTGGGGCGACCCCAGGGGGGCCACGCGCCGGATCGGCGAGTCGCTCCTCGCCGAGATCGCAGGCAACGTCGCTGACGAGTGCGCCAGACTCCTGCGTGCCGCCCCACGCACGCGCACACGCCAGAAACGATGAAATTTTAATATACTACGGCCCTGGCCACGCGTCTCGGAGCAGATGCGGATTTGTCAGTAGACATGGCAGTAAAGGTTCTCGATGAGAGCATAAACAAGGTGGTTCTAATCAAGATAAAGGGCAACAAGACGATCAGGGGCAACCTTTTGGGCTTTGACCAGCACATGAACCTCCTGCTCGACCAGGCCGAAGAGTCCGCCGCAGGCGGCGAGCCGGTGAGCCTGGGCACGATCGTCGTGCGCGGCGACAATGTCATAATGATATCGCCGTCACTCACGGAGGGATAGGCAGATGGTCAAGGGCACCACCTCTATGGGAGGCTTTACGCGCAAAAAGACCCACATCCGGTGCCGCAGGTGCGGCAAGAACGCGTTTCACAAGAGACACGGCCGGTGCGCAAGCTGCGGCTTTCCGGATCCAAAGATCAGGCGCTACTCGTGGATAAAGTGGTACACATAGGGCCATGTCCGTCGAGCTCTTTCTTAGCGCCGTTGCGGGGGCAGCAACGGCCGCTGGGGCGTCAAAGCTCTCCCTCTTTCGCGCGCGTGTCCCGCGCATCGGCGCCAGCCCGCGCATAAGCGCGCAGGTCCGCTCACTAGAGTCCCAAAAGCGCATCCTCGAAAAGTCGATCGCGCGCCTCAACACGGGAACCATGGGACTGACCGATGCCCAGCGTGATGCGCTCCTTGCAAAGTACCAGCGCGAGCTCGGCGAGATCGGGACGCGCCTCGAGGGCCTAGAGGAGGCCTCAAAGCACCCAGACCTTGGCGCGCTCGGCGACGGCCTAGTGACCATTATGGACCAGCGCCTCTCCGAGCTCGACGGCAAGTTCGGCGAGCTCTCTGCAAGGATTGCCTCTGCGCAGGCCGAGCGGGCAGAAAAGCCAAAGCAATCGCGCCCGCCGACACCGCCGCGCGAGGCGCCGCGTCCGGCACCCGTGGTGCCGCAGCCTCGCAAGGCGCAGGCCAGCATGGAGCTCACGACGCTCACGCAGGTTCCGGCCGGCGCAACGCCGCCGCCGATCGTGCCGCTTGCTCCGCAGGGCACGGTGCCCGCGCCGAGCCCGCAGCCCCCAAGGGTTCCTGAAGTGCAGCCGCCAGTGGTGCCCGCCGAGCCGACGACGGTTCCAGACATGCAGCCTGAGGTGCAGCCTGCCCCCAAACCGGCAACTGTTCCGGACACGCCGCCGTCTCGGCCGCCGACGACGGTTCCTGAAGCTCAGCCTGTGGCGCCAAGGCCAGCTGACTCTCCGCCACCGCCAAAGGTCGGCACGCCGCCCATAGAGGAGCTCGACATTGACGGCGATGACGCCGACGAGGACGACCTCGCAAAGATAAAGCGCGACATACTAAAGACGCTCAACAGGCTGGACCAGGCAGAGGTGGAATAGATGGCCTTTGAGGAGGCCATCGCAGCAGTGGCGGCTGACGCAATGCGTTTTGTAAGGGACGGCGACACCCTTGGACTTGGCAGCGGGAGGGCCGCGACTGCGTTCGTGCGCGCACTAGGCGAGCGCGTCCGAACCGACGGGCTTGACGTGCGCGGCATACCCACGTCGATGCAGATACGCCTAGTCGCCGAGGACGCCGGCGTGCCGCTCGTCGATGCCGGCATGGCCACCTCGATAGACGCGGCCTTTGACGGCGCAGACCAGATAGACGCGCGCGGCAACATGGTAAAGGGAGGCGGCGGGGCGCTCTTGCGTGAAAAGATCATCATCTCGTCGGCGCGGCGCGTCATCATCATGGCCGATCGCACAAAGTTCGCGCGCAACCTCTCAATCCCAGTCCCAGTCGAGGTTCACGCGTCTGCCCGCTCGCATGTGGCATCGCGCGTGGAAAAACTCGGCGGCGCGCCGTCGATCAGGCGCGACGCGCGCGGCTATCCGGCGTTCACCGAGAACGGCAACATTGTCCTGGACTGTGACTTTGGAACCGTGCGCGAGCCGGCCTCCCTGGAGCGCTCACTGGCTCGCATCGCCGGCGTCATGGAGTCAGGCCTCTTTACGTCGCGCACGGCCGCAATATACAGGGCCGGCCCACGGGGAAAATTTGAGGTTATTGGAGCGGCGAGACGAGGCGCCCGTGCCCCGCCGGCCCGACGACCTCTAGGCCGTCGGCGACGAGCGAGCCGCGCACAATAGTCTTGACGGGCCAGCCCTTTAGGGACATCCCGTCATAGACGCTATAGTCCGAGTGGCCGCCAAAGATCGTGTGGTCGAGCTTGCGCTCCAGGTGCGTGTCCACTATGGCGATATCTGCGTCGAATCCGGCCTCGATTGGGCCCTTTTGCGGCGAGAGCGCAAATATGCGCTCGGCGTTTGCGCTAGTCAGCTCGGCGAGGCGGTTTAGCGTGAGCCTTCCGCGATTGAGGCCCTCGCTCAGTAAAAGCGGAAGCGATGCGCCGATTCCGGGAAATCCGGCAAGCGCGCCCCACACGTCGCTGCCTGCAAGCTTTGCATCGCGCGTGTTGGCGACGTGGTCGGTCCCTATCGTGTCTATCTCGCCGCGCGCGATGGCGTTCCAGACGGCATCAACGTCAGACTGCGAGCGCACCGGCGGCATGACCTTTGCGAGGTATCCGTCGCGACCCTCGTGCGAGAGCGCAAGATAGTGCGGGCACGTCTCAACGTGTATGCGCGTCCCGCGTGACCTCTCGAGGCGGATCTGCTCGAGCGCGCGCGCCGAGCCGATATGCACAAAGTATATCGTGCAGCCGTGGCGCCTTGCCATCTCGCAGACGCGCGTAATTGCTGCGGCCTCGTACTCGGGCGAGCGGCTCTCTGACCACGCGCGCAGTCCGTCGTTGCCGGCTGCGCGCGACTCGCGCATCGAGCACGCGCATGACTCATAGTCCTCGGCATGAACGCAGACTGGCAGGCCGGTCCGCGAGGCCTTTTTGACCACCTTGTCGACTAGCGCGTCACTGACCTCGACGTCGGCCATCTGTGGCGTGTCTGCCCCGGGATCGAGGTCCATGTGGACGTGGCCAATCTCACCGCCGAGGTTCATGTAGACCTTGAAGGATGATATTCCGGTGACTGCCGTCTCGTACATCTCCTCGGCCTGCGCGTCATTGAATATCGAGGCGTGGATGCCATAGTCCACGTGGTGGGCCTGTGCGCTCGCCTCGAGCTGCGGGCCGAGCGCACTCGAGTAGGGGTCTGTCCTGCGCAGCATGCGCATCATTGTCGTCACGCCGCCGATCGCCGCCGCGTGTGACTCAGTCGCCGCGGCCCTGTCTATGGGCGTGTATACGCCATAGTGGACGTGCGTGTCTATGGCGCCAGGAAGCGAGACTAGCCCTTCGGCCCTTATGCGCGTGTCGCACGCCGGCTCGTCGGTCGTGACTGCGGTGACCTTGCCGCCGTCTATGACGATGTTGCGGTCCAGGACGCCCTTTGGCGTGACGACGTGCGAGCCCGTTATGACCATGTCGTGTGCCACTGTGGAGCCCACTTGCGCCTGCGTCTCTATATTCCTTTAAGGCCGTGCGCGCGCCTGTGGGGAGCCTTGCAGTTCTGGTGCCAAATTCCCTGGCATGGCGGCGATTGGGCACAGTTGTAATGCCAATCTTCATATAATGTTGGCACGTGCTATCCTGCCGTTGGAATTCATGGTGACTCGAAGGATTGTGAACGGCGGACGGTCTGCTAGGCGTGGCGTCGGTGCCGTGCGCGCAGGCGAGGCCGTGTATGGCCGCCACGTCAAGGCGTGGAGGGCCATAGCGGACAGGGCGCTGGCCAACATCGGCTGCACCGCGGGGGCTAGGCCCTAGATGACCGAGACAAGGCCGGTGCGTGGGATAACGTACACGATAAAGGTGCACCCCGACGTGGCGAGGGACGGCAAGGCCATACTCGACTCGATGCCCGGGGCCGAGCGCGAGCGGTACCTCGGGAGCGTCAGGGACGGCACGTTCACGCTCACCGAGACGTATGGCATACTCGCCATGGGCGAGGCCATATCGCGCGGCCGGGAGAGGGGCACGAGGGCGCGCAACGTGCGCGAGGGTCTGGAGGCGCTGTCCTGATGACGAACTGCAACTGCGGCAACGGCTCTGCCCCGCACAAGGTCTGGTGCGCCATCCGCTCCGCCCAGCGCGAGCGACGCATGACACAGGCAGTGCGCCACGAGCCAAAACTGACAAAGGCACAAAAGCGCCTCGCCGACCATGACCGACACGTCAAGGCGTGGCGCGAGGTAGTCGAGAGGGTGCGCAACAACCTGGACAGCAATGCAGAGAACAAGTCCTAATGGCGGCCACAGCCACGCAAAGAGCCCCGGTTCAGCGTTGATGTCATGGTGGCAAATGCATACAATGCCATATTCGACAGGATGACACCCGAGTATCCGCCATGGTTACCATCGGCATCTTTGTGATGATGGCCGCATTCGTTGTCGTGGACGAGAAGGGACCCTAAAACTATGCGGCTCTGTGGCCTGCCAGCGCGCAGATGCGCCTCGGTCACGCCGGCGTGGCCAGTCATCTGGCCGCGCCACTCTGGTGTGATGCGCTCGATGGACACCGGCCGCGCGACAAGATCCCCGTCACCGACACCCCGTCATCACTCTGCCCCATTGCGCGACCCCGTGCGCACGATACGGGGTAAATGGTTAAAAGAAGCGCACCCTCGCCGGTTGCGCACGGGCCAGTGGTTTAGTGGTATAATGCCGCGTTCGCAACGCGGAAGTCAGGGGTTCAATTCCCCTCTGGTCCACCACATGATCTACGCCTAGGCGCCGGCTGCGCACCTGTTCGGGCCGGCCTCGAGGTCGGGGATCATTGCGGGGTTTAGCGGCATCGAGCCGCGATTGAAGCGGATTATCATCGAATAGTTTGGCGGCTTTGGCGGGATCGATGCAGTCACCCTCTTGACAAACTCGCCCCTCTCGGCGCCATAGAGCTCGCCTGACTTTAGCGCACCGACGCCGATGCCGTACGAGCCGTCTGGCGACGGCGTGGCGTCCTCTGACCTGTGTGACGGGAGTATGAGCGTGCCCTCGGGCAGCGCGCCGAGCCTCGAGTGGATTGTGTCATGCAGCTCGCCGGCAGCAGACTCGGCGTCCTCGTGGAGGTCAGGCCTCCCGACACCGCCGGCAAACGCCGTGTCGCCGCAGAACGCAAGGCTCTCGGTGACATATGCCATGCTGCCCGGCGTGTGGCCCGGCACGCGCATAGCGCGCAGCTCGCCATCGCCAAACCGTATCGCATCACCATCACCAATGCGCTCGCACTCTATGTCATATTTCTCGCCGGCGCTAAGGTAGAGCTTTGCGCCAGTCGATGCCGCAAGCTCCCTTGATGCAGATATGTGGTCTGCGTGGCAGTGCGTGTCGGCGACTGCGACGATCTCGGCTCCAGCACCAGCGGCAATCCTCGCGTATGCGCCGACGGGATGGACTGCGTCGATGACGGCGGCCTTGCCCCCACTTGCGACAATGTACGAGAGGCAGCCCTTGCCGACCTTTTCGACCTGGATGACCTCCACGCTGCCACTCGATATCTTTTTGGGGACAAGAACCTGGCTCCAGCCGGCCATGCCGCCGTCAAGTGACGTAGACTCTATGCCGTTTCGCGCAAGCGCAAACGTGGCGACCATTGAGCGGTTGCCATGCGAGCATATCGTGACGACCTTTTTGTCCCTCGGTATGGCATCACACGCGCCCTTTTCAAAGAGTTTGGCCAGCGGCACGTTGACTGCGCCGTCGATCATGTGCGCCGCGCACTCATCAGGCTCCCTGACATCGAGGAGGAACACGTCACTGCGACTCTGCCAGAGCTCGTCACCGGAGATGAGCGGGCTGTGCGAGCCCTTTATGGTCTGGCCTGCCCAGCTGGCCATGCCGCCCTCGAGGTGGTGCGCGTCGATGCCAAACTGGGCCATCATGCCGGCGTTGCGAGACGACTCGGCCCCGTCGGCGTCGATTAGGACCACCTTTGAGCCGCGCGGCATCTTTGCCATGATGATCTGCTTTTGCTGCATCGAGCCGCAGCGCGCGTTGGCCGCGCCCCTCACGTGGCCGGCCACATAGTCATCGGCGGGTCGCATGTCGAGTATCATCGTGCCGTCGCCTGCGGCGATGATCGACTCTAGGTCGCCTGCGCTGATTCCCGTGCCCATTGCTGGCATGGCGATTCATGCCAAATTTAGCGTTTTGCCGTGAGCCGCCTGTGGCTTGACGGCATGTGCGCACACGTGCCTGTCCGGTGCGGCCGGCACCGTACGTGCGCGCGGCTGCGCCGACACGATTTTACAAGGCGCAGCCCGTGCGCGCCCCATGTGGCGCGCGTATGGCCTTCTCGTGCTGGCGATCCTGGTGATCCCGTGCGCAGCGTCTGCGCAGATAATCTCGCCGGGCGACCCCGTTCAGCCCCCGCGGGGCCAGCAGGGCACGCCTGGCCTCATCCCTGATCCGGTCGGGCGCACCGGCGCACTCTTGCCGACGCCGACTCCGCAGGGAGGCGCACAGGACGGCTCTGCGGCACAGGGCCTCTGGGTCTCGCACGCGCGCATGTCAGTCGCGCGCTCTGAGGTCGCCGTCGTCGCAGTCGACGACACGGTCTACGTTATCGCCGGACTCGACGCCGACGGCCGCGCGACGCGCACACTAGAGGCATACGACACTGTGTCTGGAACGTGGAGCACGCGCGCACCCGCGCCCGATGCGCTGCACCATGCGGCCGCTGCGACTGATGGTGCGCTAGTCTATGTCGTTGGCGGATACACGCCCTTTGGCATTCCTTCATCCTCGCTATACGTGTATGATCCACTCGATGACTCGTGGTCGTCCGGCCCACACATGCCAACTGCGCGCGGGGCGCTCGCCGCCGCGTTTGTTGGCACGAGCCTGTATGCGCTTGGCGGTGCGGCATACGGCAGGGCACTAGACACCGCCGAGGTGTATGACACGTCGACGGGATCGTGGGACACGATCGCGCCCATGCCAACTGCACGAGACCATCTTGCGGCAGCCACACTTGACGCGCGTGTGCATGCGATCGGCGGGCGCAACATATCGCTCTCATCGAACACCGGCGCGCACGAGGCGTACAGTGCGGCACTCGGAGCCTGGGAGGAGCTAGATGGCCTGCCCACTCCGCGCGGCGGGCTGGCCGCAGCGTCCATCGGCGGCAGCATATTTGTCATCGGCGGCGAGCAGACGCTCGGGACGTTTGCGCACAACGAGCACTATGTCGCCGGCACCGGATGGGCAGCCGCCGAGGACATGCCGACTGCAAGGCACGGCCTCGGTGCGGCGGCAGCCGGCGAGCGCATATACGTCATGGCCGGCGGCATAGAGCCCGGCGGGGGCGTGAGCGGCCTGGTCGAGTCGTACCGTGACCCCGTTCACGTGCCCGAGTTTGGCGCAGTTGCGGCAACCATGGCCGTCGCGCTAGGGGCGGCCGCGGCCGCCGGCGCGCTCACTCGCCGAGCACCCCGATGACCTTTCCGGGAATGTCGCCTAGCCTGCTGACTGCAAGAACCCTCTCATAGCCGAGTCCGCGCAGGTTGGCCGCTATTGCAGTCGCGCGCACGACGTCAGGCCCCAGGCCCAGCGCGCACATTCTCGTTCCGGCCGAGCGCGCCGCGATGACTGACTCGCGAACCGCGCCGGCGTTGGAGGGCTCGCCGTCAGTCATCGTGAGGAGCGTCTGCGGCCGCTCGATCGCAATCACCCTTGCCATCGTCCCGTACACCTCGGCTAGCGGCGTTGACCCGTTGGCCTCGATCTGGGCCAAGCGCCTCGCGCAGGGAACGTCCCACCTCTGCGCGGCGCGCTTTATCTCCCAGCACACGACTGACTTTGCTGACGTGCTAAACGCGTATACCGAAAAGCGCGCACGCAGCAGCGCGAGAACCTCGCAGAGGGCGAGTGCGGCCTTTTTGTACTCGGACTGCGAGGAGGCGATGCTCGAGGAGTGGTCCAGGAGCATCATCACATCTGCGTGAATCTCGCGCCGCTCATCGCGCACAAAGGCGCCTTGGGCCGAGCCTGACTCGATGTGCGCCTCGACGTCAAGCTCGTCGCCGCTTGAGGCGTGCGTCTCTGACCAGCGCGACTTCCAGTCGCGAAACCGCATCTTTAGGCGCGCGATGAGCTCGTGGTCATATATCGAGGACTCGTCGACATCGGTGAGCGGCGGCACGCACAGGCCGGCGAACACCTGCTCGCCGCCCCCGCCGGCGACTCCCCTGAGCGACTCGTACTCGCCGAGGATCGCCTCATCGGCAACTGCGGCGCGCGATGTCCCCTTTGGGATCCCCATGGCCCCCTCGACTCGCGTAATGGACCTCGGGATGTCATCCTCGCCTAGCGGCATGTCCGGCCTCGACCACGGGAACGCAATGGGCACGCTCGCTATGGGGTCAAGCTCGAGCTCGCGCAGTATGGCCGGCACTGCGGCCTCTAGGGCATCAGCATCGCCTCCGAGTGCGGCCTCGACTGCGCCTGAGCCGAGCTCGCCGGCCCTCACGGCAGCGTCGAGCTGCCTCTCGGATATGTCGCCCTTTGTGTCGCCGAACAAAAAGTTCTGCAAAAACGCCTCGGCTGTCCGTGGCCTGCCATAGACGGAGTTGAGGAGCGGCCTGTATAGCCACTGAAACGCGTGGTTGAATATGACCTCGCCGGCCATGCCGCGCCACTCGCGCAGTCCGGCGATCTCTGTGCGGCGGACCTCAAGGGCGTTGAGGACAAAGCCAAAGGCGTGGTCGCCGCTCATGTCGCGTCCGCCATGGCGCCTCCGCATCGCCGCGTGCCAGACGTTGGCCCGAACCTGCCTGTACCTGTCAAGGCCCGAGCCGGAGAGTGACTCCATCGGCGCGACGCGAATGGTCTTGCCCGCGCGCCACGGCGCCGGCAGGAATGACACGACGACGCGTCCGTCGCCAGACCAGCAGCGGGCCAGGAACGTGGCGATCTCGGCAGTCGCGCCGGATCCGAGCCCGTCGCGCACCTACTGCCCCCCAAAGATCGACGTTATGATTCCTGCCACCTTTTTGTGCTCGATCTCGCCCCACTGCGCGTACACGTTGCCAAAGACGGTGCCGGCGGCCTCGCCGGCGGCCATGCCGGACTGCACGAGCCGGCCGTACGCTATGGTCTCGCGCAGGCTCGGCGCGTATGCGAGCTCTTCTACTGCGGCGGCTTCGCGAAGCGCGCCGGCGAGGCGAATTCCGGACCTGAGGTCGCCGTCATCACATCCGGACTCGCCGATGTGGCGCCTCGCGATTGCCTCCTCGGTCTCTGGCGGCGGGTACTCTAGCCTTATCCTGACCGGAAAGCGGCTCAAGAGCTGCGGCGGGAGCTCTTTTGTGCCGACATGTGAGAGCGGGTTTATCGTCGCGACTGCAAACCAGCCCTCGGCTGCCTTGACTGACTCGCCGGCTGACTCTTTTAGGACGAGCTCGCGCCGGTCGTCGAGTGCCTCATCAAGCCTGAGGAGGACGTCAGCCTCGGCTGCGTTGAGCTCGTCGAGGTACATGACACCGCCGCGCCTCATCGACCTCACGAGAACGCCCTCTGAAAATGCAACGTTGCCGCCCTCGAGAGTCTTTGATCCCACAAGGTGGCTCTCGCGCGTGCGCAGGCTAAAGTTGGCCGACTCGAGGGCCAGGCCGCGCGACTTTGCGAACTCGCGCACGAGCGTGGTCTTGCCGGTTCCCTTGGGCCCTATGACTAGCGCAAAGAGTCCGGCGTCGTGTGCGCGGCCGAGTGTCTCTAGTGAGCCGTTCCAGTCAAGGTATCCGGCCGTGGTCATGTGCGCGGCGCGGGGAGGGATAGCCAATTAAACCTTGTATTGGGCCAAGCCGACACTGCAACGCTGAACCACGCCTGTCCGGACATTCAGATTCCGGGCAGTATAATGTGGGATCATGGAGCCTGCCTATGATCAGCATACCTGGGCATTTGTGAGCCGTGCAGCAGTGCGCACGAGACAGGCGCGACTAGGTGTACTTTGCCATGGCCATGCCGGCACCGTCGAGAATCTTGTGGAGGTGGCCCCTCCATGCGGCAAACCCGTCCGGACTGGACGGAAAGTCGCGATAGTGCGCAGTGAGGAGCTTGTTCTGCCCCGTCGTCGTGCGCAGGCCCGCGGCAAGCCTCCTGTTGAGCGCGCCACGGATGAGTATGCTGAGGCGGCCAACGCCACCAAAGTCCGGATGCTCGCCCTTTGATATGGCCTCGACGTCCATGTCGCCCAAAAAGTGCTTCATGCCATAGTTGATCTGCTCGTTGGTCAGCGTCTGGATGAACCTGCGAAAGACCTCTAGGCCGGCAGTCTTGTACCCATACTCGTCAATGTACTCCTTGTTGTACTGCCACAGGCCGCCCTCGCCGGTGTCGCCTGACTCTACTGCGGCGACTGCGCACTTGCCGGCGATCGTTCCGGCAATGAGGGCCGGCCCTATGCCACCGGCGTCAAGCGGCTTTGGCATCCACGCCGAGTCGCCAACTAGCATATATCCGCCCGAGACGAGGCAGTCATTCTGTCTCCTCACTGAGACCTGAAAGTTTCCGGTCGCATTGTCCGCATCCACTGCGTCCTCGGACAGGCGCGCGTTCTTTATCGCGCGGTTGCGCGCGACATACTCGTCGATTAGTCCAGAGACCGCATCGCTCTTGCCGAGGCGCGCGTTGCGCTTTTCCAAAAGCGTCTTTTCAACACCGAGGCCAATGTTGACCTTGTCCTTGCCCTTTGGAAAGACCCACCCGTATCCGCCCGGTGCTATGTCCTGGTCGAGGTGTATTATGCAATAGTCGGGATCAAACTCGGTCTTGTCCTCCTCGCCGCCATCAAAGTACATTATGTGGCGCCCCGTCGACTCTACGTCCTTCCTGTCGACCTTTCGCTCTATCTTGTCGGTGTTGCGAACCTGGTTGCGCAGCATCGACGTCATGCCCGTGGTGTCAACTACGATCTTGGCGCTTTTCCTGTATGACTCGCCGGACTTTGCCCTGCCCTCGACGCCGCAGACGTTGTCCCCGTCATAGACGAGACCCGTGAGGTTTATCCCAAAGTCAAACTCGACGCCCATCTTGACTGCGCGCCGGTTCTGCTCTTGCGGGAGGAGCTGCCTGTTTAGCATGTATCCCTCGCCGTCAAACGGTATGGCAGTCTCGCGGTCCGGCGAGAAGGCCATGACGCCTTTCACGGTGTGCTCGATCTCCGGACTGGTCCATTTCACGCCCGTGCGCTCGCTCATATAGTCGATGGCCTCCTTGCTCACCGCATCGCCGCATATCCAGCCGCTCACGCTCTTGCTGCCGGGCATCCTCTCGGGGCTGCGGTCCACGACTAGGACGCGCAGGCCCTGCGAGGAGTGCTTTGCGACCGAGTGCGCAACGACGGTGCCGGCGAGGCCGCCGCCGGCAATTATGACGTCATAGTCATGCTCCATGGATCGCGCGCCGCCGCGTGATTCTATTTAAAACCATCTTGGGCCCCGCGATGTCGCGCTATTGCGGCGCGGCGAGGAGCTCGGCGAGGGACGACTCGACGTCTGCACGCCTGTCATCAGGCGCCCTTATGCGAACGACGACCTCGCCGCCGCGCGGCGCAAACTCGCCGGCAAGCGTTGCGCGCCCCGCAATGAGATCCTGCTTGTCAAGCCTGACGCTGATGGTTCCGTCATGCAGGCGCGCGCGAACCTCGGCTACGGCGTCTGCGCGTGACTTGCAGCCTAGCGCACCTCGAACAGCCCGCAGCGCAGTCTCGGCATCGCGCACCGTCGCGCCCAGGACGGTGATTGCGTTGCCAAAGTGGCCGCGCAGGACAGACCTTGCGGCGGGATCAGGGCTCGCCCCGAGCATGCGATCCAGTGCGGCAGTCACCACACCCTCGCTCTCTGTGGCATGCAGTATCGCGCTAACGGATATGCCTGCGCGCCCTGAACCGGCCCGCGCCATCAGGCCTTTAGGAGCGTAATCTGCTCCTCGGCCGTCTTGATGAGCTTTACCTTTTCGAGCCCAACGTGCCTCACGCGCACAATCCTCTTGACTCCGGCCATTATCTCCGAGTTTATCGCGTTATAGCACGTTGCCTGGACAAACTGGTCTATGGTCATGCCGGGAATCTTTTTCTCGATGATCTCTCGCACGACGAGGCGGAGCGCGTGCTTTTTTGACGAGTTTAGCTGGTGCTGCGTGAGGACGATGACCTTTATGCGGAACGTATAGCCGTCCTTCGTCGAGACGTCGGTGATAAAGTTGACCTTTGAGGAGCCCCTCCTGATGAGGCTGCGCAGGAACTCCTTTGCGTACTCGTACCCCCTGAATATCGTGCGGGCCTCCTCGCCGTCGACCTCGACGATCTTGAAGTAGAGCTTGTACTGGTGCTGGGACGCGTCGCCCTTTAGTATGTCATATAGCGTCGTCTCGACGACCCTGCCGCCGAGGCTGTCCTCGTCGGTGATCGGCACATAGGCTACTGGCTCGTTGCCAAACGAGTCTGGCGTGCGCACGGTGACCCACTTTTTCTCGCGCCACCGATCCTTTACTCTTCCCTTTTTGCGAGCCAATTGTGGGCAGGCCTCCTGCGCCTTGTTATAAAGGCATACGGGGCGCGTGGGTATGAGGTCAGCACCCTCTGCTCATTTGGCCAAATAGGCGTGATCCTGTCGATCTACTTGACACTTCGGCTCTTGTCTAGGCATGAACGTGCAGAAATGCTGACCTCATGCGCGTGTGGCCTGCGGCCGTGCGCCATCCTCGAGCGCGAACCGCATGCCATGGACGGCATGACGGCCAGTCGCCGTACAGGGGCGGATCTTGACCAACTGGTTTTATAGGGACTGCTGGCTCGTTTGGGGCGATGAGCGGGGGTTATGGGGAGGTCGTTTGGCCTTCCGATCAGGCGGATTTGGGCCATTTTGGGGCAAAAAACCGGCCAAGAGTTATAAAGTACTTGTATGGTAGGGTGTGGTAATGAATGCATACGACGCAATACTGATGACGCTGCACGCCAACGACGAGCTGCTCGGCCCTGAGAGGGTCGGCGAGCGGCCAGTTGGGCGAACGGCAATGCAAAAGCTCATCTATTTTGAAACGCGCATCTTAAAGAGCGATATGTTCTTTAACGCCTACTATTATGGCCCGTTTAGCCCCGGCGTCTCTGAGGGTCTTGCGCGGCTAGGGGCGTTTGGATACGTGCGCGAGTACGTGCCGCCCTCGTCCTTCCTCGGGTATGAATACCACCTGACAAAGGACGGCAAGGAATTTGCCGCTGACCTGTCACAGAATGAGCCATATGCGAAGATTAAGGATGTGGTAAAAACTTGTTCGGACTTTTGCGATCTCCGCCAGCTCGCACTGTCTTACGCGGCAAAGACGCACTTTCTTAGCAGCAAGCTCTACAAGAGCATGAACAAGTCAAACAACAACGACATTGCCGCATTGGGCAAAAATTTTGGTTGGGTGATAGATCCAAAAGATGTCCGTGATGGCAAAAAGCTGCTTCGGGCATTAAAACTTGACTAGCAATCCTGCAATAAGGCAGATACGTGATCCGCTCTATGGCATGATCGACATATCGCCAACCGAGAACGCCCTCATCAACACGCAAACATTCCTGCGTCTTCACAGAATCAAGCAGCTCTCTCATGCCCATGTGGCATATCCGTCAGCTCTGCATACGCGATACGAACATTCGCTTGGAGCCATGCACATGGCAGGCACCATGTGCGAAAAACTCCACATCGAAAAAGAGAAAACGCAACTCGTGCGTCTTGCGGCGTTGCTGCATGATGTGGGACACGGCCCGTTTTCGCATCTTTTTGAATGTGTGCTGGAAGATGTCAATAACCTGGATGGATCTATCCACGAGCATATAACGAACATAATGATAAAAAATGATCCAGAAATTAAACAGATTTTGAGAAGTGATCGATTAAAAATTATTGAGCTTTTGCAATCGCTCAAGCCTAATGTCAGGAAAGACTGGCGTCTAATGTCTGATATTGTGTCTAGCAGTCTTGATGCGGACAAGATTGACTATCTTCAGCGTGATTCCTATCACCTGGGCGTCAACTATGGGAAATTTGACCTCGTGCGAGTAATGAATACAATTTGCCCCACCCCGAACCAGGAGCGACTTGCTGTCCGCATCAAGGGTCTTCACGCTATGGAGGGCTATCGCCTAGCGCGCCATCTATTGACAGCTCAGGTGTATGAACATCATGCCAGGCTTGCCGCAGACCAGATGTTCCTCCGTGCTCTCCATGAGGCCATTCACATAGAAAAAATACTGCCAGCAGAGCTCTTTCGAGTGTCCTCTAGATCATTCATGTCATTTTACAAGGCTCTTGATGACGACTCCATTGTAAACATGATAACTGCCGATTCTAGGTCCAAGGTGTCAAAAAAGATACTAGGTGATATTCGTGCTCGTCGTCTGCTCAAGAGGGTTTATGAATTAGATCCTGTTCTTCTAAAGGACAAATCTACCAAACGCATGATGTTCTACTCCAAGGACAAGCTATCTACCGTGACCAATGATATCAGGAAGAAGATGCGGCTCAAAAAACATGAGCTGTTCGTGCACGAGTCATCCAACCTATTCAAGCTGTATGGTGACCATGACATCCCATGCCTCGATAAAAATAATGACGTTCGCCACATGAACACTCTGTCGCCAATTCACGCAGATGAGGGAATTGTAATCCGTTATGTGTTTGGCCCCGAGAAAAAACGTGATCTTATCCGTGCAGAATTTGCGGCTCATAAATTCGTCTAGGCGACAAGACTCATCACGTGGCTTTGGAGATCTCGTCCTTGCCGACATACTTGCGCAGCGGGGCAGGCACCGATATGCCCGAGTCTGTCCGGCAGTTCTCGACGATTGCGACAAGAACGCGCGTCGTGGCAACTAGCGTCGAGTTTAGCGTGTGGACATATTGCGTGTCCTCGTTGGTCTTGTCCCTAAAGCGCATCTTTAGCCGGCGCGCCTGGTAGTCTAGGCAGTTGGAGCACGAGACTGCCTCGCGGTACGCGCCCTGGCCGGCCATCCACGCCTCGATATCGTACGTCTTGGCCGAGACCTTGCCCATGTCGCCGCTTGAGAGCAGGACAGTGCGGTGCGGCAGGCCGAGCTCGCGGTAAAACTCCTCGGCGACGCCGAGCATCCTCTCGTGCTCGGCCCACGACTCCTCTGGCCTCGCAAACGCAAACTGCTCGACCTTGTCGAACTGGTGCACGCGAAATATTCCCTTTTGGTCGCGCCCGTGCGCGCCGGCTTCCTTTCTAAAGCACGCGCTCACGCCGGCGTACCTGATGGGAAGCGATGCGCCCTCGAGTATCTCATCACGGTGCATTGCCGCCATTGCGTGCTCGGAGGTGCCGATCATGCACAGGTCCTGGCCCTCTATGGCGTATATCGAGTCCTCAAAGTCCTCGGCAATGACTGCGCCCTCCATCGAGTCGCGCTTTATCATGTATGGCGGCTGGATCGCAGTATAGCCGTGCGAGGACGCAAAGTCGATCGCAAAGGAGACTAGCGCGTGGTTTAGGAGGACCATGTCGCCCTTTAGATAGTAAAACCTGGCACCAGACACCTTTGCGGCCCTCTCAATGTCAACGAGGCCCATCTTTTCCATTATCGCGGCGTGGTCCCCCTCTGCGCGCCGTGGCTCGCCCCACGTTCGCAAGACGACATTGGCCGAGTCGTCCGGCCCGTCAGGCACAGACTCGTGAACCATGTTGGGCAGCGTCCTGGCAAGGCCCGCATACTTTTCATGCGCCTGCCGCTGCGCGCCCTCTAGTGTCTCTAGCCTTTCTGAGACGCCGCGCATCTCCTCGATCGGCTTTGCCGCGTCCCCGCCGCGTTTTTTTTCTGCGGCGACGGCGCGCCCGAGCTCGTTGCGGCGACGGCGCAGCTCGTCGGCCTCTGATGTTGCCTTGCGCCATGCGCCATCGGCGGCAACTAGCGCATCGAGATCATACTCGACGCTGCGCCTCCTTAGCATGTCTCGCACGTCATCGGGACGTTCGCGCACGATCCTGGGGTCTATCATCCCTGCGTGGCCTCCAGCGCGGCCTGCGCGTGCGCGAGAACCTCGTCAACTGTCGCGACGAGACTCGGGATCGCCCCGCCGCCAACATCAATGCGCACGTCACTGCCGTCAATTGACATCTCCATCTCCTGACCCGGAGGAAAGGCGACATTGTCTGGCGCAAGCGCGGCCATTACGGCCTCGGCGCCCTGCACCGACAGGTCAGTTATGCGAATCTGCACCCTGCACGCCGGAGACATTTTTCTCGATATAGTCAAGGAACCCTCCAAGGCTGCCCTTTGATATGCGCGCGCCGGCTGCTGCGGCGTGGCCACCGCCCATGCCCTCAAAGCGCTCGGCTGCTGCCCTCATCATCTCGCTCAGGTTGACATTGCCGCCATAGCCGCGCGCCTTGCGCGAGGAGACCTTTACGCGCCCGCCCTCGGCACCGGCCCGCAGGACTACTATCTTGCCGGCGCTAGTCGGCGCGCCGGCGATCACAGATGATATCGTTCCGGTCATCGACTCGGCCACGACGCCCTCGGCGTCGACCATGACGCACGAGGCGCTCTCTGATGTCCTCCAGCGCTCACTCGATATGCGCTCCATGCAGCCGCGTATCGTCTGGCGGTACTCGGAGAGGGCCTCCTCGGCCTCGGCGACCATCTTTGTGCGGTCCCCCATGCAGAGGGCCATGCCGGTTCCGGCCTTGCCTATGCGCCCGCACGAGTTGAGCACGGTGGCAAACTCCCGCGCGTCGCGCAGGAGGCCCTTTGCGCCCTCGCCTGAGAGCGTGTACGCGCTGCCGACGAGCTCGGCCCTGATCGCCTCGGCGTCAGCACCCTGCGCGTGGGCCGCAATGCCGTCAACCAGGCTGGACTTTTCATCCTCGGAGAGCTCGGAGGCCACGCGCCACCGTCCACCGTCCCTGGCCTCGATGCCGGCTGCCCTGATTAGCTCGGCGCACGCGTCATGGTTCCACGTCAGGCCCTCTATGAACGGCCTCGTCGTGAACGCAAGCGCGTCGGCTAGCGCGCGCGTCTCCCTGCCGGCAAGCAACAGGTCGGCGCGCACCTCGAGAAGCTTTAGCTCCTCGGCCTTTGCCGCTATCTCGGCGTTGCGCCCGACGAGTGTGCGCCCCTTGCCCTGATCCTGCCTGTCACCGAGTGCGGCGACGACGGCGACTGGCGAGAGGTCAACATTGCGGCTGTCAAGGGCCACTGCGGCAAGGTATGCCATGCCGCCTGAGCATATCTCGTCCCCGCCGTCGATGCCGTACTTCCACGAGTTTATGACGCGCTCGTTGTCAAGCTCGGCGTCACGAACCTGGTGGTGATCCAGGATGAACCAGTTCTCGCCGACTGCGGCGTCAAGCTCGGAGGCCATTGCGCCGCCGACATCCATGACGATGTGAAGCGCGTCAGGTGCGAGCTCCCTTGCGTGACTGGCGCCAAACTCCTTTACTGCCCTTGCGCCACACCGCGCACCTGCCCTTATTGCGGCCTTTGCTATTATGCCGCCGGCGGCGAGCCCGTCACAGTCCATGTGCGTCGTTATCGAGATTGGCCTGCCGTCCCTGGCGCACTCGGACACCCTGGACGAAAAGAGCGACAGTGACTCGGCTAGGCTGGCCATCACTCTAGCTGCGCAATGACGGACTTGTACTTCCACTTTTTTGGTATCCGCCCGATGCGCTTGTAGTATGTTGAGAGGCGGTGAACCTTTGCCTCTATGAGCTCCAGTGATCGCACGTTGCGCCTGTCGCCCTTGTGGACCTTTAGGTGCTTTTGGAGGCCGATCGCGGTCTTCACGATGCTTGCGAGATCCTCGGGCATCTCGGGCAGCATGTCATGGGCCGCGAGCGTCTCAGTCACGGTCCGGCCGGTGACTGGCTTTGCGAGCGGAATTGCGTGCTGGTCTCGCAGCCTCACGCCGATCTGGCTGGCCGTCATGCCGTCCTTTGCGTACCTGACTATGGCCTCCTCGACCTCCTCCTTGTTGGCGTACTCGGGAGCCGTGGGATTGACGGGGCGAATCGAGTGGGCCTTGCCGTGGCGGTGCGAGTGTATGCGTCCCATGCAGGGGGGAGCGTCATATGGTTTGGAATTAAACGTTGCCTACCCCCTGTGGGCCCCTCACGCCTGCGTGCGAGCGCGTGAACCAGGATAAGATTAAATATAACATGGTGGAGCGTGCTGCCATGAACAGGCACGTCATGGCGGGCGCCCTCGGCGCTATCGTGGCACTCGGATCGCTCGGTCTGGCCGTAGACGCATTTGCCCAGTACATGGGTAACACTGGCGGCGGCGGCGAGACTGGCAAGTATACTCTCGAGGAGGCACTGGCACTACAGGCCGCACGCGTGAACTATGCCCAGGACAATCCTGGTTCCGGCTCTGGCACGCCGTATCTGAGCGCTGACAGCGTTGTCGGCGCTTCGATAATCTCGGCTGCCGTATTTGGCGGAATCGCGGCGACCTTCTTCATTAGGGCACGTTCTGGCAAGTATGCTGCAATGGGCAGGGGCTAGACTCCACCCATATCTCCCCTATTTTAGACGACTCTGAGCCTTGGCTGCGTGCGCACCCAGTGGGCACGCCTGGGGCGATCCACGGACTCCGGGCCGGTGTCGACTGCCCCCACGCCTGAGGCCGGGGAAATCTATATAATGTAGCCCCCTGCCCGCTCTGCCAATGATACCGATAGTGGGTACGGTTCTGAGCGTCCTGTCGGCGCTTACGGGTCAGCTAGGCCCCAACTACGATCCCCTGTTCTATGACGTCATGGTCTACATCTTTGGCACCATCATGTTCACGGTCTTCCTCCTTGGAGTGATCGCGTACTGGCTGCGTGTCCACGGTTGGGCATACAAGGACAACCGCGAAAGGTGGGTCGACGAGCTTGACAGGCACTTTGAAAAAGAGGGCATCGGCCTCATTCCAGACAACGGCAAGTACTGGTAAGGCTACCTCCTCTCTATTTTTGTCACTTGGCTGCGGATCGTGCGCACGTCGCACTCCGTGCTATGGGGCTTTTGCCGTGACTCCTTCCATGGCCTGCTGGCAGCACCCCTGATCATGCTCTGCGTGACCATTGCCTCGCAGCATGGCGTGTGGGTGACGGCGCGCTTGCGGCCACCTGCTACAGGATCCTGTATGACTCGTGCAGTTGAGCGATGTATTACTGCATGCAACGGCGCATGATCTTACGTGGACTAATGCCAATTGGTTCACATCACAAAGTTGTGCATCATGAAAAGATTCCCTGCATCACTGCCCGTGACGCCGCGCCGGGCGGCCAACACTGGACGACACAACACATGGCACGTGTCGCCATGCGACTGCGTTGATCCTTTGTTACTTGCCAGTGTCGTCAAACACGACGTGTTGCGCAACACACAATGATTCCTGCTGATCGGGATAATCATTGAACTGCCGATATCATCATGCATTATTCCAGTGCGCTAAAGGCGCAATGGTTTACTGTTTACTAGACAATTGCAAACCAATGCGCAACAACACTGCCAAATGCAATGTGCCTATGAACCATGTGCCGTGTGTCACTGACAGACTGTTACTCTCTATCTGGAGGCATAAAGTCGTGCTCTTCGGATATGTCATATGCCTTTGACCTAAACTCGGCGACATACGTCCTTCCATCCTCTATTGGGGTTCCGATAAACCTTGATGACTCTACGCCGTCAACGAGAATCCTCGAGTCAGACTCGAGCATGTCGCGCAGCGGAAACTCCCACACCCACAAAAAGTGCCCAATCTCAAACGGGTACGCCTCCTCCCATGACCCATAGATCGTCCCGTCAGACGTGAGCGTGTAGAGCGACCTCTGGCAGCCGCCCTCCTCAAACCCGATGTTGGCCGGAATCTCGGCGCGCTTGCCGTCGACATAGAGCTCAAGGGATGCGCTAACGGTGTATGGCGTCACCCGCTCGTTTATGCAGATCTTTAGCGGATCATTAGCAGAGATCTGCGAGAGGACGAGGCTACTTCCGACGCCAACGGATATGCCAATGCCTGCGGTGATCATCAAGAATATGAGCGTCTTGCGCCGCTTTGTGGGATCGCCCATTCCCGGCCAGAACATGGAATCCGCAGCACATGGCGTTTTACTTAAATCTGCTTGCCAAACGCCTCGCACGCGCGGCCTCCTGCCCTGCCTCGGGATTCCCAGAGTCCTGATCGCATGGTTCGGTTCTGCCCCGATCGGCCCCCTTGGCGCAGCGTCGACCCCGATGGACCCTGATGGCCAATTCGTGCCTACGCGTATGCGCAGAATCAAGAAAGGCTTAAAAGGCTCTGATATTCGCGAGGGACACGATGACTCTTCCAAAAGGGTTCGGCTCCGCCGGCGGCGGGGGTGCTGGTGCGGCAGATGTAGAGAAGATGATCGGCAGGCGTGTGGAGAACATGACTGGCATCATCACGATCTCCTACATTGCAGCCTGGCTCGCCACGTTCGGCGGCACTGCCGCGGGGTACTTTTACTACCCGTGGGCATATCCGACACCTAGCGGCCACTTTGCATTCATAGTGCTGACGATCGTAGAGGCCATCGGCTACCTCTTCTCAGTGAAGGTGTGTGAAGAGGGCTCCTCGAAGAACAGCAATGGCATTATTGGTGCCACACTTGCGGCCACCGCGGTCGGAACGCTGCTCATATCGCTCTACGTCGGAAACTAGGCGGGTATACTGTCTACTATTTTTGCCATCTCGCAGCGTCGGCTGCGATCATGGCCTGCCGGCGTGTCCTGCGATCAGCGCAGATCGGCGCGCCTACGCTGTTTTATACGAAAAGTAGTAGACTCACTCATTCGAGTCCACCTCCATCCACCTCGGGTTCTCCGCCCGGACCCGCCCGTCGGCCCTGCGCCTCCTGTAGGCCAGCAGGGGCGTCTCGCCGCCCTTGATGTCCAGGGCGAAGTGGAGGCGCCTCTCGTTGTAGTACGCGATGAACTCGGGGACCCCGCCAAAGTGGCCGATCTCCGTCTCGAGCGTCTGGAAGAACCTCTCGACCTTGCCGTTGGTCTGGGGGTGGCGGACGCGCGCCATGAGGTGCGCTATGTCGCGGTCCAGCAGCTCCCGCTCGAAGAGCGTCGGCGTCCAGCTGCGGCTCGGCGTGCCGCGCCGGCTTGCCGTGAACTGCGTGCCGTGGTCCGAGAGGATCTGCGCCGGCGCGCCAAACATCCTGATCGCCTTTCGCAGCGCAAGCACGGAGTTTTCCGACGTGGCCTCGGCGAACACGCCAAAGCCCGTGACGCACCGCGACGCGTCGTCGAGGAACACTATGAGGTGCGAGCCCGCAAGTGGCCCGTATTTCATTATGTGCCAGTCCACGTGCCACAGCGCGCCGGAGTGCGCGCGCTCGAACCTGACCCACTTTCGCCTGCGCGACTTCGCCCGCGACCTCGTGACGAGCCCCTCCGCCAGCATGATGCGGTACACCGACCAGTACGTTATTTTTGAGTTGTTGCCGCGCAGCCCCTCGGCCACGCGCACGACGCCGGCCGGCCGGTCGGCGTGCTCGCCGAGGACCTCGGCCACCTCGCCGTCGGTGACGTCCCTGCGCGGCCTTCCCATCGGCCGCGGCTCCGGCGGCGCGCCGGTGCGCCGGCAGTGCGCGCGAAGCCTGTACGACCACGCCCTGGAGATCCCCAGCTCGCGCGCCACCTCCTCGGCGCTCCGCGTCGCCAGCGTCCTGGCCACGTACCGGAGCGCCCTGTCGTCAAGCCTCCTGACCGGCATGGCGCGCCGGCGGCGGAGCCCCCCAAACGTATGTTTCGGCAGCCTGCCGGATCCCGGGGCGCCCCCGGGGCTCCCGGATCTGCGCCCGGCAAGCATTCCTGCCCAGTCTACTACTTTTCGTACAAGGCATCGGCGCGCCTACGCCTAAAATTATATATACTAGCCTTCTGGCGAGGGGGGCAATGGTCTGGCTAAGACGCTGTACGCACTACCTCTTCATCGTGGTAGTTGCCGTAAACTCCACACTGCTGACAATCAACGCAGGAGACTATATCTTCTACACTGATTGGGCGTGGACGTCGTTCGTGGTATTCTCGATATCGCAGACGCTCATGCTCGTCGTCGGTGCGGCGTACTACCTGACATTCACTGGAGTGCCGGGAACTGCGACGTACTATGCGCTGATAATGACAGTCTACACGTGGATAGCAAAGGGCGCATGGTTTGCCCTCGGCTACCCGTACGACTTCATCGTCACACCGGTATGGCTCCCATCTGCAATGCTGATGGACCTTGCATACTGGGCGACAAAGAAGAACAAGCACTCGCTGATTCTGTTTGGTGGTGTGTTGGCCGGCATGTCGTTGCCACTGTTCAACATGGTGAACCTGATAACGGTGGCCGACCCGCTGGAGACTGCGTTCAAGTACCCGCGACCCACACTTCCCCCCTACATGACACCAATAGAACCGCAGGTGGGCAAGTTCTACAATAGCCCAGTCGCACTGGGCGCTGGAGCCGGGGCCGTGCTGTCCGTGACTATGGCCGCGTTGGGCTGCAAGCTCAACACGTGGACATATCGCTGGATGGCCGCCTGGTCGAAATGGGACTGATACGCGTCATACCTCCTTTTTCATTTTGATTTCCTAGCGTGCCCTGCGCACGTGCTCAACAAATACTGCGCGCATGGTGATCTTTTATTGCCCCGCCATACCTTCAAAACGCGCCGAACCATTCTGTGTTGGCACAGCAGCACGCGTGTGAGGCGGCCGGACCCTTCGTAAAGTGGGCAGGCGGAAAGAGGCAGCTACTCGCCGAGCTGCGCGCCCGTGCACCGCACAAGTTTGGCATGTACTATGAGCCGTTCGTCGGCGGCGGCGCGCTTGCCTTTGAGATACTCTCGTCCCGTCCAGGCGCGCGCTGCTCGCTCTCTGACCTCAACTCTGATCTTGTCCTGGCGTATGTCACCGTGCGTGACCGCGTCGATGACCTTGTCCGCTCACTCCGGCGCCATGCTGACGCGTACGTGCAGGATCCAAAGGCATACTATTACGCGACGCGCGCGGCGACTCCGCGCACGCAGGTGGAAAAGGCATCGCGCCTCTTGTTCCTCAACCGCACGTGCTTTAACGGCCTGTATAGGGTCAACTCTAGCGGCAAGTTCAATGTCCCGATGGGCGGATACGACAACCCCAATATTGTCAACGAGGCTGCGCTGCGTGCCGCAAGCCGCACACTGGCCTCGGGCAACGTCTCGATCCAGTGCGCCGACTTTGGCGCGGTTCTACGCACGGCAAAACGCGGGGACTTTGTCTACTTTGATCCGCCATACCAGCCGGTGAGCCGCACGGCCGCATTCACAAGCTACACCAGCGCGTGCTTTGGGGAGCGCGACCTGGAGCGCCTCGCCGGTGCGTGCGAGGAGCTTGCCGACCGTGGGTGCCACGTGCTCGTCTCCAACTCGGACACAGGCGAGGTTCGATCCGTGTTTGGCCACGGATGGAGCGTCGATGAGATCGGCGCGTACCGCCGGATCAACTCGGATGGCGCGCGAAGGTCTGGCCACACGGAACTGCTGATCAGGAACTATTGAAGAGCTCCGAGTGGGATCCGAACCCACGACCTTTACCTTACCAAGGTAACGCTCTACCAGGCTGAGCTATCGGAGCGCTCGAGCCCGCGCGCGCTGCAATCCTTATAATCCTTAGTCGACCACGCAAGGTCGGCCCTGATCGGGGGCTTGTGCCGCGTCGTGCGCAGACCGGCGCATGGCGGCCCGATGCCCCTAAAGTTTAATATATCTACAACCTAGCGCGTGCGCTAGAAATGAACACGCGCGTCCGGCGCATCTTTGATGAGACGATACAGACCGACCACAAGGTGATAACCGAGGATGTCTCAAAGTCGATTCTGCGCTCATATGGCATCAAGGTTCCGCGCCACACGCTTGCGACCACACCCGAGGAGGCCGTGCGCGCCGCGCGCTCAATCGGCTTCCCGCTCGTGATGAAGGTCGTCTCGCCGCAGATACTCCACAAGACTGACATTGGCGGGGTAAAGGTCGGCATCAGCAGCGCCGCTGAGGCCAAAAAGGCCTTTGGCGAGATGATGCGCAACGCGCGCCGCGTCAAGGGCGCCGAGATCAAGGGCATACTCCTCGAGCAGATGGCCGGCAAGGGCGTCGAGCTCATAGTTGGCCTGCAGAACGACCCGCAGTTTGGCCCCGTTATCATGGTCGGCATGGGCGGCGTCATGACCGAGGTGATCAAGGACGTCGCGTTTCGTATGCTGCCAATCACGGCCAAGGACGTCAGGTCGATGATCTCGGAGCTAAAGGGCTCAAAGCTCCTGCAGGGATTTCGCGGCTCTGCGCGCGTTGACATGGCAATGCTCACAAAGGCCCTCCTTGCAATAGGCCGCCTCGGAGTCGAGAACGCGTCGCACTTTGAGAGCATTGACTTTAACCCCGTCATCGTGCAGCCGCGCTCGTACTCGGTCGTCGACGCAAAGATAATCCTGCGCAAGAGCCCTGATCCTGATGCGATCTCGCGCGCCAGGCCCGACTCGTCGCACATGGAGACGTTCTTTACGCCAAGGTCAATAGCGCTAGTCGGCGCGTCGGCCACAAAGGGCAAGATAGGCAACTCTGTACTTGACAGCCTCACGCGCCATGACTACAAGGGCAAGGTGTACCCGATCAACCCAAAAAAGGCGAGCATCCTCGGGACAAAGTGTTATCCGTCAATATCGGCAATACCTGGCAAGGTTGACCTAGTTGTGGTCTGCGTCGACCTGTCAGTGACGCCGCCGATACTCGAAGAGTGCGCCAAAAAGGGAATCCACAGCGTCGTTATCGTGTCTGGCGGCGGCAAGGAGCTCGGCGGCGAGCGGGCCGAGTACGAGGCCGAGATAAAGCGCCTCTCACAGGAGCACAAGATTCGCATAATAGGGCCCAACTGCATTGGCATGTTCAACGCCGCAAACAGGCTAGACTGCGCGTTTCAGGGGCAGGCGCGGATGGTTCGCGCGCGCCTGGGTCCGGTCGCTCTCCTCTCGCAGAGCGGGACGATGGGCATCAGCTTTCTGGAGACTGCTGACACGTTTGGCCTCTCAAAGATGGTCAGCTATGGCAACAGGTCTGATGTTGATGAGGCTGACATGATATGGTACCTTGCCGATGACGCGCAGACCAAGGTCATTGCGCTATATGTCGAGGGCTTTGGCGACGGGCGCAAGTTCATCGAGACTGCAAAGCGTGTCATGCGCGACAAGAAAAAGCCCGTCGTGATCTGGAAGAGCGGGCGCACGGAGATGGGCGCAAAGCAGGCCGCCTCGCACACGGGCTCACTCGGCGGCTCCAATGCGATAATAATGGGCGCGCTGCGCCAGGCCGGAATCATATCAGTCGACAGCTATCAGGAGCTCGCCGCAGTCACAAAGGCCCTGGCGTGGCAGCCTGCGGCGGCCGGTGGTGCGGCTGCGCTCACGAGCAACGGTGCAGGCCCGATGATCGGCGCAATGGACCACTTTGAGCGCCTCGGCATATCTCTTGCCAAGATATCGCCGAGGAGCCTAAAGTCGATGGTTGCACACTTTCCAAAGACGTATGTCATCGGCAAGGGCAACCCCGTGGACGTCACGGGCGGCGCGACGGCTGAGGACTATCAGTATGTCATAAAGACGTTCATGGCCGATCCGGCAGTGGACATTGTCATGCCGTGGTTTGTCTTCCAGGACGACCCGCTCGATGAGGTCATCATAAAATACCTCGCCGAGTTCTCCAGGAGGCGCAAAAAGCCGATCCTCGTGGGCGGCAACGGCGGCCCCTACACGGCGCGCGTCTCGGCGATGATAGAGGCCAACAAGATACCAGTCTATGATGACCTGCGCGACTGGGTTGCGGCCGCCTCGGCCCTGGCCCAGTGGGGCGCACGCGGGGGCCGCAAGAGATGACATTTATGGCAGCATACGGGAGCCCTGGCACATAATGGCGCTCGTAGAGCACTCGACATCCGAGTCTGTCTGCACGGTAAAGATCAACCGCCCCGACAAGCTCAACGCGATGAACATGGACGTCGCGCGCGAGCTCATTCGCACGTTTGAGTCCCTTGCGCACGACGAGAAGGTTCGCGTTATAATCCTGACCGGTGAGGGTGACAGGGCCTTCTCGGCAGGCGCCGATATAGAGTACATGTCGCGTATAACGCCTGACGAGTCAGTAGAGTACGCAAAGCTCGGGCAGCTCCTCACGCAGACAGTCGAGCTTGTCCCGCAGCCGACGATAGCGGCAGTCAACGGGTACGCGCTAGGCGGCGGATGCGAGCTAGCAATGTCATGCGACATACGCATTGCCGCCGAGACTGCAAAGCTCGGGCAGCCCGAGGTCACGATAGGCATACCGCCGGGATGGGGCGGCACGCAGAGGCTCATGCGCATTGTCGGAATAGCAAAGGCAAAAGAGCTCGTCTACACGGGCAAGGCCGTAAAGGCCGAGGAGGCCCGCGAGATGGGCCTCGTCAACAGGGTCGTCCCGCTAGAGTCACTCTCCGAGGAGGCAAATTCAATGGCGCGCGCGATCGCGGCAAACTCGGATATGGGCGTGCGCATGTCAAAGGTGTCGATAAACACCGGCCGCAACGCCGACCTGGCAACCGGACTGAGCGTCGAGCTGCTCGCGTGGCGCAACTGCTTTACGCACGAGGACCGCAAGGAGCGCATGACGGCCTTTGTCAACAAGTCAAAACACTAGGCGCGCGCCGCACCTGCCATGGACCTTGGGCTTCTGAGGGCATCGCTCTCGACGCGCATTGGCGCTGATGTCGCATCCGGCAACCGCGCCCCCTCGGCGGTCCTCCTCACGTTTCACGGTCCGGGCGAGCCGTCTGTCATCATGACTGTAAAGCCGCGGCACATGAGGCAGCACGCCGGCGAGGTCGCCTTTCCGGGCGGCAAGCGCGAGGAGGGCGACGCTGACCTCCTCGAGACTGCCCTGCGCGAGGCCCGCGAGGAGCTCGGCCTGGAGATCGGCAGGGACGAGATCATCGGCCAGATGGGTGCCGTCGAGACGCAGAGCACGGGATACGTCATTGCGCCCTTTGTCCACATCCTGGAGGACGCGCCAAGCCTTCACCCCAACGCCGAAGTCGACGAGGTCCTGCGCATTCCGCTCGGGCCGTTCCTGGCCACGCTCAGGACGTCAGGCCAGATGGGCCCCACGCTGACTCATGGACGCCACACGGTCTGGGGGGCGTCTGCGAGAATCCTCGCCGAGGTCTCCGACAGGCTGCGCCTCGCCGGCGGGAGCTTGGTTTAAAAAGAGCCACAGCCGAGCCGCCGCCCTGATGGCAGCGCGCAAGAGCTCGGCTCGCAAGATCCGCCTTATCAGAAAGGCAAAGCAGACATCACCCGTGCCCGCATGGGTGATACTGCGCACAAAGCGCGGGGTTCGAACAAACCCAAAGCGCCGCGCCTGGCGCCAGACGGACGTGGATGTGGGCTAGGTTGGCCGACGATTCCGAGCGCGTCTACACGATACCATTGGGCAAGGTTCTCCTCTCGCCGGACAACCGCCGCGCGATGCGCGCAATCAACATGATCCGCGAGTTTGCGCGCCGCCACATGAAGGTCCAGGAGATAAAGATAGACCAGTCGCTCTCGCATGAGATATGGGCCCGCGGGATAAAGAGCCCGCCTCGAAAGGTTCGCGTGCGCATGTCAAAGACCGAGGAGGGTCATGTCCTCGTCTCGCCGTACTCGCTTGGTGCCGGTCCGGATGACGGGGCAGGGGGCAAGGACGAAGCTGCGCCAAAGGACGAGAGTCCGGCCGTGGAGGATGCGCCCGGCGATGACGGCGCGCCAGATGCTGATACTGCAGATGCTGCTGACGTTGCAGTGGAGCCAAAGGGCGATGATGCCAAACCCGCCGATGCTCCTGATGTCGCAGCCGGGCCAAAGGGCGATGATGCCAAACCCGCCGATGCTCCTGCCGCCAAGCCAAAGGCTGCCGGTGGCAGCGCAAAGCCCGGTGCGGCCAAAAAGGCAAAGTCTTCAGCACCAGCTACAAAGAAAAAGTCAAAGTAACACTTGCACGGCCTTGATGGCCGTGTGAAAGTCCTAGCGCTCTATCTGATCAACGTCGAGGCTGCACGGAACGCTAGACTCGGCCTCGTCCCAGTCAAGCGTCATGTCTGACGGTATTGCGCCGAGTGGATCATATGCGTCAAACTTTGATGCGCCGCGCAGCTCCGAGACTACGACTATGCCCTCCTCGCCCGTGCCAGTCGGCATGGCAGTGGCCTCGCCGCCTGTCATGCCCGAGACTGCCTCCACTGTCTCGGCGATTGCGCCAACGGGCACGTCATCGCCGGTGACGTGAATGAGCGAGCCGCCGATCGTGCCGTTCGCGGCCCCCTCGTGGATCATCTTTATGGCCTCGCGCAGCGACTCCTCGAGGGTGGCGCCCGCACTTGATGCGGCGACCATGCTGTCGCCGCCAGGGACGCTGCCCGCGCCGATCGAGCCGACGACGTGCATGATTGCCGCATTTGCCATCTCTATGCAACTGCGCGCGCCCAGGTTTGGGTTGCCCTCGAGCATTGCGTCATTGTCGACGATGATCGAGCAGTCGCTCGCCTCACGCAGCCTCTTTAGGGCGATTCCGGCGCCGAATATGCGATCTTGTTCATAGCCAAAAGGCATTATCGCAACCGAGATGACGCGCTTGCCGGCACTGGCCGCCGCTGCGGCCACCATGGGTGCGATTCCGGCCCCGGAGCGGCCCGCAAGGCCTGCCATTATGATTACTGTCCGGGCGTCCCCTGCGGCCTCTAGGACGCGCTCGGCCTCCCTGCGCGCTGCGGCGCGTATGACGTGGACCGTGGGATTGATGACCGGTGCCGTGGAGACCTCTATGGAGGCCTCGCCGTGGAGGTCAGAGGCGACGTTGCTCACGAGAACGTGCCTGGCGCCTAGCCTCGAGGCGGCCTCCGGCGCTAGCCTCGAGCCTGCGCCGCCTGCCCCGACGATCATGATCGGTTCCAATACTGTGGTCACTGCATAGGGGGCTGCGCGGTTTGGATAAAAAAGCTTCCCGTGTAGCCTTAATCATACCTGCGATCTAAAGTTTTTTAGCTCATCGCCACGGCCAAGAGGCAGTGCGGCGTGGTGCCTGTCACCTCGGCCTCCAGGGTCTCGCCAGCCCGCGTGCTGCCGCACCCAGAGACGTCAAGCTGCCTGTATGCCCCGTTGCGGCCCACCATGCCCCGCTCGCCCCTGCCGGTGAGCCTGACCGGCCCCCTCCAGCCGACCCACGACTCGCCGGCCTCGCGCGCGAGCCTTGTGGCGAGGCCGTGTATCTCCCTGCTGCGCCGCTTGATGGCCCGCTCGTCGACGCGCTCGAGGATGGCAGCCTCGGTGCCAGGCCTGGAGCTGTACCTTGAGAGGTTTACAATGTCGGGCCGCGTCTCCTCGAGGAGGCGCACGGTCTGCGCATGGTCATCGTCAGTCTCGCCGGGATAGCCGACGATGATGTCAGTGGCCACGGTAAACCTCCCAAAGCGCCGCCTCATCACGTCGCACGCGTGCGCAAATGTCTGTGCCGTGTGCCCGCGCCTCATCGCGCCGAGAACGGTGTCGCTTCCGCTCTGGACCGGCATGTGGAGGAATCGGTATATGCGCGCGTCGTCCTCCATGGCGTCTGCGATGCCATCAAGCGTGCGACCCGCGTACATTGGGTTCATCATGCCGACGCGCACGCCATAGTCGCCCTCGACGCCGCTCACCGCGCGCAATAGCTCCGGCAGGCTAGAGTCGATGTCATGCCCATAGCACCCGTTGTCAGTCGACGTCAGCCATATCTCGCGACACCCGTCGCGCACGTCTGCGCGGACCTGCCTGACGATATCCCCGACGCGATAGCTCTGGAGGCCGCCCTTTGCGAGCTTTGTCTGGCAGAACGAGCACTCGCTCATGCACCCGCTTGCAATCTCGACTATTCCCACCAGCGGATCCAGGCGCCGCCTTGGCAGGCCGACCTTTGTGTCCGTCCCGTCGAGCGCAACGCGTCGCTCGCCCTCAAGTGCTGCACTTACAAGCTCGCCGGCGCGCGATATTGATCCCGGCCCCATCATGCCGGCCTGCGGCGCAATCTTGCGCACGGTCTCTGGCTCGGCCTTTGCCATGCATCCAGCAATGACTAGCGGCCTCGAGGAGAGGCGTCGCATTCGGTGGATCATGCGATTCGCCGTGGCGTCCTTTACCGAGCACGTGACGATGACACTGGCGTCGGCATCGCCCTCGCCGTCAGCTATCGTGTGGCCCTCTGAGCGCAGGACGCCGGCTATCATCTCCGAGTCTGCCCTGCTCGCCGAGCACCCATACTCCTCGATGTGAACCCTCGCCGTGGCCGCCTCACCTGAGCAGCGCGTCCATCTCGGCGCTCGTCGCAATCTTGCCGTCCACTGCAAGCTGCCTGATCGTCTTGCCAGTGGCGAGTGACTCCTTGAAGAGGGCCGCTGCCCTCTGGTAGCCTATCTTTGGCGCGAGGAGCGTGACGATGACGGGGCTGCCCTCTATGCGCCCGCGCATCTTGGCCCTGTCGGCACCTAGGCCGTCGATGAGGTTTGCTGCAAACTTTGGCCCAAAGCCGGCGAGCATGTCTAGTGAGTCAAGCGTGCGGTCGATCATGACGGGAAGCATGACGTTGAGCTCAAACTGGCCCGCAGACGCCGCTGCGGCGACTGCGGCATCGTTGCCCGATATTGCAATGCAGACCATGTTCATGCACTCGGCGAGTGACGGGTTTACCTTTCCGGGCATTATCGACGAGCCCGCATGGACCGCCGGTATAGAGAGCTCTGCAATTCCGGCGACAGGACCTGACGCCATGAGCCTAATGTCATTTGACACCCTGCCAAGCTCTACGGCGAGGCCGCGCAGCGCGCCGGAGAGCGACGCGATGGCCTGCCTGCTCTGGAGGCCATACTGCATGTCCGGCTCGGGGCGCAGTTTTAGCTGCGACACGCGCGCAAGCTCGGCGACTGCGGCACGCCTGTAGCCGCGCGGAGTGTTTGCGCCCGTGCCGACTGCCGTTCCGCCAAGCGCGACTGCCTCTAGTGGCCTGGACGCCGCCGCTATCGAGTCGCGCGCAGACTTTATCGCAGTCGCGTACGCGCCAAACTCGGCGCCAAGCGTGACGGGAAGCGCGTCCATCAGGTGCGTGCGCCCGAGCTTTTTGTGTGATGCGAATGCCCTGGCCCTCTTGCGCAGTGATGAGACTATGGCGTCGATCGCCGGAAGCGTGAACCTTGTGGCGCCGAGTGCGGCCACGTGCATTGCCGTTGGAAACGTGTCATTGCTTGACTGTGACATGTTGACATGGTCGTTTGGGTGGAGGTGCCCGTACTCGCCGCGCCTCTTGCCGAGCTTTTCGAGGGCGACGTTTGCGATGACCTCGTTTGTGTTCATGTTGAGCGCCGTGCCGGCGCCCGAGTTTATCGCATCAACTGCAAAGTCCCCCATGTGCTCACCGCCGAGTATCGCGTCGCACGCCCTGGTTATCGCGCGGCCAGTGGACTTTGGGAGGGCTCCGACGCGCATGTTGGCCACTGCTGCTGACCTCTTTGTCATCACGAACGCCCTGATGAGGCCGTCATGTGACCTCCTTCCGGTTACCGTATACTGGGCGATCGCCCTGGCCGTGAACGGCCCATAGTACGCCGAATATGGCACCTTTACGTAGCCGAGCGAGTCCGTGTCGGTTCGCGTCTTCATGCCGCACCGCTACCCCGTGTCCCGTTAATCACTCTTTGCGGCTCCGCGCCTCCCACCTGCGGCGTGTCAGATCGACCCGTGGGGATTATGGCCTGCAGTCGGCGCGCTAGGGTGCGGCGCGCAGGCTGTGCGCGACGGTGGCGTGCCGCCGTGCCGGTCTGTGCCGCGTGTGCCAGGATGAACGTCATGGCCAACTCTATGTCCAGTGAGCTTTCGAACGGGTCGCCAGCGGCGCCTGCCTCGCCAGCCGTCCCCATGCGCGCCCACCTGACTGCCCAAAACCCTTGATCCCCTTATATATGGGCCAAATAGAGGCGTGGCAATGAACACAAGACAACTACGCACGCTACTCCCCGTGGCCGCAGTCGCGGCAGTGGGGATGACGCTGCTAGGAAGCTCCTACACGCAGACACAGATATCGGGCATGACGCTAGACACGTCGGCACTCGACATTGACGCCATACAGCAGATCCACGACATGGGTGGCCTCAGGCTAGTCATGCCGGAGGCATTCGCACAGATGGACTGTGGCAACCTTGACACATCAGGGCGCGACATAGTCAACCTAGACCTGATCGGCGAGAGCGTAATGCTGCCGATCATGGGTCACACCGCAGAGAACCCAAAGACATTCCATGCAATGACCTTTAACGGCCAGGTGCCAGCACCGACGCTGAGGGTCACGCAGGGCGATGTTGTGAGGATGACGCTGACGATTCCGGACGGTGAACATACGCCGCACGGCAACGACATGCACGCCTCACAGATATCGGCAACAAACTTCGATGCGGTAAACCCAGGCGAGTCAGCAACGTACTGCTACATAGCACACGTTCCAGGCGTCTTCAAGTACCACTGCTCGGGCGTTAACGTCGCGGCTATGGACCAGCACGTCCTCTCGGGCATGTATGGCATAGCCATCGTCGACCCGCTCGACGGCTACAAGAGGCTCATGGTCGAAAAGACGGCAGTAGAGAACGGAGAGGTCGTAAAGGACAGGATGTTCTATCCGCCTGACGCACTCGAGTTCCAGCTGCAGTACAACCAGCTCTACCTGACTGACTCTGGCACATATGACAGCACGGCAATGTTCAAGCACCAAAACACGCAGACAGTCGTCAACGGAATGCAGTTCGGATACGTCCCCAACGAGACGCACAACACCCTAGTCAAAGATGATCCCAAAAAGAACATCTTTGTGGCACAGCCATGGAACTCCGAAGACCTCGCACAGTACCAGTCGCAGCTCCTCTTCGTGGAGACCGACCAGCATGTGAGATTCTTTGTGGAGAACCAGGGCAACGAGCCGGTGTTCTTCCACATTGTCGGCGAGATCCTAGACAGGGTCACGCAGGGCAACAGAGTCCAGTCCGGACCTACCGAGACGTGGCTCCTTGGAGGATCGCAGAACATGATCGTCGACGTCGTCTTTGACGAACCGGGCGTATACGTCGCAGTCAACCATGACTATGCGGCGATATTCTCTGGTGCGGCGACGATCATAGTGGCCGGAGACCCCTTTGGCCTGGTCGAAAAGCACGACCTGCCAGATGCAGTGTCCAAGTCATACGCGTATGCGCTAGGAAACCCGAGTGACGCAGTCCCTCCGATGGGAGATCAGAGCATGGAGCACCCAATGGTGAACCTGCACGGCCTCTACACCGACGAGCGGGCCGCAGAGCTCAGCACACAGCTCGGCCTATAGCCAACAGCACACTATCTTCATTTTTCATCTCCCAAATCGTTATAACCCGTGCGCACGCCCCTCGGCCACGTTGGCCGCAAACTCTGCACTGATATGCGACAAGGTTGACCCCATACTCAACAAGATACTCTCCGATAACGGGATTGAGGTAACCTACGAGCCTGAAATCACGCCTGAGGCACTCCTAGGCGCAGTATCTGAGTGCACGATAATCGTCGTGCGCAGCCGCACAAAGGTGACCTCTGAGGTGATCGAGCGCGCAAAGTCGTGCAAGATCGTCGCGCGCGTCGGCGTCGGCCTAGACAATATCGACACCGAGGCGTGCAAGGCGCGCGACATACGCGTCCTCAACGCAGTCGAGGGCGCGATGAACGCCGTCGCCGAGCTCGTCCTGGCCCTCATGCTCTCGATGGCGCGCCAGATACCGCGCGCCGATGCTGCCCTGCGCGAGGGGCGCTGGCTCAAAAAGGAGCTCGTGGGCAGCGAGCTGCGCGGCAAGTACCTCGGGATCGTCGGCATGGGCAACATTGGCAAGCGCCTCGCGCGCCTCGCGCGCTCGCTAAACATGAACATAATCGGCTATGACGTCGTGCCCATCGACGCCGAGCTCTCGCGCGAGGTTGGGCTAATGAAGGCCGACCTTGACACGCTGTTCCAGAGCTCCGACTATGTCTCGCTCCACGTGCCCCTCCTCGACTCCACGAAAAACCTCGTCGATGCGCGACGCCTTGCGATGATGAAGCCGACTGCACGCCTCATCAACACGTCGCGTGGGGGAATCGTTGATGAGGATGCGCTATATGACGCAGTCTCCTCAGGCAAGCTTGCCGGCGCGGCCCTTGACGTCTTTGATGTAGAGCCGGCCACGTCTAGCCGGCTCAGGGAGCTCGAGCAGGTGGTCCTCACGCCGCACATGGGCGCGCAGACGGCCGAGGCCCAGGGACTTGCGGCCAACGTCATTGGCGAAAAGATAGTGCAGGCAGTGCGCGGCGTCATCTAGCGCGGCGCGCAATTCGCGCAGCGGCGGCCCCGCCGCCGATTCCATTGTCAATGTTCACCGTTGCGAGTCCCGGCGAGCAGCTCTGCAGCATGGATGCCAGCGCGGCGGCCCCGCGGCCGGCGTGGCCGTACCCGACTGACGTCGGGATGCCGATGACGGGTATGTCAACTAGCGAGGAGACGACTGTGGCGAGGGCTCCCTCCATTCCGGCCACGACAATGATCGCCCCGACGTCGCCTTGAACCATTCGCTCCACTGCCGGAAACACCCTTCCGAGGGCCGCAATCCCGACGTCATACTCGGTTGCGCACTTGCAGTCCATGGCCTCGCACATGAGGCGGGCCTCCTCGGCGACGCCAATGTCTGACGTGCCGGCGGCCATTATGCCGACGCGCCCTAGTGTGCGCCGCCGGCGCCCCTTTTTGGCCAGCACGGCAGTCGAGCGGCGCGCAAGCGTGACGCTTGCGCCCAGTGACCTGAGGTGGGCAGCCAGCGCGCCCCTCTCCCTTGCGCGAACCCTCGAGACTAGCGCGACGCCCGAGCTCTTGAGGAGCCTTGATGCTATTGCCCTAGTCTCGGCTGCAGTCTTTGTCGAGGCTAGGACGACCTCGGGTGCGCCGGTTCGATCGCGCCTTGATGTGTCCACGCGCGCAAATCCGCCGACGCGCTCTATGGAGTTGAGCGAGATTAGCGTTCGCGCGCGCCGCGCGCCAATGCGCCCTGACTGCAGCGACTCTAGTATCTCGTTGAGCTCCATCACGCGCATTCTGCTGTGTGCGGATAAATACCTAGATGCCTGCTATGGCCGCCTTTACGCTAGCTGCTGCCGCATCAAGGACACCGCGCTCGGCCTCGTTTAGGTCGAGCTCGACTATGCTCTCGACACCGTTGCGGCCTATGATGGCCGGCACGCCAAGCGCAATCCCAGAGTGGCCATACTCGCCCTCGAGGGGAGTAGAGACCGGTATGAGCTGCTTTTTGTCGCGCACGATCGACTCGATGAGCGCGGCTATGGCGTTTCCTGGGGCGTGAACAGTCGCGCCCTTTAGGGATATGACCTTGGCGGCGACCTTTTTTGTCGACTCTACAATCTCGTCTAGCTTTTCGCGCGGGAGCATGTCAGTCAGCGGTATTCCGGAGACTGAGGAATGGCGGACGAGGGGCAGCATGTTCACGCCGTGCTCGCCGATGACTAGTCCCCTTATCGAGTCGCGCGACTTGCCAGTTGCCCCGTGTATGAACTCCCTAAAGCGCGACAGGTCAAGCATCCCGCCCATGCCCACGATGCGGCTCCTCTCAAAGCCTGACTCCTTGTGGGCCACGTGAACCATGGGATCAAGCGGGTTTGTCACCGGTATTATGATCGAGTCTGGCGCGTGCCTTTTCGTCTCGGTCACGACGCTTGTGACGACCTTTGAGTTTATCTTTAGGAGGTCCATGCGCGTCATGCCGGGCTTGCGACCTGCGCCGGCCACGACGACCACAATGTCCGAACCGGCCATCTCGGCATAGTCGTTGGAGCCGCGGACATTGACGTCGATTCCCAGCTCGGCGAGTGCATGGCTCGTGTCCATCGCCTCGCCCTGCGGGAGGCCTTCTGCAATGTCGAGGAGGAGTATCTCGGTGTCTAGCCTGCGCAGCGCGCTAAAGAGGGCAGCGTCGCCGCCGACCTTGCCAGAGCCCACAATCGTGATCATCTGTGCGCAGGGGCTCTGCGCTGCGTAATTAAACCTAGTGTGGTCTTTGGGTATGGAATCTGCACCCGTGTCTGCTCATGCTTGGGCAGGCACCGCAGCGGCAAGTGGATCGGCAGGCTCGGCGCCTATTTGAGCAGGCGGACATTGCCTAGAGTGAGAATTCTCGATATTCTTGTGCCTGCGCGCTCCATGTTCCGAGCAGAGACCCCGCAATGTCATCATACACCCTGGGCACGCGCTCTTGGTTGATTATGAACCAGTTGTGCGCCTCCTCGATCATCTCCTCGCGCGTGAGCGTCCTGCCCCCTGCGCGCATCTTGTCCTCAATATAGCACAGCGTCGAGGCGATCTCGAGCCACTCGACGTCATCGATGCGCTCGCGCGCGAGCTCAACAAACTCTTCTCTGCGGCTCCATTCCTGCGCGGGCTCTGAGTGCAGGTCCTTGAGCCCCCAGATGTCGACCTCGAACCCAAACGCGTGGGGGCTAGTCATGCTCCAGTCATAGACGTACCTCTCCAGGTTGGGGCAGTCGAGCCTATGCTTTGCAAAGTAGACGAGTATGTTCAGGGCCAGGGACACGGCGTTGCTCTTCCAGCTCTGATACATGTCGCACGGGATGACGCCGGCGTCACAGAGGACATGAAGTATGGGAACCGGGGATCCGGGGACGATCATGCCCCCGTTGGGGAGCGACTCGGTCGGCACCATCCTGTGCCCCTCGGCATTGACGTATCCCTGATCCTGCATCGGACAGGAAACGGCCACTGGAGCTTATAATCCTATCCTGAGATACCGCTTTAACCACGAATGTGCACGGGCAGCCGTCTCCCAAAGACTGACTACCTGATCGTGGAGTATTCGGGATTGGTCGCCATCTCTGCCACATGGCACAATATCTGGGCTATGCGCGCGCTAGATCCTCGCGCACGTTCTTGCCCCGTGTCTCTCTGATGTACTTGGATATTTTCATTGCAGACCCTTGAATCCACTGGATATCGGAGATATGGACGGTGTCTTTTTGCAGGTTGCTTATCATTTGATCGACTATACCGAGCGGCTGTGTCCTGAAGCTGCGCTCCACCCTGGCGCTGACCACTGCGCTCTTTATGCTATAGACGTGCATTATGAACATCACCCTGTGGTGATCTGGAACAGTTGCCCTTTGTGGTTCTATAGACGACTTGAAGAGTGCCTTTATGGTACGCTGGCACATCTTGTGCAGGATTGATAGTGACTGGAGCACAGAGTCAGTCTCCTCGCCATACCGAAACCTCTCTGCCTGTTGGGTTGTCGTGTAGCTGAACACGCCTAGCACGTATGCATAGTATCCGCATATGACGGCCACCCCTAGCGCCATCAGGGACGTTAGCAGCGAAATGGCGCCATAGGCGCTTCCTGTTGCGATCAAGGTGCTCCAATAGATCGCCACTAGCCCGCCGCCTATGACTCCGGCAGGAAGCATTCCCAGGGTGAGAATTCTTGATATTCTCATGGCTGCGCACCACCCGTTCCGAGAAGCGACCCCGCAATGTCGTCATACACCTTGGGCACGCGCTCTTGGTTGATTATGAACCAGCCGCGCGCCTCCTCGATCATCTCCTCGCGCGTGAGCGTCCTGGACTCTGCGCGCATCTCGTCCTCAATGTAGCACAGCGTCGAGGCGATCTCGAGCCACTCGACGTCATCGATGCGCTCGCGCGCGAGCCTGACAAACTCTTCGCTCCTGTCCCACTCTTGCGCGGGCTCTGAGTGCAGGTCCTTAAGCCCCCAGATGTCAACCTCGAACCCAAACGCGTGCGGGCTGGTCATGCCCCAGTCATAGACATACCTCTCCAGGTTGGGGCAGCCAAGCCTGTGCTTTGCAAAGTAGACGAGTATGTTCAGGGCCAGGCGCGTGGAGTTGCTCTTCCAGCTCTGATACATGTCGCACGGGATGACGCTGGCATCGCAGAGGACGTGGAGTATGGGAACCGGGGATCCGGGGACGATCACGCCCCCGTTGGGGATCGACTCAGTCGGCACCATCCTGTACCCCTCGGCATTGACGTGTCCCTGATCCTGCATCGGACAGGAAGCGGCTCCCGGAGCTTATAATCCTACCCTGAGATCCTGCGTATGGGGCAGGCACCACTGACCATTCGGCCAGATGGGCATTGATCCTGCCGGTGCGCCAGCATTATCGTCGGCCACGCTGTTTTATACGAAAAGTAGTAGACTCACTCATTCGAGTCCACCTCCATCCACCTCGGGTTCTCCGCCCGGACCCGCCCGTCGGCCCTGCGCCTCCTGTAGGCCAGCAGGGGCGTCTCGCCGCCCTTGATGTCCAGGGCGAAGTGGAGGCGCCTCTCGTTGTAGTACGCGATGAACTCGGGGACCCCGCCAAAGTGGCCGATCTCCGTCTCGAGCGTCTGGAAGAACCTCTCGACCTTGCCGTTGGTCTGGGGGTGGCGGACGCGCGCCATGAGGTGCGCTATGTCGCGGTCCAGCAGCTCCCGCTCGAAGAGCGTCGGCGTCCAGCTGCGGCTCGGCGTGCCGCGCCGGCTTGCCGTGAACTGCGTGCCGTGGTCCGAGAGGATCTGCGCCGGCGCGCCAAACATCCTGATCGCCTTTCGCAGCGCAAGCACGGAGTTTTCCGACGTGGCCTCGGCGAACACGCCAAAGCCCGTGACGCACCGCGACGCGTCGTCGAGGAACACTATGAGGTGCGAGCCCGCAAGTGGCCCGTATTTCATTATGTGCCAGTCCACGTGCCACAGCGCGCCGGAGTGCGCGCGCTCGAACCTGACCCACTTTCGCCTGCGCGACTTCGCCCGCGACCTCGTGACGAGCCCCTCCGCCAGCATGATGCGGTACACCGACCAGTACGTTATTTTTGAGTTGTTGCCGCGCAGCCCCTCGGCCACGCGCACGACGCCGGCCGGCCGGTCGGCGTGCTCGCCGAGGACCTCGGCCACCTCGCCGTCGGTGACGTCCCTGCGCGGCCTTCCCATCGGCCGCGGCTCCGGCGGCGCGCCGGTGCGCCGGCAGTGCGCGCGAAGCCTGTACGACCACGCCCTGGAGATCCCCAGCTCGCGCGCCACCTCCTCGGCGCTCCGCGTCGCCAGCGTCCTGGCCACGTACCGGAGCGCCCTGTCGTCAAGCCTCCTGACCGGCATGGCGCGCCGGCGGCGGAGCCCCCCAAACGTATGTTTCGGCAGCCTGCCGGATCCCGGGGCGCCCCCGGGGCTCCCGGATCTGCGCCCGGCAAGCATTCCTGCCCAGTCTACTACTTTTCGTACAAGGCATTATCGTCGGCCACGCCCACAACAATTTATATCATTTTTGTCGCGCACGGCCAGCCATGGCGCTAGTCATAGACGCACAGGTTGCCGGAATATCCGGAGACATGCTCCTGTGCTCGCTGGTTCACATGGGGGCCGACCCCGCAAGGATAGAGTCTGCGCTCATGCGTGCGGCCTCTGGCCTTCAGGGCGAGGAGGTCAAGGGCATCTCCTTTGAGCGCGTGAGGCGCCATGGGCTCGAGGCGACTGCGCTGCGCGTTGACTCGTCTGGCGCGCCACACTCGCGCGCCGCCTCGGAGCTCGCAGCGCACATTGCGTCCTCGGCCGCATCATGCAAGATATCCGGACACGCCGCCTCGTTTGCCTCGCAGAGCGTCCAGACTCTCATCGCCGCCGAGTCGGCAGTTCACGGCGTTGGCGCATCGTCGGTTCACCTCCACGAGGCCGCCGGAGTCGACACGCTCATTGACATACTCGGCACGGCAATTGCGCTCGATGACCTCGGCATCCTCTCCGAGCGCATAACATGCACTCCCGTGGCAGTCGGCGGGGGACTCTTAGAGTTCTCCCACGGCGTCGCGTCCAACCCCGCCGGCGCGATACTTGAGATATTCCGCCGGCGCGGCATTGAGATCCGCGGCGGGCCGGCTGACGTGGAGCTCACGACGCCGACTGGCGCTAGCATGCTAGTCAACCTCGCCTCCTCGTGCGAGCGGTTCTACCCACCGCTCTCGCCGACTGGCATCGGATATGGCGCCGGCAGCGCCGAGCATGACGCGTTTGCAAACGTTCTCAAGGTCGTGCGCGGCACCGAGTCTGCCGCGCTTGCAGCCGACACGGTCCGCGTGCTTGAGACCAACCTCGATGACGTCACCGGCGAGCTCCTCGGCCACGTCATCGACGAGCTCATGCGCAAGGGTGCGCATGACGTAACTGTCTCGCCGGCGGTCACAAAAAAGGGGCGGCCCGCAAGCTTGCTGACTGCAATATGCGACGCGCGCTCGTATGATGACGTGCTGCGCGCGCTAGTCGAGGAGACCGGAACGCTCGGCGTGCGCGTGCGCGACTCGAACAGGGTTATCGCAAGGAGGGACTCGGCGACTGTCAGGGTCACCGTTGAGGGCAGGCAGTTCGATGTGCGCCACAAGGCAGCGCGCGGGGGCATTCCAAAGGTGGAGCACGACGACGTGGCCCGCGTGGCCTCTGAGCTCGGCATGCCGCTGAGGAGAGCCCGCCGCCTCCTCGATGATGCCGTCTCGGGAGGCCGGCAATGACGCGCATCGCCGCGCTGCGATCGTGGTTTGAGGGCCATGACTGCCCGCTAGTGGCGCTCTCCGGCGGCGTCGACAGCGCGCTAGTCGCGCACGCGGCCCACTCGGTGACGCCCCGCGCAATCGCGTTCACGGCCGACTATCAGGCACTGCCGCGCGAGGATCTCGAGGCGGCGCGCAAGACGTGCGATGAGATTGGCATCGAGCACATGGTCGTGCAGTACGACGAGCTCCTCAACGAGTCCTATGCGACAAACACGCCTGACCGCTGCTTTCACTGCCGCACAGAGCTCGGCGAGCGCCTAGTCGAGGCCGCTCGGCGCGTCACTGCCGATGTCATAGTCGACGGGACGCATCTCGATGACATGGGCGACTATCGTCCCGGCCTTGAGGCCATGCGCGCTGCCGGCGTGCGCAGCCCGCTCGCCGAGTCTGGACTCACAAAGGACGACGTGCGCGAGTGCGCGCGCGCCGTCGGGCTCTCGGCATGCGACAGGCCGGCCAACTCGTGCCTCGCCTCGCGAATACCGTGGGGCCGGCGCGTCACCGCCAAAAGGCTCGCGCGCATAGAGCTTGCCGAGAGGATTGTGCGCCAGGCCACGGGCATTGGCATCGTGCGCGTTCGCGACACGGGTGATGAGACTGCGCGCATCGAGGTTCCGCACGACAGCATCGGTGAGCTGCGGCGCTCGATGGACTCGCAGATATCGCCGCGCCTGCGCACACTGGGGTACCTCGAGGTGAGCGTGAGCGAGCGCGGATACTCGCAGGGCGGGGCAAACGCGGGGGCGCAATGATCTACCTCGACAATGCCGCATCGACGCCGATCCACGAGATCGTCCTTGAGGCGATGATGCCGCACCTGAGCGCCGGCTATGGCAACCCGTCATCGATCCACCGCAGCGGGCGCGATGCGGCGCGCGCAATCACTGCGGCGCGCGCACAGGTCGCGGCCCTCATAGGCGCAGCACCGCACGAGATCATATTCACGTCGGGCGGGACCGAGTCCAACAATATGGCGATACTCGGCCTCGCGCGCGCGCAGCCGCACTCGCATGTGATAACGACGCAGATCGAGCACGAGGCGGTTCTTGAGCCGTGCGCGCTCCTCGAGTCAGAAGGCCATGATGTCACGCGCGTGCGTGCCGGCCATGACGGGATCGTCGATCCGGCCGACGTTGCGTCTGCGATGACCGAGCGCACGTCACTCGTGTCAGTCATGGCGGCCAACAACGAGGTCGGCACGGTTCAGGACATCGCCTCGATCGCCTCTGCGTGCGCGCGCCATGGCGTGCCGCTCCACACCGACGCGATCCAGGCCGTCGGCAAGATCCCTGTAAATGTCGCCACGCTCGGCGTCTCGCTCCTCTCGCTCTCGTCGCACAAGATCAACGGCCCAAAGGGTGCTGGCGCCCTCTATGTGCGCGACGGACTGCGCCCGTCGCCGATCGTGCGCGGCGGCGGGCAGGAGCGCGGCGTGCGCTCTGGAACCGAGAACGTCGCGGCGATCGTCGGCATGGGTGCGGCATGCGGGCTCGCCTCAAGTCAGATGGGCGATGACGCCGCGCGCGTGGCTGCCATGCGCGACGCGCTAGTCGCCGGCGTCAGGGCGAGAATACCGCACTCGTCGCTCAACGGCGATGCCGCAAGGCGCCTGCCGGGCAACGCGCACTTTGCGTTCCTCGGCATCCAGGGAGAGGACCTGATCATAAAGCTCGACGAGTGCGGCGTCGCAGCATCTACTGGCTCGGCGTGCTCGATACACACGCAAAAAGAGTCGCATGTCCTGCGCGCAATGGGCATGGGCAAGGAGTCCATCGACGGCTCGTTGCGCATGACTGTCGGCCCGCAGAACACGCAGGCCGAGATCGACTCGGCCATAGACGCCCTCGAGTCATGCGTCGCGGATCTCCGCCGTGTCTCGCCGTTCAGGCAAAAGTACGGGTTTTAGGCTCGTGCAAAGCGTGCCGATGCGACTGTTGCTGCGGCAACTGCGACTACGAGCACGGCCATGGCCACTGCGCCAAACTCGGGTATCACGCACGTTCCGATGACCTCTATTCTCCTCTCACCCTCAAAAAAGTCCACGCTGAACGTGTTGGCCGACTCGCCGCGCTCAATGGTGTATCCGGCCGACTCGTCGACCTGCCTTCCGTCGACCAGGACGATAAAGCCCTCGTCGCTGCCCTCGCATCCGGACGACCTTGCATCAAAGTATGACCTGCTAGCCGTGAACGATATGCTCCCGTCAGACATTGGGTTGACATAGACTGTGAGGCCCAGTGCCTCGCGACTGATCGCCATGTCGGTGACAGTCCCGCCAGATATCGTGTACGCTATGCTGCCATCCTCGCCGTCGCCAATATCTACTATGGACGTGCCCTCGACAGTCTCCAAACTGTCCGTGACGGGCTCGAGGCTCAGCTCAAATGACTGCCGTGCCGTGACGCCCTCCTTGTATGACGCCTGTACGCTGTACTCGCCCTCCTCCCAGACGTCGCCATCGGTGTTGATTATTGTCGCAAACGACCCGTCGCGCGAGACGTCGAGCTGGTCGGCTGCCACGAAGTTGCTGCCCCGCTTTACCTGGAGCGTCACGGGTATGTCGCCCACGCGCGGCTCGACGGTGCCTGATATGACGATCTTGTCCCCACGCTCATAGACAGAATCTAGCTCGACTACGGTGATAGTTTGGGCTGCTGCCGGAACGGCCATCGAGACGACTGCGATTGCGACTATGATTGCGAGATTTCTCACGCCGGCCATGGCCATGCGCGCAACGTCCTAGTATTTTGGCATTATGCCGATGCGGCCTCTACTTGAGGCTACAACCACGGCGATCACTGCCAAAACGAGAACCATAGCGGTGAGGGCGCCAAACTCGGGCACGACGCATGCGCCGATGATCTCCACACTGCTAGCGCCCGCAAAGAGGCTTACTGTGAGGCTGTCGCCAACTGCACTAGTGTCATCCCACTCTTGGCCGTCGACTAGGACGATATAGCTTGTGTCACCACACGCCATCCTGTTGGGGAATACCGTCAGCGAGCCTGGCTCTGTTGCGTCAACGTTGAGCAGCAATGCAGTCCCGCCACCCTCGCCGGCATACATTGCCGACGCGCCAGTCACGATCCCGCCGCTCATCGTGTACCTTACACAGTCGGCTCCGACGCTGAGCTCGCCTGCGGCGCACTCTTGTGACATTGCCTCGGGCTCCATTACGGACTCGTCCCTGACGGGGTTTGTTATTCCGCTTCCTGTGAGGTCGACATGGGCCTTGTTGCTTGCGCCCTGGCCGACGCCGTACTGGACCTTTATCGTGTAGCGGCCGTCATAGTTCCACAGGATGCCGCCGGTGTTGATCGTAGTCGCGTACGTGTTCGTCTCGGGCTCGACGTCTATCTGCTGGAGGTTGACACGGTTTCCCTGTGGGCTGATGACGACTAGCGTGACGGGCGTTCCGGGCTTGTATGTCTTTACTGCCCCGCTGACCTCTATGGTCGAGCTGTGGGTGTACTCTTGGGCGTCGGTACTGATGGTGATTGGTATGATTGCTGGCTCGAGGATGCCGCTCTGGGCCTGGACAGGATGCGCGCCGATAAGCGAGGCGGCCGCCACTGCCATGACGATGTATGCGGCTCTGCGATCCATCAGGGCAAGCGCCCACCTGTGGCTATTTATGTATATTTGATTGAGGTGGATTGCGCACACTCGATATGGCCCTGTGATCCGGCGCGCAGACTCCCCTGCGCCAATGGGCGCTAGTCGAGCCAAAAAGTTAGAGTGTGGTCAGATTACCTGCCACGGGCGCGTTGCGAACGTTATCACATAGCCCACGCCGATGATTATCGACTGGTATGCGATGTTCGTGTACGGTATGGCCTTTATGATGTGCTCGCCGTCTACTATGACAGTCTGCCCCGGCCCGAGCCCCGGACCCACACTGGCCACGTTGAGCTGCGTGTGTACGTGGTATGCACCTGGCTCGAGTGCCATTGCGCATATCTCGTACGGCAGTATCTCGTTGCCTGCAAGGTCAAAGACGTTGCCCGGAGGATCCCTTGAGAGGATCTCCCACCTGTTGCCAGCGTTCGTCGACTCTGCGAATATGGATATCCAGCCACGCAGATCCCTCTCTACGAGGCTGACGAGCTGCCCGCTAAGGCACAGTGTCTCGCCAGTCGTGAGGGACTGCCTGGTGAACTCCTCGTTGTCTATCTCCACAAAGCGGCTCTGGAGCTGCGCCTGCACGCCATGCGCTTCTGCGGATGGCAGGGCAAACTCAACCCAGTCAAAGCCAGCCGTGCCAAGCGCTAGTATTGCGCCTAGCCCGACGACGATTGCCTTGTTGCTGTTTGCGTTCACGGTGCCCCGCGGCCATCGGGGCGCGTTATATAGTTTTCCGGCTCTCAGGCCGCTCCTCACGCCTGAGGGATCCCTCACTGACCCCCTGATCGCAGTCCTCAGGAGCCCAGCGCCTAGTTTGGGCGCCAAACCGGTACCTGAGGGGGCCTCCGGTTCTCCGGCCGGCGAGGTGGTGCGGCATCGTCTCGACGACATTGTCGATCTTTTCGAGCGAGTTGTCAAAGAGGCCCCTGTCAGCCGAGTCGACGACAAAGGAGACGGCCGGCTCACCGCCAAAGTCGAGGTTGACTATGAGCGAGCCGGCTCCGCCGCCGCGCCTCCTCTTCATCTCCCTGAGGAGGGCCTTGAGCCTCTCCCACCTCTTGAACCCAAACCACGCAAAGAACTCGTCGCCAAACTCGACGGGAAGCGCGATGCGCATACGGCTCGTCTCATCGCCGGCCGGCCCGTCGAGCTCGGACTCGGAGAGCTCAAAGACTGCGCCCAGGCACTCGTGGGCGACTTCGACCTCCCAGGGCGAGATGCCGTAAAACTCGACGATTGCAGTGAGGCTGCCGCCTGCCATCACGCGTCGCACACACGGTGTTTTGTAAAAACCCTTTGCCGGCCCGCTAGGCGCGCAGCGCGTCTAGCATCGCCGTGACGTCAGTTATCGCCCGCCCGCCGGATTCGACTGCCTGCAGGGCTGGCGGGTTTTCTGCATAGTTGTGTATCTGGTCGCGTATGCGCCCGCTGTATGGCGTGACAGTCTCGTTGCGGTAAAAGACTCCCGTAGGTATGCGCTCGCCCCACTCTAGTGACCTTGCGAGGGCCTGGCTGAGCTTTGCGTTGAGCTCGGCGGCGTCGGCAAAGTGGACTATGGGGTCATAGTCGGTGTCCTCTAGCCTGTATATGCGCGAGTGGCGCTCCCCGCCGTCGCCCTCTAGCCCCTCGCCGGCAAACCAGTCGCGCGTGTTGATGTCATTGTATGTCGGGCATGGCGAGAGGACATCGACGAACGCAAGGCCCTCGTGGCTTATTGCGGCCTTTATGATCTCCTTTAGGTGCGCAACGTCATACGAGTATGCGCGCGCGACGAACGTAAAGCCGCTAGTCACGGCAAGGCCGACGGGGTTTACGTTATAGTTTACGTTTGGCGCGGCAAGTGACTTTGTCTTTGTTCCAAGCTTTAGAGTTGGCGATGCCTGGCCCTTTGTGAGCCCATAGACGCCATTGTCAAATATGATGTACGCCATGTTGACGTTTCTCCTCCCGGCGGCGACAAAGTGGCCTGCGCCGATGCCGAGGCCGTCGCCGTCACCGCCGACTGCGACTATTCTCATGTTTGGGTTTGCGAGCGCTGCGCCCTGCGCAAAGGGCAGGACGCGGCCGTGGAGCGTGTGGATGCCGCTGACGTTGACAAAGTGCGCAGTCTTGCCCGAGCAGCCTATTCCGGAGAATATCGCCGCCTCGTGGCGCGCAATGTCCATCTCGGCCAGGGCCATCTGCACGGCATTGAGTATGCCAAAGTCGCCGCATCCGGGGCACCAGTCGTTGTGGACGTCAGTCTTGTAGTCAGCGAGCCTAGGCGCCATAGTCTAGAACCTCCCTTTTTGATGCCGTGCCGCCGGCAACCCTGCGAAGCGCGCCGGCGACCTCTGTGCTCGTCATCGCGCGTCCCGTGTACTTTAGCACATAGTGATCCGGCTCGCGCCCCATGTTCTGCCGGAACAGCGCGCCAAGCTGCGCCGTATAGTTTGACTCAATGTCCACTATTGTCGTTGCGCCCTCGAGGAGGTGCCTCACATAGTCGGCCGGAAACGGGTGGAGCATCTTTACCTGCACAAACCTGATGCGCGGCCCGCCGCCGGCCTGAACCTCGGCTATCGCGTCAAGTATTGGCCCCTTCGTCGAGCCCCACCCAATAACTGCAATGTCGCCATCGCCGTGCAGGACCGCCTGCTCGCCGTCAGGTATGGCGCGCAGCGCGAGGCTCTCCCTAGAGAGCCTCTTGCGCATCATCTCTGAGCGCATGACGGGGTCCTCGGTTATGTGGCCCACCTCGTCATGCTCATCACCCGTGCACCAAAACTCGCCGTTCTCGACGCCAAGGCGCGCGCGCTCTGACACGCCGTCCCCGCCGAGGGCAAACCTGCGATAGTCCCCCTCCATCTTGCCCGTGACAAGCTTGCCGCGGTCTATGGATATCCTGCCGGCATCAAAGCGCGCACACGTCAGGACGGTGCTTGCCAGGTACTTGTCCATCATGTGTATGACGGGAACCTGGTAAACGTCCGCATAGTTAAAGCAGCGCGCCGTGTCGTAAAAGCTCTCCTCGACGTCGCCAGACGCATACACGATCCTCGGAAACTCGCCGTGGCCCGCATGGACCGCAAAGAGGAGGTCGTCCTGGCCGTGGCGCGTCGGCAGTCCGGTCGCCGGACCGCTCCGCTGGTAGAGCGTGATGACTAGGGGAACCTCGTTGATTCCTGCCCAGCCGAGGCACTCGGCCATTAGCGAAAAGCCGGGTCCGGACGTGCATGTCGAGGATCGCGTGCCGGCGATCGCGCTTCCTATGGCCATGCCTATGGCGCTCAGCTCGTCCTCGCACTGGACCACGAGCGTCGAGCCGGGCCTGTGCCCGCTGACCTCAAGTGAAGGGTGGGACTCGAGGTAGACGCTCTCATCGGAGGCCGGCGTTATCGGATAGTACGACTGGAAGCGGCACCCTGCGGCGATCTTGCCGATCGCCGTGCCGTGATATCCCTGCGCGAGAATCGTGCCCTCAGGCGTTGCGCCACACGGTCCGAGGACGGCGCGCGCGCCGCCGAACTCGGCATCAGCTGACGCGTATGCGCGAGACGCTGCCATCTCGTTGAGCTCGGCTATTGCCGGCTTTGCGGCAAACGCGTGCCGCACGGCCTCGCGCGTGCGCTCCTCGGGAACGCCGAGGGCCTTCATAGAGAGGGTCGCGCCGATGACGTTGAACATGCGCGTCATGCCGCGCAGCTTTGGGTTGCCTGCCGACTCGGCAAGTGACGCCAGTATTGACCGGAACGAGACTGCATGCGCTGCGACTCCGGCCTCGCGCGCCGCGCTGACTGCGCCCTCGACTCCGGCAGCACGGCCTGCGCCCTCGAGTGCGGCCTGCGCGCGCGCCGCATAGTGCTCATCCATCGTGCGAACGTCGTCGATCGACGCCTTTTCCATCGCCGAGTCGTAGATTATCGTGCCGCCGTCCCGAATGTCCGTATAGTGGCGCAGGAGCGTCTCGGCGTCATATGCGACCATGATATCCGCACCGCTGACATTGGAGTGTATCTCCTCACTAGAGACCCTGACGACAAAATAGCTGTGCTCGCCCTTTATGTTGGAATAGAACTCGCGCTTGCCAAACACGTGATACCCCATCGACGCGCACGCGCCGGCAAATATTCCGGCTGCTGACTCTACGCCGCTCCCCTGCGGGCCGCCGACTAGCCATGACACGTCAACCCTGTCTCCCATGCCTAGCCGCCTCCAGTCGCCGAGTCAAAGAGCGCACACTCGCACGCGTCACGCTCGCCGCAAAACTCGCAGACGCACTTGCACGCGCTGAGCAGCTCCCCGCACGTGACGCAGCACGCATAGTCGTCCTTTTCTGCCATCGCCGCGCGCGCGTGGGGCACGTTTGTATAAAAGTGCTTGAGTTGTGTGTTGGGCATATGCCGCGCATCTGACCCTATGAGTTGTAGATAGATTCGATATGCAGCATGGCAAGCATTATCTGCCTCATGTGGGCTACACTTACACCCCGCTCCTATCGTGGCATATCCGCACACTGGAGATTTTGATGGCCGAGACCATGAATTGTTTATTTGTTCACACCAAACACCAGAAATAATCTCTATCTATATAGCTACATACTCCGCCCCCAATGCCGATCATGTAAATCATATACAACGTATGCGTGAAGCCAATGTGAGATTACATGTGTAGGTTGTTCACAACACTTGATGTCACTAACAGGACATAATAATCTAAGTTTAGTTTTGACGTTGCACACATAAATTCTCATCTTCAAACTGATATTTTACCTGATCTTCAACTCACGCAGGCGCGTAATTAGATACTCCATGGTCTTTTTTCCTTTTATTCTATTACAGCTGCTACACAACAACTGTAAATTTTCGTCATCATCGACCCCGCCTCTAGCTTTTGGTATTATGTGATCCACATCCATGAGTCTGATCTCTGTCCATTTTTTGCAACCCTTGCATACTCCCTCTTGTCTACCATACAGGATACACTTAATGTCCCTAGAGCGTTTACCTACTCGTGTTGGAATATCTGTTCGGTGTATGATCTTATCAATGTATTTGGAAATGCCTATTTCTCGCTCCATTCTAATTTTCATCAAATCAGCTGCCTTTGATGACTTATCAATTCCGATCCAGTTTCGTTTTAATTTTTCTGCAGCTGCACATGCTGTAGCACATCCACAAAAAGGATCAAGTACCAAATTGTCTGTGTCGGATGATGCCTTTATTATGCATCAATAGTTCTAATGGTTTCTGTGTGGGATATCCAAGATCTTCGTTCCCTTTGACATTTCCAATATCTGCCCATATGTCGCCCATATTTTCACCTTTGTATGAATCGAAATAAATCTTTCTTGTTAATTTTCGTTTAGAGATGGTTTTTTTAATAGTTTTCCCATTCGCTAATTTTTTCGTTATCTTTTTTTCAATTAAATCAATTGAAAAATTTCCCTTCTGGTATTCTTCTTCTAATCTGTCTTTAGACAGTCTCCAACCTGTCGGGTAGGGATTTTTAAATCCTCGCCATTCATAACACAAATTTGGTCTAGCGCCTTGCGATCGTGAACGAAATATGTGGGCTGAGTTGTCTTTCCAACGCCTACCATCTGAATCGACATTTGGGAATTCCTCTCTAATTTTTTCTTCCGTATCTAGATTGACTGTTATTTTTGGAATATTGAAAATAGACTTCCGAGAATTCTTTGCATAAAACAAAATGACATCATGATTAGAGCCTAATTTTCTTGGTTTGTGTTGACTACCCTTGTTTCCTGTTGTTCGTTTCCAAACTATCTCATTTTTAAAATTTGTGCGTTTGAATACGGCATCTAAAACACTTTTCAGATAATGGCTTATAGTTGGATCACAATGCAAGTAAATTGAACCGCTGTCTTTTAAAATTCTGCGCATTTCCAGTATTCTGACTGCCATGTAAATTAAATATGCTTTGACGCTTTTTCCTCCAACTATGCCAGATGATTTTAGTACTTCGTATAATCCTGCATTGTCGTGCTGAATCTCGCCCCACCATGCCTCATCAATATCCTTTAATGTCCAAACATCTGTAAATTCAGCACCTGTTGATTCTGTGCCTAATGGTGCCGCATAGTCATGATCTGATTTAAACGGTGGATCGAGGTATATTAAATCAAACAATTCGTCGGGTAATCCTCGCATTATGTCTAGATTATCGCCGGTAAAAATGGTTCGATTTTTTAGGCTATTGCCCCCCCCCCCAACTAGATTACTGTTCTTCAATTGTCACAAAGGCCCCCTCGATACTGTGAAATGTCTTGTTGCAAGACTGGCGCAAATAAAATTTAGGTTCTAAAATATGTAAAAAATTCATATTTGTGTTTTTATTGCTAATCAAATGCAGTGACCCGTGTACTTTGCCCATCTGTGTGGCACTCAGTCTCTATATCTTGCTATATTAACATACTCTGTCTTATTAGCATGAGTTCGGCACTTCTCTGTTTATTGGGCCAAACGGGTGTGATCCTGTCGATATACTTACCTCGGCATGTCTGTCTGAGCACGAACGAGATGTGGTGCCACGCTCACATCATGCCGGCCTCGTGCATCGCCGTCGCATAGTCGCACTCGGCTCCCATGCGAAGGTACGGGATGAGGCGATAGTGTATCGAGTAGAGGTTGCCCTCGCGGAACAGGACGCCCTTTTGGGCAAGCGAGGCCAGGCCACGAGCTGCCATGTGGACCTCGGCCCCGCTGCACTCCTCTGCCCGCCTCTTTTGGTACTGGGCCAGCGTAAAGGACGGCTCGCCGAGCTCGAGTATGAGGGGCCATATGACGCGGGTCCACACGAGCCTCCGCCGCTCGGTCGCCAGCGCGTACTTGCCCTTGCCACTCATGCCATTAGCGTTATAATGTCCGCTACTATATTTGGTTCACGTGTCCTCGCAGGAGGAGGTGCGCGAGTCCCTCGACGCCCTCATCAAGATGGGGTGGGAGGTCGACCCCGCCATACGAGACCTCACGCTAGGTCGGGCGACTGCAGTCTCTGACCGGACCGTGAGGGTCGGCTCGGTGACGTACCACATACCATATCTCGAGTCAGTCTCGCGCCACGTCCTCTGGAAGTGCCACTGGCCTGACTGCACCAACTGCTGCGAGCGCCAGGGCCGCCTCCCGCTCACGTCTGATGACCTCATCACGATAGGGAGCGGCATGAAGTACGCGCGCGTCTCCGAGTTTGTCGCAGCCGAGACGATCATCAGCACGTGGGGCGCGCAGGGCCAGTCGGGCTCCTCCTCGGCGACCATGACTAGCATCAACCTAAAGCGGTCTGCCGGCGAGACGGCCGCGCAGGACGGCACGCGCATACCGTGCCGCTTCCTCGGCAGTGATAGCGCATGCACGCTCCATCCGGGGCGGCCCGGCGTGTGCTACCTCTATCCGTTTACGACATGGCTAGAGAGCAACCATGGCGTGCCGCAGGTTCACGCGACATTCCAGTTCACGGGGGACTGTCCGGGATTCTACCTTGCCGAGTCCATTGATGACATGCGCGCCACGCTTGAAGAGTATGCCGGGATCATCCACGGGTACAACATGGCATACGCGCGCACGCAGCGCGAGGGCTATGCGTCCTCGGCGATGGACTAGGCGCGTGCGACCTTTATGAGGTTGCGCATCTCTATGTCCATTCCAAACCGCGCCTCGTTTTTCTTCATATAGCGGTATATCGAGAGCATATCAAGTCCCTGCCTTAGCATGCTAAACCTGCCCATTAGCTTTGCGTGTACAAACCTGAACACCTTTGCGTACACCTCAAAGTGCTCGCGAACCTCGCGCTCGTATGCTGCCACGTTGCCAATGTTCCTGGTAAATATGTCCGCGCAGACCATGCTCGGTATTATGCCCTCGCCGAGCAGCGGGAACACCGTGCCGATCGACTCGCCAACGCCGACAACCTTGCCGTCGCTGTACGGCATGCACATGTTCGGAGTCGCCAGCCTTATTGGACGGCCGACAGTCTTTGTTATCTTGCCGCCGTGCCTCTTCATAAACTCGCCTGTCTCCCTGACGTGCGCCTTTTGATAGTCGCCGGCCCCAATGTGCGCCGAGTTCTTTCCTAGCGGAAAGTACCAGAAATACCCTGACATCCCGCGAAACGGCCTAATGTAAAAGTCATCAAAGGGCACGCCGTTCTCGTACTCGACCTTGTGCTCGTATGTCGGCAGGTAAAAGTCGTTCTTGATCTTTGGGAGGTATGACCTGTGAAACCCCGTGCAGTCGACTATAACGTCAAAGTCGCGCTCTAGGTCGCTGCGCGCCGGCGCGGCCCCGTAGCGTATCTCGCAGCCGTCGACGAGGTCGCGTATGAGGCCGATCTTGTCATACGTGCACAGCCCGTCGAGGCCTATGTGGAACTTTTCCTGGCCGTCGACCTCGACGTGCATCCTCCTTCCGTCATGCGTGACATACTTTGCAAAGTCCACGCCCGAGAGCGCGCAGAGCTCCTCCATCTTTGGCCTGCACGTGCCCCACGCGCATATCGAGTCATGCCTGTCTGCGTGCATGCGCTCAAAGCCGACGACCTCGTGCTCGCGCTTTAGCCTTGAGGCAAGATAGCTTCCCGCAACGCCAATGCCGGCTATTGCGACCCTCATGGGAGGGGCACGCCGGACTCCTTGTAATAACCTGTGCGCTGCTGCACGCCTAGAGATATTAAGGGGTTTTCGCGCCTCGTGCGCAATGCGCTCACACGTGCTGCAGGAGAGGCAATGGACACGCATGTGGCGGGAGAACTCGCCTGACCTGCGTGAGCGCGTCGTAAAGTGGCGCCGCGAGAACGCAGTCACTAGGATCGAGCGGCCCACGCGCCTGCAGAGGGCACGGCGCCTCGGGTACCGCGCAAAGCAGGGAATCGCCGTGGTTCGCATGCGCGTGGGAACCGGCGGCATGCGCAGGCAGCGCCCGCGCGGCGGCCGTAGGCCAAAGCACCTCGGCGTGACGAGGATAAAGGGCGATGACAGCCTAAAGACAGTGGCGCAGAGGCGCGTCCTGGAGCGCTTTCCAAACATGCTTCTCCTCGGATCGTACTTTGTCTACCGTGACGGCATACACTGCTGGTATGAGGTCATACTCGTGGATCCCGAGCACCCGAGAATATCTGGCGATCGCGAGCTCGCCGACCGCATATAGCGCAGCGCGCGCCTCTCGTGGGGTGCCGGCATGCCCTCATTGATCTGGACCATTGCCATTCCCGCTTGCCATGCATGGCGCAAGTCTGCTCTGCGTGCCTTTACGGGCCGCACGCGCGCCTAGCTAGAGCTAAAAAACCGACTGCTATTTAACGCGCCGCGTCCTGCGACGATCGCATGACCACGAGAATGGTGATTGCCGCCGTCGCCACGGTGGCCGCACTGGGTCTAGCCGTTGCGCTGTATGCGGCAGCCGGCACGGAGGAGGCAGTGCGCGTGGCCTTTCTTCCCAGTGTGAGCCATGCCATACCGATCGTGGGCACGGAGCGCGCAACGTTTGCAGCCGCGCTGGATCCGCTGCGCGTGGAGGCGCGCGTGCTTGAGAGCGGCACGCAGGCCGTACAGTCGCTACTGTCCGGAAACCTCGAGCTCGCATATGTGGGACCAGGCCCGGCAGTCAACGCGTTTGTGCGCTCCTCGGACGGAAATGTCGTGATCCTCTCGGGTGCGGCAAGCGGTGGCGTGAGCCTCGTCGCGCGCGCCGGCTCGGGCATATCGGGCATTGCGGATCTCGACGGCATGCGCGTTGCGGTCCCGCAGGTGGCCAACTCGCAGGACGTCTCGCTGCGCCACCACCTCGCAGGGGCAGGCCTGGTTCCGGCTGACCGCGGCGGAACGGTGCAGGTGATCGCAGTCGCCGGTCCGGAGATGGTCACACTAGTATCGCGCGAGTTTATCGATGCCGCATGGGTCGCCGAGCCGTGGGCAACGCTCATCGTAGAGTCAGCCGGCGCAGTCAGGGTTCTTGAGGAGTCTTCCCTCTGGCCAGAGTCGCGATTCTCTTCAGTCGTCCTCGTCGCGCGCGCCGACTATGTGCGCGAGATGCCCGAGGCCGTCTCGTCGTGGATTCAGGCGCACGAGGAGACGGCCATGTGGATCGCCGCCAACCCCGAGCCCGCGCGTGAGGCGTACGCGTCATTTGCCGAGGGCGAGGCTCTCGCGGCGCTGCCGGCCGGCGTTCTTGAGGAGTCGTTCTCACGCGTAGAGATCACCACAGACGCCCTCGAGCCGTCGATAGCCGAGTTCGCCGAGCGTGCCGCCGCGCTCGGGTATCTCGGCCGCTCGCCGCCAGAGATCAGTGGGATATTTTACGGGGGCGCCGCAGCGCAGGGCGGCTAGGGAGAGATGGCAAAGCTAGAGTCTCGTGGAATCACAAAGTCCTTTGGCGGGGGCGGGGGGTACACGCTGCGCGCACTCGGGGGAATCGACCTGTCCGTCGAGGCCGGAGAGTTTGTCTGCCTCGTCGGCCCGTCTGGATGCGGCAAGTCGACGTTCCTGAGGATCGTCGCCGGACTCGACACGCCGGACTCTGGTGAGGTCATATTTGACGGGAGGCCAGTCGACGGGACCGGTCCGGAGCGCATCATGGTGTTCCAGGAGGGTGCGCTGTTCCCGTGGCTGAGCGTTGCTGACAATGTGTCATTTGGCCTCAGCGTCAACGGCGTGCCGGCCGCCGAGCGGGCCGAGATATCGGCGCGCTACCTCGAGATGATGCAGCTAGGCCAGTTCTCCTCCTACTATCCGCACCAGCTCTCAACTGGCATGAAGCAGCGTGTTGCGATCGCGCGCGCGCTTGCGATGGATCCTGACGTCCTCTTGATGGACGAGCCGTTTGCCGCACTAGACACGCAGACGCGATACACGCTCATCGGCGAGATGCAGGAGATATGGCAGCGAACCAAAAAGACGATACTCTTTGTGACGCACAATGTCGCCGAGTCGGCCGCACTCGCCTCGCGCGTCGTGGTGTTTGGCAACAGGCCATCGCGCATCAGGGCAGAGTTTCGCATAGACCATCCGCGGCCGCGCCACGCCGAGGACGGTAGCCTCGCCTCGATACAGCGCGAGATACTCGCCGCGCTGCGCCCCGAGGTCACAAGGCAGGAGGGCCTAAATGGATAGGCGCGCTGCGGCGCGCCGCGCTGCGTTCTATGCGGCCATTGTCATATCATGGCAGGCCGCCTCGTCTGCCGGAGTCCTGCCGCCTGACCTGCTGCCGTCTCCCTGGGAGGTCGCCGAGGATATTGCGCACGGCATTGCAGATGCGAGCCTGCTAGTTGGGATCGCCACGACGCTCTGGCGCCTCATAGTCGGCCTTGCCATCGCGATCGGCGCCGGCGTCCTCCTCGGCGTCGCCATGGCGAGGATCAGCCTAATCAACGAGACTATCGGCTCACTCGTCCTTGGCCTGCAGTCAATACCGTCCATAGCGTGGGTTCCCGTCGCGCTCATATGGTTTGGCGTGAGCGATGCGGGAATAGTGTTTGTGACTGCAGTCGGCGCAGTCTTTGCCGTGACTACTAGCATATACTCTAGCGTGCGCAACATACACCCGCACTATGTCGAGGCGGCCCGAAACATGGGCGCGCGCGGGACGCAGCTAGTCACGCGCGTCCTCCTGCCGGCCGCGTTCCCGCACATGCTCTCGGGCTTCAAGCAGGGGTGGGCATTTGCGTGGCGCGGAGTCGTCGGCGCCGAGATGCTCTTTTCGTTTCTTGGCCTGGGATTTTTGCTCAACGTCGGGCGCCACACAGTCGACATTTCACAAGTCGTCGCGGTCCTGGTCGTTATAATGGCCATGGGCATGGCCCTCGACGTTGCCCTCTTTCGCCGCCTCGAGGATCGCGTCATGGGCCGCTGGGGGCTGCGCTAGTGACAAAGCAGGCCTTTGCTGACGCGCTGCGCGAACGGATACTCGTCCTCGATGGCGCAATGGGCACGGAGATACAGCGCCTCGAGCCGACAGCCGAGGACTTTCCTGGCGGCCATGACGGGTTCAACGATGGCCTAGTCGCAAGCCGGCCTGACTGGATACGACGCATACACCGCTCGTACCTCGAGGCCGGAGCCGACTGCGTCGAGACTGACACGTTTGGCTCCAACAGGATAAAGCTTGCCGAGTACGGGATGGGCGACCGGACAGTCGAGCAGAACCGCCAGGCCGCCGAGCTCGCAGCCGCCGAGGCTGCCGCAGCACCACCGCCGACGCGCTATGTCATCGGAACCATGGGGCCTACCGGATACCTGCCGAGCTCATCAGACGCCGACCTTGGCCAGATGCCCCTAGACGAGATACGCGAGGCCTTTGCGCTCCAGGCCGAGGGCCTAGTGTCTGGCGGCGTTGATGCCATACTGATAGAGACGAGCCAGGACATACTAGAGGTAAAGCTCGCCATACTTGGCGCAAGGGACGGCATGGCAAAAGTGCGGCGCGACGTGCCCATCATCGCAAACGTGACGCTTGACCGCTACGGCAAGATGCTACTTGGCACAGGGGTGCAGGCCGCATACACGACGGTGTGCGACATGGGCATAGACGTCTTTGGCCTCAACTGCTCGACCGGACCTGAGGAGATGGAGCCTAGCGTGCGATGGCTTGACGAGAACGCCGCACATCCAGTCCTTGTGGTCCCAAACGCCGGCATGCCCGAGAACGCCGATGGCGTGGCGATATACCGGATGGGAGCCGAAGAGATGGCCAACCGCCTCGCCTCCTTTGTGGACACGTACTCGCGCGTGCGCATCATCGGCGGGTGTTGCGGGACGAGGCCGGCGCACATATCGCGTCTGCGCGCCGCCGTTGACGAGCGCGCCAAACACTCTTAAGCCAAACTCGGCAAGGCGCGATCCTAGAGAGTTGCTTCCGCTGCGTGATGAGAATCCACACCCTCCGGGATTCAAGCCAAAGGTGACAATATTCCTAATCATCGCCAACGTTGTGGTGTTCTTCTTCGAGGTGGCGATCACCGGACAGTTCTGGGAGTTTGGCAACAATGCGGCTGCGCGCATGTTCTACGAGTGGGGCGCCGTGCCGGCGTGCGTCACGGGCACGGCTAGCATAGTCTCCTCGTGCCCCGAGATGCCATACTTTTCAATGCTGAGCTCGACGTTCATGCATGGCGGCCTCATGCACCTTGGCGGCAACATGCTATTTCTGTGGATATTTGGCGACAATATCGAGCTAAAGTTCGGGCGTGGGGCATTTTTGGCAATATACCTCGCATGGGGCATACTCGCCGGCCTTGCGCATATCGCAATAGACCCCGACAGCATGATTCCGGCAGTTGGCGCCTCTGGCGCAATATCAGGCGTGCTCGGCGCGTACCTTGTCCTGTTTCCGAGGGCAAAGATAATGACATTCATGATGCTCGGCTTTTTTTGGCGCATGATGCACATCGAGGCAAAGTGGTTTCTGCCCTTTTGGCTCGTCTTTCAGAACCTCCTGCCGTTCTTTGTCAGCGGGTTTGGCATAGCGGGCGGGGGCGTGGCGTACATGGCCCACATTGGCGGCTTTGTCGCCGGAGTCGCCGTCGCGTATGCGTACAAGAGAACGCACCGCTCTGACTATATGTACGGGAGGCGGTACGGGTATGGGCAAGAGGGCTAGCGCGCCGGCCTCGCACATGCCCCGTGCGCATTTGCGCATTCATGCGCGTCGTGCACTATTGCCCCTGGCCAGACATGAGGAGCCTGCGGCTGCTGCGCCATATCTTTGGTCCCCACTCCCAAACCAAATAGCCAATGGACGAATACCCAAATGCGGCAAATGCAGTAACGAAAAACTCTCTCCATATGTTGTCCATGGGGAGAAGGAAAGGCCACGACAACCAGTATAGGATTTCAGAAATGTCCATGTCGTACATCTCGCGTCAGCTCGTCTGGGATCACCTGGATGCCATGGCGGCCTTTGTGACCATGGTCACTCGACTCGGTCATCTTTTGGCCGCGAGACCAAAAATGATGGCTGCCATAGCGACTAGTCCGATCACAATGCCGATGGTGCCTGTCTCTGCCACTATTATAGGAGTCTTCAACGGACATGGAGTCATTGGGCTGTGCGGATGGCTTTACAAAGTTGGACAACGCCATTATTGGTTTCCTGCCGAGCAGTCTTTTCGGCGCGCTCGGCTGGAATGTTCCGGTTGTGGTCATGAGGACACCAGGGAACGCAACACGTGGCATGAGCATATTGGCGTGGATGGCCACACGAGCGCAGATCGCATTATTCATCAAGACGGCAAAACGCACATTGCTATATCATTGTTGGCGCCGATCTCAGGTGCTGCCTTGCACGAAAAGTAGACTGGGCAGGAATGCCTGCAGGGCGCAGATCAGGAACCGCGCTAAACGACGAACACATGCGCCCCCAAGACTCCCCCGGCGGGCCGTTGGCACCTGCGCATGATCGGCTGCCGGCCCGCGCCGACTCGGTTAAATTGGGCCACATGTGGCGCGCAGGACAATGCCCCTCATAACCGTCTCAATGTACCCTGGGCGCAGCGCCGAGCAAAAGGAAAAGTTTGCCGCCGCCGTGACCGAGTCTGCCAAGAGCATCCTCGGCGCCGGCGAGTCGCACGTCATAGTGGTCTTTGAGGAGAACGAGCGCGAGAACTGGTACCAGGCCGGACGGCGCCTCTAGGGCACGATGCCTTATTTGGGGCGCGCCGGAGGCTGCAGGCCATGACGCGCGTGGGAGTCGTGCAAATGCGCGCCTCAACTGACAAGGCGGCCAACCTGGAGGGCATACTAGATGCCATCTCGCGTGCCGCCTCGATGCGCTGCGCGCTAGTGGCGTTTCCCGAGTACATGATGTTCTATGTGGGCGCGCGCACGCCGCGCGAGGTTGCCAATGACGCCGAGGGGCTTGACGGCGACTTTGTCAAGTCGATATCGCGCGTGGCGCGCGAGCGCCAAATCCATGTCATTGGGACGATATACGAAAAGAGCCGGCTCGCCAACCGCGTGCATGACACGGCGTTTCATGTCGACTCGGCAGGTCGCCTTGCCGCAGCATACCAAAAGGCGCACCTCTATGACGCGCTGGGAACCAAAGAGTCGCGCATACTCTTGCGCGGCGACCGCTTTGCGCGACCACAGCCCACGCCGGCAGGCAGGACCGGGATGCTGATCTGCTATGACCTGCGCTTCCCCGAGGCATCGCGCCGCCTCGCCCTGGACGGCTCGGACATGATAGTCGCGCCATCAGCCTGGGTTCGCGGGCCGGGAAAGGAGTCGCAATGGGTTGCGCTAAACCGCGCGCGCGCAATAGAGAACGGCTGCTATGTCATTGCGCCCGCACACGTCGGAAACGCCTACTGCGGGAGGAGCCTTGCCGTCGATCCCTCCGGAAAGGTTCTCCTTGACATGAAAAAGCGACGCGGAATATCCACAGTTGACGTCTCTGCTGCAGTGGTGCGCCGCGTGCGCCGGGCGATGCCGCTACTTGCGAGCCGACGAACCGACATGTACCGCTAGGGACTTGCGCGCGCGGGGCACTCGTGGTTTGTGCACATTCTGGTCCACTTTGCGGTTCGCGTATAGCGGTATATCGCCATGGGCCATGCGCACTCGGGGCACGCCTGCTTTAGGGCGCGCAGGCGCGCCCTCTGCGGCAGCGGCGAGGACGCGTCGCACCCGTTGAGATAGTTTGAGCACCCGATGAACCTCTTGCGCGTCCTGCGCGAGCGAACTAGCATGAGCATGCCTGTCCGGCACGAGGGGCACCTGACTAGCCCGCTGCGCGGCGAGCGGGTTCCCAGGATCGTATAGATGCGTGCACGGGTCGACCATGCGAGGTAGCCTCCAGGGTCGAGATACTCGTCGAGCTCTGCCCTGAGCAGGCGCACGTCGCGCGCGCCGCTAGAGGCCGTATGGCTTCCGGCAGGGCGCATCGCCACCACGCGCGCCGATTCTGATGCCCGTCTTGCCATCACCGCCATGTCGGTCACGCGTTTTTATAGGGGCCACAAGTCATCTTTCTTTGTGGAAAAGGTGTGTGTGCTGGGAGCCGGCAGCACGCGATATGGCAAGCTCGACGAAAGCCTCGTGGAGATGATAGTTGACTCGTCGGCCGGCGCCATGGACGATGCGGGAATTGAGCCGCGCGAGATTGGCGCTGCCTACATATCCAACGTCTTTGGCATAGCCGACAAGCAGGTTCACCTCGGGCCAGTTATTATGAGCCGCCTTGGAATACCCGAACGCCCATCGCTGTCCATAGAGTCAGCATGCGGGAGCGGCTCAGTCTCGTTCCGCGAGGCATACGCCAACGTGGCAGCGGGGTTCTATGACGCGGTTCTCGTGACTGGCGCAGAAAAGGTCACGCACACGGGTACGGCGTGGACCACGACCTACTTTGCCTACTGTTCGGACTTTTTCTACGAGGGCAGCGCCGGCGCGTCGTTTCCTGGACTCTTTGCGTCTATGGCCCGCGCGTACATGTCCGAATATGGGGCGACTGAGGAGGACTTTGCGCGCGTCGCAGTCAAGAACCACGACAACGGAATCCTGAACCCAAAGGCCCACCTGCGCAAAAAGATAAGCGTCGATGACGTTCTGGGCTCAGCAGTGGTCGCAAGCCCGCTAAAGCTGTATGACTGCTGCCCGTTCTCTGATGGCGCAAGCTCTGTCATACTCTGCAGCGAAAAGTTTGCAAGGGATCATGGTGGCAAGTACGTCGAGGTCGCCGGCTCTGGCCGTGGGGGCTCGCCGGCTGCCCTGCAGGACAGGGGACACATGACGACGATCGACAGCACGCGCATAGCGTCAGAGGCGGCCTACAAGATGGCCGGAGTGACGCCCTCTGACATTGACTTTGCGGAGGTTCATGACTGCTTTACGATAGCCGAGGTCGTCAACAGCGAGGATCTCGGATTTTTTGAAAAGGGCAAGGGCGTAGAGGCCGCACGCGATGGCAAGACGGCACGCAACGGCGAGATCCCACTAAACCCGTCTGGAGGCCTAAAGTCAAAGGGGCACCCAATCGGTGCCACTGGCGTGGGCCAGGTCGTCGAGGCATACGAGCAGCTTACCGGCGCTGCCGGAGAGCGCACGGTTTCTGGAGCCGAGATTGGCCTGACACACAACTTTGGCGCAACAGGTGCAAGCTGCGCGGTTCACATATTTCGGAGCGTATGATCATGTCAACTAGGGAAGAGTTTGCAAGCAGCGCAAAATCAGGCAAGGTTCTTGCGTCAAAGTGTCCCAAGTGCGGCACGCTCCACCTCGCAATGTCGTTGTTCTGCTCAAAGTGCGGCGCTCGCGGGCTAGTGCCCGAAGAGGTTGATGGGCATGGGACAGTTGTGACATACACCATAATCACCGTCGCCCCTGACGGATTTGAGGCTCATACGCCATACGCGTGGGTTGTCATGGCCATCGAAGGCACGAAACTGCGCGTCTCGGGGTTTATGGCTGCCATAGCCACGCCGGCAGACCTTCCGGTGGGGACGCGCGTGAAGATCGTTGGCCATGACGAGCGTGGCATTCTCATAGAGCGCAGCTAGAAACAATTTACGCGCATACGCAACAAATTGCGATCCCACGGTTAATTACTTGCCACGTGTCGTGCCTGCCCATGTCAGTGGACATTGTCTGCGGCGAGTGTGGCAAGCTCATACACAGGACGAGCATGCTAAAGCCCGTCAAGGAGGTTGTGACCAAAGAAATGGAAACTTGCGACCGGTGCGGCAGCATGCTCTCCACTAGCGAGTTCTCTGTTGACGCCCGCGAAATTGGCGAGTGAGCGCACGCGTGGGCGTCAGCGCACCCGTGCCCCACACACGGTTCCGTCATGGCCTGGGCGTGGGCGGCACCACCGTGGAGATCGGCGTGCCTGACTCTGCTCTGTTCGGGATATGGTAGATTCCTGCTGCCCAGGGTCTCCCTGGCGCCTGCGCGTGTGACAGGGAACCACAGTGTGGTCATGGCGCAAAACGCCGCCTGGCATGGGTGAGTCAGGCCCGGCGATGCGCGCATGCGACACGGGAGGGCGGCGGCTCCCCATGGGCGCAGCTGAAAAACCTGCAGGTCGGTGTGGCGTCACATGCGATCTAGATCGCATGTGGTGCGATGATCCTGCGATCTAGATCGCAGCGATGCCTCCTCGGGTCAGATACGTGGCCGCACTAGGCCATTTCCATGCCATAAACATTCCACGTTAATGCAAAATATGGCGCAAACTCTGAAAAATGTGGTTAACAGTGTCCAAATTGTGCCGACGCTGATCGGTGGATGCTAAAAACTGCGATCACGAGAGCGCTCCGGGCACACTGCACAAGTTTTATCTACAAGCCTTATGCCTGCGGTGCGCATGGCCATGGAGGAACCAAATGAGCCGCGCCGTGACGGCCTAGAGCGATCTACATCGCGCAGGGTTCGCATGATATTTTCGGTCATGGCTAGCCCAAATCGCATAGACATCCTCCGAATACTCAACTCAAAGGGGCCGCTCACCTACTCGGAGCTAAAGTCGCTAGCCGGATTCAAGTCAAAAAAGGAGAGCGGCAAGTTCGCCTACCACCTGCGCAAGCTCCTCAAGCAGGCACTCGTGACGCTCAACAAGTCCGAGAAGCGCTATACCATAACCAACCTTGGCAAGCTCGTCCTGAGCCTTGCCCGCCAGATCGAGGAGCGCTCGATCATCGAGAGCGGCAAGATGTACGTGCGCACGTCGCACGAGTCCATCGAAGAGTTCAAGCCCTACAAGATAACGCAGTCGCTGACCCGCGAGGGTGGCCTCCCGCCAGAGCTTGCCCAAAAGATCACCGAGGAGGTAGAGAACCGCATCTACAAGTACCAGACGACATACCTGACCGGCTCGCTCATACGCGAGATGGTCAACTCTGTCCTCCTAGAGCACGGCAATGAAGAGTACCGCAACAAGCTCGCGCGACTTGGTCTGCCCGTCTATGACATAAACGAGATGCTCTCTAACGTGGTCAACGAAGACAATGGAGTCGAGGGTCTACTGTTCCGCACGGGTCAGGAAGTCTTCGCCGAACACCTCCTCACTAACATGCTCTCAAAGGATGTTGCTGACTCGCACCTTTCCGGTGACCTGCACATAACAAACCCCGGCGTCTGGTCAATGCTGCCTGACACGATATTTGTCAACATCAAGGATCTCCTCGACGAGGGCATCGACTTGGGTGGCAAGCTTCCTGATGCGGCACGGCCAGGCGCGCCAAAGTCCGCCGAGGATTTGGGCGCGCTCCTATCAGTCGCGATATCGCTCCTCTCGCGCGAGGCCTCGCAGGAGCTTGTCATTGACGGCCTTGTGCCCATGATGACTAGGCACTCAAAGGAGGGCGTCGACCTTGAGAGGAGAATAGCTGACGCGCTAGTGACGTCATCTGTTGCGCCAAAGTACAACTCGCATCCAACGCTCGTCACAATTCGCGTTCCGCTAGGGCATGACACAAAGACCGTCTCGACGATCCTTGCGGCATACCTGCGCTATGCGCGCCTCACACCAACGCCACGCGTTGGGATACTAATCGACAACTCGCGTGGCAAGGTGTCTGACGTGTCAGATGCAGTCTCTGAGATTGTCGCACTGGGCGGCCACGTTGCATTTTCAAAGGGTCTATCCTCGTGGGGCGGCATTGCAGTCGCGCCACACGAGACCAACGGGTCGCTCTCTGTCCACCTCGCCTCCGTCTCGCTAAACCTCCCGCGCCTCGCCCTAGAGTCAAACAAGGACGAGGTGTACTTTCGTGCGCGGCTTGCGCTGATAATGACACCTGTTCTCGAGTCCATGGCTCACCGTAAAAAGGCCATCTCTGACCTGACTAGGCGCGGTCTCAACCCGATTCTGGCACGAAACACGCAATACATGCAAAAAATCTCCTTTTCGCTCGACGTGAACATCATAGGCCTGCGCGAGGCCGTCACTGACATACTCCAGTGCGGTGATCGCAGCGAAGCCGTCATGCAAAAGGTTCTCGAGACTACCCTTGACATCGCCTCCAAAAAGGGCAAGGAGACCGGAGATGACGTGCGCGTGAGCATGATCGACAGCGACGCGAAGGCTCGCTTTGCGTCACTCGACGGCGCAAAGTACGGCAAGAACTCGCTCCTGAGCCTGCTCAACTCCGAGTCATACTCTGCAGGCGTCTCAGTCGCGGCAGCCGACCTGCCGGATCTAAAACCCAAGAGCGCCTCTGTCCTCGAGGCCGCACGCATGTCCGCAGCACTGGGGGGAAGCCTCCTCGTTTCAGTCAACCTGCCAGAGGGCTCCGAGCCGGCTGCGATCAAGTCGGCCGTCGAGTCGGCCGCCGGTCTCTATGGCGCGTTCCGCCCGTCGATGAGGGTGCGCACGTGCGGCGAGTGCGGCCACAAGGGCGTCGCGGCGGGATCAAAGTGCCCCAAGTGCAAGTCGCCCTGCGTCGTCTAGGGCATCATCACAGGAGCTCCGATGCGCATTGGTGCGGATGTCGCACATGGAATTGCCATATTCGGCACTATTTTACCCCTTATCGAATGAATCCGTCATTTTTATCCGAATGCCGCAGGTCAATTTTCTCTCTAGTCCCGGTTGGTCCATGATCACAAGATAATCTTATAACCCGAGGGGTTTGACGCCCTGCCGGTCAGCTCATTTTGGACACAACCCAGACCCAAACCCCGATCGAAGCGATCAGAAAACGCAACGGGGAGACGGCCACCTTTGATCGCACAAAGATCACCAACGCAATAGACAAGGCGTTCGCCGCAGTTGGCCGCAGCGATCCAGATGAGGCCGAGCGCCTGACTGAGAAGGTCATCAAAAAGCTCTACGTGCAGGGCTTCTCGGTCGCAAAACCTAGCGTGGAGGACATCCAGGACATGGTCGAGTCGACGCTCATCGAGAACGAGCACAGCACGGTGGCCAAGGCGTTCATACTGTACAGGCACGAGCGCCGCAAGGTTCGCGACGAAAAGATGCGCGTCCTCAACACAACATCACTGGATCCCGTGTCCTCGGACTTTGATGTCAACTCGCTAAGGGTTCTTGCGTCACGATACCTGCTGCGCAACAACCGCAGCGAGATAACCGAGTCGCCCTCGCAGATGTTCAGGCGCGTCGCCGTGCTCGTGAGCGTAGCCGATGTCTTGCATGACCCACGAATCTTTGAGCGCGACGGCAGGCACACGCAGAGCGTGGACGAGGCAGAGTCGTACATATCAAAGCTTGACAGCTTTGACCAAAAATTCCGCATAGGCGAGGATTATCTCAACAAGTGGCACTTTAGGGCGCTCATAAAACACTATATCGCGCTTGCGCGCACGGGCTCGATGAAGATAGGCTTCAAGGATCTCCTGACGATGCTCGCGAGCAAAAAGTTCGACTCGTGCGCATCAAAGATTGACGAGTACTATGAGCTCATGGTGTCGCAGGACTTTTTGCCAAACTCTCCGACCATGATGAACGCCGGATGCAGACTCGGCCAGCTCTCAGCATGCTTTGTGCTTGACATGCCCGACAACATGGAGGGGATCATGAAGTCGACGGCTGATGCGGCACTCATATTCCAGTCCGGCGGCGGTGTCGGCATCAACTATTCGCGCCTTAGACAGGAGGGCGACATTGTCGCATCGACGTCCGGCGTGGCATCAGGCCCCGTCTCTTTCATGAACATCATAAACACGGTGACCGAGGTGGTAAAGCAGGGTGGAAAGCGCAGGGGCGCCAACATGGGCATAATGGAGTCGTGGCATCCGGACGTTGAAAAGTTCGTGACAAACAAGACAAAGCCCGGCGTCCTTGAGAACTTTAACGTGAGCGTCGGGATTTGGGCCGACTTTTGGAAGGCCCTCGTGGGTGGCGGCGACTCAAAGTATGTCCTGCGCAGTCCCCGTGACAGGTCTCCTGTGGGGGAGATCAGCGCGCAGCACCTCCTAGACTCGATCGCACAGTCAGCATGGAAGAGCGCCGAGCCGGGCCTCATATTCTTTGATCAGATAAACAAGCACAACGTCTTTGCCAAGGCCCGCGGCGAGCCGCTAAGGGCGACAAACCCGTGCGGTGAGCAGAGCCTCTACCCGTACGAGTCATGCAACCTCGGCTCGATAAACCTCGCCAACCTTGTCAAGCGTCGTGCTGACGGCGAGTATGACTTTGACTGGCAGCGCTACGAGGAGGCCATCCGCAAGACGACAAGGTTCCTCGACCACATCATCGACGTCAACCTCTACCCGATCACCGAGATCGACAAGGCCTCAAAGGACTCGCGCCGCATCGGCCTCGGTGTCATGGGCGTCGCAGACCTCCTCTACAAGCTGCGCATACCATACAACTCAAAGGAGGGCTATGACATGCAGTCAAAGCTAGCCGAGGCCCTGACGTACTATTCGATGGAGGAGAGTGTCGCGATAGCAAAGTCGCTTGGAGCATTCCCGCTGTGCTCAAAGACCGAGTATGCCGAAGGCAAGATACCTGTCGCCGCATACTATGAAAAGCCAAAGGAGCTCCACACGTACGACTGGGATGCGCTCATCGAAAAGATAAAGGTTCATGGCATACGCAACGTGCTCACGACGACTGTGGCGCCGACGGGCACGCTCTCGATGATAGCACAGTGCTCCAACGGCATGGAGCCAATGTTTGCGCTCGTCTTTGAAAAGCGCGTCACAGTCGGCAAGTTCCTCTACGCAAACAAGGTTCTCGAGGGAGTCTTGCGCGAGAACGGCATGTACTCTGATGAGACGCTCGCGGCCGTGGCGTCCAACTATGGCTCGATGCGCGGTCTTGACTCGGTTCCCGAGTGGATGCAGAACGTGTTTGTGACCGCAATGGACATACACTGGTCTGACCATCTCCTCGCGCAGGCCGTCTGGCAGCAGTGGATAGGCAACGCGATCGCAAAGACGATAAACATGCCGTATGACGTGACCGTGGATGACGTAAAGGCCGCGTACCTCCTGGCGCACGAGCTCGGCCTAAAGGGCATCACGATATACCGTGACGGCTCGCGCCACACGCAGGTTCTCCACATGACTGACGAGGGCGCCGAGAAAAAGTTCGACGTGCGCCCAAGCGAGTTTGTCACCGAGTTCGTCTCTGCGAACATAAAGAACGCGTACGTGCGCGAGCAGGTCGACAAGGCACTAGAGCTGCGCGCACCCTCCGAGCGCGCCCTCGAGACGGCTCCAACAGAGGTGCCCGAGGAGTCGCTCTGCCCGACGTGCAAGAACACGCTCGTCTTTGCCGAGGGCTGCAACATCTGCATAGAGTGCGGCTTTAGCGGCTGCACGTCCGGCTAGGCCGCGCGTGGCCCACACCCAATCGCAGCGTTTTTACAAGTATGCTGATCGCCCCGTGCGCACATGAGGACAGCCACGCTCGTCGTCGCCCTTGCAGTCTCGGCGGCCACGCTTGCGGCAGGAATTGCGTTCATCCTGGCTCCAGGCATGTCCACAGACGACGAGCCTATCGCCGGCCAGGGCACGCCAGCAGACATGGCGCTGCCGGACAACTTTGGCGTCATCGTCAACACGCCGGGTCGCGAGGCGAGCATACTGGAGCTCAACTCGCTCTATGCCAAGGTCGCCGGCCTGGGAGCCACGCGCAGCAACGTGTACGTGTTCTGGAACGCCCTTGAGCCCTCGCCGCGCGAGTACGCCTGGGCCCAGACGGATGCGATCATGACGATGCACGAAAGGCACGACCTTGCGGCGACACTCTTCTTTTCGCTAGTCAACGGGCGCACGCTCGGGCCGCTGCCCGACTGGATGGGGCACCCGACGCTTGATGCCATACCGCCCGATGACGTCTCATCGGCGATCGGCGCAATCCTTGCGAGATATCCGAGAATCGACACCGTCGTCATGGCCGGCGAGGCTGACTCGCACTTTGAGCGGTATCCGGGCATGCTCGATGCGTACAATGACCTCTTTGAGGATGTTCGCGACGACCTTGCCGCCGAGCACCCCGACGTCATGGTGGGAAACGCCATCTCCCTTGACCGCATCATCAACCGCGGCAATGAGCGGATCGTCTCGGATCTTGCAGCGGGGGACTTTGTCGCCTTTACGTACCGGCCGCTAAACCTGCTCAACGAGGTCTCGCGCACGCCACAGGATGCCATCGGCGACATGGAGACGATGCTTCGCATCACCGGCGGCCAGCGCGTCGCGCTGCTTGAGGCTGGATGGAGCTCGTCTGCGGACATTGGCGGGGATCCCGCAAGCCAGGCCGAGTTTGCCGTCGCGCTCTCCGAGCTCGCATCTTCAGAGCCCCGCCTCGAGTTCGTCACGTGGTACCGGCTCCATGACAGGCCAGACGGGTCGTGCACAGTCGGCCCGCTCGATGATGACACCTCGCTGCTGAGCACCGACGGGGGCACGTACGCCGCATCAGGCCTTGGGAGCTATATCTGCGGCGCCGGCCTCCTTGACGTTGATGGTGCGCCAAAGCCGGCATGGGGCGCACTTGGCGGCCGCTGAGGCGCAGGCGGACATGCTGTTCTGCCGTGACATACTGCGGCCATGACCTCAGGGCTGATCCTGCCCTGGCACGTCCGGGATTGCGCATGGGGAAAAAACAGTTAATTGCTGCGCGCCTGCGCCTGCGCCTGCGCGGTCATAGTATAGCCTGGTAGTACGCTGGCCTTCCAAGCCCGTCACCCGGGTTCGAATCCCGGTGACCGCACCCACAACACTTAACGCACCCCCAGCGTGCGCACACACCCTGATGCGCCAGAACCGAAAGGCAGTCGCCCTTGAGAGGATGCGCACGCTCGTGGCCAATGCGTCGGCAAACCTGCGCGCCGAGCCTGCCCTGGCCGAGCGGCAGGCGGCCCTGGCATGGAGGATATGCACGCACACGCGGACGCGCATGCCATACGAGCTTCGCATGGCGTTCTGCCGCAAGTGCAAGAGCTTTGTGGGGTATGGCCAGCGCGTGCGCATACGCGTCGGCAACGGCGAGGTTCGCCTGACCTGCGGCCTCTGCGGGCACGTGCGCCGCAAGGTGCTGCATGGGGTCAGCACCCCTGGCTCCGCCTGCTCAAATGGGCGCGATCCCGCCGATCCATCTGGCACAAGGGCGCCAGACGGGACAGCGGGCCTGCCGCGCCCTGGATAGAGCCGCCACGCGCACGTTCCTGGCAGATGGCCGGCCATGTGGTCATGCCGTCACGTCTGGTGCCTGCAGTGAAACGGTGTGCAGTCGATCCGCCACGGCGCCGGGGACACCCGCTGGCCACTCCGGGCACATGTCATTGTCAATCCCAACATCAGGAGGATACACAACTACAATGGAGACCGGGCGGGTCATTCACATCCCATCAAAACTCCACCCTTACACTTATGTTGCTGACGTCCCTGCCCGCCAGCTCGATGAGCTCGTCCATGCGTGCCACGGCGTCGTCGGCGGAGGCAACCTCGCGCTCCCCGATATGGTGATATGCCGCATACGGCGAGGCGTCGCTCACCTTGCAGTCGTGCATCAGGGTCTTTATGCGCGCACACGCCTCCTTGTCGTCCTCGTTGCGGCATAAAACGCGAAACCATGCCTTTGCCATGACACACCGGCTAGCATGCACGTGATATATTACTGATTAGGCGGATCCCGCGTATGAGATCAGCATCCTGCTGCCCACTTGATCTAGGCGCGATCCTGCCGGTCTGCCTCTGCCGAGTCAGCGCCTGTCTAGGCACGAACGAGCCGTGGTGCTGAGCTCGTACAGGACACTGCCTCATTGATTTATAACCCGCCGCGCGCGCGCAGCCCCGTTGGCAAAAGCGTATGACGTTCCGGCAGACAGGCTTATCGCACGCCTCGCCTCTGACCTGAGGGCAGAGGGCGTGAGCGCGCCAAAGTGGACACCGTTCGTAAAGACCGGAGTTCACGCCGACAGGCCGCCGCACGAGCGCGACTGGTGGCACACGCGCTGCGCCTCGCTCCTCCGCAAGATATACCTCAACGGCCCGATAGGCGTGGGCAGGCTCTGCGCAAAGTATGGCGGCGCGTCTCGCTCCTCGCACGGCTATGGCTCGGCGTACCACCGTGACGCCAGCGGGGCGATCATACGCGGCGCGATCCATGCCCTCGAGTCCCTCGGGTACGTCGAGCGCCACTCGACTGGCGGGCGCATAATATCTAGCGCGGGGATGAAAAAGATCGACGGCGTCGCCACGGAGATCCTCAAGGAGATGGCCGTCGACGAGCCGACCCTAGGGCTGTACAGATAGGCCGGCAATGAGCCAAAACCCGTATCCTGATGACGTCGCAGGCAACCCTGCGGGAGACGCTGTGGGCAACGCCGAGACCATCGCGCAAAAGGACGCCGCACTCCGCATGATACTCGATCCTGACGCGCGCTCGAGGCTCTCCAACATACGCATGGTCCGCCCCGAGCTCGCCGCCGGAGTCGAGAACTATCTGCTCGGCCTCGCCTCGCAGGGCCGTGCGCCCTCGCAGATAACTGACTCGCAGCTAAAGCAGATACTAGTCTCAATCCAGCAGCCGCGCCGCGACTTTAAGTTCAGCCGCGTCTGATCCGCCCGCGCGCAGCCCGCGCGCATAGACGCACTCGGCAGCATTCACTGCGGCCTCGCCGGCCTCGCCGCGCGAGGACGTGAGGCGCACGCCCGAGCCGCGCACTATTGCAATGGGGGTCGACTCGGAGCCCTCGCCCATCTCGTGGTTTGCCATAGTCGCAATGCTGTCTGCCACGGCGCTCTTTGTGACGGCAAGCGGCCTGCCACGCAGGTCGAGCCTCCCCCTGCCGTCGCGGACCGCCTCGATTCCGGCAAACGCGACGGCGACGCCGCACGTGCCGGCCCTCATTGGCATGAGCCGGCTGTCCGAAAGGATGACGCCGACGCGCACGCCGAGGCCGAGGAACGCCTTTCGGCGAACGTGCTCGGCGAGCTCGTGCGCGGCATCGGGATACAGTATGATCCTCCCCGCACCGGCATTCGAGCTGTCGATTCCGGCGTTGGGAGCCAGGATTCCGCCGGTGACTGCCATGGCAAATCCGGCAACTCCGCCCATGACGTCCTCGGACTCGCGGATGACGGCCTCGGCGAGGCCTGTCCTCATGCCGAGGCGCCGTGCCAGCGCGCGCGCGGGCTCGGATGCGGCCACAGAGGCCTCGAGGATCATGCGGCCCTGCGAGACGGCGGCGTACTTTGAGGAGACGACGAGGACATCGCCGTCGATGAGCGTCGTGCCCGAGGAGCCTAGCGCACCGGCTATCTCGGCATAGAGGTCAAAGGGTCCGGTCTGAACGGGCGCGCGCAGCGCCATCGCCGTGGTGGCCATGTGGGCGCATCGCGCACGCGGCCGGATTTTACCCTTTTGGGCACTCCCACCACAGGAGGGCCATTCGGCGACGGGCGGGGCAGGTCATGATGGTGCTCCCGCCGGGATTTGAACCCGGGATCACTGCCTTGAGAGGGCAGTATGCTTGACCGGACTACACCACAGGAGCGTAAGCGTCGGCGCGCTGCGGTCTTAATTTAAATGCCGCGCCGCCTGCGCCATGGCCGCATTGGGGAGCGCACCGGCCGCATGGCTGGCTGACTGCATCGACTCTGGCGCACCGGCCGCGCTTGGGGGGTGCCGGTGCGGCAAGGAGAGCTTTGGGTGCTGCGAGTACAACGTGACTGTCTTTGACGGGGGTCATGCGGTCGAGGAGGCAAGCCATGACGGCCAAACGGTGATCATTCGGCACGACTCGGTGACTGACCCGTCATCGGGGACGTTTGCGCACCTGGCCGGAATGCGCGTCATCACCGATCCCGAGTGGGAGATAGGACCACGCCTCTCGGCAATGGCGGCCAGGCGCGAGTGGGCGTTTCGCCACGCGATGAAGTCGGCCCTAGTCGATGCGGGAATGATGGCCACCAGGGCACGCGCGTCACTGGGGCGCCATCCCGCAACTGCGCCGTTCTGGCTAAAGTGCGCCGCGTACAGTCTTGCCGACTCGATATCATACGGCAACATGGTCGAGCCGAGCCCCGCGCACATGATGGCGCGATTTCGCGCAATGCCAAAGTCTACGACCAACGAGGGCCTCTCAACGGTCGGCGAGTGCCTCGGCCTCGAGCGTGCGACGCCGTCACTTCTTGACAGGATGGCAAAGTCGGCAGCCGGCTTTGCCGGCATGGCAGGCCTCGGCGAGCTTGCAGTGGCCGCGATGCTCGCAAAGGCGCGCCACCTCGAGTCCGAATCGCTCCTTGCGGACTGTCACTATTACATCGGATATGCGACGTGCTCGGCACTGCGCTCACGCCGCGAGTATGCGCGCGCGCTGCCTGATGCCGAGCTCTACGCGCTAAAGGTCGCCCTGGATCCCGAGGGCAACGCGCAGCGCGTGGAGAGGCAGATCGGCATGGTCGAGTCGGCCGCCGCAGCACTCATGGCGCACGCCCGCGGCGATGCGGCCGAGAACGCGTGAGCTTGCGCACGCTTAACAATGTTTGAGATTTTCTTAATAATTATGGCCATGTTCTAAACCTTTAAAATCCGGCCCACTAGGCGTGGCGTGCATGACGGATCAAGCCTGCGGCTGTGAGGCCGATAGCGGCGACCCAGCCTATGCGTGCGACTGCGAGATGCAGGGGCACTGCATCTGCAGCGCGGACTGCCGCTGCAACACAAAGACCTGCAAGGAAGCAGTGTCCTCTCTCTAGGGGACACGCTTCCACTTTTTGCCTACTCGTCGGCCGCATAGCCCCACGACTTTACGAGCTCCTTTTGGAACTGGTCTGCCTGCTTGGCGCCAAGCGCGCTTCCGCAGTTCTTGTGCGTGGGGACTACCACCATTCCGGCGAGCTTGAACTCGACTTCGTACATGTGAACCTTGGGGCACTCGCACACGATGCGCGCGCGCAGGGCAGCTCCATTAATATTTAATCGCCCCCACGCCTGCCTCATGGTGGTCATGAACGCAGCCCTCCTCGCCTCACTGGCGGCGATCGCCTCACTGGCCGCAGCCGCCTCAATCCCAGATGTGGCCGCACAGGCCCAGATCGGCGGCGTGAACGTTGAGGGCGAGTGGTACGTCGGCGAGGGCCTCGGCGTTGGGGACTATTTCTCGTATAGCATGTGCCACACGGGATACAAGGAGTGCAAGGAGTTTCAAATTGACTTTTGGATAGAGGCCGACAGGCGCGTGAATAACGAGAGCAAGTGGATAGCGCAGACTGTCGTGTATGACGGGACCAGGGTGTCAAAGGGCACGATGGAGCTCGGCAAGGTGGCACCCGAGCCGACGGGCGGCTCGATCGACCTAGAGTACCGCAGCGCGTTCAAGTCATCAATCGTGTGGCTCTCGGCGTTTGCGACATCATATGGCGGCAGCGGCGGCGATGGCCCAAAGAGGTTCGACGCGCCGGCGTGGGGCAAGATTGCCAACATTGGCGGCGAGCAGATACTCCCAAAGTCAGTGGAGCGAGTCAAGGTCAAGGGCGGCACGTTTGAAGAGTCAGTCATTGTGTCGTGGCGGACCGGCGGCGCCGAGAGCAGGGTCTGGCTAGTCGACGAGTTTCCGTTCCCTGTAAAGGCGCACACGTGGGTTCACGTGTCCGAGGGAATACCGCCACAAGAGTATGCCTTTGAGCTCCTTGCCTATGGCACAAGCGAGTCCAATCCATATGCTGATGTTATTGCAGTCGACGATGCGGCAGCAGCCGAGTGGTGCCCCGAGACGCGTGAGCTTGTGTCGACAAAGCGCGCAACTGCAGAGGGCAAGTATCTCATAAACGTGCGCCACGGGCCGGAGATGCCGGTGGCCGGATGCGACATGACGCTACTTGTCAGCTTTCACAGCAAGTATGACGAGACCGAGTTCCTAAACCAGGTCCAGTATGACATACTCGTTACTGACTCGTCTGATGGCGTCATTCACACGGTGTCTGAGGCCGAGGGCTCGAGGGTTCTGTACTCGGGCTCGGGTCAGACGCGCAACGACGAGACGTGGGTTCCTGACACGGCCGGTGACTATACGTACGCCATAGTCATCCATGGCCTCGCCCCGCTCAACACGGTCACGCGCGCCGACGAGCTTGACGTGCTTCGCGTGCCGGTGACCGTGGTGGCCGCCGATCGCGGGCAGGTGCTGCCAGTCACGCCGCCGGCCGCCACGGCGACGGTTCCGTCGTGGATAAAGCAGACGGCCGGATTCTGGGTTGACGGGCACACCGGCGATGCCGAGTTCGTCGCGGCGATCGAGTTCCTCATCTCCCGCGGCGTCATTGACGTCGGCCCACAGGTCACGCCGGCGGGCAGCGGCGGGTCTGTCCCGTCGTGGATAAAGCAGACGGCCGGATTCTGGGTTGGCGGGCACACCGGCGATGCCGAGTTCGTCGCGGCGATCGAGTTCCTCGTGGGCCGTGGAGTCATCTCGGTCAGCTAGCGCACGCGCCTGCCCCTGCCCCTGCCCGCGCTATCCTTAAAATCGGGAGCCTGCGCGCAACACGCCGATGGCGAGCCTCTTTAGATACCCAAAGCGCAAGCTGCGCAAGCTGCTCAACGCCGGCGACTATGCCGAGGCACTAGAGTACGGCAGGTCACTGGAGCCAAAGCACTCTGGCGATCCGGACTTCTTGTTCATCATGGGCAGCGCGCACTATGTGCTCGGCGATGCCAAGGAGTCAACGCGCTACTTTGAGCGGGCCATCGAGATAAACCCGTACGATGCTGACTCTATGCTGCTCCTTGCGCGACTCTGTGCGCACAGCGGCAATGCCGCCGAGGCCCGTCGGCTATGCAAGCGCGTATTGGACGTGGATGACGAGCGCGCCGATGCGCGCGAGCTCCTCGACGGCCTGCCCGAGTAGGCCCTACTCGCGCCCATAGACGTGGCGCATGAGCCACTCACAGTACGACGTCACAGCCGGCGTGAGCTCGCACCAGACGTGGAGCGAGTGTGGCAGTATGTCGATTCGGCCACCGTCATGGAACACCTTGACGCCCTCCTTTCCCTCGTACATGTACGCGTCCTCGGTCCGCGCCCCGTGTATGTGCCGCACGGCCTCCTCCTTTACCTTTGCGCGCGGTATGGGAAAGCGCGTCCTCTCCCTGTCCACAATTACGCTCAGGTCGCGCCTTCCGTACATAGAGTACTCGGAAATCTTGTCGCGTCCGGGAAAGTTGACGACTAGCCTCACCCCGTGCCTCTTGCCCACACCCTCGCCAATCTCGACGATTCGGGCGTATGCCGTGGCCGGATTGCGCAAGAGCAGGAGGCGAACCTGTGCCATGTCCGAGGCGAGCGCGCGCTGCAGGTCTGTGGCCATGCCGGCAAATCCCATACGCGCACAGGGGCCGCAGCGCCGAGTTATATTCATGGCGTAGTGTTTTTTATGTGCCTCGCGTGAGCCGCAGCGCAGATGGCGCTTCCTATGGCCGGTCAGGGTGGGTATGGCGACGAGTTCTCCGAGCGCGCAAGCAGCCTAGAGGACTACAAGGTGACGTGCATACGATTCGTGCGCGACATATCTGCTGACTATCTTGCGTGGGTGGACCGCTATGCGCTAGAGTCCGGCGAGGATGCGCTCCGGCGCGAAGGGATAACGTCAGTTGTGGGCAGGGCCGACGAGTGGATATCGCGCGTTGCCCGCTCGATAAAGGGCGTAGACGTTGTCATGAACGACGCGATCCAAAAGATGGCCGAGGCGACTGCGGGCAGGCCGTTCCCGATAGACGTCACAGTCGGAGGATTCTCCGCATACACGCGCGCAAGGCCAGGTTCTGTGGACATACGCCTCAGGGCGAGCGCGAGGGACGGGCGCACGGCTCTCCTGGGACACCACTCGCGTGATGAGCGGTTTCGGATCGAGTCGACGTTTCCTGCCTCCATTGACGAGGGGGGCATCGAGGGGACGCCAGATGCGGCAGACCTTGCGCTCCACCTCGACGCGTCATCCTCGGCGCACGATGACGTCGTCTCCTTTACCGTCATTGTGCAGGAGACTGACGGCAATGTCGAGACTGAGAGGCGCGGCGTGAGCACAATAGTCCATATCAGCTAGTGCGGGCACGCGCCGGTCAAGTAATTTTGCGCACAAGGCTGAAAACAATAACACTCTTGCTCATAAGCGCACACTCGGATGCGTGCGCATGGCAGCAAGGCTGGCTGGCATGCCCAAGAATGTGACGACCACGCGTGACTTTACCGGTCGCCGCGTAGTTGACAGGGAGGGCATCGAGTACGGGCGCGTCAGGCGCGTCCACATCGACGAGGACACGCTCGGCGTGGCCGGCATGACGGTCAGATATGGAGTTCTCAAAAAATACTATCTCCCGCGCTCTAGCGTGTCGCGGATCACAGACGAGAGTGTCCTTCTCACGACGCCGCCAATCCGCACCGGCGTCAGGGTCGATGATGTCGACGGCCACAAGATTGGCCGCGTGCGCCGCGTCAACCGCAACACCGAGACTGGTGACGTCGAGTCGATCCTGGTGTCACACGGCATATTTGGATCAAAGGTAGTCTCACTGGCCTCGATATGGGGCGTCGGCAAGGCCGTCACGCTAAAGATGACGCGCTCCGAGTTCGCCTCGCGCTCCTAGCGCTCTCTTGCCCTTGCCTCTAGGCACGTGCGGCATATGGTCATCGCGCCATCCACGGTGACCTCGACGTTTGAGGCAAGGCACTTGTCGCACAGGCCCTTCATGGGGACGCGCGCGACTCCTCTGCGATAAAACGGTTTGTGGGGGCGCCTGCAGCCACGTGTCGGCTCGCCGGTCAGTGGGGGCATGCCTTTCAGGGGCACGCACACGCGCCGTCAGGTGACTCGAACCACTAGGTTTGCCGAGGCCATCTCGGGGCACGGGGGAGACGTTTTGGAGCCGTCTAGGGCACACGTTCGACTGCCGGTGAGCACAATCGGTTTATAATTGCGCAATGCGCGCGCACGCCCGTGCTGGCAATCCAGACAGAGTCGCTTGTAAAGACGTACGGCAGCGCCAATGCCGTCGACAACATCAGCATAGGCGTCGAGGAGGGCGAGATATTTGGCTTTCTGGGCACAAACGGGGCCGGCAAGTCAACCACAATGATGATCCTCACGACGCTCCTAAAGCCCACATCAGGCCGCGCAAGCGTCGTGGGCCATGACGTTGTGGACAGCCCAAAGGAGGTCCGGCGCAACATCGGCTATGTGCAGCAGGACACGGCAGTCGACGAGTTCCTCACGGGCCGCGACAACCTTGTCCTGCAGGCCCGCCTCAACCGCCTGCCGGCTGACGTGCGCAACTCGCGCATAGACGAGATACTAGAGATGATCGAGCTCGGCGAGCGCGCCGATGACGCGACGGTAAAGTATTCTGGCGGCATGAGAAAGCGCCTCGACATAGCCGGCGGCCTGCTCCACATGCCGCGTGTCCTCTTTCTTGACGAGCCGACCGTGGGCCTTGACATACAGACGCGACGCAAGATATGGGAGTACATCAAGCGCGTCCATGATGAGTATGGCATGACGATATTCCTGACGACGCACTATATGGAGGAGGCCGACAGCCTGTGTGACAGGGTCGGCATAATCGACCGCGGGCGCATAAGGACGGTGGACTCGCCGTCGTCGCTAAAGTCTGCCATGGGCAGCGAGGTCATCACGATGCGCGTCGAGGGCAACACCGAGGCGCTCGTCTCCTCGATACACGCGCTGCCAGGCATACGCGAGATGTCGCGCGACGGCGCGGAGATCACCGTCTACACGTATGACGGGACATCGGTAATACCAAAGATATTTCGCGAGTCAGCCGAAGTTGGCGCGAGGATTGGATCAATATCGCTAAAGCAGCCGACGCTCGATGACGTGTTCATCTCATACACGGGCCACGAGCTGCGCGACGGCGAGGAGGCCGGCTATGACAGAAAAAAGGCGTACAGAAAGACGCGGGAGCTGCGCACATAATGGGGGACACTAGTGCGCTCATGCCGCATATCGTCCATGACACGTATACGGTGTTCTGGCGCGAGCTAAAGCGGTACCGCAAGTCGCGCAGCGGCATACTCATCAGGATGATCCAGCCGGCGATATGGATCATCGTTATCGGCAACACGTTTGCCGGCACGCAGCCGCTCATCGAGTCAGTCGGGTTTGACGGCAAGTACATCGACTTTATGGCACCGGGCGTCATAATCCTCACTGCCATATTTACGAGCATCTTTGGCGGCGTCAACACGCTCTGGGATCGCCGCTATGGGTTTATGGCCAAGACGATAACGTCACCGATCTCGCGCTCGGCCATAGCGCTCGGCAAGATGGGCGCCATATCGCTCGTGGCTGCAATGCAGGCCGGCATCATACTTGCGATCGCCCTGCTCATCGGCGTTGACATGGACCTCTTTGCGGTAATGCCAATCATGGCCATAGTCATCCTCTTTTCACTGGGCTTTTCGGGCATATCGGTGAGCGTCGCGGCCCTGGCAAAGTCGCAAGAGACGTTCTGGGGACTCATCAACTTTTTGGGAATGCCGCTCTTTATGCTCAGCCCCGCGCTCTTTCCGCTCGAGCTCCTCCCCGACTGGCTCGCTGCGGCAGCCAGCGTGAATCCCGTGACGTATGCGATACTCATCGTGCGCGGCCTCATGTCCGGCACGCTCGATGCGGCCACGGCGATCCTTGCCATGGGCGTCATCTCGGCCTTTGTCGCCGTCATGGTCGGCGTGACGACGTACGTCTTTATGCGCGAGGTCAGCAGGCCGTTCTAGCGTCTGGCGCGTGCCGGCACAGCCCCCCGAGTTGGTCAATTTGACCCAATCGGCAACAAATAATGACGCACGTGCCCATTTTTGGCCTCCGAGACCCACGCCTATGGGAGCCCCAACACTCGCAGCAGTGGCACTCGTCGCCCTCGCGGCGCTATACGCGGTGCCGGCAGCAGCCGAGGGGCCGGCCCACGAGTTCATCACGTCATGGGGCTCCCTTGGAGCCTCCGGCGAGGGCAGGTTTAGCGGCCCGACGGGCATCGCCTCTGACCACGAGGGCAACGTCTATGTGACTGACACGGGCAACGGCCGCGTCCAAAAGTTCAACAACTCGGGGGGCTTTGTGGCCGAGTGGAGCGCCATGGGCAACTCGACTGAGTCGCTCTCCTCGCCCATGGGCATTGCGGTTCTCGACAACAGGGTCTATGTCATTGACAGCATTCTCGAGTCAGTCGTCGTGTACGACCTTGATGGCACCTATGTCTCATCATGGGGATCGCACGGGGGCGATGCGGGGGAGTTTTTGCAGCCACGCGGGATAGCCGCCGGCAACGGAAGGATCTATGTTACTGACACGGGCAACTCGCGTGCCCAGGCGTTCAGCGCAGAGGGAGCGCACATATCCACGTTTGGCACGGACAGGGACGAGGCGGCGCACCTCAGGTCACCAGTGGGCATTGCAGTTGCCAATGACGCAAGCGTGTTTATCGTTGATCCGGGCAAGATGTCACTGTTCCACTATGGGGTTGACGGGGAGCTCCTCGATGTCTTTGACGGCACGGTGGCCGGCAAGTCGTTGCGCGCCAGGGGCATGGCAGTCGACGGTGATGGCAAGCTCTATCTGGCCGATGCCCGAAACGACCGCGTTCTTCGCCTCGAGCCTGACGGCCTGACGCTCTCGGCATGGGGGGATGCCGGTGCAGGCGCGTACAAGTATCTGATGCCGACTGATGTCACCGTTGACATATACGGGCAGCTCTTTGTCGTGGACTCGGGCGGGCACTCGATAAAGAAATACTCTACACCGCTTGCGCTAGATGACTCTGAGCGCATCGCCGTGCACGAGGAGGCCGCCAGGCAGTTTAGGATCTCACAGGGCCTAGAGGAGCCCGAACAGGCCGCCGAGCCCGCACAAGAGTCGGCGCCACCGGCCGCCCGGCCAGCACCCCCACCGGCACAGCCGACGGCGCAGCCCGCACCGACAGCACCAGTCGCGCGCTCTGCCCCGCCGACGACGCCACCGGCAGCGCAGCCTGCCCCCGTCGCGACGGCGACGCTGCAGGTTACGCAGCAGCCCGTGGCCACGGCCCAGCCCGCGCGCGTCATGGCAGTGCCCGGCGACCTCACAAAGCCGACGATATACGCCCCGCATGACATCACGGCCGAGGCTTCCGGACCGCTCACAAGGATAAACGTCGGAATGGCCACTGCGAGCGACGAGAGCGGCATACACTCGATCACAAGCAACGCGCCCTCCGAGTTCTCGCTGGGCACGAGCCTGGTGATCTGGACGGCCATAGACGGTGCGGGCAACCTGGCAATCGCAAGGCAGGAGGTCACCGTCTCGGACACGACGCCGCCGGCCATGGCAGGCGTGCCTGACATCTCCGTTGAGGCCGTCAGCCCGGACCGCAACTATATCGAGATTCGCGCCCCCGTTGCCACCGACGCAGTCGGCGTGCTCGACGTCTCCTCTGATGCGCCAGACCACTATCCGGTCGGGCAGACGACGATCACGTGGACTGCCCGTGACATCTCGGGCAACACGGCATCAGCCACGCAGGTCGTGAGCGTCCTGGACACGTCGGCCCCGCAGATCGTCGCGCCGCCGGAGATCACGGCCGAGGCGACAAGCCTGGATGCGACAGTGGTCTTTCTGGGTGACGCAAGCGTAGTTGACAATGGCCGTATAGTCTCAGTCACGAATGACGCGCCACCGTCATTTGCGCTTGGCAACACGACTGTCATGTGGATCGCGGTTGACTCGTCGGGAAACCGCTCGCATGATGCGCAGGTTGTGGCCATAGTCGACACGACACCGCCGGAGATCATCGTTCGCGAGGGAACCGTGGTGGAGGCCGAGTCAGCCGACTCTACCGCCGTGGACCTTGAGGAGCCTGAGGTCAGCGATGTCCAGCGCGTGAGGCTCACAAGCGACGCGCCTGCGTCGTTTGCCCTCGGCGAGACGACAGTCACGTGGACGGCGACGGACCCCTCGGGCAACACGTCGACTTCTGCACAGCTAGTCACGGTGGCTGACACGACGCCGCCGGCCATCGACATCACGCGCACCATCACTGCTGAGGCCAGCAGGTCTGAGGGCAACACTGTCAGCCTCGGCGAGGTTGCAGTCACGGATGTGAGCGAGATTGCGGGCCTTGCCAATGACGCGCCCGAGTCATACGCGCTAGGCGAGACGACAGTCACGTGGAACGCCACGGACATACACGGCAACACGGCCACAGCAGAGCAGACCGTGATCCTAGTCGACACGGTCTCCCCGTCGATCTTTGCGCCAGCTGACGTGACGGCCGAGTATGCCGGCGAGGCAGGAAACAGCGTAAACGTTGGCACTCCGGTCGCCGCAGACCGCGTGGGCGTCGCCTCGGTGTCAAGTGACGCGCCAGACACATTTGGCCTCGGCGAGACGACAGTCACGTGGACCGCGACGGACACGTCAGGCAACGAGTCGACTGCATTGCAGACAATCACAATAGTGGACACGCTAGCGCCTGCCATACGCCCGCCGCCAGACGTGAGCGCCGAGGCCACTGCAGAGTCCGGCACGGCCGTTGAGGTGGGCCGGGCCACTGCCGCAGACGAGTCCGGCGAGGTCACAGTCACAAGCGACGCGCCTGCCCTCTTTGAGCTCGGAACCACGACAGTCACGTGGACCGCGACGGACACGTCAGGCAACATGATGAACGCGACGCAGAGGGTGAGCGTGACTGACACGATCCCCCCAGAGATCAGCGCACCTGCAGGCATACGGGCAGAGGCTGACTCGGAGGACGCAAACACTGTGGATCTCGGCACGGCCCGCGCAACTGACGCGGCAGGCAGCGTCACGGTGACAAGCGACGCGCCACTGGCGTTCCCCGTGGGCACCACTACAGTCACGTGGACCGCCGTCGACTCGTCAGGAAACGAGTCCACTGACACGCAAGAGATCACGTTTGTGGACACGACGAAACCGACAGTTTACGCGCCCGGCGACGTTACGGCCGAGGCCGGTCCGGACGTGCGCCTTGACATAGGCGAGGCCACGGCCACTGACGCGGTGGGCGTGGATGCGATAACGAGTGACGCGCCAGACTCGTTTGGGCCCGGCGAGACGACAGTTACGTGGACCGCGACGGATGCGGCGGGAAACTCGGCGAGCGCAACGCACACTGTGACGATAATTGACACGACGCAGCCGCTCATCGTGCCGCCACTGGCGCGCACCATCGAGGCGATGTCTGAGAACGGCAGTGCCGCAGACATTGGGTGGCCGACGCACTCTGATGCGGGTGGCGGCGTCACGATCGAGGGCGACGCGCCTGCAACGTTTCCCATCGGCGTGACTGCCGTGACATGGACTGCGACAGATGCGGCAGGCAACGTGCGCTCGGCTACGCAGAGCGTGACCGTCTCGGACACGATCGCCCCGTCAGTCACCCCGCCTGCTGACATTACCGCAGAGGCGACATCGCGCAACTTGACTGTGGTCGAGATCGGCGAGGCCACGGCCACTGACGCAGTGGGCGTGGTTGCGATAACGAGCGACGCGCCGGCGGCCTTTGCGCTCGGCGAGACGACAGTCGCGTGGACCGCGACGGATGCTGCAGGAAACTCTGCTAGCGGGCTCCAGATGGTCACCATAGTCGACACGACCCCGCCGAGCCTCTCGGCGCCTGCCGATGTGACTGCCGAAGCCTCCTCCTCGGGCACGACTAGCGTGGATATCGGCGAGCCCGAGTCCACTGACACGGTCTCTGAGGAGATTGTCATCACCAGTGATGCGCCAGACGGCTATGAGCTCGGCGAGACGACAGTCACGTGGACCGCGACGGATGCGGCAGGCAACTCTGCCTCGCATGAACAGCTTGTGACAGTGGAGGACACGACCCCGCCGACAGTTGTGCCGCCGGCTGACATTGTGGCCGAGGCTGAGTCATCAGACGGCTCAGTCGTGGACATTGGGATTGCCGGAACAGAGGACTCTGTTGGCACGATTTCGCTCACAAGTGACGAGCCGGCACTGTTCCCAATCGGCGAGACGACAGTCACGTGGACTGCGACGGATGCGGCAGGCAACGAGGGAACCGCAGCACAGCTCGTGACTGTCACTGACACCGTTGCGCCGCGAATCGTCTCACCGATTGACATTGTTGCCGAGTCTACCTCAACGAACGGCACGCGCATTGTCCTAGGTGACGCATCCACGTCTGATGCCGTTGGCGTGACGTCCGTGTCCAATGACGCGCCAGAGCTCTTTGGACTGGGCAGGACGATGGTCACGTGGGAGGCCACAGATGAGGCAGGCAACATTGCCGTCGCGCTCCAGTCCGTGACCCTCCGCGACACTGTCGCCCCGCAGATTGAGACTCCTTCAGGCATGACACTCAACGCAACGGCGCCGTTCACGTCAGTCACGCTATCCATACCCATCTTGTCTGACGCGGTGGACACCTCGCCTGTCCTGGTCTCTGATGCGCCTGACTCGTTTGCGCTCGGAACGACCATGGTGACCTGGAACGCAACAGACGCGGCCGGCAACACGTCAAGCGTCGTCCAGCCAGTCACGGTCCTTGCGTGCGGCACTGCGCACTCGACGTACAACGTGATACGCGGCACGGCCGGTGACGACTCGCTAGTCGGCACCAGCGCCGCTGACCTGATCTTTGCGCTAGCGGGCAACGACGTCATTAGCGCCGGCGGCGGCAATGACTGCGTGATCGCCGGCGACGGTGATGACGTTGTCATCGGCGGCGACGGCGCGGACATCCTTGGCGGCAACGCCGGCGATGACGTTGTGCGCGGCCAGGACGGCGATGACCTGCTTGACGGCGGCGAGGGCTCTGATGTCATCGACGGCGGCGACGGCTCTGACTCGTGCGTGGCCTCTGCAGGCGACTCTGTCCTCCGCTGCGAGGCGTAGGCGCGTTTAGGGCCAATTTTCTATATAGTTAATGGCCAAATACCATATTTTCCTATATTCCATGTGTCAGGTATATATCCAGTGCGATGTGGGATAATGCCAGTGCGACCGGCCACTGCCCTCATTATTGCGATCACGGCAACGCTTGCGGCCGCTGCGCTAGGCGGGGCGGCCCACGGCCAGCTCGCCGCGCCAAACCCGTCAGTTGACTTTTCGATCAACGCCGCCGGCGCGACGTTTCCGTTCCCGCTCATCGACAAGTGGCGCGTCGAGTACGCCAAAGAGTACCCGAACGTGAGCCTCAACTACCAGTCGATCGGCAGCGGCGGGGGCATAAAGCAGCACATCGAGAAGACCGTCAACTTTGCGGCCAGCGACGCTCCGATGAGGTCAAGCGAGGCGGCCCTTGCGCCAGACACGCTGCACATCCCCGAGTCCCTTGGCGCAGTGACAGTCGCGTACAACGTCCCCGAGATTCCGGATAGCGGGCTGCGCCTTGATGGCCAGACTGTTGCGATGATCTACCTTGGCGAGATTACGCGCTGGAACGACGAGCGCATAGCGGAGCTCAACCCCGGCATCGAGCTTCCCGACGCCGAGATCATCTCAGTGCAGCGCGCTGATGGCTCGGGGACGACGTTTGTCTTTACTGACTATCTCTCTGCCGTGTCAGCCGAGTTTGAGGAGATGATCGGCAAGGGCAAGAGCGTTCCGTGGCCAGTCGGCGTGTCCTCACCGGGCAACGAGGGGGTTGCCGGAACCGTGCGCTCAACGCCATACTCTGTGGGGTATGTGGAGCTCGCCTATGCCTTCCAGACGAGCATGTCATACGCGTATATCCAGAACGGTGATGGCACCGCATACGTAGAGCCGTCGATCATGTCAATAGGCGCAGCATCAGCCGGCGCGTCCACGTCGCTTCCCGAGGCGGCCGAGTCCTGGGAGGGCGTGAGCATAGTCAACGCGCAGGGCGCTGACTCGTACCCGATATCGAGCCTGACGTACCTCCTCGTGTACAGTGACCTCGGCGACGTCACGGACTCGATCGACGAGGCACATGCCGTGGTCCACATCATAGACTGGATGCTCACAAGCGGCCAGGCCCACTCCGAGTCGCTCCTCTACGTCCCGCTGCCAGAGGACGTCGTGCGCATTGGCACAGACGCGCTGCGGCTCATCACGTACAATGGCCGGTCAGTGTGGGCACTAGAGCCTGCCACGGCTGCCGAGGGCGCAGCGTCGCAGGCGCCAGGCGAGGGGACCGGCGGGGGCGGATGCCTCATAGCCACGGCCGCATACGGCACGGAGATGGCCCCGCAGGTCCAGGCACTGCGCGAGATCCGCGACTCGACGCTGCTCGCCACGCCATCAGGCTCGGCGTTCATGTCGCACTTTAACGGCGTGTACTATGCGCTCTCGCCGGCAGTCGCCGACCTTGAGAGGCAGAGCCCCGAGTTTAGGCATCTCGTGCGCGCCCTCATCACTCCGATGGTGTCGTCGCTTGCCATAATGTCGCTTGCCGACGGTGGCTCGGATGCTGACGTTCTTGCGCTTGGCCTCTCTGTCATTGCGCTAAACGTGGGCATGTACGTCGCCATGCCGGCTGCCATATCGTCGTGGGCATGGCGCGCATCGCGCAGGCGGGCGTGAGCTACAATGCTGCATGCGTCACGGCCACGGCGAGCAATATCTGACAAGATATTCAAGGTCGGCGCCACAATCGCCGGCGCATACGTCCTAGTTGTCATCGTGCTCATGGTCTTTGAGCTCACGACCGAGTCAGCACCCGCACTCACCGAGTATGGCCTCGAGTTTGTGACGGGCACGGACTGGAACGCAGTCGAGGGCCGCGAGTCCTTTGGCGTCCTGCCGTACCTCTTTGGCACGCTCATCACGTCGGCGATGGCGATGGCAATAGGCGTCCCGCTCAGCATAGGGATCGCGATGTTCATATCTGATGCGCCTGCGCGCATAGGGCGGCCGCTGGGGTTCGTAGTCGAGCTCCTGGCCGCGGTCCCGAGCGTCATATACGGGCTCTGGGGCCTCTATGTGTTTCGCGATTACTTTGTCGATTGGGTCGAGAGGCCGCTCCATGCCGTTCTCGGTGACAGCGTGTGGCTCTTTTCGGGCACGCCATTTGGCCTCGACGTACTCACCGCAAGCGTCGTGCTCGCCATCATGATAATCCCGACAGTCTCGGCCGTCTCGCGCGAGGTCATGGCTGCCGTCCCGCAGCAGCAAAAGGAGGCCGCATTCATGCTCGGCGCGACGCGCTGGGAGATGTTTCGCCTCGCGATATTCCCCTACTCGCGCATTGGCCTTGCAGGCGCCGCAATCCTTGGCCTCGGGCGCGCCGTGGGCGAGACGATGGCAGTGACGATGCTCATAGGCAACGCAAAGGGCGCCTCGGCGTTTCCGGCCTCGCTCTTTTCGCCGAGCCAGACGATGTCGAGCATCATCGCCAACGAGTTCGTCGAGGCCTCGCCTGCATCGCTCCACCTGCCGGCGCTCATCGGCGTGGGTCTCGTCCTCCTTGCCACGGCCATCCTGATAAACGTCGTTGCGCACCTGCTAGTCAGTCGCATGCGCTCCTCGCGGGGGGGACTCTAGGTGGACACGTCGCAAAAGCGCCTAAAGTACAGGGCACTCTTTAGGCAGAACGTGCGCGGGCGCCTGATAAAGGACAAGGCCATGCGCTGCGTCGTCATCGCGTGCGTCATAGTGGCCATAGTCCCGCTTGGCAGCATACTCGCCGAGGTCGTGGCCAACGGAGCAATGGCGCTCAGCGTGGGATTCATCACGGAGGTTCCCGGCTCGGCCGGTTCTGGCGAGGGCGGAGTCGGGCCGGCAATACAGGGGACGCTCATCATCGTCGGCCTCGCAAGCCTCATGGGCGTGCCCATCGGCATCATGTCGGGCATATTCCTCTCCGAGTACGGCACGAGCAGGCTTGCCGGCGCCGTACGCTTTTTCACCGACGTCTTTATGCAGTTCCCCTCGATCGTCATGGGGATATTTGCGTTCTTTGTCATCGTCCTGGTCCTCGGGCACTTTTCTGCATGGGCCGGCGCCTTTGCGCTCTCGCTCATCATGTTTCCGATAGTGTCGCGCACGACTGAGGAGTCGCTTCGCCTCGTCCAGGGAACGTACCGCGAGGCCGGAGTCGCCCTTGGCCTAAAAAAGTGGACAGTAACGGTGCGCATAGTCATGGCCGCCGCAAGGGACGGCATGGTCACGGGCATACTCCTCTCCGTCTCCCGCGTCGCCGGCGAGACGGCCCCGCTAATCATGACGATACTCGGGAGCAGCCAGTTCTTTGGCGGGTTTGGCGGGCCAATGGATGCGCTCCCGCTGCGCATATGGCGCCTCTCGCTTTTGCCCTATGACAGCGCGCAGCTCCACGGGTGGGGCTCGGCCCTGGTCCTCATTGCGATAATACTCGTCGTCAACGTCTGCGTGCGCTATGCCTTTTCTGGCCATAACCGCGGCGCACTCGCCATGGCCCTCAGGCGGCGCATGGGGGCGCGGCCTTGAGCACAGTCGGCCTCGAGCCCGGGGTGGAGGCAGCACAGGGGAGCCAGACCATGTCATCTGGGAGCAATCCGTCCGAGTCGCACGTTGAGAAGAACTCCGGCGAGGCCTCGTACAAGATGACTGCCGAGGGCGTCGGCGTCTCGTACTCGGGCAAGCAGGCAGTGCGTGATGTCACGATGGGATTCAGGGAGCGCTCAGTCACGGCGCTCATTGGACCGTCCGGATGCGGCAAGACGACGTTTCTGCGCTGCCTGAACCGCATGCACGACATGACGCCGGGGGCGACGGTGACGGGAAAGATAATGATAGACGGCGTTGATATGTACTCTGGTGACGTTGACCCGATATACCACAGGCGCAAGGTCGGCATGGTGTTTCAAAAGCCAAACCCGTTTCCGACAATGTCAGTCTATGACAACGTCGTCGCCGGCCTGCGCCTCAACGGCGTGCGTGACAGGAGGGCACTCGACGAGATAGCCGAGGACTCGCTGCGCATGGCGTTCCTCTGGGACGAGGTGCGCGACTCGCTATCAAAGCCGGCAATCGAGCTCTCCGGCGGGCAGCAGCAGCGCCTCTGCATAGCGCGGGCGCTGGCAATACAGCCCGAGGTTCTCCTCATGGACGAGCCGGCCTCGGCCCTTGACCCGATAGCGACACAAAAGATAGAGGAGGCCATAGTCGACCTAAAGCGCGAGCTTGCCGTCATCATTGTCACGCACAACATGCAGCAGGCCGTGCGCGTGTCTGACTATACGGGGTTTATGTACATGGGTGACCTCGTCGAGTTTCGTGACACGCGCAAGCTTTTCACTGACCCGCGCCACGAGCTCACCGAGCAGTATGTAAAGGGGAACTTTGGGTGATGTGCGATGACTAGGCTAATAGAGCCCCACATGGAGCGACTCTCGCTGCTGATGTCGAGCATGGGCGACATGGTAGTCGAGTCGGTATCGCTTGCGATGGACTCGTACCTCGAGGGTGCTGACACGATGAACCGCGTCATTGCGCTCTCGGACTCTATACGATCAAAGTACTATGAGGTAGAGGATCTCACGTTTGAGATGCTCCTGCGCTTCCAGCCCGTCGCTGATGACTTTAGGATGATCCGCTCGTCAACGGAGATATCGTATGCGTTCTCGAGGTTTGGGCGCTACGCGTATGACATTGCGCAGGTCCGTGACACGTTTGGCGACCTCACCGAGTGCCGCAACGCCGCGCTCTATGAGGCCTCAAAGAAGGTTCGCCATCTCATCCGGGAGGCGATACTCTCGTTCGCCGAGCTCGACGTGCGTCGCGCGCAAAAGATACGCGAGGACGAGGAGTTTATCGACAAGATATACGTCGAGCGCATGGGACACCTGATCGAGTCGCGCGACACGCGCTGCGCACTCGCCGAGGCCCTCCTCCTAAGATACCTCGAGAGGATTGGGGACCATGCTGTCTTTATGAGCGACGCGGTAAACTATATCGTCACAGGCAAGCACAGGCCAAGCAAGGAGCGCATCGATGCGCGCACTGCGCGCGGACTGACGCGCCACAGCGAGCGCTAGGCCGGCCGAATCGGCAGGGCGCGCTCCAAGGGTTAAATAGAAACGGCACGACGCGCCTGGCCTGATGACAGCCACTAGGATGGACGGCATCGTCGTGGCCGACGCAGTAAAGTCGCGCGTTGCCGCCGCAGTAGCTGACCTGCGCGAGCGCGGCACGTCGCCGTGCCTGGCCACGGTTCTCGTCGGCGATGACGCGGCGTCTGCAACATACGTGCGCAACAAGCACGCCGCATGCAAAAAGGCCGGCATACTGACGCGCGACCACCGCCTCCCCGGCTCAACCACGCAGGCGGAGCTCGACTCGGTCATCGACGCGCTCAACTCCGAGGCCGCGGTCCACGGCATACTCGTGCAGCTTCCCCTCCCGCAGCAGATCGACGAGTTCTCGGTGACATCGCGCATACTGCCGCCAAAGGACGTCGACGGCCTGACGCCGTTTAGCGCCGGAATGCTCGCAGTCAGAAAGGCGGTCCTTGCGCCGTGCACGCCCTCGGGAATAATCGAGATGCTCGACCATTATGACATCGGGATCGCCGGCACGCGCGTGGCCATCATAAACAGGAGCAACCTCATAGGCAAGCCGCTCTCGCAGATGCTCCTTGCGCGAGACGCGACGGTGATGATGTGCCATTCCAAAACGCGCGACATTGCGCGCCACACGCGCGATGCCGACATTGTCATCAGCGCAGTGGGTGACAGGCAGCGCTTTGAGCTCACGCCGGACATGGTCGCCGAGGGCGCCGTAGTCATTGACGCCGCAATCCAGAGGCACATGGGCAAGCTTGCCGGCGATGCCGACTATGGCCCGATGGCCGAAAAGGCCTCGCATATCACGCCTGTTCCCGGCGGCGTCGGGCCGATGACTGTGGCAATGCTCCTGAAAAACACGGTAACTGCGGCCTCGATGATCGCCCATGTCAGTGGAAGCTAAAAAGGCCGCCCTGCGCACGACGCTTGGAGCGCGGCGCGATGCGCTCTCGCATGACATGGTCGCGCTCTGCGAGGAGCATGTCCGCCGGCGCCTTGTGCGCATCGGCGCATACAAGGAGTCGCGCACCATCGCATGCTATTGGTCAGCCGAGGGCGAGCTTCCCACGCGCAGGGTCGTCCTCGGCGCGCTCTCTGAGGGAAGGCGCGTGTGCCTTCCGCGCGTGCGCAACGGCGAGCTAGAGTTTGCCGCCGTGAGCGGCCCGGACGACCTCGTGCGCGGCGGCCTCGGGATGCGCGAGCCGGCTCCGCACTGTGAGCCATGCGGGACCGCCGACATTGCGATCGTGCCGGCCGTTGGCCTCACGCGAGAGGGCGTGCGTCTCGGACGCGGAGGCGGCCACTATGACAGGTTTCTGGCGGGGTTTGCCGGCGTGTCAATAGCGCTGGCATTTTCAATCCAGGTCGTGCGCTCGCTGCCCGAGGATGCGCATGACATGAGCGTTGACTGGGTGGTGACCGAGGACTCTGCGTTCGGGCCGCTAGGTGCGCGCAATGCCGGCGGCCCCAATGTCGCTGCGGCAGAACCTTGATGCCCACGATATGGGCTCCGCGCGCGCGTACGCGGCACTCACGGCGCCCTCTAGCGTGTCGCCGAGGGCAGTGACGCCAAGAACCCTTCCGCCTGACGTGAGTATGCGCCCGCCCTCGCGCCTGGTGCCTGCGTGAAAGACGACTGTGGCCTCCGAGTCAGCGCCGATCCCCGTTATCTCCTCGCCGGTGGGATATTGGCCGGGATAGCCGCGCGAGGCGAGCACGACGCATGCGGCGTGGCGCGCACTCCAGCGCATGGGCTCCATCGACGCAAGCCTGCCGCGCGCGGCCGCATCAAGGTAGGCATAGAGGTCAAAGTCGGCCCGCGCCATTATTGCCTGGCACTCTGGATCCCCCATCCTTGCGTTGAACTCTAGAACGCTAATCCGGCCGTCCCCGCCGATCATGACGCCCGCATACATGAATCCGCAAAACGGCATCCTCTCCTCGCGCATTCCGGCCATCGCGCGCTCTATGACGCCAGATTGTATAGAGTCAGCAACACTGCCGTCCACAAAGGGCGTCGGCGAGTACGCGCCCATGCCGCCCGTGTTCGGGCCGGTGTCAGCATCGCCTGCGCGCTTGTGGTCCTGGCTTGCGGCCATTGGCATCGCCGTCGTCCCGTCGCACAGCGCGATGAACGAGGCCTCGACGCCCTCGAGTCGCTCCTCGAGGACGACGCGCCTGACTCCTGCGCCCATCATGCGCACTATCTCGGTCTCGGTCTCTGCGGCACTCGAGCAGACGCTCACGCCCTTGCCGGCTGCAAGGCCGTCGGCCTTTACGACTAGTGGGCCGGCGCACTCCCTTGCATGGGCGACTGCGCCATCCACGTCATCAAATGACGCGTGGGATGGCGTGGGTATGCCGTGGCGCAGCATGAACTCCTTTGACCATGACTTGCTTGACTCTAGGCGCGTCGCCGCGCGCGTGGGCCCGACAATGCGCAGGCCGGCTGCGACAAACTCGTCGGCGATGCCGGCTGCCAGCGGGGCCTCCGGGCCCACGACTGTCAGGCATTCATTCTCGCGCGCAAAGTCGGCTAGCGCGCCAATGTCGCCGGCCTGTATGTCGACGCTGTTCCTCGTGCCGCCGTTGCCCGGCGCAACGTACACGGTCCCTGCGCTCTTGCTCTTCGAGAGCCTCCACGCCAGCGCGTGCTCGCGACCGCCAGAGCCCACGACAAGGACATTGCCCAACGTTGCGGTGCTGCCGCGCGCGTCAATATATTCCAAGTAGTGGAGGGGTGCTGTGGGGCACGCATGTCCGTGCGCACCTGCCCAAAATGCCCGCACGTGGCCATTCACGCCCATGCTGCCAGGCACAAGCTAAATTCCATAAACGCGCCGTGAAGTTTTTTCTGACCGTGGGTGAAAAATCCACCCCATGTGAGCGCATGGCGATGGATTCACAAAAGGCCGCCGCTGTGGCCCCTGGCCAGTCGTTCCACTCAGAGTGCATGGAGTACCTTGAGCACCTGCGCAGGACGGGCAGGGAGGACTATGCGTTTGAGGACGAGTACTATTTCACGATGCCAGCAGTGTCCGGCTCGCCCTAGGCGTTCTGCCTTTTGGCACTGTTGTGTGTGTCTAGTCTATCCTGTTTTTGGTCATCCTTATGACCGTCTCTCAACCCTTCTCCTTCTCGTCATCGAAAGGATCGTGCTTTTTCTTTCTTGTCCAATACATCGGCTCGGTGATATCCCAGTCCCTGATCATCCTGGTGGCCCACTCGGCCTCCGTCTCCTTTCCGTTCTCGTCTGGCATGACCATCCTTGTGGGCATCTCTCGATCCTCCTTCTTCCTCGCATCCACGAAAGGATCGTGCTTTTTCTTTCTTGTCCAATACATCGGCTCGGTGATATCCCAGTCCCTGATCATCCTGGTGGCCCACTCGGCCTCCGTCTCCTTTCCTTCCTCGTCTGGCATGACCCATATTACACGATGGTCTTTTTAAAAATTATGCGTATTTTGAGGCCTAGAGCCCGGTGACGGGACAGGCCGGCGCGCCCCGTTCACCATATTGCCCCGCTCGTCCGGTTCAGGCCCACGCGGGGCGATCACGCGCGCCAAGCCCTGATGTGAGGTGGCGCTGAGCTTTTGCCCCGTCAGTTGCCCCGTGGCCGACTTGTCGCCGCCATTGAGTTATAACGACCCAAAGCGTGCCGTCCCATGATGCTCAAGGTTGTAGCCGACGCAGGCGCCATGGCAAGTGGGGAGCTTGGACGGATGCTCGAGTCCGGCGAGCTGCGGGGCTCGGGCATCGTCGTTCCGGCCGCAGTGATCGACGAGCTCCACGCGATGGCGACCTCGGGGGACTCACGCGGCACGCGGGGACTAGACGAGATTGCGCAACTCCAGCGCAACGCCGCCGATGCCGGAACGTCGATCAGGGTAGTCGGGGAGGGCGCCCCGTTCACCGACAATGCGTCATCTGACAGGGCAGCAGTTGCGGCAACGGTGCGCAAGATCGCCCTCGAGTCTGGCGCGACCCTGTGCACGACGAGCCGCGCGCACGAGCTTGCGGCGGCGGCGGCCGGAATTGCAGTCAAGAGGTGCAGGGTTCAGGGCCAGGGCGAGCGCCCGTGGTTTCTGCGGTACTTTGATGAGACGACGATGAGCGTTCACATAAAGGAGGGCCTGCCGCCAATGGCAAAGCGCGGAAAGCCGGGCAGCGTGTCACTCGTCGAGGTGGGCACGGAGACGCTCTCACAGGACGACATGAGGCGCGCGCTCTCGCTAGTCGAGGGCATTGCCGGCTCGACGGGTGCGGACATTTCGCTGCCCGGCGCGCTAGTCGTGCAGCACGAGACGTACCGCATAGCCGCGACGTTTCCGCCATTTTCCGAGGCCGCCGAGATTACGATCGTGCACCCCACAGTCACGCTCTCGCTGGCCGACTATGAGATGCCTGACGGGTTTCGGGAGCGCCTCGCCTCTGGCGCGTCTGGCATACTGATATCAGGATCGCCGGGCTCGGGCAAGTCGACACTCGCCTCGGCACTCGCAAACCACTATGCGGCCTCGGGCAAGACGGTAAAGACGTTCGAGTCCCCGCGCGACTTGCAGGTGGGAAATGCCATCACGCAATACTCGCGCCTTGATGGCGACTTTGCAAACTCGGCAGACCTCCTGCTCCTAGTGAGGCCAGACTATACGATATTCGACGAGGTCAGGAGGCGCGAGGACTTTGAGGTCTTTGCCGACCTGCGCCTCGCCGGAGTCGGCATGGTCGGCGTGGTCCACGCGAGCTCGCCCATAGACGCCGTGCAGAGGTTTATCGGCAAGATAGAGCTCGGCATAATCCCGCACGTTCTTGACACCGTCGCCTTCGTCGAGGCCGGCCGCGTGGGCAGCGTCTACTCGCTGAGCATGCGCGTAAAGGTTCCCTCGGGCATGTCCGAGCAGGATCTCGCAAGGCCCGTCATCGAGATCCACGACTTTTCGACTGGCGAGCTTGCGTATGAGGTCTATGCGTTTGGCGAGGAGAACATGATCGTGCCCGTTACTGGTGGCGCCGAGCCGTCCGGAGTCGACCACCTGGCGTGCGAGCGCGTTCGTGATGTCATGCGCAGGTTTGACCACGACCCGCAAGTCGAGATAGTCTCGCCGGGCAGCGTGCGCGTTGCAGTCTCAAAGGAGAACATTGCGCCAATCATCGGGCGCTCAGGCTCGAACATTGGCGCCCTGGAGCGCGAGCTCCACGTGCACATTGACGTTGTAGAGTCGACTGGCGCACGCCATGCAAGGGGTGGGCGGGGCGGCCATGGGGCCACTGACGTCGATTTTGACATCCACGAGTCAAAGGCGTTTCTAGTCCTGGAGGTCGATCGCAGCCACGCCGGTTCGCACGCTGACATCTATGTGGGCGACGATATTGCCGCGACGTCTCGCGTGGACCACAGGGGCCGAATCCGCCTGCCGCGACACTCCGGCGGGGGACGCGACGTCGCGCGCGGCTTTTCAGAGGGGCGCGTGCGCGTGGACCTCAAGAGTCCATAAACTCCTCGATGACCCTCGGGTTGGAGTGGAGGTATGTGACGAACTTGCGCAACTGCCTCGTCGTCTTTGGGTTTAGGTGGTGCTCGACGCCCTCGGCGTCGATGTTTGCCGTGTCGCGGTCTATGCCGAGCATCTCAAAGAACTCGACGAGCGTGCCGTGCTTTTGGCGTATGGCCTCGGCGAGCTCGCGACCCCGCGGCGTGAGGTCTATGCCGCGGTACTTTTCGTGGCGGAGGAGCCCGTTGTCATCAAGGCGCTGTATCATGCTAGTCGCGCTCGGCGCGCTCACGTTCATGTAGCGCGATACGTCGATCGTAGTCGCATACCCCTTGAACTCTACGAGCTCTAGTATGACCTCAAGATAGTCCTCCATCCGCTCCGTCGTGCGTGGCCGCTTGCCCTTGTGGGCCGACCTGATGGACTCGAGCCTCCTGCTGCGATCCCTGGCCATGGTAGCCCGGCTGGCTCGCTGTAATTTAGCGTTTGTGGGGGATCCGGCAGAGCTGCGCGACACGTCCGTGATGGGGTGGGCCTAAAGATGCGTCCCCCTGCGCATGTCACCAATTTTTGACCCATGTGTAATGCCATCCGATCATCCCGCCTTAATTATGCGGGGCATGAATGGTGTATACAGTGCAGGATGATCCCCTAAAGGCAAGGCTAGAGCGCATTCGCGCATGTGCCTCGTCGGCACGGAGGCGCGCCGGACTCTATGCCGAGGTCGCCGGTATGGGTGATAGCGGCACAGCCGAGTCCCTCGGAGCGCTCCAGAGGGCACCGGCTCCGGGCAAAAAGCTCCAAAAGGCCGGATTCATCATGCTCTGGATACCCGAGCCAACCGGAGTCACGCTGGCTGTGGGCGCGCCCATGATCCTAGCAGGCCGCTACCTGGATACAAAGTACAACGGCTCGACTATATCGGACATCGGCCATGGCGTAAAGTCAGTCTCGAGCACCCTGTCCGATATCGGCACGCTCTAGGCGCGCCTGCCGGGTCTCTAATGGTTTAAAGCAGACACTCTGGCCGGCCGTGCGCATGGCGAGCAGGGCGCAGGTTCTCATACCGGTTACGATTGCCGCCGTGATAATAGGCATGGCCGGCATACTCACCATACCGGCAGACCACAAGCTAGAGTCCACCGAGTTTCCGCGCGGGACTGTTCGCATCGACGGGAATCTCTTTGGCGTCCAGGTCGCCGACACGCCCCCGCTCCGCACGCGCGGCCTAATGTTCCAGGATCCGCTGCCGCTCGACGAGGGGATGATCTTCATATTTGAGACGCCGGCTCGCCACTCGCTCTGGATGATGAACATGCAGTTTGGCATTGACATGATGTGGTTTGATGCTGACGGCGTCCTCGTCCACGTCGAGCTCGACGTGCCCCCGTGCCAGAGCGCCCTAGAGGCCGCAACGTGCACCTCGTTGGCCCCGCCAGTCGACACTGTCTATATCCTCGAGGCCACCGCCGGCTTTGCCGAGGCGCACGGCATCGGCGTCGGCTCTGTCCTCGAGATCGTTTCAGTCTAGGGCTCTGGCGCGCCGAACTTGTGGGTGCGCCATTGGGCGTGACTGGGTCAATACAGTTGAAATTATCACATATTATGTTATCATTTTCTATATTATTTACATTAAATTGGCTCAAATACTGTATTGGTCAGTTCGCAAGCTCTAAATTCTTGTAAATACCTATTCGTGAAAACCTGCCGGCAGCAAAATATATTGATCTATCCTTATATACTTTCAATTCCTATAGGAAACTAATGACGTGCAAAGGAATCTGTGTGAGGTACAAGGCGCAAAAGCCAGTCGGTAGCGGACGCTACGCGACGGGGCAGCGCAGGTGCCAGATATGCGAGATCTTCATAAAGTGGGCCGGACTCTGGTGCCCCTGCTGCGGCTATCGGCTTCGCACAAAGCCGCGAAACCTAAAGTACAAGGCAAAGCTGCGAGCGCGCGTCCAGGCCGACTCGGGTGCTGACGCAGTCGAGGTAAAGGCATAGGCGCGTGATGCTGCGCGTTGAACGCGGGGCAGCCATATGCAGAGTCCACAGTAGAGGCCGCAGGCCGCAAGTTTTCCATCCGCGTGCTCACTTTTGAGAATGGCGCGTTCGTCTCCGTTCACGAGGGCAGCACGCCTCGCATAGGCCCGATGACAGTCTCGATGCACGTCTCGCAGGTTCCGGTGACGACGCCGGTCATACCGGCGAAGACAGAGTCGCTCTTTCTAAAGATGGTCTCCGAGATGGTCGCAAGCCGCACGCGCGGAATTGCGGCAGTCACCGTCTCGACCGGCCAGGGCATATCGGCCGAGGCAACGCGCGCGATAATGCAGGGTATCATGGAGATGGTCTGATGCAGGACCTGCGAACGTACATCGCCGATGTTCGCCGTGCCCGCTCGCTAAAGAGGTTCACAAAGCCAGTCTCGGCGCGCCACGAGATCGCCGCCGAGACTGCGCGCCTCGAGGGCTCGGACGCTGCGCTCTTTGAGAGCGTCCGTGGGAGCCGCCTGCGCGTCGTCTCAAACCTCGTCGGGACGCGCGCGCGCTTTGCCATGGCCATAGGCGCGCGCGAGCCGGCGATCCACCGCAGGATATTCTCAGTCTCGGGGCGCACGCGCGCGCCGCGCGAGTCGCCGCGCGCCCCGCCGTTTGCCAAAAACTCGACGCGCACGCTCGCAGCCCTGCCCGTTGTGACGCACTTTGCCAAGGAGCCAGGCGCCTTTATGACGGCGTCTGTCGTCCATGCCGAGAACCCCGAGACGCGCGCGCAGAACATGTCGTTTCACCGGATCATGCCCTTTTCTGCCCGCCGCGCCTCGATCCGCATGGTCGAGGGCCGCCATCTCCACCGCTGCTTTGTGGACGCAAAGGATCACGGCGAGGACCTGCGCGTCTCGGTGAGCATAGGCGTCCATCCGGCGGTCCTCGTCGCCGGCGCATACCAGGCAGAATGGGGCAGCGCCGAGCTTGCGATGGCCAATGCCATGATGGGCGGAGGCCTCGAGGTGTCACGATGCGCATACTCGCGCATGATGGTCCCGTCACACTCTGAGATTGTGATTGACGGGCGCATACTGCAGGATGTCACGCGCGAGGAGTGGATGGTCGAGATGCTGCGCACGTATGACCACAAGAGGCGCCAGCCGGTGCTGGAGGTTGACCGGATATACCATCGCGATGGCGCAATATTCCACGACATACTGTCCGGATTCGGCGAGCACAGACTGCTCATGGGAATGCCTGCAGAGTCAAAGATTGACGGACATCTCCGCAAGGCATTCCCGTCAACGGTTCGCGCAGTGTCGCTGACTGGCGGGGGATGCAACTGGCTTCATGCCGCCGTCGCGATCAAAAAGACGCACGCGACGCGCGTGCGCAGGATAATCGACGCGACATTTGGCGCGCACAGGTCATTAAAGCAGGTGACAGTCGTTGATGATGACATTGATGTCAACTCGGCCGAGTCGATCGAGTACGCTATGGCGACAAGGTTCCAGGCCGACAAGGGACTGCACGTGACGCGCAACGTTCGCGGATCGAGCCTCGATCCGTCAAGCGACCAAAAGAGGCTTCGAACATCAAAGCTCGGCATTGACGCCACGCGCCCGCTCTCAAAGAGGCCAGAGGGCTTTGAGATCGCAAAGATTCCCGGCTATGGCTAGTCGAGTCCGGTCTTTTTTCTATAGCACTTTGTGCAGAGGCGCCCTGCGCAGATTATCTCCCCCCCGGACAGGTCTGTCCCGCACGCCGAGCACTCTATCTTCATTTCAGCTCTGGGAGCATGCTGAGCAGGTCGTACTCTACCTTGTTTGCGTCGGTTCGTATGGCCGTGCCCGAGCCGACCCTGTGGAACCTTATCGTGTCGCCTAGCCTCCACTTGGAGTTTGCGTCAAAGACTGTGGAATAGCGCACGCCCTTTTTGATATTGGATGCCAGCGTGCTGCGGTCGATTATCGTGCCCTCGCCGAGCTCCCCGCCGGTGTCCTCGTGCTGCATGACGCGCTCGATCTTGCGGCCTGCGCCGTACTCTACTGCCGAGACGAGATAGTCGGCCCACTTTTCGCCCATCAGGGCCGCCTCGCCGGACGGCAGAATATAAACCAAAAAATGGCCTGTGGCGGGTCTGCCCCGCGCGCGCTAGGCGTGGATCAGGGGACAGACGGGCATATGGTAAGCTGCCTTTTAGCTTGATATGCCACAAGTTTACACACTCTTTATAATTACCAAAACGCCGAATGCGATGCGTTGACAAGTTCATGGATTGCCCTGATGGCCGTGCTTGTTGCACTGGCCGCCGTCGCGCTTGTGGCGCCGGCTGAGGCCGCGGTTCTGACGCTCACGGCTGATGAGACTTCGTATGCGGCCGGCTCGTCGATGACACTGAGCGGAACAAGCAACCAGCCCAGGGAACTAATCCAGCTAAGGATCGTGTCGCCGGACAACACCACTATTGACTGCAACAGTGTTGACTATTGTGCCGGCGATACCTCAAAAAGAGACAAGACGTTTGAGTTTGCCACGATCCCTGTAGATGACGCGTTTAGTGCTGCAGGGACGTATAGGATATTGGCACATTCAGGTGCACAACACGAGGACGACGCAAAGGCGCTCCTTGTCAGCAAGTCTGGCAGCACGGTGACGGTTCTCGGCGGAGTGCTTGAAATAGAGAACATCTCGCGCCGATCCGCCACCGCGTTCTCTGAAATGACGTTTAACGCACAGGTCAAAGGATCCGATGATGGCGTCACGTTCTCACTAAAAGCTCCAGTGCTAGACGGCACACGCATCACCGAGGCAGGCAAATTTACTTGGACGCCAATCACATCCGAGGTGCAGTCTAGGCCACACGAGGTCACCATAGTCGCGGCGGGTCGTGGGCAGACTGCAGAAAAAACCGTCGAGATTCTGGTGAGCGCGTATCGGGCACCATCAGGAACTGGCGTAACGTCAGTTATCACGGACGAGACCACGTACACAAACACCGACTCGATCATGTTTTCTGGTAGGATTGAGGGGAGCTCAAGTAACACCATAGTGCGGCTCGGCATCACGCCTCCAACCGCATCTGGCTCGCCAGGAACCCAAGCCGTGGTTGTGCTTTCCACCACCACCGCATCTGGTGGCACATTTACGATGCCGTCACAGGCAGTAAACTTGGTGTTTGATCCTGATACTCTTGGGGAATACGTTGTAAGGGCGTACACGGTCGAGCAAACGGTCGACAACGCGCACACATCATATTTCACATACAGCAACAACAGGGCCGAGTTCACCGGCACGCGCTTTGCGCTAGCGGACATACCGCGACAGGAGACATTTGCCGGCTCGAGGGTCGCGTTTCTCGTAACGCCCTCTGACTCCTCGCTCGGCAACGTCGACTATAGCCTGACAACAAAGCCATCAGGCGCCAGAATCGACAACGATGGCGTGTTCACGTGGACTCCGAGCGAGTCTGATGCGGGAAGCGGCACATCTGCCGAGGAGCACCCCGTAACGATCAGAGCCGAGGTGGGCTCGGGAGACACCGAGCAGACCGCGACAAAGAACGTCATTATAGCCGTCAAGGCAGCCCCTGCCAACGCGCCTGCCCCGACCACACAGGGAGGCGGGAGCCAGGAGCCTGCAACGCCGCCGTCGGGAACGAGTCCGGACACAGAGTCGCGCGTGCTGACCATCAAGACTGATGCCGTCTCGTATGACAAGGACGACAGGATCACGTTCAGCGGAACCACAGAGGGTGCTGCTACCCGGGAGATCGTGACTATCGCGATAAAGCCGCCAAGCGGAAACACCAAGATTCGCAGCGGGCTCTCCACGGCGACTAACACGTTCACAATCTCGCCAATAGACGTCAGGGACGCATTCAAGCGGGCCGGCGTGTACACCATACAGGCGTTCACAAACGACCAGGGCGCCGCCAACGCCGCCACCCTGCAGATGGAGTACGGAAACGAGCGCGCGAGCATAAAGTTTGAGAGCCCGCTGGTGATCGCCTCCATACCCAACCAGTCCGTCGAGGTTGGCTCGAGGCTCAAGTTTACGGCGGCTCCGACAGAATCGTCGTATACAGGCCTCACATGGACCCTTGGGGGCATAGCGCTAGACGGCGCGACGATCAGCGACCGTGGGGTCTTTGAGTGGACTCCGCAAACGCTGCGCAACGCGCAGGGTGAGTCATTCCAGATCAGGGTGATGGCAACAGACGGGCAACAGTCCACCGGCACGACTGTCATGATTGCCGTGACGCCAAAGGCTGCGGCGCCCGAGCCGACACCGCCGACCACTGCGCCAACGCCTGCCCCCACACCGACGCCAACGCCGACTGCTCCAGAGCCTGCACCGGCACCTGACCCGCTTGCGGCAAAGCGCGCACAGTTCCTCACCACGGTTCAGGGAGCCACGCCACAGTCGCTCATAGACCGCTACGAGAACGATGCGGGATACAAGACATGGTATGACGGCAACTTTGCCGGCCTTGACATCCGCGAGGCGCTGGGAGTCACGTTGGCCACACCGCCACCTGCAGGCCCGGACTCAACGTTCGTCCCCTACATGACGCAGGGCGACGACCCGCAGGTCTACGTCGACAGGTACGCCTCGGACGCCGCGTACAAGGCGTGGTTTGACTCGTCGTTCCCCGACCTCACGATACAGCAGGCAGCCGGCCTTGCCGTGGCCGCGCCGGCACCCGCGGCACCCGCACCACCTGCTGCACCCGCGGCACCCGCCCCGCTCCCAGACCCTGATCCGGATCCAAAGTTCGTCCCCTACATGACGCAGGGCGACGACCCGCAGGTCTACGTCGACAGGTACGCCTCGGATCCCGCGTACAAGGCGTGGTTTGACACGTCGTTCCCAGACCTTACGATACAGCAGGCAGCCGGCCTTGCCGTGGCCGCGCCGGCACCCGCGGCACCCGCACCACCTGCTGCACCCGCGGCACCCGCCCCGCTCCCAGACCCTGATCCGGATCCAAAGTTCGTCCCCTACATGACGCAGGGCGACGACCCGCAGGTCTACGTCGACAGGTACGCCTCGGATCCCGCGTACAAGGCGTGGTTTGACACGTCGTTCCCAGACCTCACGATACAGCAGGCAGCCGGCCTTGCCGTAGCCGCGCCGGCACCTGCGGCACCGGCTGCACCAGCGGCTCCCGCCCCGCTTCCGGACCCTGATCCGGATCCAAAGTTCGTCTCCTACATGACGCAGGGCGACGACCCGCAGGTCTATGTCGGCAGATACTTTTCAGACCCCGCCTACAAGGCGTGGTTTGACACGTCGTTCCCAGACCTCACGATACAGCAGGCAGCCGGACTGGCTGCAGACGTGCCGATTATGCTGGCCGCTGCCCCGCAGCCCGACCCCGACCCCTCGTTTGTCCCCTATATGACTGCCGGTGACGATCCGGCAACATATGTCGAGCGCTACAACACGGATACGACATACAGTGAGTGGTTTGACTCGGCGTTCCCCGACCTCACGATAGAGCAGGCGACCGGATACGTAAAGCCTGCTTCCATCTCATGTGCGCCGGGCACCGAGATGATCGACGGCAAGTGCGCGCCAATAAAGTCATCGCCGGTTCCGGCTCCGGCCGTGGGCGGCTGCCTCATAGCGACTGCTGCGTACGGGACGGAGCTTGCGCCACATGTCCAGGCACTGCGCGAGGTTCGCGACTCGACGCTCCTGACGACTGCGTCAGGCACGTCGTTCATGTCGGCGTTCAACGGCATCTATTACACGTTCTCGCCGACAGTTGCGGACTGGGAGAGGCAGAGCCCCGAGCTGCGCGCAGCAGTCCGCGCGGCGATCACGCCGATGGTCATGTCACTCTCGATAATGTCGATGGCTCCCGACGGCTCGGAGTCTGGCGTCCTGGCCCTCGGCCTGGCCGTCATTGCGCTAAACGTCGGCATGTACGTCGCCGCGCCGGCCGGCGTGGCCCTGGCGGCACGATCCGCAATCCTCCGTCGAAAGGGGGTTTTGGTGCGGAAGGTGGGATTCGAACCCACGTACCCCTAAGAGACAGGGACCTAAACCCTGCGCCGTTGACCTGGCTTGGCGACTCCCGCGCCCACGCGTGCGCAAAACACAAATTTATCTATATTGGGCACGCCGCTTCATGGGCCTCTTTGGCACCAACGGCGTGCGCGGGATTCTCGGCGAGGGCCTGACCCTGGGCGATATCCACGATATCGCCATGTCGATGGCGACCCACATCGGGCGCGGCCCTGTCCTAGTTGGCCGTGACGGGCGCGACACGAGCGGGCCCATATCCTCGATGGTCCTCTCGTCTCTTCGCTATGCGGGCATTGCGTGCGCCGATGCCGGCCTTGTCCCGACGCCATGCCTGCAGCTTGCAGTCAGGAACCTTGGATATGCCGGCGGGATCATGGCAACTGCGTCACACAACCCGCCCGAGTATGGCGGGCTAAAGCTGGTCTGGCATGACGGCATAGAGGCCTCACGCGATGACGAGGCCGCCGTTGAGCGCATCTATCGCGCGCGCTCATGGCGTGCGGCCTCGACATGGGGTGCTGCGTCTGTCGAGGGTCGCGCGCTTGAGACATACCGGCGCGGCATCGCGTCGATGGTCGACACTGCGGCGATCGCGCGCTCTGGACTGCGCATTGCGCTCGACCTTGGAAACGGCGCACAGGCAGCCGCCGCCAGGGACGTGCTGTCTGGCCTGTGTGACAATGTGGCCTGCGTCAATGATGAGATTGACCCAAACTTTTCTGGGCGCGGTCCGGAACCGCGACCTGACAACCTGTCGTCCCTGTCAGATGCGGTTCGCGACTCTGGTGCTGACATTGGAGTGGCGTTTGACGGGGACGGTGACCGAAGCATGATGTGCGACGAGCGCGGCAACATTCTAAGCGGTGACACGTCGGCACTCTTTCTCGTAACTCATCTCCTGCAACGCAACGAGTCATCTGAGATTGTCACACCGATAAACTCTGGTGACGCGATAGAGGAGATTGCCAAAAATTCCCACTCGCGCGTGATCCGAACCGGTGTCGGCAGCGTGACAGTCTCGCGCGAGATGGCACGCCGCGGCGCACTCGCCGGCTTTGAGGAGAATGGCGGATTCATGTACGGTCCACACCTTCCGGTTCGCGACGGCTGCATGGCCGCAGCACTTGCGCTCGAGGCCCTCGCCGAGTCAGCACCACTCTCCTCGGCAGTCGCTGCGCTCCCAAAGTCGTTCACCGCCAAGACGAGCGTGCGCTGTCCACCGGATCGCGCAGGGTCGGCACTTGCGGCCATCAAGGCTGCGCACCCCGATGCGGACACGCGCGACGGCGTAAAGGTTCGCCTGGGCCACCGACGCTGGGTCATGGCACGCCGCAGCGGAACCGAGCCCATCGTGCGCATATACGCCGAGTCTGACTCGTCATCTGGCCTCGAGGAGCTCCTAGCTAGGTACTCGGCAATGGTTGCTGACTCGCTCGGATAGTGGCCGCCACAGTCGACGGGGTCGGCTGGTGGGGATGCGACTTTTGGGGCTCGCACGTGCCCTGTCGCATGGCGTGCTGCGCCTCCGGAATGCGCCTGAATGGGAATAAAGGGTTAAATGATCTGCTGATGCCCTCGTGCCTAGGCAGGACGTATACAGTTACCCCTGCTTAGGGTTCGGCAGCCCCGCGTTGGGGGGGCTGTCCTACCTGCTCATATCAGGTGGATTTGTGAGCTCCTCGGGTCTCTCCGGGGCGCATGGCCAACTATGACCCAGCCAACACTTTTAACCCCTCTAGCGCGCCCGTGCGCTCGGTAAAATGGCAAAGTCATACTATGTCAAGTTCGAAACGCCCTCAAACCTCGTGAGCCCAATCCTCGAGGCCGTAAAGGCATCGGCTCAGACGGGCAAGGTCAAAAAGGGCACCAACGAGGTCACAAAGGCCATCGAGCGCGGCCAGAGCAAGCTCGTCATAGTCGCCGAGGACGTCGAGCCCCCAGAGGTCGTCGCGCACCTCCCGATACTCTGCGAGGAGCAGGGCGCGCACTATGCGTTCGTGCCCTCAAAGCAGGATCTTGGCAAGGCCCTCGGCATAGACATCATCGCAGCCGCTGCGGCAATAATCGATCCGGGCGAGTCAAAGCAGATAGTCGAGCAGGTCATAGAGTCAATCACTGGCCTAAAGGGCGGCAGTGATTCCAAATGAAGGCAGTCACCTCCACTGATGACTCGATAACTCCAGCAGAGGTGATCCAGATCGTGGGCCGGACCGGCATCGCCGGCGAGGTCATACAGGTTCGCGTAAAGATACTTGGCGGGAACGACCAGGGTCGCATTCTCACGCGCAACATAAAGGGGTCTGTGCGCATGGGCGACACGCTCATGCTGCGCGAGACAGAGCGCGAGGCCAAGAAGATAAAGTAGGTGAATGCCGTTGAGCCTTCTAGTCAAGCCATGCAGCTTTTGCAACCGTCCGGTGGCCAAGGGGTCAGGAACGATGCTCGTAAAGAATGACGGGACTGTCCTGTGGCTCTGCTCCTCAAAATGCCGCAAGAACATGCTTGTGCTAAAGCGTGATCCTCGCAAGCTAAAGTGGACAAAAAAGTACGTAAAGGGAGGGATACGCCGTAGTTGAGCAGCGGGCGCACGCTCATTGTGATAAAGCCTGATGGAGTCAAGAGGGGACTAGTCGGCAGAGTGCTGGCGCGCTTTGAGCAAAAGGGCTTTGCGATTGCCGAGCTTCGCATGCTCCAGTTTTCAGAAGACCAGGCAAAAGAGTTCTATTCACCGCACAGCTCAAAGCACTTTTTTGGCGAGCTCGTGTCGTTTGTGACGTCGGGCCGCGTTGTGGCGGCAATACTCGAGGGCAACGACGCCATAGCGGCGACGCGCCTCATGATCGGCGCGACAAAGTCATCTGAGGCGGCCCCCGGCTCGGTCAGGGGCGACTTTGGCCTCGGCTTTACTGATAATATCATACACGCCTCGGATTCAGAGCCGAGCTTTGACAGAGAGTCTCGTGTGGTGTTTGGGTGATCGGCCATGCGCGTTCGGCAGCCAATCGTGGCCGTCCTTGGCCATGTAGACTCGGGCAAGACGTCCCTGCTTGACACGGTTCGCGGCACGGGCGTGCAGGGCCGCGAGGCCGGCGGCATCACGCAGCACATAGGCGCGAGCTTTTTGCCGGCCGAGACGCTTCGCGAGTCATGCGGCTCGCTGTATGGCCGGCTAGAGTCATCTGACTTTCAGGTGCCCGGCCTGCTCGTCATCGACACGCCGGGCCACGAGGTCTTTCGCAACCTGCGCACGCGCGGGGGCTCGGCTGCTGACATTGCGATCCTCGTAGTGGACGCCAACAAGGGCTTTCAGATGCAGACCAATGAGAGCCTCGACATACTGCGCAGGCGCGGCGTGCCCTTTGTGGTCGCGCTAAACAAGGTAGACGCGCTAGGCGGATGGCGAAACACAGAGACCGAGTCGATAACCGAGTCGCTAAAGGCACAGGGCGAGTCGATGCGCGCGACGCTTGATGAAAAGATATACGCAGTAGTCGGCTCGCTCTCGGTGCTGGGATACGAGTCAGAAGCGTTCTGGCGCGTCGGGGACTTTAAGCGGCAGGTCGCCATAGTTCCGGTCTCGGCGCGCACGCGAGTCGGCATACCGGAGCTCCTCACGGTTCTCGTGGGCCTTGCGCAACAGTACCTCCAAAAGCGCCTCGAGCAGTCATCAAAAGAGTCCCATGGGATCGTCCTTGAGGTCAATGACGAGCCCGGCCTCGGCGAGACGGCCAACGTCATGCTAATTGACGGCTCGCTTGGAATGGGCGACACGGTAATTGCCGCGACGCGCGACTCGGCCATATCCACGCGCCCGCGCGCAATACTCCTGCCGAAACCGCTCGACGAGATGCGCGACCCGCGCGACCGCTTTCTTCCAGTCGAGCGAGTCGATGCCGCTGCCGGAGTAAAGATAGCCTCACCCGGACTTGCCGGCGTCCTGCCGGGCAGCACAATGTATGTTGCATCTGATGACGCCGCAATTGAGCGGCACAAGTCAGCCATCATCTCGGAGATAGGCTCGGTCTTTATCGACACAAAGACCACTGGCGTGATTGTAAAGTGCGACACGATAGGCTCCCTTGAGGCGCTGACTGAGATGATCTCCTCGGGCGCCACGGCAGTATCCAAGGCAGACATTGGGGCAGTCACAAAGCGCGATGTCGCCGAGGCCCGCGCGATCAAGGAGCGCGACAGGCACCTTGGCGTCATACTCGCGTTCAACGTCAAGGTTCTGCCTGATGCGCGCGAGGAGGCCGCAGTCCACCATGTGCGCATATTTGAGAACCGCGTGATATACGAGCTAGTCGACTCGTACACGCGGTGGGTCGGCGAGGACTCGGCCAACATTGAGGATGCGATATTCTCCGAGATCACGCCAATCTCGCGCTTTACGTTCCTTGAAGGGTGCGCGTTTCGCAACAGCGGACCGGCCGTCTTTGGTGTGCGCGTCGATGTCGGCACGCTGCGCCAAAAGGTCCAGTTTATGGATCCCACGGGGAGGCGCGTGGGCACGATACACCAGCTCCAGCGCGACAAAAAGCCCGTGGATTCGGCGCGCGCCGGCGAGGAGCTCGCATGCTCGGTCAATGGCGTGACTATCGGGCGGCAGCTCATAGAGGGCACGACATACTATACGCTGCCGACATCCTCTGAGGCAAAAAAGCTCCTCGCTGCATTCCTGCACCGCCTGTCGAGTGACGAAAAGACCGCACTCAACGAGGTCGTCGAGGCGCAGCGCGCGCGTGATGCAGCATACGCGTACTAGGTGACACGCGCGGCGAGCCCACGCAAGCCGGCCGCACCGATCGCCCCGACTGCGCGCGTGACCTCGCGGCCCTTTGAGAACGCGATGAACGTGGGTATCGACTGGACGCCAAGGCGCTGCGCGACGGGCTGGCAAGAGTCGATATTGACGCGCGCGACTCGTACGCGGCCGGCGAGCTCGGAAGCAATGGCCTCCACTGTAGGATGCATTGACCTGCACGGGCCGCACCACTCTGCCCAAAAGTCCACAATGACAGGAAGCTCGCCGTTTATTGCCGCATCAAATGAGGCTGCGTCAAGCTCGACAACACCGGCCGGCTCGGGAGGCCTGGATGCCTCCTCGACCATCCTGCGCATCTTTTGTCGCATGATCGCCTCGACCTCGGGGTCTTCCATGTTGCGCACTGGATGGCGGGTCGTATTTAACGCATGGCCGCCTGCCATGCCGTGTCGCATCAAGAAGGCTTATGACGAGTGCCGCGCCAACTGCACCCCATGATCGAGGACTCGTGGCTCGTCCTGCTCGGCCTTGCAGCTGGCATGGTCGGCTCTATGGTCGGCCTTGGGGGAGGCCTCATTGTGACGCCGGTTCTAGTCTCGGCTGGATTTGCGCCGGCAGTGGCTGCGGCCAACAGCCTCTTTGTCTCGCTTGGCAACGCGGCGGCCTCGACTGTGTCGTACTGGAGGCAGGGGCGGGTTCGCACCCGTGCCCTCTTTCGCATCACCGTTGCTGCCGTGCCGGGCACGGCCGTCGGCGCACTTGCGGCTGATGCGATACTCCCGTCGGCTTTCAAGGCGCTCCTTGCGGTCCTTCTCATCGCGTGCATCGTCTACATGATGACGCGCCAGCGCGTCATGAGCTCAGATACGCCACCTGCAGCTCCATTTGCGCTACTTGGGATGTCTGCGAGCTTTTTTGCAGGCGTCATGTCGAGCTTTTTTGGCATCGGCGGGGGCATCATATTCGTCCCACTCCTTCTGGCGATCCTTGGGCTGACGATGCGCGATGCAGTCGCGACGTCGCAGGCGATACTGATTCCAGTCTCGTTTGCCGGCGTCATCTCGCACACGATCCTGGGCCACACGGACTATTACCAGGCAATGCTCCTGATGGCCGGCGCAATGGCTGGCGGGTACATTGGCGCGCGCATGTCAGCGCGCGCGCAGGATCGCCCGCTCCGCATACTCGCTTCTGTAATCATGGGACTCGCGGCAATAAAGCTCGCACTCGACTCGGTGAGCGAGGCCTAGGAGCGCGACTCGTCGGTGCAAAAGACGACCTCTGATGAGGACGCTGCACCGTCAGATAGCGCATAGTCGAGCACGTCGGCGATCCTCTCGGTGCTCGCCTCGGCCCCGCCAGCCGAGCCCGGAAGGGCCACGAACGCCCTCATCCCTGCGCCTAGCACGTCGGCGAGCTCCTGGTTTACCGTGGCCGCAAACGGCCTCAGCGCGCCGCGAAAGACCTCGGCGCGCGCAGACTCTGCCCTGGGCGCCCTCTTGCCAGACGGCAGTGAGGGCCCGACTAGCACGAGTGCGCCGCCGGCCCCGCCATACAGGCGCGGATCCTTGCCGCCGCCGGGAACCATGGCCTCCATTCCGGCGCGCATCGTGCGGGCCGGCCCGCACAGAAACCTCTCGACTAGCGCGTCCCAGCCGGCCCTGTCAAGGGAGCAGAGGCGCGAGCCGGCCGGAACGTTGCCCGTGACGTGGACGACTCCGGCGATGCCGCCGGTCATCGATGATGCGGCCTGGAGCCACCGCGAGACCTCCTCGGCCTTTGTGATGTCAGCCGTGTGCGAATGGAACGCCTCGAGTCCTGCGCGCATGTCCGGCGGCACGCCGGCCCCAATTACAATGACTGCCTTGCCGCCACGCGACTCTGCCCTCTTGGCGAGCTCTACTGCAGCATCGCAGCCTGCGGCGTCTGTTGCGCCGACCACGATAACGACTGCCTTGCCGCCAAGGTCGCCGGCCTCAACTCGCGGTGCCGGCCCGCCAATGTGCGGCCTCACCGGATAGAACACCCTGTCGCCGGGGATTACCTTTCCGTTGATAGTCGCCGCAAGTCGCGGTTCGCATAGCGCAACGACTGTGAGGGCGACCTGGTCCTGTGAGAGGAACTGCCCGTCGGCTATCATGCCTGCCGTGTTCTTTTGTATCTTTTCGGCCACCTTTGAGACCTTTTCGAGCAGGGACGCCATGGTGCCGGCGTCACCTGATGGCACCTCGGATGCTGCCTGCTCGGATGCGGCCTTTACGGTCTTTTCATCCTCGCCTAGTGCGGGCAAGAGTATGGCGCACGCGCGCTCGACGTCTGCAGGAGGCATGTCGCCAAACCCGCCAACGCGCATAAACTCTGCGGCAGCCTTTGGGTACACCGTCTTGTATATGCGATCAGAGTGGACCGGTCCGGGGTTTGTCGCAATCGAGATGATGCCCTCTTCCACGAGCTCTACTGAGAGGGCCTCGGCCAGGCGGTTCTTTGCGCCCTGGGCCGCAGTGTATGGCGTCCTGAACCTGTATGGCCTCTGCTCGAGTGGGCGCTCTTCGGCAAAGAACGTCGTTATCGTCAGAATGATGCCGCCCTTGCCCATGACCCTCATGGCCTGCGCTGATGTCCAGAACGTGCCAGTCAGGTGTATGGCCACTGCGGACTCGAAGTCCTCCTCGGACGCGTTGGCAAAGCACGTCACAGGTCCGGAGACGCCGGCATTGTTGACCAGAATGTCGACCCTTGCGCCGTCACGCTCCAGCTCGTCGAACATCTTTGTGACTGCGCCCGCATCTGCCACGTCAACGCCGGGGAACATCCTGACCTTGCCGCCGCGCCCCGCCTTTGCCGCAATTGCCTCCAGCTCGCGCATTGCGGCCTCGAGCGGCTCGCGACGCCTGCCGAGTATGATTATGCTGGCCCCGCGCTCGGCCATGGCCTTTGATATTGCCAGGCCGATCCCTGTCCCGCTGCCGGTTATGAGCGCGGTTCGGCCCCCAAAGTCCTCCATTACGGGACACGTGTCAGTCGCGCATTATTTAATTGGATTGTCGCACATGGGGCATGGTGCCCGCATCCCTGTCCATTTGGTCAAATGGGCTCGATCCTACCACTCCATTTGCCATTACGGTGCCCGTCGAGACGTGAGTGGACACAGGGACAGCGTGCGAGGCCTCGCCACGATTGCCGTGGCTGCCATGGCGGCTGCAATTGCATTGGCCGCCGCGCCTGCAGCGCTAGCGCAGGCAGACGACGCGCCGGTACTCGAGGCGCTCGTCGACTGTGAGCCCAAGGACACGCTCATAGCGTTCGCCGCGTCTCCGGAGCCCTACAGGATCGCCCTGCTCGCCACTGGTGCCGGAGACGACGAGGTGTCGCTCTCACTCCAAGTTCTCCGGGTCTCGCACTGGCCAGTGCGGGACGGCGCCGGAGACGACGCGCAGGTTGCGCTAGTCGACCACGGTGGCGGCATGGCGACAGTCACCGTGGACAGGTCTACTGCCGGCGAGCGTCTCGTGGAGGTGACTGCGTCTGACGTGCACGGCGAGTCTAGAGCCGTGCACCTGCTGCGCATCCTGCCCGCCCCGTCGGAGCCGAGCGCCGATCGTGGCTCACAGGCCAACAAGGACGCGCACGACTATCAACCCGAGCTCGAGGTGCTCCTCGGCGGCGTGCCGGTGCGGCGCGTGGACCTTGCCGAGTCGCCCGGAGTCGCGTGCTTGGAGCTGCGCACTCCAGGCGCAGAGGGAGACGCGGTGGACTTTACGCTCAATGTGATCGAGACTGCGCCATTGGATCCCCTGGCCGGCGCCGGAGCGCCGCCGACCCTTGTGGATCACGGTGACGGGACGGCGATGGTCATGGTGGACAAGTCTGCTGCCGGCGAGCGCACCGTGCAGATCGGCGTCTCTGATGCGTACGGCGAGGAGCTAGACTGGTACATTCTGCGCGTGCTGTCCGCCGATGCGGACAGTCGGCCACAGGGGCACGCAGGCGGACTCCCGTACGCCGTGGAGGGCAGGTCTGCTGCTGGTGCCCCGTTGCCACCGCGCCTTGTGACCCAGGCGCACCAGCAGATGTGCGCAGACACACCATACACCGAGGACACGTGGGGCGTGAAAAACCATGACAACGTTCACGTGCCCTTGTTTGACTGGTCCGAGCGCCCCGCCATGTCCGGCGTGCCGCCGATAGAAGGCACGTCAAAGATGGATGCTGCGATCATTTACCCTGACGGCAGCTCTCCCTCTACAGTCGGAGAGCGATATTGGTGGGGATGCCACACGCGCGCGTCGTTTGGGACGCAGGTGCCCCAGTGGGTCATCCTGTGCGACGTGCCGGGCGATGACAGGACACATTACTATATCAGAAATGCCGAAGCGTCGGATAATGCCAGCGCCCCGTGGCGTACAAACCCGTACACGGGAAACGTTGCAGATTATAACAGTGGTCCGGCTCACACCTATGCCGCAGCTCCGGGACCACACTGGCTCAGGGTTCATTCTGACGATCCTGCGTACACACAGTCCAAACTCTACGGACCATTTGGCCCGTACGCGTATGTTCCGTACAACGAACTGTTTGTAAAACCGGATTACTATGCCCGCTCTATCTACACCAGGGTCGACGGCACATACTCCTCGGTGCCAGAGCTCCTCCCGTTCTCCGACAGGATGGTGATCCGGGCGACCGCATTCCATGAGGATAACGTGACGTTCCACATAAGGGCGAAAGAGGGCGTGCTCGACGTGTCAGGGCGGGAGTCACACGCGCTGGTAAACGGAACCTTGGTTCCGTTGAGTGTCGAATGGGCGGGATTGACCTCGTTCTACACAACGATCAGCGTCAGCGTCAGGGTGTCTGACATTGCAAAAGACAACGACATCTTCATCAGGGGCATAAACGACGACGAGCGCACGAGAGACGGGGTAGTCAAGGAGCTCCACGAGGTCGCGCTCGTCGCCAGTATACCCGTCTCTGTGCCCAACAAGCACACGTATGCTCCAATAGATCCGGCCTTTGCCATAACGCCATGGGAATGCTGGCCGTCACTCGACGGCACAGCCTGGGTTCCATAGGAGATGGCAAGTCGGCCTCGTGGGGCACAAAGGCGCGTCCTGGCCGTGTGCATTTACGGCCAAACCCATGAAATATGCCATGCCGCAACCACAACCTCTCTTTATATAATGCCGAGTCCTCTAGTATCGCATGGGGCTCGCTACCGCACTGAGGCGCATGGCCGGTCCTGCGCCTGCATTGGCAGTCACCGTGGCGCTCGCCGTGTCCAGAGCCGGTCGGCATCTCTATGCGCGCCACGGATCCCGAGGGTGATGACGTCACGCTCTCTGCCCGCGTGGTCAAGACGGCTCAGGGGTGGCTACCAGAAGACTTCGACTCACCGCTCACGCTCGCCGACCGCGGCGACGGCACGTCCACAGTAGGCGTGGACACGTCAGTCGTCGGCGAGTACGTCGTAGAGTTCATGGCCGCCGACGCGCACGGCGAGGAGTGGGGTCTGCACGTCATCTGCATATCCCCGGCGAGCGCGGGGGCGTCGGGGTAGCGTGCGAGGCCTCGCCGCGGCTGCCATTGTGGCCACAATCGCCATGGCCGCTGCGCCTGCAGCGCTGGCGCAGTCCGGCGGCGCGCCGGGACTTGAGGCACTAGTCTCCTGCGAGCCCAAGGGCACGCTCGTGGCGTTTGCCGCGTCTAGCGAGCCCTACAGGATAGCCCTTCGCTCCACTGACGCCGGGGGCGATGACGACGTGTCATTCTCGCTCCAGGTTCTCCGTGTCTCGCACTGGGCGGCGCGGGACGGTGCAGTGGGCGACGCGCAGGTTGCGCTGGTCGACCACGGCTACGGCATGGCCACAGTCACCGTGGACAGGTCTGCTGCCGGAGAGCGACTCGTGGAGGTTACTGCGTCTGGCGCGCGCGGCGAGTCGAGGGTCGTGTATCTCCTGCGCATCCTGCCCGCCGCCTCGACGGATCCTGGTGCCAACGGTGATCCGAGGGATGGCGAGGACGCGTACAACTCCGAGCCCGAGCTAGAGGTGCTCCTCGGCGGCGTGCCGGTGCGGCATATAGACCTCGCCGAGTCGCCGGGTGTCGCGTGCCTGGAGCTGCGCTCGCCGGATGCCGAGGACGGTGCGGTGGCCTTTGCGCTCGAGACGCTCGAGACTGCGCCGCCGGATCCCATGGCGGGGGCTGGCTCGCTGCCTGTCCTAGTGAACCACGGCGACGGGACGGCGATGATCATGGTGGACAAGTCCACCGCCGGCAAGCGCACAGTGGCGATCGCCGCTTTTGACGCGCACGGCGAGAAGTGGGACACGTACTTGCTGCGCGTGCTCTCCGCTGATGCGGCCAGCCGACCGCAGGGCCACGCCGGCGGCCTCCCGCACGCAGTGGAGGGCAGGTCCGCCGTAGGCGCCCCGCTGCCGCCGCGCCTCGTTGCCCAGGCGCACCAGCCGATGTGTCCAGCCACGCCACACACCGAGGACACGTGGGGCGTGGACAGCCATAACTACAAGGACGTGCGCAGGTTTGACTGGTCGGTGCGCCCCGCCATGTCAGGCGTGCCGCCGATAGAGGGCACGTCAATGATGAGTGCCGCAATCATTTACCCTGACGGCAGCCATCCCTATGAGGTCGGGGAGCGATCTTGGTGGGGATGCCACACGCGTGCGTCGTTTGGGACGGAGGTGCCACAATGGGTCATCCTGTGCGACGTGCCGGGAGACGATAGGGTGCACTACTATATGCGACACGTCACCGACTCGGACAGCTTTGAGGGGGCACGGTTGATAAACCCATACACAGGAAACAGGGCAGACTTTGACGACAGACCTGCACGCACATATACCGCTGCTCCGGGACCACAATGGCTCAATCGTCATCATCACGCCAAGTCGACGTTTGACCCCTATGCGCCTGTTGACCCCGAAGTGTATCTTCCGGACAATGTGCTGTATATCAAGCAATATGACGAATTAGACTACATCTTCACCAAGGTTACGGGCACCTATTCGTCAGTGCCGGAGCTACTCCCGTTCTCTGGCAAGCTGGTGTTCAGGGCGACCGCATTCCACTCGGATGACGTGACGTTTCACATAGATGCGGGCAGATTCCTGGTGGCTCTGGAGGGGGAGTCACATGCGCTGGTGAACGGCACCCTGGCCCCGGTGAAAGTCCCTGAATTGGACAGAACGCAGTTCAACGTTAGTGTCAAGGTGTCTGACGTTGCGAAAGCCAACGACATCTACATCAGGGGCATCAATGATGACGAGCGCACGGCTGACGGGGTGGTCAGGGAGCTCCACGACATCATGCTTGTGGCAGAGATCCCTGTGTGGCTGTACAGCAGCAGATATGAGCCAATAGACCCAGCGTTTGCCATCGAGCCGTGGGGCTGCTGGCCGCTCCTCAACGGCACGGCGTGGGTTCCCTAGGCGAGGGCGGCGAACATAGGGCGGCAACGGGTCTATGTGCGGCTTTCGCGCATGCCAGTCTGGCGCGCGATGCGAGATCATGCGTGCGGCCTGGGCAATGGCCCGGTGCCACACAGACTATTGCCCACGCGCAGACATGGTGCGCAGGCAAATGACTTGCCGTTGCGTGCCCGCAGGCGCATCTGCAATGGCCGAGATCAGAAACCATTTTATCACAAGCGGGACAATCTCTGCGCCATGAACGCGACGGAGAGAATACTTGCGCGCGCCTCGGGAAGGGACTCGGTCTCACCTGGCGATGTCGTGTTTGCCAACGTTGATAGCGCAATGCTCCATGACGTGTCCGGCCCCGGCGTCATCAAGGTCCTCGAGCGCCTCGAAGGCGAGGGAATAGAGACGGGCAAGGTGTGGGACGCCGAGCGCATATGGGTCGCCGAGGACCACTTTGTGCCATCAGCCGAAAAGGCGTCCGCCGAGAACACCGCAAAGCTCTCGGCGTTCACCAAAAAGCACGGCATACGGCGCCACTTCAAGTACGGCCTCGGCCAGCACGGAATCTGCCACACAATATCGCACGAGGAGGCCATGGTGATGCCGGGCGACGTCTATGTCGGCGGTGACTCGCACACAAACACGACAGGCGCACTCGGCGCGTTTGCGTGCGGCCTGGGACACACGGACATGGCATACGTCATACTCAACGGCCGGATATGGTTTCGCGTTCCCGAGACGATATACCTAAAGATCAACGGTACCCTGCCGGCCCACACCATGGCAAAGGACGTCATACTGCGAATAATCGGCGACATTGGGACAGACGGGGCGACATACCGCACGATGCAGTTTGGCGGCACGGCAGTCGCCGCAATGTCCGTCGAGGACCGCCTCACGCTCACAAACATGACGACAGAGGCCGGCGCCAAGAACGGCATAGTCGAGGCAGACTCCAAGGTCGGCGAGTATCTCACGGCCCACGGCGCGCCGCAGGCGGCTGCGCGCTGCGGCGGCACGGAGGCGATCGAGCGGGCCGACGAGTCCTCATTCGCCGAGGTTCGCGAGTACGATGCCTCAGAGATCGAGCCGCTAGTGGCACGGCCATTCTCGCCGCAGAACGTCTCGACTGTGCGCGAGGCGCCCTCTGTCGAGCTCGACAAGGCGTATCTCGGATCATGCACGGGCGCAAAGATGGAGGATCTAGAGTCAGCGGCTCGCGTGATCAAGGGCCACACCGTGCGCATACGGACCGAGGTCGTTCCTGCTGCGATCTCGATATACAAGAGGGCACTCGAGCGCGGGCTCATAAAGATATTCCTTGACGCCGGCGCTGTCATCGGCCCGCCGACGTGCGGCGCGTGCTGCGGCGCGCACATGGGCGTCTTGGGCAAGGGCGAGGTCTGCGTGAGCGCGACAAACCGGAACTTTCCCGGCCGCATGGGCCACGTAGAGTCGCAGACGTACCTGGCCTCCCCGATGGTGGTTGCAGCGTCTGCCGTCACGGGCCGCCTGACTGACCCGAGGGATCTATGATGCGGGGAATCACGACAAAGTACGAGCGCGACAATATCGACACTGATGTCATAATACCGGGAACGTACCTAAAGGTCCACGACCACGCCGAGCTTGCCAAGCATGCCATGGAGGGACTCGATCCCGGCTTTCATGCGCGCATGGAGGGCCGCAGCCTCCTAGTTGCGGGGCGCAACTTTGGGTGCGGCTCGAGCCGTGAGCACGCGCCCATTGCGCTTGCCGGATGCGGGGTAAAGGCGATCCTCGCGCCGTCGTTTGCGAGGATATTCTACCGCAACTGCGTCGACGGCGCGTACCTCCTGCCCGTCGAGATCGGCCAGGACGCATACGAGTCGATCCTTGATGGCGACGAGCTTGACATTGACATGAAGGCGCGCCGCGTGACCAACGTGACGCGCAAGGCGGACTACGAGATGGCGCCAATCCCCGAGATCATATCCGGAATAATCGAGGCCGGTGGCCTCTTTAGGTACAAGGTGTAGCGGCGCATGGCAGGCACCGGTGCGCCGAGGACGCTCTTTGGCAAGATATGGGACGCGCACACCGTGGCGCGCCGCGATGACGGCGCGGCGCTCATCTACATTGACCGGCACCTGGTTCACGAGGTGACCTCGCCGCAGGCCTTTGAGGGACTTCGCGAGTCCGCAAGGCGCGTGCGTCGGCCAGACCTGACGACTGCGACGATGGACCATATCGTCCCCACCGGTGACAGGTCGCTCCCGATGGTCGATGACACGGCAGTCGTGCAGATGCGCGCACTAGAGCGCAACTGCGCCGAGTTTGGCATCGAGCTCCATGGCATGGGCAGCGCAAGCCAGGGCATCGTCCACGTTATCGGTCCAGAGCTTGGCCTCACGCTGCCCGGCTCTACTATTGTGTGCGGCGACAGCCACACGGCCACGCACGGCGCCTTTGGCGCACTTGCCATGGGAATCGGAACCAGCGAGGTCGAGCACGTCCTGGCCACGCAGACGCTCTGGCTTGAGCGCCCGCGCGAGATGCTCATCGGCATGGACGGCTCGTTTGGAGACTCGCGCGCGATCACGCCAAAGGACGCGATACTCTCGCTCATACGCGAGATAGGTCCGGCCGGCGCGCGCCAGACTGCCATCGAGTACGCCGGCAGCGCGATATCCGAGATGTCAATGGAGGGACGCATGACTGTCTGCAACATGTCAATAGAGGCCGGCGCGCGGGCCGGCATGATAGCTCCGGACGAAAAGACATTTGAGCACGTGCGCGGCAGGCCGCACACTCCTGAGACGATCGAGTCACTCATAGAGTCATGGCGCGCAGAGCTGCACACGGACACTGGAGCCGAGTACGCCAGGGCACACTCGATCGACGTGTCGCGAATCGCCCCGCAGGTCAGCTGGGGGACTGACCCCGGCATGACGTGCGACATCACCGAGCCGATCCCAACGCCTGCCGAGTTCTCGCGTGGGGATGACTCGCGTCGTGCTGCCGCCGAGCGCGCACTGGAGTATATCGGCCTGGACGCCGGCACGCCGCTTGAGGACGTGAAACCTGACAGGGTCTTTGTCGGCTCGTGCACCAATGCGCGCCTCGGCGACCTGCGGGAGGCCGCCGCCGCCGTGCGCGGCCGGCGCGTCGCTGACGGCGTTCGCGCCATGGTCGTGCCCGGCTCGCAGGAGGTAAAGAGGCGTGCAGAGGCAGAGGGCCTTGATGCGGACTTTGTGCGGGCCGGCTTTGAGTGGCGCGAGTCCGGATGCAGCATGTGCCTTGGCATGAACGATGACATACTCGGGCCCGGCGAGCGCTGCGCGAGCACGTCAAACCGCAACTTTGAGGGCCGCCAGGGCGCGCGCGGGCGCACGCACCTGATGAGCCCCGTAATGGCCGCCGCATCGGCCATCGCGGGGCACTTTGTCGACGTGAGGAAGTGGGAGCTCGTTGAGGCCGTTTGAGCGCCTAGAGAGCGTCATCACGCCGCTCCCGAGAATCAACGTCGACACCGACCAGATAGTCCCAAAGCAGTTCCTGCGCCTCGTGCAGCGCTCAGGCTTTGGACAGTACCTGTTTCACGGGTGGCGCCACGAGGGTGACGGCACGACGCCAGACGCGTCGTTTCCGCTCAACGATCCGCGCTATGCGGGCTCGCGCATACTGGTAACGGGGGAGAACTTTGGGTGCGGCTCTAGCCGCGAGCATGCCGTCTGGGCGCTACTGGACCACGGGTTTGGCGCAGTCATTGCGCCGTCGTTTGCGGACATTTTTGCGAGCAACTGCATAAAGAGCGGCCTCCTTCCAGTCACGCTTGCGCGCGACGCAGTGGATGCGCTAATGTCAACGACGGGCAGGGTTGCAGTGGATCTCGAGTCGCGCCTCGTCTCGGTTCACGAAACGGGCGAGTCGTGGACATTTGAGATCGGCGAGCACGCAAGGAGGATGCTCCTCGAGGGCCTCGACGAGATTGCAATGACGCTCATGCAGGAGGATGACATCGCCGTCTATGAGCGCGCACACGCCGTGCCGCCGACCTAGCCGGCAGCGCGCCGTCCGGTGCGCCGGGACATTCGCGCCGCTATGCGTTTTGCAGCAGCGGCATTGCGCTCTAGAATTACGGGTGACTCGACATCAAGCCATTCGGTCTTGCCAATGTCATATGCGCTAACGCCGCCAGAGGCTGCCATCGGCTGGAGTATGTCATACGAGAGGTCTACACGGGCAGCATCGCGCGACTTGCGGCGAACATTGCGCAGGACTGCGGCATCAAGGATGTACATGCCGAGGCACTCGGACATTGGCAGGCTGACTGTTGGCTTTTCCCTAAACTCCTCGACTAGGCCGTCGCGAACGACGGCAAAGCCCGTCTCTTCCTTGCGTGTAGAGCGAACCGCAACACACGCGCCGCGTGCGCTAGACTCATGGTGGCGCACCATTGCCCGTATGTCAAGGGCGCACAGGTTATCCGAGAACCACAGCAAAAACGCCCCGTCACCAAGCTCGGAGGCCGCGTGGAGGAGGTCGCCGGCAGTGCCGGCTGACGTTCCCTGCACGAACGAGACGGGGCATCCGAGCCTGGCGCGCTCTAGGTGGTTTCTGACCTGTGAGCCCTGCGCCTGCAGGTCGGCTATGACCACGATGCCGTCGACTGCGCGCGAGGCGCCGATGTGGCGCGCGATGAGCTCGACTATGGGCCGCCCGCCAAGCGGCGTCATCGCCTTTGGAAAATAGTCAGTGTATGGCCTCCCGCGCGTTCCTGACCCGCCGGCCATTATGACGGCCTTCATGGCGGCTATCGGTAGGACTTTTGCTTGCGGCGCCTGGCGCCCTTGCCGCCGAACTTTTTGGGCTCCTTGCGCCTGGCGTCGCCGCTTATGAGGTACTTGTCGTGCTCGAGGATGCTCTTGCGCAGCTCGGCCCTCTCGGTCTTTGTGAGCGGGTGGTCCTTTGGCTCGTTCTTTGACTTTGTCCAGCCGACTAGCGCGCGCGATATCGCCGTCGCCGCAGCGCCGGCCTGCCCCATAAACCCGCCGCCGTTGACGCGCACCGAGACGTCGATCTTGTCGCGCTTTTTGCCCGCTAGCCTGAGCGGCAGTAGGATCGTCTCGCGGGCCATCTCGTGTCCCATGAGCTCCACTGGAACGTTGTTGATTCGCACGCGCCCCTTGCCGCCTATGATGTGGACGTGTGCGCTAGCGGCCTTGCGCGTCGCAAAGTAAATTTCGGCCTTTGGCGTCGTCATTTCGTCCAGCCCACCGTAGTGCCGAGGTCTGCCATGCTCGTGTACCTCGAGTGCGCGCCGCGCACCTTTGCCTTTTCAAACTGTATCTTTTTGTGCGACTTTAGGGGACTCGGTGTGCCAATGTATGCGCGAAGCCTCTTGTGTGCCGTTATTCCCGAGGGCTTTTTCCTCGGTAGCATGCCGCGAACCATGCGCGTCATTATCGTGTCAGGCCGACGCGGGTGGAACGGGCCATGCTTTGGGTGGAGTATGCTGGCAATCTCGAGGAACTTGCGATACTCGCCGACAATGCTTGCCCTGCTGCCGCTTATCATTATGCGCTCACAGTTCACCATCGAGACCCTGTTGCCCTGGAGGAGGAGCTTTGCGACGTTGGATGCGAGGCGGCCTGCAATGTGGTCAGTTGCGTCCACGACTATCATGCCGCCGGGCTTTGGCGCGCCCACCGTCTCCTGCTTTGCCGCAGCGACGTCTGCTGCGCCTGCGGGACTATCCAAGGAGCTTCACCCCAGTGCCTGCCGGATGCATCTCGGCTAGGCGCTCGATCGTGACGACGTCCCCGCCGGCCTCCCTGACCTTTGCGGCCGCCGCGCGCGAGACTGCAAATGCGCCAAGCGTCACGGCATGATCAATCCCGCCGGTCCCGAGAACCTTTCCGGGCACGGCGACGACATCGCTGGCCTTTGTGAGGCTTGCGATCTTGTTGACGTTCACGGTTCGGCGCGCGACTGTCGGCTTTAGGGCCTGTTCGGCCATGCGGGCCCATATGGGCGCGTCATTGCCGGCTGCTGCCTTTTTGAGGCGGCGGGCCATGTCGACGGTGTGCTGTGCTGTCATCTGCGAGACCCCTCCCTGGCCCAAATGTAATATACCTTGCTAGGCGTTGGGCATATGCGATCCACGCCTATCTGCCCATTTGGTCATATGGGCGTAATCCTGCCGATCTACTTGCCCACTGCGGCGCCTGCCTAGGCATGATTGGGCAGGACGCTGACCTCATACCGTTGGTCTCGTGTATGCCCTAGACTTGGCGCTTGACCGGCTCTAGCACATGGTAGACTAGGGCGCCTGTTTTCAGTTCCAAGATGCTACCTGGACGTATATGGGAGGCTTGCCGTCATCTATATGCGGTGTGCTTGTGGCCGGATCGGCCTGGGGTAGGTTCTAACCATGCCCATCTTCGGAGATATGATGGCGGCTTCGGCAAAGTGTGCGTGGAACTTCACACGCCCCTGCTAGAATGCCTGTGATGTGCGCGATGCCTGCCCTGGCTCGCACAATGAATTCTCCTAGCAGCTCGTAGAGAACAAAACCGCCTTTCATGTGATTTGTTCCTGCCTTATTTGACCATTGGCCTAACCATTCACAATATCATCTAAATACTCATGCAGGCTATCTCGTACCTCTCCTTCAGTTTTTTCATAAATTTCCTTCCATTCCCACCTTCCAAATCTTCCGTCCTCGCTTACAGCATCAGTCCACAGATTGGCAAATGTGGCTTTCATCTTGTTACGTTCATCTTCATACCCTTTTATTTCCAATATTATGTGGGTTCCATTAACAAGAACTACTAGAAAGTCTGGAAAGTACTGTCTTGTTGTCCCATCTACATCTCTATAGTCAATTGTAAACCCCACAGCACTATTGTTGCGTATATATGAAACAACATTTGGATTATTGTCCATTGCTTTTGCCACACTTTTTTCCCAACTGCTATCAAAAGTTGACATAATTGTATGCGTTTTTTTGGTTTTTATTGCTTTATGTTTTGGCACGTGTCTATGACGTATATCGTGTGTGGATCTAGTCTGACAATACGGATCAAGTTCTATGTTACTTTGTTTAGAAATTCTGCTGTTGTTTACTATTATTCGCCAAATGTGACGCACTATTGAACCCATATTGCATATGAGCAGACGTTTTTCTTCACTGCTATCTTGTGGTTTTTCATACTGGATAATTTTGTTATCTAGCGCTTCTCTTACAAGCACAGTAATGTGAGGAAATAATGTATGATCTTCTCCTTCAAACAATTCACGTTCTGTCTCGTATATTCTTGCAGCGGCTTCAAATATTATTGACTGCATTCTCACATTTTCATAATTTCCCTTAAACGGTATGTCTCCCGCTTTGCCAATAACCCTTTTTTGATCAATATCGACATTAAAAATTTCTGTCGGCGCTGTATTATTTGATATTGTTATGTGTTTTTCACCATTCCAATCGATTGGTTGGATGATCTTGGTTGTCCTTTTTGTAATACTGCCGATCACATTGGGCCACTCTATGGAATATTTTTTACGAGTAGGGTCGGGCGCAATCTCTATTAATAATATGGGGTCTACTGGTTCGCCTTTACCCTCTAGCGGCATTATCTGAAATGGGACACCTATCACAGTCACACGTTCTTCTGGAAACATGCCTTCTTCGTCTATTTCATATGACACTCTTCTAAGCCCTCGTCCAATTACCTGTTCACATAATAACTGTGAATCAAATGCACGTAACCCCAGTATGTGTTGCACGTTCTTTGCGTCCCATCCTTCTGACAACATGTTGACTGATGTGATGTTGTTGACTAGAGCACCTGCTTCACCGTGCTTTCCCACTGTATTTATTTTTTGACGTAGGATCTCTGCATATTTCTTTTTATTGATTTCCCCATTTGTATCTGTGGGGATTTCTAACTGCTCTGCTATTTTTAGTGCTTTTATTGCCTCACTATCCATATGTATGGCAGTTTTCTTATCATATATGTCTGTTCCAAATTTACCATTTTGTAATTCCGAGAACACACGTTCAGCCGTGTGCGTGTTATTACATATCGTTATGAATACTGGGGGTGCCGACCAGCCAATTTTTGATTTAGAATGTTTTATCCAATTTGTATGCTGTTTGTGCCATTCTGCTGCTAGCCGAGCATATTCTTTTCTGACCTGATCGGGAAGTGCAGATAGTTTCCCATTTTTTGGCTTGCTTTTATTGAGATCGCGTTCACATATTCGATACACTGATTCAGTTTTTGGGTTATTGCTGAATGGAACCATGCCTGATCCGGGTTCTATGACGCCTCCTATCACAGGAGTTTTTACCAAGCCTGATTCTATGGCATCCATGAATCCAAAATCTGAAATTATCCATCCGAACACTCTGAACTTTGGATTTGGCCTAAATGGTGTTGCGCTAAAGTCATGACATCGTAAAATTCCTCCCGCGTCGTGTATCTCATCAAGTCCCTGCATCCATTTTGCGTCGTCCCCACCAATGTCTCGCCATGCGTGATGCCCTTCATCATTTATGACCAGTATTTTGCCTTCATATTCAAATCCTAAAATGCGTGTCGCAAATGCTTTTGATGTTTCACGTCCTTTTTTTGCATATACCACTTGTTTACCAGTATCGTCTTGCAGCTTAAATTTGTGCCAATTGCATATTGCAATTTTCATTTCAGATAGGGTGCCACGATATCTATTGGGAATTATGTCAAATTCTTCATATATCTCATTTCGGAGTGTTTGAAGCCGTTCATATATTGTTAAATTTGGGGCGATTACTAAAAATTTGTTTGTAAATCTTGGATCCTTTGAGTTTTGCCAATAATTTATTGTTTGCCAGGCAATTAACATTCCCATCACGACTGTTTTGCCGGTTCCTGTGGCCATCTTCGAACACCACCGTTCAAACTCACCACCATCTCCTAAACGAAGCTTTTTTCGCTCGTCATCGGTGGCAATCTCTGCGAGCCAAATTATTGTCTCTATTGCTTCAATTTGGCACCAGAAAAACTTCATATCTCGATTTCGCTGATTTTCATTACTAGTCCAATATTCTAACAACCGTCGTGTAGCTACTGTCGTTCCGCTATATCGAAATGCTCCGTTTTTTCCATTTCTCCACGATGATACTTTTTGGCGTATGTGGTTGACTTGTTCTAATTCTACAAATGTGATCTCCTGAGAGCGTTTCTTACTGCCGGCTTTCATCCGTACATATCCTGCATTCCGTCGGATTGGTTTTTGTTCATATTGTCCATTTTTTAACATAGCCCAATGTTTATTGGGCTCAACAAATGGACTGCAGATTACCATTCTATCTATCATTATATTCACTTTATCGCTATTGCTCTTATCGTTTCTATCCCGCGATTGTCCATTATCTTTACTGCGATTTTTTGTCCACTGCCTGGTTTGAATCTTGGGGATTTTGTTGTTTGTAAAGAATTTAGTATCTCATCTGGAATTGTCACCTTCAAACTTTTTTGTATGTCTGTTAATTGCTCAATTCTGTCTTTTGATGACGTTGGATAAAATATTTGATTAGGAATAAAACTTCTCCCATCATAATCCGGATCAATGGCCCACATGATAATTTTATCTTGACCTCCGGATATCACTGACGGCCCCTCATTGGTCAAATTAAAATAATCAAAACCCATTACCTCTACGGCAATTTCTCCATTTTTATCTATTTTATCAACTTTGATATCTGGATTTCCAATGAGCCAAAATGGTTCACCGCTCGCTTTCTTACGAAGATCTAGCGTCATCAGGTCTGGATTTGTCTGAACTGTAGTTATCTTCATAGTTGTGTTCATCTTGTCAATAATCTCCTTTGCCACTGTGTCTATGTGGAACGCTGCAAATATGAGTATATCGGGTTTGGGCTGAAAATGCTCTGCTTCGTTTATGGCACGTTCAACTTGGTGCCTGTTGAGAGCAGCTGTTTCAGGCCCAAACGAAACTAACACTCTCTTGCCGTCGTTTGTAAATGCCTCTGCGTGTATCCACCGTGTTGCCTCGTGTGGTATTACTGAACTAAATTCTAGTCGTTTGTTTTCTGGAAGCCGAATTCCATTGTGCTCTAGCTCATCACGTAGTATCTGCTGACTTACCACCCATTCATCTTTATTGACTTTATTATCTTTATGAAGTTCATCAATTGATAGTGCTGAAAGAGCTGGTAACGCCTCTACTGTGAATGGGCCTGTTACTCGTATTTTTTTTGATTCACACACTAATCTATCGACTAATTCTATCTTTGTTGGTGATGAGTTGTTCGCTAGCGCAGAAAGGCTTAATTTATCTGCGTATTCACATTCGATTCCATTTGAAACATGTGGACCTTTTAACTTATAGTATCTATATGTTGCGGTGATCAAACGTTTTCTAGCGATCGCAATTGCGATACGTGATGTATCGCAGGTTATCCACCTTCGTCCAATTTTTTCGGCGACTATTGCTGTGGTTCCTGAACCGCATGTTGGGTCTAATACCAAATCTCCAGGATCTGTGCTCATATCCATACATCGTCTGATTACTTGTTCTGATGTTTGTACCACATACTTCTTGCCAGATGTCACGTTGAATGTATCGTGCCACATATTTGGAATTTCTGTGTATGGAAAATCATCGTAATAGCGGATATATGCTAATGACTTGCCCGATCTTTCTACGCGGTTCTGGATTATGAGATTTTCCATTCCGGCTTGTGTTACTTTCCAACTAACTTTTGGTTCATATTTTTGTTTTTCAAACCTCACTGAAAATGTTTGCCCTTCTCTAAAACTACTGTGTTCTAATCCAAAAGAAGAAGTAATCACTTTTGCATCTTTATATTTGTGTTCATAATCGTCTTTTGTCACCCTGACTCTCTTTATGGTCTTATCTTCATCTACTATTTCGATTCTTTCACGTGATTTGTTGCTAAATGGTTCTCTTTTCTCATATAGCTTGTGATATTTCATTTGTTGCTTACATTTCGCATACCATATTATATAATCGCTGATTATGGGCATATGTGCTGCTTGTGAATTTCCTGTAGTTCTGAACGATATTATGGAAACATAGTTCTCTCCTCCAAAAACTTCATTTAATATTGCTTGTACCCAGCCTAGGTTTGTGTCAGAAATCTGAATGAATATAGATCCGCTATCTGCTAAGAGTTCGTGTGCTATTTTTACACGATCTCTCAAATATGTTAAAAATGAATGTGTTCCAAGCTCCCATGTGTCTCTAAATGCCTTGATGGTTTCTGGTTCGTGGGACAGATCTTTTGCTTTATCGGTTTCATTATTTGTTGTATTGTTGATCGTTGGTTGCCAATTACTTGAGTAATTTATTCCGTACGGAGGATCAAAATATATCATCTGAACTTTTTGGTACATGTGTTCTTTTTTTAACAGTGAGTTCATAACTAGGAGTGAATCTCCGGCAACGAGTCTATTTGACCAGTTTCTTTCAAATTTATAAAAATTACAAGCATCCGGCAATGTGATTTTTTTATCGTCGTCAAAAAATGGATCAAATGATGCGCAATCTGACAGCATTCGATTTATTAAAATGCTGGGCTCTATTCTTTCGTGAACATTGAGGGACTGAACCGGAATTACAAATTTGGTATTTTTGTTGGTCCATTCCAATTTTGGATCTACGTGTGGATCATACGAATACTCTGTGGGTTGGGTTCTAAGTTTCTTTGTTCTTTCTACATTTGCTAAACCCACATCTGGTGTGTTCACACGTTTTTTATTTTTATGGCGATATGTCTTGACGCATTTTTCTTGAGGACGTCGTGGTTTTACATTGCTCTTCTTGTTACGTCTACTTTTTGGAGGTGATGGGTTGAACAGGGGGGGGGGGGGGGGGGGGGGGGGGCGACGGTCTTCATCATTACGCGCCTCGTGTGTGCTGTGTGCCGTTTATTCCTATTTTGCGGTACGAGACTCCAAGAATGTGCGGGTGGCTAACCTCATGCATGCTGGCCACGCAATCACGATGCCGCAGGCGCGGTCTTTATGCCCTCGACGACGTCACGAAAGTCCTCTAGCCTGATCTGCAGCTCGTCGATGGCCGCCGAGAGTATCTGTGAGGGCTCTAGTGCGCCAGTCGACTCTACTGTGAGAAGGTGCTCGTCATCAGAGTCGCCCTCGGTGAGGACGGCAATGTTGGCCGAGTTCCACTTTGCGTGCTCTGTGCCGCGCCCGAGGCGAGCGTACGCCTCGACCTTTACCTTTTGGCCCGGCGCGAGCTGCACTATGGGTATCTTGTCAGATGACGGCTTTACGTACGTGTCCTGTGAGGTCATGTCAGCAGAGAGTATCGTGCGCGTCTCGTCGGCGACCTCGTCGATCACGAGCATGACCCTGTTTGAGGACTCGTTGACGTCGATCTCGCGGATGTTCTTGAACTCTGTGAGGTCCGTCTTTAGCGGAATTAGGCCCAGACGGTGCGCAAGCGCCTCGTCTGGAAGTGATGACGTGTTCTCGATGACGTCGACTGTGTCCACTGCAAACACCATGATCCCGTTGAGGCATATCCGGCGCAGCGCGTTTGCGTACTGGAGGGGGATGCCCTTGAGGCGCGCAGTTGCGCGACCGTCCTCCTCCTTTGCTATCTCTATGGATGCCATCTTGCAGCCCAAAATGCCCTGATCTCCCCATAAATACCTACTAGGGGCACGCGCGCTTTTTGGCGGCCTTCTGTGGCTTTACGGCATTTCTGGCCTTGGGGATCAGGCGGCTGTTCTGTCATGTGCAGGCCCGATCCTGCAGGTCACATCGGCACCCGCGTCTCGGTTCGCGCCTATCGACCCTGACGGATATCCGCGACCCTGCCCTAGTGCAGACGCCTACCATCATGCGTGCGTGGATGTGGAGACTTGGGTCACGGCTCGTCGGCGACGCGGACTGGCCTTGCAGTCGGCATCATGCGCGCGCGAACATTGGATCTTTTGGGTCAGCTGGCACAACACACTACAATGTGCACACCGACACAACCGGTGCGTGCATGTGCGTGCCTGCCCGCAGACCTAGTCGCAAACCGCCCGCCTCGCGCACGAATTCCACGTCGGTCGGATATGCCGTGCCCTGATATGTTTGGGTGATGCGCACGGCGGCATCCTGGCACGCCAGGGCGAGAAAACCTCCGCGCCGCACGGGTGACTTTGCCCAATGACTGCCGGTGACGCGCACTGGCCACGCCGCGCGCAGCGCCCACAGATAAATAGGCGTGCAGTCGGGGGGTTGCGACATGGCCGACATGAGCGTCGTAAAGTATTCGCACGATGGGGAGCGCTTTGAGATACTCGTAAAGCCAGACCCCGCACTTGACTACAAGCTCGGCAAAAAGTCAGACATCTCGCAGGTTCTCGTCTCTGATGAGATATACTCGGACTCTGGCCGTGGAACGCGCGCCTCCTCTGAAAAGCTCCTAAAGGCGTTCAAGACAGATGACGCGACTGCGATAGCCGAGCACATACTAAAGCACGGTGACCTCGGCCTGACGACTGACCAGCGCCGCAAGATGATCGAGGAGAAGCGCAAGAGAATAGTCGACGAGATAGCGCGCACGTACGTGGATCCACGATCACACCTGCCCCATCCGCCGATGCGCGTCGAGCAGGCCATGAAGGACGCGCGGATCACGATAGACCCACAAAAGGCCATCCCCGAGCAGGTCTCGCGTATCGTCGACGAGCTGCGCAGCGTCATCCCGCTAAAGTCTGAGACGATGACCCTGGAGATCATAGTTCCGGCCCAGTATGCGGCCCAGTCGTACTCTGTCCTAAAGTCAGCCGGCTCGCTAAAGCGAGAAGAGTGGCTACAGAACGGCTCCCTAAAGGCAATACTTGAAATACCCGCCGCATCGCGGCCCGGCGTGCTAGACAGGCTAGCCTCAGTCACCAAGGGAACGGCGAGCGCCGAGATGCAGAAATGACCCCGCATGGCATGCCGCACAAAGTGGTGCCCGGAGACGTCATCACGCGCGAGGCTCGCAGGGCCGGCGACAATGTCGTCCTCGATGGTGACACGCTTGTCTCCTCGGCCGTCGGCCTCGTCAGCGTGACTGATGACACGGTGAGCGTCATGCCCCTTGCCGGCAAGTACATCCCAAAGCCCGATGACCTCATCGTCGGCATGGTCATATCGCACACGTCACAGGCCTGGGAGCTAGACATCAACGCGCCGTATGTCGGCTTTCTCCTTGCCACTGACGTCTTTGGCCGCGACTTTGCCTCACACGCCGATGAGCTCACCTCAAAGCTCGCCCTCGGCGACCTCGTGGCAGCCCGCGTCGCCAACTTTGACCGGACGCGCGACCCGCTCATCACGATAGACGACCGTGACCTCGGCAAGATAGACTCTGGCGAGCTCGTAAAGATGTCGCCGGGCAAGGTCGCAAGCCTCATCGGCAAGCAGGGCAGCATGATCCAGGCCATAGAGACGGCGACTGACGCGGCCATCACGATAGGGCAGAACGGGTGGGTCGTGATCTCCTGCGACAACCCCGATGGCTTATTAAGGGCCAAAAGGGCAGTTGAGACGATTGAGCAAGAGGCATATTCACCAGGGCTTATGGACAGGGTCAAGTCCGTCCTTGGGTCGAGGAGCGGATAGGACATGGGCGGACGGGACACAGACGTCGTACTGCTAGACGCCAATGGCATTCGCTGTGACGGTCGCAAGATCGACGAGCCTCGCCGCGTAATGATAAAGGCCGGCGTCCTCCACAACGCAAACGGCTCGGCATACATTGAGTTTGGTGACAACAAGATAATCGCCGGCGTGTTCGGCCCGCGTGACGTGCACCCAAAGCACCAGTCAAACGCCGAGACGGGGATACTGCGCGTGCGCTACCACATGCAGCCATACTCGGTGACCGAGCGCAAGAGGCCAGCGCCGTCGCGCCGCGAGATCGAGATATCAAAGGTGATAAAGGAGGCGCTCCTGCCGGCAGTCATGCTCGAAAAGTTTCCGCGGACCGCAGTTGACGTGTTCATTGAGATACTCCAGGCCGATGGCGGCTCGCGTTGCGCGGCCCTTGATGCCGCAGCCGTCGCGCTAGCCGATGCGGGAATACCGATGAGGGACATGGTCTCGGCATGTGCTGCCGGCAAGGTTGCTGACACGATCGTCCTTGACGTCAACAACGAGGAGGACCAGGCCGGCCAGGCCGACATGCCCGTGGCCATAATGCCGTCATCCGGCAAGGTCACGCTCCTGCAGCTCGACGGCGTGCTCAGCGCAGACGAATACAAGCGGTGCGTGCAGACGGGCATTAACGGGTGCAGGCTAGTCTATGAGATACAGAAAAAGGCGCTAGAGGAGCGCTACTTTGCGGGGGCGAGCCAGTAATGGGAACAGTCTCGATACTTGACGGCCTAAAGCGCAAGATGGTGACTGACTCGCTGGCCTCCGGGCGCCGTACTGACGGGCGCACGTCAGGCGAGATGCGCGAGCTGACAATAGAGACGGGCGTCATACCAAAGGCCGAGGGCTCGGCTCGTGTGCGCCTGGGCCGCACCGAGGTCGTCACTGGCGTAAAGGTAAACCCCGACAGGCCGTTTCCGGACACGGGCGATCGCGGCACGTTCATCTGCACTGCCGAGATTCCGCCGCTGGCACATCCGGACGCCGAGGCCGGTCCGCCAAGCGAGGCTGTCATAGAGCTCGCGCGCGTCGTCGACCGCGGCATACGCGAGAGCCACATGGTCGACATGTCGCAGCTCGTCATAAAGCGCGACGTCTCAGTCATCGGCGTGTTCACCGACAACGCCGTGCTAGACAACGGCGGCAACCTCTTTGATGCGTGCTCGTATGCCTCGACGGCCGCAATCCTCTCGTGCAAGATGCCAGTGTGGGAGATGGTCGATGACGCGCCAAAGCGCGTCGAGGGCCAGTTGCGCGACCCGCCGATCACGACGGTTCCGGTCTCGGTGACGATGGGCCGCATAGGCGACCACATTGTCGTGGACCCAAACGCAGACGAGTGGATGTGCCTTGATGCGAGGCTGACGATAACGACAAACTCGGATGGCAACATCTGCGCGCTCCAAAAGGGCGGACGTGACGGCTTTACGCCCGAGCAGCTCAACGAGTGCGCCGAGACGGCAATCTCGGTGGGCGCACGCGTGCGCCCAAAGCTAGAGGCGGCCCGTTCGGGTCGGTGAGCGCGCCATGGCCAAGAAAAAGTCACTCAAGGGTCTTGGCACGAGATACGGTATAAAGATCCGCAAACAGTACACAAAGATACACCTACAACTAAAGCAAAAGCGCGCATGTCCCGAGTGTGGCGCGATGCGCGTCACGCGTGTCGCAGTCGGGATATGGTCGTGCAAAAAGTGTGGCTATACCGTTGCCGGCACGGCTTACAATGTCAAGCTCTAGTGCGCGCATAGAGGTTCATGCCGGCGAGCTCGCCGGCTCGATCATCGAGTCACTCTCCGGTGAGGGCGGCTATGGCATGACCATGGCGCGAGAGGGCGACAAGGTCATCATAGACCTGGACGAGCAGGCACTTCCGCACCTGCGCGCTGCGATAAACTCTGTGCTCCGCCTGGTCCAGGCCGGCCATGGCGCACTTGACGCGTCTGGCACGCCGCGCGGGTAGGTGTGCGGGCATGCGCCGTGCGCGCGAGTCACCAGAGGTGCGCAGCCGCATAATGTCGGCCATACGCTCGACGAACACAAAGCCAGAGATTGCCGTGCGCCGCGCCATCTGGAGCCGCGGCCTGCGCTACCGCATACACGACAGGTCTGTTCCGGGCACGCCGGACATCTCCAACAGGTCGCGACGCGTGGCCGTGTTCATCGACGGGTGCTTTTGGCACGCGTGCCCCAAATGCTACCGCGAGCCTCGCTCCAACGTGGCGTTCTGGCGCGCCAAGATATCGCGCAACAGGGCACGGCGAGCCGAGGTCAAAAAGATGCTCAACGTCGATGGCTGGCTCGTCGTGCAGGCCTGGGAGCATGAGATTCGGCGCAGCCCCGAGCGTGTTGCTGACCGCATCGAGAGAAAGTTCAGGATCGGCGCAGCACGGGAGCGTGCGGGCCATGGCAGGGGGGCGACACGGCGGCGCGCCATGCCGCAACGTGGTCGGTCCTAGGACTGCGTTCGTGCGCGATCCTGGGATCGGCGGTATGGTTAAAATATAGACCGCCACGAGCCCGCCTCGAGATCGCCATGACCTTTGCGCACATATCTGACATTCACCTGGGCCAAAAGCAGTATGGCGCCGGGGAGCGCGAGGAGGACATGTATGACGCCTTTGCCCAGGCCGTCGACATCTCGATCAGGGATCACGTCGAGTTTGTCCTGATCTCCGGCGACCTCTTTGACATGGCCGGCAAGGGCAAGAGGGCAGTCGTGGAGTTCAGCGCGGCGGCTGCCAGGCTCTCAGACGCGGGCATACGGTCATACTATGTGCTCGGCGAGCACGACACGGCGAGGATAGGCGCAACACCGCTGGACTTTGCGCGCAACACGCTGGCTCCGGCAAGGCATGCAGGCGACGGCGAGCCGCTCGTCCACGAGGGGACCATGATCATCGGCTTTGACATGTTCGCCCCTGACGAGCTAGATCGCGCAAGGGAGGCCATTGCGGCCGCAGGGCGCCTCGCCGGCGCCCACAACGGCAAGAGCGTGCTGCTCATGCACCAGGGGATAATCGATGCCACGGGAGTTCCCGGCGAGCTCGGCGTTGACGCGCTGCCCGCACAGTTCTCGTACTATGCGATGGGCCACCTCCATGACCGCTATGAGGCGCGGCCGGACTCACTCGGCGGCCCAATTGCGTACCCCGGCTCGACAGAGGTCGCCATACACGAGGGCATCAATGGCTCAAAAAAGGGATTCTATGAGGTCGACCTGTCCGGAGACTCCGCCTCGCTGTCGTGGATTGGCCTGGACACGCGCCCGCACATATCGTTCTCGGCCGAATATGGCGAGCTCGCCTCGCGCGCCGGTGAGATTGCGGCAGCGGCAGCGGCGTGCGCAAAAAAGCCAGTCGTGGGCCTGAGCCTCGGGGGCACGTTTGATGCGGCCGAGGCCCGCAGGATTACGGCTCCCATACGCGAGGCCTCGATATGGTGCCAGATAACGTCGGCCGGAAGATCCTGAGTCGGCATATACTCTTATTGATTGGCCCTGCGCCGCGTGCGCATGGCGCTGCGCGACCTCGACCTAAAGCAAGAGTACCGCTCTGACCGCGATGACATCGTCCACGGGTTCTTTATCAGGTGCCTTGCAAACTCGGTCAGCTATGACCGCTCAATAGAGCATGTCTCAGTCAAGAGTCTCACGACGCTTGCGCTAAGCTCGACGAACACGTCTGACATGCGTCTCCGCATAGTGTCGGGAACGAGGTTTCGCGCATCAGACATTGCGACGCTGAGCAAGATGTTCTCGGATCGTGAGATCGGCCATGCAGGCGAGCGAATGCGCGAGGGCAAGCTTGCGGCTCTGCAGTCGATGATTCGCGAGGGGCGCCTGCAGATAAAGGTCGCAATACCGAGCTCTGAGGACATCGTCGGCTCGTTCACCGAGAGGATTGGGATATTTGCCGACGAGGCCGGAGATGTCGTCGCATTCACGGGAACGTCAAACCGCACGTTTGACTCACAGAGCCTCGATTTTGAGTCCATCGATGTGTTCACGTCATGGGAGGACACGTCGCGTGTCGAGACAAAGATACGAGACTTTGGCAAGCTCTGGGCAAACGAGACGCGCTACCTGTCAGTGTGCGATTTTGCGCGCGCCAACTCTGAGAACCTTCTAAAGTACTCGTCATCGTGGGCAGTCTCACTTGAGTGATGTGTCCTCGCGAGCCTTGTTCTCAGGAAACGTTGATGGCGTTATCTTGTAGTATATGACCTCGCCGCGGCCGTCAACGACGGCAACTATTGGCTCCTTTCCCATGCGAGTCATCTCGACGACCTTTTCCTGCAGTGCGCCGGCCGTCTCGCGCGTCCCGTCACTAAACCCAAAGACGAGGTACTTTGCGCCCTTTTTGCCATAGTCGCCGCGCTCGTACACGCAAAAGTCCGTCCCAAACCCAAAGCCGTCGCGCACAGTGTACCCGCGGGCCCGCAGGTCCCTGTATATGAGAAAGCGCTCAAGGGCGCCCTCGGACTTTTTGCGCGCGGCGCGCATGAGCTCGTCAAATCCAACGGTGCGCTCCCCGCGGCGCATGACGAGTGACCCGCGGTACGCAAGGTAGAGCGCCTCGTGGGCCGCGAGAACCTGCGCCTCGCCGCTCGCCTCGCCGTACCCGTCGCCTCGCAGCTCGGCCGCGCCAGACCCGCCGGCGACGCTGACTTTGACGCCTGACACCGTGCCGGCAAACCTTGGCTTTTCTGCCTCCATGGGACACGCCGCATGCAATTTTTCAATATAAGGATACGCGGGGGACTGCAATGTGGCCACCGTGGGTGTCGCCTGCTAGCCACTCGTTGCCCAACCGGCCTATCAGGGTTAAATATGGGCGCCATGGCGCGTGGGGACATAATGCACGGGGCAAACTATCGGCACGGCAACGGCCAGCCGTACACGCGCAAAAAGTACATCAAGGGCAAGCCGCAATCAAAGATCGCAAAGTACCATGGCGGCAAGCCCGGCGAATACGATGTCTGCGTGCAGCTCCTCATACGCGAAAAGGTTCAGATACGCCACATGGCCATCGAGTCTGCCAGGCTCGCGGCCAACAAGACGCTCGAAAAGACGACTGGCGAGACTGGCTACTTTTCGCGCCTTCGAATATACCCGCACGTGCTACTTCGCGAGAACAAGATGATTGCAGCCGCCGGAGCCGACAGGCTCCAGGAGGGGATGCGCCGCGCGTTTGGCAAGGCCGTCAGCCTCGCGGCTAGACTACAGGCCGGCCAGTGCGTCATGGAGATGCACGTCAACCGCGAGCATGTCGAGGCGGCAAAAAAGGCGCTCCACATCGCGTGCATAAAGCTGCCGGGAACGCCGCTCATACGCGTTATCGAAAACTAGCGGTCCAGCGCGCGCTCGAGGTCCGGCCCCCTTGCGCCGAGCATTCTGACAAACTCGCCAGTCTCGGCCTCGGTGGGATCCCTCCCGCATATCCTCCTCGTCTGGTAATAGAACGAGTTGTAGAGCATGCCGACAAGCATTGCGTACGGCGTGACTGCGCCGCGCCCGACGGCATCGGCAATCCCGGTTAGCTCTGCCCTGCGCTCAGTCGCCTCGGCAATCTTTGCGTCTATGCGCTCCTTGACCCTTGGATCCATGGAGTGGCGCGAGCGCATGTGACTAAAAAGCGTGACGTGCGATCCGGCCGTCGGCGTTTTATACGGGCACGCCTGCGCCCCTTGCCGATGATCAATGTGCGCGAGGGCGACGGCGGGACGACTGTCCATGCGGCAGTGACTGACTTTGTCAACGTCATGGGATACTGTGAGCACAAGCTCGCCCCTATAGTCGAGGGCGTGGAGGTTCCGACGCCGGTGGCAGTAAGGCGCGGCGGGGCAGCGCACGTTCTAGAGGAGGCCAAGGACGCCAAGGATGTCGCCGAGAGGATCGAGCGCGGCGAGCTCGTTGAGGCAACCGAGGAGGCCATCGCCGATCCTGGCACACAGGTCGAGCTAGAGCGTGAGAGCGTCTACACGACACTAGAGATGCCCGTGTCATCTGACGGCCGCAGCGCATCGGTCAAACTCTTTGGCAGGGCCGACAAGGTCTGCCGCGTCAACGGCGCACTGCGAGTCATAGACAACAAGTTTGCCGCAAATCCCGCACGCTATGACTCGCGCGATGAGCCGTTCATGGACCAAAAGCTCCAGGTTCTCGCGTATCTCAACTCGTCATTCTCAACGACCAAGGCCCGCACAGATTCCCTTGACATACCGCACGAGAGCAAGGAGTGGTCCATCCAGATACATGACGCAATCACGCGCGAGCCGGCCAAGACGTTTCTCAAGAGGCAGAGCGAGCATGACCGCAGGGTCCTGGTCCACAACGTGTCGCGCTTTGCCGGCATTGCGCTCGGATGGGAAAAGCCTGTCCACCACGACAACCCGCGCAAGTGTCGCCCGTGCCAGTACATTGGCGTGTGCAAGTTTGCGCTGCATGAATAGCCGGCAGCCAAGGGTTAAGTAAGCGCGCCGTGATGGCCTGCGTGACGATGGCGATGATAAGCTCGGCATTGCGCGCAGTGGAGCTGCGACAAGAGCCCGCACCGCTAATCATAGGGGAGCGGCTCAACGCGCAGGGCTCGCGCAGGGCAAAGCGCCTCGTCCTTGATGATGACATTGGCGGCCTAGTTGACCTTGCGCGCGAGCAAGTCGAGGACGGCGCGCACTGCATCGACGTCTGCGTTGACACGACAGAGCGCTCTGATGAGCGGGACATCATGCTGCGCCTCGTAAAGCGCCTCAGCCTCGAGGTCGAGGCGCCACTCGTCATAGACTCAACGAGCGCCGACGTCGTTGCCGCCGCCGTCGAGCAGATACCGGGCAAGCCGATAGTCAACTCGATCAACCTCGAGGGCGACGGGTCGCGCTTTGGGGCGATCGCGCCAGTCATGGCAAAGTATGGCGCACCGGCAGTCGCAATGTGCATCGGTCCGGGCGGCATGGCAAAGACGCCTCAAGAAAAGCTAGAGACGGCGCGCCTCCTCCTAGATCATGGCCGCGACGCCGGACTTCGCGCAGACCAGTTCATCTTTGATGTCCTGACCTTCACGCTCGGGACTGGCGAGGCCGAGTATGCCGGCGCCGGCGCTGACACCCTAGAGGGCATACGCGCAGTCCACGAGGAGATGCCTGACTCGTACACGGTTCTCGGGCTGAGCAACATCAGCTTTGGCCTCACGCCGCCGGCGCGCAGGCTCATCAACTCGGCGTTCCTCCACCATGCCGTGCGCGCCGGCCTTGATGCAGTCATCATCAACGTGCGCGACATTACGGCATACGCGCAGATACCGGCATCTGAGCGCCGTCTCGCAGACGCCCTCATATTCAACGAGTCAGAAGGCGCGCTGCCCGAGCTCATCGCGCACTTTGAGGCCGAGGGCACAGGGGGAGGCGGTGCGGCCACGGCAAGGCAGCCAACTGTAGACCCGTCGATGAGCGCATCCAAGAGGTGCACGTTTCGCATAGTCAACCGTGTTCGCGACGGGATGGAGGGCGACGTGCTCGCCGCGATAGCCGAAAAGGTTCCCGGCGCGCCGGCGCCGGAGGGCGGCGAGCTCGTAATTCCGGCGCAGGCGGCGCACGAGGCGGCCCTGCGCACGCTCAATGACGACCTACTGCCGGCGATGAAGGAGGTCGGCGACAAGTTTGGCGCCGGTGAGATCATACTGCCGTTTGTGCTAAAGTCAGCCGAGTGCATGAAGGCAGCAGTCGTCGAGATCGAGCGCCACCTCATAAGGACAGACGAGGCCTCCAAGGGGAGCATCGTGCTCGGAACCGTATATGGCGACGTGCATGACATTGGGAAAAACCTCGTCAAGACGATACTCGAGAACAACGGGTACACTGTCCATGACCTCGGAAAGCAGGTTCCGCTCCAGAGCTTTGTGGACAAGATACGCGAGACCGGCGCTGATGCCGTTGGCCTCTCGGCGCTCCTCGTCCACACGTCGCGCCAGATGGGAGAGTTTGTTGACTATGCGCGCAAGAACTCTATGGGCATACCGATACTCTGCGGAGGCGCGGCAATACACACAAACTTTGTCAACAAGATAGCAAGCGAGGGCGGGATATACCCGCACGGCGTGTTTTATTGCAACACAATGTTTGACGGCCTCGAGGTCATGGAGCGCATTGCCGCCGGCGAGCGCGACGAGCTCGTCGCGTCATGGCGCACGAGAATAGAGTCATGGAAGCCGCCGGCCCCGCCGCAGAGGCGCAAGGACCAGGCGACGCGCACGGTAAAGCCAGTCGAGGCGCCGCGCGCGCCGTCCCTGGGCAAGGTCATTCGCCTGGAGCCACCCGATGTCCCGCTCGGGGAGGTCTGGCCGCTACTTGACAAGCGGTCGCTCTTCAAGATGTCCTGGGGCGTTCGCGGGCGGGCCGCTGCTGCCTCTGAGGCCGAGCACGAGCGCCTGTACGACGAGTGGAGGGAGCGCGCCGTCACTGATGGCCTCCTCGAGGCGCGCGTCGCCTACGCGTACCACGAGTGCCGCAACGCCGGCGGCGGGAGCCTTGAGGTCAAGGGTGCTGCAGGCAAGGCCGTGACCTTTGAGTTTCCGCAGAGGGGCGGCGTGGGCATTGCGGACTATTTTGGCGAGCGCGATGTCGTGGCGTTTCAGGCAGTCACTGTTGGCCCGCGTGTAGCAAGCACAGTCGAGGCGTGGAACGCCGAGGGCCGCTATACTGATGCGTACTATCTGCACGGCCTGGCCGTCGAGGCCGCCGAGGCACTCGCGGCCTGGACGCATGCGCGAATCCGCTCCGAGCTCGGAATTGGCAGCCGCGGCCTGCGCTACAGCTGGGGCTATCCGAGCTGTCCGGACATATCACAGCACCAGCTTGTGTGGGATCTCATCAATCCGGCCGAGTCGGGCATGACGCTCACGTCACACCACCAGATAGTGCCCGAGCACTCGACTGCGGCCCTCGTGGTCCACCACCCTGACGCGTCGTACTAGCGCGCCGCGGCAATGACGGACTCGGCCATTGCGCGGTCCCTGGGCGACGTCACAAGGACATTGCCGGCGATCTCGTGGACGTGGCGCACGAACGTGCCAGCATCGCCCTCGTAGGACGACCAGTCCAGCCCGAGCGTGCGCGCAGACGCGGCGTTTTTTGGGGACGGGATCATCACGCACGGCATCACGCCGACGTCATGCGCGCGCATCTCCGTGACGATCTTTGTGGCCTGCGCGGCCGACGAGATGACCTGCGTCACAAACCCGTCTGGCCTTGCGGCGAGCTTTTTCTGCGTCCTTGCGGCATCCGGCACTGTTGGCAGCGAGAGGAGCATCCTGAGGCCGCACGTTGAGGACTCAGCGCGCAGTCCTGCTAGCACGGCGCCGGGATAGAGTCCAGAGTCGTGCGCGCCCTCGTACTGTGGCGGGTCACCCCTGACGAGCAGGACGCCTGACACGCCGGTGCGCGCAGCGGCGGCAATGTCATCCCTGATGCGCTCAAGGCTGCGGTCGCGCGTTCGCATGCTCATCATCACGCCGATGCGCGCCTCGCGCGCAATGATCTCGGCACACGCGTCTAGCGCGCCGATTCGCCGTGTCCCGAGGACGCCGTCAGTCACGAGAAGCCCGTCGGCGACTTTCATCACGCGCCCTAGGCGATCCGTCATGGACTCTAGCTGCGTGCGCACATCTTGGCCGTCCTCGACCCTTGGTGGATTGACCTCATACACTATGGCCATTGCCGGATCGGCAGGCCCTGCGGGGCGCTATATCTAAACCGTCACGAGCTTTCACGCGTCAATGCGGCCGCGTGCCGTGGGGCTAGTCTCGTGAATGACACTGCGTGCTGTGTGGCGTATGGGGCATATATCTAATAAATGTCAATTGTTTAGGTTCGCCTGAAATGCTCATAACTTTTTTAACTTGGGACGCCCCCTAGCGTGGTGTGAAGTACAAGACGTTCAAGAACTCATTTGCCCCGCTTATAGATCACGAAATCCTCGATGTTGAGCAGATCATTCTTGGGATGCGCCTTGGTATGGTGGAGCAGGACAAGGTGCCGACTGCGGCTAGGGAGGCCATCACGGATGAGATAAACAAACGTATAAAAGCACAGGTGTCCCCCATGACGCTGCTGATATTGCTTCTTGGTTCAGTAGGAGATGTAAAATACAAGACACGCCTGCAAAGATACGTATTTCTTGCAGACAAGCAACTCTTGCAAACAAAAAAGCTCAAACCTGACCGACTGGTGTATGAATGGAAACCACACCATTATGGCCCCTTTAGCGAAGATTTGGAGCTTTGTGTGAAAGAAGCCATTGAAGAAAAACTGGTTGCTTCCTTTGAAATTCATGAGGATGGTAAAAATCCCGGTATTGGATACAAGCTTACAATTCAGGGACGTGCTGAATTTAAGCGTTTATTGTCACATTTCGACGACACATCAAACCTAATTCGTGGAATGTTGCTTAAATTTCAAAAAGACCAAACAGAACACCAGCTTTTAGATTTTGTATGCCAGATGTATCCGGAATACACCACACGTGACATAATTCGTGATAAATTTATTGACGCGGATGATGCGCCGGTACCGTAGCGGCACCGAGGCGTTCATACGCACGTACGGCAAGCGCAGCGTCGTCGAATCCGCCTTCTCGATCAAGAGGAGGATCGACGGAACGCTGCGGTCGCGCACACGCCGCACGCAGCGCGTCGAGCTGTCGTGCATCGCCCTGGGGTACAACGTGCTGAGGCTGCTGGAGAGGTAGCGCCACAACGCGCCGGGCGTGGAGGGGCGCACCCGGCGTGAGCTGCGCATACCGCGGCGGTCCCGGCGCCTAACCCGGCGCCGGGGCGGGACGGGGCTGGAATTTCACGCAGTGCGGCGCCCCGGGACGGCCGCTCGTGCGTATTCGTGGACAAAGCCTGAAATGCTCATAGCTTTTTTAACATGGGACGTCCCCAAGCGCGGTGTGAAGTACAAGACGTTCAAGAACTCATTTGCCCCGCTTATAGACCACGAACTCCTCGATGTTGAGCAAATCATTCTTGGGATGCGCCTTGGTGTGGTGGAACAGGACAAGTTGCCTCCTGCGGCTAGGGAGGCCATCACGTATGAGATAGACAAGCGTGCAAAAGCGCAGGTGACCCCCGTGAAGCTACTGGTCCTGCTTCTTGGTTCTGTGGGCGACGTAAAACACAAGACCCGCCTGCAAAAATACCTATTTCTTGCGGATAAACAACTCTTGAAAACAAGGCAGCCCAAAACTAAACACCTGGTGTATGAGTGGAAACCACACTACTATGGACCGTTTAGCAGACATGTGGACATTTGTGTGAAAGATGCCGTTAAAGCAAAACTCGTTGAGTTATTTACAATTCACGAGACTAACAAAAATCCTGATATCGGATACAGGCTTACAATGAAGGGGCACGCCGAGTTTCGGCGTTTATTGTCAAATTTCAATGAAACGTCAAGTCTAATTCGTGGAATGTTGCTTAAATTTCAAAAAGACCCAACAGTACAACTGCTCGATTTTGTATACTGGATGTATCCGGAATACACGAAAAAAAAGCATGATCCGTGACAAGTTTCTACAGCAGACAAGGATTGGCAAAAATTCCCTACCGTGACAAGTCTACACGGACGCCATGAAATGGACTATTCTGCCATTGTGCTAAATATGGTCAACTCCGTGGACTCATTCCAGCTAGTGCACACCAAACTGCCTGTTCGCTAAAAGTTGCAATGTGGCAGTGTCGACCTCTGGCATTTGGCCTGCCGGGCCAATGCTGCGCAATTCTAGATCATGTCGCCCTGATGTCGGCCACACTGCCGGTCAGGCCACGTGATGCCCGCCAGAGTCCATCCGGTTGAGGCGTGACGGGGAGCCTCGAAATGGCGCATCTGGGCGTGAACCGGCGGCAATGGCGCCTATTTTTGCCTGATCACTTTTAAAGCCACGCCTGCGCGGTGGAGCATGATGGCCAGGGCAATCCCCCTAGCAGTGCTCGCGCTCGCGGCGCTCATTCCGGCTGCGGCTGCTGAGACGATCACCGTCGATCTTGACGGGCAGGACGTTGACATCACGTATGAGGCAACTGATGCTGAGGTTCTTGACGCATACTTTAGCGGCCCATCGATCCTTTTTGTGGTCGCGCCTTCCGGCAGCCAGGGTTCCCTGGTCGTGACGCTTGAGCGCAGCGTGATCGACACGTTCAAGGTAGCCGGCGAGGACTCGCCGTACATTGTGCTCCTCGAAGCGTTCGCGATCGACACGTTTGAGGAGTCAAACACGACTCCCACGAGCCGAACGCTTCGCATACCGCTAGAGTTCGACACTGAGGAGATCGAGATTGTCGGTGACATTGTCGGCAGATCGGCCGCGCCTGCGGTCAGCGTGACTGAAGAGCCAGTAGATGACGTCCCTGTGGACGATGCCATGATGGCCGATGTCCCCGAGGACACCACCGCAGAGCTCCCTGATGACGTGGCGCCTGCCCCGCCGGAGGACGCGACATCGGATGTTTCTGAGGAGCCTGCGATGGAGACTGGCCAGATGGAGGATGGTGCGATGATGGAGCAGACGGAGGATGCAATGATGATGGAGGATGACGCAATGATGCAGACGGAGGACGGGATGATGGAGCAGATGGAGGGTGAGATGATGGAGCCTGACGCAATGGATGACACCATGATGCGTGACTCGTCGCCCGTGTGCGGACAGGGCACAGTTCTTGCCGCTGACGGCACTACATGTGTCCTGTCGGCCATGCCCTCCTCACAGCCAGTCTCATACAGGGATCTCGTCTTTGGCGCCGGTGCCGGATTTGTCATATCGATAATACTCGTTATCATAATGGTCGGCATTGGCCGCGCCGCAAGGCCATAGCGCGGCTCACTCTGCGATAAGCTTCTTGATTAGCCCCTCTATGCGCCCACCAGAGGCGTCCTGGCCAAAGGCGACGTCGTGCAGCATGCCCTTTCGGTCAACGAGTATGCTCGATGGCGTCCCGCGCAGCCGGTACATCTCAAAGGTTGATGCGGTGTACTCTTTTTTTGCCAGGTGGTCGCGAACCTGGGCGATCACCTGTTCTTGGTATGTCGCCGGCTTTGAGTCAAAGTCCGGCAACTGCGAGTGGATGAACTCCATGATCTGCGCAGTGTCTGCCCCGCCGGCCGGCGCCTTTTCGAGGAGGTCAAGGCCGACTGGAAACGGTATCTTGTAGGTCAGCTTGTTGCCGTCAAGGAGGCCGTTCTGGCCCAGCGCGCTGAGCGTGTCACCGATGACCTCGCCGGTCTCTAGGAGGAGGCGCAGGTTCTCTGGCGTGTTCTTGTCATAATCCTCAAAGGCCGTCGCGACGCCTAGAACGCGCACTCCCTCGTCGCGGTACTTTGTGTATATCGAGACGGCCTCGGGCAGCGCATAGACAAAGCAGCCTGGGCAGTTGACCTGAAAGACCTCGACGAGGACGATATGGTCATCCTCTGCATCAAGATTTGTCGGCAGGCCCTGAACCCACTCGGAGACCCCTAGGTTTGGCGCTTTTTGCCCTATCTCTACGTCCATCAGCGCACGCTGCAGGTGAGTTGCGATAAAAACATAGCTGCCCCTGCACATTCATGCGAGCCGCCCCGCCGTTCATGGGCAACGGCGCAGCACCTGCGCCGTGCTGCCCCCTGACAGCCCCGTCTCTGGTGCAACGTGGCCGCGTGCCGTCCCCGGACGCCAATGGTGGTCAGGGCACCACAATCCCCATCACACAAAACGTGGGAGTGCGCGGGTCACGCGGCTTGCCATGCGGTGCGCAATTCGCAATGTTTGCGCGCCTGCGCAATATGAATGTGGCAGCACCTGGCATTGCCGGGGCAGACACCATGCCATCGTCAACATGACGTGTCGCCGATGCCGCACCACGCGCCACACCATCGCAGACTGTGGCGCCACCATAAACTAGAGGAGAAACTCGGCGGCATTCCTTCCCTCCTCGGTAAGGTGAACCCATCGGTTCCTGCCGACCTTTTTGACCTCGATAAAGCCCCACCTCGACTCTAGTGGCTGTATGATGTTCTTGTCGAGGCTGGCAAAGCGCACCTGCGAATAGTTTCCCTTTGGCGAGCTTATCTTTATGATCTCCCTGTCATCGACTGCCTGCGCGAGGTTCTTCTTTGTGATCTTGCCGCCGCTCTCGCTTATTATCCCAAGTGTGCTGACTAGCCTGGACTCTGGCGTCTGGATCTCGTATGAGGGAATCCTGACTATCTCCTTTATGCCTGTCGAGATCTGCCTGCCCTCAAAGGCCGCATAGTTCTGGGCCTCCGTGTAGAACGGCGTCACGTTGTGGCCAGAGTTGAACATCATGGTGGCCATCATTCCGGCGATCGCCTGGATCTTTGAGCCTGATGCGAGGTTTACAAACACGTCATTGCCGGTCTCGCCGCCGAGTATGTGCCTTATCGCCCTGATTATCCCAAAGAGCGCGCGCCGGTCGTGGGGCTCGCGGATGACCTCGATCCCGTCGCCCTCTAGCGCGTCGGCGACCTGCTCGATTATGCCGGTGGCCTTGTCCTCGCCGGGCTTGTCGTGAACCAGGAGCCATACGCGCTCGGCCTTTAGCTTGCTTGCGGGCATGACTATGCGGTCGACCTCGTACCCTACGGGGGCGATGTGGACGCGTGTCCTCACTATCGACATTGTATGTTCAGTATCCCTACTATGCTGATGATACATAATAAACCATACCCCGCACCCACACGCATGACACAGTCGATCGCCCTTGACACGTGCGTCGTGATAGCCCTGCTCGAACGGCCTCGCCTTGCACGGTCCATTAGGAAGGCCCTGCGCGGCAGGTGCGGCAGGGTCTTTCTGCCTGACACGGTCCTAAACGAGGTTGGGCGCGTCCGTGGCCATGGCGCACGGTCCGTGAGCGGCAAGATCGCGCGCCTTCTTGGCAGGGACATCTCTGTCGTCGTGACCACGCCGGCGCACCGTGAGCACGCGCGCGAGCTCACGTCGCGCTATGCGGTATGCCACGCCGGCGACAACCTGATCGTCGCAGTCTGCGCCGCACTTGACCTCGTCCTGCTCACCTTTGATCGCATGCTCTTGACGGCCTGCTCGTTTGTGGGCATTGCGGCGTTTCGTCCATCCGAGATGAGGGGATTCTAGGTGCGCACCATAGAACGCATACTGGCAGCCGCGCGCCATGGCGGCGCAGCGTGCCGACCCCACCTGGCGCTGCGGGGTCACGGTGGACTCGTCGAGTGCGTCCACGCGCCTGCGCGCCCCGCGCAACGGACGCTTGATGATGACATGCTGCCGCTGCAGGATGCGCTCACGGAGAGTGACGTCAAGCACCAGCATATTGTCTACCGCCTTGTCAACGGGAACCGCAGTGTCCCTGAAACGCCGATTGACTTTCTTGGAACCGTGCGCGAGATGGAGGGGCTCGTGTACGGCATGGAGAACTTTATCTGCATCACCAACAAGAATGTGGCCAGGGGCGGATTTGTCCAGTTTCTGCGCCTTGACCGTGATGAATGGTATGTTGACATTCCCATCAACATGGGCCGGGGCTGGGATGGTTATGTGTGGGGCTGCCATGCGGACACGCGCCTGCTCTCTGACACGCTGTGCCTCTTTTTTGAGGAGGTTCCGTGGTTTGGCATGCTGCCCTGGACAATGCGCCGTGTCGCGCATTCCTGAGCCCTGGACGGGAAAGGTATAATTGGCTCTGGCCTGCGCGCGAGGACGTTGAGGATCACAAGTCCGGCATTTGCCGACGGTGGGGAGATTCCGCGCCGGTGCGGGTACAAGAACGGCAACGAGCAGCCGACCCTCCTGGTTTCTGACGTGCCCGGCGGCGTTAGGTCGCTTGCAGTCATCATGGACGATCCTGACGCAGTCGCCGCAGTCGGCAAGCAGTGGGTCCACTGGACGGCATGGAACATTGGTGCTGACACGGTCGAGCTCTCGGCGTCGCTGCCTGCAGGCGCACTGGAGGGGACGACTGACTTTGGCGAGGTCGGGTATGGTGGGCCTGCCCCGCCTGACGGCGAGCACACGTACCTGTTTGCGCTCCATGCGCTTGACACCGTGCTCGATATCGCCGGCGGCGCGACGAGGGCAGAGCTCGACTCGGCGATACACGGGCACATTGTGGAGACTGCAATGCTCCGTGGCCGCTACGCGCCCTAGGCGTCTCGTGGGGCAATGTGGCCTAGTCACGCACCCGCTTTTCGGGTTGTGGCCAATCTACCTAATGCGCATATGTGGTGACAGGTGGGGGTTAAGGTTTTTAATGTGCCTGATGGACGCTGGGGCAATGACGATGAGTCCACCATCAACACACCGATACGGTGAGTGGTTGATGCTGGAAGACTGGAAGCCGGCCCGAAATAACGCCAAAATCACGTTTTCTAATGGTGACGCTACTGTCACACCCTGGCCGGGGCAAAATGATGAGCCCGTACGGATAATTTCTAGAGGGGTAGAAGAGATCATACACTATGACGCAAAACGCATGGAGCATGGAAAGCCATATCCTATAGAATGGTATGGCAAAAAGTTCGTGCTAGTAAAGCGCGGCGACACGATCAACATGCTGACGGAAGATGAAGTTTAAGATTAGTGGTGCGGTCAACGGAGCACTGGACGGACTGGTACCGGGTATCACACTCGCATTAGACTATGACAAATCGACAGATGTGCCAATTAAGTGGTGTGATGCTCATGTAAAATTCTTTAAAGATCGTCTCATTCACATACATCATCATGATGTGGAGGTTGTTCGTTATGAATAAATCCGAAGACATGATAAAGAGCTATGGATACATGCCCTTCAAAGTATTGAAAAATGCTCCACTTGTGTGCATTGTAAAAGATGACGGGACGATGATCACTATCGAGTCCACAATCCAAAAAATCATCAATACAAGCAAAGGGCAAGGCGACATATTCGGTAATGCCAACGTTGTCATATACACAAAGAAAGATGTTCGAGAAGGAAAGCCACTGTCACGAGCACAGGATCTTGATTATGACATAATTTCAAAAGGCGAATTTACTTGTAAGGTCGATAATGGAATAATTATATCCATGCTGCCTGTTATAGTACAGATAAATCGTTCAGGTGTGCGTATCCAACATAATGAAGAACTCTACGAAGTATCGGCCAGTTTTAAAATAAAAACTTCGGGCACCTTGACCGATCCATAATGAGTGTTCCATTCGCGTAAACGCGCACTAGAAAATGGCGTTCGGGACTGGCACGCATGACCATCTTGGGAGCGCCTATGTTGGTTCTTGCTGCGCGTGATGCGTCCAACGACAAACTGACATCAGAGGATCCCTGAGGGCGCCATGATGGACTCCGCGCATGCCGCCTGCAGACTCTGCCTGTGAGCCAGTCTCATGTTGCCCTGCGGGAGTCACCTGCTCCCACAGATCTCTTCAGGGCCGATCCCGCCATGGCACATCGGGAATTGTCAGCAGGCCGACAAAAGAATAATAACCAATGTTTGGGCCATGCATCCTGTAGTGCTTGAAAGGAGGCTCCTCTCAGTGGGTTCGCGCGAGCTTCGAACGCGACACCTCATAGTGATCGCAGTCCTTGCCCTCTCGTTTACTGTCTCGGCGCTGATCAGGGCACAGCCTGCAGAATACGGGTTTACGCTTCACGAGTTTGACCCGTTCTTCAACTATCGCGCAACAGAGTTTCTCGTGGAGAACGGCCTTGGGGCGTACGCGGACTGGCATGATGACCTTAGCTGGTATCCTGACGGCCGCGACATATCGCGCACGTCGCAGTTCATGCAGCACGCCACGGCGGCCGCGCTCTATGGCGTCTTTGGCGGGGGCTCGGAGCTCCTCGACTTTGTCATAATCCTGCCGCTAGTCCTCGGCGCGCTGACGGGCATAGCAGTCTTTGCGCTTGTGCGCGTGATTGCCGGAACCACCGCAGGCCTCCTCGCGTCGCTCTTTTACGCCGTGTCGGTGCCCATAATCATACGCGGCCCCATAGGGTGGTTCAAGGCCGAGCCTATCGGCCTCTTTTACGGCGTCATCGGCGTGTATCTGTTCCTTAGCGGCATAACCTCGTCTAACCGGCGCGAGGCGGCAATCAGGCTAGCCGGCGCCGGAATTGTGATGTCCATGGCACTCTCTGCATGGGGCGGCACGCAGTTCTTTATCATTCCGCTAGGGCTCTTTTTCATGGCCCTTCCGTTCATCAGGCGGGATCACTCGTTTCTCCTGTGGGCTATACCGCTCTTCGTCGGCGTCCTCCTTGCCTCGTCTGCAGCATTTGAGAGGCCTGGCGCCTCCTTTGCCCTTGGCCTCGGGGGCGCAGCGCTGGCAGTTCCGGCAATAGTCATGGTCGCGTGCATATTCATACAGCGCGCAAGCCCTGCGGCCTCTGCAACGCGAAACTCGCTGGCACTCGTGCTTGGCATAGTCGTCATAACTGCTGTCATATTTGCGGTGAACAGCCAGACGGACTCCCTTGACCTGCCAAGCTTTCGCTACCTCAACGCGATAAACCCGTTTCTGACCACAGTCGACCCACTCGTCGACTCGGTCTCTGAGCACGTCTCGCTGACGCTTCGCCAGTCGTTCTTTTTCATGTCGGTTCTCATGATCTTTGCGGGCATTGGGGCATGGCTCCTCCTGTCGCGGCGCGACCGCCTTGACTCGTACGGCGTGCCGTTGCGCACGGACATGGCAGTCTATGCGATGATGATGGGGTTTGCCGGAGTCTATGTCGCCTCGGCATTCACGAGGCTTGCCGTATTCTCGTCAGTAGCAGTGGTGATCCTGGCCTCGATAGGCATCGCCATCCTCGCCGCACTGGTGTTCTCCAACCCGCGTGCGGGGATTGGAATAAAGTCTGGATTCGTCGTGGCAGTCGTGGCCATGCTCATAGTTCCAATGACAGCCCCCGCTGAGGGAAACTGGATCACCACGGTCAACAACCCACCCCCGATACTCAACGGGGGCTCGGTCTTTGACATAGCGACGCAGGATTGGCCGCTTGCCCTTGAGTGGATACGCGCCGAAACGCCCGAGGACTCGATCATCATGTCGTGGTGGGACTATGGCTATTGGATTGAGACGCTCGCAAACCGCACGACGCTTGTGGACAACCTGACCGTCTCGACTGGCAAGATACAGAACATTGCGCAGATCTTTTACAGTGAGCCGTCCGAGGCGTGGGAGCGAATGAACGACCTCGGGGTCGACTATGCGGTAATCTACATCGCCGCGCGCAACGTTGGCGTTCCCGAGAGGCCACTCTACACGCTGGCCGGAGGGGGAGACGAGACAAAGCGGGTCTGGCTCGCAAGAATCGCCGGCGTTGATGAGGACAAGTACCTCTATGGGGACTCTGTTAGCCCCAAGGAGAGCTTTAATGACACGATCTATGGGCTGATGACGCCATTCACGCACGCGACATACGGCAACATTGCCACGGGCCTAAAGTCCGTCAGGTGGCAGCCGGGCTTTGTCTCCATATATGAAAAGGACGTGCACTTTCCGGCCGGCGGGGACGGCCCGTTGCGCCTCGTCTACTCGTCACCGTCCTTTGACGAGGATCACGACTCTAGGATTAACGGCGTGTTTGTGTACGAGCTCAACCGCGACTATGTCCCACCTGCACCCGAGCCTGTCATGGTCCCGATCACGACGATCCCGTTTATGGAGGGAGTGACGGGCGATGACGCCGATGCGATGGCCATGGACGAGACTGCCGACGGCGAGATGGCCATGGAAGGGGCGATGGGCGATGACGTCGATGCGATGGCCATGGACGAGACCGCCGATGGCGACGAGCCTGTCGAGCCCTAGCTATTCCTCGTATCGTTCGGCGAGCCTATAGCGCATATACTTGTCATCAGGGGAGAACTTTGCCGGATGAGCCGAGCGTGTCTCGCCACTGCACTTGGGGCAGCTCTCCTTTAGCGTGTACTTGCCGCACTCGACGCACCGGCGCATCATAAACCGCATGGACTATTCCTCCCTTACCTTTTTTGATTCCTCGCGCGCAAACTCGTACGTGCCCTTTTTTCCTATCTTTGCCTGTATTGTGGCAAGTATTGGCTTTAGCTCTTTTTCGGCTGACTTGAAGTCTGGCGCACTCACGGCAATCCTGTATTTTGGCGCACCAAGGTATGTGATGCTGGCCATTTTGCTCTTTTTGGTCGCGCTCTGCAGCGTGTTGATTATTGTCTCGACACCGTCTGGCGTGGGCACCTTTATTTTGAGGACACCGCGTATCTCTACTGAGGGGAGTCTTATCTTGGAGCATGCGTCTGATATTGCGTCAATGATTTTTTTGCCGAGCTTTAGCGCTGCCAGAGTCTCCGTGCCGTTCCTGGCGACTTCCATGAACACGTCATAGATCGAGTCGCCCTTTGAGTAGAGCTTGTCCTCAAGCGCACTCGTTTCTTCTTCGGAGAGTGATGCCTTTTCCTGGATGCTCTTGAGCAGCGTCATGCCCTTTTCATACCTCTTTACCTCTAGGAGCTTTTTCTTTCTCTGGTCATTGGATACTTGCTTTAGGGACAGGTCAATGTCAGCGCGTTCCTCATTGACGCGCTTTACAAGGAGGATCTTTTTCTCGTTGACTCGGACAAACTTGGAGACCGAGCGTATCCAGCCCGGCGCAAGCTCGCTGATGTGAAGAAAGCCAGACATGTCGCCGTACTCGTCTAGCGTGACGTATGCCCCGTGATCCATCACCTTTGAGACTGTCGCGAGAACTATCTCGCCGCGAACGGGCATCTCGCGCTCTTGTGCCATCATGCGGCCCCCCAAACCACTTCAAATTTAACCTTGACGTGTCTATATGGACAAATTGCCCCATATGCGCGCATGGGTGTGCGCCTAGGGTCATGGGACAAGCTAGTGCGCCTGTCGCGCCCTGCCCGCCAGGACAGGCTATGGCCAGAGCTGCACTAGGGCGCAGACTGGTGCCGTATGCGCATACATCAAAAGTCTATTCCCTTTTTTGCCCTGATTCCGCGCTTGAATGGATGCCGAACCTCCTTCATCTCGGTGATGAGGTCTGCTGCCTCGAGTATGCGCTCGTCGGCACGGTTGCCGGTCAGGACTAGGGTGAGCTCGCGGGGACGCGAGCTGATGAGGCGCAGCACGTCAGCTGCATCGACTAGTCCAAGGCTAGTCGCATAGTTGACCTCGTCGAGCATGACAATGTCATACTTGCCCGAGGATATTCTCTTGGCCGCCTCGCGCATCGACTCGGCGGCCACCTTTACGTGAACCTCCCTGTCGCTCGTGTCGTCCATTATTCCGACAAACCCGTGTCCAGATGCGACGAGCTCAAAGTTTGGTGATAGGAGCTTTGACGAGTCAAGCTCGCCATAGTGCCACGATCCCTTGATGAACTGGATCATGCACACGCGCTTGTCATGGCCGACGGCGCGCAGTGCCATGCCCAGGGCAGCAGTGGTCTTGCCTTTGCCGCCACCGGTGTACACTATGACAAGGCCGTCGTCTGCCATCTGTGCGGCATCGAGAATTGCCCCGCTAATAGCATTGTCGGCACCTGCCACGCACGCAGGTATGTGGGGTCAGCGTCCCGCCATGACACGCGTGCAGTGGTGCCATGTGGGCAGCCTGCGTGCGTACCCTGTAGTCACATCTGCCCGTATGCACTTAAATAAAAAACACGCACGCGCCCCCGCAATGAGGATACCGAGAATTGTCATCGCCGGAGTGTCCAGTGGTGTGGGCAAGACGCTCGTTGCATGTGCCGTGGCATACGGCATACGCAAGCGTGGATACACCGTGCAGCCGTTCAAGGTGGGACCGGACTATATCGACCCCGGCTACCTCTCGCTTGCGGCCGGAAGGGACGCACGAAACCTTGACACGTGGATAATGGGACGCTCGCGAATGGTCGAGAGCTTTGCGCAGTCCTCGACATCAGACGTCTCTGTCATAGAGGGCGTCATGGGTCACTATGACGGGCTCTCGGGGCGAACCAACCGCGCGAGCACGTTCGAGGCAGCGCAGATACTCGACGCGCCAGTCATACTCGTAGTCGATGCCAGCCGCGCGGCACGATCAATCGCGGCGACTGTCAAGGGGTTTGTGACATACCAAAAACCCTCCAACATCATAGGAGTTGTGCTAAACAGGGTGGGCAGCAGGAGACACATGGACTTTTGTGCCGACTCGCTAGAGCAGGCTGGCATGCCCGTCCTGGGCTCGATACCTCGCGACGAGTCATATGTGCTAGAGTCTAGGCACCTTGGGCTAGTTCCGCCAATTGAGGGCAGCGCAAAGAGCAAAAAGGCCATCGCAGCATTCAAAGGAGTCGAGGAGTGCATTGATGTTGACACCATGATAAACACCGCTGACTCGGCACGCTCGCTAAAGCTGGCGCGCCCTAATCCAAAACCCAAAAAGCCGCGACGAGCTACGATCGGCGTTGCGCTTGACTCGTCATTCAACTTTTACTATCGCGACAATCTCGATGCCCTCGAGCGCGAGGGCGCACGCCTAAAGTTCTTTAGCCCTGTTGCTGACAAGAACCTGCCAGAGTGCGACGGCCTCTACATCGGGGGCGGATTTCCAGAAGTTCTCGGATCGGCACTTGAGGGCAACTCGTCGATGAGGCGCGCAATACGTGCGCATGCGATCGACGAGCGCCGCGCCATATATGCTGAATGCGGTGGCCTGATGTACCTAACGCGCGGAATCACGTCAGGCAAGCGGCGTTATGTGATGTCCGGCGTGATTGACGCGCAGACGAAAATGTCCAAAAAACCAATCCTGGGATACACGCGTGGCATGATCACGCGAAAGTGCATCATTTCGCCCCGCCCGCTGAACATGCGCGGCCACGAGTTCCACTATTCGACCATATCTGACATTCCAAATGACACGGCCTTTGCGTACTCGCTTGACGTCGGAACGGGCATCGCCGGCGGACGTGACGGCATAATGCAGGATGCAGTTCTCGCGTCGTACGGGCACCTGTATTTTGGGGACACGCTAGCGGGCAACAGGGCAGGCAGCATCGTGGCGGCGACCCGTGTGGCAGCACGGCGCTAGGCTGACTTGAAGAGCGCGTTTAGTATGGCCGCCGCAGCCGCGCTCCCGCCCTTCCTGCCCGAGTTTGTTATGCACGTGATGCCAGAGGCGGCGAGTGCCTCCTTTGACTCTACGGCAGAGACAAAGCCCACGGGAATGCCGACGGTGAGGGCCGGCCTCACAATGCCCTCGCGGACCATCTCGAGGAGCTCAAGGAGGGCCGTCGGCGCGTTGCCGACCACTACGACTCCACCATCGACCTCCTCGGCTGACTCGCGCATTGCGGCGCGCGAGCGCGTCGTGCCCTCGCGCTTTGCGCGCTCGGCGACCTGCGGGTCAGAGACGCGGCAGGACATGCCGCAGCCGCACTCGGCTACGTGACGTGCGCTTATGAGGCCGGTGACGCCGTGGACGTCGGCTACGATCGATGCGCCTGTGTGCAGCGCGCCGGCGCCGACGCGCACGGCATCTCCGACAAAAGAGATCGCGCACGAGCGCGCAAAGTCAAAGTCCGCCGTAGAGTGTATGACGCGCCTCACGACAGGCCACTCTTCATCCGAGTACGGATGATCGCCAATCTCCGAGTCGATGATCCTCATGCTCTCATCTTCAATGTCCTGGCCTGCCCTAGTCTGCACTGCTCTCAACCTCCGATGCCCTCTCGACTATCAAGTTTATCATCGCAGGGTCTGTCCCGAGATGGCGCGTGATGTGTGCAGTCTTTATGCCATGCGTTTCGAGTGCGGGGTTGAGGTCGGCATATATGTCACGCTTTACGTGCGCACCCTCGTGCAAAAAGTAAAAGACGATCACGAGCGCCTCGGGATTGTCCTTTGCGCACTTGGCTATGCCGCTGGCAATGTCGGGCTGCTCTATCTCCAAGAGGCAGTATGACGCGCTCTTGTACGTGGGCCTTATGCGGTCAATGACGTACTCTAGTGACCTCTTTGCGTTCGGATCCAAGCTGCCATGGCCAATAACGAGCACGTCGACATTGGCGTTCTGCATGCCCGACCGTTCTGCCCTGTCAAGCGCGTCGCGTATGCGGCTGTTGACGAGCTCTACTAGAGTCTTGTGCATTCTCATGGGTCGTGTGATGAGCATCTTTGTGCGTGTCTGTGCCTGCATGCGCATAGCGTCGCGCACGGCGATCTTTAGCTTTTTGCCCGGATACAAAAAGTAGGGCACGACTGTAAGAGTGTCGAGATTCTCACCTAGCGCACGCTCAAAGCCCTCGGGCATGAACGGCGGGACGACCTCCAAAAAGCAGTACGCCACATAGTCGTATCCGCCCCTCTCCCTGACGCGTGCGCATATCTCGTCAAGCTCGGCCTTGACCTCGGCCTCCCTGCTTCCCCTGTCTATTATGAGCATCCCGCGCCTCAATGTTCCACCCTTGCCACGGCCAGCGTCAGGTCTGGTGGGAATTTGTGCTTTTGGACAATGAGCCTTCCCCCGCGAGAGGACACGAGCGCGGCGGCCTCGGACACGCTCGGCGTGCCCTCTAGGCGCTCAACGGTCTCAGACGGGTTCGGCGCCTCGATGCGCGCAAGTTCCGCCCTGTCGAGGAGCTCGAGGTCGACTTTGAGGGCGCGCGCTGCCTCCTCGAGTCCGGCCACGTCTACAGGCTTTTTGACCGAGACGAGGCGCGCAACGCACATGGGGCTCAGCGAGTTGTGCCTCAGCGTGGACTCGAGGGACTCGACGATCTTGGCGGACGGCGTGTCCCTGTGAACTCCGACGCCGACAACTAGGCTGCGCGGCCTATAGACCACTGTGGGCACCGCCATTGCGCTGACGTCTGTGTCGGTTATGACTAGCGCACCGGCGCATCCCGCTTCAACAATCTCGTCAACACTCGAGCAGACGATGACATTTGCCGGCAGCGCCCCGCCGTCTCCCACAATGCCGCGCTCGCCGGCTTTTTGCAGCAGTCCGATTCTCTCGCCGTTGACCATCATTGCGCTCACGCGCGTGACATGCTCATCACCGTCTATCCTCCAGCCCTCCTTGCGCCCCACAAGGTCCACGGCGATGGTCTTGTTGACGTCGGCAGCCGTAGTTATGACCGGAGTTGCGCCGATCCTCGAGCCGATGTCGCGTGCAAGCTCGTTGGCTCCACCTAGGTGCCCAGAGAGCGCGCTAATGGCAAACCTTGCCGAGTCGTCAATGACTACGATCGCGGGATCCGTCTTTTTGCCCTTCATGTGCGGAGCCACAAGCCGGATGACTGCTCCGAGTGAAAATATGCACACGAGGCCGTCCATTGACGCAAATAGCCTTCCGACAGTCTCGGGGGTCGGCTCGGCAAACCATGACACACCGTCCTGCCCGTCGTTGAGCTTTGAGGGCGCATGGACTGTCCAGTCTGGATAAAGCTCGCCTAGGCGCCGTCCGGTCTTCACGCCATTTTTCGTGATCGCGACTACGGCTACTCGCTCCATGCCACAGCACAGCATGCGTTGGTATAATATCCTATTCTGGTGGCCACTCGGCGAGAACCCCGCCGTCAAAACCAAAGAGCGTGACCTTCACGGCGAGCCCGCCACCACAGTGAGCCTCCATCTCGGTGTGCGCACGGTGCGCTATCCCCTCAAAAAAGCCGACGATCTTGCGCTCTGTGACGATCTCTCCGGCATGTCGCGCAGTGTTGGCCGCGGCGATCTCATCGACGGCATCGGTCCCGGCGCCGCACTCGCGTGCTATTCCGGCGAGGAACCCCATGTCCACCTTTGAGCCCTTGACGTGCGTCTGCTTTACGCCTGCGGCAATCTTTGCGAGCTTGCCGACAAACCCAACAACGTGCGCCTTGCGTATCCCGGACTTTGCGCACTGGCGTATGGCATACCCGCCAAAGTCGCCCATCTGCACATAACAGTGGTCATTGAGCGACACGATGCGCCGCGCATACTCCTCGCTACGCCCGCCCGTGCTAAGGACGACATCCTTCTCGCCCATTGCCACTGCCACGTCAATGTTCTGGCGTATCGCAGCAGCAAAGGCCGCAGTAGAAAACGGGACGACAATCCCGCTAGTTCCCAGTATCGATATGCCGCCAACTATGCCGAGCCGTGGATTGTCCGTCCTTGCGCCAATCTCTGCCCCGCCTGCGACTGACACGGTAACCCTGATGCCGTGGTCGGCAAGCTGTGCTGCGCCCGCCTCTCGCACGCCTCGCTCGATCATGGTGCGTGGCACGGGATTTATGGCCGCCTTGCCGATCTCGAGGCCGAGTCCCGGCTTTGTGACGGTTCCAACGCCTTCGCCGCCTAGTATCTCGATGCTACCGGCATCTCCGACAAGCTCGCACTCTACGGCAATCTCGGCGCCATGTGTCACGTCGGGATCATCACCGCCGTCCTTTATGACCGTGCATCTTGCGCGCTCTGACGAAAACTCGCACGTCGCTATCGCTATACTGATCGAGCCGCCGCGCGGTAGCGGAACGTCGACTGTGTCGATACGCGACTGTGATGCAATGCTTGCCATGCACGCGCGCGCCGCCGCAGCCGCCGACGTTCCGGTCGTAAACCCTGTGCGCATTCCCTTTTGGCCCAACGTGCGCCATGGGAACCGTCTAGTGTAATATCTCTTGGCGCGCAGTGGGTGCCCTCTGGCGTGTCTGGCACGCGATTGTGCGCTGACGGCTTGGACTGGGAATAGACGCACAGCAGAGCTGCCCTGCGTGTGTCCCATGGCGCGCATGGCAGAGCCTTTAAAATCGCCCCGCCTGAGTCTTGGCGCGTGCGCAGCGGCATTGCGGTGACTGGCGCGACGGGATATGTCGGGAAGAACCTGCGCCGTCTATTGGCGCGTCGAGGTGTTCCGGCAGTGTGCCTCTCTAGAAAAAAGTTTACAGCGCGCAGCACGGAGACGGTCGTGCAGTCAGATGACTGGACGTCTGCGCGCGCCACTGCTGCATTGCGCTCGTGCCGCGCAATGGTTCATCTTGCCGGAGTCGGCAGGCATTCGGATCCCGGGGGTTATGCGCAGAACGTCGCATTGGCCGAGGCGGCCGTCTTGGCTTGCCGACGGGCGCGCATCCCAAAGATCGTCTTTGTTAGCGGCCTTGGCGCCGACTCGGCAGCGACGGGATACTTTGCCTCAAAGCTTGCAGCCGAGCGGGTCGTATCGTCCTCGCGAATCGCGCATGCGATATTTCGCGCCTCGTACATTGTAGGCAGGGGAGACGCGCTGAGCTCAAAGATACGGCGCATGGCACGCTCTGGGGAAGTCGTCGTGCCGGGCAGTGGGCGCTATGAGATACAGCCGATCCACGTGGATGACGCGTGCGCCGTCCTGCTCGGCGAGGCACTTCGCGCTAGGGGCGCGCACACGCTTGACCTCGTCGGCCCGCAGCGCGTGGCGTATGGCCGCTTTGCGGCAATGGTGGCCGGCGCGCGATCCGTGCGCATGATCACGATGGAGTCAGCCATGCGCGAGGCTGCTCGCAGCGCCGGCGCGCCGTACGACATTGACGAGCTTGCCATACTCGCAGGCGGCTTTGTCGGCAACCACGATGCGCTCCGGCGATCCTCGAGACTAGAGTTCTGCGACCTGCACGACATGCTATAGGCCAGCGGCGCGCCGAAGTGCGTCGACCATGTCCGTGCGCTCCCACGTAAAGCCATCACCGCTGCGCCCAAAGTGGCCATACGCCGCAGTCTGCGCGTATATTGGCCTCTTGAGGTCTAGCCTAGATATTATCGCAGACGGCCTCATGTCAAATGCGCTTCGCGCGCACTCTTCTATCCGTGTCTCGGGCAGCTTTTCGGTTCCAAACGCGTTGACCATGAGCGACACAGGCTCGGCGACTCCTATGGCATAGGCGACCTGAACCTCGCACCTTGATGCAAGGCCGGCGGCAACTATGTTCTTTGCTACATACCTGCACATATAGCACGCCGAGCGGTCGACTTTTGAGGGATCCTTGCCCGAGAACGCGCCGCCACCGTGCCTGCCAAACCCGCCGTACGTGTCGACGATTATCTTCCTGCCAGTCACTCCCGCGTCCCCGTGCGGCCCGCCTATCTCAAACTTGCCTGTTGGGTTGACGTGAATGTCAATCCCGTCGCGCCAGAGCTCCCCGCATGATGGCGTGATTACCTTTGAGATCACTGTGTCCCTTATATCCTCGTTTGAGACGTCTGGCGCGTGCTGCGTCGAGACCACGACTGCATCGATGCCAGTCGGCCTGTTGTCCTCGTACATTACTGACACCTGCGACTTGCCATCAGGGCGCATCCAGGGCACCTCGCCGGACTTGCGCAGCTCCGAGAGGCGGCGCGTCATTGCGTGCGCCATCATTATCGGCATTGGCATGAGCTCCGGCGTCTCGTCAGTCGCATACCCGAACATGAGTCCCTGGTCGCCGGCGCCCTGCTCGCCATCGCCGGCAGTGACCCCGCGGCTAATGTCGGGACTTTGGGGATGGAGCCTCATGTCGACCTTGCACGAGTCGGCGTCAAACTCGAGTGCGGGATCGTTATAGCCTATGTCGCGCACGGTCCTCCTCACGATCTCCTCCTGCTCGGCCTCGCCAATCCTTGCGCGCGTCGTGACCTCGCCGGCAACGGCGATAAACCCCGTCGTTATCAGCGTCTCGACGGCGACCCTCGAGTCGGGATCCCCGGCAATGAACGCGTCGACTAGCGCGTCTGATATCTGGTCACATATCTTGTCGGGATGGCCTTCTGTGACGGATTCGGAGCTAAACTGGGATCTGCGCGCCATGCGGGCTATGCACCGCCTAGAGGTCCTTTTCGAGCTTTATGAACAGGACATTGTTCCCGCGCAGTATTGCGCGCGCATAGTTGGCCACAGGCTTTCCCTCGCGCAGCTCCTTGGCGTCAGTCATTATGAGGTTCATGTACGTGTCAACGCTGTCCATCCTTCCCTTGTACTCTGTCTCGTTCTTTAGCCTCACGACGACCTGCTTTTTGGTGCATTTTTGGAGCGTCGGAAGCGGCCGCTTGCCCTGTGTTGATGACACTATGACATCACTTGCGCGCATGGACCGCGCGGTAGGTTAAAAGCCTTTATGCAAATTCTGGTGCAACCGCTTTAAGAGTTGGGCACGCCGGCCCATGATGCCATGGGAGAGCCCACCGGATTCACCCGCCTCGACTCGCTGCTCGGCGGCGGCCTGGGCGCAGGGGCGATCACTGACATCTATGGCGCCGCAGGCTGCGGCAAGACGCAGCTCGTAAAGCAGGCCGCCGCCGCATGCCTCTCGCGTGGAGGAAGGGTCGCCATGGTCGACACGACAGGCAAGTTCCGCCCCGAGAGGGTTCTTGCGATGCTGCGCGCCATGGGCTGCACAGAAGGCGCGCTTGGCCGCCTCGATGTCATTCGCGCGACTGGCGCCTCTGAGCAGGTCGCCTCGACTGCAGCGCTGACATCCTCGGGCGCAAGCCTTGCCATAATAGACAGCGCATCTGACCTGTTCTCCCTAGAGTATGGCCGCGAGGCCCAAATCCCAGAAAAGAACTCGCTGTTCATGGTGTACATGCGCGGCCTGGCCGACCTCGCGCTGCGCCTCTCGATTCCAGTTGTGATCACCAACATGATCCGCGAGTTTGACGGGGTGGAGCGCGAGAACCTCCAGGCGTCGATCAGGCAGTTTACGCACGCGAGGATTCGCCTCTCGCGCGTCGGCGAGCGCTATTCGGGAAGCGTCATGCTACCCGGCCGGACTTTTGCGTTTGGATACCGCATCGGCGAGGCCGGCCTGTGCGATGATGATGCCCAAGATATTTAACTCGCCGCGCGCGCCGCACGGTGAGAGCTTGGCAGGAATCTTTGACGCAATACCCGCACTAGCCCTAGTCCTCTTTGTGGCAGGACTAGTGGGCGCTCTGGCTTATGAGAGGTTCAGGCCAAAGGGGACAGGGACGGGTTCAGACTGAGCCGCGCTTTGCTGCGACGTTTCGCTCCCTGGGCTTTGAGCGCCTGACGTCAATCCAGGCAAAGGCGATCCCGATAATTGCACAAAAGCGCGACACGCTCGTCATTGCGCCTACAGGGTCAGGCAAGACAGAATGCTCGGTCATACCGGTGTTCGCCGGAGTGTCGCGCACGAAAAAAAGGGGCCGCACAAAGGTCCTCTATGTGACGCCGCTGCGCGCGCTAAACAAGGACGTCTTTAGGAGGATAGGGCGCTATGCCGAGGCCGCTCAACTATCGATGGCCATACGCCATGGCGACACGCCCCAGTCAGCGCGCCGCAAGATGACCGCAGACCCGCCTGACGTGCTCATAACGACGCCCGAGACGCTCGTGGTTCTCCTCTCGCAGGAGCGCATCCTCGAGGCACTCTCGGAGCTCGAGTGGATCATCATAGACGAGGTTCACGAGCTATTGCCGAGTGAGCGCGGCGCACAGCTAGCAATGAGCATGGAGCGCTTGGCTATCAACTCGTCGCGCGAGCTTACGCGCGTGGGCCTCTCGGCCACTGTCGGCAACACCGGCGAGGCCGCAAAGCTAGTCTCGGGTACGCCGCGCAGGTGCCGAATTGTGCGCGACCGCTCGATTCGCCGCTATGATGTTGACGTGAGGCTCGTCGAGGGAGGCCTCCCGAACGTCGCCGACGAGATAGTGCGCGTTGCCGGCCCGACTGCGCGCACCTCGCCGGTTCTCCTGTTCACCAACACGCGCGGCGAGGCCGAGCTCCTCGCCGCACTACTGCGCGAGAGGGCTGCCGGAATCGCGATCGACTTGCATCACGGATCGCTCTCGCGTGCTGTACGCGAGGAGAGCGAAGATGCGCTGCGAGAGGGACGTGGGGGCATCGTAGTCTGCACGTCATCACTCGAGCTTGGCCTTGACATCGGATCAGTCGATCTCGTCGTCCACTATGGCTCGCCGCGGCAGGTCTCGCGCCTCGTCCAGAGGATCGGGCGCAGCAGGCATGCCGGCTCGCAATCTGCCAGGGGCATAATCATCGCGCCGGGGCCAGATGACTATATGGAGGCGCGCGCCATACTCGACAGGGCGCGCGAGGGCTCGATCGAAGACCAGTCGGTTCACCATGGCGCCCTTGACGTGCTCGCGCACCACCTCGTTGGCCTGACACTGCAGCTCGGCACGGTCAGCGTCGGCCTCGCCCTTGATATGGCCCGCCGCGCGTACCCATTTCGAAATCTCACGCACGATGACCTGCTTCGCACTCTTGGGATGCTAGAGTCGGCCTCCCTCATCTCACTTGACCGAAAGTCGATGTCGTTTAGGCGTCTCGCGCGCACCTTGCGCTATCACTATGAGAACCTCTCGACCATTCCAGACGTGCTAAAGTTTCGCGTTATTGACACGGCGACAAACTCGTTTGTCGGCACGCTTGATCAGCGGTTTGTCGGCGACCATGGAGAGCGCGGCAACATATTTGTTCTTCGGGGGCTGCACTGGAGGATACTCAACGTCGACGAAAAGGACCTGCGCGTCAACGTCGAGCCAAACCGCTCCGGCGGCATGACTGCGCCCTACTGGGAGGGTGAGAATATTCCCGTTGATTCCGAGACTGCGCGCCGAGCCGGTGCGTTTCGTGCGCACACGTCAGGGATCGAGGGCAAGGTCGCATCGCGCGCCATGGCGCGCGCGCCGCCTGGTGCGGCCTCGGCCTCGACGATCGTCGCCGAGTCGTGTCGTGCCGACGGTGTAGTCGTGGTCCACGCGTGCCTGGGCACACGAATAAACGCGACGCTCGCCACGCTCCTCTCGTCAATGCTCTCCTCAGTCATTGGCCGGACAGTCGAGTCGCGCTCTGATGCGTACAGGATTGCGCTCTCCTCGCAGTCACGCATCACCGAGGAGATGTTGCGCGATGCGCTATGTGGCGACTATGGTGACATTGGACCGCTCGTGCAGGCCTCGCTTGCCGGCACGCATAACGTCAACTGGCGCACGTGGTGCGTCGCAAAGCGGTTTGGCATAGTCGAGCGCGGTGCAGTGTATGACCGGCGCGACGCGCGGATAATATACGAGCGCAACCTCTCGACTCCGCTGGCGCGCGAGGCCGTGCGCGAGCTATACCATGACAAGTACGACCTGGCCGGCACGGCCGACGTCCTGGCCAGTGTCCGCGATGGCGCAACGGGTCTCGTGTGGGCCGATGTGCAGGCGTTCTCGGCGCTCGCCGAGCCGATACTCGGGCGCGCCGCATACCGCGCATCGCCCTCCAGCGTGGATCGCGGCATACTAGACATGGTTCGCGACCGCCTCCTGGGCACGACCAACCGTCTCGTCTGCGCGCGCTGTGGCATGTGGGACAGGCTCGTAGTGACATCAGAGATGAAGGCCGGCGTGTCATGCCCGCTATGTCATGCGCGCCAGGTCGCCGTCGCCCACAGGGCAGACGAGGACATTGCGCGGATCATCCAGAAAAAGAGGGCGGGCCGGCCCGTCGGCGATGACGGCGAGCGCCTGTATCGCAGGGCATGGAAGACAGCCTCGCTAGTCGAGACGTTTGGGCAGGCGGCCCTCATTGCGCTCTCTGGATACGGCGTGGGGGCTGACACGGCCGCGCGCATACTTCGTGACATGGTTGGCGAGGACGGCCTCTACAGGCAGGTCTATGAGGCCGAGAGGCAGTATGTCATGACGCGTGGGTTCTGGGACGACTAGGGCGTCGTGAGGGACATCGACGAGTACGGCGTGAGCACGAGGTCGATCCTGCCCTCCATGCCGGCTCGCGCGTTGAGGCCGGTGATCTCGTATATCTCGCCGGGCTTGCACCTCGAGACCGCATCGGCCTGGCCACGCCACCCCTTGACCCACGCCTGGCCAGTCTTGTCCTCGACGTATATCTCGGCTAGCGCGACGGCATCGCCGCTGCGAGTCTGGATCTCGCGGCGCTCGTTGACCTTTAGGACAATGGCCTTTATGACGTATGTGCCGCCGGCCTTTGTTTCCTTTATCTCGGTTCTGAGCTCCTCAAGCGTTGGAACCTTTGTGTCCTCATCGCCCATGCGGCGAACGAACGAGCTCGAGTCGAGCGTCACCGAGCTGCCAAACGCCGTAGTCGGCATGAGCTCGACAATGTCGCCAGCCGAGAACTCGCCTGTCTTGTTTGCCGCATCTGTTATGAACACAATGTTCTTGCCGGCGTCTGCCCCGAGAACCATCGAGCCCGCTGCGCCCTCTGACCTCGAGAGTATGCGCACAATGACGGCCTGCACGTCATCTGTCCCGTCTGCCTCCACAATCGTCGCGTCATTGCCGTGAACCTCAAGCCCCTGGTTTCCCGTCCTTGCATCAACGCCGACTAGCCTGATTTTGGCGTTGACGGGTATCGACTTTGGCACGTCGGCCTTGCCCTTTCCCCAGAGAACCGCGCGCAGGGCGCTGCCGGACTTGCCTTTGATGTTCACCTGCATGACCTTGCCCGGCCTGCCGTCGCTCTTTCGCGTAAACTCCCTGAACCCTATCTGACCGTCTAGCGTTCCCCTGACGACCATGTTGCGACCTTCCTCGGTCACCTCGCCTGCGTCGATCTCGAGGGACTCTATGCCCCTAATGTCGCTGTCCTGGTTCTCGTCGCGCTCTAGCGTGCCGCCTGAGCCGATGTTTAGGGCCGGCGTCCCGTCGCGATCCTCCTTTACGTACGCCTTTATGATCTTGACCATGTCACCGGACTTTATCTCCTCAATGCCCGGCAGGACGGCCTTGTCGTTCCAGAGCTTTACGCTCACCCTCTCATTGCCGTCATACACAGTCATCGTGCGTATCGAGCCCTGCGAGCCGTCCTTTCCGGTGAACTGCCTGACCGGCGAGATGTTCATGACGCGCGATCTGACTGAGAGCTCCTTTGCGCCGGCCCTGATGCCGCCGAGGTCAGCCGTCGCCTCGGTGCCGGCGGCAAACGTGACGCCGAGGTCAGATGCGACTAGGTGGATGGCGCCCCTCTCGGTTAGGAACCCAGCGCCGACCCTCTTCATCTTTTCTGCAATCATCTCGTCTAGCGCGGCCCGCGTGATCTCGGGGCGCGAGTCTAGAACCGAATTGACTGCATCCTCGTATTCGCCCATGCAGGGGGCACTCGATCCGCCTTGCCATATTAACCGATCCCGGCGTGCGTGGGCTCATGACAGGGACTCTTGCAGGCTTCTGCAGGGCATCACAATGCGAGCCTGTTGCCGGGATCCACGGCGGCGATCTGCACACGGCTCGCCGGGGAGCCCATGGCCGCTCAACCCACCCCTGATTATCAAATTACGGTTATATTCCATGTCGATGGCGGCTTGCCATGGTTGACGAGACTGTGATCGCAGGATTGGCCACTATGGCGATCACGGTGATCGGTGTGCTTTCGTACATTGTGTTCGAGGCACGCAAGAGCTCTCGCAATGCTGAGGAGCGGCGCCGGGCCGAGCGGGAGGCAGACCGCAAGGAGAGGCGAGATAGGGATTTAATCGTGGATGCCAAGTTCGCAAATGTCTGCGATCGACTTACTAGACTTGAGACAAAGTTTGATGTTCGCTTTGGTGTGACGACTAGCACTGAGGGTCACCCTGGAGCCGGGGCATAGGTGCAGCCTGTCGGTATGGCGTTTCACCACCTTGGAATGCAGGTTGCGGACATATTCAGTATCGTTAGGCTGGATGCGAGCGACGCGTTTGTGATCACGGCGCTGTTCGTGATGTTATTTGCAATGCTCGGCATATTGGTGTGTCTTGCGGTCGCTACACGTCGTTTACGCATTTCCGAGGAGCGGGATGCAAAGCGTTGGGCCGAGCGGGATGCAGACCGCAAGGAGCTCTCTCGAACATTGACGTAAGACCACCAGGACCAACGGGAGAAGGATCGGATAGTGAACGCTCGATTCGCGAACACCATTGAGATACTAGATTGCCTTGAGGGACACTTGATGCTTTTATTGAACGTGACACAGTGCACCGGAAATCACTAGATACCGCGGCATAACTGTGGATTTTGGTGGAGTCAAATATACGTTTGGCAAGATTGTGATGTGTTTATTTTATAATTTGCTTAATGATGTGGTGTTTTAAAGTTTCTAGCGTTTGTTTGGATTTTGCTCCAGTTATGACTATTTTTCCTGACGAAAATATTAAAAAACACGCATTTGACTCATCAAGACTAACGCGATACACTATTCCAGGGAATTTTTTAACGTCATAATTGGCACCGTCAAGGATTTTCACTGCTTGCATTTGATCAATTTTTTGCCCGAGATCTAAAACAGCTGTTGTGTTGACAATTTTTGTTGAATGAGCTTCATATTTCTTGCCCATGGCCTTGGAAATCTCATCTACAGCTGATAATATCCCACAATCGAATTTTCTGATGTCGCTAATCCCGGTACTGACAATCCTTCCGGTTTGAAAAAGAATGACAGTGCATTTGGGAACCACTGGTCTGTATATTACACCCGGAAATAATTCTGGTTCGTATAACGTACTTGGTAAACGCATTGCGACAAGCTCTGTGTTAATTGGCCGTATATTGGCTGATGTCACTACATTCACAATTTTAAATTGATGCTGCGATATTCCACTATTTCTCAATTTGTTCCCTGACCATTTTGCATAATTCTGGTATGTCTAAAATTCTTCGTACAAACTCTTTTTTATTATAAGTTGCATCTTTCTTAAAACGATTTAAAATCTCATCATAGTTTAATCTCAATAGTTCACAAAATTCTTGTCCAGTCATAGCTTGTTTTATGTCAATCCGGCCTTTGAATCCTGTGACAATTTCATCATGGGTCTTGGCCATGAAAGAACACACATAATCCTCAACTGTAAACGACATTCGAGTTCCCAACATATTTTTTATTTCTGACAGGGACTCTACTTCACCCTGTGCTTTTTTTGTGTCAAAGTTCATTCCTAGTTTCAATTCGATCACTTTACACTCACGTGTTGATGTTAAAAATACTATGAAGTCTGGTTCGGCTTTTTTGGCCCGTAATTTGCGTGATTTTTTTACAATTTTCTTTGAAAGCAGCATTACTTTGCCTTCGTATTTTTCTATTCCATTATCTGAGTTGCAGTTTTCAATGAATTCGTCAAAATCTTTTATTAATATGCCTGCCTTTTCACATTCTTCTAAAACTGTTTTTTCTAATGAGGTGCCCATCTTTATCATTGCTGAATGTGTATCTGTAATAAGTTGTCCCAGGCATCTGTTGGCAAATATGTGGATATAATTTCCGGTGCGTTTGCCAACTTCCAATTTTACCATCATATATCCTCCGTTTTAACCTTGACCACATCGCATCCCAGGAACGTGCGGTTTGTGTTAATGCAGGCACGTAAAACACTGTATCCTCCTGCAGCGGGGTCAACAATAACTCCCCCCCCCCCCTCCCGGGGTTATGGCCTCGATAAGGCGCTCTTGAAGCTTAATTGGTTTGCTGTGTGTGTGATTTTTACTGTGGATTTTTTCTGACCAAACATCCCTTATGCCATGATCGCGCCATACGTCTTTTGCTTTCTTTGGCAGTTTTTGCAAAATAATTAGGTGCTCTGAACACCGCCGTGTCCTATATCCCATGCCAATGCGCTGTTTGTCCCACGTTATCATGTCAACAATCTCAAATTCTAATCCCTTAATCCATGCTGATATCCCATTGCATAGGTGAAATTTATCCACCCATAAGAACAAATGGCCACTGGGAACAAGCACACGTTCAAGCTCCCACAAAAATGTCGATATGATTGACTCGTCCATCTGTGATAGTGATGCCCTTGCTCTCCCACGAGATTTTCCCTCATTCCCATACTTCATCTTGTCTAATATGCCCCTATACTGTGGATCCAAAAAAGCGGCATCAACCGTCTTGTCATCAAGCATGCGCAACATGTCCAACCCGTCCATTTTGTTTGTCTTGTTTAAGAGATGTCGAACTTTGTTCAGGCTTGTTTTATGTGGTTTTTGGCCAATCGTGCATCTAGTCCCAAATACAGTTTTTGGCGTGGGTTTTTGCATAGATTCATGCACATGTTTTGCGCGTCTTGGCCTTTTTTTTGGCTGTAGCTTTGACTTGAGTTTCATCCACCCTTTCAACGGCCTACGCGATTCTCTGCATATTAATTCTTTCCAGCGGAATCGCCGGTATAATGGCCTGTTTTCCTGCTAGTGTGCCTTTTGTTCGACTGCTGCATCGACATCACCGCAACCTGACTTTTGAGGTTTGGCCTGTCACTGGACGCCCCTCATTGTGCCGCTTCGTGCCTACCCGCCGGCTCTCGTTGGGACAAGACCTGCTCGGTTAATATCGGGGAGATCCGCGCCGCTCGTGCGCCCTAGAGCAATGGCGCGCAGACGGATCGCGGTGACATGGCCGTCTTGGCCCGAGTGAGCCGTGATTCACCCAGGCGCGCCACAGAGGGTGCCCCGGTTAAAGAACCGGCCTAGGCAATTGGCTTGCCCGTGAGGCCGCGTCAGTCAGAGCCGGGGAACACTCTCTGTCCTCGCGCCTGCGCGGCGCCGATTCGTTGATATAGCGGCGAGTCCCCCCACGGCAGTATGGCGACAGCATACGTGCTCATCAACTGCGAGCTGGGCTCCGAGGAGGCCATCATACAGCAGCTAAAGGGCATAGATGGCGTTCGCGAGGTTCACGGAACCTTTGGCGCCTATGACATCCTGGCAAAGATCGAGTCTGACACGGTCGTAAAGCTCCGCGAGACGATAACGTGGAAGATACGCAAGATCGAAAAGATTCGCTCGACGCTCACGCTGATGGGCATCGAGGGTCAAAGCTAGGGGCCTGCGGGCCGGCACCGGCGTGGACCAGGGCTTGATTCTCCAATTTGTATTCATGGCACACGGCGACGAGCTCGAGTCGCGCGCAGCCGAGATTGCGTACGCGGGGCGCATGGCGCAGTTCTTCAAGTCGTGGATTGGGAATCACTTTGGGCGCGAGCTGGACGTTCGCTTTGACGCAATGACAGTCTCGCGCACCGGCATGCTCGCGCGTCCTGGCGTGCACACTTTACTGCAGGACCACAAGACGCGTGACGAGTCGACATGGCACTTTTACCTCGCAAACTTTAGGCCGTTCTGGACCGACTCGATGGCAGAAGGGTACCACTCGGAGAACATGTGCATGTCGATGTGGCGCAAGCCGCGAGGCGACGGCGAACACGTGGGGTATTTGGCCGAAAAGAACTGCACCGAGGTCTCATACGAGCTCTCACACGAGCTCCTGCGGCAGGCCGGACGAAGGGACTCCGTTGATGTGGTCAATGCGGCGTGGTCGAGGCACTTTTCTGGCGAGCTCCCATTCGTCGCGTATGGCGCAGATCATGAAAAAACCGACGGCTCGCCGGAGTTCCTGACCATTGACGCGTCGCTTCTCTAGCACGACACAGTCGAGAATATGTTGTTCTCAAAGTTTGCCGCGCGAAACGCGATCGCGCCGTCTAGGCTCTTGCCCTTTATTTTTGATATTCGCGCAATCTCGGTCATGGCCTCCTCCTTGAACCCCACTGACGAGCAGTATGTCGCCTCCCCTAGCTGCGTTCCCTGGTCTCCGCGCTTTATGTCGTATGCAACCTCGTGCATCCGCGCCATGTCTGTCCTGCTGACGGGCCTGCCCGTGGCCTTGTTGAACGCAATTGCGATATAGACGCCGTTGCTCTTTACGGCGATTGGGATCTTGTGGTTCTTGCCGGACATGCCCTGTATCGCCTCATTTATGATGACCTCGCACCTGTGGTGCGTGCTTGACACATACGCGTAAAACCTGTACGTCGCGTACCGGCCAGCCGTGTCAAACTCGCCGTTGACAAACGTGCGATACAGCGTCTCGAGGGCCTCCTTGTTCAGGCTCTGGAGCCTCTCATCGATCCTGCCCCTCTCCTGGAGGGTCGACTTACACTGCTTGGCGACTAGCCTGAGTATGAGGTCTGGCACGTTGTACTTGCGCAGGGCCGTAATGTGCGCGCTCTCCTGCGTAACGCCAAACTTTGGAAATCCGGTGTTTACCACGTTTTCGTCATCCCGTGGTTAACGCGCCGATCGTGTGCTGCCATCCGCATATGCACCGCCATGCGGTGCCGTTGCGCTTATAATTGTTGGCTGCAGGGTCGGTATACGGGCATACAAGCGTTAAATTCGGGCTGGTGCGCGCACGCCGACAATGGAGATTGGGTGCAGCGCCGAGTCAGTCAAGGCAGTCTATGCGCGACTCGCCGAACGGGCCGGTGCGTATGCGCGCCTCGTCGACCGCCCGCTCTCGCTCTCCGAGAAGATACTCGCCGGTCACATGGTCACGGCGCCATCCTCTGACCTGGACGGCGATGCCGGCACGTACGCGTACCTGCAGCCTGACAGGGTGGCGCTCCAGGACGTCACGGGACAGATGGTCATGCTACAGTTCATGACGACAGGTCTGAAGCGCGCCGCACTGCCGACGACGATCCACTGTGACCACCTGATCAGGGCAAGGGTCGACGGCGATACTGACATGGCCGAGTCACTCGGCGAGAACGACGAGGTCTTTCGCTTCCTCCAGTCCGCCGCAGCAGCATACGGCTGTGGATTCTGGCGGCCGGGAGCAGGAATCATACACCAGGTCGTCCTCGAGAACTATGCATTTCCTGGCGGCCTGATGATAGGAACCGACTCGCACACGCCCAATGCCGGCGGCCTCGGGATGCTCGCCGTCGGAGTCGGGGGTATCGATGCTGCCGAGGCGATGGCGGGTCTTCCATGGGAGGTTCGCTATCCACGGCGGATAGGAGTGCGCCTTACCGGCCGGCTCGGCGGCTGGACGGCACCAAAGGACGTCATACTACGCGTCGCCGGCGAGCTCACGGTGTCTGGCGCGACGAATGCGATCATCGAGTACTATGGGCCGGGCACCGAGTCGATCAGCTGTACGGGCAAGGCGACAATAGCGAACATGGGCGCCGAGATCGGTGCGACGTGCTCGATCTTTCCGTATGACGCCAGAATGCGCGATTACCTGCACGCGACGCGAAGGGTCGACATTGCAGCCCTCGCCGATGCGCACGCCAAGCTTTTGTGCGCCGACGAGGGCGCGCGCTATGACAGGACGCTTGAGATCGATCTCTCCACACTCGAGCCGCATGTCGTCGGGCCGCACACGCCAGATCTTGCGCGACCCATATCACAGCTTGCGCGTGATGCCAAGGAGAACGGCTATGTCGAGGAGATCTCGGCAGCCCTCATAGGGAGCTGCACAAACTCGTCGTACGAGGACATGACTCGCGCAGCCGGCGTTGCCGGACAGGCCGCCTCTAGGGGAATCACGGCAGTGACGCCGCTACTCGTCACGCCAGGCTCCGAGCAGGTCCGCGCGACGATCGAGCGCGACGGCCAGATGGGTACGCTTCGCCGCATCGGGGCCACTGTCCTGGCCAACGCGTGCGGCCCGTGCATAGGCCAGTGGAGCCGGCCGGAGCTTGAGCGCTCGCGCAAGAACACCATCGTGACATCCTTCAACCGCAACTTTCCTGGCCGCAACGACGGCAGCCGTGACACGATGAACTTTATCGCAAGCCCCGAGATAGTCGTCGCACTCTCGCTTGCCGGACGCCTCTCGTTCAACCCGCTCACCGACACGCTCGAGGCCGCCGACGGGACGCGCGTTACGCTCGGGGAGCCTGTGCAGGCACCAGACATTCCGGAGGACGGGTTTGTTCGTGGTGATGGCGCATACGTTGCACCGCCGGCTGACGGCGTACACACAATAGAGATCGACGCATCAAGCAAGAGGCTCCAGGCGCTCGAGCCGTTTGCGGCATGGCACGGCGGTGACCTCGTTGGAATGCGTGTCATGCTCAGGGCACAGGGCAAGTGCACAACCGACCACATATCGCCTGCCGGCCCATGGCTCTCGTTTCGTGGACACCTCGATAACCTCAGCGACAACATGCTCCTCGGCGCAGTAAACGCGTTTGGCGGCCATGTCGGCAAGGGAACCAACGCGCTCACTGGCAACGTCGAGCCGTTTCCGCAGATCGGTCGCGCGTACCGTGCGGCCGGAATCCAGTGGGCCATCGTCGGTGACTCGAACTATGGTGAGGGCAGCAGCAGGGAGCATGCGGCCATAACGCCGCGCTATCTCGGGTGTGCTGTAGTCATTGCGCGCAGCTTTGCGCGCATACACGAGACGAACCTCAAAAAGCAGGGCATACTGGCCCTTACGTTCTCAGACGCGTCTGACTATGACAAGATACTCGAGGGCGACACGCTTGACATACTCGACCTCGCCTCGATCGCGCCCTCGGCGCCGGTTCGCTGCGCCATAAGGCACGCCGACGGCCGGTCAGAGGAGATTGCGCTCTCGCACTCGTACAACTCGATGCAGCTCGAGTGGTTTCGGGCCGGCTCTGCCCTCAACGTCCTTCGCGCCGGCGCGCAATAATGGGTGGATGTGGGGCCGACCGGAATCGAACCGGCGACCTACGGGTCACTGCAGCTCCAAACCCACATCATCCCGTGATGGTCAGCAGTTCAGACTTTGACCTCTGGAGCCCCTAGCGGTGATCGCGTGCGTCACTGTCGCCCTACCGGACTAGGCTACGACCCCACGATAGGGCGCCGTGGGGTGCCGGGATTTTAAGCTATTTGGGGCTCTGTGCGCGTGGCCACCGGCACTGGCGAATACTCCCTGCCAGCGTCCTGCGACGCATTTTTGCAGTCTGTGATGAAGCACGGGTCGACCAGCAGAACCGACGGGTTTGAAGATCTTGCTGTCGTCCAGCGTGCCCTTGCCGTGGTCATGCTGGCCTCGATGGACATCGCGCAGCCCGAGCAGGATGCCCCTGACATCGCCTCGCACTGCTATGAGCCCCACAAGCGCGCCTCGACATCCTCTGCGATATGATGGCCACCGAGATCGCACAGCATACAATATGCCTGTCGATGTATCCATGTAATGGCGGTGCCTGCTGCGTAGGCGCGTGCTAAGACTTATTGGGCAAGTCACGCCCAGCGCGCGCCATGCCGCGCACCGCAATGATCGTCGCCGGCGCCATACCGGTGGCAGTGGCGATTCTCATAGCAGTGCCGCTTCTCACCGTCGAGCGCGTTCCGGCCACGACGCTCCTCCCCAATGACATGATCGACATTGAGCACACAATGCGTCACATAACCACGGTTCCCGGAGTCATCGAGCGCGAGCGCGCACTTGAATCGCGTGTGCTAAGGATCGACGCGTCTGGCGACGCAAAGCTGCTTGTCGCCACGGCAGACGGGACGTCCGAACACGGGGCGCAGCTTGGTGCTGACACGCTGCAGAGGCTGCGCGCACTGATAAAGGAGACTGGATTTATGTCAATAACGCCGTCCTCGTTCGTGTCAGAGATCCTGCCGGCCGAGTACGAGCTCCACACGCTGCGTGTGGGGCTTAACGGCGATGAACGGACGGTTCGCTGGTCAGAGCACGACTCGCCAGACAGCCTCGTCCCGCCGCTGATCCTCGCGGTCCGTGAGGAGCTCGGCAAGATTGCCGGCATGCTGGTGTCGTAGCGCAGCCATGTGCCTGCATAGCCCAAAACCGTTAAATCAAGAGTCCGCTGCGCCATGCCGCAGGGGAGTAGTCCAGCCTGGCCAAAGTGGGGCAGATGTGCCCCTTGGACACGCGAGACTTAAGATCTCAATGGGTGATCTCGTCTCTTAGGAGTTCGTGGGTTCAAATCCCACCTCCCCTATAACACACTAGTTTGGGCGTCTTATGCCCTTGGAGCCGAGCATGTCATACACGTCAGGCATTGAAAAGACAAATCCAACATGGACACAGTCGGTGCTCTCGCACTGCTGGCAGGCAAGCTCGCCGTCGCGTATGGCGACCTCGACGATGCGGTTGTTGACGTTGTCACGCAATATCACACAGTCGGCCTCGACAGATATGCTCTTTATCCTCGGCGCATGCCTCGCGAACGTCTCGTCCTTTAGCATCTGCTCCTCGAGCATGTATGAGACATAGCCAGAGAAGCTCTTTACGCCCCTGCGGCTGAGATCCTCCTTGCTCTTTGTGTACGCCTCGTGAAAGCGATCATAGGCTGACTCGGAGACCGTTATCGACTTGAAACCTGGTTTTGGCACCGTACAAACACCTACCGCACCCCCCCCGTACATGACTATATAACTGTTTAGCCACCTCCGGCCGCCTATGGCCTGTGACCTGCCGCCACCGCTTTATACGTCGGCACTGCCGACGATCGCCGTGCGCGGATATGACGGAGCCGAGCTGCGCAGGCGCCTCCTCGACCTCCTCGAGAACGGTGAGGCCATGACGGGCTCGGCGATATCGAAATCACTAGGCGTCAGCCGCATCACGATGTCAAAGTACCTCGATGCGTTTGCGACTGCCGGCGTGGTGCGTCGGCGGCGCGTGGGCAACGCGACGCTCTGGAGCGCCGGCGATGCCTCGGCACGCTTTGAGTTTCCGACAGACTATGCGCGGGCCGGCTCGGCATACCTGGAGGGCATCGCCGGCCTCGATGACACCCGCGCCGGCTCGCTAGTCGAGGCATGCATCGCGCACGGCGCGACTCCGGCGGGGATGGTCCGCGAGGTCTTTGCTCCGGCAATAGACGGCGTGCAGAAAATGTACAGTGACGGCAAGGCCGGCCGCACCGAGGCGGCACTCATGCGCAGCGCCATCTCGGCGTCGATGGTGCGCATGCGAGGTGATGACTCTGAGGATCCCACAAGGCACGCCGTGATGGTCGCCGACAGCGCCAATGGCGCGCTGCGCGCTGAGGCGACTGCTGCCGCACTGCGCCATATGGGATGGAAGGCCATGTGCGTCGGTGACATATCGTCCTCAATTGACGCGCTCCTTGACACTGACATCGAGCGCCTCTTGGTCAGGGCACGCGCGCCGCGCGGCGGGATGACGGTGGCAATTGCGTTCTCCGAGACGGCCGACGGCCTGGGAACCATCGGCCGCGTCATTCGCTCGGCGTGCTCTGGCGCGGCGAGGGGAACGCTACTTGCGCTCTGCGGACCGGACGGCCACGGTGTAGATGCCGACGCGTCAGTCAGGGCTCCGTGGGATGCGGTCCACTGGGCTGCCTCGCTCTAGTTTTGTGGGCCGAGTGAGATTCGAACTCACGACCTTTCGATCTCCGAATTCGGCTTTATCAGTCGAACGCTCCAGCCAAGCTGAGCTACCGGCCCTGCACGCCGGCGCGCGGATGGCATGATTTAAGTCTAGTTTTGGCGCCACTTTATTGAGCAGCCTATTGATGGCTCAAAGTCGCGCTCTATGGGCTTGCCCTCTAGCATTGTGCCAATGTTGGCGATCATCGTCTTTTCAGTCGCCTTGTCCTCTGGTTTCATCGCGTTGTCGATTCGGCCGTGAAAAACGAGCCTCATCTGCGAGTCAAAGAGGAACGGATCTGGAGTGCACGTCGCGCCGTACTTGCGCGCCACCTCCTGCGTCTCATCAACTAGGTAGTCAAAAGCGATTCCGCGCTCGGCGGCCATGGCGACCATCGCCTCATAGCTGTCATCAGGATATGCCACCGCATCGTTGCTGTTTATGCCCACGATGGCGACACGCTCGCCGTACCTCGAGTGAACCTCCTTTATCGCCTCGACCTTTGCCTTTACGTAGGGGCAGTGGTTGCACATGAACACGACTAGAAGGCCGCCACACTGGCCATAGTCGGTTAGCGTGTGCGTCTTGCCGTCAGTGCCCTTTAGCGCAAAGTCCGGGGCCGCATCGCCTGTCTTGAGTGACCTCTGTGACTCTAGGAGAACCATGGGACGCTGCGGGCAGGATTGGCAATAAAACCCTTGGGCTCGTGGACTGCGCATGGTGACTGAACTCGGGCTGCGCGCGCCTCCTCGAGCCATGCCGGCACGCCAGTTATGGGTATGGGATGGAGCCCCGTGCAAGCGTGACACCTGCTAGGGTGCGATCATGCCCATCTGGCCAAAATGGCCTGGACTCTTGACCCCGTGCGTGCGACGGTATGGGGTCAGCACCTCCGTTCGTCCATGCCTGGGCAGGTGCCGCAACGGCAAGTGGATCGGCAGGATCACGCCTATTTGACCAAATGAGGAGTGGGGTGCTGACCACGTGCGTGCGACGGCCTGAAAGGCATAATAGCGCCGATTGCGGGGCGCCTGCCGTAGGGCTGATAGTATAGCCTGGTAGTATACCTGCCTTGCACGCAGGGGGTCGGGGGTTCAAATCCCCCTCAGTCCACCTCCAATATGGCAACTCCTAGAGTGGCGTGCGCATGACTTTTCTGCGATCACACGGTGGACTTAAATAACCTGCATCTGTCGTCTTGCTGTATGGCAAGCCCAGCAGAAGGTTGGCCCGTCTGGATCCCCCTCATAGTAGGTTTGGCTCCTGGTCTCGTGTACTGGTTCGTGATAACCGGTATGCGTAGGCGCAGATAGCCAGGACAGGGAAACCACGTGCTCATAGAGTGGAAGATGGCAATTTTGCGCCCTAGAGGGATGCACTCCATCGTACGTAGCGCAGGGCTCATCGCAGTCGTATTGACAGTCCTCGTCTCGGCCGTTGGGCTCGCTGATCGTGCCGACGCGCAGAACGTTGACACTGACCCGACGCTTGGGATAGAGCTGACAAGCACGCAGCCGACGCACTATGTGGATGCCGATGGCCACACGGTCATAGTCGGCGAGGTCGCAAACCTAACGGACTTTCCGGTGACTGACGTGCGCGTCTGGGCGGGGTTTTACGCCGACGGCCTGGCAACACCACTAGAGTCACACATTGGGAGCACGCTACTCGACGTGATCACCCCGCGCGGGACATCGCCGTATGTCATACGATCCCCGTCACCAGACCTTGATGTCATCGGCGTCTCGGTCAACCTCCTCGGGTTTACGTCATCCTCAGCCAAGCCTCAGAATCTTGCGGTCAGCGATCCTGATGTCTCGGTTGCGGGACGTCTTGACGTGCACGGCACGATAGAGTACGTCGGTGACGGCGGCTCGCTGACGAACCCCTTTGTCTATGCGCTCGTCTATGACTCGTTTGTGCCCCCACGTCTCCTTGGAGTCCATGACACCGAGCTGGTGCTCATGGGGACCGGCGATTCGTTTGACTATGATTTCTCGCTCGAGTATGGCGAGGAGGCTGCGCTCGTGCGAGTCATAGCCAAATCGGATAACTATGCGTCCAATGTGGCCGAGACTAGTGTGGTGCGCGCACCAACATCGCCGCTCTCGATCAGCACCATTGCAGCAGTCGACAGCACCGGCACGCCGGTCTCGACGCTTCGCGAGGGCGCCGCATCATACATCCGGAGCGCAATCTCTGGCAGCGGCGCGGGAGGTACAGAGTACGAGTACATTGTGCAGGTGACTCGCTTTGGCCACCTGCCCGTCGTCGAGTTCGTCGGCTCGACTAGCGGCGTGATCACGGCGGCCGGCCTTGCGCAGCCGCTAGTGGAGTGGATACCGGCATCAGACGGGCTCTTTTACATCGAGACGTACCTGTGGAGCGCCTCGGATGTCCCCCTTGCGCCACCCGGCCCGCTCACGCTAGTCAACGTCGAGCCACGACTGTGAGCGTGGCGATGCCCGAGTTCCGCACAGCCGCTGTGGGGGGAACGTTTGACACGATTCACAAGGGACACGCCGAGCTCATCGCAGCAGCGTTCGATGCGGCCGACGAGGTCATCGTGGGCCTGACGAGTGACAAGTTTGCCGCAGCGTGCGGCAAGGCGCCACACAACGCGTATGGCGCACGTCTCGCGGCTCTCTGTGCGCACATTGGAGCCAGGTTTGGCGCACGCCGGCACGAGGTGCGCATGCTCGAGGCCGACTATGGCCCGGCAGCATACGAGGCGCGTGTTGATGTCCTAGTGGTCAGCGACGAGACTGTCCACAAGGCAAGGCGCCTGAATGAGGAACGCAAGGCGATGGGCATTGATCCCGTGGGCGTCATTGCAGTACCCATGAAGATGGCCGATGACGGGAAGCGCCTCTCGAGCACGAGAATACGCAACGGCGAGATAGACGCCGACGGGCACGTGCTCTAAATTGACCCAAAGGCACGTTTGATTCGAGCCCGCCCCGTATATCGCTACGCCGCAACGCGCGAGTCGATGCCAGTGTTCGACTCAATGCTACAGAGGATAGGCGCTGACGTGAGGGATCTGCAGGACGGCCTCGACCCGCAGACGCTTGCATTCTGGTATCACAAGATAATACGTGACGCGCGTGAGATGGCTCCACCGTGGCTAGTAGACAAGATAAACGTCCGGCAGGACGCAATCCTCACTATGAAGTTCAGGCTTGACGTCTCGCGCCGCGCGATCCGTCACGTGATGGCGGCCATCGAGGCGAACCTCGATGCCATGCCATACTCGACGCGACTCTACTTTTTGAAGGTTCAGGAGTCCATCGAGTCCGAGACAGACAGGTCGCTCGTCTAGCGCTTCTCGAGCGTGACGTACTCGTCAGATGCCCTGGCCGCTACCATCTCATGCGTGCCATCATGGATGGACTGGACAAAGTCGGCCAGGACTGCGGCGTTTTTGGTATCGTGCAAAATGACGCTGTGGGCCGACGAGTCGCGTAGGGCCACCACACACTCCTCGCCTATGACATCGAGTATCTCGGTGAGCTGCGCGGTTCCGCCATCCTCGGCGTACGCAATGCCGGCGAGCTTTTGCGCCTCATACGCGTCGCGGCAACGCACAGTCTCCCTCAAGGCTCTAGGAGGTAGCCGTCAAGGCGGCCGCGCGCCTCCTCGCGCCGTGCCTGGTGCTCGCTAAGGTACTCGACTGCGCGCTCGACAAGTATTGCCTTAAGCTCACCGGTGAGCATGTCGCCTGAGGAGTACGCCCCATATATCTCGGCGAGCCTCGAGTCGTCTGGCTCAAAGAACATCCGCAGATACTGGTATGACACGTCAATGTCCGGATTGCCTCCTAGACGTCTGTGTTCGGTAACATCGGACTGCCCGCCTGAAAAGGCGTACTTGTTGATCTTTTTCTTGATTGCCTCTGGCGTATCTGTCGTGAATATGGCCGAGTTGGGATCAGAGCTGCCCATCTTGCCGCCGGCTCCCTGGAGAGGGGGCATCATCATGTTGTGAATTAGAGCCGGCTTTGGGCGGCCTAGTAGGGGTGCCACGTCGCGCGTCAGCCTAAAGTGCGGATCCTGGTCAACACCGAGCGGGATTAGCACCGGCGCATCCTCGATATAGCACATTGCCGACTGGATTGAGGTATAGAATATCATTCCAATGTTCGTCTCACCGCTAAACCCGAATGTTGCCTTTGTGTTTGAAAAGTTTATGCGTTTTGCTATCTGCGCTGCCATGGGGTAGAGGCGGTGTATGTCCCTCGTGTCGATCACGACCCTTGTCTTTTCTGGGTCAAACCCGAGGGCTACAAAGTCGAGTGCGTTCTCGCGCGCTAGACCGGCAGTGTCCTCTAGCGTGAGCTCTTTTTTTGCAAAAAACTTTTCGTCATCTGTGATCTGAAAGTAGACCATTGTGCCAAACCTGTCCTGCAGCCATTTTGCAAATACCCATGGGATTAGGTGCCCAATGTGGGTTGAGCCGGACGGCCCTCTCCCCGTGTACACAAAGAACGGCTTGCCTGCGGCATGCGCGTCAAGTATGCTCCCCATGTCGCGATGGGAGAAAAAGACCCCACGCCTCAGCATAAAGTGGCTCTCGCCGGCGGCCTCCTCTATCCGCTTGAGCATGGGCGCACCTATCCTCTGAGTTCCAAAGCGCTTGATGAGCTTTTCATAGTCTATCGAACCCTCGACCCTCCAGGGCGTGACAACAAAGTCCTCGCCGGGCATTGGCACGCATGAACTGTGAAGGTTTAAAAAGTCTTTTTGGGTTTTTGGTGCCGATGCGGCCTGTCCTGCATGATATCGAGATAAAGATCGTTGACGCGCTCCGGCGCGCGATGCCGACCCCGCTTGATGAGGCGACCCTTGCGCACGAAACGGGCCTTGGCGCGGATCAGGTTCGACGCGGAACCGAGTGGCTGCGCCACAAGGAACTCGCCGAGGTCAGCGAGAGTGTCACGAGGAGAGTCAGCCTCGGGCCTGCCGGCGCCATCGCCGCCAAGCGCGGCCTGCCCGAGAGGCGCCTGACAGAGATGCTCCTTGATGGGCCAAAGACCATGGCAGATGCGCAGTCCGAGCTAGGCTCGGACTTTGGACCGGCGATGGGCGCGGCCAAGGCACTTGGGTGGATCAGCACACGCGAACGTGATCTCGTCCTGTCCGGTGACAAGCCTCCGGACGAGGCGCCCGAAGAGTCGATCATACGCGCAGTCTCGGTGAGCGGCGGCGTTGATGAGGACGCGATTTCCAAGGATGGCGCACTCGCCTCGCTCCTGCGCAGGCCTGATATGCTGTCAGTCTCTGAGACCACGGTGCGCAGCGTCTCGCTCACGCGCAAAGGCCTTGATGCTGATCCGGCCTCGGCGCCTGGCCAGATAGACGTCGAGGCTGACGCGCCGACGGTCTATCCGGCGCGGACTCACCCACTCAAGGACACGATCGACGAGGTTCGCGAGACATTCGTCACGCTCGGCTTCGCCGAGGTCTCCGGCGCGCTCTGCCAGCCGGGATTCTGGAACTTTGATGCGCTCTTTACTCCACAGGACCATCCGGCGCGCGAGATGCACGACACGTTCTATCTTGATGGCCTTTCACACGTGCGCTTTGCGAGTGCGCGTGAGACCTCTGCGGTAGCCGCCGAGCACAAGAAGCACTGGGGCAATGGTTGGTCGTCTGCCGAGTCACGCCGTAGCGTACTGCGCACGCACACGACGTGCGTGACGCTTCGGCACCTTGCGGACTCCAAGCCCGACTCTGCGCGCGTCTTTTCATTGGGTCGCGTGTTTCGCAACGAAAAGGTGAGCTACAAGCACCTCGTCGAGTTCAACCAGGTCGAAGGCGTCGTCGTTGGGCCTGACGTCACGCTACGTGGTCTCATGGGGATCCAGACCGAGTTTTACAGGCGCATGGGCATGGATAAGGTAAAGTTCTGGCCAACATTCTTTCCGTATACGGAGCCCTCGCTCCAGTCGATGGTCTACAGCGATGCGCTGGGCAAGTGGATAGAGCTCTTTGGCATGGGGATATTTCGCCCCGAGGTAACGCGCCCGTTGGGCATAAAGGGCCGTGTCCTCGCGTGGGGAGGGGGAATTGAGCGAATCGCGATGCTGAGGAGCGGGCTGTCTGACGTGCGCGAGCTGTATGCCAACAGGCTTGCGTGGCTGCGCGGGGGAGAGTCCTAGTTGCCCGTAGTGGAGCTCGAGATATCGCGACTTGCGCGCCTCTCGCGCATACACCGTGATGCGATCCTCGATGCGCTCCCGTACCTTGGCCTTGACATCGAGTCAGTCGACTCGCGCACAATCAGGGCAGAGTACAGCCCAAACCGGCCTGACTATGCGACCGAATACGGGATTGCGCAGGGACTGCGCGGAATGCACAGCAGCGAGGTCGGCTCGCCGAGAATGGAGATACACAGACGTGGCGCGTACGCGCTGCGTGCCACGCCGCGCGCACCACGCAAGAGGCCGGCAGTCACTGCGATAGCCGCGCGCGGGGATCGCCTCGGCGAGCGTGGCGTGAAGCAGCTCATATCGATGCAGGAGGATCTTCACGACGGAATCGGTCGCCACCGTCGAATCTCGTCGATCGGCCTGCACAACCTTGATGCAATGCGGTTCCCGCTAGAGTATACGGTGATGCGGCGCGACGCGAGGATGGTTCCACTGGGATCCAAAACAGAGCTTACGCTAGAGGGGATCCTCGGGGAGACTGACGTTGGCCGCGAGTACGGCTCTCTACTGGAGACGACGACGCGAATGCCGGCAATCCTTGACGCACGCGGCGAGATTGTGTCGCTTCCGCCAATCATAAACTCGGCGCGCACAGCCATATCAGCTGACACACGCGGTGTCTTCGCCGAGGTCACCGGAGTGGACAGGCGCTCAGTGGAGGATGCGCTCTCCATAGTGGCCACGACGCTCTCGGCGGCCGGCTTTGAGCTCCATGAGGTCAGGATAACAGGCGGCCGCAACTCTACGCCACGCCTCGAGCCCCGCAAGATGTCCCTTGATGCCGGACTCGTGGGCAGCATGATCGGCGTGGAGATGTCGGCCACCGAGGTCGCCAAGTGCATCCGCAAGAGCCGCATGGACGCCACGGCGTCCGGAAAGCGCGTCACGTGCATGGTTCCGCGCTACCGCTTTGACATACTCGGCGAGATGGATCTCGTCGAGGAGGCCGTTCTCGGGTATGGTATTGATGCGATCGAGCCGCTACTGCCGCCGCAGGCGTCTGCGGGCTCGGCCTCGTCCGAGTCAGTGCGCCTTGGTGCAGTCTCGGCATGCATGGTGGGTCTTGGATACACCGAGACGCTCAGCTCCGGCCTCGTCGGCGAGGACGTCCACGGCCTCTCTGATTCAGACGAGTCCTCGATGATCCGCGTGGCAGCTCCAAAGAGCCGCGCCCACACGATACTGCGAGACTCGCTCATGCCCGGACTCCTCGCCGTGCTCTCACGCAACGTGCACGAGGCGTATCCGCAGCGCCTCTTTGAGACCGGCACGACGTTTGCGCGCGGTGAGCCAGTCATCGAGCACACGGCGATCGCCGGAGTGACGGCTCATGCGGGTGCGGGATTTACGGAGGCAAAGTCTGTGGCCTCTGCAGTCATGCGCCTCCTCGGCAGGCAGATGACCACGAGCGCAGCGCCGCACGCGACATACGCCAAAGGCCACTCGGCAGATATCGTCGTTGATGGGATGCGCGTGGGCACCATTGGAGACGTGCGCACCGATGCGCTAGAGCGCTTGCGCATACGCGAGGACGTTGCGGCCTTTGAGATAGACTTGGGTGCATTCCCCGCCGCATCAGGGAGCCAAAAGCGCCAATACCGGCGCCGCAAGACTGCTAGTGCCAAGCGGCCGGCGCGGAGCGCAAAGTCCAAGACAGTTCAATAGGGTTACCCTGCGCAGTCATGCGCCTCCGAGATCAACCATGCCTAGGGCGCGCGTGGTGTGGGGAGTGGCAGCTGAAGGGTTAATTATGCCCAGGGTTTCTGGCGTGCCACGATGGCCGACGCGTATGACGAGCAAAAGGCACTTGATGCGCTCCTCGATCCCGTCACGTCAGGACTCGTCTCCTCCATGGAGGGTGGTACAAGAACACTGGCGCAGCTGTGCGAGTCCTCTGGCTTGGCCGCAGCGGACGTCACCGAAAGGCTGTCATACCTCTCCGAGCATGGACTGCTAGACAGAACCGGTGAGGGAGACACGGTCACCTATGCGGCCAACGCAAAAAAGATCGACGAGGTTATCTCTAGGTCGGGCCACTTTGATGGTGCGATCGACATGGTCACGCAGATGGACTCGTTTCTCAACTAGCGCGAATGCGCCTTATGGCATATGCCCCAACAGAGGCCGCAAGGGCAACCATGCCGGCGATTATGACGTACGAGCCGATGCTCGCATACACGAGAACCTCGTCGCCGGGCAAGTATCCTATTGCGGCAATAATCTCGGCATCAGCTGAGCCGGCATTTTTCACCTCGAGCTCGTACACGCCTGCTGCCGAGATGGCAAAGCGCTCCTCGACAGAGTCGGTGCCCGAGTGCCCTGCGCCGATCATGCTGCCTTCCGGTCTGGTGATGCGCACGTCTGCGTCTATGCTGCCACCGCCGACCTCACGCAGCGCATAGACGCCCTCAGGCGAGACGGCAGGGTCGAGCTCGGCTGCGACTGTGAGGGTCTCATCGGCCTCAAGCACGCCCGCACCAGTCTCTAGGCCGGCAGTGGCTGCCTGCGTTCCGGCATACGAGAGGGCCAGGCCGCCGAGCATGACTGCGCCAGAGATGGCAAAGAGTGCCATGGGCCTCATGCGCGCACGCCTGCTGTGCCCCACAGTTAAGTCTTGGCGGGTTCCAAAAAGTTAGACTAGGATAAAAAAGTTAGACTATACTAAATCTTTAATACGCTCCTCTCCTCCAGCCGTGCCAGGATGGCAATCACGCGCTCGATGGCGATGGCGATTGGGATCGCCGTAACGGCCCTCATGGGCGTGGCGCTCATGATCCCGCAGGCCGTGACCGAGCCTGAGGCGAGGGTCTTTGTGACGCACTCGGGCGCCGTGGTGAGGACGACCGGTGATGTCCTCGACCCCCTCTACACGTCCTCTGATGTCGAGTTTGACCCCATGGAGTACCTGCGCGAGTTCAACTATGGGGACATCTCGACCATGGCAGACGGGCGCACGCTGCGCGAGTTCACCATAGTCGCCGAGGACGACAAAATCATGGAGATCTCGCCGGGAGTCTTTTACAACGTCTGGACGTACAACGGGACAGTTCCCGGCCCGACGATCCGCGCCACAGAGGGCGATGTCGTGCGCATCAACTTTATCAACAACGGTGACAAGGAGCACACGATCCACTTTCACGGGATACATCCGGCCGGCATGGACGGCGTCTTTGAGCCGGTCGGACGCAACGGCGGGACATTCACGTACGAGTTTGAGGCCGCCCCTGCCGGAGTCCACCCCTACCACTGCCACATAATGCCGCTCGAGGAGCACATCATCCACGGGCTCTATGGCGCGTTCATTGTGGATCCAGTGTCGCCTAGGGCCGAGGCCGACGAGATGGTCATGGTACTCAACGGGTTTGACACGGACTTTGACTCTGAAAACAACTTTTACGCCGCAAACACAGTTCCGTTCTACTATCAGCACCACCCAATAGAGATAGGCCTGGGCGAGCTCATACGCGTCTATGTCCTCAACATGGTCGAGTTTGATCCCATAAACAACTTTCACCTGCATGGCAACATGTACGACTATTATCCGACCGGAACGTACAGGGTTCCATCAATGTTCACGGACATGGTGACGCTCTCGCAGACAGAGCGCGGAATCATGGAGTTCACGTATGCCTATCCGGGCAAGTACATGTTCCACGCGCACAAGGTCGAGTTTTCAGAAAAGGGGTGGTCAGGCATATTCCTGGTCAGCGATGGCCAATAGGGAGCAGCCGCGCCCCGCGATCCGGATCGCCCAGGGCGCAGTCCCGCTTGCCCTAGCGGCGGTCCTCATCGCCTACGTCGTCGCCCCCGGACCCGGCCTTGAGCAGCCCGGCATGGTCATACTGCCCGAGATCACGATCGAGCGCATAGAGTTTGCCGACGGCGAGATACGCGCAAGCGTGCGCAACACGGGCCACCTCGACGTGAGCATCGCGCAGGCTGACATCAATGACCGCATACAGCCGTCTGCGGCCGAGCCGGACAAGTCGCTGGGCTGGCTAGAGTCGGCGACTGTTCGCATCCCGTACGAGTGGAACGCCGGTGAGCCCTATGAGGTTGGGATCACGCTCGATGACGGGACGCGCTTTGCGCGCGCAGTCGAGGCCGCAGTGCCGGCCCTGCGGGCCGACGGGCCGACAGTGTCGTACCTCCTGGCCATTGGCGCGTGCGTTGGCGTCATTCCAGTTATGATCGGCCTCATGTGGCGTCCGGCGATCGCGCGACTCTCAAGCGCGGCGCGCACGATAATCCTGGCGTTCACCATTGGCCTCCTCGCCTTTATCGCCGTGGACACGATGCGCGAAGCACTCGACGTGTCTGCGGCCTGGGGCATTGATGCCGGATACAACGGGACGCTCCTTGCCGTGACTGCGGCGACCCTGGTCTTTCTGGCCATGCGCTACGCCTCCTCGGCGATGCGCAGGGCCGGCGCTAATGCGCCTGTCACGATCGCAATCCTCGTCGCCGCCGGTATCGGCCTGCACAACCTCGGCGAGGGCCTGGCCATAGGGGCTGCTGCCGCACTCGGGCAGGCAGCATTCACGTCATTTCTCATAGTCGGCCTCGCGCTGCACAACCTGACTGAGGGCCTGGCAATTGCGGCTCCTGTGGCCCGCTCGAGGGTGGGCCTGGCGAGGATGGCCGGACTCGGCCTCATCGCCGGCCTGCCCGTCATGGTCGGAACGGCCGCCGGCGGCCTCCTCTTCTCGCCGGCCGCCGCAGTCATTCTCCTGGCTGCTGCCTCGGGAGCAGTCGTGCAGGTCATCGTCTCGATGGTCTCGTGGATGCGCTCAGAGGGCATGGAGATCAGCGGCGGGCCTGCACTTGTGGGCGTGGGAGCCGGAATGCTTGCACTGTATGCGGTCAGCGTGCTGGCCTGAACGGATAAGCTTTGGCCCCCTGCGGGGTCAATTATGATCCCACTCAATACATAAATACTTTGGAGGCCGCTAGGGGGCGTTGATGGGGAACACTGGGCGCATATTGGTTACCGGGGCGCTCTTTGCCATAATGCTCATGTCAGCGCCGATGGCCGCCTTTGCCCAGACGGGATCGCTGGCTCCACGGCTGGCAGTGACCGTTGACGCCGCCGGCCCGTACTCACAAGGGGACACAGTCACTGTATCTGGCACGATTCGCGAAGTGATTGAAACGTCTCCGGATCTGACGATCAGGATACACCTCGCCCCAGAGGGAGAAGAATCTGCAGTAATACCTGCTCCAACCGGCCAGAGTTTCCCGGCGTTTGTAAAGATAGCCCAGGTGAAGGCGTCCGAGCTGACCGACCTCTCGTTCACCACAGAGATCAGGGTTGGCGGTCCGCAATGGAACAGGTCTGGTGACTATATCGTATATGCGCAGTATGGCTCGTACAACGCACAGACGACGTTCAACTATATCTCTAGTGGAACATCGCCAACGCCGCCGACTCCGCCAGCCGTGGCGCCTGAACCAGAGCCCGTTGCGCCGCCGGCACCAGAACCGCCGGCACCAGAACCGATAATTCCGCCGCCACCGCCACCGCCCCCACCACCGCCGCCACCGGCACCAACGACTGATCCAATCCCGACGCCAACATGCGGTCCGGGCACGTCGCTAAAGGATGGTGTCTGCGTTCCAGACGCAAGGCCGGGTGGCGCGTGCCTCATAGCGACTGCGGCGTATGGCACGGAGATGGCCGCCGAGGTTCAGATGCTGCGCGAGCTGCGTGACACGACGCTACTCGGGACGGGCTCGGGTTCGGCGTTCATGGCCGCGTTCAACGGCGTCTACTATACGTTCTCGCCAACAGTCGCAGACCTCGAGAGGCAGAGCCCCGAGTTCAGGGAGGTCGTGCGCGCCCTCATCACGCCGATGATATCGTCGCTTGCGATAATGTCACTTGCCGACGGTGGCTCGGATTCTGACGTGCTCTCGCTGGGCATGGCAGTCATAGCGCTCAACATCGGCATGTATATCGCCGCACCGGCAGCCGTAGCCGTGACAGTCAAAAAGGCCGTCTCAAAGCGCGCGCGTGCTCACGAGACCCCCTAGATTATTATACACGGGCCGTGTGCGGGACGCGTGATGAACATAGAGTACGAGGAGTTTGGAACCGTCGAGGACATCTTCCTCTACATGTCAGCGGCGGCGGCCCCGATGAAGAACACGATGCCAATAAGCTCGTACAAGGGCTATGTCATGTCATTCATACCGCTCAGCCCCGCCACGGGCGAGTCTTACCTCATGATCTACACAAAGGGAGAGCTCGAGCCGGGCATCTACGAGTTTGACGTCTCGACAAAGTCGCACAAGGCCGTAACGTCGATCGAGCGCACGGACAAGGTCTACTTTGTAGTCATAAAGCCAACGCGCAACACGATCGCTGACAGTGCGCTAAAGGGCCTATAGGCCTCATTGCGTCTATCTTTGGTGGAGTTAGTCTACTGCGACAGGAAGCTTGTGCCAGAGTGCCTATAGCTTCTTTGTCTCTATCTTTGGGGCCGAGACTGACCTGCTGCGAGCGTGCGACTCGATCACCTCATCAGGCGTGCGCCCGTTAAAGAGGTTCTTGCAGAGCCCGCGCAGATAGCGCAGTATGGCCCACGTGCCGGCCTTTATGAGGCCGTACATGAAGACCTTCATTGGCGGCCCGTAGGACTTGTTGCGCAGAATTATGGGGATAATGTCGTTGATCACGCGAAGGTTGTTCTCCCAGCACTTCCAAAAGAGCGTAAACTGTGCCTCGTTGAGGTTGCCAAAGTGCATCGAGTTGCGCTCGCCAAAGTCCTGGTACAGCAGGGGCGCGACGAGACCCCGAAAGTCGCTCGCCCTAAAGTCAGTCATCATGTCCAGCGTGTACTGGACGTCATCGGGCGTCTCATCAGGCCAACCAATAATTATCGTCGCTGCCGGAAACCAGTGGTTGGCGTTGAGTATGCGTGCACCCTCGCGCACGACGCTGCCCCACTCCTCTGGCCTGAACGGCCGCGTCTTTACGCCAAGGTGCTTTTTCACCATATCTGGAGCGACAGTCTCTATGCCGAGGTTAGTCGCAAGCCATCGCCCGCCCTTGTCCATCTCGTTTATCCTCGAGATGTCAGCCATGAGGTCAGGATCCGCCGCAACTGCCGAGAACGTCATGTGCGTCGTGCCGACAAAATTTGCGCCAAGGCCCTTAAGGCCTGCCCAGAGGTCAGTTATCGCGTCGCGGTTTGGCCTAAAGTCGCGGTTGTCGCACCCGTACAGGAGCATCTCATCAGAATGGAGCCAGACGGAGTCAAACCCATAGTCGAGATTTATCTTTGCCTCGCGCTGGAGCCTATCGGGTGGAAGGTCCTTCTTTGAGCGCTTGTTGACGTCGCAAAAGTCGCACCCGCGCCCGCACCCGCGCATGGCCTCTATGAGCGAGTTGACCGTCGGCTTTTTTATCTCCGGGATGTTCTGTATGTTCTTGACAAAGCAGTGCATGATCTCTGGCGCACCGCCGGCCTCAAGATCGTGAAAGAGGTCAAGGGCAAGCTCGTCGGCCTCGCCGACCACGACGGTGTCGATCCCATGCACGCGCATCCTGTCAGGCTTTGCGAGCTCCCAGGCGCCGTTGCCCCCGACGACGACGTGAAAGCCGTGCTTCTTTTTGAGCTGTATGATAGTTGCGCACATGCGCTTGAACTTCATCGCGATATATGACAGCTTTTCAGGGGACATCGTCGTAGTCACGGGAGCCATGCCGAGAGGATCCATGACGTTTATCCCGACGACCTTTGTATTGGGCCCTATGGACTTTGTGAGATGCTCGGGGTTTGCGACAAAGACCTCGTCCTTGTCATAGCCCTGGTGCAGCGCGCTCTCGACCCTGCGCAGGCCGATCTGCGCGACCTTTGCCTCGCCCGTCACGGGATCTGTCTCCACTGCGGGGCAGAAGACCTTGTCAAATACCCATTCGGGCAGAACCTCGTATGGCCCGCACGCGATAAACCCGTACAGAAAGTTGCCCCGATAGTTGGTCATGAGACTGCGGTCTGCTGTCAGGACTATACGTTTTCCGTCCAACGGCAAAAAGCCCACCGCGCATTCTATATATCACTTGCCTATATGCACGCATAGGCGCGCCCTGGGCACTGGCTCCTCTTTAAATAATGGTATTCTTGGTCGCCGCCGCAGATGGAGTACAAGACACGCTATCCGCGTACGGTGTCGTTTCTTGGTAACGTGCGCGAGCAGATACGCGCAGACCCGAAAACAGGCGTCGCGCAGCTCGAACTCGTCGTCAGAAAGAATATCGACGAGCTCTTTGGGATATTTGCGAGCGAGGGCTTTAAGCGTGTCTCCCTTGAGCACAAGAGACCCGGCCAGATCGGCCATGGTCTCTGCCTAAAGCTCGCCAAGCCCTGGGAGCTCCATGTCCGGATGACGGCGATCAGGGACGGCCTCGTGGCGATACACTCTGAAGTCGAAGTCTCGCGCGACTATCTCCAGCACACGTTCAGCCAGAGGACGCACGTCATATACGAGGTTGCCGATATGCTCCAGAGGCACAGCGTCGAGTATCGCATATGGAGTCGCAGCCTCAAAAAGTACGTTTCTAGCGTGATAGACGACTATCGCGTGAAGCTCGCCTCGCCGGCGTTTCCGGCTTTTGCGTGGAAGCCGATGCTCTTTGTCATTGCGACTGTGAGCATCATGTACCTGTGGAAGTACGTCAACACAATATAGGGTATAGTGCCGGAGGTGGGTTTCGAACCCACGACCTCCAGATTATGAGTATTGCCTCTGGTGTGGACTGGCACTCTAGGCCAGGCTGAGCTACTCCGGCACGATAGAGCGCGCGACAAGATGGCAAATTAAACCATTCCCTCTACTGCGCGGCTAGTACATGCGCTTTACCTTTTTCCAGGGGGTCTTTTCGTCCTGAACCCAGAGGAACTTGCGCTGGAGGGCGCCCGTGTAGACCTTTTCCCAGTTCGCGCCGACCTCGTCTATCCACGCCTTGACGACACGAGGGTCGACATAGTTGCGCAGCGACGTTCCGAGGTTATAGTCACTCGTCCTCTCGGCCAGGTCGAGCTGCATCTTTAGGCGCTCTATCCTCTCGGCCTTTTTCTCGGCCTGCTTGGGCGTCTTTGTCGGCTTTGCCCTGGCGTTTTTGAGCGTCTCGCGCTTTTTCTCCAGCGACTTTGCAAAAGTCTTGGGTATCGTCCTCTTGTGGTTTAGCATCTTTGCGGCCTCGAGGTTTGCCAGCTTTGCGTGATAGATCTTTGTGTTTGCCGACTTTGTGGCTATGTTGGCGTGGGTCGAGAGATACGAGTTGACGATGTTGGATCCCAGGTATGTCCTGAACACCTTGGCCGAGACGCCCTTTACTATGCCTGACAGGTACACATTGACGTTGCGCGACGTTATGTCGCCAAATATCTCCTCGCCGGCTTCCTTGCCCTCCATGAGGGCTTTGAGGTTGTCGCGAAACTGCGTGTCATCGCCCACCTTTAGCGTCTCGGTCCATCTCACGCTGTCCTTTCCCAAAAAGTCGAACTCTATGGCATCCTTGCTGACCTTTACATGCTCCTTTCTGAGCGTCGTCGCGCCAACGGTGTCAGCCTCGTCTGAGTCCTTTTCATCGCCGACCCTCATCGCCGTGCGGTATATGAGATAGCAGACTGTTGCGACGTTGCGCAGCCTCTCATTTCGGCTTGCCATGTCCCTTATCATGCTCTTCCTGACTTCGTCGATCTTGCCTGACAGCGTGACGGCCTTGTCGTACTTTGCCCTGTCACGATCCTGCTTTAGGGACACGGTGTCAGCAAACCAGATGTACTTTGCCTTTTTTGTGAGGCCGTCGGTCCAGCACGCAAGCCATATCGAGTCTGGCTTGCAGACGATCTTTTTCCAGTTGCCCGGCGGACGTGGTGCCTTTTTGCCCATGTTTAGCGTGACGTCCTTGTGCGAGATTGCGGCCTTCCACTTTCCTCTAAAGGGGTGTGCGCCGCGCCCTATGAATATGCCTGGTGGCTCGGCCATATAGTTGCCGACATCGACATCCTTGCCGTCAAGGATTGCCTTGCCATACTTTGCCTTTAGGTCCTCGCGGATGACCTTTCTTCTTTTTGCGAGATCTTTGCGCTCCTCCTTTGTCATGCGTTCGCGAGCCTCCTTTTCGCCGTCGACTACCTTGTATGCGGCACTAAAGTCAATCTCGTCATACTTGAGACCGCGGTACTCTGGGCCTAGCTCGCGTGCAAAGTCGGCTGTAAAATTTTTCTGAAAGACGGCGTCCTGCACGTATGGCGTGTCCTTTTTCTTGGCCCACTGGTATGCCATCTCCTCTGCAAGTGTCCCTAGATTTGTCTTCTTGCCGCGAATTTTTACTGTGATGCCCTTTGTCTCAAATGGGGGCGGAAAGAGTATTCCCCTGTGCTCGAGCGTCTTCCACCTCATGCGCACATACCATCCGTCGCCAACTGGCGAAAATTCGCCGACATTGCGTATATCAACTTAGCGAGGCTAGGCGAGCTCGGCGCTTCCAAACAGAACCCTGAACGGCTCGCACCATATGAGGACCTTGTCATACATTGAGATGTCAGTGCCCTCGGGTATCGCATAGTTTTGGTTGCCGCGGTTGGCCCTGAGGTCCCCGAGGTCGACATAGTCTGAGGCCTCTGTGTCCACCGAGAGGTACACGTGAAGGCCCGGACCATTGGTGGAGAAAAAGTCCTCTAGCCTGAGTATCTCGCCGCCAGAGCCGGTCAGCTCGAGCACCTTGGCGGTTCCGCGCGCGTCATGGATGCCATCGCCCACGCCGACGAACGTTCCCGAGTATGACGCCATGGGCCCATCGACCATGGGCTCGCCGGCCATCCCCTCAGCACCAATGCCCTCGGACATCTCGGCCATGTCTGAGGACATTATGACGTCAGGGAGCGCCTCGTCTATGGTCGACTCGGTAAAGTATGGGCTCACTGCGTATATCGCGCCGCCCCCGACTGCTATTGCGATGACTGCTGCGACTATGCCTGCACGCCTCATTGCGCGCACGTGGGGCAGATTTGGATATAAACCAAGCGTGGTCGTGGCGCCATCGCCCTCAAACCGGGTGGATGCGCACGTGCAAGAACCGGCCACGAACCAGCATAAACACAAATACCTACCACCGTTCACGGGGGAATCGAGTTGATCCCGCTTCCCACCGCACCGCGAGGCCGTCAAGAGGGCAGGGCCGGCGAGCCGGTCACGGGCACGCCGCTCCTAAAGCGCGGCTTTGCGTACATGCTCAAGGGAGGCGTCGTCATGGACGTCACGACAGTCGAGCAGGCGCAAGTCGCCGAGCAGGCCGGTGCCGTCTCGGTCATGGTTCTTGACAAGCTCCCGTCTGATGTTCGCAAGGCCGGAGGCGTTGCGCGCACGGCTAGCGTTCGCGTCATACGCGAGATCATGGACTCGGTGACGATTCCCGTGATGGCAAAGTGCCGCATAGGCCACGTCCATGAGGCCGGCGTGCTCGCCGAGGCAGACGTTGACATGATAGACGAATCAGAGGTTCTCACACCGGCTGATGAGCGGCACCACATATGGAAGTGGGACTATGACACGCCATTTGTCAATGGCGCGCGCTCGCTAGGCGAGGCACTGAGGCGGATAGAGGAGGGCGCATCGATGATCCGCACAAAGGGCGAGCCCGGCACGGGCAACGTGGCCGAGGCGATCACGCACATAAAGGCGGTAAACGATGGCATACGCAGCATACGCGCAATGCTCGAGGATGGCGACGAGCAGGAGCTCATCAGGGCATCGCGCGACCTTGGCGCCTCATACGAGCTCGTGGAGCAGACTGCGAAACTCGGCCGCCTCCCGGTCGTCAACTTTGCGGCAGGCGGAATAGCCACACCGGCTGATGCGGCGTACCTCATGTCACTTGGCTGTGACGGGATATTTGTCGGCTCGGGGATATTCAAGGCCGAGGACGCCCTGGATCGAGCGCGCGCCGTTGTCCTTGCGACTACGTTCTGGAGGGATCCCGCACGCGTCCTGGAGGCGCAACGGATGATCGACGAGCGCAGCTCGATGGCGGGCCTGGATGTCGCAAGCCTCGAGCTGCGCATGCAGGAGAGGGGCGAGTAATGGTGCGCATAGGCGTCCTCGCTACACAGGGCGACGTTGATGAGAACGTTGCGGCCGCACGCGATGCGCTTGGAGACTCGGGCGGCGCCGTTCGTGTGGGCACGCCGTCTGAGATCGACACGGTAGACGCGCTCATCATACCCGGGGGAGAGAGCACGGCGATAGGCCCGCTCTCCGAGATCGCCGGCGCGATGCGCGCGATCGCGCGCAGGGCTGAGGCAGACTCGATGCCCGTGCTTGGCATATGCGCCGGCCTCGTCCTCATTGGGGCCTCGGCGCGTGACCGCGTTGCGGGAGCCGGCGCGACGCCGCTTGGCCTCATCGACGTTGACGTTGAGCGCAACTCGTTTGGACGCCAGCGCAACTCGTTTGAGGCCAGTGTGTCAATTCCTGGACTGGGCATAGGCGGTATCGTGGGCGCCTTTATCCGCGCGCCGACTGTCTCGCGCGCCGGTGACGGAGTTGAGGTCTTGGCCCGACTCGGCGAGAAAATAGTCGCGGTTCGCCAGGGCAACGCCATAGGCGTGTCGTTTCATGCCGAGCTTGGCAGCTCGGAGCTGCACCGCAGCTTTGCCAATATTGCCGCAGGCACCGCCTAGCGGGCCTGCAGGCCGTGCATGGGACCAAGGTCGGCTGCATATTCGGTGAGGTCGGCGGGAATCTCCATGTCTATTGGGTCCTTGAGCGAGAGGCCGCGGCGCTTTTTCTCGTTCCAGACTGACGAGTTGAACTCTGTTATGGCCCGTGTCACCTCGCGCATCGAGCGCGCGCCCTGCGGTGAGGGCATGGACTCTGTGTGTATGCTTGTGCTCGAATAGAGGCTGCGCCATAGGTGGTCTGTGATGAACGGCGTGATCGGCGCGAGGAGGCGCAGGACCGTGGAGAGGACCGTGTGGAGGGTGTGGCGTGCGGCATCGCGCTCCGCGTCATCAAAGCCATCTCCATACGCGCGCGCCTTGGCCATCTCGACATAGTGCGCCGCAAACGTTCCCTTGACAAACTCCCTGACTGCAACTGCGGGAACGAAAAAGTTGTGTTCCGCATATGCGGAGGCGCACTCGGAAACGAGCGCGTCAAGCTCGCCGAGTATCCACGTGTCAGTCGCGCCTGCGGCACCAGCACCCTCGCCGGGGTCGGGGAACGCCGAGACGAGGCGCGCAACGTTCCATATCTTGCTGAGGGACTTTTTGGTCGACTCGATCTTTTCCTCATCACACCTAAAGTCCTGCCCGTGGCCGGCCTCGCATGCGCTCCAGAACCGAAACGTGTCTGCGCCCACGCGCCTGATGAGCGGGAGGGGGTCAATCACGTTGCCGCGGCTCTTGCTCATCTTGCCGCCACGAGAGTCGAGGCCATACCCCATCACCCATGCCTCGGCCCATGGAGCCTTGCCCGTGAGCTGGTCGCAGCGAAGGAGCGTATAGTAGAGCCACGTGCGCACAATGTCCTTGCCCTGCGGCCTCACGGCGGCCGGATATGCCGCCGCAAAGAGTTTCTCATCTCGCCCGTATCCGGCAATAAAGAGGGGCGAGACGCTAGAGTCCATCCACGTGTCAAACGTGCGCGTCTCGCCGGCGAGCGCACCGCCGCACTTTGTGCACTCTGGCCATGGTGCCTTCTCTGCCCACGGGCGGACATACTTGCCCGGCTCGGGGACGTGGGTCTCGCCGCATGACTCACAGCGCCATATGGGTATCTCGGTCCCATAGTAGCGTCGGCGCGATATGGGCCAGTCTATTGACACAGAATCGAGCCAGTTGTAGAGTATCTGCCTGTGCGACTCTGGCCTAAACGTGATCTGCGCGGCAAGCTCGCGCATGCGATCCAGCGCGTCGAGCTGCCGCAGGTAATACTCCTCGAGCGGGACTATCTCTATGGGGTTTCTGGTGCGCTCGGAGACTGGAACGCTGTGCCGTATCCGCTCGCTCTTTGTGATCGTTCCGGTCTCCTCGAGGTCGGCAATGATCTTTGCGCGGGCCTGTTTTGGGCGCAGGCCTGCGTACTTGCCGGCCGCCTCTGTCATCCTGCCGTCGAGGCCGATCGAGGCGACCTCCTCGAGTCCAAGCTCGCGAAAGAGCGCAACGTCGTTCTGGTCGCCATAGCTGCACACCATGACGGCACCGGATCCAAACTCTGCCTTTGCTGACGGGTGCGCGAGAATCTTGACGGTGTTGCCAAATATCGGCACCGTTGCGCCCTTGCCTATGCTGCCGGCATGGCGAGCATCCTCGGCATTTACGACTATGGCGCGGCACGCGCAGAGGAGCTCGGGTCGCGTGCTGGCTATCGTGATGGACCGGCCGCCCTCCACGGCAAAGTCCATGTGAACCAGGTCAGTCTCGGCCTCTGCGTGCGCAACCTCGGCGTCAGCGACGCTCGTTCCAGCCACCCAGTCATAGTTTGTGGGCCGCGTGGCGATGTAGACCATGCCGCGCCTCCACAGGTCTATGAACGTCGCCTGCGTGAGGGCGCGGTACTCGGCCGAGTCGGTCCTGTAGCGCCCCGCAATGTCAGCCGACATGCCAAGTGACTCTAGCGTCATGGCCATCTCGTCCTCGAGGTCGTCAAGTGACTCGGCGCAGAGCCTGATGAACTCGCCGCGCTCAGTCTCGGCCATGCGGATTCCATGCTTTTTCTCCGTGTACAGCTCGACGGGGAGGCCGTTGCGGTCTATGCCGAGCGCAAAGTAGACGTTCTTGCCGGCCATGCGCTCGGTGCGCGCTATCATGTCGATCTGCGCATAGTGGGCCGCGGCCCCAACGTGCCATGGCCTGCCAGAGGGGTACGGTGGCGGCGTGTCAATGGTGTAGCACCTCTCGCCGGCCCTAAACTCGCATATGCGCTCGGCGGCCCATGCCTCAAGGAGCGGCGCCTCTAGTGCGGGATCCCACGCCTTTTGGCTGATGCGCGGCTCCACCGGAACTACCTCCGGAGACTCGATATTATGTGCGAGCCCTTGTTGTTGCCCTCGTATATGTACACGCCAACTGCCTCGACGTTGTCTGGCAGGAGCGGCGAGAGCCGGCGTATTATCTCGCTTGACAGGTTTTCAACAGTCGCTTCGCCGTCAAGCGCGTACGTTGTGTCTTTTGGAACGCGCAGGTCAAACGTTCCCTTTGGACCGTCAAACCCGACACGATAGTGAAGATCGTCCTCGTCTGTCACATACTTGCGGTTTATGAAGAACTTGTGGTCAAATGCGCCAATGACGCCCCTGACCATCTTTTTTGCCTCTCCAAAGTCCATGAGCAGCCCGTTGCGCGTCTGCCCGACAAGCTCGACCATCACTGATGACGTGTGGCCATGGAGTATTGAGCACTTTTCGACTAGTGGGAGTATGTGCGCATAGTCAAACGTAAAGGAGCCATCCTCTATGAATATCGAGCCGGCATCTCCGCTGTCAGTCTCGCCGTATGACACAATGTCGTCAAGCTCTCCGGCGCGTGCGGCATGGCGCGCATGGCCTATGCCAAGAACACTGCCGGCGTTGGATTCTTTTAGCGCATTGTACCTTGCGAGATCCTCGTCCGAGTCGATGACCTCGATGAGCCCGTGCTCTGTCACAAAGTCTGCCCGTACGGGCCCGCTTGCTGTATCTACCTCTGTCCCGTACTTGTAGTCGTGTCCCAAAAAGTCAAGCATCCTCGCCACTGAGAGCTCTGTCCTCGACCTGAGGAGGTTCCCCCTTGCGTCGACATACCGAAAGTCCGAGTCTAGGACAGGTTTGGCCATATCTGAGCGCACGTCCACATGCGTGCGCATATAAAGCCTGCTTCGGGGAGCCGCGTCGGCGTGCGCGTCTCGCATGCCTAAACGCGTGGGGCGCGTGAGCCACTGCTGCAGTCAGGCGCGAAGGGCATCGAGGCGCCGCGCAAGCTCGGTGTCGTTTGCCGTTATTCCACCGGCATCATGCGTCACGAGCTCTACTGTGAGGCGGTTGTAGACATTGGCCCACTCGGGATGGTGGTTCATCCTCTCGATCTCCATCGATGCCCTGGCCATAAACCCGAACGCCTCGTTGAACGAGGCAAATTCGTACTCTTTGTGGAGCTTGCCGCCTCTGACTGACCACCCGTCAAGCTTCCCGATGGCCGCTTCGATCTCCTGCTCTGTGAGCTTCTCCACGGGCACGGGGTAGACGCCTTCCCTTATGTGCCTTCAGTCACCCCTGTGCCCATGGGCAAGATTTTGCGATTCTGCGCACGTGGGCTGCCATCACTTGTGTGCTGTGGAACACTCTTCTATTTTTATCAACTTTTTACAATATTTAGTCTAACAATCCCAACCAATCCGATTTAAGAAAAATTAAGGACTCGGCCTTGCCATTGGCTAGGGCGAAAAAGGTCACAAAACGGCGCAAGGGCGCCACGCGCAGAAAGGCGACTGCGCGCCGTGGGGCGACGACGCGCCGCCGGAGCGCCACGCGCAAAAAGGCGACTACCAGGAGATCAGCACGCCGTGGGGCGACGACGCGCCGCCGGAGCGCCACGCGCAAAAAGGCGACTAGGGGCAGCAGTGTGGCCAAAAAGAGGTACCGCTCGGCAATAGCGTATCGCCTCCGCGAGATTCCGGTAAAGCAGATCAAGGTGTGGCGTGACGCGCAGGCGCGCAAGCTTGACAGGGATGGCATCACCGAGCTCGCAAAGTCGATAAAGCATGACGGCCTGCAAAACCCGCCAATGGTCCAAAAGAGCGGGCCGGGTCAGTACCTGCTAATGTCCGGCCAGCGCAGGCTCGCGGCCCTAAAGAGGCTGCGCGCCAAGAATATACCCGCACTCGTGCTTACAAAACAGTCCGCATATGACCTCGGTGACGCAAAGGCCGCATCAGTAGTCGAGAACCTGCACCGCAGGGGCATGAAGTCTCGCGACATGGCGTCTGCGTGCGCGTTTCTCGCCGAGCGCATGCCAAAGACGCGCGCAGCGCAGATGCTTGGAATATCAATGCCGACGTTCAAAAAGCTCCACGGGTTCGCCGGCGTGCCCGAAGCGCTAAAGTCGCTCACGCCAAAGACGATCTCGCGTGATGACGCCACAAACCTGTACCAGGTCGCGCCAAGCATCGCCAATGCGATAAAGATCGCCGAAAAGATCACAAAGCTTGACGCACCAACACGGCGCCGATACATAAAGGCGTACGCGCGCAGTCCGCACTCCTCGCACAAGACGCTCCTAAAGCGTGCGCGCGTCATGGTTGCGCAGCAAAAGGTTCGCCTACAGCTGACAAAGGGCAACGCGCGCAAGCTTGCAACGCGCTCAAGACGCCAGGATGTGACTCCTGACGAGCTCGCCGGTGAGATTGTCGCAAAGTGGCTTCGTTCCCACTAGAATATACCGAACTTGCTAGTCTCCATCTCTTCCTTTATCGCAAGCTTGAAGCGCGGGGATTTCTTGCCTACCCTGGTCTCTAGGAGCTTTAGGAACTTTTTGTCGGTTCCCTTTCCCTTTAGCGACTCAAAGTCGGCTCCCATCTGTCCGGCCACCCTGTGGACCATGTTCCTCGTGACGCTAACGACGAAAAAGTGCCACCCAAACGCAAACTCTGAGTCTGTTATGCGAAACTCGTCCTTTGCGTGGACCGACTCCTCTAGCATGCCTAGCTCTAGTCGCAGCGCCTTGCTCGTGGCGTCATAGTCGACTGCCGAGACGTTGATGTTCAGCGCGTCATGCATCACGCCGGCGCGCCAAACATGGCATTAAATTGCTTTGTGGGCATGCCTGCAGTGGCACGCCTGCCGCAGGCGCCGTGTGGACTCGGGCGGCAGGGGTATGGGCTCAGCACCAGCGGCTCATTTGGTCAGGTGGGCGCGATCTGGTCGTTCTACTAGTCGTGGGGGCACCTGCATGAGAATGAGCTGGAGTGATGTCGGCCTTATATTGTGGGGGCTGAACATTTATTAAGTCCGTAGGGTTGTCTTGTTCCATGGAAAACGACGAGTGCGCTAGCACAGAGTCTACAGTTGAGACGAGCCCTGGCACCACCAGACGGATAACGTTCGGCAAGGCGAGGTTTGTAAGTGCCAAAGATCGTGCACGTCTAGCAGAACGCGAGAATGCTGAATCGGGATCCTAATATGGCTCCATTGGGCGATCTGTCTAATGCGCAAGGATCCATATCTGGTGATGTCGCCATGTCTTTTTTCGAGCTGCTCTGGAGGGGTGTAATGATGGGTCAGTGGAATGTAGAGCGTATCAACGCCAAGGCAAGGGCTACACTTGGAACAGGGGCGACGACTCTGTCTATACTTGTTATTGGAATAGTGGGCTTTGCGACAGTTTTTGAGGGGAATATCGATAATCTTGCCCCGTTTGCTCAAATGCCTGTGTGGATGCAAGGCTTGATATCGGCTTGTGTATTCTTTGGGGTGATCAGCATATTGGTGTCGTTGGGATTTGCCACCATGTCCTTGCGCGCATTCATGGTATATGACCCTATAGCCTATGAAGATTTTACAACAAACAAAGATGGTGTTGGTGGTATCGATGTGGACATTTTAGAAAAATGCTCTCCGATGCCCCCTGAAATTGTTTTTGAAATGCATAAGGCGTACATCCATCGATTGCAAGATCTGGGGGCAAATATAGATAACATGGCTCAACACCTCCAACGTAGTCAATGGTTTTTACTCGCTGGACTCACGGCCATTGGCATTCCATTGCTGCTGATATTGGGGCGCCTGTTCGCCATTTCCATTTTTGGGGCATGATCACCTGGCTTCACGCTGGGTGTGCCGTGACGCACATGGCGGGCACGGGTGGAGACATGTGGGACTTTAACGCCTGCGTCCCACATCCGCGTACTGTGACTGCCCCTAGTGCGGCAAGGGCTCGCCGCACCCTGGCGTCCCTGACTGGGTCCTGTGTCCCTAAAGCAGCTGACGGTGGCGCATTGTGGTCCTGGCAATGCTCGCCGCCTCCTAGAGCCTGGCGCCTTTAGACTGCGTCATGACATGCCCTGGCACCATGATCCAACCCTGTCGACCCTGGCAGGACGCATGCGGGTTTCGCGCGCGCACGAGGCCTTGCCATGCCGGACGGATCGGCGGTATTGCGCCTGTCTGGCAAAAAAGCGCCCGACGTGGTGGCCTTGCGTACCCGCATGAGCTGGAAAGGGATTAATACGCCATGCCCGTGTGCCGGACGCATGGCGCCTGTCTATGAGGATCCCTTCATCAAGATCGCCACGATGATAGGCGGCGACGAGTACCACAAGGTTGCCCGTTCGCTCCTAAAGTCAATCGACGCGACTGACGAGGAGATTGCGAGCTCGACTGGCCTGAGAATAAACCTCGTTCGCAAGATACTCTATGACCTCTTTGGCAAGTCGCTCATAAGCGGCGTGCGCGTCAAGGACGAAAAGAAGGGCTGGTTTGTCTACCGCTGGCGCTCGAGGCGCGAGGAGGTCGAGGGATTCATCGAGAACCAAAAGAAAAAGATAGTCGACCGGCTCGAGCACCGACTCTCATACGAGAGCGGATCCGAGTTTTACCACTGTGGCAACGAGGACTGTCGCAGGGTGACCTTTGAGGATGCGCTGGAGGCCATGTTCAAGTGCCCCTCGTGCGCCAAGATACTCGAGTCCAAGGACAACGAGCGCGTGAAACGATCCCTTGGCTCAAAGATTGAGGAGATAAAGGGCGACATGCAGCGCACATTCTAGCGCATGGCGGCTTTAAGTTTATTATGTCCAACTTGCCTTCTCGTGTGGTGATGAAGGGATTTGGCTGGTGGATCGCAATGATCGCAGGAGCGGCCATCACGTACTATGGCGCCTCGATTCTCCTGCCGTGGAAGTAGGCTCGTGCGCATGAGCCCCACGGTGCTCATCAGAAACCATTATTAGCAAACGCCTGCAGCGCCGTGTCGATGAGGGTCTTTGACGGACGCAAGGCAGCTGACGACTATATGTCGGCGCATACGCTGGCCTTCTCGACTCCAGAGCTCACGCTCAAGCGGTTTGCCTTTTGGCTTGCCGACATGGTGCCGGATCCCGCCGGCGGCGAAGGCAGCGTTCCGCGAATCGACACGTTCGTAGAGGAGAAGGACTTTGAGCCCGTCAGGGTAGTTGATGACGACAAGTACACGCCGTCTGGCGCGGTTCTTGCGTCCTCAATGTATGGTGACCCGTCTGCCTCTGCAAAGTTTTGCGCCGAGTGCGGCTCCAAGGTTTCTGATGGCGCAAAGTTTTGCGCCACGTGCGGAACTGCAGCCTAAGGCGAGAGGCTAGAGCCGCAGCCCGTGCAAAACTTTGCACCCTGCCTTGTCTCCTTGCCACATGTCCCGCACCTGTCCTGAAGACTTGCGACTAGTGCGGGATCCGGTGTCGGCAACGTGCCCGGCGAGGAGAATGCCTCGCCAGTAGACACAATGCTAGGCGGCGCACCGCCGACGGGGTTTGATGCGGTTCCGGCTCTTCCGGCCATTCCCATTCCTGCCATGCCGGGTGGCATTCCGGGCTGCATGCCGCCGGGCTGCATTCCGCCCGGCATTATGCGCTGGGGTCCGCCGCCCTGACCTGCGCTGGCTCCGCGGTCTAGGGCCTTTTTGAGCTCAAACATCGCCTTTATCGAGAGGAACTCTAGTGCCGAGCACGCAACAAGATAGTCGCCCATCTTGCCAAAGAACTCGCGCTCCTCCATCTTGCCGGCCTTGTATAGCGTGTTGGCATCGAGGAACGACTCGTAATATCCCTGCGACTCGTTGAGCAGGTTGTCGAGTTTCTCGAAAAGCATATTGAGCGTGTCGACTTCGCCGTACGACATGGCGCTCGGCTGCCGTGCTGCCGTATTAATACCTAGTCTAGGGTGGCGCCCTCGGGGAGACGCCGTGGCAGGACATGGCCGCCGCAGACTGCGCATGGGCGACCAGACCCGCAATCTCGCATGGTGTGTGCTCAGGACGGCAAACGGCAGTGTGTGAGCCGGATGGTGGATGGTTCGCGCGCTGTGCGTATGGCGCTATTGCGCGATCGCCGTGTCGATCGTCGACTTTAGCGCGTCCTTTGAGGCCGCACCGACCTGCTGAGTGAGGACCTTGCCGTCCTTGAACAGGACCATCGTCGGTATGCTAAAGACATTGTACTTTGAGGCGATATCGCCGGCCTTGTCCACGTTGACCTTGACAAACTTTACCGTCCCGTCGTACTCGCCGGAGAGCTCGTCGACGACCGGCCCGACCATCCTGCACGGGCCGCACCACTCTGCCCAAAAGTCCACAAAGACTGGCACGGGTGACTTTAGAACCTCGGTCTCCCATGCCCCTGCCTCATCCACGTGGGTGACTCCCATGGCAGAAAGGCCAAATGTGCGGGGCTAAATACCTTGCAGTCATTGCAGCCGCGTGCTGCCCTGCTGGTCTGCTCGCGCAGAATATACTTAAATGCGGCAAGGGATCGCCGTGGAGCCATGAGCACCGACCAGCGGCTCAAAAAGCTGCGCGGCTCTGGCGGGTTTGTCATGGCGACGATCGGTGATGACCTTCAGCAAAAGGGCAACCTTGGCGGCCCTGACCTCTTCCTGGCGCCCATCGGGCGCCTGCCCGAGGCATCCGTCTCGTCATACCATTGCAACGCGTGCGAAAAGGCGTACGAGGGCTGCCCGCGCATAGAGCACGAGGCGCCAAACGAGACGGTCTCGGATAACCTTGTGCTCGCCGAGAGGGGACAGTATGTCTGCACGGCATGCGAGTCGCCGATCGCCGAGTATCGCGTGTTCCACAAGCCCGACGAGGGCGCCGACGCGGGCCTTGCACGGCCGATGACGCCCGATGTGGCATCGCCAAATGTTGCACCACCGCCGACGTTTGCGATTCCAGATGCGCAGGACGTGATGGCAGCCGCGGACATGGTCATGGCGCCTCCTGGCGGCGATCCTCCCGCCGCCGCACCGACGCCGGGTGACATTAGCGCCATTGTCGGAATGCCCGTGTATGACGAGCGCGCGATGATGGTAGGCACCGCCAGGCAGGTTGGCGTGGACTCGGCGTCAGGCTCGCTCGTTCTAGCCGTCGAGGCGCCTGACGGCTCGCTCTCAAACGTGCCGTGGAGCCGCGTCGGCACGGTCGGCGAAATTATTCTCCTGGGCACAGCGAACTCGCAGGCTGCCGCACCTGCCGCAGGCTCGTGCTCATCGTGCGGCTTTGCCAACAAGGCAGCCTCAAAGTTCTGCGAGCAGTGCGGCAAGGCCATCTAGGGAACCGCAGGCCCCCTAGCAATGTTTATGTTGTGAGCGTAGAGTCGTGCGGCATCGATGGCAAGAAACAAGCTCGTCATGGAGCTCGCAGTCGCCGGAGCGATGCTCCTTGTGGGGTGGCTCATCATGTACATGGTGTTTGGAACTCCCTACCCGTTCTATGTCGTGGCCAGCGGCAGCATGGTTCCGGCACTCGAGGTGAACGACATACTTCTCGTCCAGGGCCATGACCCCATAGAGAACGTCCTAGTTGGCGATATCATAGTGTTTGACAGGCCAGACGGGGCAGACAAGGTCATAGTCCACAGGGTCGTCGAGGTGATATCCGAGGAGCCGCGCATCTTGCGCACGCGCGGGGACGCAAACCAGATATCGATACCGGGAACGGACTTTCCAATAACGGCTGATGACTATATCGGCAAGGTCCTGCATGCGGTGCCAAAGGTAGGCTATGTCACAAAGGCACTCGCGCCACCGGTCAACTATATCCTGATTGCGATAATCATCGGCTTTATGGCCTACAAGCACGTGCGCGCATCACGCTCGCCGGCCGGACCTGAACCGGACAGCGACGTTGGAAACCTCGATGACGTGCCGCGCGACGGCGAGTATTCTGCCGGCGGGGACTCTGTTGCGCCGGGACTCGAGCCGGCCAACGCGCCGCCTCGCGATGCGCCACCGGTGCCAGATAACCCATATGTCGAGCGCGACGAAACGCACGCCAAAACGCACACGCCTCCTGATGCGCCACCTGTTCCTGACCACTATGGTGCACTTGGCCTCGGCAGGTCGGCCTCGATGCCAGAGATTCGCGCGAGATACGAGGAGCTGGCCGCGCAATGGGCCGGCAGCACCGGTGATGAGGCGCTAATCGCGAGGATAACTAGGGCATATGAAATTCTCTCAGACCCCGAGATGCGTCACAGGTACGACGAGTCACTCGGGCCGGCCGGCCGCTAGGGGTATCTTGAAGACGCGCTTGAAATACTCTGAATTCTCTGGTGCCTCCTCGGCGCCATCATGCACGCCGGCGAGGTTCTTGGCAAGACCCTTCTTGTAGCCAAGCTGCATCTGCCGGGCGATCTGTATGCGCTGGGCCTGCGGCGAGCCGGCCCCGTGCATGGACTCGGTCAGGTAACCGACGGCGTTGCGCCCGAGCGTCATGTTCTCTATGAGGCGCAGTATCCTCATGCGGCTCTCGACGTCGACGCCCCTGCGGCCGGTGAGATACTTTTTCAGGAGCGGGCCGGTCTCCGGATCCCTAAAGTCCATCTCGGAGGGAAGCGTGACGACTAGGCCGCCGGCTATGTCCTGCGCGAGGCGCGATATCTCGTAGGGAAAGCGCGTCACGTTGTGCTTGCAGACCTGCGCTAGCATGTCGTCGTTGAGCCAGACGCCCGAGTCCATCCTGTGCGCCTGGTACGACGAGGCGATTCCGGCAGCATATATCGACTCGTTGAGGTGTGTCATCTCGACGAGCTTGTCCTTTATGTGCGAGACCTTTGGCACGCCGTTATAGTCGGCGATCGTGGCAGCGGCCCCTATCATTACGTCGCCGAGGCCAGTCTTGCAGACATAGCTGCGGCGGTGATAGCACGTAAAGCGCTCGACTAGCATTGCGGCAAACTCGTGCTCGCCGTCCATAAAGATGCGCTCCCACGGTATAAAGACGCGATCCAGCAGTATGAGGGCCTCCTGGCCGGCAAACTTTGCGTTTCCGGCGTCAATGTCGCCCTCCTCCATGCTGCGCGTGTCGCATGACTGCCTGCCATAGATGTACGTGACGCCCTTTGCATCCACGGGAATTGCGCCGACTATGGCGTATTCCCTGTCGGCCTCGCCGAGGCGCATGGTCGGCATCACAATTATCCAGTGGGAGTTTATGCAGCCCGTCTGGTGGGCCTTTGCGCCGGTGACATAGACGCCACGCTCGTCGCGCTCCACAACGTGGACAAAGACGTCAGGGTCGTCCTGCTCGGATGGCGCCTTTGCGCGATCGCCCTTTGGGTCAGTCATCGCCCCGCCGATGACGAGGTTCTCCTCCTGGACCATCGTGATGAACTTGAGGAGGCGCTCGTGGTACTTTGTGCCGTGCGCCGTGTCGATCTCGTGCGTTGTCGAGTGGAGCGAGTTTAGCGCGTCCATGCCGACGCAGCGCTGAAAGCACGTGCCGGTGAGCTGCCCAAGCTTGCGCTGCATCTTGTTCTGCAGGACGAGGTCCTCGGCGTTCTCGGCTATGTGGAGGAACCTGTTGACGCGCCTGCCAGATATTGACGAGTCCGCCGAGGCAAGCTCCTCCTCGCGCACGGCGAGGTCGTACGTCTCGGCGACTGCGTTGATGGACGGTCGTATCATGGGGTGGTCAACTGGCTCCTCGACGCGCTTGCCCATGAGAAATACGCGCAATCCCCTGCCGCGTAGGCTCTGGATGTACTCCTCGCCCGTCCTGATCGGAACTACGCTCTGCACGCCACTCTTGCCCACTGTCACCGGCATGGCACTAGCGCACCATGGGGTTCTATAAAAATTCTAGACGTGATCGCAAGGATCATGCGGCATGGGACACGCCCGCGCCCTCACTTTGGAGGCCTATGCGCACGTCAAGGACGCGGCAGCCGCGCCCGCGGCCCATGACCATGACGGGGTTTAGGTCCAGCTCGCGAATCTCGGGCAGGTCAGAGACGAGCTGCGAGACTCGCTGAATGCACTCGGCTAGGGCCGCCTTGTCCGAGGCCTCCTCGCCTCGTACGCCATCGAGCAGGCGGGCAGTCTTTATCGACGATATCATCGAGCGGGCCTCGCGGCTCGATATGGGCGCGATGCCAAAGACGACGTCCTTTAGAACCTCCACGTATATGCCGCCGGCGCCGAGCATGACTGCCTGTCCGACGTTTGGCTCGAGCTTTGAGCCGATGATCATCTCCCTGCCGCCCTTGACCATCTCCACTACGAGAACTCCGTTGACCTGTGCGCGCCGGTCGTACTTTTTGGCATTCCTCACAATCTCGGTATATGCAGAACGCACGGCCGAATCGCCATCAACATTGACCTTTACGCCACCGGCATCAGACTTGTGCGTTATCTGCGGTGATGCCACCTTTAGGACGACGGGATATCCTATCTTCCTGGCCACCTTTACGGCCTCGGCAGCCGAGCGCGCAAGGGCAGACTGCGGCAGCGGCAGGCCGTACGCACGGAGTATCTCAATGCCCTCTTCCTCTAGGAGTGACCTCCTGCCCTCGCGCACGGCTCCCTCGACTATTGCCCTCGCGCGTGACGCACTCGCCCTGAACCTCTTCACGCTACCCTTGGACTCGCGCGTCGAGGCCGCAAAGCGCAGCATCACGCCGAGTGTCCTGATCGCCGCCTCTGCATATGGATAGTGCGGAACCCCACCGTCGGCAAGTATCTGACGGTTTGTGATCCCCTCGTCTATGCCCATGAGGCTTGCAAGTACTGTCTTTTTGTGTTTTTTTGACATTTCGACTATTACGCGGGCAAGGCCGTCATAGTCAAGCGTGGCTGACGGCGTGCACATTGCAATGACTGAGCCGACGTTGCGGTGAGCCAGGACAACGTCGAGGACTCCCCTAAACCTCGAATAGTCGGCATCGCCGACAATGTCGACAGGGTTGCGCGAGCTGCCCCATGGGGGAATGACTGCGTCTATTGCGGGCCTGGCCGAGGTGATGTCGGCCATGCGTATGCCGAGGCGCGAGCACGCATCAGTCGATATTATGGCCGGCCCGCCGGCGTTTGAGACTATTGCGAGATCACCGCGCAGCGGGAGCGGCTGCTTTGAGAATGCAGTCGCATAGTCAAAGAGCTCGCCCATCGTGTCAACGCGTATGGCTCCGGACTGGCGAAGGAGCGCATCGTACGTCTCATCAGACCCCATGAGCGCACCCGTGTGCGACATTGCGGCCTTTGCGCCCTCGGGACTGCGTCCTGCCTTTAGCACAAGAACCGGCTTTTTGAGCTTTTTAGTTATGTGGCCACACACGCGCATAAACTCGCCGCCATCGCCCATGTCCTCTAGGTACATGACTATGACCTTCGTCTGGCGGTGCTCGCCGAGCATCTTTAGAACCTCCGTCTCGCTCATCGCCGCCTTGTTGCCCATGCTGACTATGGCCGAAAAGCCGATCCCCTGGGCGCTAGCGTCCTCGGCGAGCGCTGCGCATATGGCGCCGCTCTGCGAGACGAGCGCGACGCCGCCGGACTTTGGCGTTATCTTTAGGAATGTCGAATTCATCATCGTCTTTGGGTCTAGGTTCATCACGCCGAGGCAGTTGGGTCCTATCATTCGTATTCCGTGCCTCTTGGCGATCGCGCCAAGCTCGGCCTCTAGCTTGGCGCCGGCCTCGTCTACCTCCTTGAATCCTGCAGTTATGACGATCGCGCCACGGACGCCTTTTTTGCCACACTCCTCCATCACAGTCGGCACGATCGTGTTCCTCGTCACTATGACTGCAAGGTCGACCGGACCGCGCACGTCAAGGACAGACGCATATGCCTTTTTGCCAAAGACTGTCTTGCGCGTTGGGCTTATTGGGTAGACCTTGCCCCTGTATCCGGAGATTATGTTTGACGTTATTGCGCTGCCGACACTGCCCTTCTTGTCTGATGCGCCGATCACGGCTATTGACCTTGGCGAGAGAATTACCGAGTCTGCCATTGTGTGCGGTGCACGCGAGGCGTGTTGGATAATAAAGGTATGCGCCGGCTCGGGTGGGGCCTAGACCCTTGGGATGAGACCGACACGCGAGCGTGCCGTGAGGGCGACTATGGCGATTATTGATATGGCCAGGACTGTCATCACAACTGCGCCAAACTCTGGCACGACGAGGCACTGGCTAATCTCAACGTCGACGCTCTTTTTGAAGAGCGTGTTGGTTCCCTGCTGGACGTTTATCATATAGTCGCCGTCCTGCTCCCACTGCGGACACCCAATCATGATGTCGGCGCTGAACTGACCTGAGGATGACGGCGTCACCTGCTCGGTGTGAACCTTGTTGCCGTTTGGCGCCTCTACGATTATCGTGATGTCGTTAGCCCCGGATGTGGTCTTTCCCTGTATCGCGATGACACTGGCGCCAGGCTGCGCGTCGGCCGTGAACTCTAGGCCGGGCGTCATTACCATGCTGCGCTCTCGTGGAGTTGTGGCAGTTTCGCCTATGAGCGAGGACTTTGAACCGCTGCTAGTGTCCGTCACGCTGCCGTTGGTGACGAGGATGTTGACCGAGAGGTTGTGCGCCGAGGAGGATGCTGACTGGCTCTGGTTCACGTTTACGGTGTAGATGCCGTCCTGATCCCAGCCGATTATGCCTGCCTTGGCCGTAAACTCAAAGGTGCCATCAGCGCCTGGATTGTCCTGATCGACATGAACCACGTTGCCCTGCTGTGTCGTGATCTTTACGGTGATGGGGTCAGTCTTTGTCGTTACGCCGTCTATCATAATGTCGCTACCGTCACTGGTCGTGACATTGATGCTCATGCCAGTCTGGCCCATTGCCTGTGAGGCTGGAACCATGAGGAGGGTGACTGCGATCAGGGCGAGTCCGTAAACTTGCGTCTTCATCAGCACGAGACCTCAACCTGTCTATATTTATGTATATTCAGGCGATCCACGCCTAGTCAGTACCTTGGCAGAATGCTGAGCCGAGACCTTGCGCTCACGGCCACTATGGATATTATGGCCACTGCAAGGACGAGCATGGCTACTGTGCCAAACTCTGGAACGATAAAGCTCCCGATTATCTCTATGAGCTGACCATCACCTGCAAAGAATTCTATGACTAGTGTGCGAGTCATGGGGTCATTGGTCTCACTGACATCGACTATCACGCCGTCGATCAGGACTGTAAAGGGAACATCATCGCCCTCGGCACCCTCTGTCCTGGAGTCAAGTATGCTTCTGGGTATGTCGATAGTCAGCATGCCATCGTCAGTCGCATTGATCGTTATGTCAATTGATGGTGAGCCACTTGAGCCTGGGGCTATGCTGACGATCTCACCGCCAACAATATCGACAACCAGGCCGGTGAGCATGGCGTCTATGACTGGGACAGGCTCGGGTTCTGGCTCTGGCGTGGGGGCACCACCGCCATACTCTATGGTCGTCGTTGCCTTGAGTAAGCCTGTTGGTCCATAGGTCGCCTCCACCGTGTATGTTCCAGGGTTTGTCCATAGGGGACCGCCTGCCGTGAACTCTATTGTGAACTGGTTGTTCTCAACGTTAGTCTGGGCAAAAAAGACGCGATTGCCGTTGGGTGCCATGACTTGCATGGCGAGCGCGCCCTGCTGGATGCTTGAGACCGTGCCGTTTATCGTGACCCTCTCGCCAGTCGCGTACGACTCTTTGTCAGGAGTGAGCGTTATTGGGGCAGTGGTGGCAGGTGCGGAGACCTGAGCGTACGAGGAGACAGTGCCCACGCTCGATAGCATGATTGCCGAGATGGTGATCGCCAAGATAGCTGCCGCGTTCAACGTCCACCCCCCCAAAGAAGGTGCTATTTAAGTATATTTTATGAACCGCAATACCTTGTGGCCTATGACATTATTCACCTGTGGGGGCATGTTCTCCTCTTAGTATATATTGAGCGTTGCGGGCAGTGCTCGCAAATTGTCTAGCAAGCAGCCTGCCATGCCCATTGCTGCGCATGGGGGCTGAAGAGACAGTTGGTAAAAAAGAATCCAGTTCTAGTTCCTGATCATGTCTATGTCCCCAGGCATGAGATAGTCTCCAAGGCCGAGGCCGAGGAGGTCATTCGCCAGTACAACTGCCGACTCACCGAGCTCCCGCTCATATTTGCAACCGATCCGGCCATAGTCGGCCTCGGTGTAAAGCCCGGCGACCTGATCAAGATCACGCGCAAGAGCAGCACGGCTGGCGAGAGCGTATACTATCGCTATGTCGTGGAGGTGTAGGTGGGTATGGCAGACCCCTCTAGCAAGCGATGGCCGATAATCCAGGACATCCTGCGGCGCGAGGGCATTGCGCGGCAGCATCTCAACTCGTTTGACGAGTTTCTCGAGCGCGGAATGCAGAGCATCATTGACGAGGTGAGCCAGATCGAGATCGAGAACGCCGAGTATCCGTACCGGATACAGCTGGGCAAGATAAAACGCAAAAAGCCACGCATGATGGAGCTCGACGGATCGATAACGAGCATAACGCCGGCAGAGGCTCGATTGCGCAACGTTACGTATGCCGCGCCGATTCACGTCGAGGCGCACGTGATCGAGGACAACAAGGTTCTGGAGACAAAGGATATACACGTCGGTGATATACCGGTAATGATAAAGTCTAGCATGTGCGTGCTCAATGGTTACAGCGACGACAAGCTAATCGAGTATGGCGAGGACACGCGCGACCCTGGCGGATACTTTGTCATTAACGGCTCTGAGCGTGTTATCGTTGGCCTGGAGGATCTCTCCTACAACAAGATCATAGTCGACAAAGACAAGATCAGCAACAACCTTGTCTACAAGGCAAAGGTCTACTCGTCGATAATCGGATATCGCTCAAAGCTCGAGCTCTTGATGAAAAAGGACGACCTTATCGTTGCGCGCATACCGGGCTCACCGGTTGACATTCCCGTGATTACGCTCATGCGCGCACTCGGTGTAGAATCTGACAAGGACATCGCCTCTACGGTCTCGCTAGTTGACTCGATAAGCAACGAGCTCGAAGCGTCGTTCGAAAAGTCCGGCGACGTGCTGACCTCCAAGGACGCCATCGTGTACATCAGCAAGAGGATAGCGCCTGGCATGCTCGAGGAGTTTCAGATAAAGCGCGCCGAGACGCTCCTTGACTGGAGCCTCCTACCGCACCTTGGCAAGCATCCTGAGAACCGCAAGGAGAAGGCACGATTCCTCGGCGAGGCCGCATGCAAGCTGTTAGAGCTAAAGCTTGGCTGGATAGAGCCTGATGACAAGGATCACTATGGCAACAAGGTCGTAAAGTTCGCCGGCCAGATGCTCGCAGACCTCTTTAGGACTGCGTTTCGCAGCCTCGTGCGTGACATGAAGTACCAGCTCGAGCGATCCGGCCAAAAGCGTGGAATCAACGCAGTCGCCGCAGCGGTGAGACCGGGCATCATATCAGACAAGCTCAACAACGCCATAGCGACGGGCAACTGGGGTCGTGGGCGCATGGGAGTCACGCAACTCCTAGACCGCACAAACTACCTCTCGACGATCAGCCACCTTCGGCGAATCCAGTCCCCGCTTAGCCGCACGCAGCCAAACTTTGAGGCGCGCGACCTCCATGCGACGCACTTTGGCCGCATATGCCCGAGCGAGACGCCAGAGGGCTCAAACTGTGGACTCGTCAAGAACCTCGCGCTCTCGGCGCTAATCTCGGTTCACGTCTCCCCAGAGGAGGTCGTCGAGCGCATCTTTAGCATGGGCGTGACGGTGTTTGATGACACGAAGGATGACGTAAAGCGAAGCGGCACGCGCATATTTGTTGACGGCAAGCTGATTGGATACCACAAGGACGGCCAGAACCTCGCTGACACGATGCGTGAGCTGCGCCGCTCGGGCAAGCTCCACGCGCACATTGGAATATCAATCCAAAAGCCGGCCGCCGAGGGCGCAACGTCGCGTCTCTATGTCAACTGCAACGCCGGCCGAGTCATGCGCCCGCTCGTCGTTATCAAGGATGGCCGCTCGCTACTCACACCAGAGATGCTCGAAAAGGTGGAAAAGCGCGTCATTCCGTGGACAGACCTTCTGCGTGACGGCATTATAGAGCTCATCGATGCAAACGAGGAGGAGAACTATTACATTACGCTAAACGACAAGGACACCAAAAAGTACACGCACCTCGAGATATTCACCTCGGCGATACTGGGTGTTGGCGCCTCGATAATACCGTATCCCGAGCACAACCAGTCGCCAAGGAACACGTACGAGTCAGCCATGGCCAAGCAGAGCCTCGGATTCTCAACGCCGGTCATGAACACGAGCACGTACGTGCGGCAGCACTTTATGCTCTACCCGCAGGTTCCAATAGTCACGACAAAGGCGATGAACCTACTGAGCCTCGAGGAGAGGCCGGCCGGCCAGAACTGCGTCGTGGCGGTTCTCCCCTTTGACGGGTACAACATCGAGGACGCCATAGTCCTCAGCAAGTCGTCTGTCGAGCGCGGCCTGGCACGCACGTTCTTTTACCGCATATATGACGCCGAGGCAAAGCAGTATCCTGGCGGCATGCGCGATTCCTTTGAGATACCTAGGGCCGATGAGAACGTGCGCGGCTACAAGGGGGACAGGGCGTACCGCCTCCTCGAGGCCGACGGCGTAGTGGCCTCAGAGGCCAACGTGACCGGAGGCGATGTTCTCATAGGCAAGACGAGCCCGCCGAGGTTCATGGAGGAGTACCGTGAGTTCGAGTCTAGCGGCCCTTACAGGCGCGACACGTCAGTCGGCGTGAGGCCGTCTGAGGGTGGCATGGTCGACACAGTGGTCATGACGCAGTCTGATGAAGGCGGGCGGATGTACAAGATTCGCGTGCGCGACATGCGCGTGCCGGAGATCGGCGACAAGTTCGCCTCGCGTCACGGCCAAAAGGGCGTTCTTGGCATACTGGCAAAGTGCGAGGATCTCCCATACACAAAGGACGGCGTCTCGCCAGATGTCCTCATTAACCCACATGCGTTCCCATCACGAATGACTGTTGGCATGTTCATGGAGTCGATCACGGGCAAGGCTGCTGCGCTGCGCGGCTCAAAGTTTGACGGCTCGGCGTTTGTGGGCGAAAAGATGGACGAGGTAAAGCAGGCAATGGAGACGCAGGGCTTCAAGTATTCGGGCAAGGAGGTCATGTATGACGGGCGCACTGGCAGACCGTTTGACGTTGAGGTCTTTATCGGCGTCGTCTATTACCAAAAGCTCCACCACATGGTCGCAGACAAGATACACGCGCGTGCACGCGGGCAGGTTCAGATGCTCACAAAGCAGCCTACTGAAGGGCGCGCACGCGGCGGCGGCTTGCGCTTTGGAGAGATGGAGCGCGACTGCCTCATCGCGTACGGGGCCTCTATGATACTAAAGGACAGGCTCCTCGACGAGTCTGACAAGTCCTCTGTCTATGTCTGCGAGCGTTGTGGGCTAGTCGCATACCATGACGTAAAGATGCGCCGCTATGTCTGCAGGGTCTGTGGTGACAAGGCAAAGGTGTCATCCGTGTCCGTCGCTTATGCGTTCAAGCTGCTACTGCAGGAGATGCAGAGCCTCAACGTCGCGCCGAGGCTGCTCATCAGGGAGAGGGTCTGACATGTCGTTCCAGTCAACAAAGTCAATAGATGGCATACGCTTCTCGGTCTGGTCGCCAACGGAGATACGCAAGTACTCTGTAGCCGAGATAACGGCGCCTGAGACGTACGACGAGGACGGCATGGCAGTCCAGGGAGGCCTCATGGACGGCCGGCTCGGGACGCTCGAGCCGGGTCAAAAGTGCCTCACGTGCGGCAACACGAGCGCGCGCTGCCCTGGCCACTTTGGGCACATAGAGCTCGCCGAGCCCGTGTTTCACATCGCGTTTATCGACAACATCTACAAGCTCCTCCTCATGACGTGCCGCTCATGCTCGCGCCTAAAGATACCGCAGGATCACCTCGACGAGTATGCGCGCGTAAAGGCGCGTGAGGCCGCATACACGATCGTCTCACAAAAGCACATTCCAGAGAGCATACTTGAAAAGTCCCGCAAGGCAAAAGAGTGCCCGCACTGCGGAAAGTCACAATACGAGCTTATATTTACAAAGCCGACCAACTTTATCGAAAAGACCGAGGCCGGCGAGAACAGGCTCCTTCCGATGACCATACGCGCGCGCTTTTTCCAGATACCGGACTCTGACCTCAACCTCCTCGGCTATGACCCCGGCACGGCCCGGCCCGAGTGGTTTGTCCTCCAGGCTCTGCCAGTTGCCCCGGTAACGGTGCGCCCCTCGATAATCCTCGAGACGGGTATACGCTCCGAGGATGACCTCACGCACAAGATGGTCGATATCATACGCGTAAACCAGCGCCTAAAGGAGAGCAAGGAGGCTGGCACACCACCGCTCATCGTGCAGGATCTCGTGGATCTCCTCCAGTACCACGCAACGACATACTTTGACAACGAGGTCTCCGGCATCCCGCAGGCACACCACCGCTCGGGTCGGCCGCTAAAGACACTCACACAGAGGCTAAAGGGCAAGGAGGGCCGCTTTAGGGGCTCGCTGTCCGGCAAACGCGTGGACTTTTCGAGCCGCACGGTCATATCGCCTGACCCAAACCTTGACCTCTCCGAGGTCGGCGTCCCGACATACATCGCGACAAAGCTGACCATACCGGAGATAGTCACCGATTGGAACATTGCGCGAATCAGGCAACTCGTCAACAATGGCCCGGACAACTATCCGGGCGTCAACTATATTGTGCGCCCCGACGGTGTAAAGATACGCCTCGACTTTGTCGAGGATCGAGCCTCGATCGCCGAGTCGATCGAGGTCGGCTACCGTATAGAGCGCCATCTCCTTGACGGCGACATTGTCATGTTCAACCGACAGCCCTCACTGCACCAGATGTCCATAATGGCTCACTATGTCAAGGTTCTCCCCGGCAAGACATTCCGCCTCCACCCGTCAGTCTGCCCGCCATACAACGCCGACTTTGACGGTGACGAGATGAACCTCCACGTGCCACAGAGCGAGGAGGCGCGCGCCGAGGCGATGCTCCTGATGAGGGTTCAGGATCAGATAATATCGCCTAGGTACGGCGGCCCTATAATTGGTGCGCTGCGTGACTTTGTGACCGGCGCATACCTGCTCACGCGTGATGAGACGCACCTGTCGGCCGTAGACTTTGCCAACTATGCAATGCTCGGCGGATACGCCGGCGAGCTCCCCAAGCCGGCAACAAAGGGTTCGGGCGGAGAGGCACTCTACACGGGCAAGCAGCTCTTTTCGCTCTTTCTTCCGGCCGACTTTAACTATGTCATGACGTCAAAGTGGGCACGCGGAACTTCTGGCTCGAAACAGGACATTGTCATAAAGAACGGCGAGCTCATCAGCGGCGTAATCGACAAGGCGTCGATCGGCGCTGAGGAGCCCGAGAGCGTCCTCCACAGGATCGCCAAGGACTACAGCAATGTGCAGGCAAAGACATTCCTCAACTCGATACTCATAATTGCAAAACAGTTCATAACGCACTATGGGTTCAGCTATGGATACTCTGACCTCGAGATGCCCGAAAAGATGCGTGCAAAAATACTCGACAACATCAATGAGAGCTATGACAGGGTCTCGGAGCTCATAACGCAGAAAAAGCGCGGCACTCTCACCGCAACGCGCGGCCTCTCTGAGGATGCCTCCCTTGAGGTCTATATCGTCAACGAGCTCTCAAAGGCGCGCGACAAGGCCGGCGGCATCGCAGACCAGGCATTTGACGAGTCCAACTCGGGACGCATCATGGCGACAACTGGCGCGCGCGGCTCCTCGCTCAACATCGGCCAGATGGCCGGTGCGCTGGGTCAGCAGTCTCGCCGTGGCCAGCGCCTCCTCAAGGGGTACGGCGACCGCGCACTCTCGCACTATCGGCCATATGATGACAACCCAGACTCGCACGGGTTTGTGAAGTCAAACTATCGTGACGGCCTGTCGGCACTCGAGTTCTTTTTCCACGCGATGGCCGGACGCGAGGGCCTCGTCGACACGGCCGTGCGCACGCAGCAGAGCGGCTACATGCAGCGTCGTCTCATTAACGCCCTTGAGCACATACGCCTAGAGTATGACGGAACCGTGAGGGATCCGCACGGTCACATCATACAGTTCCTCTACGGCGAGGACGGCATCGATGTCGCAAAGAGCGACCACGGCGAGGCGTTCAACATCGCGAGGCTCATCGAGTCTGAGAGGATAGTCGACAGCGGCAAAAAGGCCATGCCGACCGAGGTCGCCGCCGTGACCAAAAAGTACACGCGGACGTTCAACACAAAGCTAAAGTCCGAGGTCTCCGAGTCGATGGCCGACTCGGGCATAAGCCTCAGTGGCGTCGAGAAGGTCTGCCGCAAGGGTCTTGAGCTCTACAACAGGGCAAAGGTCGAACCCGGACAGGCAGTCGGCATCGTCACCGCGCAGTCACTTGGCGAGCCGGGCACGCAGATGACGCTGCGCACGTTCCACTTTGCCGGAATCAGGGAGCGCAACGTCACGCTTGGCCTGCCGCGCCTCATAGAGCTCGTCGATGCGCGAAAAAAGCCGACGACGCCGACAATGGACATTTACCTCGTAGACTCGATAAAAGCAGACAAGGATCAGGCTATCGCAGTCGCAAAGAACGTCCTGCAGACGAGGGTAAAGTCGCTCGTGACGTCACAGACGGACTATACCACGCAGATAACGCTGCGCCTTGACGAGGACATGATGCGCGAGCGTGACGTGACTGCAACTGACATAGAGATTGCGCTCTCGTCGAACAAAAAGTTCAAGATTGAGGCGAGCTCCTCGACAATGGTTCTAAAGTTCGTCGAAAAGACCGACACGCAGGGCGCGCTTGCCATACTGGACAAGGTTCGCAACGCGACGGTAAAGGGAGTTCCTGACGTCGAGCGCGTTACGCTGATCCAGAGCGACGGCGAGTGGGTCATCCAGACGACGGGCTCAAACCTCGCCGGCGTCCTCAAGGTCGAGGGGATAAACCGCCGCAAGATTCGCACAAACAACGTCATGGAGATCGCCGAGACGCTAGGAATAGAGGCCGCGCGCAATGCGCTAATCAGCGAGCTCAACTCGACGCTCGAAGACCAGGGTCTCGAAGTAGATGACCGCTACATCATGCTAGTCGCCGACCTGATGTGCTCGCGCGGGTATATGCAGCAGATAGGGCGCCACGGTGTCGCCGGCACAAAGGACAGCGTCCTTGCGCGCGCGGCCTTTGAAATTACTGTCCCGACGATTGCGCGCGCGGCCCTCGGTGGCGAGGTTGAGCGCCTGCGCGGCGTGACTGAGAACGTCATCGTCGGCAGCAACATCCCAATTGGAAGCGGAACCGTAGACCTGTACATGCAGGTCTCAAAGAGGCGATAGGCTGTCATGGCGCCTGGGCTTTTCACTCTGGAGGCGAGTAACTAGCGATGGCCTCTGCGCTCCAAAAGGCGCTAAAGGAGTCTCTAAAGGACAAGCAGTGCGCATTGGGCGCGCGTGCCGTCAGCACATCGATCGCAAAGAGCAAGCTCGTCATCGTCTCCTCCTCGGCTCCGTCCTCGATTAACGAGTCTGCCGAGTCCGCCGGCGTGCCAGTCGTGAGCCTCGACTCGACATCCGTCGAGCTCGGGCGCCTCTGCGGGCGCCAGCACCGCGTCTCGGCGATCTCCTTCACAAAGCTTGCCGCGGCGAGCGTCAAGGCCATCATGGGGGAGCACTCGCGGGAATGACCGAGATAAAGATCACGCAGGACCAGCTCCGCCTCATGTCGATTTTTGAGGGCAAGACACACGTTGCGGCTCGTGACTGCGTCGAGGACGAGAAGCATGACAGGATAATCTTTGTAGTTGACGAGGGCAAGGTCGCCGCGGCCGTGGGCAAAGGGGGCTCGTCGATTCGCGCTGCGCAGCACGCCATACAGCGCAACGTCGAGATCGTCGAGTATTCCGACGAACCGGCACGCTTTGTAGCCAACGTGCTCAACCGCAAGCTCGTCAGCAACGTAAAGATAAATAGACGTGATGACGGTACGCTTGCTGCTACAGTCATGGTGGAACCCAACAAGAAGGCACTTGCGATAGGACGCGAAGGGCGCAATGCCGCCAAGGCGCGCCTCCTCGCGCAGCGCCACTTTGGGATAACGAGCGTCTCCATAGAGAACGCCGAGGCGGCGATCCAGGAGGTATGACGGGATAATGGCAAAGTCTCCACTGGGCCTGTTCGCCGGCCGTGCAATCCGCACAAAGCGCAAGCGCCAGAGGTGGTCAATATCGACGTACAAGAGGAGGCGCCTGGGTCTTGACCGCAAGGCAAACCCGATGGGTGGCGCGCCACAGGCTCGCGGGATTGTGCTCGAAAAGGTTGGCGTCGAGGCAAAGCAGCCCAACTCGGCGGTTCGCAAGTGCGTGCGCGTGCAGCTCATAAAGAACGGCAAGTCAGTGACGGCGTTCCTTCCGCGTGACGGCGCGATGAACTTTATCGAAGAGCACGATGAGGTTCACATACAGGGCATGGGCGCAACTCAGGGAGGTGCCATGGGCGACATTCCCGGCGTGCGATTCAAGGTCTTCAAGGTAAACGACACGTCGCTCCACGAACTCGTCATCGGCAAAAAGGAGAAGCCACGGCGATGACGGCCAAGGATGCGCCTGACTTTAGGCTCTTTGGCATATGGGATACGTCAGGCGTCGAGATCTCTGACAAGAGCCTCGGTCGCGCAATATCTCTGCGCAGCGTCGTCATGCCCGTCACGTATGGCCGCTCTGCGCTAAAGCGTTTCAACAAGGAGGATGCGCACATCGTTGAGCGTCTCGCAAACAAAATGATGCACTTTGGCAAGAAATACGCAAAGAACACTGGCCGCATGGCAGGCAAAAAGATGCGCATATTCAACACGATAAAGGCCGCATTTGCGATAATCGAGCTAAAGACGGGGCGCAACCCCGTTGAGGTTCTCGTGCGCGCAGTCGAGCATTCGGCGCCCAACGAGGACACAACGAGGATCGTCTACGGCGGGACAGTCTACCACGTCTCCGTTGACGTCTCGCCACTGCGCCGCGTGGATCTTGCGCTAAAGTTCATCGCCGACGGCGTGCGTGAGAGCTCGTTCTCCAACCCGCGGTCCATCGAGGAGTACCTTGCTGACCACCTCGTGCAGGCAGCTGACAACTCGCCAGACGCGCCATCAGTCAAGCGCAAGCACGAGCTAGAGCGCATAGCGCAGGCCTCGCGATAGTCTTACGCTTGCGGCCGGCGCGCTGGCGTGGAGCGCATTTCTGTCATTGCACCTGTGCTGTCCGCCGCACGTCCTGATGATAGTTGGGGTAGCCCGAGGCAGATTCGAACTGCCGTCCCCGCGTTTCTTCTCTTGAGATCCAGAGCGCGAGATCCGTGACCCAGGCGTGATGCCTGATTGGCCGCTAGACTATCGGGCTATGCGCGCAATGCCTAGGGTGGCGCGTTATAACGATTTGCCGGCTTGTGGGCGCGCCCTCACCCTCTTCTGAGTCGGAGCGACGCCGAGTTTATGCAGTAGCGCAGGCCTGTGGGCGCCGGTCCGTCATCAAAGACGTGCCCGAGGTGTGCGCCACACCGCGAGCATGAGACCTCTGTGCGCAGCATGCCATGGCTCGTGTCCTCTCCGGAGGAGACGTGATCCTCGTCGGCAGGTCTGAAAAAGCTTGGCCATCCGGTGCCCGAGTCAAACTTTGTGCCTGACTCAAAGAGATCCTGGTCGCAACACGCGCACAGGTACGTGCCGGCGTCTTTGCAGTCATGGTACTCACCGGAGAACGGAGGCTCAGTCTGGCCGCCAAAGCAGACGGCATGGCGCTCAGCATCTAGGCTGCGTCTCTTTGCCTCAATCTCCGCTGAGTCCATGCGACTCCGCGCATGTGTGCGCATATTTAGGATTTTGCTGCGCGTCGGCGCTTTTGCTCTGCCCTCTTTTCTGCACCGAGCCGCTCAAGCCTATGGTCGCCCATGTCGGCAAACTTTACAATCCTGGACAGGACGGGATGTCTTGCGCGAATCTGTGCGAGCATTGACTGTGCTGCCCTGCGATAGTCGCCGTGACCCTGCGGCGACGTGCGCAGCTCGATTAGGTGGCACGCTTCTCGCAGGTTTATGCGCATAAAATACTGGTAAATGTACGCAAAGTTCACGACATACTGTGCGCGCGCCGCGCTCTGTCGGGCTATTCTCGCGTGCGTCTCCCTTGATAACTCCATGCATGCCCTGTACTCGTTGGCCATGCCAATGTCGGCTATCTCTGGCGGTGTGTCATACCCCATGCTAGTTCCCAGCAACTTTCTCTGCATTGTCATTATGCGGTGGCGGTGAAGGTCGCGAAACATGCCATAGTTGGTGGCCATCTCAAAAGAGTACTCGGCGAGCTCAAATGCCCTGGGCGGGCGGTGCCTCCGGTTGCGCCGCAGCGCGGTGACTGAGCCGATGATCCTGCTCCTGGCCGCCGCGCTTTGGCTTGATGCCTGCCTTGCAAGCTCTGCATGGGACAGCCACGAGTCCTCGTACTCGAGGCCGGCTATCACGCGGCTCAGCGCGCGTGCCTCGCCCTCGCACTCTGTGAGGCGCACGCCGGCTCGCGCACGAGGGGACGGCGGGACGGCGCGCCGCGCTCGACGCTTGAGCGATCTCAGGTACTTTTGGTGCGCGATGCCGTGCCTGTCGCCAGAGCGCCTCACAAACGCGCCCATCGTCGGCTCGAGCTCTTGCCTTATTGCCTCGCCGACCTCGCGCTCCTCGCGAAGGCCTGATGCGAGGAGGACGGTTATGAGATACTCAAATGCCCTGCCGTTGCCTGATATGCCGACGTTTGTCAGCGTTGATGCGGGCAAGAGACCGCGCAGCGCATCGAGTGCCTTTGCCCTAGTTGATCCGCGCCATGCGACCTGTGCGGACGCAATGTCTGTTTTGTCTGACAGCCTGCCAAACGAAACCTCGCGTCCTTTTGTGGAGTCTAGAAACGAGAACCCCTCAATCGGCGTGCGCTCGCGCACAAGTGCGAGCATTGGTTCTAGCGCGCGTGAATATGTCTCAAATGCCATGTTGCACGACTCGACATACGCGTCAGCATTCCTCGAGCGCATGATGTCTGGCTCGCGGTAAAACATGTACTCACCGTTGGCCTTTTTGTCCCACGCGACATAGCGCGAGGACTTTTCTAGGTATGACAAGCCAATGCGGCGATCCTCGATAGTCTTTACCGCAATGTTTGAGACTCCCTCGACTCCAATCTGCGCGAACCCGAGCTCGGCAATCGAGTCATCGCCATACTCGCCTAGAACCCTCGAGTAAAACGCCTCTCCGCGCGCGGCGTTGTGCGCAAACTCGTCAAGAAAGACGCGCCTCATGCCTTTGGCCGTCCGGCTATAGCGCGACATTAGCGCACCCCTGTCAACCTGGCGTGGCGTCGTTATCTCAAAGACGGAGCCCTCGGCATTGCTAAAGTGACCCTCTAGGGCGCGCTGCTCGGCGCGCGTTAGGGCAGGCTTGCCGTGGCGCGGCGCACTAGCCATCCCCGTTCCTGGTTCCGATCTGTATTAGGTCTGGCGCGTCCTGGTCCTTCATGCCCTTGGCCTGCCACCTCTGCAGGACGGCCTTGAAGGCCTCGGCGTCCTCCTCGCTCTCGGTGTACATTATGGCCGTGACCCACCTTCCGGTGCCGGCCTTGCCTCCCACGGAGTTCATCCAAAAGTCGCCGGGGAGCATGTCCATAGCCTTGTTGTCCGGGTTCCTTGACATGTCTGTCCACCTCTTGGAGACGAACTGCATGACCTGGATCAGGCCATCCTTGCTCAGCATGGCAGGCGCCGATATGCCGTGGGATTTTAAAATTGCGCTCCATACGCCCATGTCAACGCATTCTAACCCAAACTTTAACAAATTTTAACACGGGTGCGGTTATATCCACATATAGAGACGGGCGCATGAACACACCCGACGCATCGCTCGTTGGAAAGCGCGTCAAGGACATGCACGGCGCGCCCATCGGACACGTTGTGGGGACCATCACGGACATCGACGGGACGGTCCAGACGGTAGGCGTGGATCGCGGCTCTGGGGGCCTTGAACAGATTCCACACCACCAGCTGGTCGTGCAGCCCGACGTGGTCATCTACATCCCGATGTGGCGACTCGACTCACAGAGGTTGCTGCGTGAAAAAGAGCTTGCGCTTAGGCGCATAAAGGCTCTCATGTCAATCGTTCGCGAGAACGACGACATGAAGGAGGATGCCGAGCTCATACACGACAAGTACAAGGCAAAGCTCGCATCACTTGACGAACTGCAAGAGCAAATCAGGGCAAAACTCGAGTTTCGGCTTGCCGAGCTCGATACGCAGCTAAAGAGCGTCAAAACGCTGATATTCGACGCAAAGGTACAGAACAAGAGCGGAGAGATAACCGACGACGCATTCGAGTCGGTAAAGAACCACACAAGCCGCCTAGTCGAGCAGATCACCAGGGAGCACGGCGAGATCACCAGCGTGCAGAGGAGAATCACGGACCTCAGCATAAAGGTGCAGGAAGCCATGGACCCAGAGGTGACGCTGCAGGACTCGGCGACATCGTACCTTGGGGGCGAACCGACGGCCGCAGAAAAGCTGCCCGAGGCGCCCACTCACAATCCACAACCGGCAGATTCGGGAGAACTGCAACCCACACCCACACCAATGCCTGCCGCAATGCGGCAGGCCGCAGACCAGGGTCCGGCCAACAGTGGAGAGAGCGTGACGCCACAATCTAGCTGGTTAGCGCGGATGGAGTCCCAGTGACTGGGACTCTGTCCACTTTTTCTCGCGTTCAATAGCAACCTTCAAAAACCCTCTTGCGGGCGCGTCGCGTCGATGCGGCCTTGAATAACGGCTTTGTGATCGCGATCGTCTTTCTCGCCGTGGGCATAGGGCTCACGGCCTGGGTCACGGCGTACAAGGACTCTGTGCTGCGCCCCCTCGCCGAGGACCAGCTCGTCCTCATGCAGGCCATGGACTGCGAGGAGCTCGTCACGTATGCGGCAACAGGCTACTTTTGGTCTGCTGAAAACGGCAAGTGGATTAGGGAGCGCACCGACGCGTGCAAGGCCGGCATCTAGGGCACGGGGGGAGCAGTCGTGCAGGGCGCATCCACGGGCTCCCGGATCGCAGCTGATCCCGCCACGCGCCCCCTGGTGACGAATCTGGCTAGACGTTATTGTGCTGTGGGGCCATGCTGGTGGGCGTGATGACGCGAACAGGGTTCAAGAACACGTTTGCCCCCGCTGTGGCAAGTGACACCCTTGACGTGTCCATGATCATCGTGGGTCTCCGCTATGGAACCATAAAGGAAGATAGCCTGCCTCCTGAGGTTCACGATGCCGTTGCAGCCGAGCTTGACAGGCGCATGCGCGAGTCGATCTCCCCGTCTAGGGCACTGTTGCTCGTGCTAGGAACCATGGGCGACGTGAGGGGTTCTGCCCGATTGCAGAAATACATGTTTCTTGTGGACATGAGCATGTATTCACACAAGACAAGGGGGCTGTACAATATGTATGGGTGGAAATCCCACCGCTATGGGCCATACAGTACTGGGCTTGAACGGTACGTTGGCACGGCTGTTAATAACGGCCTCGTTGAAACGTTTCAGATTCCTGCCCCGGACGGAAAAACCGGAACGGGGTATCGCCTTACGGACACTGGGATGGCCGAGTTTCAGAGGCTCCTGGCATCTTTTAGTAGTGATTCAGATCGCATAAAGTCACTGCTTGAGAAGTTTGCGCATGACGTACAGGTTGATCCACTTGTCAGGCACGTCCATTCACATTATCCGGAATTTACCGACAAGAGCATGACGCACACTCGTGCCACATGTGCTGATTTTGCGGTCTGACCCGAACACAACTATGACTGCCGATGACGCCATAGTCATGTGCGAGCATGCTGTTTCCATGGGACATGTCTAGTTTATTTGACGGTGGAACTTTGGGGGTCGAATGCACAAAGAGCCGTCACTTGCGCTTAATCACGGCGTGGGCGAATCCACGATCAGAGATAACCTCGGGAAATATGGGCAAGAGGGGGACTGCGCCACACATGTATATGCCGACACGATGTGCCTTGAGGATTGTGGGCCTGCGCGCAATTGACCCTGCTCGCTGACGTGCGCCGCTGTCCATGCATGACCGCATGGTCGGCGACACCTTCAGAAATATTAGGCCCCGCGGCACGCTGCGCCCCGGATGCTCCCGCGACTCGACTCTATACGCCCCGCGCGCCTCAAGCTCCGAATCACGCAAAAAAAGCTCGCCTCGATCGTCGGCGTGAGCACGTCGATGATAAACCAGATAGAGTCATCACGCTGCTCGCCGAGCTACGAGACGGCGCGCCGCATATTCGAGGCTCTCGCCTCCCTAGAGGCCAGCAAGTCAGCCCACAGGGCCGGCGAGCTCTGCAACCACGTCATTGTAAAGATGCGCCCGGATAACACGATGCATGCGGCGATCACGAAAATGCGCCAGCACTCGATAAGCCAGATACCCGTCTTTGAGGGCAAGGTTCCAGTCGGCGTAATCACCGAGGACGGCATAATGCGCCACATTGCCGACTCGGAGAAGCTCAATCTCCGCAGCGCGCTTGTGCGCGAGGCGATGGACGCGCCGCCGCCAATCGTGGATCACGAGACGCCGGCCCACGCGCTAGCGCCGCTCATACGCCTGACAAAGTGCATACTCGTCTCGCGCAGGTCATCGATCATTGGGATCATGACGGCCTCAGACACGCTAAAGATCGTCGAGTAGGGCGCAAGCGCATGTAAATCTACATAAGGTGGCCATAGTGCGCAGATGTCCATTGGGACCTTTACCGCTCCACTATGACCTGCGCTTTGAGCCTGACTTGCGCGCACGCCGGTTCTCGGGGCGCGCCCTGATAGACGTCAGCGTGCGAACGCCGACGTCGAGGATATCGATGAACGCCGCCGAGCTCGACGTGCGGCGATGCCGCGTGATGCGCGCGGACGCCGAGATCCCGTCGAGCCACTCCCTTGATGCGGCATCCGAGGAGCTCACGATCAAGACGTCATCGCGCGTCTCGGGCAGCGTGCGCATAGAGGTTGACTTTGAGGGGACGCTCAATGACAGGCTACTCGGGTTTTACTCTAGCACGCACATGGTCGGCAGGCGCAAGGCGCGCATGGCGACAACGCAGTTTGAGGCAGCTGATGCACGGCGCGCCTTTCCGTGCTGGGACGAGCCGGCGGCCAAGGCGACATTTGACGTGACGATCGTCGCGCCGCGCGGCATGACGGCCATATCGAACATGCCCGAAGCCTCGCACAAGACAGTGCGCGGCAAGGTCGAGCACGTCTTTGGGCGCACGCCGCCAATGTCGACGTACCTCCTCTACCTGGGCGTCGGCGAGCTCGAGTCCATATCTGCGAGCGTGCAGGGAGTAAAGATAAGCGTCTATGCGACGCGCGGAAACGCAAAACGCGGAAGGTTTGCGCTAAATCTCGCAAAGCGCCTCCTAGTCGAGTATGGGCGATACTTTGGCACAAAGTACCCGCTCCCAAAGCTCGACCTCATCGCAGTGCCGGACTTTGCGGCAGGTGCCATGGAGAACTGGGGCGCAATAACGTTCCGCGAGGCACTCCTCCTCCATGACGAGAGGACATCCTCGACGCGCACTGCGCAGCTAATCGCCGAGGTCGTCTCGCATGAGATCGCACACCAGTGGTTTGGCAACCTCGTCACGATGAAGTGGTGGAACGACCTGTGGCTCAACGAGTCCTTTGCGACATTCATGGCCACAAAGTTCGTCGACATGATACGGCCAGAGTGGGCAATGTGGGACCAGTTCGCCGAGGACACCGTCTCCAACGCGCTTCGCCTCGACTCGCTGAAATCAACGCACGCAATAGACGTGCGCGTCCGGAGTCCTGCCGAGATCCGCGAGATATTTGACGCGATATCGTATGACAAGGGCGGCTCGATACTCCAGATGGTCGAGCGTATCGTCGGCGAGCCGGCGTTCCGGCGCGGACTGCGCGCGTACCTGCGCAAGTTCGCCTATGCCAACGCCGAGGGGGCCGACCTGTGGCGCGAGATAGGGCGCGCCGCCGGCCAGAGCCTCGAGCCGCTCGTCAGGTCGTGGATCGGCCAGCCGGGATACCCGCTCCTCACAGTCTCGCGCAGCCGCCGCGGCGCGCGCGTATCCCAGGAGAGGTTTCTCCTTGCGCCCCGGCGCCGGCGCACTGCGCAGTCATGGCGCGTGCCCGTCTCGATAAGGGGTAAGCGCGGCTCACCACAGGTTCTCACTGGCCGCTCGGCAGCGCTGCGCGGCCTCGGCGAGGCTGCCGTCATCAACCCGTCACGCACGGCCTTTGCGCGCGTGAGGTACGGGAGGGCCGACCTTGATGCGCTTCGCCGGACCGCCCTTGGGGGCAGCATGGAGGGCGATGACGCGTGGATGGTTCAGGGGGATCTCCTTGCGCTATGCAGGGCAGGAATGGCCGACGTGGGCGACTATATCGAGTTCGCCGATGCGTGCTCGGGATACACGGGACACCTCGTGTCTGCCGGCATTGCGCGCAACCTGCGATTCCTGCACCGCATCTCCATTGGCGCGCCATTTGAGTGGCGCCTGCGCGAGCGCTCACTGGAGCACCACTCGCGAATGCATGCCCGCCTCGGCTGGACGCCGGCGCGCAGCGAGGGCCATGTCGACTCGATGCTGCGCGGCGAGGTCATTGGCGCACTGGGCATCTCGCTGCGGGCAGGAAAAATAGTCAGGGAGGCACAGGACGCCTTTGTGCGCCTTGCGTCGGGCCGTGGCCGCATTGACGCAAACCTGCGCGAGCCGGTCTGCTCGATCGCCGTGTCTGCCGGCGGCAGGCGCGCATACTCCAGGGTTCGCTCAATGTACGACTCGGCCGGCACGCAGGAAGAGAAGGTCAGGCTCCTCTCGGCAATGTGCGCAACTCCGGACGTGGCGCTCCTGCGCAGGACGCTGGATCTCTCGCAGACCCCGCGCGTGCGCTCACAAAACATGCACGTGCCAGTCATGCGCATAGCAGCAAATCCGGCCGGCGCCCCGCTCGTCTGGCCGTGGATGAAAAAGAACTGGGCGCGCATATCGAGGAGGGCAGGACAGGGCAACCCGCTGCTGGCCAGGATGATCTCGGCTGTTGCGATCGCCTCGCCTGACACGGGTGTGGCCTCTGAGCTCGAGGCCTTTTTTGCGAGGCACAAGTCGCCTGGAACCGAGCGCACGGTGAGGCAGGCCGCCGAGACCATGCGCATAAACGCGCGCCTGCGCGAGCGGATGGGGCAAGACCTTGGCGCGCTTGACTAGCGTTGCGGCAGTCGTAGCCGCAGTGGCCGTGGCCGTTGCGGCATACGCGCTGCTGTCTGGCTCACCAGACCACTCCTCGACGATATATGCGGATGCGACATGGTATCCGGACGAGGGCAATGTCGTCATCACGTATGACGACTCTGCGCGCGCGACGTCGAGCGTGACACTCGAGGTTCTCGGGCTTGCGAGCACGTTTCAAAAGGTTCGCGAGTCCTCGTCCTTTGTCGAGCGCGTCGCCTTTGGTGGCGTGCCGGCCAACGGGTGGCGTGCGCACCCCGTGACGTTTGCCGTCTCGCACGGTGAGCTAGGCGAGATCGGAATAAAGGTGGAGGTGCACGGCCATGACGAGCCGCCCCCGCGCGTCGTGTACAGTGCTGCGCGATAGGGGGTGGGATGTTTGATGGCCGACACGTTTCTCGTTGGCACGGTGATACTTGACAACTGGTGCCGCACATGGCGCACAATAGCCTGAGGCAGCACGCGCCATTGCCCTTGCCCCGCCATGGCTGTGCCTATTGCAGGGACGCATAGCTACGCTTTTTATCGTCATACCGCAGCACCTCGACCGTTGATAGAGCTAGCCGACATCAGGAGGCGTCGCCGGGGTGCCGTCGCGCGCGCCCTCACGCTAGTCGAGAATGAGCCGCGCCGCGCGCGCCCGATGCTCAAGCGCATGTTCCCCCACTGTGGCGAGTCGACTATAGTCGGCGTGACCGGACCGGCAGGCGCCGGCAAGAGCACGCTCATCGGCCACACGACAGCACGCCTCGCCTCACTCGGAATGCGGCCGGCGGTCCTTGCAATAGACCCCACGAGCCATGTCACGGGCGGGGCGATAATGGGCGACAGGGCACGCATGGCCGACCTCGATGGCTCAAAGGTCTATGTCCGCAGCATGGCCTCGCGCGGCTCGCGCGGCGCGCTCTCGGCCTCGGTGCGCGACTGTATCCGCGTTCTAGAGTACGCGCGATACGACCCCATCATCGTCGAGAGCGTTGGCGCAGGCCAGACCGAGGTCGACATTGCGACAATATCGGACATCACCATAGTTGTCTTTAGCCCGCAGACAGGGGACAGCATCCAGGCGATAAAGGCCGGACTGACCGAGATTGGCGACATTTACGTCATCAACAAGGCCGACCTTGACGGTGCCTCGCAGCTTCTCGAGTCAGTCAGGGAGTTCGTCGGGGTTCGCACGGACGGCAGCGAGCGCGCGGTCCTAAAGGTCTCCTCCCGGAGACCATCGACTACTGCGGACCTCGCGCGGCGGATTCGTGACCTCGCGCGCGCGCGCCGGCGCGGGCGCAAGGCGCGCTATGCGGAGCGCCTCGAGTCCGAGATGCGGAACATCGTTTTAAATAGCGTCAGCGAGCGCGCCGAATCTGCAATGTCAGCAGACAATGCAAAGTACGCGCGATGCGTCAGCGCACTTCGTGCCGGTCGCATTGACCCGCACGCCGCAGCGCAGAGGATACTGGGGGCTCTCTCCTAGATGGCCTCAGGCGTATCCCCGCGCAGGGCAGCAGGCAAAAAGGCCGCAGGCAAAAAGGCGCCGACAAAAAAGGCCGCTGCAAAAAAGATCGTGACTGACTCGGGCATACCGGTCCGTCCGCTCTACACGTCCGGACCGCGACGCACAGGCCGTGACGCTCCGGGCAAGTACCCCTATACGCGCGGAATACACCCCGGCATGTACGCTCAGAGGCTCTGGACGATGCGCCAGTACTCGGGGTTTGGCGATGCCGCGCAGACTAATGCCAGGTTTCGCTATATGCTTGATAACGGCCAGACCGGCCTGAGCATGGCCTTTGACCTTCCCACGCAGATGGGCCACGATCCCGACTCGGAGAGCGCCGAGGGCGAGGTCGGCAAGGTCGGCGTCTCGATAGCCTCCATAGACGACATGATGCGCGCATTTGAAAAGATCCCGCTTGGCAGGGTCAGCACGTCGATGACGATAAACGCGACGGCCTCGACGCTCCTTGCGTACTATGTGGCGCTTGGCGAGTCGCAGGGAGTCACCGGTGCCGAGCTGCGCGGAACGACGCAGAACGACATACTAAAGGAGTACATTGCGCGAAACACGTACATCTATCCACCTGCACCGTCGATGAGGCTAGTCGGCGACATGATAGAGTACTGCGCAAAGAGCGTCCCGCAATGGTATCCCGTGTCGATCTCGGGGTATCACATGCGCGAGGCCGGCTCTACGGCAATCCAGGAGGTCGCCTTTACCATTGCCAATGCGATCGCATACATTGAGGCATGCATTGGGCGCGGCCTAAAGATCGACGACTTTGCCCCGCGCCTGTCGTTCTTTTTCTGCTGCACGATGGAGTTCTTTGAGGAGATTGCCAAGTTCCGCGTCGCGCGCAAGGTCTATGCCAAGATACTAAAGGAGAGGTTTGGGGCAAAAAACCCACGCTCACTCCAGCTGCGCTTTCACACGCAGACTAGCGGCGAGTCACTCACAGCACAGCAACCTGACAACAACATTGCGCGAGTCGCCATACAGACGATGGCCGCAGTCCTTGGGGGAACGCAGTCACTCCACACAAACTCGCGCGATGAGGCCCTTGCCCTCCCGACCAAGGAATCTGCAAAGATTGCGCTTCGCACGCAGCAGATAGTCGCGCACGAGAGTGGCGTGACCAAGACAGTGGATCCGATGGCCGGCTCGCACTATCTCGAGTCGCTCTGCGACGAGATGGAGGCTGCGGTCTGGAAGTACCTCGGCAAGATCGAAAAGATGGGAGGTTCTATTAGGGCAATAGAGCGCGGGTTCTTCCAGTCGGAGATACGCCAGAACGCGTACAGGCTAAAGGGCGAGATCGACGCCGAGGGCGATGGTGCGCGCGTCATCGTCGGCATGAACCGCTTTGCTGACACGGAGGCGGCCCCTGCGCGCCCCGAGCTCCTGAGGGTTGACGAGTCCGTTGGCCGCGCGCAGTCGCGCGCGATAGCGGCGCTTCGCAAGAGGCGCGACTCCTCGCGTGCGGCCGCGTCGCTCTCTGCGCTCCAGCGTGCCGCCGAGGATGACTCGGTCAACATGATGCCGGCGATCCTCGAGGCAGTCAGGGCACACTCGACGACTGGCGAGATAAGCGGCGCGCTGCGCGAGGTCTTTGGCGAATACTCGCCATCGGGGGTGTTCTAGGCATGGCCCTGGATATCGACCATGTCGCAATAGCGGTGAGTGACATAGATGCGGCCTCTGAGCGCTATTCCAGGGCGCTTGGCGCCGAGGTGATCCGCGAGACTGTCGAGTCCGAGGGCGTCGAGGTGGCGATCATGAGACTTGGAAACGCGCGAGTCGAGCTCATATCGCCGCTTGACAAGGACAGCCCAATTGCGGCGTTTATCGAAAAGCGCGGGGAGGGCATACACCATATCGCGCTGCGGACCGGCGACATTGACTCTGAGGTCGCGCGAATGGAGTCATGCGGCCTGCGGTTTCTCGGAGATGTCCGTGATGGCTCAGAAGGCACGCGCATCACGTTCATACACCCAAAGTCCCTCAACGGCGTGCTCACGGAGCTCTGCTCGGGCGGTGCGTGAGCACGTGCTTGGCACACGTGGGGGAACGTGAGGCGCGTGGGCGACATCCCCACGTCAATGCTAATCTCGGCCGTCTATGACGGTCCTAAAAAGCGCGTGATGCTAAAGTTTTACAATGGCAAGACCCACACGCTAGAGACACACCATGACGAGTCAGGGCACCTGCCATACTGCTATTCGCGTCTGACGCCATCGGAGCTCTCCGAGACGCGTGACCGTGATGACGTTGAGGACATTATCGTACACAAGAGGCATGACAACATTGCTGATGCCGACGTCGAGGTCTCAAAGATTATCGTCAAGGATCCCCTGGCCATAGGCGGAACACAGTCAGACAAAAGCATACGCAACACAATGGAGACGTGGGAGTCAGACATAAAGTACTATGAGAACTATGTCTATGATAACGGGCTCGTGATGGGTATGTACTATTCGGTCAGCGGGGACAAGATTGCCCCACAGGCATTGCCCATTCCCGAGACGGTCCACGCGGCGCTAAAATCCATGCTGCTTGACCGTGACACGGGAAAGGGAATGGTCGATCCCGCAGAGTACCAGGGGTACGTCACGGAATGGGCAGAGACGCTAAACCAGCCAATTCCGCGCATCCGCAGGCTCAGCTTTGACATAGAGGTTGACTCGGAGAAGAATCGCATACCTGACCCGCAACTCGCCGAGCGCCGCGTGACTGCAATCGGGTTTGAGGCAGGGGAGGACTCGCACGAGGTCTTTGTGCTCGGCAAGAGGGGCGCAACTAGCGCGTCGACTCCGGCAAAGGTGACCTATTATGAGGACGAGAAGAAGATGATTGCCGACGCGTTTGCAAAGATAGCGCAATATCCGGTGGTTCTCACGTACAATGGTGATGACTTTGACATGCCATACATGTACAACAGGGCGAGCCGACTCGGCATACCCACCGGCGAGAACCCCCTCTACATGATGCGCGATGCGGCAACGCTAAAGCGCGGCGTGCACGTTGACCTCTATCGGACATTCTCCAACAGGGCATTTCAGGTCTATGCGTTCTCCAACAAGTACTCTAGCTATTCGCTCAACAGCGTCTCCCTTGCGCTCCTCGGCGAGGAAAAGCTCGACCATGGCGTGCCGCTCGGCGAGCTCACCGCCGAGCAGCTTGCAGCCTATTGCTATAATGATGCGCTCTTGACGTACAAGCTGACTAGCTTTGGCGGGGATCTCCTGATGAACCTCCTCGTCGTGATATCGCGAATAGCAAAGATGCCCATAGATGACATTGCGCGCCTCGGCGTCTCTCAGTGGATACGCAGCCTCCTGTATTACGAGCACCGCAAGCGCAACATCCTGATACCGCGGCGCTCGGAGCTAGAGGCAAAGTCAGTCAACGCGACGACCGAGGCGGCAATAAAGGACAAAAAGTACCGTGGAGGCCTAGTCGTGGATCCAAAGCAGGGCATCCACTTTGATGTCACGGTGATGGACTTTGCGAGCCTGTATCCGAGCATCATAAAGGTCCAAAACCTCTCATACGAGACGGTTCGGTGCCCGCATGAGGAGTGCAAAAAGAACACGGTTCCAGACACGTCACACTGGGTTTGCAAAAAGCGCAACGGGATGACTTCGCTCCTCATAGGGTCACTGCGCGACCTGCGCGTCAACTATTACAAGAGCCTCGCGCGCGATGAGTCACTCGACGAGATGGCCCGCCAGCAGTACTCTGTTGTAAGCCAGGCCCTCAAGATAATACTCAACGCAAGCTATGGCGTCATGGGAGCAGAAATGTTTCCGCTCTACTTTTTGCCGGCCGCCGAGGCGACAACTGCAATAGGGCGCCACATAATCATGGACACGATATCAAAGTGCAAGGCGTCTGACATTGATGTACTCTATGGTGACACTGACTCGATATTCATAAAAAAGCCAACGTCAGAGCAGGTTCTCCAGGTCATCGAGGGCGCAAAGTCCGACCACGGCGTAGAGCTCGAGATAGACAAAGAGTACCGCTATGTCGTCCTGAGCGACAGGAAAAAGAACTATCTTGGAGTCACAAAGTCCGGCAAGGTCGACATCAAGGGACTCACGGGCAAAAAGTCGCACACGCCGCCCTTTATACGCACGCTCTTTTACGAGATAACGGACATCCTCTCTGATGTGTCCAACGAGGATGACTTTGAGCGCATAAAGGTGAGGATAACAGAGAAGATGCGCAAGTGCGCCGACAGCCTAAAGGCGCGTGAGATACCAATTGCCGACCTTGCGTTCAACGTCATGCTGAGCAAGTCGCCCTCCGAGTACACAAAGGCCATACCTCAGCACATAAAGGCCGCAGTGCAGCTGGAGCGGGCAACAAGCTTGGCGGGGGACATGTCCTCGTACATCCCCGAGAAGGCAGGTGGACAGCGCCCCCCCACGCGCAAGATCAAAAAGGGCGACATTATATCATATGTCAAGACCGTCACAAAGCCCGGCGTAAAGCCCGTCGAGCTAGCGACGCCTGAGGAGGTTGACTCGGGCAAGTATATGGAGTTCATGGAGTCAACGCTTGACCAGATAACGTCGGTTCTCGGAATGGACTTTGAGGGCATTATGGGCAACAAGAAACAGTCAGACATACTCGACTTTTTCCACAAGCCATAGACTACACTCAAATAGTAACGCCTGCACGCCTGCTCGCACAGGGAAACCAATGATCATCGTAAACTGCAAAAACTATGCCGAGGCCACGGGGCGCGGACTCGCCCGGCTCGTGCGCGCCGCCGAGGCCGCATCTGCGCGCCACGGGACGCGCATCGCAATAGCGCCACCTCCGCACCTCCTCTCGTCGGTTCGCTCGCGCCGCGTCCTCACGTTTGCGCAGCATGCCGATGACAGGGACACCGGCAGCACCACGGGATACGTCGTGCCCGAGCTCCTCCATGCAGCCGGCGTGTCCGGCTCGATCATAAACCACAGCGAGCATCGTGTGCGACCCGCCGAGCTGCGCGCCGTCATATCGCGCCTGCGCGGACTTGGCATGACCTCGGTCGCCTGCGCGCGAAGCGTGGCAGAGACTGCCAAGATCGCCTCCCTTGGCCCGGACTATGTCGCAATAGAGCCACCATCGCTCATAGGGTCGGGGATCGCAATATCGCGTGCCCGCCCCGGCCTCATCCGCGACGCTGCAGCGGCACTCGCGCGCAGTCGCGCACGCCTCCTGTGCGGCGCCGGCATTGTCACCGGCGAGGACGTCTCACGCGCCATCGAGCTTGGCTCAGAGGGCATACTTGTGGCAAGCGGCATCGTGCGCGCCCGCTCCCCGGCGCGCGCCCTCTCCGAGCTTGCATCGCGCATGCCGCGAACCGGCCGGCGCGCATGACGTGGCCTGCCTGAATTGCATGGTGTCCGCGTCCACATTTGAGGCTCGCGACTTGATGCGGCCCACATGGGCGTGTCCCTGCCGGCACGGGCACCGAGCCCGCCTGACGGCACGGGAATGAGTTTATAACCGCATTTGGATGCCGCGCATGGCATTGAGCGAAGAGAGGGCACAGCAACTCTACGAGCACGTCGCCGCACTAGAGTCGCAATACTCGGAGACTATTCGGCGCGAGTCGATGCTAGCCACTGCGCACCGTGACGCGCAGGCGGCGGCAACGACGCTGCGAGCAGCCGATGGCGGCTCGGCCATCGACGCGTTCATTCCCGTCGGCTCGGGCGTCTTTTTTGGCGCGCGTGTGGACAAGCCTGACAGGGTGATCATCGACATTGGGGCAGGAGTCGCCCTCTCCAAGAGCCGCGCGGCCGCCCTTGACCTCGTCGAGGGGCACATAAAGGAGCTCGGGGTTGCACTAGGCAACGCAGCCGAGAGCAAGAGGCAGATCGCCGGACAGATGCAGCAGGGGCGCATGGAGCTTGAACGCATAGCCCACTCTGCGGTGGCTGACGCAGGGAGAAATGTTTGAGGGCCTTCGCGGGACGCTCTCCGGCGTTGCGCGGGCCATAACGGAGAAGGAGATTGACGGCGGTGACGTTGATGCCGTCATGGCCGAGCTTGACATTGCGCTCCTGGAGGCAGACGTTGCAGTTGATGTCATTGACTCGATAAAGTCCGACCTGCGCAAGGCGCTCACCGGCTCGTCAGTAAAGAGGGGGGACGTGGGAGAGTTTGTGCGCGACAGGCTAGTTGGGTATGTCACCGAGGCATTTGAGGCGACCGGAACGATTGACCTCGCAAAGATGATATGCGCAAAGCGTGGTTCAGGCTCCCCGTTTGTCATTGTGTTTGTGGGGATCAACGGCACGGGCAAGACCACGACGCTCGCAAAGGTTGCCCATGCGCTTGCTGCCTCGGGCGTGACGTCCGTAGTCGCCGCCGCAGACACGTTTCGGTCTGGTGCAATCGAGCAGCTTCGCGCACACACTGATGCGCTGGGGATCCACCTCGTTGCGCAAAACTATGGCTCCGATCCGGCTGCTGTCTCGCGCGATGCCGTCCTCTATGCGCGCTCGCATGGCGTGGACTGCGTGCTCGTTGACACTGCGGGGCGAATGCAGACCAACCGCAACCTCATGGACCAGGTCACCAAGATAGTCTCAGTCACGTCGCCTGACCTAAAGGTCTTCGTCGGCGACTCGCTTGCGGGCAACGACACGGCAAGCCAGGCGCGTGAGTTCCACTCGCACGTCGGAGTTGATGCGGCAATCCTCACAAAGGCCGATGGCGGGGGCGGGGGCGGCGCGGCCCTCTCGATAGTGAGCATAACCTCAGCACCCATAGTGTATGCCGGCACGGGGCAGGAATACGGCGACCTTGAGGCCTTTGACTCTCGCGCCTTTGTCGACTCTGTCTTTGGCTCCGGGGGGGACACGCCGTGAGGTCGCGCCGGCCGTTCCACCTCCTCACGCTAGGCGAGCTCAGCGCGCGCCAGGCGGGACTGCTAGTCGAGCGCGCCAGGCGCCTAAAGCGCTCCCCGTCCTCGCGCACCGCACCGCTAGCGCGCCGCTCGATGGCGATGATCTTTGCAAAGCCGTCCACGCGCACGCGCGTCAGCTTTGAGGTCGCAATGACCCAGCTCGGCGGCCACACCATACCGCTAGAGGGCTCCAAGATGCAGACCTCGCGCGGCGAGTCCCTGGCCGACACGGCGCGCACGCTCTCCAGGTATGTTGATGTTATCATGGCCCGCGTGTACGACCATGCGGACATTGAAGAGCTTGCGCAGAGCGCCTCTGTTCCGGTGATAAACGGACTGTCAAACTCGTTTCACCCGTGCCAGACGCTCGCTGACCTCTTGACCATACGCGAGCACAAGGGACGCCTCTCGGGCGTGCGCGTCGCGTGGGTCGGTGACGGAAACAACGTGTGCAACTCGCTCATACACGGGTGCGCCCTGACGGGCATGGAGATCAGCATTGCGACGCCTCCTGGATTCAGGCCGGATCCTGCCGTGGTCAGGTCAGCAAGGGAGCAGACTGCCGTTACAGTCGTCTCGAGTCCCGAGCGTGCCGTGCGTGGTGCAGATGTCGTGGTCACTGACACGTTCTCGTCAATACACGACAAGGGCTCATCGAGAAAGAAAAAGTTCCTGCCACGCTACCGTGTCACTGACAGGCTCATGGCAATGGCCGACAAGGACGCGCTGTTCCTGCACTGCCTGCCGGCAAAGCGCGGCGAGGAGGTCAGCGCGTCAGTCATCGACGGCCCGCAGTCAGTTGTGTGGGACGAGGCCGAGAACCGCCTCCATGCGCAAAAGGCACTCCTCCTCTGGCTGCTCGAGTAGGCCCCTAGCGCATGGCATCGGCAATCAGGCCGTAGAGAAAGTAAAACGCGATTCCGCCGCCGATTATGGCTACCCATGCGGCGATGGCACGCATCCTTGACACGCTCTCGGCACTCCGAGTGTCCCTAAATGAACGTATGCGGCAGTGGCGTCTGGGGTGACAGTCTTGGTGGCATGCTTGCCATTGGTGCCCTGCCTGGGCGCACTAGGCACAACTGGACCGGGCTGCAGTTAAATTGTGCTACTGGAACCGTGCGCCATGAATACGTGGTGTGGCAGCCGCCGCGTGAGCTATACGCACCTCGCAGGTCAGCGAATCGGGGTGCCTGGCACTTGACACGCGCAAATGGCCCTGATGTGGGTCTTGACTACGAGATACGACAAAAATACCTCAATCGCAAGGCAGACTGCAACATTGAGCCGTTTTTAAGGATGTTGAGAGTCCATGACCTAATAGAATGTGATGCCAACCCGCGCAAGGCAACGACGAAAACGCGGATCAAGATTCAGAAATTTGTGTATTTTGCACAAAAGTGTTTTGGATTGGAATTTCGCTATAGGCACACGCTGTACATCTATGGGCCATACTCGTTAGCGCTCGCCACTGACTATTTCCGAATCAAGGATATTGCAAACATTCCCGACGGTGGCCTGGATGACTGGAATCGCCGAGATGAATTCCTGGAATTTGCAAAGAAACACAATGATGAAACGTGGCTGGAGATTGGCGGCACCTTGGTGCATTTGTACAAGTCTGGCCACAAATCAATGGAAGACTTGATCAAATATGCCCATGTAGTTAAGCGCAAATATCCCAAAGAGCTCATAGAGAGTGTCTGCTCTGACCTGCAAGGTGCTGAACTGATAAAACTGTGATCTTTATGAGATTGCCGTGATAGATAACACTGATTGTACTCGACATGGCCTTCATCATCTGCACAAATAGTGTGAGCAGCAAGGCCATTTGGCACCGCCACCATAAATTGAGCCAATCGCCGCAGTGTGCTGCTGCGTGTGGGCGCATTGGGCGCACTCGCCTCTGGCGCGTCAGGGATCAGATGCCTGTTTTATGGCCTGTGCTGTGCTCAGGACCAATTGCGCGGGCATGACCATGGGACATCTGTGATCGCTTTTGTGTTGGGATTTGCGCGACCATCGGCAGCACGCACACGCGTGTCGCGAGGATTTGGTGGCGGACCCGACCGGACTCGAACCGGCGACCTAGCGCTCCGCAAGCGCTCGCACTATCCATGCTATGCAACGGGTCCGACGCGAGGCCGCAGGCGCCTCTTAATGTTGTTTGCGCAGTGCCCACGCACAGGCGGGGAAGGAGATGTTGGCGGACCCGACCGGATTCGAACCGGCGACCTGGCGCTCCGGAAGCGCCCGCACTATCCATGCTATGCAACGAGTCCGCCCTGCGCCCCGCAGGGGTCGCTTTATTCTGTTTGCCCCGCGTGGCCTCTGGCGCGAGGCTTAATAGAATCGGCCCCCTGCGGCCAGGCCATGAGGACGTACACGGCACTGCTCATCGCTGGCATGGCGGCCATTGGCGTGATCGCCACAGTCGTGGCAGTCGACATTGGGCGCATCACGATCGCAACGCAGGACTATGACATCCGCGTGGACCCCATAGTCGACAGGCAGAACCTCTTTACGACGGCGAGGGTCACGGTCCAGAACATCGGCGCACGCGACCTCTCTGGCGTGACGGTCAACTTTGGCGGCGGCGACACGCTCCTCATAGGCGACCTTGCCGCCGGTGAGCAGATGATAGTCTCGCCTCCGGCGGGCAACGCCATGGAGATGGTCGCAGTGACTGCAGACGGCGGCGTGCTTGCAGTCAGCGAGTACCGCGAACCCCCAAAGATGGTCGGCATGATGGGCTCCTAGTCAGCGTCTTACCTGCATTGCAATTACTGTTGACATTATCTTTGCGGCCAGGGCTGCAGTGGCGCCGTTGTCGCAGGCGGGGTTGAGCTCTACAATGTCGGCGCAAACAATCCTGGTCTCGAGCAGCGCACCGACCATGGAGAACAGCTCGCGCGATGTCATGCCGTCAGCCTCGGGATTGCCCACTCCGGGCGCGTATGCGGGATCTAGCGCGTCAAGATCAAAGCTCGCATACGCAGAATCGTACGACGAGAGTGCGTCGGCTACCATGGCCGGGCCCCTCCCGTCGCGCACGTCAGCCTCCGTGACAGTCGTTATCTTGCTGTCAGAGAGAAACGCGAGCTCCTCGGCGGCAAATGCCCTTGCGCCGACATGAACGATCCCCTCGCCGCCCCTGGCCTCGACTAGCCTGCGAAGGTATGACGCGTGGCTCTGGCGTGCGCCGGCGTACGAGTCCCTGAGGTCATAGTGCGCATCAAAGACGACGTATCCGGTGTCGGCGCCAAACTGCGCATAGCTCCCAAGCGTCAGTAGGTGCTCGCCGCCGAGTATGACAGTCGGCATTGCGCTAGCTGCAAGCTCGGCTGTCACCCTGCCGACCATCTCTAGCATCTCTGAGGCGACTACGGTCTGCTTTAGGTTCCCGTGGTCTGCGATGGCGACGCCCTCGAGGTCAACACCGAGGCCGGCGTGAAACACCTCTATGTTGTTGAACGCCTCACGTATGGCGTCCGGACCAAAGCGCGTGCCCGGCCTGTACGAGTGCGTCGAGTCAAAGGGCACGCCAAAGACTGCTGCCCTCGCCTCGCCGTCGCCTCCCACAATGAGCGGGCCGCCGCCAGAGTATAGCTCTAGATAGCTCAATGCCTGCGCGCCGCAGCGCCCAACTATAACAAACTATTGCCGGTGCCCCGCAGGCCTGCTGTGTCGTGAGACGGGATATGGCCACCGCGCTTGCGCGCATCCACGCCGCTGCCACGTGCGCGCGGGCGCGAAACTGTTTTTAGAGCGCCTTGCGGCCGCCGTGGGCGTGGAGATTCAGCAGGCATACCGTGAGCTCGACGTTGGCGAGTCATTCACGCAGGACGAGATAAAGGCAAGGTACCGCAAGCTCGTCCTCGAGCTCCATCCTGACCGCAGCGGGGCGCAGACTGGCGAGCGCCTCGGGAGGGTCACAGAGGCATACCACACGCTAATGGAGTCCTCAAGCCACCGTGCGGCCGCACGCGAGCAGCGCGAGGCGCAGGGCGCACGCAACGCGAGTCGCCAGACGCCCCACGCGCAGCGGCGCGGCATGGCCGGAAGGGCCGACTCGGAGCCGCCCACGGAGGACTGGTCAAGGTTCACCTCAGAGTTTGAGGCCGACGAGTCGTTCTGGAAAGAGTACGAGCGCAACTTTTGGCAGGATTACGAGAGGCGGCGCGCCGACACGTCCGGCGAGCCGGCCGAGCAGTCCACCGGCGGAGATGCGCAGGGCCAGGATGCCGAACCGGCGCAGCAGCCGACGGCGCGGACGCGTGCGGTTCCTCGCATGGACGTGAACATCGACAAGAGCCTGTGCATTGGGTGCTGCAGTTGCGAGACTATCGCCCCGTCGGTGTTCTGCGTCGACAAGGAGTCGCAGGTGAACCCAAAGTCCAGCGTGACAGACCCCCTAGGTGCTGATGCAGAGACCATAATGGATGCCGCCGAGACGTGCCCGACAAAGGCCATCATTGTCAACGATATGGCCAGGCGCAGGCGCATATACCCGCTCTAGGAATTTCGAATCGCGTCAAGCTCGGATGCGAGATCCGCGTCATCTGCCCTTGCCCCGGCGGCGCCGAACATGGAGTGGACAGGTCCGGCCCCGTCACCGGCGCTTCGCGGTATTATGTGAACGTGGACGTGCTGAACCTCCTGGCCGGCTAGCTTCCCATTGTGAACTGCAACTAGCGCATCGCCGTGGAGGCGCCTAATGCGTGCGGCAACACGCCTTGCAAGCTCAAACGTCGCGGCGCACTCGGCCTCGCCCATCTCCTCCATGCGCTCCCTGTGTGCCCTTGGCACGACTAGGGAGTGGCCGCGCGCAAGCGGAAACGCATCGAGGAATGCGATCGCAAGGTCTGACTCTTCTATGACGTGCGCACTGATGCCGCCTGATGCAATCTCGCAGAATATGCACGTCAATGGACGCTCACCGCATTTCCGCTATGCGTGCCCATGCAAGATCCTTGCCATAGACTATCGTCACGTTGGTTCCGACTGGCACATCGCACCCTGATATCGTCTTTGGCACGCCGTCTGCCGAATCCGCATAGCACACGCCGTCGGCGCTTGCGAGGATCGTCGTCTCCTCATACACGTCCTCGCGTATGAGGTTCCAGAACGGAAAGACTAGAGTGGCGATGACGATTCCGGCTCCTGCTATGGCGCCAAGAAATATGATCGTGTGCTTTTTGGACTCGTCGATCTCCAAGGCTACCACATCCCACCGTCGCCGCCCTGCGCGTCGGGCTTTTTCTCTGGCACATTGCCGTGGGCCTTCTTGGCGTGGCGGGCGAGGCGCTCTGGCGTGTGGAGCTCCATGCCGCACTCGTGGCACTTTGTGCCGCCGTCGTCCTTGTGCCTTCCAAATAGGCCCATGTGCGCCCCCGTGCTGCAAATGTATTATAAGGATATGTGGCGCGCACGCGACCATGGCGGGCAGGCGAATCGCGGTTCTGGGCTCCGGTGTCATGGGTCACGGGATCGCGCAGGTCTCGGCGATCGCAGGCCACGACGTGGCCATGCGTGACATTGAGCGCGCATTCCTCGATCGCGCCATGGAGAAGATACGCTGGAGCCTCGACAAGATGGCCTCCAAGGGCAAGATCGCACCCGCCGAGGCAGATGCGGCCTTTTCGCGCATACGCGCCGAGACGGACCTGGGCTCTGCCCTCGAGGGCGCAGACATGGTCATCGAGGCGGTTCCCGAGACGATGGACCTCAAGCGCCGCGTCTATGCGGACCTTGATGCGGCAACGCGCGGGCGCGACATTGTGTTTGCGTCCAACACGAGCACGCTGCCGATAACAGAGATCGCCTCGACGCTTGAGCGCCCCAAAAAGTTCATCGGAATCCACTTTTTCAACCCGCCGCAGCTCATGCGCCTCGTCGAGGTCATACCCGGCAAGGAGACAGACGCGTCAGTCACCGAGTCGACGATCGAGTATGTCAGGTCAGTCGGCAAGGAGCCTGTCCTCTGCGCGCGCGACGTGCCGGGCTTTATCGTCAACCGCCTGTTCATACCGCTGGTTCACGAGGCGTGTCACACCATGGATGCTGACGGGAGAACAAAAGAAGAGATCGACTCAGCCGTGCGCTTTACGCTCGGCTTCCCGATGGGAATACTCGAGCTCGCCGACTTTACCGGCCTAGATGTCATCCACAAGGCCACGCAAGAGATGCACAGCAGGGACAAAAAGGTGATACGCCCACACGCGACAGTCGAGCGCCTGTACGGCGAGAAAAAGCTCGGCCAAAAGTCAGGCGAGGGCTTTTACGAATATTCAAAGGAAAAGTACGAGCGCGTTGGACTGTCTGAGGATCTCGCAGGCGCGTGTGATCCGGTTCGCATAGCCGCCGTGCTCGCAAACAATGCGGCATGGCTCATCAGCAATGATGTCGCCGACATTGAGACGATCGAGCGTGCGGCATCCCTTGGCCTCGGGATGAAACTGTCAATACGCGATATCGTCACAAAGTTTGGCGCCTCGGCACTCGCTGACAGGCTGCGCGCGCTTGCCGCCTCTGAGGGCGAGTTTTACGCGCCGGACAGGTCACTAGAGTCACTTGCGTGATGCGCGCTATGAAATTTTCGTTGCGCTAGTGGAGAGGTCAGAGTCATACCACGTCGCTGCTGACTCGGCGCCGGATCGCGCAGGGAGGTTTATCGCAATGTGCGCAAACATGCGTGATGTGGACGTCGAGCCGTGCGTGTGGAGCTCGCCGGCCTTGATGTGCGCGACGCTGCCGGCTGCGAGGCGCACGCGCGAGACCTTCTTTATGTGCCCGCGTCTCCCTGACGCACCGCGCTTCACATACTTGACGAGACTGCCGCTTCCGGCGACGCCTATGAGTATCTGCGGGCCGGTGTGCGAGTGGAGCTTTGTGCGTGCCCCTGAATAGAACCTCACATCAAAGGCGCGAGCAGCCTCGCCGTTCCCCATCTTGACTGCCTCGACTAGCCTGACCCTGCCCGTAAAATAGTTCGGCTTTGCTCGTGCAGGTGCGGACTTGCGTGCCATCTCGCAGGCCGCGCGCAAATGGGCGTATATACCATGCGCGCTAGGTTAAAAGGCGCCGCCGTGCCCCAGCGCGCGCATGAGGACTGTCATGGAGTGCTCACCGCGAAACGTCGTGCTGCGCCGCAAAGTCGACGATGCGGGGGCAAAGGCGACCGTGGAGGCAAGAAAGGCATCGCAGTTTCGCACACTCCTCTCCTCGCCGGCGCGCTCTGAGATTCACACGCACTCTGTGCGCATTGCATACGAGGCGACGACCATGCTAAAGGGCGCATACCGCGCCAGCTATCGCCGCAAGGCGATCCACACGATACGCGTGGATCCCAACGTCAGGAGGGTCGAGGTTGGCGACGGCACGTTTGACGTGCGGCCAGCCTCACGGGTGAGTCGCGCCATCTCGGGCAGGGCCTCATCGCGCAAGGTCGACGTGGAGCTAGAGGAGTTTGTACTCGACGAGCGTGAGGGGACAGTCTTCGTCGATCATCACGGCCATGTGGCAAAGTTTGCGCACAAGCTCACACGCGGCGCACTTGAGGCATACCCGCGACGCGTCCTGGCCGCCGCCGAGCTTGTGCGCGAGCCTGAGATGGCGCGCGACGAGCTAGTTGACTGTCTCAGGGAGGCAATCTCGCCGGGACCCATTCGTGGTGACGTGCGGGATCTAGAGGACACAATCACAGTGACTGACATGGTTCGCATATATGCGCCTGTTATCGAGGCGAGGCTAGTCGGCCCAAAGAGGCGCGTGCGCATACTTCGAATCGACGCAATAAGCCGGCGCGTACTCAAAGCTTGAGCATCTTTCTGACTCGCTTGTCGCCGGCGAGCGGCTCAAAAGCAGTCTCTGCGCGAGCCCATGCCCTTATCGTCTTTGAGTCCTTTTTCATCGCCTGCGAGAGCATCTCGATTGCCTCCTCGTCGCGCCGTAGTGCGGCAAGACTGCGGGCCACAGCATATGACACGCTCGCATTGTTGGCATGGTCGCGCGGAAGCCTGCCGAGTGCGCCTAGCGCATCCTCGTGTCTTCCTAGCTCGGCAAGCTCTATTCCCCTGTGAAAGAGCGCATCCATGTGGCTCGCATCGGCCCTGAGCGTCGCATCAAAGCAGCCTAGCGCATCCTCGTGTCTCTTCATGCTGCCTAGAACGACCCCGCGGTAAAAGTGCGCGTTTGCGTTCTTTGGGCCGAGGCGCACGGCCGCATCGATGCACTCGAGGGCCTCCTCGTTCCTGCCGAGCCGGTGGTGGAGGACGCCCATGTTAAAGTGCGCAGCCGCATGTCGGGGATCCGCCTCGAGGGCCGCCTCGTACGCCTCGATGGCGCCGTCGATGTTGCCCATCTCGGCGAGGGCTATGGCCTTGTTGTTGAGCGCTCGAACCTCTCGCGGGGAGACCTCGAGGGCCGCATCAAAGCACGTTATGGCATCCGAGTACTTTTTGATCTGATTTAGGGCGATTCCGCGATCACAGAGCGCGCGCACGTTCTTGGGGTCATCCTTGAGGAGCTTGCCTAGCAGCATGGCTGCGGCCTTTGCGTTGCCCTTGCGCATCATCTCGCGCGCCTGGCGCGCCATCTCCTTCGAGTCGGCATTTCCGGAGAATATCAAGCCCGCCTGCCCCCAAGCGTGGCCGAAAAGCGCCCCGCCGCCTCGATGAGCGCACGAATGTCCGCAGCAGTGTGCGCCGCCGAGACTGCGCCTAGCTTGCCGGGCAGAAAGAATATGCCGTCGCGCGCGATCATCTCAAAGTGAAACCTGTGCAGGAGGTCAGTGTCGCAGCGTGCGGCGTCTGCGGCACTGCGGATCGCCTGCCCATCGCGCGTAAAGTGTGCCATGAACAGGGATCCCGCCCCTGTCGTGGTGACGTGCCCGTCAAATGCGCGCCTCAAACCGTCGCGCGCCATCTTGCCTAGGTTGCCGATCCTGCCATATAGCGACTTGCGTGCGCGCAGCGCGCGCAGCGTTGCGAGACCGGCTGTCATTGATGCGGGATTTGCCGAGAACGTCCCGCCCCCGACATATGACCTCCTGTCCTTCCCAAGGGCTGACGTGTCGGCCATGCGCATCGACTCGTCTAGGCCACACATTGCGCCTATGGGCATGCCACCACCGATTATCTTTCCAAGCGTGACAATGTCAGGTTTTAGGCGCATCGTTGGATATGTGCAGCCTAGCCTAAAGCGAAATCCCGTGACGATCTCGTCTAGCACAAAAAGGGCGCCACACGAGTGCGCAAACTCTTGCAGTCCGCGCATATAGTCGCGCTCCGAGGGAACACACCCGCCGCCGCCGAGAAGCGGTTCGACTACGATACATGCCAGGTCGCGCTTCACCTGACGCAGCATGCGCAACGAACCCTCAAGGTCATTGTGCGGGAGCGAGACGATCTTTTCCTCGTTGAGTATGCCACGTGACTCTGAGCCAAATGGCCAGTTGACAGACTTTAGCAGGTCAGATGCGTACCCGTGCCACCCACCGTCGACCTTTGCCACAGTGTCCCTTCCTGTCTGCGCACGCGCAATGCGTGCGGCATACATGACAGCCTCGGTCCCCGAGCTCACATAGCGGGTCTTTTCTGCCACGCGGACAGACCGTGCAATCTCCTCGGTCAGCGCAATCGACGGCTCGCTCACGGTTCCGTGCATCCAGCCGCGCCCAAGCTGTGATGTTATGGCGCGCTTCACGACAGGAGGAGCGTGGCCTAGCACGAGCGCCCAGTGGCCCATCCAGTAGTCCGTGTAACTGTTCGAGTCGACATCGACTATGGTCTGCGCGCGCGCGGATCGCGTGACGAACGGGTATGGATCAAAGTGGCGTATGTTGTGGTGCACGCCATTGACATGAAGCCTTGAGGACGTGGCATGCAGTCTCTGCGAGCGCGGCGTCTTTTGCCTGTATGCCGTCTCGGCGTCGCCCTGCATGGCCGGCCATGTGCGGGCATCTGTACTTTAACCACTCGGAGCGCAGTACGGTACTTTGGCTGCCGTTGTGGCCATGATCGGCCCTGTGGACATCATTCCGGGATGCGATCACCCAATTGGTTTATATCCACTCGAATAGTCAGTCCCGCTCGTGCGCGACGCAAGTGCGGCGCCCGTGGTGAGGTGTGGCAATATGCCATTCTGTGACCTGTGGGCCTCCAGTCTCGCATACAAAAATGAGGAGCTGACCTCAAGGTCTGCTCTGAGCATGTGAAGACAAGTGCATTCCGTCCAATTCAGTTTAGGTAAAAACTTCAATAAAAAAAGAATCCACAATCCGGTTGATCCTGCCGGACCTGACTGCTATCGGATTGATACTAAGCCATGCGAGTCATTGCAGCAATGCAAGGCAAACGGCTCAGTAACACGTAGTCAACCTAACTTGCAGACGGGGATAACCTCGGGAAACTGAGAATAATACCCGATAGGTCATGGTGCCTGGAATGGCCCATGGCTCAAATGATTTATCGCTGCAGGATGGGACTGCGGCCTATCAGCTTGTTGGTGAGGTAATGGCCCACCAAGGCGATAACAGGTACGGGCTCTGAGAGGAGAGGCCCGGAGATGGGTACTGAGACACGGACCCAGGCCCTATGGGGCGCAGCAGGCGAGAAAACTTTGCAATGTGCGAAAGCACGACAAGGTTAATCCGAGTGGTCTCTGCTAAAGAGACCTTTTGTCAGTCCTAAAAGCACTGGCGAATAAGGGGTGGGCAAGTTCTGGTGTCAGCCGCCGCGGTAAAACCAGCACCTCAAGTGGTCAGGAGGATTATTGGGCCTAAAGCATCCGTAGCCGGCCGTGTAAGTTTTCGGTTAAATCCACGTGCTCAACACGTGGGCCGCCGGGAATACTGCACGGCTAGGGAGTGGGAGAGGTAGACGGTACTCCGTAGGAAGGGGTAAAATCCTGTGATCTATGGATGACCACCTGTGGCGAAGGCGGTCTACTAGAACATGTCCGACGGTGAGGGATGAAAGCTGGGGGAGCAAACCGGATTAGATACCCGGGTAGTCCCAGCTGTAAACTATGCAAACTCGGTGATGCACTGGCCTTTGCCAGTGCAGTGTCGCAGGGAAGCCGTTAAGTTTGCCGCCTGGGAAGTACGTACGCAAGTATGAAACTTAAAGGAATTGGCGGGGGAGCACCACAAGGGGTGAAGCCTGCGGTTCAATTGGAGTCAACGCCAGAAATCTTACCCGGAGCGACAGCAGAATGAAGGTCAGGCTGAAGACCTTACCAGACAAGCTGAGAGGTGGTGCATGGCCGTCGCCAGCTCGTGCCGTGAGATGTCCTGTTAAGTCAGGTAACGAGCGAGACCCTTGCCTCTAGTTGCCACTATTGCTCTCCGGAGCAGTCGGGCGAATTAGCGGGACCGCCGCAGTTAATGCGGAGGAAGGAAAGGGCTACGGCAGGTCAGTATGCCCCGAATCTCTGGGGCCACACGCGGGCTGCAATGGTAGTGACAATGGGATCCAAACCCGAAAGGGGGAGGCAATCCTCAAACGCTACCACAGTTATGACTGAGGGCTGCAACTCGCCCTCACGAATATGGAATCCCTAGTAACTGCGTGTCATTACCGCGCGGTGAATACGTCCCTGCTCCTTGCACACACCGCCCGTCGTTTCATCGAAGTTTGCCTTTAGCGAGGTGACGTCTAGTTGGCGTTATCGAACTTGAGGTAAGCGACGAGGGAAAAGTCGTAACAAGGTGACCGTAGGGGAACCTGCGGTCGGATCACCTCCTTAGACCAGAATTGTGCACGGACGCACAAGTCTTCACAGCATCGATGCAATGCGTCACGAAAGTGACGTATGAAGGATGTAGTGGGTGCCCCCCCAGGGCACCTGCGATGATCGTCGTGCATAGTCGTGTAATATGTGGCTGAATATGCCGGTGTAAAGACGCCAGTAGATGAATTGCTAGGCTTGAGGAGAGACGAAGGACGTGGCAAGCTGCGATAAGCTCGGGGTAGGCGCACGCATCCTATGATCCCGAGATGTCCGAATGGGAATCCTGTCCTTTTGGACACTCCATCGCATGGGCGGTGGAGGTCGAACCGTGGGAATTGAAGCATCTTAGTACCACGAGGAAGAGAAATCAATTGAGATTTCCCAAGTAGCGGCGAGCGAAAAGGAAAGAGCCTAAACTGAATCCTTCGGGAGATGTGGTGTTTCGGCATGGCGATATGGCATCCTAGAACACAGCCAAAGTGTCCTGAAAAGTTCCGGCACAGAGGGTGATACCCCCGTAGGCGAAGTGGTATAGGGCCTAGCCATGCCAGAGTAGCTGTCCTTGGCAGTGGGCAGTGAACATGGGTGAAAGTAGCATCCAAGGCTAAATATCTCTCAAGACCGATAGTGAACTAGTACCGTGAGGGAAAGCTGAAAAGTACCCCGGAAGGGGGGTGAAAAGTGCATGAAATCTACTGGTTACAGACGTGCGTGGCATGGAAGGCGGTCTTTTCGGGCTAGACGTTCCAGCAATGGGGCAGAAGGCCTGAGCCCAGACCGTCAGTGTCACGCGTTCCGTCTCGAAACACGGGCCAGGGAGCTTGCCGTCATGGCGAGCCTAAACCTCCAAAGGTGGAGGCGAAGGGAAACCGAATTCTCGCAGCATTGTGAGGAGAAGCGTGTGAAAGTGCGTAGAGTCATGGCGGTAAGGCTAGAAGCCAGTCGATCTATCCCTGAGCAAGATGAAGGTGGGCGAAAGCCCACTGGAGGTCTGAAGCAGTACTGACGTGCAAATCGTTTGTGTGACTTGGGGATAGGGGTCAAAAACCAATCTAGACTGGCGCTCGCTAGTTCCAATCGAAGCGTCTCGCAGGGCGTGCTCTGTGGAGATTGTGTTTCCGGTAGAGCACTGATAGGGCGGCGCGGGGAGTAAAATCCTCACCGCCCATTCAAACTCCGAACGGATATACATCGTAGAAGCAGGGACACGGGTTCGTCTGACGTAAGGTTGACGACCGAAAGGGGTTTAACCCAGACTAGAGTTAAGGTCCCCAAATCTTTGCTAAGTGTCAAGCGGAAGTGCGTGTTCGCACCAAGACAGCAGGGAGGTAAGCTCAGAAGCAGCTATCCTTTAAAAAGTGTGTAACAACTTACCTGCCGAGTGTGGGCGCCGCAAAAATGGACGGGGCTAAAGCAAAGTACCGATACTCTGGATGGTCACCTATGGTGATCCATGGTAGATTGGCGTAGTGATTGGGAAGAAGCAGGGCGGTGACGTCCTGTGGACCGGTTTCTATTGCAGATCCTGGCGGCAGTAACAGCATAGTATGGTGAGAATCCATACCACCGCAAGCGTAAGGGTTTCCAGGCAATGCGTTATCAGCCTGGAGTTAGTCGGCCCTAAGGGTTGCCTCAACAGAGTAATCCGAATGGAAAACTGGTTAATATTCCAGTACCACGCAGAAGGCGCTTGAATCGCACAGATAGCTTCCAGATAGGGGGAGTATAACCGTCGTTATATCTAACCGTTTGAGGGCCGGGGAGTGTCGTAATGACGAGAACCGGCCTGAGGCGGGAATGGCCTCGCGTTAGCGGGGTTTTTCCGATTCTGGGAGACCGTGAAATCCTGTGCGGCTAGCCGACTGCGTGTCCGTACCCAGATCCGACACAGGTGCGCTGGCTTAGAAAGCCAAGGTGCTACGGGTATAACGTATGGCGAGGGAATTCGGCAAATTAGTCCTGTAGCTTCGGTATAAGGGATGCCTGCCGTCTTCGTGAGGAACGGGGATGGCAGGTTGCAATGACAAGGGGGTCTCGACTGTTTAATAAAAACACAGGCGACTGCTAGTCCGAAAGGATTCGTATAGTCGCTGAATCCTGGCCGGTGCTGGTACCTAAAACTTGGGTTCAACCGAGCTAAGGGCCAGTTAACGCCGGGAGTAACTCTGACTCTCTTAAGGTAGCCAAATGCCTTGTCGGGTAAGTTCCGACGCGCATGAATGGAACAACGAGGGCCCCACTGTCCCCGCCTGCAACCCGGTGAAGCCACATAAGGTGGACGAACAGTCCATCATCTTCCATCGGGGAGAGAAGACCCCGTGGAGTTTTACTGCAGCTTGTGCTTGTGGTATAGTAAGGATTGCACAGTGTATCTGGGAGCCATGCTCGCCGCCTTTCGGGGTTGCGGGAAGCGACGATGTAACACCAGACTTTTCTTGCAGTATCGCTTATCCGGCGCGAGTCGGAGACACGTGCAGGTGGGCAGTTCGGCTGGGGCGGCACCCCTTTGAAAAGATATCAAAGGGGCCCAAAGTTTAGTTCAAGCGGGTCAGAAATCCGCTGAAGAGGGCAAAGCCACAAACTAGACTGACTGGATTTCCAAACGCACGGAATTCAGAGACGAAAGTCTGGCTTAGCGATCCTTCGTGTGCCCACTATTGGGGCCCGGAGGTGACAGAAAAATTACCCCAGGGATAACAGGCTCGTCGCGGGCGAGAGCTCCTATCGACCCCGCGGTTTGGTACCTCGATGTCGGCTTTTCCTATCCTGGTCCTGCAGCAGGGGCCAAGGGTGAGGCTGCTCGCCTATTAAAAGGGAACATGAGCTGGGTTTAGACCGTCGTGAGACAGGTCGGTCTCTGCCTGATGGAAGCGTGGGTGTCTGAGGGGAAGTTGCTCCGAGTACGAGAGGAACAGAGCAGCGTGGCCTCTGGTCTACCGGTTGTCTGACAAGGCAGGCCGGGCAGCTAAGCCGTTTGGGCTAAGTGCTGAAAGCATCTAAGCACGAATCCCATCCCGAGACAAGACATCCTTTCGCAAGATGAAGGTTCGCAGAAGAAGACTGCGTTGATAGGATGGTGGTGTAGATCACAAGCTTCGGCGAGTGGTGAGCCAGCCATTACTAATCGACCAACACACCGGTTCAGCCACTTACATAGAGACTATGCACGACGTCATTTTTTGATTTTTCCTAGCGGACGCTATGCGCGACAGTCGCGCCATTAGCGGCTAGGTTTTTATTTTTGTGCCATGCGTGCCCCGCCATGGCACGTGGAGAGGGTCACGAGTACCGCGCGTACGACAAGCGCTGCGAGAGGCTCCTTGGGGAGGATATGGTTCGCTTTGCCGGCGTCATCGACGCCGAGGGGCGCCTCGTGGCCGGCGGGTTTAGCGCCGACATATCGCCCCTTGAGCGCGACGAGGAGCGCCTGCGCTCGTTCATGAAGTTCATCTCGCGCATCACGATCAGCAACGAGCACGATGACAGCCTCGGGCCGGTAAACTATATCGCGGTTCGCCGCGACAAGGCGGTTCTTGTGAGCTTTCCGTTCCCCGTGAGCAGCGTCCTCCTCCTAGTGTCAGCCGAGCCCGAAGTCGACATTGAGAGCATGGCATCGAGAATCGTGGACATATTCAGCGGAGTGAGCTAGGTGGCCACTGCGAGGGCAACGTTTGCGGCAGGGTGCTTTTGGCATGTCGAGGAGGTGTTTCGCAGCATACCCGGCGTGCTCGATGCGAGATCCGGATACACCGGCGGAGACGAGAAAAACCCGACATACGAGCGTGTCTGCACTGGCCAGACTGGCCATGCCGAGTCAGTCACGGTGACATATGACGACTCTGCTGTCGACTATGCGCGCCTACTTGAGGCATTCTGGTCATCGCATGACCCCACAACGCCAAACAGGCAGGGCCCGGACATTGGAACCCAGTACCGCTCGGCGATATTCTTCCACACGCCCGAGCAGGAGGCCGCCGCGCGCAGCTCGGCAGACGCCCTCGGGCGCTCGGGGCGGCTATCATCGCCCATAGTCACGCAGATACTTGCGGCTCCCGAGTTTTACGAGGCCGAAGAGTACCACCAGCAGTATATCCGCAAGGCGCGCCGCGCATAGCGCGCGTGGTGCGGCCTGCCGGCCCTGTGATCGGCGCTTCCTCAAAGTCCGCCAGGGATATGCGCTGCCATGCCGTGCGGGCTAGTCTGCGGCGGAGTGGGCGTTCCCTGATGGTGGTCCGGATGGCGCCCCTGTGGGTGGATCCAGGATGGTGCGCCCTGCCCGCCGCGCAGGGCACGCTGTGGACATGCGTGCGCGCGTGGACTCCAAAGGCGCGCTAGTCTGGCGTGTGTCCACGGCAGCATGTGCCCCCTTTGGGCCGGGAGGGACGGTAAGGGTTAAATCCGCCCATCTGCGTGTGTGCGCTAGAATGGCAGAGCCACAAAAGATATCGTCACTTGTCACTGGGGGCGAGGCCTCAGCCGGCCCCCCGCTCGGACCGGCACTCGGGCCGCTTGGAGTCAACATCATGGAGGTCATCGGCGCGATCAACGAAAAGACGGCCGACTTTAAGGGCATGAAGGTTCCAGTCACCGTCTCAGTCTACCCCGACACAAAAAAGTGGGACATTGACATTGGCGTTCCCTCCGTCGCGGCCCTTCTCCTAAAGGAGACCGGACTCCAAAAGGGTTCGGGCACACCGGGCACGGAGTGGGTCGGTGACATCGGCATGGACGCAATAGCAAAGATTGCAAAGACAAAGATCGGCGGCTCGTATGCGACATCGATAAAGTCAGTCGCAAAGTCAGTCATCGGCACGTGCGTCCCACTCGGCATAAAGATTGAGGGCAAGACGCCAAAAGAGATCACCGCCGAGATAAACGACTCAAAGTGGGACGACGCGCTATCGTCGTGAGCGCGGGCTGGACTGCTCGCCGACCTGCGCATACTGTGGTGCCCTTGACCTTTTTTGGAGCTCGACTAGCGTCTCGGTGCCCTGAACGCCGTCTATCTTGCCGATCTTTTCTATGACGATTGCGTGCAGGGACTCGAGGTTTGACGTGCGCAGCGTTGCGAGTATGTCAAACCTTCCGGTGATCTCGGCCATCTCGGTGACCTCGGGTATCTCCAGGATCGCCTTGTGGACACGGGCCTTGGCCTTTGGGTCGCGGTTTATGCCGATCGTGGCCCGCACGCCAATGCCGAGAATCGAGTCGTCGACATCGATCGTAAAGCGCACGATGAGGCCCTTCTCCTTCATGCGCTTTATGCGGCTATAGAGGACCGACGAGTTGACACCCATCTTTTTTGCCAGGTTTGGTATCGAGACCGAGCCGTCATCTGTGAGCTCGCGCAGGAGCTTCATGTCCATGTCGTCAAACTCAACCATCGCGCAGACGCAATATCGCCACTTCTTTAATAAACCTAGTTTGGCCTGTGGCTCCTGCGGGCATGCCGGGGGCTTGGGCCTCATGCGGTATGAGGTCAGCACCCCCTCCCCTTTTGGTCAAATAGGCGCGATCCTGCCGATCCATTTACCGCGGCGGCGCACGCCGGGACGTGAAGGGCAAACGGCGCGAGCGTTGGGAGCCAGGCCACGAGTTGGCACAGCTCCGGGGCATGTTCAGTGCCTCCGAGGAGCGGGCCAGGGCGCGGGACAGGAAGATTAGCGAGCTGGAGGAGAGTGTTGCCGAGCTGAAGGGCGAGATCGGTGTGCGGGACGAGAGGATCGCCGAGCTGGAGGCGGAGAACGACACCATGAGGCGCACGCTGTCGTACTACCAGAACTCCAACACGCCGCCGTCGTCGGCGTCGCTGGAGCACAAGAGGAGGAAGCGCGAGGTGCGGCTCGCGAGGGAGCGCGGCGAGCTCCCGCCGCACGGGACGCCCGGCGGGAGGCCCGGCCACCGCGGCACGTCGCGCCGGCACGCGCCGACGGAGACCGTGCGGCACCGCGTCGGCCGCGGGCCGTGCGAGTGCGGCGGCCGCATGGAGGTCACGACGGCGGTGCGCGACATAATCGACATCCCTCCCCCGCGGCCGACCGAGACGCGGCACTATGTCGAGTCCGCCACGTGCGCGGACTGCGGCGCGACGCGGCGGGCGGACTGCGGCCTGCCGGCCCGCGGGTCCTACGGCAGGAGGCTCGTCGGCACCGTGGCGTCGCACCTGTGCGCGCGGCTGCCCGTGGCGCGGATCGCCGACACGATGCTGGACGTGCACGGGATCTCGGTGTCAAAGGCGACCGTGCTGCGCATAAGGGACAACGTGGCCGACGCGCTGGAGCCGGAGGCCGAGGGCATATGGGACGTGATCAGGAGCGCGCCGCACGTGCACGTGGACGAGACGGGTTTCCCCAGCTCCGGCGAGAGCCACTGGGTGTGGGCGGCGGCGTACATGGTCTATAACGGGGTGGAGTTCGCCAAGAGCAGGGGCTCGCAGGTGCTCGACGTGATCCTGCCGGGGTTCGTCGGCGTGGCGATAACCGACGGGCACCCGGCGTACAACAGGTTCGACGCCGGCGGGATGCACCAGCGGTGCTGGGCGCACGAGCTGCGCGCCGTGGAGCACGCCGCCAGGATGCACGGCGGGGGGCTGCCCGGGCTGCACGCCGACCTCCTCTCGCTGTACCGCGCCGCCAGGGACACCGCCGTCGCGCCGTGCGCGGAGCTGCGGCGCGCGATGGAGGACGCCCTGGAGTCGCTGCTGGGCCGGCACGACGACGGCGGGGGCGGGGAGCTGGCGCGCGCCGTGGCCAGGCTCCGCCGCGCCGCGCCGCAGATGTTCGCGTTCTGCGAGCACGCCGGCGTCGCGCCCACGAACAACGCCGCCGAGAGGGCGATACGCGACGTGGTCGTGCGGCGCAAGATAAGCAGCCAGCTCAAGGGGGGCGCGGCCGTAGCCAGGCGCATGTCGACCCTCCTGACGTGCTTCCTGACGTGGAGGGCCATGGGGAAGAGCGTGACCGAGGAGGTCATGCGCGCGGTCTAGGTGCTGACCTCATACCTCATGCGCCCATAAACGGTTTTAATAGGGCCGAGCAGGCGTGTGCCCAAATTGGCTAGCGAGTCAGACCTCTCGGAGATGATCCAGAGGGCAAAGGAGGCATCAGGGACCAAAAAGTTCAGGCAGTCCGTCGAGCTCATCATCGTGTTTCGCGACATTGACGTCAAGAAGGGCTTTGCGATCAACGAGGTCGTGCAGCTCCCGCGGACGAGTGCGCCGGCTGCCGTGTGCGTCATGGCGTCTGGTGACATGGGCATCAAGGCAAAGGAGGCAAAGGCCGACATGGTCATCGACGCCGAGGAGCTCGGGCGCCTGGGGGCCAACAAGCGCGAGTCGCGCAAGTTCGTCAACCGTTATGACTTTTTCCTCGCTGACACAAAGCTAATGCCGACAGTCGGCAAGGTTCTCGGGCAGATACTCGGCCCGCGCGGCAAGATGCCGACGCCGGTTCCGTTCAACGCCCCGATAGCGTCGTTCCTTGAGCGCTTCAAGTCATCTACGCTCATACGAATGCGCAACTCGCTGGCCCTCTCGTGCAAGATTGGCGATGAGACGATGGCCGACTCTGACCTTGCGGCCAACGCAATGACAATAGTCTCGGCCGTCGAGAAAAAGCTGCCAAACGGCGAGAGAAACGTCAAAAAGATAATGGTAAAGACAACAATGGGCAAGATCGCGCAGCCCGCACCGCAGGCAAAGTGACATGTATGAAAATCGCCAGAAATGGCCTGCCAAAAAGGAGCGAATGTACGCGCAACTCCAAGAGCTGCCCACAAAGTACGACGTCATGGCACTCGTCCGGCTAGAAAAGGTTCGCGCATCCCAAATGCTCTCGCTGCGAAAGAGGATGCATGGCCAGGTCGAGTTTGTCAGCATAAAGGGCAAGGTGACAAAAAAGGCACTCGCGGGAATTAACGTTCCTGGCATTGCCGAGATCGCAGCCCAGGTCAAGGGCCAGTGCATGTTCATGTTCACAAACATGTCGCCATTCAAGCTAAACGTCCTCTTGGCGAGCAACAAGGTGATGCTGCCCGCTCGCGGGGGCGACACGGCGAGCATCGATGTCATCATCACCGCAAAGAACACGGGCATAGCTCCCGGCCCCATGCTCACCGAGTTCAAGGAGGCAAACGTGCCAACAAAGATAGACCAGGGCACGATCTGGATAACAAAGGACACCGTTGCGGCAAAGCGCGGTGACACGATATCATCAAAGCTTGCGGCGCTTTTGGGCAAGCTCGACATCAGGGCCGTGGAGGCCGGAGTCGAGCTCGCCGGCGCACTAGAGGCCGGCAAGACATACACGCGCGACGAGCTAGTCGTCGACGTCGCCGCGGTTCGTGATGCGCTCGCCGCTGCCCACCAGGAGGCAATGTCGCTCTCAGTCGAGGCAGGCCTCATCACCGCCGAGAACGCCCCACTCGTGCTCTCGCGCGCCGCTCGCGCCGCCGAGTCACTGGCTTCCGAGTCCGGATACGTATCGCCAGACACTGCGGCCAGCGTTCTTGCGCGCGCAAACGCGGCAGCCCGCGGCGTGGCGTCTGCTGCAAAGGGCTACGAGTCTGCCTAGTGGCGGGGTTTTTGCCCCGTGTGCATGTCCAGGGCGCATGAGCGCAGCCATGTCGTCTCTTACATTATAACGCAAGCATTAGTCCAGTGTTGACCTACAGTTGACGCTTTACTCATCAACAGCGTTAAATTGGGCATGGGCTTCATGCGGAGCATGGCGGGAACGCAGAGTCTGTGGCATGGGAACCGCATGGACGGTCTTAGAGCACACGAGGTGGGTCGATCCACGGGTCGTGGAGCCGACTGCGCTGCGCTGATGGGGGAGAGTCTGCTATGATGAGCACGCCGAAACCCGATTCCACAGAACTGCCCATACTGCTCCTTGGCACCCTGGGTACCATAAAGCGCAAAACTCGGCTGGAAAAGCTGGCCTTTCTGTGCGATATGGAGGTATTCAAAAAGAGAAAGGTGTATGACGATTGGCTGCCATCTGCGTACGGCCCGTTTAGCACAAAGCTACATGATGACATCTCTGACCTTGCATCCAAGAATATTGTGATTATGACTACTCAGGAGGGTGGATTTAACGAAGGCACATGCAAATATGCGCTGACGTCCGACGGGCGCAAAAAATATTCCCAGCTCATGAACCTGCATGTTAAAAAAGTCATACGCATATATGATCTGCTCCTGGCGTACAACCATATGGAGACAACTGTCCCGCTGATGGAGCGCGTATACCAGAAATATCCAAAATTCTTGTCAGCAATGTTGACATCCGCAGAAACGACTAACTCCAAGATGGGGAGCTGATCCCCTGTTGTCATTGCACAACTCTACATTGCAGGAAATTACCGCCGCGTTGATACGGTTGGAGACTGAACAGTTTGCGTATGTGGGGACATTTGAGCTGATTACGGGCGTTATCACATTCTTGGGACTCCTGTTTGCCTTGAGCCGCAGAATAGGTGGAGAATACGGAAAAATGCTTGAGCGTCTTTTTCAAATCCGCAAAATGCTGAAAGATGAACTGGAAAACCTTGGAGATGACAAGTCTATCTTGCTTGATCGATTTGATCAATATGTGTTCAATGCGACTAACATTGCTAAAGTTGAGTATCACAAACGTGAGTACACAATAAACCACTTTGTGTGTTTTTTTCTAGGGGTGTTTGTACTTGTTGGCTATGGACTGGCCTTGCTGACAGAAGAGCTTCCATACAGCTTTTTTGCAACGATGACAGTGATCGTGGTGTCAATGTGCCCTACTGTTATACACGCAATCAGGCACCATCGCCAAACAGTCAAATTTTCCTCCACCATGTGACTTTTGCCGATGTGCGCACCTTGTGTGACGTCCATCAGGACTGTCATCAATGCGTCCATTTACTAGGTCAGCTGTTGTGGGTTCGTTCTGCACGTGCGCACAAGTTAATACTCGGCACTCTGTGCTCGCATGCCGGGAATGGGATACCGGTATGCTGACCATGTGACTGATGTCATCGTGGAAGTCGATGCGGCTAGCATTGATGACGCGTTTGCAGATGCTGCAGACGCGGTGGCAAACCTCACGTTGAATCCGTCTAGCGTTGCCGAGCGCGAGACGCGACCCATTGCAGCAGGTGGGCCGAACATGCACCATGCGCTCCTTGACTGGCTAGAGGCGGCCAATCTTGTGATGATAACTGACGGGTTTGCCGTGCGGAGGTTTGAGGCGCGCGTCTCGGGGAGTGGCCCCTATGCCGTGCGTGGCATTGCGCACGGTGAGCCGCTGGACATCCAGGGGCACGGGTTCCGCGTCGAGGTCAAGGCTCCGACGTTTCACATGATGGACATCACCGAGTCACCGAATCGCGTGTCACTACGGTTTCTGCTTGACCTGTGACACGCCCACCACGCCCTGCTCAACTTATACGCCGGTGCGTGTGCGCCCCCCGCGATGACGACGCTCTTTCTTGACATCGAGACGGTGCCGGACCTTGATGCGGCCAGGTACAACGAGCTAAGGGCGATGGTCGAGGCGGGCACCCTCTCACCCGAAGTCGATCGCCTCGCATACTGGAAGTTCAAGAAAGCCGCGCTCTCGCCCATTGACGGGCGCGTCATGCTCATCACGTACAAGGTTGATGGCGCATACACACACCACCTAAAAGAGTGGGAGGACGGCGAGAAACAGATACTCACCGACATGTTTAGGCTAGTCTTTGACCTGCAGCGTGGGCTTGGTGAGGGCCTGCGCATCGTTGGCCACAATATCATGAGGTTTGACATTAACTTTCTCTATGAGCGAATGCGCCACCACGAGATCGCAGAACCCGGCATACTCTACACAAAGATGATCCGCCAGCCCCTAGTTGCGGACTTTTTGCAGATGCACCTGCCGCTCAACGACATGAACGGCAAGGGGCTAAAGCACGACGTTTTGGCGCACGCGTACGGCCTGCCGACAAAGTCCACGCAGGGCTCTGACGAGACTGTGCACTATTTTGATGCAGACTATGGCCGGATAATGGAATACTCGGAACGCGAATTTATCTATCCAAACCTGTATGCAAAGATATGCTCGGACGGACTCGTCTCGCGCGAGACCCTGCAGGAGTCGATACGCTGGTATGACTCTCTGCACGAGAATGACTGACCGCGCGCCTCACTTTAGCGTGTCAAGTATCGAGAGGCCCATGAGTCCGGTCAGAGTGATGCCCCTCCTCGTCACGTCGCGCCGCGTCTTTTCACAGTACTTGTTGACGCCCTGGTGGCCGCCAGAGACCTCTAGGACCATTATACTGTCGCTGAACGGGAACTCTAGGCGCGGCGGCACGCCGTAATAGCCCATGTGCGCGTACGCCGCACTGCCGACCCTGTCACTCTTGCCGACAATGCGCGCAATCTCGCCCATCGCGTTTGCCGTGTCGCCGTACTCTGTATAGTATACGGAGACAAAGTTCCTGTCGCCCTCCGTCTCGCGCTCAAAGAGGCTCTCATCCACGCCGAAGACAAAGGACGCGCTCGCGCACTCCCTTGCGGCGACCTCCCTGCCGGCCTCTGCGCAGTCACTGACCTTTGCGAGGAGATAGTGGTTTGCATGCGGCGCAAAGTAGAGCTTGCCGTCATCAGAGAACGTCGCTGTCACAAAGTGCATCTCGCGCACATTGGGCGAGCCGACCCATGCCTCCTTTAGCTCGACTGAGCCGTGGTCGTGCATGTACGGCGTGCATACGTACCCGCTTGTGCCCTGGGCGTGCCCTCCCACGGCGTGCGCAGGCGCGTCGGCGTATTTATGACTTGCCGGTGATCGCAGGGTTTCTCGGCGCGGGGCGCTGCGATAGTTATTTAACGCCGCGCCCTGCGGCGAGTGCCGTCCCAAGCTAGCTCAGCCTGGTAGAGCTCCCGGCTGTAGTTGCCGGCTTTGGGCTGGCGAAATGGCAGCATACTAGGCAGACAGAAACCGGGTTGTCGCAGGTTCAATTCCTGCGCTTGGGACACCATCCTGATGGCGTGCGTGCGCCTTGCGCGCGCGCATGGCCTGCGCTAGGGGTTGATGACTGCCCTGCCGACTATCTTTCTTGCCTTTAGGTCAGAGAGTGCGGTGTTTGCGTCATCTAGGGAGTAGCGCCTCGAGACCATCGGCTTTATCGCGCCACTCCTCGCAAGGCCGATGAGCTCGACCATGTCGTCATACGTTCCGGTGTATGCCCCCTGTATCGTTATGGCCCTGAGCGGGATGCTGACGAGCGGCAGGGGCAGGATGCCGCCAAAGAGGCCGACCATGACGATGTTGCCCCGCTTTCTGACGACCTCTAGGGCGAGTCCGGCAGTCGGCGGCGCGTTGACAAAGTCAATGACGCTCTCGGCGCCCGTCCCGCCGCACGCGTCTATGACCCTCTGCGCCACGCCCTCGCCGCTCGAGTTGACGGTGTGCGCGGCTCCCATCTCCCTGGCCGTCTCTAGCTTTGTGTCATCGAGGTCAACGCAGACGATGTTTGCCTCTGTGATCGCGCTTGCGATCTGGACGCCCATGAGCCCCAGGCCGCCGGCGCCGATAATGACAATGTTCTTCGGTTTTGATTCTGCGGCCCTCTTTACTGCCGTGTATGCCGTGAGGCCAGAGCACGCAAGTGATGTCGCCTCGTCCATGCCTATCCCGTCGATCCTTGCGAGGTACTTTTGGCTAGGAACCGTCATCGTCTCGGCATACCCGCCGTCCTGGAATATGCCCATCGACCTTGGCGCGTCGCAGACGTTCTCCATGCCCTTTTCGCATGCTGGGCACGAGCCGCATCCTGCCCACGGGTACACGAGAACCTCGTCGCCGACTGCAAACCCGCCGGCCCCCTCGCCGAGCTCCTCGACGATACCGGCGACCTCATGGCCGGGCGTGACTGGAAAGCTCACCCCCCTGTCAGTCACCTTTAGGACCTTGCCATCACCCATGTCGTACCCGCCCTCCCAGAGGTGCAGGTCACTGTGGCACACGCCCGTGGCGCGCACGCGGATGCGGATCTCGCCGGCCCGCACGCTGCGATCAGGCGTCTCGGCTATCTCTAGTGGACGGCCCGCGGCGATGATTCTTGCGGCCTTCATTGGACGCTGCGCCTGCCGCTAACAATATAAGAGTTGACTGGACAAGGCAAAAAAGTAGAGCGCACCGTAATTATCTGGGATTTGCGCGCCGCTGCGCCATGGAGGAGGCAGTTGTGCGCAAGGATCTCTCCGAGGAGCCAGTCAACATACTCTTCAATCCGGCCTCGCTGAGCAAAAAGAACGTCTGGGACGTCGATATAGTGGCCATCCTGGACATCCTCGTGGCGATCCTCGAAAAGTCCGGCAAGAAGGACCTTCGGGTCGCCGGCATGGCGGCCCTCACGTCCTCGCTCATATACCGCCTCAAGGTCGAGAGCATATTCGCGCTCCACAGGGAGGCTGACAGGGTCGCCCCCCGGCAGCGGCGCGACGTCGACATTCGGATGATCGGCGTCCCGTACCGCCACGAGTCGACATCGCCCGTCTCCCTTGACGACCTCCTTGGCCTCCTTGAGAGCCTCATAATGACTATCGCCAACCCGCGCGAGCGCCGCCGCAGCAAGCTCCTCGAGCCGGCCGAGCCGCCGGACTTTGAGGACTATTTCGTCTCCATCGAGAGCATAATCGGCAAGTACGAGGACCTCCTTGTCCGCAAGGCCGGTCCTGGCGGAACGGCGCTCCTCGGCGATATCGTCTCCGGCCTTGAGCTCATCGACCGCATACGCTGCTTTTTTGCCGCGCTGTTTCTGGCGCGTGACGCGCGCGCCGAGCTCGAGCAGGAGGGCGATGACATCCGCATAACGCTCGTCGGCGAGGCGCCGCAGGCGGGGGCATAGCCGGCCCATGAAAAAGGTTGACAGCACGCGCGAGGCCACAGCAAGGGTCGAGGCCGCGCTCTACTCCTCTGGCCGCCCAATGCAAATAGAGGAGCTCATTCGCGCATCAGGGACCGAGTCGCGCCCGCGCACGCTGGCCATACTCGAGTCGATAATAAAGCGCGCACGCGCAGCCTTTTGCGCGATCGAGGTGATCAGGCAGCCTGACGGCTCGTACGTGCTGCAGCTAAAGCCCGAGTATAGCGGCACGATCCGCCGTTATGCGTCAAAGCCGATCCTCCCAAACTCGACGCTAAAGACGCTCTCATACATCGTCTATGCGCAGCCCGTCTCGTCTAAGGATCTCGTCGAGGTTCGCGGGACGGGCGTGTACTCGCACCTAAAGGAGCTGCGCCAGCTCGACTTTGTGCGCCACGAGTCTGTCGGCCGCACAAAGATATTCTCGACGACCGTAAAGTTCCAAAAGTACTTTGGCGTGTCCGGTGATGACCTAAAGGCCCAGATATTCTCGAGCAAAAAGGCAAAGGGTCGCGCCGTGGCAGCCACCTAGTGCGCGCGATGCGCGCCTGACGCCGGCCGCGCGCCTCGCTCGAGTCCAGGTGCCGTGCCTCCTGCCGTGTGCGCCGGTGCGCCATGGCTCACTATTTTTAAGTGGGCGTGTGCGCTCATCCCGCATGGTCGACGGGCGAGCGCTGCGCATGGGGCGCATCATGCGCGAGGGCAAGATGCTGTGCATTCCGATGGATCACGGCATCTCTAATGGCCCGATTGCGGGCCTGGAGGACCCGCACTCGGTCATATCGGCGTGTGACGGCCATGGCCTCACGTGCGTTATCGTGAACAAGGGCATCGTGCGCACGATGCCCTCGCCGCCGCAGGCGGGCATACTGGTCCACTTTTCGGCTAGCACGTCGCTCTCGCCGTACCCGAACAGAAAGATGATCACCGGCACAGTCGAGGAGGCCGTGCGCATCGGCGCTGATGGCGTCTCGCTCCACATCAACGTCGGCGGCAAGGAGGAGCCAGAGATGCTCGAGCAGCTCGGCACGGTGGCCGACGCGTGCGACGAGTGGGGCATGCCGCTTCTCGCAATGATGTACCCGCGCGGGGAGAACATTGGCGATCCGCACGATGAGGCGACCGTGGCCCATGCGGCGCGCATTGGCGCCGAGTGCGGCGCAGACATTGTAAAGACGGTCTATACGGGAGATGCGGACTCGTTTGCGCGCGTTGTGAGATCCACGCCGGTTCCCGTCGTCATCGCCGGCGGGCCGCGTGCCGATACTGACATGGACACGCTGGCAATGACGGCTGACGCAATGCGCGCCGGCGCTGCCGGTGTCACATACGGGAGGAACATCTTTGCGCACGCCTCGCCGCCACGCATGGTCGAGTCACTCGCTGGCATAATATTTGACGGCAAGTCCGCAGCAGAGGCCGCAGAGGGACTTGGCTAGCGCGCGCGAGCTTGTCATTGTGCCAAAGGTCGCGCGCTCGCGCCTTGGCGCCTTTGCGCGCGAGGCGATCTCGGCGGGCGCAACGATGGTCTATGCCGATCCCGCAGCGCTCGGCGCTGCGCGCGTCCCCACAATGCACACGTCACAGTCAGCCGGCCACGTGGTCCTAGAGGGCACTGCGCGTCCGCGCCGCGTGCGCGGCAAAAAGGTTGGCCGGCGGTTTCGGATACTCTCAAATGAGGACATTGACGGGGTTTTAAAGGCCGCATCGGCCGGACTCGACTTTGTCATAGTCGACGTGAGGGACTGGAGGATAATCCCCCTAGAGAACGTTATCGCAAAGCTCCACAAGGCCCACACGCGCATATTTGCCTCGGCGCGCACGCCTGCCGAGGTCCGCAAGATGTTCTCGATACTCGAGGTAGGCGTTGATGGCGTCATATTCACGGCGTCCTCGATAGGGGCCGTGCGCGAGGCCACGCTGTACCTGGGCTCCAAAAAGTTTGCCCTCGAGGCGGCCAGGGTGACTGAGGTCCGCGAGGTCGGCGACGGCGAGCGCGTCTGCGTGGACACGGCCTCGATGCTCCACAGGGGCGAGGGGATGCTTGTGGGGAGCCAGTCCAACTTTATGTTCCTCGTTCACAACGAGTCAGTCGGCTCGTCGTTCACGTCACCGCGCCCGTTTCGCGTCAACGCCGGCGCGGTCCACTGCTATACGACGATGCCCGATGGCACGACTAGCTATCTGTCAGAGCTAGAGTCAGGCAGCGAGATACTCGTCATGGGCCGCGGGGGAAACGCGCGGCGCGCCACAGTCGGGCGCTCAAAGATCGAGCGGCGCCCAATGCTCCTTGTAAAGGCCGAGACGTCCGGCGGCTCTGGCGGGATAATAGCGCAGGACGCCGAGACGATACGCTTTGTAAAGCCCGGCGGGAGCCTGGTCTCAGTCACGCACCTAAAGCGCGGCGACTCTGTCATGGTGCACTCTGCACCTGCGCGCGGGAGGCACTTTGGGATGGAGGTCTCTGACGAGTACATCCTTGAAAAGTGAGGCCAAATACCGGACGTGCGTGTCAGTTGCCGAGCCGACGCCGCGCAAGATGGCATCCTCGCTGCGCCGCGCCATGGCGAGCTCTGACTATGCGGAGCTCCGCCTGGACTTTATGCGCGCAGCCGACGTGCCTGACGCACTCGAGCTTGCCGTGCCATACATGCACAGGTGCGTCTGCACGCTGCGCCCAATGCACGAGGGCGGCAGGTTTGCCGGCACCGAGGAGGAGCGCATATCGACACTAAAGCTCGCCGCCGAATACTCGCCGATGCTCCTTGATGTCGAGCTGCGCACAATGTCCTCGCGCGCCTCGCTCAGGCGGTACCTGTCTGGCGCCGGCGCGCGCGTCCTCGTCTCGTGGCACGACTTTTCCGGGACCCCGTCAGCCGGCGCGCTCAGGGCGCGCCTTGCCTCGATGTCGCGCTACTCGAGTGACATCAAGATTGTCACGACGGCGCGCTCTGAGCTTGACCCGTCGCGCGTCCTTGCGCTCTATTCGCACGCGACGCCCTCGAGGCTAGTCGCCTTCTGCATGGGCGAGGCCGGCCGCGCCTCGCGCGTGCTCTGCCTGTGCCTTGGCAGCCCGTTCACGTACGCCTCGCTAGGCGCCCCCGTCGCTGCCGGCCAGATGCGCATAGGCGAGCTCAGGCGCCTCCTGCCCGCGCAGGCCCGCTATACCCTTTAAATGACGAGCGCCCAAATACCCGCCGTGCAGGGGACATACGCCGTGATAGGCGACCCGATTGACCACTCGCTCTCGCCGGCTGCCCACAATGCGGCATTTCGCGAGCTCGGGATGGACTCGTCATACATCGCATACCGGATACGGCGCGGCGACCTGCGTGATGGCCTCGAGTCCCTTGCCGCTGCGCGCATTGTTGGCTTTAACGTGACGATCCCGCACAAGGTTGACATTATGGAGTACCTTGACTCGACTGATGCCGAATGTGAGGGCGTCGGCGCATGCAACACGGTTCGCATCGACGGCGGTCGCCTCGAGGGCCACAACACGGACGTGCGCGGCTTTGTGGATCCGTTCACGAGGCGTGACATACGCGTGAGGGGCAGGACGGCCCTCGTGTTGGGCTCGGGCGGCGCTGCGCGCGCAGTCGTCCTTGGCCTTGCGCGCAGCGGGGTGAGCAGCATTGTCATCGCTGCCCGCTCACCGGCCCGTGCGCAGGATCTCGTCGCACTCGCGGGCCGTTCAGGCGTTGCGGCCTCGCATGTCGGGATGGACGGTGCGGCGGGCACTGCTGTCGGCTCGGGCGTCATCGTCAACGCCACGCCGATCGGGATGAGGGGCGAGGAGAGCCCAGTTCCTGCCGCCTCTATCGGGGCCGACTCTGTGGTCTATGATATCGTGTACAGGCCAATGAAGACGGCCCTCATCGAGTGCGCGCTTGCGCGCGGCGCAACAGTCGTGTACGGCCATGAGATGCTCGTGGGCCAGGCCATGGGCTCATTTGAGATATGGCATGGCGTTCCGGCGCCGTACGGGCCGATGAGGGGGGCAATCCTGGGGGTTGGCCACGCATGATGCGCACGCGCGCCGAGATATTTGGCGCGATATCGCTTGTCAACGCCATTGCGACTGGGCGCGGCGCCACAATGGGCGTTGCGCTAAAGACCACATGCACGCTTGATGTGATGCCGGGCACGGGCATCACGGTAAAGTCCGGCATGCGCAGCCTGAGCTCGCGCCTCGTCGAGACTACTGTCGAGCGCGTTGTGGCAAAGCGCGACCTCGCAAAGTACGCGCTGCGCGTGCAGCTCGAGTCAGACGTCCCGTCCGGATACGGCCTAAAGAGCTCGAGTGCCATATCGCTGGCAGTCGCCATGTGCTGCTCGCACGCGCTCCATCCCGGAATGTCAGACCGTGCGCTCCTCGTGGCCAGCGCCGAGGCGTCGATCTCGGCGCGAGTGAGCATAACTGGCGCGTACGATGACGCGTGCGCGTGCTATTATGGGGGAATCAACATTACTGACAACACGGCGCGGCGCCTCGTGCGCCACCAGGACGCGCCAGATGACCTTGATGTGGCCATACTCATCCCGCGCGCCCGAAAGCGCGGCAAGCCGCGCGAGCTGCGCGAGCTGCGCGCGCCCATGCGCGCCGCATGGGACATGGCCCGCGACCATGACGACTATTGGAACGCGATGACGCTAAACGGCCTTGCCGCAACGCCTGTCCTCGGCCCGGACACCGGCGCCATAGCGTCGCTCATCGAGGCTGGCGCCCTCGGCGCGTCAGTCTCGGGCAACGGGCCGGCGGTGGCCGCCGTCGCGCCGCACGGCGACATTGGCGCCGTGGCCGGCGTCCTCTCGTCGATGGGCGGGCGCGTGATTCGCACGACGCCGAGCTGCCAAAAGGCGCGGTGCTCCATACTTTGATCTGCACAACGCGGCGGTCGGCGTTGCGCGGCACGATTGCGTGTCCGGCCAGCAAGAGCTATACGCACAGGGCGCTCTTTGTGGCCTCGCTTGCCGACGGCTCTAGCGCCGTGCGCGGCGCGCTTGACTCACTTGACACGCGCGCAACGGCCCGCGCGTGCGCGGCATTTGGCGCGACTGTGGAAGGTCTCGGGACGCGCGAGGTTCGCATAGTCGGCCGCCCGCACCCGCACGCCGCGTCGATCAATGCCGAGAACTCGGGGACGACATTGCGCATCGCCGCCGCAGTGGCCGCACTCTCGCCGGAGACGACAGAGCTCACCGGAGACGCAAGCCTCTGCAGGAGGCCAGTCATGCACCTCGTCGACGCGCTAGAGTCAATGGGCGCAGCGTGCGAGTCTGCCGGCGGAACCCCACCGCTCTCGGTTCGCGGGCCTGTCGGCGGCGGCCGCGTGAGCGTGCAGGGCAGCGTGTCAAGCCAGTTCGTCTCGGCCCTCCTAATCATGGCCCCGTGCACGCCTGACGGGATGGCGATATCGATCGAGGGCACTACCGTGTCACAGCCGTATATCGATGCGACCATATCAGTCATGCGCCGGTTTGGCGCGCACGTCGAGGAGCGCTCTGCGCACAGGTCGTACTTTGTCGCGCCGCGCCGATACTCGCCTGCGACGATCGACGTGCCGTCTGACTATTCGAGCGCCGCGCTCCTCCTTGCGGCATCCGTGCTGACCGGCGACTCGCTCTGCGTCAGTGCGGGCGATGCGGGAATGCCACAGGGTGACACTGCGTTTCTTGGCATGCTTGACTCCATGGGCGTGCGCGTGTCAGATGCCGACGGTGCGCTGCGCACCTCCTCGCCTGATACCCTGCGCGGCGGCTCCTTTGACCTGTCTGACACGCCAGACCTCCTGCCGCCGCTGGCAATCCTGTCGCTAAGGTGCCCTGAGCGCATGGAGATAACGGGCATTGCGCACGCCCGGACAAAGGAGACTGACCGCATCGCAGTCCTCGCCGAGCAGCTCGCGCGCCTCGGCGTGCGCACCTCGCAGCGCGATGACGCGCTCCTCCTCTGGCATGATGCCGGCTCTAAACCGCATGGCGCATCACTTGACTCTTGCGGGGACCACCGCATCTTCATGGCACTGTGCATCGCCGGCCTTGCCCTCGGCGAGACGACAGTGGATGGTGCCGAGTCTGCCTCCGTGTCGTATCCGGGCTTTGTCGATGACATGCGCCGTGTCGGCGCGCGGATCGAGCTGGGCGCCTAGGCTGCAGCAGAGCCCCGCCGTTCTGGCGCCCCTGCAATCACACCCGTGGGGGGGGGGGGGGGGGCATGGGAGACGGGGCATGTGATGGCCCATGCGGCAGATGTGGCAGAGTGATTAAATACTTGGGCGTTTCTCAAGGCGCACAATGTGGGCTTGGAGGGTTGCCGTGGTGGCTCTATTGGGGGTTGTTGCGCTCGGTGCGATCTCGGGCGTGATGGCCCAGGAGGCGCTGACGGCAAGCCCACTCACGACGCGCACGCTAGTCGACGGCGTGCCCACGCAGGTCCACGCAAAGGTCGGCGCGACAATATCCATCTCCGTCGAGACGTCCTCGGCAGTCACGATTACCGCCTCGGACGTGTCGTTCTTTGGACGTGGCAGCCAGGCCGTTGCGCCAACGTCAGTGACCGGCAGCGGGACGTCATGGGAGGTGCGCCTCAACGTGGTCAACTCGCACGTCGAGGGCCCGCTGCGGTTCTGGATTACCGCCCATGATGCGGTGACGCCGACTAGCACGATCACGCTCACCGAGGCCGACATTGCCGGACACCATGTCAGCATTGACCGGACGCGGCCAGAATTCACCATCACGCCGACGTCATCGACGACAACGCTAGTGACGCTCAACGAGCCGCTCTCGCCGCTAGTTGCCGCGTCACGCGAGCTTGACGTGTCACGTTGGTGCGTCAATGACTCACAGACCCCGCAGATCATGTGCTTATCCACTGCCGACTATAACAGGGACGTGGCGTCTGCGACCGTGCTGTCCTTGGGCCTGTCGCCGGTGATCCTGCTGACCCACGAGCCGGTGGTTCACCTCTCGGACATGGTTGTGGTCTTTGACCACCACGACACCTCCACGCCGTTCCTGTTCACCGACGCTGCGCTGAACCTTCCGGCGATCCCCGCATCACAGTCGAGTGTTGAGGCGTCCATGCAGCGCATCTTTGGGTCCCCGCCGGCCACCTCGTCTGACCACGTGTTTCCGTTCACCGCGGAGTATGATGTGGGCAACCGGCGGATCCTTGTGCGCATGGGAGACGCGATAGGGCTGACCGGCCAGCTGACGCTGGCTGACTGGCGTGTGGAGCACGGGGAACCTTCGCCTGATGTCGCCTCAAATGACCTCCAGACACAGACCATCTCGCAGTCTCCGCCATCCGAGACGGATCTTCACGTCAGGTACATCGGCCTTGAGTCCGCCGCGGTGGTGCCCGAGAACGCAAACCTGTGGGTCACGTACACGCCGAGCGACTCCATGCCGCTTCGCGTGGGCACCGCCGGAATGATCCTCACGGGCAGTGCCCAGTTTGCGCTAAACCCCGACACGCGGCCAACGACGCTGACGGTCAGCGCGCAGCGCGATTCGGGCTCCGGACCGGCCTCTTATGATGGCGACTTGAGGGCATCTGACACCATCACAGTCACGATGCGCCTCAGGGAGGCGACACTGAGCACGTCAGTCCCGACGATATCGTTCTTTGGTGCGGCGGCCGTGGACATGACGGGCACTGCAGGCGGGCGGGACTGGACCGCCACGCTTGCCGTTCGTGACGATGACGCGTCCACCGATGGGGTCAACGAGGGCACGCCTGAGGGCAGCGTGGAGTTTGACATCACTGCGACGAACGTGGGGCGCACGGTGGTGCGCTACGACGAGTCGCACGTGACTGACGGCTCGTCGGTGAGCGTGGATCGCACGCCGCCACAGGTCCGCACGGCAAAGTTTGTGGACGCGCGCTCAGAGATACACGTTGTGCCCGATGAGCCCGTCTCGTACACGTCATTGACGGATCTCTTTACGGCCACTAGCGGCGGCTCGGAGGTGGAGCTCTCGGACGTGACGTTTGACGCGTTGCGTGGCGCATACGTGATCGAGATCACCGCGGCCGCGCAGGGCTCGACATATGTCCTCACGCCTGCGGCGGGGGCGATCACGGACGGTGCGGGCAACGCGCTTGCCGGCTCGTTCAGCGTGGTCGACGAGTCCGCCGCGCCGACAGTCACATCAATGTCACTTGATGTCCTGCGCGCCGACGAGGCCGGCATGTATGTGCTCCGCAGCGGGGCGCACGCCGAGTACGCAATGGCCGATGACGTGATCCGCGTAACCCTCGGGCTCAACGAGATCACCAATCCCGTCACGGTGCCGACCGTGCGCTTTTTTGACCAGCAAACTCCAGTTGCCATGAACGGCTCACCGGGCGACATGGCCTGGACGGCAGACTTTCTCGTCACGTCCATGACGCGTGAGGGGTCTGTCGAGTTTGACATTGTCGCCCTGGACTATGTCGGCAATGCCGCAGACATTGACGAGACTGGCGTCACGGACATGTCAGACGCAATCGTCGACCTCACGGCGCCATTGGCGTCACCGTCCATGACGTTTAGCTACACTGCGACTCCGACGGGATTCACGCTGTTCTTTGCGGAGGATCTTGACGACACGACTGTCATGACCTCGGCCTTTGTCATAAAGAGTCCCGAGGGCGGCGTCGTCATGCAGAGTGCCGCGCCGACCTATGCGGCCTCGACGTCTAGCGCGCAGGCCGGCGTGAGCTTTACGACTGCGGCGCTCTCTGACGGGAACCACACAGTCGAGATCGCCATCTCGCTCACCGACAGGGCCGGAAACTCGTACGTGGCCGACGATGTGACCGTATACGTTGACACGACGGCCCCGACGGTGACTGGGATTGCCACCGAGTCCTCCACGACGACAATAGTGACGCTTGATGAGGCAGTCACGGCCGACGGCAACGCAGCTCAGCGCTTGCGGCACTGGACGGTGACTGATGATGACCCTGATGGGTCGTCTGGCCCTATAGAGGCTCCCGTGAGGGCGATCTCAAACGTGGAGGTGATAGACACGGAAGGCATGGCCGCCGCGTCTGGCGAACGCATACGCATCACGCATGCGTCCCTGGCCTCGACTGCCTCGACTCCGACTGTGGCGTATGCGCCAGTGTCTACTGACGTTGGTGGCATCGGTGCTGTCACCCTTGGCCTGGTGACTGACGCCTCGCCACCGCTGGCCACCAGGCTTGCTGCCGTGTCGGCCACAGAGGCAGATGACCTTGCGTCCCCGACGGCGAATGATCCGAGCTTTACGAACGCGCGCACGATAACGTTTACGCTGAGCGAGCCTGTGGTGCAGACGTTCCTTGAGCGAACGACCGTCTCGCCCCCCATTGGGACCCTGACTGTCGCAGTTGACGGGCTCCGTGTCACCCTGAGCGGCACGACTAACGCCATTGACGGCACAACATACTCGATAGAGGTGCCGAGCGCCGTGACTGACTCAAAGTGTGTTGGCGTGACGGACACATGCGTGCCCAACATGTTCTCGCTCGATAGTGTAGAGCTGGCCTATGGTGACACATACGCCCCCACGGCACAGTCTGCGACCTTTTTGTCCTCCTCGCGCATAGATGTTGAGGTCAGTGAGACACTCGATGCAGACACGCTGTCTGGCATTACAGTAAGCCCGCCATTGGGAACTCTCACAGTGACCCAGTTTGACCTGACAGTCGTGATCGGCTTTACCGGCACGCCGAGTGTCGGCACGGAATATACGGTGACGATTCCGACGACGGTTACTGATGTGGCCTCTCCGGCCAACGCCTTTGCCCTCACCACGCTCGCGACGACGTACAGAGCTGACACGACTCAGCCCACAGTGGTCTCTGCCACCCAGACGTCATACGGCGTGATCGTCGTGAGGTTTAGTGAACCCATCCAGGGGACTACCAGAACGAGTGACTGGAGCATCTGGGATGACCGATATCCGGCTAATCCATTTCCTGCCATAGTGAACGTCGCGCTAGGCGGCGGCTTTGCCACCTCTACGACTTCGCTCACAATACCTGGAACCGGTGCCCTTGTGCGAGAGATCACGCTGTCAGCCAGGGTCGAGTCCACAGAATCCAGGCCGTATACTCAGCATGTTGGGAGCGGACTTACGGATCTGTCGGGTAACGTCCTTCGAGACACTGACAGGAGCAATATCCATGGTGCCGTACGTTTCACGGACAAGGCGCCTCCTGAATCCCTGGGCATCGTGGTGGAGTCGACCAGACCACGCCAGGCAGATCTTGTTTCGGGCATCGACATTGGCACACTGCTCGTAAAGGCCGGAGACGAGGTGACATTTACTGTTGAGTTTGATGGCAGTTCGACCCCGTTTCGCGATCGTTATCTGCGCACACAACTTGAGGTAGACCCAACAATACAGTACGTTAGGGGCGGCACGACATACCCGCTGGCATTCCATAGTGATGTGGAGAACTGGTCGCACACCCTGACCATCACAGGGGACATGCCTGATGGCCTGCTCGTGCCGTTCCTGACGATCAAGGACAGAGTAGTCCAAAACGGACCGGGCAACATCGGAGAGTACCTGGGAGCATCCACCAATCCCAATGCGTGTGACCGTATCGCGGACGCTATACCTGCGAATCGGGCGACAGGGTGCCTGCAGGGGGTGGGACTAGAGCAGGGCCTGCCACGGCTCTTCCCCACCGTGGACAACTCGCCGCCGGTGATCGAGTCAGCAGAGACGACGACGACTACGACGACGCTAGTCACGCTTGATGAGCCTGTCCTCACATCTACGGGCACGCCCGCCCAGATTGCTGACAACTGGGCGATGACTAGCGGCACAGATACCGTCAACGTCAGCTCGGCGGCCGTGGCTGGCTCTGAGGTGACGCTCACACACGATACGCTTGACACCTATGCGACGCCGACGCTCACATACACGAGGGGGGCAACTGAGGATGCGGGACGCATCATTGACAGGGTGGATAACAGCCTTGCCCAGGCAGACTCGGTTCCGGTGGCAGACGGCACGGCGCCCGCGTTCGTCTCGGCAACCATTGGGGCATCACCGTCGCGCACAGTCACGGCGACGTTCAGCGAGGATATCGCCCGGTCCTCGGTGAGCGCCACGACGATAATGCTTGAGGACTCGGCCGGCACGGCCGTCGAGGGCACCCTGCTGTACCACGATCCAGACAACGAGGACACCGTGGCGATAACGTTTCCGTCCAGCGCTGTGGCGCTAGACGGCATGTACACCCTGCGCATAACGACGGGGATAACGGACGCCTCGCCGCAGGCAAACCCGCTGCCAGCCGAGGCTACGGAAAGCATAGCCCTAAACACGGAGGCTCCGTACATGGTGTCGGCCACAACACGCCTTCCACCCTCATCACTCCTTGCTCTCTCTGGATACAACACTCAAGCTGGACCTGTCAGCACCGTGTTACACTTGTATGATGGGGCACAGTCTAGGTCTGTGGTGCCCTCGCCGCTTAGCGCAATCACTACGGTGACACTCAGCGAGCCTGTGACTACGCCGGGTTCTGCCACTATGGAGAATGTGAGATCCCACTGGAAAGTTGCGGCGGGCTCGACGGACCTGACCGTGACGTCCGTTGCCGTGTCTGGCAGGACAGTCGCCATAACGCACTCTATACCGGCCAGCACGGACAGCACGTTCACGGTAACGCACACGGTCGGCGACAGTGCGGGGCTCGTCATGGACTCGGCGAACGCCAACATCGCAGACGATGAGAATGCCCAGTCATCTGATGGCATCATCCCACTGTGGAGCGCGCGTCTCACAGGCCCCACGACTGCGCTAGTGACGTTCAGCGAGCCGGTGATGCAGGTTCCTGGCACAACTGCCATTGACGCGTGGAGGGCATCTGGCCGCGGTGACCTTGCTGACCAGCGAATGGGAGAGGACAGGTACAGCCGCGCAAACGACGGCGATCGCCGCCTGGCAAGCGCCACGCTCTCAGATGACGGGAGGAGCATGACGCTGGAGATGAGCGCGGCAATACCCACAGACGACAGGGCGTACTCGGCCACAAACCTCCCCTGGATAAAGTACTATCCTGGCGCATTTGCGAGGCAGACGCCGCTGCCCGCCACAGCCATCGCCAACACAATCGTGGACTTGGCAGGCAATGCGCTAACTGACCGCGTGTACCAGACAGGCGACGGCATTGCCCCCGTTCTCACAGTCGCCTCGTTTGACGGCACGACGATGAGCGTGACGTCATCCAGGCCGCTTGACTCGACGACGATCCAGGGCGGCAACTTTGTCCTGAGGGGGCCGGGCTCGCTGACAACCACACACACGCCGACGCTTGTGCCGGGCGGCACGACTAGCGCGTTCTCGCTGACCTTTTCGCCTGCCCTGACGCTGTCCGGCTCGTACACGATGGTTCTCGGGGACGTTTATGACACGGTCACCACGCAGCATCCGGGCGAGACCAGGGCAGGCAACCGCCTCGTCCTCAGCGAGCCGACAGTCATGTTCCTCCCGTCGGGCGCCACGAACCCAGTGCTCGCATCGGCCGAGACGCTCACAAAGACGACGACGCAAGTCACGTTTAATCAGCCCGTGGAGGGCATGACGTCGCGCAGCCAGTGGACCATCACGTCACAGGGCCTGACGATAAATGTCCTCGGCGTGGCCGCCGGCTCGGCGACACCCGTGGATAGCGCCGATCCAATAACGGTTGCCCGCAGTGGCGCGACGCTGACAATGACGCTGCTCCACGATGCCATCTCCTCGGGCCTGACGCCTGGGATTGACTATGATCCCGCCGGCGATACCAGTATAGCCGATGCGAACAGGCTGCGCGACAACTCCAACAACGCCATATTGGGGACTGGCACCACTGGCCCCACGGCGACTGACGGCATTCCGCCGCAGGTGTCTGATGCGACGTTCATTGCACGCAACGGGCTCCGGTTGACCTTTGAGGAGCCCCTTGCGCAGGCAAGCGTGACGGCGATGGGCACGACATTTACGATCACCGACCCGTCAGGGGATCCCGTGAGCCTTGCGAGTGATAATCCCGTGAGCTATTCCGCATCGTCACAGTCAGTCACGCTGATCCTCGAAGACTTCACCACGGAGCATGGCGGCTATGGCATCACAATCGTCGGCGTAGCTGACACCGCGTCGCCTACCGCAAACTCGTGCACCGCCATGACGTGCACGGCAACGGCGGACCGCGAGGTTCAGCTTCCGGTCCTGGGCACCACTGGCTCGCTTGTCGCCAGCGTCCTGTCAGGCGACCCGCTGGCCGCAAAGTCCACAAACCCAAACATCGCCACGGGTGGCGACACGCTGCGTGTGGCACTCACGCTGGCCGGCATTGTGCCTGATCCCGCCGCGCCAGCCGTGATCGACTCGGCGCTCCTGAGGGATATTGACAGGCCGTCGATCAGCTTCTTTGGTGGCGAGGGGATGGCCATGACTGACGTCACACAGGCAGGCTCGCCGGCAAGGTCATCCTGGTCTATAGACTATACCGTGCCGTCCACGCCGCAAAGGGATGCACAGGCCGAGTTTTCGATAACGGTCGGACATAACCTCGACACAGCCACGTTCACGCGGGCCGAGCTGACGTCTGGCACGGCAGTCAGCGTTGACACAAAGCCCCCCGGCCTCTCGGCGTCTGCTGCTGACCCCCTGTACACGAGAACCGAGGCGGTGGGCGCGACTGCTGGCCTCGGCTCGGCACGCAACGCGCAAGTGGGCGACGTGATGCTCGTTGTGCTCACCACTGACGAGCCGCTCTCTGGCGTCATCCTCGGCGATGCGACATTCTCTAGCGGCCGTGCCGCAACAGATGTCTCGTCTGACCACACGTCGCGCGGAATCACCCCAGCGCTACCGGAGGACACGTACGTCTACTCGCGCACCGTGGCCTCTGATGAGCCCGAGGGTCCGGTAGAGTTCTCGATCACGGTTCGCGACGCAGTCGGCAACACGGACACCCTGGACGCCGATGACCTGCCCACGGGGGACGACGCGACGGGCTATCGCCTGAGCGTCGACAGGACAGCGCCTACTGTGAGCAGCGCAATGTTCACCTCTCCTACAGTGCTGACCATAACGTTCGGCGAGTCCGGGATTCAAACGCTGCCTGCGACACTCACGCTGACTAGGACATCTACGCCAGGCACGACGACTTCGACGCTGACTGCGACGCTCTCCGGGGAGCCTGATGGCGCGTCTGTGACATACACCGTTCCGGCAATCCAGCCGTACGCCCACGAAAGCGCCGAGTACACGTTCACGCTGCCTGCGACGATCCTCGATGACGCGCTCAACGCGTACGTGCCGCCCGCAGACGACATCGTGGTCTCCGAGTCACCCGTCACGATCTCCTCGGCTGAGACATCGTCGACTACCGTCACGGACGTCACGCTCTCGGCGCCGCCGGTCGCACTGGGCACCGATGCAACTCCTGCCACGCCAGCCACGCCTGCGCAGATCGCCTCGCACTGGTCAGTCTCTGAGGTCATCGACGGCACGACAGTCGACAGGGAGGTCACGGGCGCTGCGATAACGGACTCCACGATTCGCCTCACGCATGCGCCCCTTGCGTCATCATCCTCGACTCCCTCGGTGGCGTACACGGCTCCTGCGTCACGGGCGGTCGGACAGCTCGTTGATGCCACCTCGAGCACGCTCTCTGTCCAGACGTTTAGCGGAACCGCGGCTGATGGCGCGCCGCCCGTGATGACGGCACGCTTCACAACGCCTGCAATCATCACAGTCACGCTGGACTCGCCGTACGTGACCACGCCGGCCGAGCGGGCTCCGGCGCTGTCAAACACAATGTCCCCGATGGACAACGCCGCGACGTTCACGCTGGCCCAGGCCCCGCCCACGACGCTCACGCTGAGCCTTGGCGGCACCGTGGATGACGGGACATACGAGTTCACAATCACGGTATATGACTCAAACGGCAACATGGGAGTACAGGCCTTTTCACTCGACAGGGACTCGACTAGCATATTCGCCTCGGCAAGAACCCTCTCGCACACAAGCGTCGAGGTCTCCTTTGCGCTCGGCACGGCGCTAGCGCAGGGCGTGACCTCCCTTGATCCCGCGCGCTGGACAGTCATCACGCCCGTGGAGGGCGCCCAGGGGGCCACAACGATCACAGTGGCCTCCGTGTCGGCCCTCGCGGACAACAAGGTGACGCTCACGCTGGCCTCGCCGGGCATTGTGGCCTCGGACGGCACGCCTGACACGGCGGCAACGCCGACCGTAAAGTACACGCGCGGCGTGGGTGCCGCCGTCGAGATCCTCGGCTCGACCTCTGAGGAGCTAATGTCAGACTCAAAGCGGGCAACTGATGCGGCCCCGCCGACTCCCCACTCGGCCGTGACGTCCTCGACGACCAACGGCGAGAGGCTCGTCATGGCGTTCAGCGAGCCCCTGTACATTGGTTCCGTGGCCGCCCCCGGAATCCCAGATGCTGACATTACGTCCCAGCTCTCCATCCACGTCGACGGCGCCACGGAAGGCACGGCCCCGTCGTCCATATCGCGAAGCTCTGATGGCACAGAGCTCACGCTGGCCTATACGGGAGTATCGCTCAACCCCGTGGCCGCATCCACGTTTGTCCGATATGACGGCACGCTGCCTGTCGGCGAGCGCATTCTAGACGTCGTGCCCAACACGCTGTCTAATGCTGCCCTGGACACGCTCGTGACGGACATGATAGTGCCGTCGATATCCTCGGCCAGGACTGCGGGGGCCACGACGACAGAGGTCACGTACGACGAGCCGATCGCCCTGGTCGGCGACCCCGCCTCACTCTATGCGATAGAATTTCCGGCCGGAACCACGACGCCCCCCGGCTCTGTGGCCATAAAGGCCGGCGATCCCAGCGTGGCTGTCCTGACGCACTCGTCTGTCACGTATGGGGTGGACTCTACTGCGACTCTGGCCTACACGGCCGGCACGGCAACGCAGTCCGTGACTGATGCGGCAGCGGGCGCAAACAGGGCAGAGGCGGTCACGGCGGTGCGAATTGCCGACGGGATCGCCCCAAAGATAACGGAGGTGGAGACTGAGTCGCAGACAACGACGATCGTGACGCTTGATGGCCCTGTAACGGCCGGCGGTGATGCCGCACAGCGCTCGCGGCACTGGACCGTGACTGACGTTGACCCTGACGGCACAGGGCCGGTGGCCGCGCCAGACAGGGCAGTCTCGGGAGTCGACACCATTGACGCGGCTGGCGCCATAGCCACATCGGGCATGCGCATTCGCCTCACGCATGCCGAGCTCTCAGACACGGCCTCGACGCCGACTGTCGCGTATGTCGCGCGCGTCGACAGCAATGCGGACGGCACGATCGACGCCTTAGACGAGCCAAGCAGGGTCATCGACCCCGCCGTCGATGCGCTCAGCATGCCGGCGCCAAACATACTGGCCGACTATACGACGACTGCAACTGACAAGGCGCCGCCGGTTATAACGGCAAGGTTTGCGACTGCGACATCGATAACCCTGACGCTCAGCGAGCCCATAGAGCGCACGACGGCGCTCCTCACGCGCTCCAACTGGGACATTGACAGCGCAGGAACCGGTGACAATCCCCGCCTGCTCCAGACCTCCACGCAAACGGAGACGGCCGTGTCATACCCCGCCTCCACGCCATTATCCATGACGATTCGCCTTAACGATGCCGCATCTGACAATGTCCACACGCTTACCATCCCGGCCGGTATAGTCGACAGGGCAGATACGCCCAACGCCTATGTGGCATCGCGTGCGCTGACCGTCGATCCGATCGCAGGAGTCGCGTTTACGGCAAGTGCGACAGGACAGTCAACGATCGAGATCACGTTCACCACGGACGTCGAGAGGATCGGCTCCGCTCCGCTGGCCACCTCGGCATGGATCGTCTACGAGACACCAACACAGGGCACACAGGCAGAGCGCATCCCGATCTCCTCAGTCTCAGCCCTTGCCGACAACAAGGTGACACTGACGCTCTCGCCCTCGCCTGGCAGGGATGCGCAGACGTCGACTGGAAAAACGCCATACGTCGAGTATGTGCGCGACACCTCTGAGTTTAGGGATGTGGCCACGCGTGTGCCCCTTGCGGCAGAGGCGAGCGCGGTTGCCACTGATGACACCGACCCGACGATAAAGTCGGCTAGAACGTCATCGACCACGCAGATCACCGTCACGCTCAACGAGCCAGTCGGATTTGTGGGCACGGGAGCCAATGCGCCATCTACGGCAGGCCAGATCGCGCAGTGGAGTGCATGCGTCCCGCCCGAGGGTTCCTCGTCATGCAGTGTGGCCGAGACGCTCTCGAGCATCGGCATAGCCATCTCTGGCTCCACAGTGACGCTGAACTTTGCGCCGGCTGACGAATGGGAGACAGACGTCGTGCCGGTTGTGACATACCGCAACATCGACGAGCCAGAGGACTCTGAGACGCCCGTGGCTGACCTCTCGGAGCGCGCGCGCGCACGCCTAGTCGACGTCAACGGCAATGGCATGGACGCAGTGTCGTACCAGTCCGCTGACGGCGTCGCGCCGGTCATCGTGTCGGCATCGACGGCCTCGGTCAGATCCATCAACGTCGTGCTCTCCGAGGTGTCCGTGTTCGCCCCCGCGTCATCCACGTCGGCACAGCGTGGGCCTCACTGGACGGCCACTGTGGATGGCGATAGCAGTGTGGGCTCGACTGCGGCGATATCGACGGTATCGGGCACCTCGACTCTCACGTTCCGCGTCGCCTCTGATGACGCATGGACTGGAGACGACTCCCCGACTGTCGCCTATGTGAACCCTGCCGGTGCCGGACGCGTGACTGACGTGCATGGCAACGCCATGCTGGTGGCCTCTGGGGTGATGACGACCAATGTGGCGGCTCCCGAGCTGCTCAGCGCAAGGACGGTGTCGCTTGGCCGCACCGAAGTGGTGGTCTCAAAACCCGCCCAGATCAACGCTGGCACGGCCGCACAGGTGATTGGGCACTGGTCACTTTTGGACATCGACGGGGATGACGCCGGCGATGCCCCTGATCCCGTGACGATCAGGGGTGTCCGCCTCGATGACAGCATATCCCACGAGCCGGGCTCGTCTGTCGTAGAGCTCTCCCTGTCCGGCTCGCTGCCAAATGGTGTCCACGAGATAACCGCACGCAGCACGATCGCCTCGACGGGAGGCGCGACGCCCTCGTCTGACCAGACGACGCGCATTACGTCCTATGTCCCGCCGATGGTCCTTGAGGACCTAACCTTGGGTGATGATCGCATATCGCTGCTGTTCAGCCACGATGTGGAAGAGTCCACCATCCTGGGCAGCCTAGTCCTGCCATCAACCATGACAGTGCGGGGAGACGACCCTGTGTCATTCCAAAGACTCAACAACAAATTGGTCCATGTGGACGTGACGAGGACGCCGGACCTCGTGGAGAGCGTCACAATACGGGACACGATACGCTCAACTGAGGGACACCGGCCGCTCGGCGACCAGGTGATCAGCAAGTCGACCACCTCACAATCCCTCAGCGATGCTGGCGTGTCTCCTGACGGACGGTCAATATTGCTCGACTTTGACGCCGAAATCTCTGCAGCATCGGCAGTCGTGGCCGCCTTTGAGCTCCCAACAGGAGTCAGCTTTGCCGCATCTAGCCCCGTGGTGACCACGGCAGGCTCCACTCTCGTCACGCTCAACCTGTCCTCACAGCTGCCCAGGGGCATTCACACAATCTCGACAAAGGAGACACCCGCACTGGTCAGTACGACTGGCTCCGTCCTGTATCAGGGCACGCACACAATTACGTGGGATCCGGCACCACACGTCCTTGAGCACGTCTCGACGTCGCCGGACGGCCGGACAATAACGCTCCACTTTAGCAGGTCAGTGGACACGAGCACGCTCACGCCGGCCAACATTGCGCTCTCGACGGGCACTGCGCTAACGCAGTCCCAGATATCGCACGCCGTCGGCCCCAGGGTGACGATCACGCTTGATGCGCCGCTGGCCACAGGCACGCACTCTGTGACGGTGCGCACGGGCGTGACTGCGTCAGGGTACCCACTGCCCGGCGAGACGGTCAGGTCGTTTGTCCACATGCCGTCTGCGCCATCCATCACCTCGGCGTCGCTCTCAGATGACGGGCGAACAGTGACGCTGGTCTTTAGCCACGCGCTGGACTCGGCCACAGTCACGCCCGCGGCCCTGTCATACTCTGAGGCCCTTGAAGGCGTGGTCGGGGACAGAACGCGCCTGATCATAGATCACGACGATCTCTCCGGACCGGGGGCGGCACCAACACTGTCATACGACCCTGACACGTCGACTAGTGGGACCATTGCCCTCAATGGCGTCTCCACGTCGCTGGTGGAGGAGACGCCATCCCTGGCCGTGGCTGACGGCATCCCGCCGCGGCTCGTCGGCGACCCCGAGCTAGTGGGCTGGTCATTTGGCAAGATTTTTGGGCCTGAAAGCACCGAGACTCCCCCGCGAAACATGCAAGACGCCGTTAGGTTCACGTTTAGCGAACCGATGAACAGGGATGACCTGATCGTCACATTCGATGTTGGCGGAGCACAGGTTTCTGCTGCGCCGGGTCAGTTCGCTTTCTATCAAGGTTCTAGTGTGACAGCCCCTGGTAACACCTTTCTTAACACGCATAGAGGACAAATTATTTTCCCTTTGACATACAAGACCGACGCGGGGATAGTTCGATTTGCCCCCTTGCCTGAATATCGGGATGAATCTACGTGGGGCCAGGTCATTCCTGGCTATAACAGCTTTGATCTTCCCCGAGCTGCGCTTGGTGCACACCTTGACACCACGAACATGATATACACGATCTATAATCAGGGCGGTGCGACCACAGAGGGTCTTGGTTTCGTTCGATTTATAGATCTGGCAGATCACCCGACCGTTCAACTACGAGACGTGGCCGGAAATCCGTACATTCCCGACCAGTCCAGGAAACATGATGAATTTATCCTAGAGACAGACACTGTGGGTCCGAAGTTTCGTGCCAAAGTGGCCTCGCCGACACAGATCAATGTAGAGTATCTGGAACCCGTGGAGATCAAGCAGGGTCGGGAGCTGCGATCCGCTGATTGGAGGATAGATCTGACGCCAGACGACGATAGTGACAACGAAGACGGCAACCTCAATTGGATTGGGCCCACGGCAGTCACTCACGCGTTTGACGAGTTCCCCAACCCCGAATTCCTCTCCTATGGTGACCTTGGAACCAGGTCGAGACTCACGGTCATGCTCACAGTAGACCCGCCAACGGAGACTGTGAATGCCATGTCGCCCCTTGACGCGACTCCCCTTGACGTGCACTATGTCGCAAGCTCGGCAGATGTCGCCGATGCGCGCTCTCATGACGCCGTTGTGCCATTCGCCTTCGAGTACCGTCCAGGGGTAACTGACAACACAGGCCATGACGCAATCGCGCCGGCTGCGGCATCACTGGTGACCACAGTCGAGCGACCGACTGCCACGGAGGGGGAGTTTGCCGAACGAACAGGCGCGTTTGCGCATTACGCGATGGCTGGTGACAGGATCACGGTCAGCGCAGTGCTTGACTCACCGGCGCTTGCTGCAACCGCTGACGCGGGAGTGGACGTGGGCGTGCTCACGCCGTACCTGGAGCTGGGAACATACGCTGTGAACATGGAACAGGGCACCCCGCCGCAATACAGCGTCGTAATTCCCACGACAGTCACTGATGCTGATGGGATAGCGTTTGCTGCAGACACTAGCCACGCCGTGACGTACGTTGCCTCGCCGCCGACACTCTCAAACCCGAGCTTTGGCGCCCCGTCGAGGATATTCATTGAGACAAGCGAGCCGCTAGATGACACGACGCTAACGCCCACTAGCGTCAGCGTGGAAGGGCTTGAGACGGTGCGGGTTGACCGCGAGATCGACCGCGTGGTGATAAACACGCGACATGACGCGATCCCAGGAAAATCGTACACGATCCGCATTGCCGACACGGTCACTGACACTGACGGGGTTGCCACGGCCGCAACGACGCTGTCGGTGCAATATCCCGTAAAGGCAACTGCGACTGCAAGGTTTGCCAATGACAATCGTCTGGTTATAACGACCAGCGAGTGGATCGTCGAGAGCAATATATTGGACAGATACGTATCGCTCTCTGCAGTCGGGGGCACGTCGGAACCGCTGGATCTCAAATCCGCTACATTCTTCTTCCCGCATCTCGGATTTAATATTGATGATGACGTGCCGACTGGCACGTACGAGCTCACATTCTCTGACTCGTTAGTGACGAGCGCGGGCACGACGTTTGAGAGCCCGATCCTAGTTGAGCATGTGGCAGGCCTGCGGACGCCAGAGGGGGCGCCGACGGCATCCAACGTTAGGTTCTTTGGCCCGGAGCACATACAGTTCGAGATGGACCAGTATCCTGCCACATCGACGCTTGAGAACATCGAGGTTCCGACGCTTGGGGTAAAGCGCGTCTCGCGCGATGCACTGACGATCACGCTGGCCCTGGAGGGCCGCGCCGACAGGGTATCGTGGCAAGCGTCGTGGATCGTGCCGACTGCGGACTCCACGACGCTGACGCAGGGCCCAATTGACTTTACGATCACCGCCACGGATGCGGCCGGCAACGCAGGCGACATTGGGCAGTCAAGCGTGTCGACGGGAACCAACAATGCCATAGTCGACACGACGTTGCCGACATTTGAGGCAGCCATCGTGGCCTCAGACCGCACGAGCGTGACGTTCGTCGAGCCTGCGCGCGGGACGATCGTCGCGTCCGAGTGGTGCGTCGAGGGCATCGCCTCGGTGGGAGTGTCAGCTGACGGTGTAGAGTTTGCGCCGTCATACCCTGTCGTTGACGCGGCGACAGTCACGGAGGGCCAGACGTTCATCCTGCGCCACACCGCAGTGCCGCACGGAACCGAGCCGACAGTAGAGTACTCGCCAGGCGAGCCGTGCGCGCCAGATGCGCCCAGCGGATAGGCCCCCGACGGCGGCGCACTATAGGGGCCGGGGCATGCACAGCCCACCACGAAGAACACACTTGAATTCTTTAGAGACCGGCTCGAAGACGCTATAGTCTACTGAGCTTTTCCACGTTCTGCACAACGGCAAAATTGTGCTCTTTTGCGATTTGCTCTAATGACCCCATGTTGTGCATCTTCCATGTCATAGCACGTCGCCTAGGTACTTGTTGACGGCTGCGTCAATTTTGCGGCTCTTGGCAAACGCAATTACCCTTCTCTTGCTGACAATGCCTTCATAGACAAGATCCCCGATCATCTCTAGTTCGGCCTCGTACTGGATCATCTTTTTCCTCCTGACCTCAAAAAACAGGTCAACCCAAGATTTCTCTAGTGGGGCGACTATGACGTTTGGAACCCTGGCGTATTCGCGTATCGCAATGACGTTCTTGCGTGACAGGTCAAACACTGCCTCAAACTGCACCCTCGTGGGATCGCGCAAGACGTCAAACTTGCCGTGCTCCCGTATTGCGGTCTCCAGCTGGCTTCCGGCGCCCTTGATCGTATAGACCGTGTAAACCATCTTGTTGTACGCGTAGTGGAGGTACGACGTTAGTGTGGAGAGCCCCGTAAACTGCCTCTTGTGTGGGAGTGACTTTAGGTGGTACTGCAGGTCCACAAGCTCCTCCTGGAGGAGATCCAGGTTTCGTGTGTGTGTGCGCCTTGGCTTGGGTGCAAGCCTGCCTGCCAGGTGCCTCTCCCATGCGGCATTTCTGCTCTGCACGTGCCCTGGGATTACCCCGTCGCGTGGCATGGCCTCGACCTCTATGCGCAGCATGATGAGCAGGAACAATGGGTTTCGAAACGCGCGAAATATGCCACTCTGCCGATTCACTAGAATCTCAGTCACGTCTTCGCACCTCTCTATTCGGTATATTCCAGAGTCGGCGTTTACCATCCTCATTACCGTCTTTCCAAACTTTGACTTTATGGGAATCTCATCAATGCTGTCGATTAGCCTCTGCGACTCGGCATCACCGAGGCGCAAGAGGCGCTGATCGCCAACATTGGCATCTGCATTGACTATGGCCTCGACATCATACTCTTTACGTGTCTGCTCGGCTGCCATGCGCAACATCTCCCTGACTGTGTGATCTGAGCTAAACGCCACCTGCGCAATTTTATATTTTGAATCTTCTGTCAGAAATTCAGTCTTGAATATGTTTACGGGAACGTTGTCTAGTGACACGCTGCCGATAACCCTGGCCACGGTTGGGTGCTCGGGTATGCCAAACTTTGCGTATGGCTTGATCATTCTCCCCCGGGAGTACAGGTGTATGCCATAGTTGCCCTTGATTGAGCGTTGCCTTAGCAGAGCTATCCATCCGCTCGCCCTAGTGCCATCCCCGATTGCAATGTCTATATTTCTCATGCTGCCTTCTTTGATGTCGGGCTCTTTTGCCACGCACTGCTGCCCGTCTACTGATATGGAGACGATGCCCTCCTTGATGTATGGCCCGTACCGCGTGCCAAACTCTTCTCTCAATTTTGTTATCTGGGCCAGATTCACGGAGGGGTTGATGCCCGATATGGCTATCTCCGTCCCGTGCGCACCCCTTTCTGCTGCCTGGCGCAATACCTTGATCTTGTCCCAGGAGGCGCTCTTGTCCCTGAGCCACTTTTCCTCGTTGTAGGCGAGGACTAGGCGGTGATCCGCCCCGCTCACCTTTGTGCCTATCGAGACCATGCTCCCGAGCGCCGACGTTGCGCTCTTTAGGCCCATTCCAAACCTGCCGATCCGACCATCCAAACCGCCTGACGTGCCGGCTATGGTCCATGCGCGCTCGAGGCCGCCGATGTCCATGCCCTTGCCGTCATCGCGCACGGTGATGACGCCCTTGGCGTGGTCATAGGCGACCTCTATGTTCTCGGTCTTGCCGTCGATTCTTGCATCTATTGCATTGTCGACGATCTCGGCGATGGCCTGCCCTGTGCTGTATCCGATCATGCCCAGTTTTTTTATCAGGCTCTTGTCAGGCGTGGCGTTCACGGTGAGCTCATTCATGCCTAGGCGGCAGGCGTTTCTCTATATATACCAATATTTTAGTTTAAATAGTATGGAGCCCGTTTTAGCCATAATTCCGACAAATACCTTATTTTCTCCACTTTGAATGATTTGCACTTTTGCCGACAAATACCCCATTTTCTCCATCTTGAATGATTTGCACTTTTGCCGACAAATACCTCATTCTCCCCACTTTGCATGATTTGTTCTTTTTGCCGAAAAATGCCTCGTTATGAAGGAGACTCGTCGACCGACGATCGCACACGAACTGCCACGGGGCGGCCATGCGCCATTCCGCCCTAGGCGCCTATGGCCAGAGGCCGTGTGCATATCTTGCGCCCTGTGCGCATCCGTTCGGCGAGCTAACGCGTAAGGCGATTGGGTGAATATGCGTGATACGGCACTTTCGGCATGGCGCCGTGTGCCTTGGGCCCATTAGAGACACCCTGTGACGCGGTAGTCGTGCCGTGCGATGCGGCTCATCTGGTCGTGTGGGTTATGTGTAGAACTGGTGGCGCAAGCACGGCCGTGCCAATGCCCCTGTCACTGCACGTAGCCAGCGTCCTGGCCACGTACCGGAGCGCCCTGCCGTCAAGCCTCCTGACCGGCATGGCGCGCCGGCGGCGGAGTCATCCAAACGTGTGTTTCGGCAGCCTGCCGGACCCCAGGGCACTCCCGAGGCTCCCGGATCTGCGCCCGGCAAGCATTCCTGCCCAGTCTACTACTTTTCGTACAAGGCACAACGCCCCATGGGCGGGTAGGTTAAAAAGGGGCGCGGCGCGCGTGCGTGACGATGCCCATAGCGGATCCCGAAAAGAAGCAGATAGCGCAAAAAGCGCGCCTTCACCTCAAGATATGCTTTAACTGCGGCGCGCGCAACGCGCTGGCCGCAACGCGCTGCCGCAAGTGCCACCACACGGCTCTGCGCCTAAAGAACAGGGCACTAGGCGCCAAAAAGTAGTCCTGTGGCGCACGCCTGCGCGCACCAAACCTAAAGAGTCAAAAGCGGCTCCCTGCGCCACCGCCGACGGACCGGTCGTCTAGCGGCTAGGATGACGCACTCACACTGCGTAAGGGTGCCACGGCGCCCCGCAATGGTCATGGGTTCAAATCCCATCCGGTCCACTCCCTATTCCTGCGCCGATCGTTCCCTAAAGACCCAGACTGTTCGTTGACCGTGATCCAGAACGTCTGCGCCCATGGATGTCATCTCGTCCCTTGCCTCGTCGGCCTCGTCATAGCGCGACTCTGCGCGCCGGCTCTCGCGAAGCGCGCACAGCTCGTCAAGCCTCCTCTCGGCATCGTGTGACGGGCCGCTGATGTGCAGGCCAAGCGTGCCGAGCATTGCGTCAAGCGTGCCGCGTGCCGATGCGGACTCTGCATCCCCGAGCGCACCGCCGGCGGCAGTCTCGTTGACCTCGCCGGCCAGCCCAAAGAGCTCGTCTAGCGCATGTCGCGTGTCAAGGTCATCGTCTAGCGCGCCGACAAAGCTGTGCCATCGGTCTCCCTCAGGCTCACACGGGCCGTTTGCGCCGGCACTACGAAGCTCATAGTGGCATGTTTCGGCCTGCCGCCACCTCTCGACGCACTCGGACATTGCCGAGGGCGCATAGTCTATGCGCTTTGAATAGCGAGCCCCCAGGCAAAAGACGCGCAGCGCATTGGCTCCCCATGTCGAGATTGCAGACCGAACCGTGCGCGAGTTGCCAGCCGACTTTGACATCTTTTCGCCGTCTACTGTGACCATTCCGACATGCATCCACGCGCGCGCAAGGCTGTGGCCGGTGCATGACTCTGACTGCGCAATCTCGTTCTCGTGGTGGGGGAATATGAGATCGCGTCCCCCGCCGTGCACGTCGATCGTTCCGGGTAGGTGCTTTCTTGCCATCGCCGAGCACTCTATGTGCCATCCGGGCCGGCCTGTGCCCCATGGGCTTGGCCACGTCCGCTCGCCGTCTGCCCTCTTCCAGAGCGCAAAGTCAAGCGCATTGCGCTTTGTCTCATCGACGCCAACGCGCGCGCCTGCCACAAGCTCGTCTGTCCTTTTGCCTGACAGCCTGCCATACGGGGCAAAGGACGACACGTCAAAGTAGACGCCTGTGAGCGTCTCATAGGCGACTCCGGCATCGACTAGCTCGCGGATCATTGCGACCATGTCATCGATGTGGTCTACTGCCCTAGGTGCGCTAGTCGGGCGTAGTATGTTGAGCGCATCAGAATCCTCATTGTACCTGCGTATGTGCCGCTCGGTGAGCGTGGCGGCATCCTCGCCGGACTCTGCGGCACGTCGGAGTATCTTGTCATCAACGTCAGTAAAGTTCTGCACGAGCTCGACGTTGGCACCGCTGCGCTCGAGGTGCCTGCGCAGGACGTCAAAGACTATGGCAGATCGCGCATGGCCGACATGCGCGTCATCATACACGGTCGCGCCGCACACGTACACGCGCACGAGCCCAGTCGGGCCGACCTCGACGCGCTCTCCACTCAGCGTGTCATGGACATTCATTGTAGGCACGCCCCCGGCACATGCGCACGCTTGTGCGCACTGCCCTCGTGCATGGCGCGCACACGCGCCACCGTCTCGACGGAAACTGTGGCGTCGTGTGCCGTGCTGGCATCATCCATGCGCCTGTCCACTATGCACTGGAGGATTGGGTCAATCTCCTCGTAGGTCATGCCGAGCTCCTCCTCAGCACCATGGTTGTCCCACAGGTGTGGTGCGCTCTTTTTTTGCGCAATTGCTGCGGGTATGCCAAGGTGCCGTGCCATCTCCCTCACCTGAACCTTATAGAGCGATGCTATTGGAAACACGTCGGCTGCACCGTCACCATGTTTTGTAAAGTAGCCGATAAGGGCCTCACTCCGGTCACTCGTTCCTGCAACGAGTGCGCCTGCCGAGTTGGCATGGTGGTACAGCAGGCACATCCTGATACGCGCCCTTGCGTTGCCCAGCGCCCTCTCATCGGGATCGACGTGGCGCGCAAATTCCCTGACTATTGGCGCAATGTCGACTGTCCGGCTCGCAATCCCAAGAGTTCCGGCAAGTTCCTGCGCATCCTTGGTGTCACGCTCCGGCGTGACCTGCGAGTCAGGCATCACCAGCGCCGTCGTCGTGCATGCCCTTGAGCATATTGCCGCAGTGACGGCAGAGTCTAGCCCGCCGCTGAGCCCGAGGACAACACCGCTCGCGCCGGCCGAGGAGACGGCACCTGTGACTAGGCGCACGGCCGCATCAGCAGATGCCGCATAGTCAATCTGCGGCATCGCCGCAAGGGCGTCGGCGTGACTGCTAGAGCTCGACGTAGATGCCGTCCTTTCTCTCCTCGACTTTGTATGTCTTGAGGCTGACATCCTTGAGATAGTCAAGCAGCTTGCCCGTCTTTATTTCATAATGCCAAAAGTGCAGGGGGCACTCGACTACGCCGTCCTTGATCTCACCGGGGGCTATCGAGCCGTCCTGGTGCGCGCACGTCGACTCTAGGGCGTGCATCCCGTCATGGTTAAAGACGGCTATCTTTGTTCCATCCACGTCAAACTCGGCGCCAGAGTCCCTGGCCACGGCGCCCCGCTCGGCCACCTTGACCCATCTCATTCCGGCGCAGGCTTGCGCGCAGACCCTAATAAGCACGACGGAGGCTCACTGACGGTGCCGCACACGCATCACAGTATTTAAGTAAGATAGTGCACACTCTGCCACAATGAGGACGAGACTGGGGGCTTTGGGATTTGCGCTCCTCCTGCTCATGCCCGCATATGCGGCATCGCAGACGCCTGACCGGATAATCGTGGACAGGGACCTCGGCGAGCATGGCAGGGGCGACCACCTCTTTGTCCACGGGATACTCGCATCGCCGGATCAGGCAAAGTTCGTCATCGTGCAGGTGGCAAACCCGCGCGGCGAGCTGTGCAGCATACAGCAGATACAGCCCCTCTCGGAGGGCCAGTTTGTCACCAAGGCCGTGCCGCTCCGCGGAGCGCTGTGCGGCATCGACGGTGAGTACGACGTGCGCATATTCTTTGGCGAGCACTCGCAGTCCTCCTCGTTCGTCCTCTCCGGACCCGGCGCAGAGGCGCCTGAAGGGGATGACACCCTCAGGGCGGCGCACGCCGCGCTTGACGCTCGCATTGCGCGCACGCAGGGGCTTGACACGGCATGGTACACGTCGCGCGCACTGGCCCTAGTCGGACCACTTGACACGATAGAGGCCGTCGAGCAGATCTATGTGGATCTCCTTGGCGACTCTTTTACTGACTCGTCCCTTGAGGGACTTGACGTGACGCTGCGACGTGCCATACGTGACGCAATTGACGCAACGGGGGCACTCGAGCGCGACTCGGTTATATCCACAGATGCCGCAAGCGAGATCAGGGACTTGCTGTGGGCAGCAATCATGTACCACGAGGCCGGCGACGCGCGCTCCTCGTACGCAAAGATAAACGAGGCGTATGTTGACATACGCATATTCGAGCCATCAAGCGGCGCGGCTCCGGATCGCCCGCCCACGTTTGAGGAGCTAGAATCCACCGTTCTTAGCCTGATGATGAAGAGTGGCTCTCTCCTCTCAAAGGACGTTCGCTCCGACCTGTCGTTCATCCTGTCGCGCGGCACTGCCCCAATACACATTGAAAGCCTAAACTCGCTAGTCAACGTGCTGACGCACGCAAGGTATCTTGACATAGTGGAGCGCAAGGATGACGATCTTCACAAGCTCATAACGGGGGACTGGGTTGCACTGAGGCCGCGGGTAACCTCGGCGTCGACGATCGAGGCGACTGTGGCCCTAGAGGAGCAGACCTCGGCGCTGTATGGTGCGGCGATGGCACTGCGTGACCTCGACAAGGTGGAGAACTTTGTCAATGGTGACAGAGCCGGCGATCTTGGGATGCTGCTGCGCCCCGACTGGAACAAGATCGTCTCGGATATCAGGTCGGCGAGCTCGACTGAGGATATCATGAATAGTGTGGACAATGTCACGAGGATAAAGGGAGTCGTCGACATATCCTCACGGCTAGAGCAGGTGATACGGCTCACGAGTGCCAACGGCATAGAGACTGACATCACGCGCCAGTGGCCTGACCTGCTCTCAAGCGTGGGCGATGCGGGAGATCTTGATGCCATACTCCTAATCGTCAAAAAGTTTGAGGAATCGATACAGTCTCTGCGCGAGGCGCGCAGCCCACTGTCCTCGCTGGAGCTGGAATACCGTGCGCTGCGCGCAAAGGCGGATCAGCAGTCAGACAGGGCTGCGCTGGCCAACATTGACAATGCCCTCAATATACTGGATCTTGCGCAAAAGCTCTCCTCGGGCAACCCTACAGAGGCGCGCCGTGACAGGGTGGAGGTTCTAGTGGCGTGGGTGGTTCAGGAGGCCGACGCGATCAGAGATCGCCTAAACTCAAACACAGATGTCAACCAGACACAGCGTGCGGCGAGCATACTGGAGCGCGCAAACTCGCTTGAGAGCCTCGGCGAGATTGGACTGCGCACAAAGAGGTTTGTGCCCGGATATTCAGACTATGTTGATGAGGTAAAGCAAAAGATATCGCGTGCAAGGGAGCTTGTGATATCAGGCGAGCTGCGCCTTGCTGATGACATTGTGCGAAACGCGCGCGCAGAGTGGATCGAGGTGGATGCCGCGTATCGCGATGATCCGCCGTCATCAGACGACTATGGGATTGTCGATGTCCGTCGGCGCGCATACACAGAGCAGGTAGATGGGCTCCAGAACGTTGCGGCACGGTTCCTCGTTAACGGGACAGAAGAGGCGCGTGAGATGCGCCTTATCCTTGACAGGGCAGCAGAGTTCACCGAGCACGGAAACTTTGTAGACGCGCAAGAGTGGATAACTCGGGCGTACGAATACGCGCAGGATCACCTTAGCATGAAGCACAATAGCGTGATCTTTGACATAGAGCGCAACGAGGCTGCGCGCACGTGGATGATAAACGGGTTTGTCGAAAAGCAGGCATTTGACCGGAGAGAGGACATATCGGTCACGGTTCTACACGCCAACAACACGCTTCACAGCGAGCTAGAGTTCACCGACACAAGGCACGGCGCGTTCTCCATACCGTGGAATGGTCCGGGCGAGCCGGGCATATACATTGCAGAGCTTGCCTACCGAGACACGACATCGGCCAACATTGTGTACATTCCATACGATCTCGGCACTGCAGGTGACAGGGAACAGCGTCAGACTCTCTCGGGCGGCTCTGGCCTCATTGCCTCCTCGCGTGACCTCTTTGACCTGCGCGAGTTCATGCGTGGGTTCGGCGGAGAGCGATACCAGTCAAACATCGGGCGCATAGGGCCTGTAGTCGCCGACGCCGAGAAGGCCATCCTCGACAGGGACGAGGCCGAGGCCCGCTCCAAGGTCGCCGAGCTGCGTGCCCTCATTGAGCGCTACCTCCCGCAGCGCTCCACCGATGCGGCAATACGCGCCGACTATGGCCAGGGCGGCCTGCTCCTAGAGGGCGCGATCAAAAAGTCGATCGCCTTCCCCGAGGACCTCTATGTCGACGTGTTCGACCAGTCCGGAGACCTCGTGACAACTGTTGCGCTCACCGACGACTCGAACGGCTCGTTCTCGCAGAGCCTCGTGCGCAGCTTTGAGCCCGGCACGCACGTCGTGCTCCTCTCATACCATGACCTGCGCGTCTCGGACTTTTTCACCGTGGATCGCTAGAGCGAGTCGCCAACGAGCCTGACTAGCTGCCGCACCGCAAGGCGTGGGTGCGAGACGGCAAGGCGCGCGACGTATCCTAGCCCAAAGTCTGCCCTCACAAAGTCAAGAAACTCGTCAGCCGAGAGCGCGCGTATCGTCTCAAGCTCGTCATCCCACCCCCTGTCATCGAGGCCGAGCCAGCGCGACTGCACGCGCGAGGCGGCGCGTATCTTTGATGCAATCTCGCGCCTCCACGACTTTTCATAGTGCTCTAGTGCGGCCTCTGAGACGTCTCCAGATGCTGCAGCACGCGCAGCAGCCCTGCCGGCTGCTGCGCCATACCGTATCGCATAGCGTATGCCCTCTAGGACAAGCGGGTTTGCCTGTCCGGCCGTGTCGCCTGCAAGGATGAGGCCGTCGTGGACCGTCTTGCGCGCGACCCCGCCGTTGGGAATTATCCCATAGTGAAACTCTACTGGCTTTACCCTTCCAAGGCGCGAGAGCGGTCCGGGCCTGCGCTCTAGGAGGCGCGCAAGCCTGGCGGCCGCATCCTCGCCGGACTCGGGCTTTGCGATCCCGACGCCAATCCTGACCATGTCGCCGCCTAGCGGAAAGACCCACGCGTATCCGGCAGGCGAATAGTCGCCGCCGACCATGAGCCACCACGTGTCCTCATCGGCGCCCTCGGCGTGGGCCTCCCACTCGGCGCCAACCCCAAACCTGTCCCATCTGCGAACCGCGCGTGTGCTGCGCGCAACTGTGGACTGGAACCCCGTCGCATCGACTGTCATGCGCGCGCGAAACTCGACCGGACCGGCATCCGAGGACGCATGAACGCCGCACACGGCACTGCCATTGACAATGGCGCGCGTGACGCCGGTTCCGGTGAACAGGCGCGCGCCGGCCTCCTGCGCCCGTGCGGCTAGCCACCTGTATGTGCGGCGCACGTCAAGGACCGCTGCACGTGCCTCCGTGTCGCACACGGTGACCTCGTTGCCCGGCGAAAAGAACGCATAGTTGTGAACGGGATGGTAGCAGTCGCGCGGAATCCCAAACTCCCTGACTGAGTCCATCCACGTCACGCCGCTGGTTCGGACGGTTCGCGCAACGTCGGCCTCGCGCTCTATGAGGGCAACGCTTGCGCCCTCTAGTGCCGCAGCACGTGCGGCCGAAGAGCCTGCAGGGCCGGCACCGGCCACAACGACATCGTATGAATTCATCACGCGCGGGCTCCGGTGAGCCTGAATATATTCATGGGTGCTGTGGACTACCTCTTTAGCACGGGGGAGCCCTTTGTGTCCGATGACCGCTCGGCATCAAACGGCTCGTCGGCATGCGCTGCCCTGTGCATATAGCTGTGCGAGCTGCCATCCTCCTTTCGGCAGAATTTTTTGTGGACTGACTCCTCTATCTTGAGCGTCGTCTCGTTCTCGTGGTACATGCGCTTTCCGCACTCTGCGCATATCGCCTCAGGCATGGTGCACAGGATCGATGCGCGCATATTTAGCCGTATGGGAGCGAGGCGCGCTTTGGCACGCATAGCCTAGCGAACATAAATATCTGCGACGGGGAGTTTGCTGCCATGCCGATGCAACACCCTGATGCGCTGTCGCTCCTCATATGGTCTGCAATATCGGCGGCCATGGTGGCCGCATCCGGCCTGGCATACAGGACATATCGGAGGCGCGTCTCCCATTAGGCGCCTCCATGCAGAAAAGCGCGGGCTTCGCTGCCTCGGCGTGGCCGAGAGCTTTGGGCCGGGGGACAGGACATCCACGCTCGCCGGAGTCGTCATGCGCCGTGACGGAACAGTCGACGGTGCCGTCATTGGCGGCTCTACTGTGTCCGGCGATGACGCAACTGATGCCATTGCGGCGATGCACTCGCGCCTGGACAGGTGCGACATATCGTGCACGATCGTCTCTGGCCTCCTCATATCGATGTACAATGTCATCAACGTGGAGCGCCTGGCCGAGCTTACGCAGGTGCCGGCGATCGGCGTGACGTACCGCGAGTCAGGCGGGCTCGATGGGGCAATAAGGCATCACTTTGAATCGCCGGCTAGGCGGCTCGCCGAGTATGCCTCCATGCCGGCTAGGGAGCGCATGAGGCTGCACACGGGCCATGACATTTTCGTGGTGTGCGCGGGCTGCACCGGCAATGACGCTGCGGCAATACTTGACTCGTTCACGCGGCATGGTGCGGTTCCCGAACCGCTGCGTGTCGCGCGCACCATTGCGCGCGCGGCCAGGGTTGGCCTAGTCGTCTGATGGGCCGCCAATGTGGCGCAGTATCCCCGTATAGTCAAGGTCTCCATGTCCCGCATCCACTGCGTCGCGGTATACCTTTAGTATATTGTCTGCTCCAGGAAGGACTGTGCCGCGTGATTCTGCAAAGCGCGTGATTATTCCGAGGTCCTTCTTGAGGTTGCGCAGCAGGAACGTTGGCGTGTACTCGCCACGCGCCATCCTGTGGGCCTTTTTGCGGCTCATGCCAGTGCCAAAGTATGTCGAGTTTAGCACCGTGAGAAACGTCTCGGGATCCACGCCACCGCGTCTCGTTATCTCTATGCCCTCTGATATCGAGAGGGCCAGGGACGCTATCTGCAGGTTCATCGCAAGCTTTACCGTGTGTGCCGTGCCGTTCTCGCCCAGGTGGTGGACCTCCTGCCCAACGTCCCGGAGCACGCCCTCGCACGCCGTGTATGCGTCCCTGTTCCCGTCTGCCATGACGACGAGCGTGCCGGCGGCCGCCGCGTCCGGCCCACCCATGACGGGAATGCCGATCATCCTCACGCCAAACTCTGCTGCAAGCCTCTCCGCAATCTCGCGCGAGTCAACCGGACTTATCGTGCTCATGTCTGCGATAACTAGGGTCTCATGCGCACCGGATGCTAGCCCGCCATCTCCAAATGTGACACTGCGAACCGCATCTGCGTCCGTGACGCACACTATGGCAATGTCTGATGCGGCCGCGACATCTTTTGCGCTTCCCATGACCTCTGCGCCGGCATCTGCGAGCCGCAACGTCCTCTCGCGCGTGCGGTTGTACGCTGCGAGCGTATGGCCGCGCTCGATTAGACGAAGCGCGACTGCCTCGCCTAGCATCCCTGTCCCGACAATGCCGACCCTCATGGACATCGGCTCGTCCATGATCTTATTTTAGTCGTTTGGGCAGTCTGCGCCACGCCGCACGGGAGCAAAAAATCCCACGGGGCACTGCCTCGCCCTAGCGTGTCTCCTCAGCACACAGCTTCCATGGCCTGTTTCCCAGCAGCGGCGCCTCGAACTTTAGCCTCCCGACGGTTCGCTCGCCGTCCCTGACCATCGCATAGTCGACCCGCCTTGTGCTCAGTATGCTCTCCCTGGTCTTGTATCCGCCCTCGATGACCCTCACGCGGAAGCGCTTGCTTGCCCGCACGACTGCGCGGCGTGCGGCCTTGACGTCGCCGACCCATGAGAACATCTCAAATGACCCAAAGTTCTGCGTCTTGACTGTGTGGCCGTACAGGCGCGCCTCTAGCTTTAGCCCGCTCTTGGCCGCATACGCGTTTATCCACTCGACGACGCGCTCGCCGTGGCCCTCCTGAGCCCCAAATGACTCCGCGCCGCCCATATGGCAGGCCGGCCCGCGGGGCAGATATAATGGTGTGCGGTGCGCCCTAGACTAAAATACGCCCATGGCAGGAGGGGCCGCTGATGATAACGGTGGATTGCCACGACGTTGAGGCCATAAAGCACGAGCTGGCCGTGTATGTCGCCGACCAGCTCGGCGCAATTCCGGCGATAAAGCTGCACGAATTTGTGCTCTCCCCCATAGACGACAATGACGCGCTAGACATGACTGAGGCCATCACGGCAGTAAAGGGGTACATGGACTCCATAGGCGAGACCCGCAACTATTCTGTCCTTGCGCGAGGCAACACGGTCAACGTGCACTCGCTTACGGGCAAGTCCATCGAGCGTGCCGAGAGCGCGCAGGACCACATGTTCTCATGCCCCCACTGCGGGTTTGTCACCGGATACGAGGTGGAGTACAATGCGCACAAGCGAATACACTATCTCTGAGGCAGTTGGCGCATGGGACATTTGACGTGCGTGAACGCTCAAGTATGGTTATAAGGGGGACATGCGCCCGAGGGCGCGATGGAAGACAACGGGGAGCGCTCACGCCCGCAAAAGATCTATTGCGACAAGTGTGACAAGGTGTTTGGCTCTCGGCCAGAGTACGAACGCCACGTCGAGCGCCATGCCGGCGGTGGCGAGTCATGCCCAATCGACTCTGCGATATCGCGATTGCTAGGCGTTTTTCGAAGGCGTTAGCCATGGCGCGCAGCGTGCGAATGGTCGAACAGGCCACGCGCATGGTCTTTGCGCGGCGCGTAAATGTTGCAATGGCCATTGGCGTGTTTGCCACAATGCTCCTCGTCATGCTCTTGACGGCTGACTATGTGTTCATTGAGCCATATCTCATCGCGCACGTTCCTGAGGGCGGCGTGGGAGGACTTGCCATAATCGTAGTAATGTCGGCCCTCTCGGCGATGGCGATTCCCATGGGCATCCACTCGATCATGGCTGCCCGTGCCGCACGTCGCGGGATCGCCGGCGGCATGGCAGGGGCCACCGTGGGCGTCGTCGCCGGCGCATGCAGCTGTGGTCCCATAACGCTTGCCCTGGCAACCTCGCTTGGCGCAGCAGGCTCGGCGACGGCATCGTTTCTCTCCGAGTATGACGTGCCGCTCCGCCTTGCGGCGATAGCCGCGCTGGGAGTCTCGATATATGCCACGTCGGCCACGCTCTCTGGCCAATGCCGCACGCCCTAGGCGGCCCACGCGTGCGCAGGCGCAGCCTATAGCGCAACCTTTATGACTTGACAGGGCTGCCGATCCGGTATGGAGGCACAGGTAGCCGTAGAGCGTGTCCTAAAGATCAGCCCCTCGATAAGAGTGGCTAGCATCTGCGACATGAACGGCAAGCTCGTGTACCATGCACGTCGCAAGTCAGTCAAGAACATCTTGACTCCGGCTGAGAGCAAGGCATCTCTGCGCGCATCAGCGCAGAACATGAAAAAGCGCAAAAGCCTTGCGCGCAAGCTTGGAGCGTGCAAGTACACAGTCGCCGAGTATGACAAGGTCAAGAGACTAGTCATGCCAGCGGGTCGAAACCACCTCCTGTACGTCACATGCTCCCCGAGCTTTGACCACAACAAGATCGTGAGGAAAGTAAGGACGTTCAGGTAGGACAGGTTATCCCACCATTTTTCGGTTCATTCTCAGGGTTGTTTGCGCGCTAGCGCATCGCCAAGGTGCCAAGGTACACGACATATGCGATGACTGCGCCTATCCCATGCACCCTCCTGATCATCCCCGTGCGCACGGCGATAAAGAGTGCGGCGCCAAACGCGATCATTATGGCATAGTCGACAAAGATCTCGCTGTCGACTTGTATGGTGAATGCTGCCGACGCCACGCCGACGATCAAGAGCACGTTGCAAATGTTGCTGCCGATGATGTTGCCGACCCCAATGTCAGTCTGTCCCCTGCGAATTGCTATCACTGATGTTATGAGCTCCGGAAGTGACGTGCCTATTGCGACTACTGTTATGCCAATTATCCTCTCTGAGAGCCCAAAGCTCTCGGCCAGGACAACGGCGTTGTCTATGGTGAGCGTTGCGCCAGCATAGAGTGCCGTAATTCCAATTGCAATGTATGCCAGTGACCTTGGCGTGGACAATAGCTTTGTGTCACTATCGGACTCTGACACGTGATGTTTTTTTCGTGACGTGCCACACACATACACGGTAAATGCAACCAGTGCGGCGAGAAGCAATGCGCCATCAATGTGTGAGACCTCACCGTCGATCGACACAACAACAAGGAGGGCAGAGAACCCCAGCATAAGGGGAACCTCCCTGCGAAGCGTCTGCCTGCCTATTGCGAGCGGTACCATGATTGCCGCAACGCCGATGACCATTCCGACGTTTGCGATGTTGCTTCCAACCACGTTGCCAAGGATAATCGCGCTGTGCTCTGTGCCTGCGGCGATGCTTGCGGCAAGCTCCGGAGTCGACGTCCCATACGCGATCACAGTCATGCCGATGACCAACGGGCTCATGCCCAGGCGCCGCGCAATCGATGCGCCCCCGCCAACAAGCCTGCTGCCGCCAAAGCAGAGCAGCGCTAGGCCGATGCACACAAGCAGGGCGCTGATCGCCGTCTCCATGGACGACGCGGCGCAGAGCCTCCGTTTAAATGCAAACCTGGCGTGTGGGCTGCCATCCCCGTGGGTACAGGCCTTGTGTGCCCGACAGTGCAGAAAGGTAATTAATCCGTGTGCCGCGCGCGCCTTCACGGTGCAGCACTCCATGCCTCCTAGCGCGACCGTGACAGAGTTTTCAGCCGTGCGACTCGAACGACCCACTGTGATCGCCGGATTCGTCGGAGCCGGCCTCGTCGGGCCACTAGCCGTTGGGCACATTGTCTCGTCTATGGGGTTTACTGAGTTTGCGTGCATGAGGTCGCATCACCTCCCGCCGGCTGCAGTGTTCCTGCGCGGCCACCTGCAGCACCCGTTTAGGTTTTATGCGCACGAAAAGTCCAACATGTGCGCCATAATATGCGAGATAACGCTCCACATGGAGGGCATACACGATATAGTCTCGGCCATCTTTGAGTGGCTCTCCTCCAAGAATGCCGCCGAGATTGCGGTTCTCGACGGGATTGCCGATGACTCCCATGATGGACGCGCATACTATGCGGCCGAGCGCGACACGCACCACGCCGAGGCAGTGCCGGGCATCAGCATGATATCGCGGGGGTTCATCACGGGGATCTCTGGCGGCCTGCTCGATGAGTGCCTTCTACATGATGTGCGTGGCTCGGCACTTCTTGCACGGGCCAACAAGGACGCCGCTGATCCTGTAGCGGCCGCCACGCTCGTCAACGCGGTCAACTCGCTGTATGGCCTGGACGTGAACTCCTCTTCACTCCTCCGTGACGCAGAGACGATCGAGAGCACATACTCGGAGCTCTCGCGCCGTTATGCGCATCACAGGGGCGAGGCACGGGGGATGTACATGTGATGCGCCGTGCACAAAATCGCCGCCGATCCAAGACGCTCACATACCGTGGATCAGGCGTTGACATTGCCGCAATAGACGCGAGCCGCACGGCAATTGGGCGCCTGATATCGTCAACACACTCGCGTACGCCCGGTGCGCGTATGGCTAGCGCATTTGGGCACTATGCGGGAATTGTGCGCACACGCGACGGCACGCTCATTGCGACTCACACGGACGGCGTGGGAACAAAGGTGCTCATCGCATCCAAGATGCGCAAGTATGACACGGTGGGAATTGACTGTGTGGCGATGAACGTCAATGACATTGTGTGCGTTGGTGCCACACCGGTGTCCTTTGTTGACTATATCGCCGCTAGCCGCAATGACACGGCGATATTCAAAAAGATCGTGTCTGGCCTCGTCCGTGGAGCGCGGCAGGCGCGCGTTCCCATAGTTGGTGGCGAAACGGCGATCATGCCTGACCTCTTTGGCCAGGGCAAGTTCGCCTTTGATCTGGCCGGAACCGTGGTCGGCACCGTCCCGCGCAACCGTGTCATCACAGGCAAGGCAATCCGACGGCGTGACGTGATAATCGGCGCGCGCAGCTCGGGACTGCACTCCAACGGATACTCGCTTGCCCGGCGCGCACTCGCCGGAATTCCGCTCAGCGAACGCATTGCCGGCGCGCGTCGACTCGGCGACGAGCTCCTTCGCCCGACGAGAATCTATGCAGTTCCGGTTCTTGACGTCCTTGGGCGCTTTGACGTGCATGGCCTGGCCCACATCACCGGCGGCGCGTTCTCAAACCTCCTTCGCCTGCGGCGCGTCTCCTACGAGATCGACTCGCTGCCACGCACGCCGCCGATTATGGATCTCATCGCCTCGCGGGGCGTGGCCGACGCCGAGATGTACAGGACGTTCAACATGGGCGTTGGCCTCTGCGTCATCGCCTCCGAGTCAGAGGCAGACGGGATTGTCTCTACCCTGCGCCGGCACAGGATTGGGGCACAGGTCATAGGCCACATTGGCCCCGGAAGCGGCGTCAGGGTCAATGGCATCGACATTGCCTAGCTATCCGGCGTATGGGCCCCTGGCATCATAAACCGTTAAATTAACCCCCGATTGAGCCTTGTCTCGTTGGCAAAGCACGAGCTTCCCGCACTTCCATACGCGCATGATGCCCTAGAGCCCCATATTGACGCCCAGACCATGGAGATACACCACTCTAGGCACCACAAGGCATACACGGCCAAGCTCAACGCCGCACTCGAAAAGTGCCCAGCAGATGTACAGGGCATGGACATAGAGACGCTCCTGGCTTCGCTCTCTAGCGTCCCCGAGGGGGTTCGAGGAGCAGTCAACTTTAACGGCGGCGGGTTTGACAACCACTCGCTCTTTTGGCCCAGCCTGTCGCCCAACGGTGGCGGTGAGCCGGGGGGCGCGCTGGCCGATGCGATCTCGTCTGCATTTGGAAACTTTGCAGACTTTAAGGAAAAGTTCTCCTCCACCACTGCAGTCATACAGGGTAGCGGGTGGGGATGGCTCGCCTACAACCCGTCATCATCAAAGGTGGAGTATGCCGCGATGCCAAACCAGGACAGCCCGCGCACACGGGGTCTTGTGCCCCTGCTGGGCCTTGACGTCTGGGAGCACGCGTATTACCTAAAGTACCAGAACAAGCGACCTGACTATGTTGCGGCGTGGTGGAACGTTGTCAACTGGGATGAGGTCGACGCACGCCTTTCCAGGGTGCGCTAGGGTGCCACGTGCGCAGGTGCCGGTGCGCGCCTTTGATGCGGATCTGCCCATCAGGATTATAAACGGGCAGTCCGGGAGCGTGCCATGCCACTAAAGCGGGCAAGCAGGGGACGCAAAAAGGGCGGCAAGGGCTCCTCTGGAGTTGTCCAGTGCACCAACTGCGGACAGACAGTTCCAAAAGACAAGGCCAAAAAGGTCACATCTAGGCTAAACCTCGTGGAGCACCAGCTCGCAAAGGAGCTTCGCGCACAGGGCACATACATCGCCTCGCCGCGGGTTCTCAAGTGGTACTGCATATCATGCGCCATACACTTTGGAATACTAAAGATTCGCTCGGCTGACTCGAGAAGAAAGCGCGGCAGGCTGCGTTAGCCGTCCAGCTGCCTTGATGCGCGAATGACGCGCTGCACTATTGTCACTCCCGCAAGGACGCACACGAGCATCATGGCATAGTCCATTATTGACGCCGTTTGGGCCAAGCCGGCAGCTATTGCTGCTACGGCTATTATGACCAGGCGCTCGGCCCGCTCGCCCACGCCAATGCCGGCGAGCCTCACGCCGAGCGACTCTGCCCTTGACCTAGTATAGCTCACGATGAGCGAGAGGGCCAGCGCGGTGATCACGAGGTGCGGTGAGGCAACGCCGCCGACCAGGATTGCGATGAATATGGCAGCCTCGGCGACCCTGTCTGAGACGGAGTCCAGGAACGCCCCACGCGCCGTCTCCCTGCCCGATGCGCGTGCGACCTGACCGTCGACGATGTCAAGGAACCCCGAGGCGAGGAGCGCAACTCCGGCTAGTGCGATCGAGTGGCCAGAGTTGATCCCAAAGAGGGCTGCTGACACCAAGGCGGCCACAAGGCCGATCGCGGTCCATGCCGACGGCGATATGCCGGTGGCCGCAGCCGCACGCCCGAGGCGCCCCAGCGCCGGCGAGAGCGTCTTGCGCAGGCTGTCGAGCATCGTGGGGCAGGCGGCGCTCTTTTGTATTAAAGAGTGGCGGCACGCCGCACCAGGCGGCGCGCCCCTTATATCACGCCGCTCGCGACCCCGCGCGCGTTGGCCGTCGAGTCCCACTTTATCCAGACGATCATAGGGGTAGGAATACTCCTCGTGGCGGCCAAGCTCATGGCCGAGCTCTTTATGAGGATCCGCCTGCCCATAGTCCTCGGCGAGCTCCTCGCTGGCATGATCATAGGCCCATTTGCGTTCGGCGCGTTTCTGGTGTATGATGGTGAGCCGCTCCTGCAGCTCGGCAGCGAGCTGCGTGTCCTCGGGGAGATCGGCGCCATAGTTATCCTCTTTATGGCCGGAATGGAGATGACGCCCCGCGAGTTTTTGCGTGGCGGCAAAAAGTCGTTCACCGTTGGCACAATAGGGGTCGTTCTCCCGTTTTTTGCCGGACTGTGGGTGTTTCAGGCATTCGGCTTTGATGCGCTCCAGTCGATGATGATCGCCACGGCACTCACCGCAACGAGCATAGCCATCTCGCTTCAGGTTCTCACCGAGTTTGGAAAGATAAAGACGCCCGAGGCGCGCCTCATCATCGGCGCGGCAATCGTTGATGACATTCTGGCAATTGCCGTCCTCTCGGTGGTCACATCGCTTGGCGCAGATGGGGGAATAGATTCCATCGAGCTGACTGACGTCGCAATAACCATAATGCAGGTTCTTGGGTTCTTTGCGGCAATGCTCATCTCTGCAGTGTTCATAGTTCCCAAGCTGGTCGCCCCCCGTCTGTGGCACGCAAAGGGCAGTGTCGAGGGCATTGTGACGGCAATATTCTTTGGCGCCGCAGCGATAGCTGGATCTATTGGACTCTCTCCCATAGTTGGCGCGTTTGCAGTCGGCATGGCGCTATCGACGACCAAGGTTATAGACAAGGTCGAGCACTTTATCAGCAAGGTGGGACTGATATTTGCGCCGCTGTTCTTTGCCATAATTGGCGCACAGGTTAACTTTATGGAGGTTGACGGGACCATCCTTATGCTGAGCGGGGTCATGATCGTCATTGCCATTGTCACAAAGCTCTTTGGATGCGGCCTGCCGTCATGGTACTTTCTCAAGGACAAGGCGCAGGGAATGCGTGTCGGCATTGCGATGATCTCGCGCGGCGAGGTGGGCCTCATCGTCGCCGGCGTCGGTGTCTCCTCCGGGGTCCTGACGGGGAGCGTCTACTCGACGATCGTGATAATGGTGGCAGTCACGACAATAATCACGCCAATCTGGCTAAAGCTCGACTATGCCAAGAGGGACGGCGCGAAGCGCAAGGACCGGTCAGACAACCCGCACGAGGGAAGGGAGTTTGTCTTTGTGCCGCCCGAGGACACGCCTATCAATGGCGAAGACATAGCGGATGGCCATAAGCCTTAAATCATATCGCATGGGGGGCTGCCTCACTGCTTTGGCTGAAGACTATGTGACATCGTGCTCCGAGTGCGGCAAGGCCGTGACGCGCGAGACAATGAAGTACGATGGCAAGCGCGCCCTCTGCCCCGAGTGCCAGCAGTCAGCATCGGCGGGAAGCTCGGGCACGGACATTGACAAGCAGCTCTCGCTTCTAAGGGTCGAGCTCATCAAGCTAAAGAACCTCCGCTCCCAGCTAGGCGGCACGTCCAAGAAGACGCCTGCAAAAAAGAGGGCGTCGCCTGCCAGGAAAAAGAGGCGACCGGCCAGGGCTGGCGCGCGCAAGACATCGGCGACAAGGCGACCAAAGCGCAAGACGACGCGCAAAAAGACCAGGGCGACGACGTCGCGGAGGAGGCCGTCCTCGCGCACGACTGCGAGGAAAAAGCCGACGACACGAAAGCGCACCGTCACTAGGAAAAGGCCGACTGTCCGCAAGAGAACGACGTCTAGCGGTGCGGCACGGCGGCGAGTCGCAAAAAGAGCCACTGGGCGGAGCACGACGCGAAAGAGGACGACTGTAAAGAGGGCACGTCCCGTGAGGCGACGTGTCGCAAAGACCACTGTGCGCAGGAGGGTGAGTCGGCGCGCAACTGCCAAAAGACGGCGCTAGGGCAGCGTGTGGCACCCATACAGAATTTATGCAGGGTCGGATATCGTGCGCGCAATGAAACAGGTGCATGGGAACCGGCTTGCCAGCGCATGCGCGGAGATACTTGGGGCACTAGGTGCCGCAGATCATGGTGCGAGCGCCGTGCGCTCGATAATACGCGACGCGTGCGCCAGGCACTCGCTTGGGCGCATACCGTCAAACGAGGAGATACTCGCGCATGGCGGTGTCACCCAACGCGCGCGCGCGGCCCTCCTAAAGCGTCCCATAAAGACGGCCTCTGGAGTCGCAGTCATCGCCGTGATGCCGATGCCATACTCTTGTCCGCACGGCAGGTGCACGTACTGTCCCGGAGGGCCGGCAAGCGGAACGCCTAACAGCTATACGGGCAGCGAGCCCATAGCGGCCGGCGCGATGGCCTCCTCGTACGATCCCGGCACGCAGGTGCGCTCGGCCCTTGCGCGCCTTGGGGCTCGCGGCCATGACACCTCAAAGGTGGAGATTGTCATAGTGGGCGGGACGTTCCTCTTTATGCCGCCAGAATACCAGGAGTGGTTTGTCATGTCCTGCTATGGCGCGCTCAACGGGGGCGCCTCGGCGACGCTTGATGGGGCAAAGTCGCTCAACGAGCGCGCCTCCTCGCGCTGCGTGGGCCTGACGATCGAGACAAAGCCGGACTATTGCAGGCGTGCCCACGTGGACGCAATGCTCGAATTCGGCGCAACGCGCGTCGAGATAGGCATACAGTGCCTGCGCGAGCGCGTGTACAGGGCAGTCAACAGGGGACACACGTACGCCGATGTCGTAGAGTCACTGCGCGTGTCGCGTGATGCGGGCTACAAGGTCGTCGCCCACATGATGTCCGGCCTGCCGACAATGTCTATTGAGGACGACATAGAGGACTTTGGGCGGCTCTGGGAGGATCCTGACCTGCGGCCAGACATGCTAAAGATCTATCCGCTCCTCGTCCTGCCGGGCACACAGATGCACGACGAGTACGCCTCTGGCCTCTATGAGGCGCGAAGCGAGGAGCAGACAGTCGACCTTCTCGCAAGAATAAAGGCCAACGTTCCGCCATGGGTGCGCATAATGCGCGTGCAGCGCGAGATACCCGGCAGCGAGATCATCGCCGGCGCGCGTGCCGGAAACCTGCGCCAGGCCGTCCATGAGAGAATGCGGCGTGATGGCACGAGCTGCGCGTGCATCAGGTGCCGCGAGGCCGGCCTTGCCGGAGTCTCCTCCATTCCCGACGGTGGCCTGTCATTGCGCCGAATCGACTACGCGTCCTCGCGCGGAAGTGAGGCGTTCCTGTCCATGGAGGATTCGGACTCGCGCACCTATGGCTATCTTCGCCTTCGCAGGCCCGGTCCGTCAGCGCATAGGCCCGAGGTCGGGGCCGGCTCGTGCATTGTGCGCGAGCTGCACGTGCTCGGCCAGCAGGTTCGCATAGGTGGACACGGCACGGGCATACAGCATTCTGGAATCGGCGCGCGCCTGTTGCGCGAGGCAGAAAGGATCGCACATGATGACTTTGCCGCCTCTACGCTCCTAGTCATCAGCGCAGTCGGCACGCGCGGCTATTATGCGCGCCATGGGTACAGGAGGCTTGGCCCATACATGGCAAGGGGGATTGGGCGTTGAGCGGCACGATCGGACGGGGGACGTGGATAGACAAGCTCGCCTCGGAGCTAGTCGAGCGCGAGGTGTCACTTGGGCGCGACACCGGACTCCTCAGGGTCGAGAGCGGGCTTGGCGCCTCGGGCGTGCCGCACATCGGCAGCCTCGGCGATGCCGTCAGGGCATACGGCGTGAGCCTTGCGCTTGGAAACCTGGGGTACCGCTCCGAGCTAGTCGCATACTCGGATGACCTCGACGGGCTGCGAAAGGTGCCGGCCGGACTCGAAGGGGCATCCCTTGAGGGGCAGATTGGCCGTCCCGTCTCGGACATTGCCGACCCGCACGGGTGCCACGAGTCATATGGCTCGCACATGAGCAGCCTCCTGCTCGAGGCCCTCGACACGCTAGGCGTGCCACACACGCACATTAGCGCGCAAAAGGCCTACGCGGAGGGCCGCTTTGCGGCCCAGACCGTCGCAATACTCGAGGCCGCCGACCGGATCGGCGCGCACATTGCAGACGCGACAGGACAGGACAAGTTTCGCGGAACGCTGCCGTACTGGCCGGTGTGTGACTCGTGCGGTCGGCTCTACACGGCAGTCGCGCGTGAGCATCTTGGCGCCGGCAGGATCAGCTATGAGTGCGTTGACGCCGAGATTGGCCATGCGCTGGTGCGCGGGTGCGGCCATGCCGGCGAGACTGACGCGACACGCGGACGTGGCAAGCTCGCCTGGAAGGTCGAGTTTGCCGCACGATGGACAGCGCTTGACGTGAGGTTTGAGGCGTATGGCAAGGACATCATGGACTCTGTGATGGTCAATGACTGGGTCTCTGAGAACGTGCTGTCGCGCGCGCCGCCACACCACGTGAAATACGAGATGTTCCTTGACCGCTCAGGCGGCAAGATATCAAAGTCTTCGGGCAACGTCTTTACGCCCCAGGCGTGGCTGCGCTATGGCACACCACAGTCTCTCCTCCTCCTGCTCTTCAAGAGGATAAAGGGGGCGCGTCGCGTGGGCGTGGAGGACATACCGCAACTTATGGACGAGCTTGCGGGCCTAGAGCGCACCTATTTTGGAATTGTCGCCGAACCCAACGCCGAGCGCCTCGAGCGCCTCAGGGGACTCTACGAGTACGCGCACCTCCTAGACCCGCCTGATGCGCCGCAGGAACGCGCGCCATACTCGCTCCTCGTCGAGCTTGCGCGCGTGTTTCGGGACGACAGGGCGAATCTTGTCGCCAAAAAGCTCGTCGAGTACGGCACGATCAAGGAACCCGGTGATGGGCTAGCAGGGGCAATAGAGCTTGCCGGCAGGTACGCAGATGACTTTGGGGGTCACGGGGAGGCTGACATGAAGGTTGAGGATGATGCCATGCGCGCAGCGCTATCCGAGCTGGCCGACGCCCTTGACGCGCAGGCCGACGCGCAGGATGCCGTGCGTGAGGCCTCGCGGCGCCACGGCGTGCAGCCGCGCGAGATGTTTCGCACAATCTACCTTATCGTCATAGGGGCACCGTCTGGCCCGAGGCTTGGCAAGTTTGTCCGTGACATTGGCGCAGCAAAGGTGGCCTCCATGATAAGGGGGAGCCTCTGAGCCATGGCATACCACGCGGGGCAGGGCGCGGGCCGGCGCAGCGGCGGCTTTTTCCTGATCATCCTCGGGGCGCTCACGTTTGTGACTGCGCCGATCTACCTCGCTGACTCGCCAAACCTCGGAATCGCCGCCATCATCGCCGGATTTGCCGCCGGAGGCGCGGGGTTTTACCTAAGCTTTGTGCGTGGGAGGCGCAGGGCATGAAAGCAACAAATTCGGGCAATCGCGCAGCCGGCGTCATGCGCTGGTTCCGACGCGGGGGCGATGATGACGGCAGTGGCGTGGAAGGCGACGACTCGCATGCCGACAAGCACGACGAGGGTCACGATGCCCAGGGGATACAGGAGACAGAGACTGCCCCTCCTGCTGATGCCGGCACGGACGCCTTGAGCGAGGATGAGCACCCAAAGGATGCCGACACTGCCATTGACGCGCGCACGGTCACGGCGTCGCGCTCAATTGATGCGCTAAACGCCAAGCTCGAGAGCGTGAAAAAAGAGTATGACGGAGCAGTTGGGAGCCTTCTTGCGGCAAAGGGGGAGCTTGCGGCCAAGAGACGCGAGTCGACAGTTGCAAATGCCGCGTGCGAAAAGCTCAAAAAAAGGGCTGACGAGCTTGACGCGCAGATCAGGGAATCAGAGCTCCAGTATGCCGAGGTTCGCTCAAACCTGCGAAGTCGCGAGGACGCAAGCAGCGAGCTTGCAAGGGTTAACACGGAGCTTGACTCTAGGCAGCGTGCGCTAGAAGAGCTCAACTCAAAGATCGCCGAGGCCGCATCAGAGCTTGACGGAATTGCGCAAAGGCGCAAGGCTGCCGAGGCAGAGCTCAAAAAGTTTGGCGAGCTGCTCCAAAAGACACGATCAATGATCAAAGAGTCCAACAAGGCCTCGCAGGCAAAACCTGGAGGTGGAGCCGATGTCATGCGCGCTGCAAGCTCAATGGTCGCATCGCTCAACGACAGGATTGATGCGGCGGACAAGGAGATTGCAACACTTCGCGCCTTGCTCGAAAAGGAGAGACGCGAGCACACAAAGTCCAAAAAGCGCCTTGAAGAGCTGGCGCATGATGACGATGCCGACTAGTGCATGCCATAACGCCGCGTCCATGCCTCGCGTATCTCCTCCTCGCGCATTCCGGTGTCATACAGCGGCGATGTCACCTCCGAGATCGACTCTACGTCAACTATTGCGACTGCCTTGATGTGACTACGAACTCCCATCTCAGAGTAGGCGCGCATCGCATCCTCAAACTCGGGGCCAGAGGCGCAAGCGCGGGCCTTTCCGACAAAGAGGTACCCGCGACGTGAGAGCGGGTCTATTGCGCTAATCTCGACTGCGGGGTTTTTGGCAATGTTTGCCATGGTGTCTGGCGAGCGAATGTCCGCAAAGGCTAGGTGTGAAGAGCCAAGCGGGACTATGGTTCCCTTTGGCGAGACATTTGGCCTGCCGGCAGGGGAGACTGTGGCCACAAACCCGAGGCGCACGCGCTTGAGAAATGCGGCAATCTCGGGGGTTATCTCGGGCAATGAGCCTCGCTCAGGGCATGCCTGATTTAACGCAACCGCGCCCAGGGTGCGTGTGCGTGCAAGGGCATGCCGGCGCGATGCCACACGCCGCATGGCAGGCAGCGGATCCACGTGCTACGCCCCATGACCTTTTAAGGCGATGCGCACTCATACCAACGCTTTAAACCATGCCGACTTGCCACATGCGCGAAATGGCAGAGATGATGGGAGCCACGGCACTCATGCACGCCCTCGACGGAGAGGGCGTAAAGCAGGTCTTTGGGCTTCCCGGTGGGGCCAACCTGCCAATGTATGACGAGCTCTCAAAGTCTGACATACGCCACATACTAGTGCGCCATGAGCAATCCGCTGCGCACATGGCCGACGGCTTTGGTCGCGTCAGCCGCAAGCCTGGCGTCTGCTTTGCGACATCCGGACCCGGCGCAACAAACCTCCTAACCGGAATCGCGACGGCGTACGCCGACTCGGCTCCAATGGTGGCAATCACGGGCCAGGTTCCGGTAAAGATGATTGGGCGTGACGCATTTCAGGAGAGTGACATTATAGGAATGGCAAACCCTGTCGTAAAGTACGCGTTCCAGCCTCGCGCACCAGACGAAATTCCAGAATCGACCAAAAAGGCGTTCTTTATCGCCGAGACGGGCAGGCCTGGACCGGTTCTCGTTGACATTCCCAAGGACGTGCAGACTGATACTGCCGAGATGACGTTTCCAGACGAGTTTCGCATACGCGGATACCATCCATGGACGGATCCTGACATACCTAGCATCGAGCGCGCCATAGACCTCCTCCTATCATCAGAAAAGCCCGTGATACTTGCCGGCGGCGGGACAATAATATCCTCGGCATTCGCCGAACTGCAGGCGATAGCCGAGATGCTCCTGATACCCGTTGCGACAACGTTCAAGGGCAAGGGCGCCTTTCCCGAAAACCATGCGCTATCCCTCGGGCCAATCGGCATGCACGGGCATGCAGAGGCCAACAAGATAATGACCGAGGCTGACTGCGTACTTGCTATAGGGACACGCTTTTCGGACAGGTCTGTCGGGACGTTTGAGGAGTTTGAAAAGAACCTAAAGATCATACACATGGACGTGGATCCGGCCGAGATTGGCAAGAACCAGAAGACAAGCGTCGCCGTCGTCGGTGACGTGCGCTCGTCGTTGCGCATCATGGTAAAGATGCTCCAAAAACGGTCTCCCTCGGCGCGTGAGGAGGGCGCCTGGGTTCGTCACGCAAAGGAGACGCGCGACTATTGGCAGGAAAACCTAAAGATTCCAAGCGGCGAGATGGTGGCATCGCGCATACTAAAGCGTCTGCGCGACGTTCTGCCAGCCGAGTCAATAGTGACCACGGAGGTCGGGCAGCACCAGATGTGGGCCTCGCTCTTTTACAATGTCATTGAGCCTGGCACGTTCTTTAGCTCTACAGGGCTTGGAACCATGGGGTGGGGCTTTCCTGCGGCCATTGGGGCCAAGGTCGCGCGCCCTGATGTGCCCGTAATTGACATTGCCGGCGATGGCAGCTTTAACATGACAGAGAACTCGCTGGCAACGTCGGTGACTGAGGACATCCCGGTAATCGTGTTCCTCATCAACAACTATTTGCTCGGCATGGTCGCGCAATGGCAGCGCACGTTCTATGAGCGCAGGATGATAGGAGTTGACCAAAAGGAGTGTCCTGACTATGTAAAGCTCGCCCAGGCGTATGGCGCCGAGGGCATCAAGGCTGAATCGCTCGACGAGATTGGTTCGGCCGTACGCACCGCGCTGTCGAACAACGTGGCAACGGTGATTGACATACCAATAAATCCGGAGGAGGACGTGCTTCCGTTTGTGGCGCCAGGAACGCCGCTGCGGGACATGATCCTGCCGTCGTGAGGTGATTTGGCGTTGACAATACTATCGATAAAGGTGGAGAACAGGCCTGGGATACTCTGGAAGGTGACACACCTGTTCAGATCGCGCAACTTTAACATTGAGAGCATATCTGTGGGACCGACAGAGGATCCAGAGTTTTCAAGAATGACGATATCCGTGAGCAACCAGGATTCCCGCCAGGTGGCCCAGATGATAAAGCAGCTCAACAAGCTCATCGACACCGTAGAGGTGTCCTCACTTGACGAGCACAAGACCGTGTTTCGCGAGCTTGCGATATTCAAGATACGGCTTGGGGGCGCAAAGGACAGCATGGAGATAAACAAGCTTGCACTCGCGTACGGCGGCAAGGTGCATGATGTCAGGCGTGACTCGATAATGGTCGAGCTTACTGCACCGCCTGACCAGGTGTCTGCCTTTGAGGATCTTGTCAGACCGTTTGGGATAATAGAGGTCGCGCGCACCGGAATGGCAGCCCTCCAGAGGGCCGGTGCGTGAGTGCCGGCAGGCCGACGTCTCCATGCACCGCATATCGCTTGTCACGGGTGACGGAATTGGCCCCGAGCTTGCCGATGCCACGGAGCTTGTCCTCGATAAGGCTCGCAGCGCGCTCCACGTGGACATTGGAATAGAGCGCGTGCAGGCCGGCGATGCTGCCCTCGCCTCATGCGGCAATGCCATGCCAGAGGCAACGCTTGAGGCGATCCGCTCCTCTGATGCGTGCCTCAAGGCCCCTGTCGGCGAGAGCGCAAGGGACGTGATCGTGTTCCTTCGAAGCGAGCTTGATCTCTATGCAAACATAAGACCGGCACGCTCGTATCCGGGAATGCCGGCACTTCGTGAGGACATTGATCTTGTCATCGTGCGCGAAAACACCGAGGACGTGTACACCGGCGGAGAAGTTGACCTTGGAGGCGGCGCCGGCGTTGCGCTCAGAACGGTGTCTGATGGCGCGTCTGAGAGGATAGCGCGTTGCGCGTTTGAGGAGGCCAGGGCACGCGCAAAAAAGCGCCGCGTCACGTGCGTTCACAAGGCCAACGTGATGCGCATCACCGACGGGATATTCTCCCGCGCGTGCGCGCGCGTGGCCTCCGAGTATGAGGACATTGAGTTTGACGAGATGTACGTTGATGCGTGCGCCATGAACCTCATTCGCGAGCCGCAAAAGTTTGACGTTATTGTCACGACGAACATGTTCGGGGACATACTCTCTGACGAGTCAGCACAAGCAGTCGGCGGCCTTGGAATGGCGCCGGCTGCAAACATTGGAGAGTCCGCTGCCATCTTTGAGCCTGTCCACGGGGCTGCCTTTGACATTGCCGGCACTCAGTCAGCCAACCCGTCATCGTTCATCCTCTCGGCATGCATGATGCTAGAATGGCTGGGTCGGACCAGGGACGATCCGCACTGCACCAGGGCCGCCTCTGGCCTCTCTGATGCGGTATACGGCACGGTTGCATCTGGAGCCAAGACGCGCGATATAGGCGGCACGCTCTCCACGCTAGAGTTTGCCCAAGAGGTCGCCTCGCGCCTGTCCTAGGGCGAGAGCCTGTCGGGGTCGCGCGGGTACAGGACGGCTTCCCTGACGTTGTCAAGGCCGGCGATGAGCGTGACGAGCCTGTCCAGGCCCATGCCCCACCCCGAGTGCGGCGGCATTCCCCACGCAAACGACTCCAGGTGTGGGCCAAAGCCGGCGGGATCCAGGCCCTGCTCCTTTAGGCGCTCGCGCAGGATCGCCGGATCGTGCAGCCTAGTGCCGCCCGAGGAGAGCTCTAGGTGCCCGTGCTGCAGGTCAAACGAGTGCGAGATCGATGCGTCATTGTCTCGCGGCATTATGTAGAACGGCTTTAGCGCAGTCGGCCAGCCGGTAAGAAAGTAAAATCCGGGGTGGTTCTTGCCGACTATCTTGAGGTGCGAGTCAAGGAGGTCATCGCCCTGGCTAATGTCCTCGCCTGCCTCGCGCAGCTCATCTACTGCCTGCGTGTACGTCACGCGCTCAAACGGCCTGTTCGGCGTGCCAATCGTGCCCTCCATGACACTTGCAGCATCAGCGCACGCTGTGGTGACAAGCTCCTCGAGTGTGTGCATGACATCCTCGTCGTCCATGAACGCCGCCTCAATGTCAACGCTGGTAAACTCGCTTAGGTGCCTGCCGGTGTGGGACTTTTCAGCACGGTAAAAGTTGGCAATCTCGTACACGCTGCCCAGGCCCATGGTCATCTGTTCCTTGTAGAGCTGTGGGCTTTGCGCAAGGTATGCAGTGCGTCCAAAATACTCTAGGGAGAACAGGTTTGCGCCGCCCTCACTTGCGCTCCCGATTATCTTTGGCGTTGTTATCTCCATAAATCCGAGACTTGCAAATGTGTTTCTGAGCGATGAGAGCACGCCGGCGCGGAGGCGAAATATTGCCGCACTCTTTGCGTTGCGCATGTCTAGCGCGCGTGCGTTGAGACGTGCGTCAATTCCGCTCTCAAGCCTGCCTATTGGGTCTATGGGGAGCATCTGCGCTGCTTGCCCAAGGACGGTGACCTCCTCGGCGGATATCTCATAGTCCAGCCCGCGCGCGCGCGTCTCCTGCACCGGACCGGTCACGCGCACGGCACTCTGCCGCGCTATCGACGAGGCCTCATCGGCAAGGCTGCCCTTTGCTATTGCCTGCGCAACTCCGGTGTGGTCGCGAATGGTCAGGAACGTCACCTTGCCAAGGGCCCTGCTGTCCTCGACCCAGCCCGCTATGCCAACGCGCTCGCCGACCATCTCGCGCGTGATGCCTGATATGACGTGAGTGCGACCGTATCCCAATGCCGTGCGCGAGTCGAGCATGTCGCTATTATCAAGATTTCGCACGATCCGGGGCATCGGCAATGTCCACGTCGGCAAAATCAGCACACTTGCAGGAGCAACGAACCTCAAGGAGGTCAGAGACGTTTGGGCTGACATCAGGTCCCTCGACGAACCTGCGTATGGGAAACCCGCCGTCGACCCTGAGGCGTAGCGTGAATGATCGTGGCGATGACCTTCTGTACGACACCGAGTGTATGGTGCGCCGCTGCATCCGTGTCCCATAGTCAGTCACCGGACCACGAAGCGATCGGAGGCTCGCAATGGACTCCTCGCCGATCTCCTCGTCTGACCCAATGTCAAGAATGGCCGTTAGCGAAAAGGCCGGAGCTGTCTTGGGGGGCGTGTTCACGCGGTGCGCGCACAGCAGCGTAACGCCACCAAGATTCACGCGTTTTGGGAACGCCACCCGCCTCCTTGTCGGGCATGCAAGCCTCACAAAGAATGGCCTTCCCCTCCCGCTGACCCTCCCGCCGCGCTCTTCGCTTCCACACCACGAGAACCTTGCCTGCCTGGCGCCAAGCGCATCACACAGAAACTCGGCGAGCCTTCCCTCGACGCTGCACGTTCCTGACATGCCGCGCCTGCCGCACCTGACACATCCCTTGCCAGAGCACACCCTGCAGCGCTCCTGCTTTTGCGGCATGTCGCGCGACTCTTTTGTGTAGCTTGCGCGCACATGCACGGGACGAGTCTCGATGCTGACGGATCCGTCCCTGAGGTCAACTTTTAGGGTCATCTCGGGTGATTTTGTGTCTGCGCGAGTGTGCGTTCTGCGCGCAAACATCCTCGAGAGCGTGTGTGTGACATCGGCCTTTATGCTCGGCGTGCCGCGCAGCCTGTATCTTGAGCGCATCGAGTCATCGGCATCTAGGACAGACGGCTTTAGCGTCGCGCCGACAAGAAACGTGCCAAACTCGATCTCAGATGACAGGCGAACCATCTCGTCACAGACCGCATCGAGTCTCGCAAAGAGTCCACGGCACACAGAACACCTTGTGGCCTCGGCGTACCCTGCAGCCTCGCGCAGCCTCTTGCCCAGCCGTGCTGCGTCAGTTGCGCGCGCACGGCGCAAAAATGCCCTCCCTGCGCAGTGGTCACAGAGCGGCCCGTCATCATGCATACTGTGTGCCTCCTCTGCTAGACTGCGGGCTATCCTGCCCATGGGCAGTCCACGACAGCCCATTTTATTAGCATTTGACGCACTTGCGGCGTGGTTACTGCGCGGGGGGTCCGGCCGAGGCGATGTCCCCAAACGCGTCGCCAAACTTTGCAAAGTTGTCGACGAACATGCGGGCCAGGCGTGAGGCCATTGCGTCATATGCGACCCCGTCGGCCCAGCTCGCCCTCGGATCCAGCATCGCCTCGGGCACGCCAGGGCACGCCTCGGGCACATCTAGGTTGAACGTGCCGTTGTGCACATACTTTGCGTGGTCAAGAGTCCCGCCTACGGCTGCTGCGACTATTGCCCTGCTGTGCGATATGGCAATGCGCTTGCCTGTGCCATACGGCCCGCCAGTCCAGCCCGTGTTTATCAGGTACACCGACGTGCCATGGGCGTCAATCCTGTCGCCTAGCATGCGCGCGTATTCGGCTGCCGGCCGTGGCATGAACGGGGCTCCAAAGCACTCCGAGAAGACGGCCTTTGGCTCCTTTATGCCCCGCTCAGTGCCTGCAAGCTTGCTCGTGTATCCGGACATAAAGTGGTACATTGATCCACCTCGCGTGAGGCGTGAGACTGGCGGCAGGACGCCCATCGCGTCAGTCGTGAGAAAGACGATCACACTGGCATGTCCCCCCACACTCGGCGAGACTGCCCCAGGAATATAGTCTAGCGGATATGCCACGCGCGTGTTCTCTGTAAAGCTCCCGTCATCAAATTCTGGCTCGCGTGTTTCTGAGTCGAGCACGACATTCTCGAGAACGGCGCCCGGCCTTATTGCTCCCCATATCTGCGGCTCTGCCTCGCGCCTGAGATTTATGCACTTTGCATAGCATCCACCCTCCATGTTGAATGTTCCTGTGGGTGACCAGCCGTGTTCATCATCACCGATTAGCCTGCGCGACGGATCGGCTGACAGCGTCGTCTTGCCGGTTCCTGACAGCCCAAAAAAAAGTGCGGTTTTGCCGTCTGCCCCTATGTTTGCCGAGCAGTGCATCGGAAGGACATCCCTACCGGGCAGGACATGGTTCATTACCGAAAATAGCGCCTTTTTCATTTCGCCCGCATACCGTGTTCCGCCGATAATGACCAGGCGCTGCTTTATGCCAATTAGTATAAACGCCTCTGAACGCGTGCCGTCCCTGGCGGGGTCGGCCTCAAAGTCGTTGAGACATAGGACGGTGAACTCGGGAACATGGGATGCCATCTCGGCTGCCGTTGGCCTGATGAAGAGCTGCCGTGCGAACAGGCTTTGCCACGCATGGTCATTTATGACGCGTATTGCCATTCGTGTCTGCGGATCTGCCCCAACAAACCCGTCAAAGGCATACAGCTCCTTGCCGTCTGCACTCTGCTTCATCCTCTCGGCCAGGGCCTCAAACTTTGATGGATCGAACTTTTTGTTTATCGAGCCCCAGTCCACAGTGTCATGCGTGATCTCGTCGTCGATGATAAACCGGTCAGACGGCGAGCGGCCAGTGTACTTGCCCGTCTGGACCGCCAGGGCTCCAGTGGAGGAGACGACGCCCTCGCCGGCGTTGACTGCTATGGCCGTGATCTCGGCCGGATCGAGGTTCCGGTGCACGCGCGCCGGCCGGAGGCCAAACTCGCGTATCTGCGCGCCAAAGTCGGCTGCGCTAGCCTCAGAGGCCAGTCCCTTTCACGCCTGACACCAGTACTCTAGAGGCCATGATGTGTGAGCACAGGCCGCAAAAATTCCCTTTTATCTCTTTTCAGGCATAGCGGACGCCGGCATACGAAGCTATTTATTCAAAAAATCGAGCGTGTGGCGCACGATGCCCATAAACAAGGAGCGCATTGAGGCTCGCAAGCGCGTCTCGGAGACGAGGCCGGACTTTGTGAGGCCGGAGAGCTGGAGGTATGTGAGGCTCCAGACCACGTGGCGCAAGCCCAAGGGGGTCGACAACCACCAGCGCAAGCAGCTCAGCCGTGGACGCCCTGGGCTCGTAAAGGCCGGATATGGCGGTCCGGTCGCCTCGCGTGGACTCCACCCTTCAGGATACACGGACAACCTTGTCCATAATGTGGCCGGCCTGGCCTCGATCGATCCAAAAACAGACGGCGTGCGCCTCGGCCACAGCGTCGGCAGGCGCAAGCGCCTGGCCATAGTGTCACGTGCCTCAGAGCTTGGCATCAAGGTGTTCAACGCAAGGGTGGAGCGAGTTGGTAGTAAATCTTAGGGCCAAAAAGCTCCTCGTCTCCCGTGTGACCGGCGTGGGCACGGGGCGCATACGCTTCAACACCGAAAAGCTTGACGATATCGCAGACGCAATCACGCGTGAGAACGTGCGCAGCCTGATCACCGCAAACACGATACGCATAGTTCCGGCAAGCGGGACATCCCATGGCCGCGCCGACCAAAAGCGTGCGCAAAAGAAAAAGCGTGGCACTACGGCCGGCTCAAAGCGCGGACGCCAGGGTGCTCGCGTGGGCAAAAAGGAGAACCACGTCGCCAGGGTTCGCTCCCTGCGCAGGCTGCTAAAGATAGCAAAGGAGCGCAAGGAGATAACCAACGCCGAATTTTGGCGCCTTTATGGGCGTGTCGGCGGCAACCTTGTGAGGAACAAGGCGCACCTGCGATCGCTCATTGCCGAGTCCGTCTCGTCCTAGCGCGCCGCCACGAGTGCCTTGCGTCGCCAAACTCGACAATCTTGCCGCGCCTCACCCTTATTCCCTCTAGTGTGAGCATACTCTCCTTTATGGCGCTTCCATGGGCATATCCGCCAAGCGTGCCGTCTGAGCGCACCACCCTGTGGCACGGCACCAGTCCAGGCCAGGGGTTCGTCGCCATCATGTTCCCGACTGCCCTCTGCCCGCCGGGAATGCCAGCCGCGCGAGCAAGGTCCGCATATGTCGTGACCTCGCCGCGCTTGACCTTTAGGAGCTCGCGGTACACCCTGGCGCGAGCGCTGCGCGGCTTTACGGCATCTGCGCTCAAAGGCGCACAACCTCGATTTCGGACTCTTGGAGCATTTCGAGTATGCGCGCCTTGTGCGGGCCCATGCCGCTCGCATCAACGAGCGCAACGCGCGCACCGGCATTCCTGGCAAGTATGTGGTCCATCATCGTGCGGTCGACTAGCTCGAGTGCGCGCCTTGGGACTATTGTGCCGGGCGCAAACTCGCCGGTGGCAGCCTCGCGCGTAAACTTTTCCGGATAGTGCCCGCCGCCAAAGCATACGGCCTCCGGGCTTGGCGCACCGCTCTCGAGGAGCGCACCGCGCAGGACATCTGCAACGCGCGCACACAGGTTGGCATCACGCCATTGCTCCTCACTAGTGCCGACCTCTACGAACGCCGAAGGGACGCGCAGCGCAGTCGGACCGTGGTGCGTCGCCTCTAGGGTCAGGTGGAACCCGTCAAATGCGCCACTGTTCTCCCAGAGCGCGCGAATGTGCCTCTTTATCAGCTGTGAGTGTGGAACCGCAACCTCGGCGTCGCGGCCTCCGGCCTGCGCGACGCCAAAGTTGCCCGTGCTGTGGCACGTCAGCGCAAGGCGCCCGGACGCCGCTGCGTGCCTGGAGAGAAACACGACCCTGTCATACTTGCCGCCCATGCCCTCCTCGAGCGTGTCGGCCTCTATGGCCGGCCCCTCTATGGCCATGATGTCAAACCCGCCGCACTCGGTGGACTCCCCCTGCGTGGGCGCCTGCCCGCCTAGGGCAGTGGCCATATTCACGCCTGCGGGGTCGTCCATGCCCACCACGAGGAGATCCACTGGACAAAAGATATAAGGACACAATATTAACTTGCGTGCGTCAATGAACCCAAAGCAGACGTTCAAGAACATGGCCAACACCGTCAAGATGGCCAAAAAGTCCGATCGTGACGACTATATGCAGCATATGCGCCTGGTACTCCTCGGCATAGGGTGCGTGGGCTCTATAGGGTTTATCATCCAGTTCGTCTTTTCGGTGATCACGTATGGAAACTAGCGCGGCTTCTGAACACTCTCACCTCTTTGCGATAAAGACCACGGGAGGCCAGGAAAAGGTCGTCATGAACATGCTTGAGGCAAAGACGCGCCTTGGCAAGGTTGGAATACAGTCTGTCCTGCTAGTCGACAACCTAAAGGGTTATGTCGTTATCGAGGCTGCAGACCCAAACCTCGCGTACAGCGCAATCGATGGCGTGAGGCACATACGCGGACAGCTTCGTGGAGAGCTCGACTTTAAGGACATCGAGGGCTATCTCATAAAAAAGTCGTCTGCCTCGCAGCTTGCAATTGACTCGACTGTCGAGATTACGGGCGGGCCATTCAAGGGCATGAAGGCAACAGTCAGTCGCATAGACGCCGAAAAGGAGGAGGCCACTGTGGTTCTCCTAGATGCGGCATACTCGCTTCCGGTCACAGTCGACGCAAACTACCTAAAGCCCTCACAGCCCACGTGATTGCGGGCAAGGGTTTAATTTGAAGCGTGGATCGCATTTCGTGCGTTGGAAGAGACACTCGAGTCGTTCTTTAGCTTTGGTGATGACACCAGCACGCTTCTCACGCTGGTCTGGATACTCCCAGTGATCATCTTTGTGTTTTACGGACAGAGAATACAGCTATACATAACGTCCGGCGAGATTGGCAAAAAGATAAGCAAGCTGGGGGGATACACGAGCGAGTCCAGGGATGAGATTGTCCGACACGCCGAGACGGCTATTGCGCCTGGACTCAGGGACAGGATTGACAGGTTTCTTGACTATTTCACAATAGTGCCAATCGACATGGATCCCGCAGGGATGGTCGAGCGCGTGCGCCATGTGATCCGCTCGCGTGATGACTCGACTAGGGCGCACATTGCGTCACTTGCAAAGGACATGCCCGAGTTCGAGATAGCCCGCACACAGGCGCTAGTGGAGGTATGCGCGACGCTCAAGTCCCTCCATGCGATGGTGACACACCTCTTTCTCACTGCAAAGAGGCAGAACAACTATCCGCTCATACTCCCGCTGCAGATGATGCTGCCGTTTGTCATGGAGCAGGCCGATGGGCTGCGTGCTGCCATGGGCGCATTTGCAAAGTGCGTGCCCATAGGTGACGGGATAGGGCCGATGGTCGTAGGCTCCATGATGGGTGGCCTGGAAAAGCGCGAGGTGGCGTTTCAGACCGTCGCAGCTGACACGGATCTCGACGGGAGGCGCCTGGTTCTCATAAAGGCGCGCGGGCCCATACCGACGGTGGGCCGGCTAGAGGAGGCGCTAGCCCCGATGGTCAGCACAACACGGCCTGATGCCATAGTCATGGTCGACGCTGCCCTAAAGCTTGAGGGCGAGGAGTCTGGCACCGTCGCGCACGGGTTTGGCGCTGCGATGGGGGGCAGTGGGGCCGAGAGGGCCTCGATCGAGGCACTGGCCACGCGCGAGCGCATCCCTGTCTACTCTGTGGTAGTCAAGGTGTCGATAACTGAGGCGCTCTCGCCAATGTCCGAAACCATTGCAAAGTCGTCAGCCGTGGCAACAGACGCAGTAAGGGACGCCATACTGGACAACACGCGCAGCGGCGAGCTCGTCGCAGTCATGGGCGTGGGCAACACGTCAGGGGTGCTGCAATGAGGCTTCCATGGTCGCGACGCGAGCCCCCAAAGGTTCTGCTTACTGCCATCTGGTGCGATTCGTGCTCTGGAACAGAGACGCGCGAGCACGCCGACAGTGATGCCGTGTTTGGCGACGCAAAGTGCCCCAAGTGCAACGGCGCAGCGCGCATCACTATGGTGTACTCTGGCTCTCCGACGGGATCGTCGTGATCGTCGCGTGGCCGTCCTCGGCGATAAACGTGTGCTCTGCCTGCGCAACCCTCTGTCCTGCGGCCTCGACGAGAACCGCGTATGCGTGCACGGCTCTTGACTTGACCAGGATGTCAAGGAGGCGTCCGGCCTCGTCGGCCTCCCAGCGCTCAAGCCACCTGCGAGCAAACGGGAGCGCGTTGAACTTTTCCCATATGTAGTTCAGCATCTCGTTTGCAGCATCGTCCTTTGCCTTTTTTCTTGACACAAGCGCAAATATGTTCTTTGTCTTGCCATCGCGCACAAACCCCAATCCCTTTGACGTTGTGACAAACGGCTCGCATGCGTATGCTGCCCCCTCGTCAAGGGATGATGAGCGCACCGCCCACGTGTTGGGTATTGACTTGCCCGCATGCAGCTCGTACTGGTCAAGGGAATGCCCTGTCAGGTTTGCTATTGGCTTGCACGAGTGGCGCTTGATGGTGCGCTCTATGGTGCGCCCAATGTCGCGTGTCTTGGCACCGGCCTGCACAACTGCCATGGCCTCACTTAGCGCATCCTCGGCAGCATTGACTATCCCGTCATAGTCAGGATCCATGTTCACCGTCACGGCAGTGTCCGCAATGTAGCCGTCAATGTGGGCACCCATGTCGACCTTTACCGTGTCTGACTCGCCGATAACTAGCGTGTCATCAGGCTCGGCCGTATAGTGTGCGGCGACATTGTTGACACTGATGTTTACGGGAAATGCGCACTCGGCGCCTCGCCTGCGTATGTCCGCCTCGACGCCCTCGCAGATCTCAAGGGCAGTCTTGCCCCTGAGGTCCATGCCCCGGACAGTCTCCCTTGCCGCAGACGCTATCTTGCCTGCCTTGACATACTCGTCGCGTCCCATGGATCGCGCCCGCCGGGGGTCTATATTTAATGAAACCGCGTCATATGCCATGGCAGGGTTAAATTGGGGCGCCGCTCGCGCCGCCGTGCTGGGATTGTAGTCTAGCATGGTATGATTCTGGTTTTGGGTACCAGAGGCCGCAGGTTCAAGTCCTGCCAATCCCACCATCCATGTGACACCCCTGGGCACGATCAGGCACACGCCGCGCATGCCCGTTCCGCCGTGGGGACTCGGGCACACCAAAGGGCACCCGTCTGCGCAATACGGTTTATTTATGCGACCCTGAGCCACGCCTGCTGATGGCACAGACGCAGGTAAGCGGCGTGATGGGCTCGATCAGGTCAGTGGAGACTGGCATTGACGAGCTTGGCGGGCGCGTCGCGGACATGAAAAAGTCACTGGCCTCCAAGGCCTCCTCCGAGTCTGATGCCTTGATGGGGCGTGTGCGCGAGATGGCCACTGCCGAGGCCAAGTCGATAGTCGACAAGGCTCGCAAGGACGCCGAATCCGAGTCAGCGCGCATAAAGAGCGAGGGCGATGCCCGCCTGGCTGACATACAGTCGCGCATCGACTCCAACCTTGGCGACGCCGTCAACTATGCCGTCTCGGAGATACTCAAGGCATAGCGCCGCGGCTCCGTCAGGCTCTGACGGTATGCTGCTGCGTGACGCAAGGATAGCAGTCGCCACGGCACACGGCAGGCACTATTACAGGTTTGTGAGATCGTTGCGCGCACTTGGAGTTCGTTTTGACTCGATCACCCCGTCTCGCATGTCCGGATACGGGGGAGATCTCGTGCTCTCCACGCGCGCCGAGACCCCTGCGGGACTGCACGTTCCAGTGCTGCACGAGGAGACATCCGAGACGCACCCCGTGCTGTTATGCGGGATGATCATGCAAAAGCTAGGTCATCGACCACTTGGTGATGATCTTGTGCTAGGAGTTGATCCTGGCAGCCGCACAGGCCTGTCGATCTTTTACTGTGGGCGCGAGATTGGCACGTCGTTTCACACGTCCGTTGACGAGCTTGTGTCGCACATGATCGACCTCATGGTTGGCCTTGGAGCACGAAAAAAGACTGTCAGGATTGGCAGCGGCAACATGGCCGTGACAAAAAAGATATGCGACCTGCTAAACCTGCGGTTCTGCTCGTCATTTGATCTCGAGCTGGTTGATGAGCACGGGACTAGCCCACGCACGCGCCGCCTCAACCGGCGCGGCACGAGGGACATGCTGTCTGCACGGAGCATTGCCCAGAGAGCCGGAAAAAAACGCACCGTCCTGCCGCACTCGGTGCCTGCCTAGGACTGTTCAGGCGCGTCGCGCTTTACATAGATATAGTTCATGAGGACACCGGCAATGATTCCTCCGACTATGGGCGCGACCCAGTACATCCAGTGAAACTCCCACACGCCAGAAAAGACGGCCGGTCCGAATGACCTTGCGGGGTTTACTGACGCGCCAGTCAGGGGAACGCCTACCAGGTGGATGATCGTAACGATGCCGCCGACGATAAAGCCGTGCCATCCGGCAGGCGCCTTTCTGTGGACAATCCCCATGAATATGGCAAGAACCAGAAAGAACGTCAGTATGACCTCGACTAGGAACCCCGAGGCGACGCTGTTCCCGATGATCTCACTCGGGCCGGTGTGGCCGGCAAAGGCCACAGTCCTTGCAAGGTCTGGCATTATGGCAGCAATTGTCGCCGATGCTATCACGGCACCGGCTATCTGAGCCCCCACATAGCCGATCCCCTCGCGGACGCTAATCTTCCTCGTGATGACCATGGGTATCGTGACTGCGGGGTTGATGTGCGCGCCTGATATGTGCCCAAAGGCGTACACCATGATCCCAATAATGCCGCCGTGCGTGAGCGATATGAGCAGCAGTCCCTCGTTTGTCATCTCTCCGCCGCCATAGACGGCCACGCCCAGAACGACTGAGAGCGATCCAAAGAACACTAGCGCGTACGTCGCTATCGCCTCGGCGATCCATGCTCTTGGGCCGTTCACGAGCCAAATTGGAAGATCCAGTGCTTATAAAGCCATCGACAACTGCGATCATCTGGGGGCAGAACCGTGTCAATGCTGCTCTGATCATAGGTTGACACGGCGCACGCAAGCCTTAATTTTGACAGCGCCGTCGCCGCCTCTGCACACAATGACAGCAAGGAGATTGCGGCCGCGGGTCGCGCGCAAACCGAGACGCGCCATCCCGCGCATATCCACCCGTGGCACGTATGACCTGAGGACAGGCGCTGCCCTAAAGCGTGCAACACGCTACACCGTGTGGCCTCGGGCAAAATTTGACGCGTCTGCGGCCGTGTCGCCTGAGATCGCCATTGTTGTCCATGGCATGAGAAACAACCGTGTCGGAGCCGCCGACAAGTTTGCAATCGCGCAGAGGCGCCTGCGCTCCCTGGGATACAAGTTTCCCATAGTGGGGTATACGTATGATGCTGACGTCCGCGGCGCACACTCGGCAGCAACGGAGGCCAGGGCGCTTCGCACTGCTGAGGCAATAGCGGTGCGCAACGGCCGGCACCTCGCGGCGTTCATCGCTGATCACGTGGCGGCGCACCCGCATGTGCGCATCCGCCTCATTGGCCACTCGCTTGGATCGCTGGTAATAGACAGCGCGCTGCGCCGCCTCGATTCCCTAAAGACAGGATCCAACGCAGTGGAGAGCGTTCACCTCTTTGGGGCATCCCTCGGGGTCGCACGCGCCGCCTCTGCACAGTCGCGGCACGCAGTCAGGCGCGTCGTGCGCCGCCGCCTAGTCAACTGCTACTGCCCGACTGACGAGGTCCTTCGCCACTCTGCAGACGCCGGTGACATTGATGCGCCAGTTGGCCTTGTGGGCCTGCCGACCCCGCGCAGGCTGCCTGCGCACTATGCGCAGCGGCGCCTCTATCCGCGCAACCACAGATTTGCAAGCTATGTGGCCGCATTGCGCTCGTTTCCCTGAGGCGCGCTAGAACCACTTGTCAAGGTTGTTCGCCTGCCTCTCCTTGGCCTTTTGCAGCCTGGATAGCGATGCGGACACCCTCTCCTCTGAAAAGCTCCGCTCGCCGGCAAGGTATGCTACTATGGCCTTGACGTCAACGTCACCGGGGCTCAGGTCAGCCTCGCACGCCTCGGGCTCATCGAGGAATATCTTTCGTATTGCACCATGGTCAATCTCCGCAAGCTCGTCGGCGATGCTTGGGATGTCCTCGAGGCGCCCGTGCTCCCTGATGAGCTTTATTGCAGTCTTTGGCCCAATCCTCGTAAATCCGTCAGGGTTAAAGTCAGTTCCAACGAGTATTCCGACATCGACTAGTTGCTCGCGCGTTATTCCCAGCGAGTCAAGCGTCTTTTGCGCGCTTATCGTCTCTATCTCGACGTCAACGTATGTGTTTCGGTTTGGCAGCTTGCGCCTCCCGCTTAGGCTAAAGTTCCTCACGAGGCGTGTTGCGCCAAAGAGCACAGAGTCATAGTCCTGGCTTGCCGACGCGTATGCCTGGCCAGTTCTTGTCAGATATGCGGCAAATGCCTCTCCTTCCGATGGCGCCTCCACGCACGGTATGCCAAACATTCCGAGCAGCTTTTTTGCGTCAGCTACCATCTCGTCTCGCATTGCCGTGGTCTGTTGCGCATACTTTTTGGCTGACTCCATGTCGCCCTCGCGCACGGCCTTTTCGTACTTTATGGCCGCGTCCTTTTTTGCGCTGCGCCTCCTTTCTATCTCGGCGGCCTTTAGCGACGGCGGCCTGCCATCAAAGACGTACACGGGCTTGACCCCGCCGGAGAGGAACTTTATGTTGCGATAGAACAGGCCGGCGAGATGGCTAGTCGTGCGTCCGCGCGCATCTGCCAGAGGCGCGCCGTCGGCACCGCGTATGGACGCCATGAACTGGTACATTGCATTGTATGCGTCAATGGCCACGGTCTTTGACATGAACGCCTCCATGCTCGACTTTTCCCTGACTACCAGGGGCTTTAGGTCAAGGCCCATGCGCACGGCCCTGATGGTGTCCTAATTTGTGTATGTCGGACAGGTCGTGATTGGCTTCCCCTGGCAGGGCTCGTGCGCCACTTGCCTGTACCCGTGCGTAAGGTTGGCGCCTTTCTATATTAAGGAGTGTGCCTGCGTGCGGCACGCCGGGTTAGCCAAGTGGTTACGGCGATCGCCTCGAGATCCAACAGGTGAGCGATTGCGCTTACGGCGCGCAAGGGTTCGAATCCCTTACCCGGCGCCAACCAATTCTGGCCTGGGACTGTATGTTTTGGTGCCGGGGGCGGGACTTGAACGCGCGACAGCTCGGTCTTCAGCCGAGTGCTCTCCCGGGCTGAGCTACCCCGGCACGTGTCCATGCACGCCAGGCAGGCGTGATTAAAGTGTGTCTTTGGCGCTCCACGTGCGCTCGGCGCAGCCATCGGCGGCATTGGCCGCGCGCGCCATGACAAAGAGGAGGTCTGATGCCCTATTGATGTATGCGAGGCACTCCTTGCGCGCGCCCTTGTGCACTAGCCCGACGGTGAGCGTCTCGGCGCGCCGCATGACAGTCCTCGCTAGGTGGAGGTGGGCGGCTGCAACACTGCCGCCGGGGAGGACAAAGTTGGAGAGCGGCTCGAGCTCCCCGTCGATCTCGTCGATGAACTCTTCGAGGCGGCTCACCATTGCGCCACTGACGAACACCTTGCCACCGCCTTTCTCGTCTGCCAGGTCTGCGCCGACTGTGAGCAGGTCGGCCTGCATTATGGTGAGCATCTCGGCGAGCCTTTTGCTCACGCCGTGCGATATGGCCACGCCGATGGCCGCGCTGGCCTCATCTACTGCGCCATAGGCCATGACGAGCGAGTCTGACTTTGAGACGCGCATGCCGTCTGGCAGGGCCGTCTGACCCGCATCACCCGTGCGTGTGTATATGCGCATTGCCGCGCCTGTGCGCGTGCCCTATATTATGGATTTTGAATCCTTTAATACGGGATCGTGTGTAGGGTGGCACGATGGAGCCAAAGACCAAGTGTCCCTACTGTGACTCGGAGTTTGAGGAAAAAGATGAGCTCTCGCGGCATATCGACAGGATACACCACGGAAGCGGTCTGCTTGAAGGAGACACGAGAAAGTATTGAGCCCCTGCGCGAGCTCTTTGAGCGCGCTGCAGGACTAAAGGTGACTCGCCGTAGTGGCTGGGTCGAAAGGCTCGGCCTCGAGTCCGTCGAGTCAGTCGCCGATCACACGTACGCAACTGCGTTCATGTCAATGGTCTATGCCGATATCATGGGACTTGACACGTGCAGGGTGGTGCGCATGGCGCTCCTCCATGATCTTGCCGAGTCGATAACCGGAGACATTACGCCAGGATCGCTTCCGGCCGGCCAAAAGGAGTCTGATGAGCGCGCCGCAATGGACTCGCTGCTCTCGCTGCTTCCGCAGGATGTGCGCGCCGGTTATTCTGCGGCATGGGCAGAGTACCTTGCAGGCGAGTCGCGCGAGTCGCGCCTTGTGAGGCAGGCTGACAAGCTCGAGATGGCAATGCAGGCGAGCCGCTATGCGAACGCCGGTGACATTGGCCCGTTTATGAAAACGGCACGCGAGCACGTGGGTGACTCTGGCCTCCTTCGCATGCTAGACGCCTGCGAGCGTGGCTAGGGGCGCGCATGTCCGCGCCGGGATAGGTTAATTACGCTAGCGCGCCGGCGCGTCTGCCAGAGAGTTGCCCGAATATGCAGTCAGCGTAACGATCGAGAACCGTCCCGGCATGGCCGATCCCGAGGGCGAGACGATACTGCGGGATCTCGTCTTGAGGGCATCGTATGACAGCGTGCGCGAGGTTCGCACCGCTCGTGTGCTGCGCTTTAGGGTCGATGCCAGGGATGCAGGGGACGCCGAGGGGCGCATAGGGCGCATGTGCGCGGAGCTGCGCATATACAACCCGCTCGTGAGCCGCGTGACGGTCAGGGCTGACGGTGCGACAGAGTCCAAGGTTAATTAATGCGGGCACTCACGCACTGCGGCGTGCGGGTGGCAATCCTAGTTTTTCCCGGGAGCAACTGTGATCGCGACGTGCACCATGTCCTCTCTGACGTGCTCGGCTTTGAGGTCGAGCGTGTGTGGCACGAGAGCGGGGTGCCGGCGCGAACCGACGCCGTCGTGCTGCCGGGGGGCTTCTCCTACGGGGATCGACTCAGGGCAGGGGCAATAGCGGCACACAGCCCCGCAGTCAGGGATGTCACCGAGCTGGCACGCAGCGGCATCCCAGTTATTGGCATATGCAACGGGTTTCAGATACTTGTCGAGGCGGGCCTCCTGCCCGGCGCGCTGCTCCACAACGAGCGCCTCTCCTTTATGTGCCGCTGGACAAAAATATCAGTCGAGAGCACGGACACGCCGTTCACGAGGATATTTTCGGCAGGCGAGGAGATTGCAATCCCGGTGGCAAACGGGGAGGGGAGGTACTATGCCGACGAGGAAACGCTGCGCGACCTGGAGCGCAACTCACAGATCGTGTTTCGCTATGCCGAGCACGTCAACGGCTCAACTGCGAGGATAGCCGGCGTGTGCAGCAGGGAGCGTAACGTTGTTGGCATGATGCCGCATCCCGAGAGGGCATCAGAGCCTGAGACTGACCGACACTCCGGCGGGACAGCCTCGGCAATATTTCGCTCCCTGCTCGGGCTTGCAGGAGCTGCCGCATGACGGGGCTCTCGGGGCAGGAGATGGCCGCGCTGCGACAAAAGATTGGGCGCGAGCCTAGCGTGACGGAGTCGAGCATTGTGGCAGCCGAATGGTCAGAGCATTGCTCGTACAAGTCCTCAAAGAACCACCTCTCGATGCTTCCGCGCGAGGGCCCGCACGCGCTGACTGACGTGTCATATGACTCTGGCGTGCTAGATGTCGGCGACGGATATGTCGTGACGGTTCACATAGAGAGCCACAACCACCCGTCTGCCGTAGAGCCATACGGCGGTGCTGCCACCGGCGTCGGCGGTGTCATACGCGACATACTCTCGGCCGGAACGCGGCCAATCGCGCTGCTCGACGGGTTGCGCTTTGGTGACATTGGCTCTGACGCGCATGCGAGATGGCTCTTTCGCGGGGCCGTCTCGGGCATTGCAGACTATGGTAACTGCATCGGCGTCCCGACTGTCGGCGGCGAGGTTGGCTTTGGCTCATGCTATGCCGGATATGCGCTAGTCGACGTTGCCGCAGTCGGCTTTGGCAAGCGCGATCGCCTGATCAAAAACCACGCGACACAGGGTGATGCCGTCATGCTAGTCGGCGGTGCGACGGGGCGCGACGGGATTGGCGGCTCGCAGTTTGCCTCTGACGCCCTAGATGGCGAGGATCGCTCGGCGGTCCAGATACCTGACCCCTTTATGGAAAAGCTCGTAATAGAGGCGACGCTTGAGGCGCGCGATGCCGGAATCATCCATGCGCTAAAGGATCTCGGCGGCGGCGGGCTCTCGTGCGCCACGTCCGAGGCCGCCGACTCACTAGGCGTGGGAATCTCGATCGACGCCAGCAGCGTCCACGTGCGCGAGGCCGGCCTTGGCGCGCATGAGATAATGACGTCCGAGTCCCAGGAGCGGATGATGCTCATAGTCGCGCCAGACTCTGTGGGAAAGCTAGGCGAGATATGCGCAAAGTACGGCGTGCCGTGCTCACAGATTGGGACTGTGAGCGAGGGCGACGAGCTGCGCGTGGCCCACAAGGGCTCCGAGATCGCACGTCTTCCGGCCTCCTTTGTGGCCAACGCGCCAAGGCTGGACCGCGAGGCGCGCAAGCCGCCGTACATTGACGAGCTTGCGGGCCTGCGGGCGCCAGACCCTGGCGGCGAGCGCGAGCTCTCTGCGGCCCTCCTGATGCTCCTCTCCTCGCCGAACATTGCCTCGCGCGAGTGGGTCTATGGCCAGTATGACCACGAGGTCGGCATCCGCACTGTGGTGAGGCCCGGCGGCGATGCGGCACTCTTGCGCCTTGATAACGGCAAGTACCTCTCGATAACAATGGATGGCAACCCCGCCCACTGCTATGCGAGCCCCCGCGACGGCGCGACGGGATGCTTTGAGGAGGCATGCCGCAACACTGCATGTGTTGGGGCAAGGCCCATAGGGATGGTTGACCACCTGCAGTTTGGCAACCCTGAAGATCCTGGAGTGTTCTGGACGTTCCTCGAGTCGCTGCGCGGCATATCAGGGCATGCGCGCGACATGGGAATACCGTGCGTTGGGGGCAAGGTGAGCTTTTACAACGAGACTCCGTCTGGTCCAATATGGCCAACGCCAGTTATCGGCGTCGTCGGCCTGGCCGAGCGCATGCCGCCTGCGCACGCTGCGGCGGGGGGAGACGCACTAGTTGCGATCGGACTCACGCGCGATGAGCTTGGCGCCTCCGAGTACGGCCTGCGCGTTCACGGGACGCTTGCGGGCAGCGTTGCGCAAGTTGATGCCGGCGAGTCACGCGCCGTAATGGATGCTGTCCTCGCGCTCCATTCTGCAGGCCTAGTGCATGCCGCACACGACTGCTCGCGCGGTGGATTTGCCGTGTGCGTCGCCGAGATGTGCATAATGGCCGGCGCGGGAGCCGACATCTCCCTTGATCGCATGCCGGGCGGCGAGGGGATTGGCGACAGCGCGGCCCTGTACTCGGAGAGCCACTCGAGGTATGTCGTGGCCGTGGATGCAGCAGACGTGCAGCGCACACTCGATGTCGCCTCATCGAGTGGTGCCACATGCGCGCACGTCGGCTCGCTTGGCGGGACGACAGTTCGCTTTTCGCGCCGCGGCTCTACGGCTGCGGCAGTCGATCTCGACGAGGCGACGAGGTCATGGAGGACATCGCTGGAGGTGGCAGCAAATGGTTAAGGAGAACTGTGGCGTTGTGGGGATATTCGCGCGCGGCGAGAATGACAATGTGGTGCCCATGGCAATAGACGCGCTCCGTGCCCTGCAGCACAGGGGCCAGGAGGCCTGGGGAATCGCAGTCCCCGGCAAGGCTCCCGTAAAGCGCCTTGGGCTAGTCTCTGCTGCGGCCGGCGAGTTTGCCGAGATATCCGAGCAGTTCGCCTCGCGTGCGGCCATAGGGCACGTGCGCTACTCGACAGTCGGGCGCAGCAGCCTAGAGAACGCACAGCCGCTAAAGGTTGCCGACCTGTGCGTAGCGCACAATGGAACCATATCAAACGCATCTGAGATGTCCGGCATGGTTGGTGGCTGCACGTTCACGCCGCAGACATCAAGTGACACGCTAGTCGTCGCACAGCGACTCGTCTCGCTAATGTCCGAAAAGTCTGGCCTTGGACCTGCCCTCTCTGTCCTAAAGGACGAGATGGTCGGTTCGTACTGCTTTACGTTCCTTGCGGGTGATGACTCGGTCTACGCGGCGCGTGACCCGCGCGGGTTTAGGCCGATGGTCATGGGGTCAAAGGATGACGGCAGGGTGCGCATGGTCGCATCCGAGTCAGCGGCACTCGCTGCGATCGGCGCGTCCCTTGAGCGTGACGTAAAGCCCGGTGAGCTCGTGCACCTAGGTCCCAAAGGCCTAGAGTCCGAGATGTTCTCCACAGAGATAAAGAGCGCACACTGCTCCTTTGAGTTCACATACTTTGCGCACCCGTCTAGCACCATGGAGGGCAAGAGCGTCTATCTTGCGCGCAAGAGCATAGGGGCACATCTTGCAAAAAAGTTCCCGCTTCGCGACGCGGACCTGGTCATACCCGTGCCCGACTCGGCTAGGCCCGCGGCGCTAGGATACGCGCAAGAGCTCGGCATCGCCTTTGACGAGGGCCTCATAAAGGATCGTTATAGCAAAAAGGGTCCACTGCGCAGCTTTATCGAGCCGCACCAGGACGACAGGGTCGAGATAAACCGCTGGATAATCCCGATAAGGCAGATAGTCGAAGGCAGGCACGTTATCGTGATCGATGACAGCCTTGTTCGCGGGACGAGCTCGCGTGCCATCGTCGGCACGCTTCGTGACGCCGGTGCGCGCCGAATCAGCATGCTCATCACGTATCCTCCGATCATGCACCCGTGCTATGCGGGAATAGACTTTCCCTCAAGCGGCGAGCTTGCCGCCCATTCGGACAGCCCTGACCAGTCACTAGAGGCCGTGACTGAGAGGGTTAGGCTCGACATTGGGGCGGACTTTTTGGGCTACAATGACGCAGAAAACCTCGCGCGCGCCGTGGGAATCGACACGTCATCAATGTGCTTTACGTGCCACACGGGAGACTATGGGCCCCTTGGAGTCACGCCCGAGTTCAAGTCGCGCGAGGACCTAAAGGGTGAATAGGGCGCGCCTCACGTCGTCACGTCATCGAGGCGTGATGACGATTCTGCAAGCCGGATCTCGCGCGCTATGCGCCTCCCCATGCTCATCGGCTCGTCGTACGTGAGTGCCGTGTATGGCGAGCCGTTCATGTAGATGTTGGTTCCGGCCACAATCCTCGCCGAGAACTCAAACGCGGTGAACTTTGCCTCGGCGTCATATACGCCCTCGATGCAGAACGGCCCGTTCATGCCCGGTCCGACTAGGCGTGCGGACGCCTCCACAAATGACTCGCCCATCTCGTATACTCGCGGGAGGAGCGACTCGCGCAGAACCATTGCGCTGTTGGCAATGACGTTAAACGATGGCGTCATCGTCGATGACATCTGCGCGCTGGCCGGAATGCGCGCAAGCCCGTCAATGTCTGACTCGTGCCTCGAGTCCACGCCAAAGAACTCGAGCTTTTTAGTGAGTGGCGAGTAAAAGTATTGCAGGTATGCGAGGACGCCGGGAATGTACTCTTGGAGGTATAGCTCCTCATCATGCCCGATGACGCCAGTGGCCTCGAGTCTGTTGCGCTTTATCTGATAGTCATCATAGTCCGACGAGATAAAGTAACCCTTGCCGCCTGCAGCGCCGTGTCTTTTTGCTATGGTCATGCGGTCAATCTCGCGCGGGTCATCTACTGCGCGTGGTGTCGGCAGCTTTGCCTCGCGCATCAGCTTTTCCTTGAGGCTACGGTCTGACTCCCACTTTAGGATGTGGCGATTGCCGAATATGGGAGCGCGTATGGAATCGATCTCGTTCTGTGCCATCTGCGCGACGAGCGTGCCGTGGGGCACCAGGACAGCACCGCTGGCCTTCAGTGCAGAGGCCGCCGAACCGTCACCCGATATGTCAGAGAACGAGTCGACTGTGATGATCTCGTCAATGAACGCAAAGCGCCGATAGAACGACTCGCGCGACTTTTCACAGACGAGGACCGAGCGCAGTCCCTCGTCTCGCGCGCCCTTTAGGACCTGGAGCGCACAGTGGGATCCTAGCGTTGCTACTGCTGCCAACGCGCGTTGCGCGCCGTATGTTCATTTATGAACTGTGGGCTGTGCGGGCGTCTGCTAGTCCGGGGGCGCATGGGCGGGGGTGCCCTCACGCCGGCCTTGCCGTCCGGGACACTTGCGCGCGCCCCGCGTGCGGCCATTCGGCCGTGCCATGGGCCGCCATGGGGCCACCTGCCGTGCGTGGGCATGAAAAATTAATTACGGTCGCCCTGCGGGGCTCGCCATGCCAGCTGACAGCCTCGGCAAGGTGAGGCGCACGCACTATTCGTCGGATCTCCGGCCGGACATGGCCGGCGCGCAGGTGACGCTCATGGGGTGGGTCCTGGCCATCAGGGCACATGGCGCGATATCGTTCCTGACGGTTCGCGACAAGCGCGGCAGCGCCCAGGTGGTCGCAAAGTCCGGCGAGTGCGCAGATGACGTGCGTGAGACAATCTCCTCACTCAAGCCACACTCTGTGGTTGGCATAACTGGCACGCTAAGAGAGTCGGCCAAGGCGCCGTCTGGAGTCGAGCTGGTTCCCGGCGAGATTCACGTGTATTCGCGAGTCGAAAAGACCGCACCGTTTGACCCGATGGCCAAGACGGTGAAGAACATTGACACGCGCCTGGAGATTCGTGCCGTCGACCTTCGCCGTGGCGTGCTCCAGGACATCTTTAACGCGCGAAGCGCCGCGCTTGGTGCAGTCCGACAGTACCTCACGGGAGAGGACTTTGTGGAGGTGAGCACCCCAAAGCTCATCAGCACGGCAACAGAGGGCGGCGCGTCACTGTTCTCGATATTCTACTATCACACGCGCGCGTTTTTGGCACAGAGCCCACAGCTCTACAAGGAGCAGCTCACCATGGCGTTTGAAAAGGTATTTGAGATTGCGCCGATATTCCGCGCAGAGGCCTCGCGCACCCCGCGACACCTCTCTGAGGCCATATCGATGGATATCGAGGAGGCGTTTGCCGACCAAGACGACATTATGGACAGAGTCGAGCGAATCGTGAGCGATGCGGCATCTGCTGTCTCCTCGTATCGCGGACTCGAGGGCGCGATCAGCGTGCCTGAGATTCCCGACACGATTCCACGCTACACGTATACGGAGATGGTAGAAAAGCTGCAGGCCGCCGGTGCGCGCACAAAGTGGGGCGAGGATCTCTACCCGATCGAGCTTCGCAAGGCGGGCATGGAGGGGTTTTACTTTGTCAGTGACTGGCCACTGGGCCCCAAGCCGTTCTATGTCAAGGCGGGCAGCGATGGCAAGACATCAGAGTCATTTGACCTGATGTTCGGGGATCTCGAAATCTCCTCGGGCAGCACGAGGATATCAGACAGGGCAGAGCTTGAGGCGCGCATGTCAGCCAAGGGCATGGACACGCGCGCATTCGAGTACCACCTGCGCGTCTTTGACTATGGCATGCCCCCGCACGCGGGGTGCGGAATTGGCCTTGAGAGGCTAATCATGGCGCTCACCGGAACTCCTGACATAAAGGACGCGACGTTCTACCCGCGCGACGTGGACAGGCTGACGCCATAGGTGCTAGGGGATGGCCAAGATCACCGAGTCCGAGATTGTGCGTGTGGCGGCCCTCATGAAGATAGATGCCGGCGATGCGGCCTCACACGTTCCCAAGATCAAAAAGATGATCAAGTACTTTGAGAGCCTCGACCTGGCTGACATGGGGGACAGCGCCCCCAATGCGCACGTCATCCCGCTTGATGCGCTTCGAGGCGATGAGCGCGTCGAGTGCCCAGATGGGCTTATGGGACACCTAAATGGGGAGGCCGGCGAGCACATTCGTTCGCCAGACCTGAAATGACTGCAAGGCTGGCCATTGGCCTGGCCGAGTATGCCGAGGGCGTGCGCACCGGCGACATATCGTGCGAGGAGCACATGGCCGCAACGCTTGAGCGCATTGAGGCACATGACGCGCTGCTCCACGCGTACGTGTCACTGGATCCGTCTGCGCTTGAGGCGGCATCACAAGTGGACAGGGACGTGCGCGCCGGAAGGGACGTCGGGGCGCTAGCCGGCGCGCCGGTTGCCATAAAGGACAACATATGCACGGCTCACGGGCGCACGACATGCTGCTCATGGATGCTCGAGGGATATAGCTCTCCGTACGAGGCCACAGTGGTCTCGCGCCTTCGTGGGGCAGGCGGCATCGTCGTGGGCAAGACAAACATGGACGAGTTTGCCATGGGAATCACGACAGAGTTTGGCGCGTTCGGGCCGAGCCGAAACCCGTGGGACACGGATCGCGTTCCGGGCGGCTCGTCGGGGGGAAGCGCCGTGGCCGTGAGCGCACTAGAGTGCATGGCTGCGCTCGGCTCTGACACCGGCGGCTCTGTGAGAAACCCGGCAAGCTTTTGCTCCATTGTGGGGTTCAAGCCGACATACGGGCGCCTAAGCCGCTATGGGCTAGTCTCGTACGCCAACAGCATAGAACAGGTCGGCCCCATGGCTCGAAGCGTGCGTGACGTTGCCATTATGATGAACGGAATGTCCGGCATTGATGCAATGGATGACACGACACGCAATATGGGAGACGCAGGAGATCACCTTGCGCACCTTGATGCGGGAGTAGAGGGCATGGCAGTCGGACTTGACACGGGAGCCGTGGACGAGTCGACTGACGTGGGCCGCACAACTCGGCGCGCAGCTGACGAGCTCGAGTCCCTTGGCGCAAGCATAGTCGACGTTAGCCTAAAGCACGAGAGCCTGTCAGTTGCGGCGTACTATGTGATCACCGCAGCCGAGGCCGGCAGCAACCTTGCACGCTACGACAACATTCTCTACGGGTATGACATGCCAGTGGAGGGCTATGAGCACGGCGCGTATGTCACGCGCGCCCGCTCGCGCCTCGGGCCAGAAGTCGAGAGGCGCATGATACTGGGAGGGTTTGTCCCGTCAGCAGGCCACGCAGGCAAGTACTACCTAAAGGCGATGCGCGCGCGCGATCTGCTCGTAGCAGAGGCCAACTCGTCATTCTCCTCACTTGGAATATCGTGCATGCTCTCGCCAACGGTTCCCGTCCCGCCGTTTCGCCTTGGCGAAAAGATCGACGATCCTGTGGAGCTCTTTAGGATGGACTCAAACACGGTCATGGCAAACTTGACTGGCAGGCCGGCGATATCGGTTCCGTTTGCCATGTGCGACGGGCTTCCGGTGGGGATGCAGCTGGTCGGCAGCATGGGCAATGACGCCGAGCTTCTGGGGATCGCCAACGCGCTGCACGGGCGCTCTGAGGTCGTGGGGGTGCCAATCCCATGATGGCCAAGATCGGCCTCGAGATACACTGCCAGCTGACCACGCTGGAGAGCAAGCTCTTTTGCGGCTGCAGGGCAGACTATCGCAAGATGGCTCCAAACACGAACATCTGCGCGACGTGCATGGGCCTGCCCGGCACGCTGCCGCGCCTGAACGGTGAGGCCGTGAGGAGGGCCATGGCCATAGCCGTCTCGCTTGGCTGCAGCGTGCCCGGCACGCTGTCATTCTTTCGCAAGAACTACTTTTACCCAGACCTGCCAAAAAACTACCAGATAACGCAGCTTGACATCCATGGGCCGGCGAGTGTGGGTCACGGCGGCTCGGTGAGCGTCGGATCGCGCACGGTCACGATAACCCGCGTGCAGCTAGAGGAGGATCCCGGCAGGATCGTCTACAGCGGAGCCTCAGAAAAGACACAGTCCACGCTAGTCGACTATAACAGGGCTGGCACGCCGCTCGTCGAGATTGTGACAGGCCCTGACCTGCAGAGCGCACACGAGGTTCGCGCGTTTGTAAACCTGCTTCATGACATGCTTGAAAACCTTGGGGTGTCTGACGTCTCACTTGATGGCGCAATGCGTGCTGACGCAAACGTGTCAATAGAGGGAGGCAACAAGGTCGAGATAAAGAATGTCAGCTCGTTCCGTGACCTCGAGCGCGCCATCGAGTACGAGATAGCGCGCCAGACAGGAAATGTCGAGCACGGCCTTGAGACGCGGCAAGAAACGCGCCAATGGGACGAGCGAAGGCGCACAACGGTGGCCGCGCGTTCAAAGGAGGCAGACCAGGACTATCGGTATCTTGTAGAGCATGACATACCGTTCATAGATGTCAGTGGCGCAGTTGAGAAGGTTCGCTCGTCACTGCCCGAGAGCATTGCGTCCAGGAGGCGCAGGTATGCCGAGGAGTACGGAATGCAGGCGCAGGTGGCCGAGGTTCTCGCCTCGCAGCCGCACTTTGCGCGCCTGTTCGATGATGCGCGAACGCCAGAAAACTCGCGTGAGCTTGCAAACATTGTGACGACAGACCTCATGGGCCTCCTTGAGACGCGCGAAAAGCAGGCCGCCTCGAGGCTAACGCCTGCCGGTCTTGGCGCACTGGCCCTTGCCATATCGCGCAAGGAGATAACGCGAACCTCGGCAAAGACTGCACTCCAGTCCATGGTAAACACTGGCGCGACGCTAGAGGAGACGGTCAGATCCCTTGGCCTCGGTGCAGTCGATGATGCCGGCGAGATTGAGCGTGCAGTCGGCGAGGTCATGGACTCCGAGCCCGGTGCCGTGGCCGATGCGCGCAAGTCGCCCAATGCCATCAACTATGTCATGGGCCTCGTCATGAAGAGGTGCGGCGGCAGGGCGGATCCGGCCGCCGTCAGGGCGCTCATAGAGGCGCGCCTGCGCGACGCCTGAGCGCACACGAATGGCCATGCCGCGCCGCTTGATGTGGGTTAATTAAAGAGGGGCACGGCGAATGCGCATTGAGCGCCGTGATGCCCGCAATCGCCGGAGCAGTATGCCTCGTGGCCGGACTCGCCATCGGGTTCACGGCCGCCGGACTCTCGTTCGTCGAGTCGACGGCTCCTGCGGCCGGCATGGACGCCAATGACGATGGTCTTTCAGGCACAGTCGAGATCGGCTTTCTCCTTCCATTGACAGGCGGACAGTCCACGCACGGTGAGGAGAATGCGGCCGGCGCCATGCTTGCGATAGACGACCTCAACGACTACCTCTCCGAGGTGGGCGCGAACTGGCAGGCCCGTGGCGTCGTCGAGGACACTGCGACTAGCCCTGTTGTTGCTACTGAAAAGCTGACCACACTCAACGCCCGCGGGATAGAGATCGTCGTCGGCCCACAGACAAGCGGTGAGGTTCGTGCGGCAAAGGGATACGCCGACTCTAATGGAATGCTGCTCTTTAGCCACGCGTCGACTGCGCCGTCACTTGCAATCCCAAACGACAGCGTGTACCGCATGATCGTTGATGACACAAAGCAGGGACCGGCGATCGCCGCCATGGCGGTGCGCTCCGGAGCAGACGTCCTGATACCGGTCTGGCGCGGTGACACGTGGGGTGATGGACTAGTAGAGTCCGCGTCTGCCTCGTTTGTGTCGCGAGGCGGCACAGTCGATGAGGGCATACGCTACAATCCAGAATCAGTAGAGTTCTCGGCCACGGTGTCGGTTCTCGCCGAAAGGGTTGCGGCCCATGTGGAGAGCTCTGGCGCCGATAACGTGATCGTCCTCCTAGTGGCGTTTGCCGAGGCTCTCCCAATAATGCAGACTGCGGCAATTCATGACATGCTTGATGACGTGCGCTGGATTGGCAGTGACGGAAGCGCACTGGAGCACAAGATCACGACAGACCCCGTGGCCTCGGCGTTCTCTGACTCTGTCGAGTTCACGACTGTCCAGATATCGGCATCGCACAACGAGATATACGAGAGTGTGCGCACGCGACTTGCCGAGCAGTTTGCCGGACGCGACGTGAACGGGTATGCGTACACGATATATGACGCGACATGGGTCATGGGCCTCTCGATGCTCCATGCCGGCTCGTCTGATGCGCAGCTCGTCGAGCACGCCATCCCGACTGTCGCCGCAAACCACTTTGGCGCCATAGGCAACACACGGCTCAATGACGCCGGTGACCTGGCCGGCGCCAACTATGACCTCTGGGCCACCGTTGGGGGCGAGTGGGTGAACACTGGAATGTACATGCTGTCAACGGACACCATCATGCCTGTCGCTGGCATGGCGGGGGGAGCATGATGGCAGCAGGGGGCAAGACGGCAGCAGTGGGCATAGTGGCCCTCATCGCCGGCATCACGATCGGCTTTTTTGCCACCGGCGGCAACACGATCGCCGACACGCCTGCTGCGCTCCCGCCCGGAGAGATGGGCATGGGGACTCAGGACACATACACGCTGGGCCACATTGCTCCACTGACAGGCGATCTCTCCCAGTATGGACAGGACGGCATTGCCGCAGCGCGCCTGGCCGAGGCTGACTTTAACGAGTATCTCGAAAAGGTGGGCGCGACATGGCGGCTTGCGCTAGCGCACGAGGACAGCCAGACAAACCCCGTGCTCGCACTAGAAAAGATCACTGCGCTCAAGGCCAGGGGCATTGACACGGCGATCATATACTCAAGCGCGGCGGTCAACTCGGTAAAGGGATATGTCGACGCAAACGGCATGGTCGTCATTAGCGCAACGTCGACTGCACCGCAGCTTGCGGTGTCCGGCGATGGCGTCTTTCGCCTTGTTCCAGATGACACAAGGCAGGGGCCGGCGCTCGCAGAGCTTGTGAGTGACTCGGGAGTCGAGATCATGGTGCCGATCTGGCGTGGCGACACGTGGGGAGACGGCCTGCACAGGACAGCAGTGGACGCATTTGTGGCCATGGGAGGAACCGCCGATGAGGGAATTCGCTACAACCCCGAGTCACCCGCGCTCTCCGTGTCAGCATCTGTTCTTGCCGAGAGGGTCGGCGCAATGGTCGACGAGCACGGCGCGGATCGCGTTGGCGTTCTCACGATAGGGTTTGCCGAGACGTTAGAGCTCATGCAGGAGGCCTCTGTCCATGACATACTCGATGATGTCTTGTGGTTTTGCACGGACGGCATAACCAACAACCTGGCACTCGTTAGTGACCCGATAGGACTGGCGTTCGTCGAGTCCACGCGCCTGCACGGCACGCAGCCTGCCGCAGCTGACACGCCACAGCGTACCGATGTTGAGGCACGACTTGTGGCCGAGCTTGGCCGCGTGCCAAACACGTACTCTTTTGGCGTGTATGACGCAGTCTGGCTCTTTGGCAAGTCTGTGCTAGAGTCAGGCAGCACTGACGCCGAGGACATTCGCGCTGCGCTCCCGCTTGTTGCCGGTGCTCACAGTGGGGCCATCGGGCACACTGCGCTCAATGACGCCGGCGATCTCGACTCGGGAGACTTTGCCATATGGGGAGTCATTGATGGCGAGTGGGAGGTCGTGGGGACATACCTGTCACAGGCCGGCACGATAGCGCCCGCCTAGCCGATTCCAAGGTATAGCTTGCTCAGGTCGTCCCTGGCGAGGAGCTCGTCCGGGCTGCCGGCAAAGACTGCACCACCGTTTGCAAGAACGGTCACCGCATCGCCAACCTCAAGGGCGCGCCTGACGTTCTGCTCCACGAGGACGATCGTGATGCCAAACTCCTCGCGCATCTTGCTGATCTCGTCGAGAACCTCGCCGGCAAGCTTGGGTGAGAGGTTTGCGGTGGGTTCGTCAAAGAGCATGACGTCAGGCTTTCTGACAAGTGCCATGCCCATGGCGAGCATCTGGCGCTCGCCGCCGCTGAGGGCCTCTGCGCGCTCGTCAGCATGCCTGACTAGCGCAGGAAATGTCTCCATGACGCCACCGGCGCGCGAGCGCGCCTCCTCGTCGCCTAGCGTGTATCCGGCCATGACGAGGTTTTCGCGCACGCTGAGGTTGGTGAACACGTTCTTTACCTGCGGGAGGTACGCAATGCCCTCGCGCGCAATATTGTGGGGCGCCATGCCGGTTATGTCACGCTCTGCGTATGACACGCTGCCCGAGTGGATCGAGCACAGGCCAAACATGCTCTTTAGGAGAGTCGACTTTCCACTGCCGTTGGGTCCGACAATCACGGTGATCTCGTTCTTTTTCGCATCAAAGTTCACGTCAGATATGACCGTGCTGCTGCCATATCCGGCCACAAGGCTGCGCGTTCTGATGAGCGGGGTCTCAGCGGCCAAGGTATGACTCTGCAACTCGCTCGTCATTGACGATCTCGTCTGCGCTCCCACTTGCTATTATGCGACCGTGATCCATGGCAAAGACGTGGTCTGCGTACTTTAGCGATATGTCAAGGCGATGCTCTATGATGAGAAACGTGATTCCAGACTCTGAGGCCATGTCCTGTATGCCCTTGAATATGTCGTGGGCAAGCGTGGGGTTTACGCCCGCTATGGGCTCGTCCATGAGCAAGACGCGAGCATTGCCGACCTTTGCCTTTGCGAGCTCGAGTAGCTTGCGCTGTCCACCGCTAAGGCTGTCACTCCTTGTCACGAGCTTTTCCTGCAGGCCTGATGATGAAAGTGCGCCTATGGCCATGCCCATCGCGCGCTCCTCGTCTTCCTTCCACACGTGGTGCAGCGGCGCGTTGCGGTACGACTCGCCTGCATTGTCGCCTGTGGCAACGAGGACGTTCTCAAGCGCAGTCAGCATCGAGAATGACTGGGGTATCTGGAATGTTCGCACGAGGCCAAGGCGATGCGTCTGGAGCATTGGGCTGTTTGTGATGTCCTCGCCGCCAAGCTTTACGCTTCCGGCATCGGCGCGAAGCGCACCAGAGATGACGTTTATGAGCGTCGTCTTGCCGCTGCCGTTGGGTCCGATAAGCTGGTGAATCTTGCCCTCCTCGAGGTCCATGTCCACGCCGTCAAGGACGACTAGGCCGCCGAAGAGCTTGCGCACGCCCCTGACCTGCAGTATTGCCATTGCAGCACGCTCCCCGACTGGGCAGAATTAAGGGTTTTGAGGCGCCTGCCCAACTGGCAGCTCGTGCCCACTGCCCGCCTTCGCACCGTGGAAGCATTGCCGCGACACGAGATCGGCAGACGCCCACGGCACTCTTAAATCCGCGCGTCCGGGCACATCGCGCATGACGCGAGGTGCAAGAGCCCATGCGCAGCCGTGCGCTGAACCCATGTCCTGGCTAGCCGGCCGGCCGCGCCGCGCACATCCGTTGGGGCGGAAACGGGCACCATGATCAGGCCAAGGCTCTGGCACGTGCCGGTGATCGGCGCTGTCGTGGCAGCAGCGGCAATCCTTCTCGTCTCGCCGGATCTGTCGCCAGACCCGATACTCTCTGCGGCCATCATATACTCTAGCCTTCTTGTGCTCCTTGCGCTGGGACTCACGATGACATACATGACAACACGCGTGCCAAACTTTGCGCACGCGGCGGCTGCGACGATCGGCGTGTATGCGGCACTAGTGGTGTCGCGCGTGTGGGAGCTCTCGCCATACCTGTCAATACCCATTGCCTTTGGAATCGCGGGAGCCTCGTCGATTGCGCTATACACGTTCATACTAAAGCCGCTCATACGCAAGAACGCCTCGCAGGCAATACAGATGATATCGACCCTGGCATTTGACCTTGTGCTCATTGCGGCCCTGAACATAACGGCAGACTATATTGTGCGCACGTACCATGTCACGGCTCGAGAGTTTACGCTTCGCAGCTATGATGCGCAGGTTGGCGATCTTCCGGCGGTTCTCTTTGTGGCACCAGTCGTCATTGCCGGAATCGTGATTGCGCTGCACATTATGCTAAAGCACACGCGCTTTGGAATTGCAATGCGCGCAACGATTGAAAACCCCGACCTGTCTAGCGTTGTAGGCATTAATGTTAGAAACGTGTATGCCGTGTCGTGGTTTATTGGTGGTGGTCTAGCAGGCGTGGCCGGAGCGCTAATGTCATTGTGGTTTCAGGGAGACCCCGGACTCGGCGCACTCTTGATACCGAGCATATTTGCGGCTAGCATAGTCGGGGGATTTATGAGCATATATGGCGCGATCGCAGGCGGGATTCTCGTTGGGCTCACGGAGATACTTGGCACACGCTGGCTTGCCGGCGAGCTGGGCCCGTGGGTCATTGCGTACAGGCCGCTAGTCCCGCTCATATTCATCGTAATCACGCTGATGATCGTGCCACGCGGTCTGGCAAGCGTCGACTGGCGCGCACTGGGGAGGAGGTTGCATGTCATTAGGGCCTGAGGTGACGTTCTTTGTCGACCTCCTTGCGATATACTCGATATACCTGATAATCAACACGAGCCTAAACCTCGAGTTTGGGTACGCGGGCATTCCAAACTTTGGAAAGGTTCTCGCAGTGGGCGCCGGCGCGTTTGTCGCAGCGGCCATACCGGGGCGCATACTGGCAAACATGGCAGGCATCGAGGGCGACTATATCACCGAGAACATATACATAATGTCGCAGGTTAACACATGGCTCGTTGACAATACGGGAATCGGGTTTGTTGTGTTCTTTGTCACGCTGGCGATCGCCGGAGTCGTGGGTGCGGTCCTTGGACTCCTCACGGCATATCCGGCCATACGACTGCGCGGGGACTATCTCGCGATAACGCTTCTTGCGTTTGGCGAGGGAATGCGCGTAATCGGGATCAACTATACGGAGATCGCCGGAGGCACCCTCGGCGTGCAGCTTCCGGATCCGCTAGTGTGGCTGCCGCAGGACCTGAGGTTTCCAATAGCCACTGTCGGCCTCGTCGCGATGGCCGCCGTGGCCATGATCTACAGCGACAGGCTCGTGCGCTCCCCGCTAGGGCGCCTCCTGCGCGCCGTGCGAGACAACGAGGTCGCCGCCGAGTCTGTCGGCAAGGACGTCATGCGAGCACGCGTAAAGACGATAATGATAGCAGCCGCGATGGCCGGAGTCGCCGGCGCAATGTACGCGTTTTATGTCGGCGGCGCGATATCGTTTGCGTATGACCGCCTCAACTGGACGTTCTGGCCGTTCATGATGATACTCATCGGCGGACTTGCCAATAGCCGCGGGGTCCTACTCGGCACGCTTCTCTTTGTGCTTGTGCGCAAGTTGATCACGTTCTACAAGGACTCGCTGCAGGGCTTTGTCCCGTTTGACGTTGTCTGGCTTGACTATCTCCTTCTTGGGGCAGTTCTCCTGGCCGTTCTGCTGTACAGGCCACAGGGTCTGCTCTCAGAAAAGGCGACTCCGACAATTCGCGTGCCCGGCCTGCCGCGCGATGAGTCTATTCTCTCGCGCCTTGGCGGCATTGCGCGCCGGCTTGCTGGCGCCTAGCGCGACTTTTTCACGCGTGATATCTCGGCGGCCACTAGTGGAAGGAATGCGCCAACGTCAGTTACAACGCCTAGGGCCTGCCACGTGCCGCGATCCATGAGCTTTGTGACTGTCGGCTGGCTGATGTCCACCACGACGACCTTTACGTCTGCTGGAAGCATGTTTCCAGTCGCTATCGAGTGGAGCATCGTTGAGATCATCATGACCATGTCGGCGTCCTTTAGGGCCTTGCGGTATTCGCGCTGAGCCTCGACCATGTCGGTGATAACGCCCGGCAACGGTCCGTCATCACGTATTGACGAGGCGAGAACCAGGGGCACGCGTCCCTTTATGCACTCGTACACTATGCCGCGCCGGAGCTTGCGTGTGGAGACCATTCTCGAGAACGAGCCGGCCTTGAACACTGCGTTTATCGCGTCCATGTGGTTGCGGTGGCCGCGTACGGCAAGTGTCCCGTCGCGCACGTTCATTCCAAGGGACGTGCCCATTGTCGCGTACTCTATGTCGTGGACTGCCAATGCGTTTCCGGCCAGGACAGCGTCAATGAGCCCTGCACGTATCATGCCGGCCACGGCGTCAGCTGCGCCCGTGTGCACTATTGCCGGACCGCCCACGAGGACTATGCGTCCACCACGAGCCTTTGTGCGAACAATGTCCTCGGCGACGCGTCTTGCTATGTGCTGTGTCGGCCTCTCACTTGAGCTGCTGCTTCCCATGAACTCAAAGACGTTGACGCCCTCGCGTGGCCTCTGCGGCGGCGTGACGCGAACTCCGGACTCTCCTGTGACGATCTTGTCGCCGCGCTTGACGTGGCGTATGGGCATGCAAGAGGCGCGCCGCCCCTTGATGACGATGCACTTGTCCATCATCATGTTGTCTACCTCGATCCACTTTCCGGTGACGCGCACGTGCGTGCGGTTGTTCGTCGTGCTGTAAAAGTTAGCCGGCATCACCATGTTTCGCTGTGCGACGCGCAGCACTGCGTTTTCAGGCTCCCTTGAGGTTGCCCCGTGGCGATACACGTGCTCTAGTATGCTCTCAAGACCCCCTGCCGTGTCTGCGCGCACGAGAAGACGAGCGTTGCTCTTGTCTTTTTTGCGCTTTCCGATCTCCATACTTAGAACTTCAAACTCGCCACCCATGTCCATGATGGAGTCAAAGACCCTCGATAGCGTCATAGAGTCGACAATGTGCCCCTTTACCTCAATCTCGTGCTCGTGCCGCGCCATCGCGCAGCACAATTGCGTGCGATAACTAAAACCTTGCCTTGCGAGAGGCGTGGGGGGCTGCCGCATGGCGGTTCAGTCCGAGCATGGCGCGTGCAGGCCTAGACTGGTAGGGTTACCTCTCCCCTGAACTCGCGCAGGCCGTCAATGTCCATGTCTTCGAGGAGGCGCTTTTTTTGCTCCTCGGTGACGTTTTGCACAATGGCCTTTGCCATGCCCTCCGAGTCAACTAGGGCAAGAAGATACCCGCCTCCGTCAGCGAGGACAAACCCCGGCGCGTCTGACACAAAGGCGTACATCGTCTCCTCGCCAACAGGCTCCCATGACGCGCTGTTAGTCGTGTTGCGAAGCGCGAGTGCCGGAAGCGCGCCATCACCGGCGATCGCGCCGAGATAGTCGCGTGCCTTGGCCACTCTCTTCTGTCCCACCTTTAGGGCTGTAAAATAGCGCATTCTAGCGTGCTCACGCATCGCCGCTGATATAATTGTGTGGGGGGGATCTATGCACTCACTTGTTGCCGCGAGGCGCCCCGACCATGTCCCCTTCGGAGACGTCCTGATCCCATGTCCCCCTTGCGCCCTTGACTAGGGAAAATCCAGACGCGCACACTAGCGCAATCGGCAGCGCGATGGCCCATGTGCTCTCTGCGAGAACCTCGTCGCAGTCACGCGCGGCACTGCCCGAGTCGCCAAAGTTGCGGCATTTCTCGAATGCCTCGGCCTGCGTGACCGCATCGACATACACAGACCCAAATGCCCCAAAGGTGACCAGTGCGGCAAACGCAAGCGCGACGCCGGCAACAACAAATCTCATGTCGCTCATCACGCTGCGCCCTCGATACGCCTCTTTAGGCTCCCAAGTGATGTCGTGTAGAGCGTGCCAAGCGACGTGGCGACACGGCCAAACTCGCCGCTAGTGGCCTCTGCACCAAAATAGGATCTCCACGTGACGCGCGCGGCTCCGCGCCCTGCTGGCACTATTCCAATTGTCGCGTGATACGAGTCTAGCGGAAGCCCGTCTAGCATGATATACGATATGTACTTGCCCTCGACCCATCCGACGATCCTCTCGCTTACGACTGTCCCGTCATCAAACATTATTGTCCGCCCTGCGCCTATCCCGTTGCGGACCGAAGAGTGCGCCTTGACTCCCTTTACCCCGCTGACCCACCGGCCCAGCTCCATCACCTTGCTGACACTTGCCCATACCGCCCGCGACTCGGCCCTGATGAGCACGCTGCGGCTAACGGTGCCGCTCCGGTGAGCCTTTGCCGAGCCTTTGGCCATATGCCGCATGTGCAGGCGCGCCTCGTATTAAATCTTGAAAAAACGCATAAAACTCCCCACTGCACGAGGGGCGTCAATGGTATTTGGATGGAAAAAAAAGGCACCTCCTGCCGAGCCTGAACGCATGGAGGCCCCGCGCGAGATAGACGTCTCTGACATCGGCGCCGAGCTCGACCGCCTGTCCTCGGCTAGACGTGACCGTCTCGTCAGTGACGCAAAATCGCTAGTCGGAGGTATCGGCAGTGGACTAGGCGACATGCTCGGGATGGTCGAGCAGCTCGAACGCGAGGAGCTCATCGAGGAGGAGACTGACAGACACATACGCGCAATTGTGGATCGCGGCAAGAGGCAGGTCATCGCGATAATCCGGAGGGAGGCAAAAGCCGGAATTCCGGATGTGCGCGAGTATCCTGACGTCATAGAGGCCAACCGCGAGGCTCACCGCATACTAAAGATCATAGGTGATGTCCTTGGAAGACAGACGCGAGTTATCCACATATTTGCAAAAAAGTATGCGACGCGCCTAAAGTCCACACTATCGACACTCAACTCAAAAAAGGACGAGCTCGCGCACGCCGTACGTGACCACGAGTCATTTGAGTTGTCTGTCCGGGACATCCGTGAACGCATAATTGCCCTTGATGATCTGCGTGAGCGTGCGCTCAACTCGTCAGGACGCGTGACTGCAATTGTCGAGGAACTGCGCGCTAAGCGCAAGGTGCAGCAGGGCGCATCTGAAAAAATATCGACGATTATGTCGACACCCGAGTTTGCCGAGCACTCTGCACACCTCGATGCGCTCAAAAAGATCGATGCCGAACGAGCCGTGCTTGATCGGGAGATTGGCGGATCCTTTGCCAGGATAAGCCGCCCACTCTCAAAGTACGTCTATGTCACCTCGCTTGACAAAGAGAAAAAGACTGTCATGGCTCGAATGCTTGACGAGCCGGCAACGGCCCTGCGCGAGTCCGGCCCTGATATCGTTCTTGACATACTTGTTCACGTTAGAAAGGCAGTCTCGTCGGGCTCTGTATCCGTAAAGGACATCTCAAAATCCGAGGAGCAGATCGATGCGGTGTCCGCAGGTCTTGAAGAGTTTGTCTCGCGCATGGGGTCATTAGAGTCGCGCAAGGGCGAGATTGTCGACCGTGTTCGCTCTTTTGACTCTTCACAGCTTGACTCTGCACGCGCAACGCTCGAGAGGACAACGTCTGACATTGCCTCACTAGAGTCACACGAGCGCGAGATTCGGGCTGATGCCGTGGCCGCCGAGGCCGAGATTCCCTCGGCCCTCAAGGCACTAGAGTCGCGTATGCGCGCCGTGACGTCAGTTGCGTATACCGTCCGGATGCCCGATATTCGGTGATCCAGTGCCCGCCCGGCGGCCTTCCGGGGACTCCCTGATCTGCGCCCGGCAAGCATTCCTGCCCACTCCACTACTTTTCGTACAAGGCAGGCGTGCGACCTGTGGCAATCCCTACATATTGCCAAAATCACGCCTAGATGCTGTATGGGCCGCCACTACTGACTGCTCGCGTTTCTTCGCCTGGGGGAGCCATAGACACGTGCTGAGAGGCGGGAAAACTCGACGATCGGCCTGATGGGCCATGTTCATCATATGGGCGTGTCTGCTGCTGCGCAAGAGTCGCAGTTGGCGTACGAGGGTGCTGTTGCAACACTGCCATCAGATCCCAGTTGATGCCCCAACGCCGCAAAAGGGGTGCTTTGCGTATGGTGGTGATAGTGCGGCTTGTGTGGCATGGTTGTGCACAAGCATACGGCACACATTCTCGGCAATGTGGATGCTTTGATCAGATGAGTTTCAAAAGACTGGTCATTTCGCAATATCAGCATTGTGGATGGCCGTCGATCTGAGGCCGTGTGCTGATCGGCATTTTAGGGACAGGGTCACAAGGTGCGTAGGGGTGATGTTCCCTTAGAGGACGGCAGGCGGGGATCAGCGCCAACACGCCCAACGCGACAGGATCCGGCCGGATCACGGATCGTCAGGCGGACACGCCGTGGATTGCCTCCTTTTGGGCGGATCCGGCCGCTTTGTATAAATTAGAGCCAATGTGGGGGTGCGCCATGAGAAAGTCGATGGAGAATCTTGCCACGAGCAAGATCACCGGGGGACGCAGGAGGCCGCTGAGGATACGGCGCAAGTACGAGATAGACCGCTATCCAAACGAGGCACCGGCCGGCCCGCAGGCGACTGTCACGCGCAGCACGCGCGGTGGCGTGCTAAAGACTGCGCTAAAGGCAGCCGACTATGCAAACCTCACTGCTCCCGGAGCAAAGACAGTTCGCACAAAGATACTAAAGGTTCTTGACAACCCAACTAACAACGACTATCGTCGGCGTGGAATCATCACGCGCGGCGCCGTACTCGAGACGGAGGCCGGCAAGTGCAGGGTCGTCTCGCGTCCCGGACAGGACGGCGCAGTCAACGCAGTGCCTGTGCAATGAAGGACTATGATCACATAGTCGTTTGGCTGGACTATTTCAACAAGACCATAACGAGGGCAAAGGGCCGGCGCCTTGGCCGCGAGAGCTGTGTCTTTGACCCGTCGCTCGCCGAGCTCGAGGGAGCCGCCAAGGCTGCGGGCCTTGAGGTCTCGGCATCCGAGTCCTCGGTGAGGTACCCGCGGCGCCAGTATGTTCGCTCGGGCTATATCACGGTGCCAAAGTCGGCCTCAAAGTCATCCCTCCTTGCGACCATCGCCTCGCGCCTGGTCGAGGCGCGAGCTAGGCGCAAAAAAGATCGCTCCTAGCTCTAAGATCAAGTATTTTTGACCGGACCCTTATGATATAGGGTGTATTGACCCCCCGTCACTTGCAGGAGGTAGGACACGTTACACATGTCGCAAAAAGCGGAAGGGTCATCGTTGAGCTGGCAGCCTCGGTCAGGGACGGGACGGTTCTGTGCGACAGCCTGGGGACTCGCCTCGCGCGCGTGATGGAGACGATAGGCCCGGTCTCGCGTCCATTCGCCTCGGCTAGCCCGATAACCAACAACATGTCGCCGCATGTCGGCAAGGGGATATTTGCGATTGACGAGGAGCGCGCCGCAACACGGTACGAGAGCCGCACGCAGACAAATGATGCCGATGACAATGGTGGCGAGCCCCAGACAGAACGTTCCGAGCACACCTCGAGCACGTCACGCGAGGAGCGCACACCTGCACGGCGTGAAGGTGGCGGATCGCGCTCGCGTGGCCAGGGCAGGTACTCTGAGCGTAGGGGACCGGCACGGCGCGACTCTTCCTCAAAGTCTGGACGCAGCGACGGCCGGCGCACTCCACGGCGCGACGGCGGTTCAGGCTCGCGTGGCCAGGGCAGGTACTCTGGGCGCGGCGGTCCGGCGCGGCGCGACTCCTACTCAAAGTCCGGCAGCGACGGCGGTTCAGGCTCGCGTGGCCAGGGCAGGTACTCTGGGCGCGGCGGTCCGGCGCGGCGCGACTCCTACTCAAAGTCCGGCAGCGACGGCGGTTCAGGCTCGCGTGGCCAGGGCAGGTACTCTGGGCGCGGCGGTCCGGCGCGGCGCGACTCCTACTCAAAGTCCGGCAGCGACGGCGGTTCAGGCTCGCGTGGCCAGGGCAGGTACTCTGGGCGCGGCGGTCCGGCGCGGCGCGACTCCTACTCAAAGTCCGGCAGCGACGGCGGCCAGGGCAGGTACTCTGATCGCAGGGGTCCGGCGCGGCGCGACTCCTACTCAAAGTCCGGCAGCGACGGCGGTTCGGGCTCGCGTGGCCAGGGCAGGTACTCTGATCGCAGGGGTCCGGCGCGGCGCGACTCCTACTCAAAGTCCGGCAGCGACGGCGGTTCGGGCTCGCGTGGCCAGGGCAGGTACTCTGATCGCAGGGGTCCGGCGCGGCGTGACAGCTATTCGTCATCATCTCGCACGGGACCTCGCGGTGACGGCAGGCGCGCACCACCACGGCGCGGTCCGGCTCGACGTGACACAGGTGCGAGGACGGCGCGCGAGGAGGGCAGTCGTGGTGCACCGCGCAACAATGTCACTTTTAGATCACGTGGATTGGACAGCAGGGGCACCGGCCGCCGCGACAGGAGCGGGAGGCGACGCGAATGAGCCGACTCGAGATTCCGACATGCGCCGAGTGCAGCAGCACGTCACTCATTGACGACCTCGAGCGCGGCGAGACGGTCTGCCAGTCATGTGGGATTGTCGCAGCAGACCAGATGGTTGACCATGGTCCAGAAACCGCACGTACGGGATATGAGGACAAGATGAACCTCGCGCGCGCGTCAGGAACGATGACATACTCGCAGCATGACCTTGGGTTGTCCACGACCATAGCGACCACGTCGAGGGACTTTAGCGGCAAGTCGATAGGCTCTGACACGGCCTCGACGATGAGGCGCCTTGACAAGTGGCAGTCGCGCGTGCGCGTGACGAGCAACACCGAGAGGCGCCTGGTCGGCATGCTCTCAAAGCTCGGCGACGTGTGCCGTAGCATGGACCTGCCTAACAACGTCCTGGAGACGGCCTCGATGATATACCGTGACCTTGACGGCAAGGCAGTCAAGGGGCGCCACATCGACAGCATGGCCGTCGCAACAGTCTACATGGCATGCCAGCGGTGTGAGATCGTCAGGTCACTTGAGGACATCTGCCGCAGCTTTTGCGACCCGCGCGAGATCCGCTCAAAGACAAAGCTCGCCGCAAAGTACTATCGTGACATGCGCCTCAGCATGGAGACGACACCGACCATATCAGTCACGATGGATCGGCGAATATCGCAGATAGCCAACATCACGAGGACAGACCCGCGCGTTGAGCGCCTCGCGCTCAAGATAGCAGACAAGACGAGCAATGGCGGGTTTGCCGGCGGCAAGACGCCGCAGGGAATAGCTGCGGCGTACCTTTATGTCGCCTCGATCCTGCGGGGCCAGAGTGTCCTGCAGCGTGACATCTCGTCTGTCGCACAGGTCACAGAAGTGACGATTCGCAGCCGCTGCAAGGATCTCCTGGCAAGCTATCGTCTCGTCGTAAGGCTTTCGCCTGCATGACGCGTTAGGGTTAGCTAAGATACGCCAATGCTATATAACTCGGGAAGGGAGCCTCATGCCAGTTGGCACGCCTAGAGATACGAGACCTGCACGTAAAGCGCGAAGGCAAGGAGATCCTAAAGGGGGTAAACCTCACGACCGGTCCGGGTGAGGTTCATGCGATAATGGGGCCCAACGGCTCTGGCAAGTCCACCCTTGCCTACACGCTGCTCGCGCACCCAAAGTACGAGGTCGTCTCCGGTGACATACTCCTTGACGGCGAGAGCATCATGGGCATGTCTGCTGATGAGCGCTCAAGAAAGGGCCTCTTTTTGGGGTTCCAGTACCCCGTCGAGGTATCTGGCGTCGGCTATTCGCACTTTTTGCGCACGTCATACAACTCGCTCAGCAAGGCTATACAGGGCGATGAGCGCGAGGTCTTTATCACGGTTCGCGAGTTCCAAAAGTACCTAAAGGAGAACCTTGCGCGCGTTGGGCTAAAGGACGAGTTTTTGAGCCGCTACCTCAACGAGGGATTTTCGGGAGGCGAGAAAAAGCGCTCCGAGGTCCTGCAGATGGCAGTCCTCAAGCCAAAGGTGTCGATACTCGACGAGCCAGACTCGGGACTCGACATTGACGCAGTTCAGGCAGTCGCCAAGGCGATAAGCGAAGTGTCAGGCAAGGACTCGACGGTCATCGTCATAACGCACTATGCGCGAATACTAAAGTTCCTCAACAAGCTCGATCACGTCCACGTCTTCGCCGAGGGCCGCGTGATCAAGAGCGGCGACGCATCCCTTGCAGACGAGCTAGAGTCAAAGGGGTACGAGTGGGCAATAACGTCGGCGCCATAGGCAATACTGCACTATCCCTGCCCCTTGGGCACACTCGCTCATCCCGCTATTGCGCCTTGGCTCCTGGCTGCAGGGCCTTGTTCCTACGGACTTTGGGTCGGCTCTACGCCAGTTGGAACATTTGAGCCTGTGCGTGCCGTGCCACCGGCCTGCCAACACCGAACATGGACACGCTGCCCCGGCCATGCGTGAGCATACCGGCCGCATGACTGCAAGACGCCACGTGCGCGCCCGTGCAGGCGTGGTGGATCACCGAGCTTAAAATATCCCGTCACTTGCCGCCTCGCTGTCAATGGACGATTCTGGCACGCAGGGTGGGGCAGAGGCAGCACCAACATGGTTTTACACGCATGCGTTCTTCAAGGTGGACCCAAAGTGGCGCTGGATGGCCGACCTTGCAAAGTCCGAGTCCGCAAAGGAGGTCGAGGCGACGATGGCCTCATCAGGCGTGCGCTTTAGGACATACTCGACGCTGGGCCTGCGCGATGACTCTGACATCCTGTTCTGGTTTGTCTCCGAGTCAGTCGAGCAGATGCAGGAGGCGATATCGCGGCTGTACCTGACGGTGTTTGGCAAGTATATCGCACCATCGCGCTCGTACCTGTCATGCTCGCGCCCCTCGACGTACTCGGGGGGCTCTGGCAAGAGCACGACGTCATTTGCGGACAGCTCCGAGGCGCGCCGCTATGCCATAGTCTACCCGTTCACAAAGACGCGCGAGTGGTATCTCCTGCCGATGGCGCGCCGGCGCGAGATGATGGCCGAGCACATACGCGTGAGCCAACAGTATCCTGACATACTCCTCAACACGACATACTCGTTTGGCATACACGACCAGGACTTTATGCTCGCCTTTGAGACTGACAGCCTAGTGGACTTTCAGAGCCTAATCGTGGACCTGCGCGCCACTGCCGTCTCGGCCTATGTAAAGTCTGACACGCCGATGATCGTCTGCGTAAAGAAGGACATTGTTCCGCTTGTAGAGAGCCTGGGCTGATGCGCGCGCTAAAGGAGTGGTCATCGGTGGTTCGCGCGCTAGAGGACGGCGCGCAGAGCGTCATACTGCGCAAGGGCGGCATTCACGATGATGCCGGAGGCATCACGTTTGGCAGCGGCGCATTTGCGCTGTTTCCGACACACGAGCACCAGGACGCCTCGGCCATAAAGCCAGAGTTTCGGCACTATCTTGAGGAAGGCGTGCCGCACGGCGACTCGTTCAACACGGTTCGCTCGTATGCCACAGTCATCGCAACATCCGAGGTCTGGCCTGGCCCTGCACTCGATGCGCTCTCGCCGATGCACATATGGAGCGATGACTATGTCTCAAAGCGTGCGGCGTGGAAGCCCGAGAGGCCAATATGGGCAGCGCTATTGCGCGCTCACAAGGCCGCCGAGTCGCGAGTCCAGACGGGATCCGAGCATGCCGGATGCAAGTCGTGGATCGACGTTGGGTGCGAGCTCGGCGGGGGCGAGCCGGCACTTGGGGACAGTGAGGCAGCCTCTGCGCAAGAGGCATTCAAGGTGGCACTCAAGCAATGAAGTACAGGAGGCTTGGGCGCAGCGGCATCCGCGTCTCGGAGATCGGGTTTGGCGCATGGGCCATAGCCATGGACTGGTGGGGCAAAAAGATCGAGGAGGACGAGGCGATTCGCATGATAAAGAGGGCCTATGACCTCGGGATTAACCTCTTTGAGACTGCTGACATGTATGGCCGCGGCAAGAGCGAGCGCCTCCTTGGCCGCGCACTAGATGGCGTGCGCGAGGAGGTCGTCATATCGACAAAGTATGGCTATGACTTTGCCAACGCCGAGCAGATCGGCCACTCGGAGCTCCCGCAGTCCTTCTCTGAAGACTTTACGCGTGCTGCGCTGCGCGCAAGCCTTGAGCGACTAAAGACGGACCACGTCGACGTGTATGGCCTGCACAACCCAAAGATAGGGCATATCAGGGACGACTCGATATTCGCGACGCTCTCGTCGTTAATTTCCGAGGGCAGCACTCGCGCGTGCCAGGTCGCACTCGGACCGGCTATAGGCTGGACGCGCGAGGGCCTTGAGGCGATGGACAGACCCGAGGTCTCGGCGGTCCAGACAGTCTATAACATACTAGAGCAGACACCGGGCAATGAGCTTGTGACGCGCGCATCAGACGCGGACGTCGGCATTCTCGTCAGGGTTCCGGACGCCTCGGGCATACTGACGGGCAAGGTGGGCGCAGACACAAAGATAGACGAAAAGGACCACCGCTCTGTCAGAAAGGGAGAGTGGATACGCGCATCGCTTGCAAAGGTCGAGGAGATTCGCCCGATAGCCGAGTCCAATGGCCTCAGAATTGACGAGCTCGCCATAAAGTTCCTCCTCTCGCGCGACGCAGTCTCCTCTGTCCTGCCGACCGTGGTGAGCGAGGCGGAGATCGAGTCGTTTGCGGCAATGTCTGACGGGCAAAGCCTTGGAGGGTCTGACATGGACGAGATTGCGCGCCTCTACTCGTCATGGCCGGCGTATGACCTAAAGGCATCCGCATAGGGGCACAACTGTGGCTCAAAATCAAACGAGATGGTCTGTTGGGCTGTCCTACCCGAACAGTGACGAGAGGCCCTCGATGGCCTGCTCCTCGGACTTTGCGTCCTTTTTGGCCTCGGCCTTGGCATCATCGCCCTTTGCGGCCGGTGCTGCCTCGGCTGCCGGCGCGGCGGCCACTGCTGCCACGGGGGCGGCCTTTACGGCCTCGTCGATGTTGACATCGGCCAGGGCAGCCACTAGTGACTTTACCTGAGCCTCGTTAACCTCGGCACCTGACGCCTTTATGACGCTAGAGACGCTCTCCTCGCTGACCTCCTTCTTTAGCTTGTGAAGTAGGAGCGCGGCATAGACGTATTCCATTTTCAACGCGACGCCTGAACGGCTTTATATAAAACTATGGCGTTATGGGCAGTATTGCCTTGTACGAAAAGTAGTAGACTGGGCAGGAATGCTTGCCGGGCGCAGATCCGGGAGCCCCGGGGGCGCCCCGGGATCCGGCAGGCTGCCGAAACATACGTTTGGGGGGCTCCGCCGCCGGCGCGCCATGCCGGTCAGGAGGCTTGACGACAGGGCGCTCCGGTACGTGGCCAGGACGCTGGCGACGCGGAGCGCCGAGGAGGTGGCGCGCGAGCTGGGGATCTCCAGGGCGTGGTCGTACAGGCTTCGCGCGCACTGCCGGCGCACCGGCGCGCCGCCGGAGCCGCGGCCGATGGGAAGGCCGCGCAGGGACGTCACCGACGGCGAGGTGGCCGAGGTCCTCGGCGAGCACGCCGACCGGCCGGCCGGCGTCGTGCGCGTGGCCGAGGGGCTGCGCGGCAACAACTCAAAAATAACGTACTGGTCGGTGTACCGCATCATGCTGGCGGAGGGGCTCGTCACGAGGTCGCGGGCGAAGTCGCGCAGGCGAAAGTGGGTCAGGTTCGAGCGCGCGCACTCCGGCGCGCTGTGGCACGTGGACTGGCACATAATGAAATACGGGCCACTTGCGGGCTCGCACCTCATAGTGTTCCTCGACGACGCGTCGCGGTGCGTCACGGGCTTTGGCGTGTTCGCCGAGGCCACGTCGGAAAACTCCGTGCTTGCGCTGCGAAAGGCGATCAGGATGTTTGGCGCGCCGGCGCAGATCCTCTCGGACCACGGCACGCAGTTCACGGCAAGCCGGCGCGGCACGCCGAGCCGCAGCTGGACGCCGACGCTCTTCGAGCGGGAGCTGCTGGACCGCGACATAGCGCACCTCATGGCGCGCGTCCGCCACCCCCAGACCAACGGCAAGGTCGAGAGGTTCTTCCAGACGCTCGAGACGGAGATCGGCCACTTTGGCGGGGTCCCCGAGTTCATCGCGTACTACAACGAGAGGCGCCTCCACTTCGCCCTGGACATCAAGGGCGGCGAGACGCCCCTGCTGGCCTACAGGAGGCGCAGGGCCGACGGGCGGGTCCGGGCGGAGAACCCGAGGTGGATGGAGGTGGACTCGAATGAGTGAGTCTACTACTTTTCGTATAAAACACGTTATGGGCAGTATGAGGTCAGCACCCCCGCCCCTTTTGGTCAAATAGGCGCGATCCTGCCGATCCATTTACCGCGGCGGCGCACGCCGGGGCGTGAAGGGAAAACGGCGCGAGCGTGGAGAGCCAGACCGCACGGAGCCAGACCACGCGTGGGCGCAGCTCCTGGGCATGTTCAATGCCGCCGAGGAGCGGGCCAGGGCGCGGGACAGGCAGATCAGCGAGCTGCAGGAGAGCGTTGCCGAGCTGAAGGACAATATCAGTGCGCGGGACGAGAGGATCGCCATGCTGGAGGCGGAGGCCAAGACCATGAGGCGCACGCTGTCGTACTACCAGAACCCCAACACGCCGCCGTCGTCGGCATCGCTGGAGCACAAGAGGCGCAAGAGGGAGGTTCGGCGGGCCAGGGAACGCGGCGAGCTCCCGCCGCACGGGACGCCCGGCGGGAGGCCGGGCCACCGCGGCACGTCGCGCCGGCACGAGCCGACGGGGACCGAGCGGCACAGCGTTGACCGTGGGCCTTGCGAGTGCGGCGGCCGCATGGAGGTCACGACGAGTACACGCGACATCATCGACATCCCGCCCCCGCGGCCGGTCGAGACGCGGCACCACGTGGAGTCCGCCACGTGCCTGGACTGCGGCCACGTGCGCCGCGCGGACAGCGGCCTGCCGGCGCACGGATCCTACGGCAGGAGGATCATCGCCGCCGTGGCGTCGTACCTGTCGTCGCGGATCCCTGCGGCGGCGATCGCCGCCAAGATGCTGGACGTGCACGGGATCTCGATGTCAAAGGCCACGGTGCTGCGCATACGGGACGACGTGGCCGACGCGCTGGCCCCTGAGGCCAGGGGCATAATGGGGATGATCAGGGAGGCGCCACACGTGCACGTGGACGAGACGGGGTTCCCGAGCTCCGGCGAGGGCCACTGGGTGTGGCTGGCGGAGCACGAGAACCTGGTCGGCGTGGAGTTCAGCAAGAGCAGGGGCGCGCAGGTGCTCGACGTGATACTTCCGGGGTACGGCGGCGTGGTGATAAGCGACGGGTATGCCGCGTACAGCAGGTTCGACGCCGGCGGGATGCACCAGCAGTGCTGGGCCCACGAGCTGCGCGCCGTGGAGCACGCCGCCAGGATCCACGGCGGGGGGCTGCCAGGGCTGCACGCCGACCTCCTCGCGCTGTACCGCGCCGCCAGGGACACCGCCGTCGCGCAGTGCCCTGAGCTGCGGCGCGCGATGGACGACGCCCTGGCGTCGCTGCTGGACCGGCACGACGACGGCGGGGGCGGGGAGCTGGCGCGCGCCGTGGCCAGGCTCCGCCGCGCCGCGCCGCGGATGTTCGCGTTCTGCGAGCACGCCGGCGTCGCCCCCACGAACAACGCCGCCGAGAGGGCGCTGCGCGACGTGGTCGTGCGGCGCAAGATAAGCGGCCAGCTCAAGGGGGGCGCGCCGGCGGCCAGGCGCATGTCGACCCTCCTGACATGCTTCCTGACGTGGAGGGCCATGGGGAAGGGCGTGACCGAGGAGGTCATGCGTGCGGTCTAGGTGCTGACCTCATACTATGGGCAGGCCGTGCCTTGTACGACAAGTAGTGGACTGGGCGAGAACGCCTGCCTGGGGGACGCTAGGGCGTGGCCATCAGGGGCGCTGTTCCTGCATGGATCGTATGGGATTGAGGAGGCGATGGGGTCGTCTGTGGGATGCATGACTCGGGCTATGGTGCGCTACGGCACGTCTATCATGCTGATGGTATTTTCACAATTTTCAAGCTTTAACTTGCAATTTAATATATAAAGTAATACTATCACCATATATTATCCTTCCTATTATGAGTTCCATGATGCCTTGTACGAAAAGTAGTAGACTGGGCAGGAATGCCTGCCTGGCGCGGATCCAGGAGTCCACTGAGAAGCTCACACCTCGTCGCGTTCCTCGACGACGCGTCGCGGTGCGTCACGGGGTTTGGCGTGTTTGCCGAGGCCGCCTCTGCCAACACTGCGCTCGTGCTGTACCGCGAGATCGGGGAGGTTCGGCGTGTCGGGACAGGTGCTCTCTGACCACTGGTGAACACCTGACTCATATATTGATGGTCTTGCTATTTGCCACTTTTGCTAGCAGTTCCCTCGCATCGCCTCAAATGCGCTCAAATTACGCCGGACAGGTACACGCTCAACACTTGATAGAGCTGTCCTGCTTGCCCTGGGCACGGAGGTTCACAAGTTTTTGCATGGTGCGATTGTGGGCTTTGACCTGCCATGGGACGTGCATTCCGGGGCATTACGTGCGTGGGCTTGCGAGCCCATGATCCTGCAGCACACCGGCAATTCCCGATGCGTCATCGAGGCGCGCATAGTCTGCGAGGAGGGACTCGTTTAGCTCGTAAAACGTGTGACCCCAGGCAAACCGGGCGAGTATGTCCTGCGCCCGTGTGGTCTCTCCCAGGATAAAGAGTGCTGCGGCCATGGCCTCAGCCGTGGTGAGAACCCCGATCCTGGAATAGTTTACGGGATTTCCGGCCATCAGCGGCGGGAGGCTCTTGCGCAATGCCATTGGGGCAGACGCAAAGACGCCGTCGGCGAGGCGCCATGAGCAGTCTATGGCCGTTATAGATCCGGTTGAGCGCGCATCACCACGCAGCAGGACGCTCTCCGAGTATGGATCCAGCACAACAGCGCCGCTGCTGCGAGGTGCGCGGCGTACGCCTCGCGCAATGCCGAGGCGAACCATCTTGGCAGCAGTGCACTTTTTTGGATCGTCTTGGCGCATGAGAACTACCCCAAGGCGCACTCGCCGCAGTTGGCCACGTGGCATGTCAGGGCGTCTGGGTCGTGTAGACGACCTTGTGCGTGAGCGTCGCGTCGCCAGAATCGCCTGCCTCGACTGTCCACTCTGAGTCTGGCAGCGAGCCCCCGCGCTCCATTGGTATGACGGTGAGCCTCACCGGATCGGATCCGTCGCCGCTGTACCTGACGCCAAAGTCATGTGTCCCTATGCTGACCGTGCGGTATAGCGATCCTGCAGTCCTTGTTGACCCATCGACTAGGCATCCTGCAGCCGATCCAACGACGCATGTTTTGTCCCCGTGCGTGAGGCTCAGCGAGGCGCCAGTTCCTGCCTGTGCCTGCAGGGTCGCAGCTATCGAGCGCGGCAGGAGGATCGCCCCGCCCACCTCGCGCGCCGCAACCGAGATCGACGCAATAGTCCCGTCAGCATCGTGCTCCTCGACTATGCGCCGCGGCGGCTCGGAGCTAATTCCGGCATCAGAGGGCTCGGCAAGGCTGACATTCGTCGCCCTGATGCTCGTGGGCACCTCCCCGACATAGAACGTATCGCGCGCCTTGTTTCCAATGTACGTGGCAGTCACGACATATGCGCCATCGGCGTATATGCCCGGCGTCATCCTCTCGCTTATCCCAAACTCGCCTGACCTGTCTGGCGTTACAAACGTCTCGTTGCGCACGTTGCGCGGGTTGCTTGCATCGGCTATGACCACCCTCACCTGGTCATTGGCCGGATGGGAGTAGGTGCCCCTCGACTCGGGCACATCTGCCGTGCCCGTTATCGTGACCACCGAGCCCCGCTCGTGTGAGTCGCCCTCGACATTGATCGTCACTGGCAGCCGATCCTCGTCGCCGCCTTCGGCCTCCCCAACCCTAAAGACAAGCTCACGCGCCTCGTTTGTAGATGCGACTGTGAGGAGGTATGGCCCAATGTTGGCCTCATGCTTCTCCGTCGGCGTCTGCCATTCCCACTCGTATGTCCCGTCATCGGCTACCTCTACTGATGATGATATGCTCTTGCCGTTGGGTCTTAGGATCGTCACGTCTAGTGTGCGCACGTCGACTATTGCAGACGTCAGGCCCGTGAGGATCACGCTGTCGCCAAACGCGAACGCCTTGCGCTCAAGCTCTGCGGTAAAGTGTGCGCCCTCTAGGTCGCGCGGGTCACTTATGATAACCGTCGTAGTCGCAGAGTGCACAGGCTTGTTTGAGATCGCCTTTGTGTGGTATGTGCCCACAAAGTCGTACTCTATACTGGACTCTGTCCTATCGCCAACCGTGTTCTCCCTGACCGAGCCGAGGACGGACTCTACTGTGCCGCGAATGTACATTGCAGTCACCCTGTACTCGCCGGGCTCAAAGACGCCGCGCTCCACAGAGTTTGTCACATAATAGTTGCCGGCCGCATCAGGCGAGGCGGACAGGAGGAGGGCGTCTGAGGGATCCGCGCCTTCTGCGAGGAACCTGACTATGACGATCGCCGTTTGATACAGCGGGTCGAGCTCGCCTAGTGCGCCAGTGACTATGAACTTGCTGCCTATGTCGTACGAATCGGCGTCCATGCGTATGGAGAACTCGCTATCGGTGTGCAGCTCGGGGTCTTCCACAACGCGAAATGACGTCGATGCCAAGAGTGGTCCGTCTGTGGCCTCGACTGTATAGCGGCCAATCCTGACAGGGTCATCTGGTATGGAAAACTCGTGGCCAAACCGGCCATCAGGCATTGGCCTTAGCTGCTTGAACACGACAAACTTTGGCGCCGGCGTGACTGCGGTATTCTGTATCTGCTCGATGTTCAGCGTCACCGTGTCGGCCCACACCTTGTTGACCCTGCCGTCGATCCTCACGGTGTCGCCAATCCCATAGACGGCGCTGTCTGGCGCAAGCGATATGTCGGTGTCCTCCTTTATGTCCTTGTCTAGCGCAAATGCCGTCGATGCCGCAAGCGTGCCGTACTTGCCCACTATCGAGTAGGAGCCGTACACGGGCTTGATCGTGCTCATATAGATCGTACCGGCAAACTGTTCCCCGTCTGTCCCAACGCCGCCATGCACGGAGTCTCGCTGCACGCCACTAGGAAACAGCACGCCCTTGTCGATCACCGTTCCCCTGGGGTTGATGACATCGTACTCGAGGCCCTCTAGCGCAAAGGTCTGGCTTGACACGGCAAGCACGCTGACCTTGTCACCGGGCAGGTATGACTCGGCGTCGGTCCGCATGGCGAGCCCCTTGATGATCTCCTCGGGTTCTGGCTCGGGCTCGCCACTCACCACGGTAAACGACGTTGCAGCGGTGCTCCCAACGTACTTTGCCACGACATCATAGGCCCCAAGTCCTGTCCCGAGTGCCTCGCGCAGCTTTATGCTCGTCTCGTACCGGAGATCCTCTCCGGGAGTTAATGATGTCACGCTCGTATAGTCTGTTCCTTCGACCGTTATCCTTACGTGCGCAGGCAAAAAGAACGCCGTTGACTCGGGGCGAATTCCGCCGACACTTCCGCTTATCGTCACCGTCTCACCGGACTCATACATCTCCTTGTTTGTGGACACGTGAATGGAGATCGTCTCAGGCGCCTCGCGCTCATTGGACTTTCCGTTGGACATCCCGCGCGTGTATATGTCAAAGTGCCAGTCACTGCGCGAGTCGGTGTCAAGGGCATCGTACTTTCGCTGCCATGTGTCAAGGTTGTCCTCAACGTCAATGAGTTGTGGCGTTTCATCCACTACCTCCCCCTGCAGGTTGCGCAGTATGGCCGACTCGGCAACGTTGACAAACCACTCGCCGGTTCTTGTGAACGTGAAGAACTGCTCTGGCCGAAGCACGACGCCGGATGGAATGGTGGTTGTCGTTTGCGTGACGCCAGAAGTCACGGTCCAGCCCCCGACGTCCACATTGGAGGACGTTGGGTTGTATATCTCCACCCACTCAAACGTGTTAAACCCGTCCTCGCCAAACGGGTTGATCTCGATCTCGTTGATCACAATGCGTTTCTCGTCATCTCTTGCCATGGCTGCAGTCTCTGCGATATCCTGCATGGAGTCATCCTCGCCCTCGTGCGTGTGCTCTTCTTCACCCTCGTGCGTGTGCGGTTCTGAGTCGCCTTCATGCGTGTGCGGCTCTGCATCGCCTTGTTCCATGGCCATGCCAGGATCCGCAAGCTCGGCTGCCGGCTGCCCTGCATCTTCCTGGGCGAATGCTGATGGTGCAGCTAGCGCAATGGCTAGAGCCACCATGGACATGAGGGCTGCCGGTGTCATGTGTGCTCGATTTCTGTGATCAGGTATATAACCCTTAGAGCGTCTCCTCGCCTAGTATGCCACTGTGGTGTTGTGGGAGCTCTAGGGTCTTGAGTGTCCCGCGCACGCGGGGCTCTGTCCGGTCGGCAACAATAATAACGCAGGGCACGCGCGCAACACGCATGAGAGAGCGCAGCGTCACCGGTGCGTGCACGCTTGCGGCTCACGCGCGGATGGTGTGCTTCGCGTGACAAAGCTCATTTTTGTGACAGGCGGTGTGATGTCTGGCCTCGGCAAGGGTGTCGTCTCCTCCTCTATTGCCAAGCTCCTGCAACTCTCAGACCAGCGTGTCTCGTGCATAAAGATCGATCCATACCTAAACTATGACGCCGGCACGATGAACCCTGTGGCCCATGGGGAAGTCTTTGTGACCGAGGATGGCGGTGAGTGCGACATGGACATCGGCAACTATGAGCGCTTTCTCAATCAGAACATGACAAAGTCACACAACATCACGACATCGCAGGTGTACTCGTCCGTGATGGAAAAAGAGCGGCGAGGAGACTATCTTGGCGCATGCGTCCAGATAATACCACATATCACAGACGAGATAAAGTCGCGCATACGAGGGACGGCCGAGGACGAGTCACTTGACATGCTAGTTGTGGAGTGTGGCGGAACGGTTGGGGACATTGAGAGCCTGCCATTTCTTGAGGCCTTGCGGCAGATACGTGTGGAGGACGGCCCGCAGAATGTCGCCTTTGTTCATGTCACGCTTGCACCGTCGCTTGACGCCGTGGGGGAGCAAAAGACAAAGCCAACACAACACAGCGTGCAGGAGCTTCGACGCATAGGCATACAGCCGGACTATGTGGCCGTCCGGTGTGAACAGCCACTCGAGGATTCTACAAGGAAAAAGATTGCGCTTTTCACCAACGTTCCGGAGGGTGATGTCCTCTCGTGCCACGACGTAAAAACGATATTTCGTGTGCCGCACGAGCTGTATGGCCAGGGCATTGTGGACTCTATGTTCAAAAAGTTTGGCAAGGTTGGCCTCGTTAACACGTCTGGCCTCTGGTCAAGCTGGTCGTCCATCGTCGACTCACTTGAGCCACAGGGCGATGCTGTCCGAATAGCCATGGTTGGCAAGTATGTCACGCTTGCTGACAGCTATGTCAGCGTAAACCACGCGCTCCGCCACGCCGGCGCAGCCATAGGCCGCAAGGTCGAGATTAAGTGGATTGACTCCGAGACGCTCGGCGAGGGCTCGCTTGGCGGATATGGCGGGATAATCGTGCCTGGCGGGTTTGGGACGCGAGGGGCCGAGGGGATAATCGCGGCCGCCGAGCACGCGCGCCTCACAGACACGCCATACCTCGGGATATGCTTTGGGTTCCAGCTTGCAGCAGTGGCCTTTGCGCGCGGCGCGTGCGGAATCGACGGCGCGACGTCCACGGAGCTCGACGAGTCCGCCGCCGAGCCAGTAGTTGGCCTGCTCCCCGAACAGCGTGACGTGGACGGCATGGGCGGCTCGCTGCGGCTCGGTGCCCACGAGATCGAGCTCACAGCCGGCTCGCGCGCCGAGTCGATATACGAGACGGGTGCCATATCGAGGCGCCACCGACACCGCTACGAGTTCACCCTGGACTATCGCGAGCGTTTTGCTCAGGCTGGCATGGTCTTTAGCGGCCAGAGCGACTCTGGCAGGCGCATGGAGATCCTCGAGATACCAAAGCACAAGTTCTTCGTCGGCGTGCAGTTCCATCCGGAATTTAGCAGCAGGCCGGGCGCTCCAGAGGGCGCATTTGGCGCCTTTGTTGCAGCCGCAGCCGGCGCCTAGGGTGTGTGGGCGAGCTCGTAGAGTCTCTGTCTAGAGTCCCTGTCTGAGACGCGCCTGTTTACGTGACCGTTGTCGATTAGGTTCCTTAGGGCAAAACGCATAGTGCGCGCCGGCAGCATGGTTCTAGACGATATTTCACGCAGCGTCATCGGCGTGCCTCCGTATTCCAGCGCCTTTAGGATTAGTTTTGCGCTCGGCGACATCTTTAGCAGGTCCCCGGCGAGATCAACCTTTTTTGCGAGGCCAGACATTGCAGATATTGCAGTGCCCATGCGCACAATGTTTGCAGTGTGGTCCATCCTTGTGCATTTCACCCTCTCCTTGACGGCAAGGCGGTCGATGCCGTCAAGGACAACCTCGCAGTGCGTCTTTGAGGATATTCCAACTATCTCTATTGCACTGGTGTCAGGAACTATGACGGGTCGCCGCGTCACGTCAAGCGAGTTTACTGAGACTATTCCAAAGGCGCGTGTGCTGGGAAATATCACCGGCCCACCAGCTGACATCGAGTATGCTGAGGAGCCCATGGGAGTTGCGATAATTATGCCATCACCGTTGTCGTGCCAGACCTCTTCGCCGTCGACCCTGAGCTCGTGCTCCATGAGCATCGCGCTCTTTGAGGCAAAGACGGCAACGTCGTTGAGCGCCGGATGCGCGCGCTTTCCGTCAATGCTCACCCCTATGCGCGGCATCGCATCAACGTCATACTTGTGCGCGGCAAGCCCGTCGATGTGCGATCGCAGGCTCTTGACGTCAAGGCTTGCTAGGAGCCCGGCGGACTCGCCCTCGCCCAGGCCGAGCACGGGAACCTCGGAGAGCGGCCTGTCATGAAAGTAGGCGCGCACGCCCCTGTCGCCGCCTAGGACGATTACAATGTCAGCACCGTCAACGCCTGTCTTTCGTGCCCCAATGGTGAATGCGTCAATGCCGCCCCACTGCAGCTCGCCGACTATGGCCTTGGGCGTCGTGCGCGTGCCCTGGCCGTATACCCCAACCCTCATCTGGACGCAGCGCCGTGGCGTGGGTGGTATATTTGGATCCCGCACCCATGCCGGCATGGGCATGGCTCTTGCCCCGTGGCCTGCTCGGGTGCATGCTGCGCTGCGCCTGGGCACCCCTGCGCTGCGCCCTCGTGGGGGCGTGCCATTGCCCACGTGGCGCATCTACACATAATAACTCGCGTCCCGGCGCGCACGGCGTTGTCCACGGTGTCTGAGACGCACATTCCGCTCCTGGACCTGATGGCTCGCACGCGCGCCGAGACGATGTCACTCGTCTCTGCGCTTGAGCCTGATGACCTTGTGGTCCAGACTGCGCCGTACACGAGTCCGCCAAAGTGGCACGTGGGGCATGTCAGTTGGGTCTTTGAGATGGTCATGCGCAAGCTCTACTCTACCTATGCGCAAACGCCGATGGCCGAGTCGCCATACCTCAACTCGTACTATCAACAGGCCGGCAGCCCGCACCCAAAGGCCGAGCGCGGCGCAGTCTCGCGACCCACGGCACGCGAGCTCCTCGACTATCATGCAGAGGTGACGCGCCGGCTGGACAATGTCATGCACGACCGCGCTGGCGGAGCCGAGGCACAACGCCTTCTTGCTATGGCTGTTCATCACGAGTGCCAGCACCAGGAGCTCATGGTGTATGACCTTCAACACATGCTCGCCTCGGCATACGAGCCGGCATCGTGCACCGACCCGCCGGCGCCTGCGCCACACACACGCCCGCGCAGCGTACGCATCGGCGGCGGCACACGGCGCGTTGGCCACGACGGGCGCGGATACTCGTATGACATTGAGATGCCTGCGCACACGGTTCACCTTGATGACTATGAGATTGATGTCTTTCCAGTGACATGCGGACAGTATGCTGAATTTGTCAATGACGGGGGCTATTCGGACTATCGCCACTGGCTCTCTGACGGGTGGGACGCGGTGCAAGAGAACTCGTGGGAGGCGCCAATGTATTGGGAGCGCGACGGGGACTCGTGGACTGTCCATGACTTTGCCGGAAGGCGCACAATCGACGTGGACGAGCCGGTCTGCTGTGTGAGCTATTACGAGGCCGACGCGTACTGCCGATGGGCCGGCAAGAGGCTTCCGACTGAGTTTGAGTGGGAGGTCGCCGCGTGCCATGATGCAGATGGCCACGCCATGGCGTTTCCGTGGGGCGACTCGCCGCCTGATGCGACACGCGCAAACCTCCTCGAGTCGCGTCTCTGGAGGCGCGCAAGGGTGGGCGCGTATCCTGCAGGCGCAAGCCCGTCAGGATGCGAGCAGATGATCGGCGATGTCTGGGAGTGGACAAGCTCCGAGTTTGCGCCATATCCGGGATTCCAGTCCGGATTTGACGAGTACAATGACAAGTGGTTTGGGGGTCAAAAGGTCCTGCGCGGCGGCTCGTCAGCCACGCCGGCAGCCTCAATCCGCCCCACATACCGCAACTTTTTCCGGCCTCAAGAGCGCTGGATGTTTGCGGGATTCCGCTGCGCGAGCTAGCGTGAGCAGAGAACTAGCGCATAGTGGCGTGCCGAGTCGTTCCACGTGCGCCTTACGCGCAGGCCGGCGCCGGCGAGCATGCCGGCGATCCCCTCAGGCGTGTACTTGTGCGAATATTCGGTGAGGACAAGCTCCCCGCAGCGCAGGCTTATGCGCTTGCCGCACACCTCGATGTCCTGCATCTCAAGCGAGCGCAGGTACATCTCTATCCTGCGCTCTTCTGCATTGTACACGACATGGTGCTTGAACTTTGAGACGTCAATGCTGCCGCCAAGCTCCGAGTTTATGCGATGGAGAAGGTTCAGGTTGAACTCTGCGGTGACACCAGAGGCGTCATCATATGCGGGCACGAGGGTTGACTCGGGCTTGTCCAGGTCGACTCCGATGAGCAGCATGTCATCATCACGCATCACTGATGCGATCGTTCCGAGGAACGAGCGCGCCTCGTCATCGGCAAGGTTGCCTATGCTCGATCCGAGAAACGCAATCAGGGCGGGAGTGTCTCCGGAGGCGTGCGCTAGGCGCAAGCCATTCTCGTACGTGTCCTCCACGCCGACTATGCGCAGCCACGCGTACGCGTCAAGGAGTCCGCGCGAGCTGGACTCTAGCGTGCGCGAGACGTCTATTGGCGAGTACACGACATCGCCCTGTGCCTCGTTCATCCTCTCCAGGATTATCCTCGTCTTTGTCGACGAGCCGCTTCCAAGCTCTATCAGGCGGCAGCGTGGAGGCAGCATTGATGCCAGCTCGCCGCCGGCGCACTCTAGTATCTCAGTCTCGGCGCGCGTGAGATAGTATTCGGGCAGCGCGCATATCCTCTCAAATATCTCCGAGCCACGATCATCATACAGGAACCTCGCGTCTAGCCTCTTTTCCTGCTCACACAGGCCTCGCCTCGCGCAGTCGCCAAAGTCCGCAGCAGCGCCTCCATTCTGCGGCACATAGTACTCTAGCCTAGGGGACGGACTGCGCCTCTCATACGTCGTGCCATGGCCTGTCTCTGGATTCGTGTGCGCCGCGCGCGGGGATTTACATAAATGCCTATTGCAACGGTGCCGGCCCATGGCCGGCGAACCCCTGCTGCGCATGAGCGGCGTCTCAAAGTCGTTTCTCGGCGCGCGCGGGGGCACCGTGGATGCAGTGCGCGACGTCTCCGTCGAGGTCTCACGCGGCGAGATACTCGTGCTGGCCGGCGAGTCTGGTTCGGGCAAGTCAACGCTGGCCAGGCTGATTCTTGGGGCCGAGAGGCGCGACTCGGGAAGCATGACGTTTGCGGGTCGCGAGATCGGCCAAGGTGCGGCTGACATGTCATACGTGCGGAGGCGCTGCTCGTTCGTTCAGCAGGATCCGTACGACTCGCTAAACCCGCGCATGGCACTCGATGAGATCGTCGCCGAGCCGCTCGAAGCGCACAAAATCGGCAATGACCATGAGAGGCGCGCGATCGCCACATCGACGCTCGCATCCGTTGGCCTCGAGCCGGCCGCCGAGTTTGCAGCGCGCCTCCCGCACGAGCTCTCCGGCGGACAGCGCCAGCGCGTGGCCATAGCGCGTGCGCTGTCCACAAAGCCAGACCTGATAGTGGCCGACGAGCCCGTCTCGATGCTTGACGTGTCCGTGCGGGCCGAGGTTCTCGGACTCATGCGCGAGCTGCGCGACTCGCGAGGCGTGGCGTTTGTCTATATCACGCACGACCTGGCAACTGCGCGCTACCTTGGGGACACGCTGGCACTCATGTACCACGGACGTATAGTTGAGCACGGACCGGTCACGCGCGTTCTCCAAAGTCCACGCCATCCGTACACGCGAGCACTCATCGATGCGCTTCCGTCCGCTGAGCGCCACGCGCGCATGGACGCGCCGGTCATGGCCTGCGACGCTGCAACCAGCGGGTGCGCGTTTCGCCCCCAGTGCGCACATGCCATAGACGAGTGCAAGAATGTGCCGACCCTCCAAAGGCGCAGTGGCGAGTGGGATGTCGCGTGCTTTGCGCCTTTGGACAGCGCGGACGACTAGGCAGCAACCCGCTGCGCGTGGCGATCCTTGTACACTACTACATGCGAGACGCCGTTCTTGGGGTAGACGCCGTATATGAGGCCGGCCCTCTTCACGACAGAGTCCTTGAGCGAGACGGCGATAAACTGGCTCTCGCCTGCCCGCTCGGCAAGTATCTTTGAGAGCCTCTCGGAGTTTGGGGTGTCAAGGTGCGCGTCGACCTCGTCGAACAGGTAAAACGGTGAGGGCTTTAGCTTTTGCAGCGCAAGGACGAACACTATGGCGGCCAGTGACTTTTCCCCGCCGCTTATGGACGCCGAGTCGCGCTTTGGCTTGTTTGGGAACTGTATGATATACGATATGCCTGAATTGAATATGTCGTCCTCATTTTGCAGCTCTATCCACGCGTTGCCGCCGGTCATCTTTTCAAATGTCCGGCGTATCTCGCCCTCCACGGTGTCAAACGCGTCGAGGAATGTCTGGCGCTTTTCCTTCTCGACACCCTCGATAAAGCTCACAATGCCGTTCCTCTCTGCCTCAAGTGAGTTCTTTTTGGCCGACGTCTCGCGGTATCCGCCTGACACCTCGATGTACTTTGCTGGCGCACCGGCGTTTAGGCTAGTCATCGCGTCAAGCTCCGATCGCAGTGCGCGCAGGAGCGGCGCGACATCAACGTCACCTGCGTCCTCATCCACGCTGTGCGCTGCGCATACCCTGCGCAGGGTCGTCTCACTTGATGCCAGGTCATCCAAGTCACGCCGCAGCGCGTCCTCTTGCCGCTGCGCCGATCCGATGTCCCTGCCGATCGAGCGCTCGCGCTCGCGCATCTTGTCGAGCCTTGCGTCATACTCGGACAATCGCGAGACGGATGCGCCCGAGGTTGATATGAGCTCCTGCTCGCGCTCGCGCATACTTACAACCCTGGCCTCGCGCTCAGACGCGTGTGATTGGAGCTCGGAGACTCGTGCCTCGATGTCAGACTGCTCGGCGGCCAGCTCGGAGCGTTCGGCCTCTAGTCGACTGATCGTCATGTCAGCCCGCTCCACGGCAGCCTCGGCGGCCGTCAGCCTAGATGACACCTCGCGCTCCTCGGAGAGCGCCAGCCTGTCCTCATCCTCCAGCTCTGCCTTTTTCTCGCCGAGGCGCGTGACCTCGCCGGCTATTGCGTCATGTCCGTCACCACGCTCTGACCTTATCGCCGATATCCTTGCGTCAAGCTCCTTTACTACAGGCTCTAGGCGCGCCACCTCGCTTTTGGCGTACTCGAGCCTCTGCGCAAGCCTTGCGTTCTGCTCGTCAATCCGCCCGACGACGCGCCTTGCGCCCCCGATCTTTGCCACGAGGTCATCGTGCGTGCTCTTTGATGTCGCAATGCCTGACTCGTGAGTCGCAAGCCTCGTGCGCGCGTGCTGCATGGCCACTTCCATGCGCAACAGCACTGCCCTCTTTTTTTCTGCATAGCGCTTTATCATGCCTATTGACTGGAGTAGGCCATCAACGGTGGCCCCCATCGATATTCGCTTTGTCAGGTCAGTTATCCTCGAGCCCGCATCCATGATCGACGCTGAGGCGCCCGGCTCAAAGAGCTCCCCGTCAAGTGTCACTGCCCTGTGGCCTGCTGCTGCCAGCCTGCGCGCAGCATCCCTCGAGCCTGCAAGCGCGACGTTCCCAAAGAGAAACTCCACTATCACCGCATGGCGGCGATCGCACTTTATGTGGTCGGCAAGCAGCCCGTCTGAGCCCTCGGGAGCCACCGGCCTTGATCTGGCCATGCCGCCCAGCGCGATCACCTTTAGGCGTGACATGCCCTGCGAGCGCGCATACTCGGTGATGCCGACCATGGTGTCGATGTCTCTTGTGACTATGGCCTTGAGCCATTCTGAGCCTGCCGCAAGCACGGCGCGCTCGTAGGCCGGCTCCCACGAGACCATCTCGTATGCGACTCCCTCGATCCCGATCTTGCCAGCATTCTCCCTGAGGCGCGATACCGAATAGTCCTCATGCATTATGCCCTTTATGATCTTCATCTTTGCCCTGTACCGCGTTGCGGCTCTCTCGGATTTTGTGACTATGGTGCCGAGCTCCTCGATGTCCTGCATGATCTGGGTTCTTTTGGCCTCTAGCGTCTCAATTCGCTCGCGCACGTCTGCGTGTGACCTTGTGTGGTAGGATATCACGCGCAAAAGTCGCGAGTCTATGGACTCGAGTCTTGCAATGTCCTCGGCAATCGCCTTGCGCCTTGACGCGTTGGCCGACGATCTCGCGTCAATCTCGCCCATCTCCCTCTTTAGGTTTGATGCTGACAGCGCGTCGGCATCGCGCGCGTCAGTGGCCTCCTTTGCCCTGCGCTCCGAGTCTGCTGCGCGCTCTGAAATCTCGGCGTGGCGTTGCAGTGCTTCGGCTAGCGCCGTGCCGCTCTCCTCTAGCCTGCCGCCGATACCCTTTCTCCTCTCGCCAACTGTGTCAAGTGACTTGCGCAGCGCATCGGCGTTTAGGACGGCCTCGCCTCGTTCCGCAGATGCGGACTTGACCTCAGTGTCGATCGCCGGAAGCCTGGCGCGTATGTGCGCAGCGCGGCGCTCGGCCACTGCCACGGCGCCCTTTGCCTCCTCGACCATTCGGTACGCCTCGGCTAGCTCTGTGTCGACCTCTGCCCTTGCGCGGCTGTGCGCATCGGCCTTTGCGGCAAACTCGGCCTTTTCTGCCTCGAGTGCGGCCATCTCTACGGCTAGCGCCGTGCCCTCCTCGCGTTTCAGGCGTATGCGCTCGGCGACGAGTCTGGCCTCCTCGTCCTTTGCGGCCCTATCTGCCACAACGCCCCTGAGGCGCGCTGCGGCATCTATGGCGTTGAGGCGCGATATCTCGGTCTCTAGCGCGCCATGGCGCAGAAACGCGTTGCGCTCGGCTTCCAGGTCATCAATGTACTTTTTGACCTCGCCCATCTTTGTCAGCGCAATCTCGAGCCGGTGGTCGGCATCACTGAGCTGCTTTTGCGCCTCTTGCTTTTTTTCGTCAAAGTACGACAGGCCGACGAGATCCTCAATCGCCTTTCGCTTCTCCTCGGGGGTGAACTCGGATATCTTGGTCACGGTTCCCTGCTGGAGCGCATTGAGCTGGTTGAGACCCGCATTTGCCATGTCGAGGAGATCCAGCACGTGGCCGCGCTGCGACTTTTTCTTGTTCACATAGTATGTGTTCTCCCCCGAACTGTCCATCTCGCGCGTTATCTCCACAGAGTCCGAACTGATGGGAATCTTGCGATCCGAGTTGTCAAAGACGATGCTCGACCTGGCTATCCTCGGCCCCCTGCGCTGGCCGTCAATGTCGTGTATGAGGGATCGCAGCTTGTCGACCCTCATCATCCTGGGCTTGTTCTCGCCCATGGCAAATATGATCGCATCAAGTATGTTGCTCTTGCCGCTCCCATTGGGCCCTGATATTGACACGAGACCTGGCCTAAAGTCTACTGTCGTGGTTCTAAACCCAAACGACTTGAAGCCAAAGATCTCTACCTTCTTTATGTGAACCACGCCGAGCCCACGCCTAGCGCCTAGCTCAATATTGCTTTATTGACAACATTAGCTGACAAAATCCGTAATGGTGCGCACCGCAAGCCGCCGCGCCTAGCTGTCCTGCTCTTCGGCGATCTTTGCGGTGATCGAGGAGATCTCGCCAAGAATCTCCCTTCTTGCCTCAGCGTCGCCCTCTGCAGCGAGGCGTCCTGTGAGCTCCACTAGCCTCCCCTCCAGATTGCCGTGCCGTGGCGCACCGGCACCCTCGCCCGGAGCCTTCCTAGAGGCGTCCGGCTCGCTTTGGCACGATGAGCAGAACGCGTGACCCCCCTTCATGACGCGCACGCCCTTGCAGTACGGGCACGGCTCGCTGACCATCCTGGCACCGCCAAGGAGCATCTCGGCGGCCTTTTTGACGGCGTCATCGGCCATGTCCGTCCGGCAGGCCAACTGGCTTAAAAGCTCGACGGCAGCCATGATCGCAGTAGGCACGGGCATCCCAACAAGGCTTAATAGTGCGCACGCCTCCCCTCTTCATGTACGCATGGCAGTGATCTGTAGCACGTGTGGACTCCCCGAAGATCTTTGCGCGTGCGGCGAGCTCGCCAAGGACAGCGCCAAGATTATCGTTAGGCTTGAGACGCGCAGATTCAAGAAAAAGGGCACAATGATCGAGGGTCTTGACCCAAAGATGGGAAACCTCGAGGGCGTTGCGCGCGAGCTAAAGGCAAAGTACGCATGCGGTGGAACCGCAAAGGAGGGCTATGTGTTTCTGCAGGGCGACCACAGGGACACGATCAAAGAAGCGCTTGTGGGACTCGGATTTACCGAGTCGGCCATCGAGCTGCACTAGGGGACGGGTGTCCTGCAATGCGGCGCCCTGCGCTGCGCGCGCTTGGCCTACCGCATGCGGCCCTATCCTCCACACTCGTTGCGCTCATGCTCGCCTCGTTGCCAATGGGCGCGTATGTCATGTTCAGCTCTGCTGACGTGGGCGATGAGCTTGACGGCGTAGAGTTTACGCTTGGCGGTCTTCGAGTGTCCCTGCCTGTTGGCCCGACTGTCGGATATGCCCTGGCCGCACTATGGTGCGTGTACGCAGCAATGCTGGGCATCGCCCTCGTCGGCCCGCGCGTTGGGTTTGCCGGTGCCGTCATGCGAATTGCCGCCGGCCAGGGCAACGGCGCATGGCTGCACACAAGCGCAATGGCCGCCGTGGCAAGCTGGTTTGCGGTTCTCATACTGGTGTCTGCTGCAATCAACGCCGTGCAGTCCAGCCAGGGCATCGAGATCGAGCCACCCGAGTACGGCAATGACCTCTTGCGCCTGTATGACGCCACACGCGCGCCGATAGCCGAGGAGGTGGGATTTCGCATGCTGCTCATTGGCGTACCGCTTGCCGTAATCTGCATGAGGCACATGCCTGTCACACGCGCACTGCGATCGCTCCTGCACCCATATGCGTCACTAGATGGGCACGGCTCGCGCATTGCAGTCGCACTTGTAATTGCAGTTGCAGTCCTCTTTGGCGTGCTTCACGTTGTTGGCGACGGCACGTGGAGCCCAGGCAAGGCGACCCAGGCCACCGCTGCCGGAGTTATACTCGGATGGGTCTACTATCGCCACGGCCTGCTTGTCGCAATACTAGTTCACTGGGCAGCCAACTATTTTGTCCTTGCGTTCTTGTACTTTGTGTCAGGCTCCGCAGGAGACGTTGCCGCCGCATCGTTACACCCTGCGGCAGTTGCGCTTGAGGTACTACTCGTAGTTTCAGGAGCCGTTGCCCTTGTCATGATCTCCCTTGGAAGAGGACGCCTCCTCTAGTCGATCAATCTCGTGCTTTAGCCCCTTGTACCTGTTCCGGATGGTCACCTCGGTGACATAGGCTGCGCGTGCAATGTTCTTTTGCGTCTCGTGCTCACGCAGCCTGGTGCATGCGAGGTACAGTGCGGCAGCCGCAAGCCCCATGGGATCCTTTCCAGCCGAGATGCCGCCAGTCTTGCTCTTTTTGAGCAACATTGCGGCCTCTTTGCGAACGGCCTTTGTGAGTCCGGCGTTGTCTGATATGCGCTCTATGCACTCTGTTGCGTCAACAACGGGCATTGTGATGTCCAGCTCGCGCAGCATGAGCCTATAGCAGCGCGATATGTCCTTTCTTGTCGTGTTGCATGCCTGCTGTATGTCCTTTAGCGTGACCTGCGCGCCGCATGCACGACATGCCGCATAGAACGCCGAAGCTGTCAGCGCGGCTATCGAGCGGCCGCGCACAAGGCTCTTCTCTATTGACATGCGGTATATCTCGTGTGCCTTGTCCATGACGTCATCGCTCACCTGCAGCGTGTCCCTTAGCGCCTCTAGCTCAATCTCGGCCTGCCGGTAGTTTCGCTCAAGCGATCGCGGCGAACCGCTTGCGGGACTGTTATCTGAGCCACTGTGTTCCTTTGTCCGCCTTGCCTTGCCCGCCTTGCCTTTTGGGCTCGCCTTGCTGACCTTGCCTTTAGAGCCGGCCTTGCTGCCCCCTGAGCCTTTCATTACGATCAGCACGTTCATGCCATGACTTAAAAATCTGATCACTGGTATGGCGTATGGGGTCAGCACCCCCACGCTCATTTGGCCAAATAGGCGTGATCCTGTCGATCTACTTGCCACTTTGGCTCTCGTCTAGGCATGAACGGGCCAGGGGCGCTGGCCTCATACCGGCGATCACTCAATAGGTTTTTAAGATAAAACGAGCGCATGGCTCCTCGTGAGCAAGAAGAGCAAGGGCGCACCGTTGCCGGCATCTAGCGCCGGACTCCTGCGCTTCTTTGAGGACGAGACAAAGGGCTTCAAGGTGGATCCCAAGATCGTCGTCTCGATTCCAATAAGCCTAATCGTCGTGTCCTGGCTGATCGACATATTCCTTTCCCCATGATGGGATAATGAGCGCCCCGACTGACAACGTCCACAGCATCCACAGATGGCACACGCTCACCCTCATAAACCCGTCCTCGCACAGGCAGTCATTCGTATTCTCCTTGGCGATTACGGCAACGCTTGCGCTCGCTGTGCACTTTTCGTACGTGGAGCCTGGAGATTTGCTGGCCGTGCACGTAGTCGCCGCCATGGCGATCCTGCCCGCAACTCAGCTTGCCGACATGCTCGTGATAAGAAACCGCGAGCACTCAAAGTCAATACACCTGTCTCTGTTTGGCACCGCAACATGGCTTGTGGCCGCGTCTGCAGGAGTTGGGGCCGCGACCATACTCGGGAGGGATGTGATCCCATCACAGTACCTCGTCGTCGGAATGTTCGTCTTTGCCGCCTTTAGGATTGGAATGCTCACGTCTGTCCTGGGTGTCAGCCTGCGCAAGGCATGGATGGTGTGCGCAATACAGCCACTCGCGCTATTTTTCGCCATCGTGCCGCCTGGTATGTGGAGCATGCTTTACGAGCCGGTATCGCTTGCGTTTGGCGCAATATTTCTTGCCATGGCAACTGTGTGGTCGACGCTGACTGACAGGGCTGGCAGGCCGCCGCTGCACAGCACGCATGAGGTGATCCAGGCATATCTCATGTCTATTCGGCGTGATCACTCGGAAATGGAGACGCTGCTTGAGCGCCATTCGCACCCTCTTGACGTCTCGACTACACAGCTCCGCCTTCGCAGCAATGACGCCTCGACTGACATGCGACTTGTGCTGCCAGACGTGCATCCCGGCCCCTACCATCCGGTGGGGGGGAGCAACATACCGTATCTCATATACGAACGGCTCGACTCCTCGGCAATGGTGATGCACAGCGTCTCCAACCACACGCACAACCTGCCATCGCGCGGGGAGGTCACGAGATACCTCGACTCCCTTGAGTCTAGCACAGTGGCCATGTCTGGCTCCCTGTGCACGGAACCGGTGACAGCAAGGGTCAACCGTGCGCGCGCCATAGGGGTGATGTTTGAGGGCAGCGCGCTGCTCGTCCTGTCTCTCTCGCCACATGGGATGGAAGACCTGCCCACGCGCGTAAAGACGGCGATCGAGGGGCATGCGCGCAAGGTCGGCATCGAGCGCGTTATGGTCATCGACTCGCATAACGCAATGGGCGCAGAGATATCCGGAGATGACGAGGATGACATGCTCGCAGCAGCGCGCTCATGCCTTGACTCCCTGAGGGGCAAGCCAATGCACCAAATGGAGGTGGGATATGCCAACTCTGCGGGAATGGACGTTGAGGCACCAGACCTTGGCATGGGCGGACTCGGGGTGCTCTGCCTAAAGGTGAGCGGCAAGGAGCACTTTTTGGCGTGGGCAGACGCAAACAACATGGAGAACGGCATGCGCGAGCACATTGTGAGCGCGCTTGCCGATGACGGTCTGGACCTCCTTGACATCTGCACGTCAGACACGCACTTTTCACGCACGACGGTGAGGACAAAGAACGGGTACTATCAGTTTGGGGCCGTGACTCCGCGGACCGTGGCCTCGTCGTGGCTGCTGGAGATTGCGCGGCGCGCAAGGGTGTCGGCCAGCAGTGCCTCATTTGAGGTCCTGGTCGCCAGCGCACGCGTGCGAATCATGGGCGAAAAGGTCTTTGAGGACTATTCTGCTGCGCTCTACAGGGCGCTTGGGCTCACAAAGGCCCTCTCGGCTCTCGGATTTGGCGTGTTTATTGCAAGCTTTGTGCTCGTTCCATAGGGTCGCGCGAGCGGCGGCGATGTGTGTCGCTGTGCTGACCTTGGCTGTGTGCGCAGGCAATGCGCACGGCGCGCCGGCCACGTTCGTTGATGGCGTGACGTATGTCCAGTATTCTGATGATGCCGTCGCGCTAGCCGACGTGCACGCAGGCAGGCTTGATGCGCACTATGCGGGCCTGTCACCGGAGCTTCTCGACACGACTCTGCGTGAGGGGGTTCGAGTTTACGAGTCAAGCAGCGGCTCGTACAGCCTGCTAGTCAATCCCGCCGTCGGCGATCGCCTGAACCCGTTCTCCGATCGCGCGGCGCGCCAGGCGCTCAACCACATCGTCGATCGCGCGCTAATCGTCAATGAGCTGCTCGGCGGACATGGGACGCCAATGTCATCTGCATACGCCCCGCATGATCCTGACTATGCGGCCCTTGCAGCTGCGGGCGCACCCGAGTTTTCATATGATCCCGAGCTTGCCCTGGACATGCTCTCCGAGTCGCTTCGGCGCGCCGGCGCCGAGAGGGGCGAGGATTACTGGACACATGACGGTGAGCCCGTGCGCATTACCGTGTTTATCCGTGGGGATGACCTCGTGCGCAAGTCAATAGGCGAGCTGCTCTCCCTGGAGCTTGAGCGTGCCGGAATCGAGGTAGAGCGCGAGTACGGCGACCTCAGCAAGGCGTTTGCCGTCGTGTACGGCTCTGATCCTGCCGATCTGCGGTGGGGCGTCTACACAGAGGGGTGGGGGGGCAAGTCGGCGTTTGTCAGGTATGACCCGGTCACGCTGGCCCAGATGTATGCGCCCTGGTTCTCCTCGATGCCGGGGTTTAACGATCCGATTTACTGGAACTATCGCAACGCGACAATAGACGAGCTGACACGCAACATTTATGCCGGCAAGTTTGCCGACTCAAACGAGCGCAATGGCATGGTTCGGCGTGCCGCGCAGATGGGCGTTGAGGAGGCCGTACGCGTGTTTCTTGCGGCGCGTGATGACCTATATGCCGTCGGCGATCGTGTTGAGGGAATCGTCAACGACTTTGGTGCCGGTGTCCCGTCGAGGTTTAGCGCAATAAATGCGCAGACGCCGTCTGGACACATGCGCATAGGCGTCGAGCAGGTGTACCAGGGGGCGTGGAATCCGGTAATGGGGTTTAGCGACACGTACAGCTCGAGGGTATGGTCAACGCTGTCGGATCCTGCCGTGTTTCGCAACCCGTACAGCGGATCGCCAATGCCGGTCCGTGCCACGTGGAACGTGGAGACGGAAGGTTCGGACGGAAAGATTGACGTGCCTCCGTCTGCGGTGCTCTGGGACACAGAGTCGCAGTCGTGGGCTGGTGCGGCAAAAGGCGCAACTGCGTCTAGCGCCGTGACGTTTGAGCTAAAGATGTCGCGCTGGCACAACGGTGAGATGATGGACATGCGCGATGTCATGCACGCCGTCTATTTTGCCCTAGAGTGGGGCTCAGAGGCCACGCCGGCTGACACGACGTATGACGCCGAGTACACCTCGCGTGCAGCACAGCTGGTATCAACGCTTCAGGGCGTCGAGCCGCTTGACGGCAACACCGTGCGCGTGTACGTGGACTATTGGCACTTTGATGAGGCCGAGATCGCCAACTGGGCCTCTGTCTGGGCCCAGGTTCCCTGGGATGTCCTTGCGGGAATGGAGCGTGCAGTGTCCTCTGGTGAGGCGTCCTTTTCGCGCTCGGGAGTTGGCGCCTCTGGCGTGCCGTGGCTCTCCCTTGCGATACCGGCTGACACTGCCATAGTTGCCCGGCATATCTCCGAGATGGACACCTCTGGCCATGTCCCCGGTGCGCTCGCGCAGCTCGGCGCAGATGCCGATTATGCGCGCTCTAGGTACGGCGCCACGCTGGACTGGATTGAGGAGCACGACCATGCGGTGATATCCAATGGGCCATACGAGCTTGTGGCGTACACCCCCGAGTCGCGCACAATAGAGACAGCTGCCACACGTGACCCCTCGTACCCGTTTGCGCGCGGCCACTGGACGTGGCTTGGCGACGTCGAGCTTCCGGCCATATCGCACGTTGGCCTTCCGCTAGCAGCAGACGCCGGACTCCGGCTGGATGTCCCCGTTGAGGTTGATGCCGCATCTGAGATTGCGTATCTCGTCTCGGCTCACGGCGAGGCACCACTTCTGTCCGGGAGGCTTGACGCAAGTGACGGCTCGGCGACAGTCTCACTCTCTGCTGAGGAGACTGCAGGCCTTGGGCATGGAGCGCACACGCTGCGCCTGTTTGCCGTCTCGGAGACCGTGCTGCGCCCTGACACGTATTCGGCGGGATTCATGGTAGTCGAGCAGGGCTCATCACTCCCAGACGTGGATCTTGCCACTGCGACAGGCACTGCGCAGGCCGGAGACGAGGCGCCAACACTGGCCGTGGCGCTTGCAGTCGCAGTGGTTGTGGGCGTTGTGGCCGCATGGCGAATTCGCGCCTCGCGCCCACCCTGACACGCATGACATGTGTCATGTGGGCATGACGCCAGTAACAAACAGCGTGCCGGCCTCACGGCGCCACCTCTTTGGGCTTGATGCGTCCTTTACCGTTCGCGTTCTAGTGCTCAGGCCGGCACGACGGAATGCCGCTGCCCACTCTGAGCGTGACAGCAGGTGCATCGTTATTCCCATCTCGCGTGCCCACCAGCGTGTTGCGTGGTTCTCGGCATAAAAGTCAGTTCCGCATATGAGCGTCGCGCCGGGCGCCATGAGGCGCACAGTTGCGTCGATCGCCTCATCAACAGAGTCCGCATAGTATAGCGACTCCATGGAGAACACAATGTCAAACCTCCCGCGATACTTCCAGGACTCGATGTCCGTGGAGACATAGCGTTCGGTGCGACGCTCGGCTAGGCGCCTGGCCTCGCGAATCATGCCCGGACTCTTGTCAATTCCCACGGCTGCCCTGCAGAGGGGGTTTTGGGCCATGCGCCTCACGAGCCAGCCGTTGCCGCACCCCACGTCAAGAAACCGAAACGGCCCTGTGGGGCGCACCGTGGCAAGGCGCACCTTGACGGCCTTGCCGTGCTCGCGCTCCATCTTTTCAGCCCTGCCGTTGGTGGCCCACATGTCAAACGTCTTCTTTACGCTGCCGGCAGCCACTGCGTGGCGTCCTCCCAGCCCACTGCACTCACCAGAGATCCCCCTCTCCATCTCCACGCGCAGGTGTGGACTAGGGTTTTATACCCACTTTCTGGCACTTGTGCGCGTTGGCTGCACGCGGGTACAAGGTTCGCAATATTGGGCTCGCCTCGCGCGGACGCCTCTCCTACGAGTGGGCGCGCGACCACATGGTCATACTCAACAACACTATGGCACGCCTGCGACGCACAAGGCCACTGCGCGGCGTGACTGTGGGATTCTGCCTTCACATCACAAAGGAGACTGCGGTTCTCCTTCTTGCGGCCCGCGAGCTTGGCGCCACCGTTGCCGCATGCGCGGGCAACCCAATGTCCACACAGGACGACATTGCGGCGTTCCTGGCCAAGAGCGGCATCCACATGTACGCGTGGACAAACCAGACGCAAAAAGAGTATGACTCGTGCATAGCGAGCGTGCTGTCGCACAAGCCGTCCATTCTAGTAGATGACGGGGCTGACATGAACGTCATGGCCCACTTTGATCGCCGTTTTGCAGACCTTGGAATACTTGGGGCCACCGAGGAGACGACTGCCGGAGTCTCGCGCATTCGCGCAGTTGAAAAGGCAGGCCGCCTGCGCTATCCGGTGATAATAGTAAATGATGCGCACACAAAGCACCTATTTGACAATAGGCACGGAACTGGCCAGTCAACAGTAGACGCGCTCCTCCGCTCGGCCAACCTCCTTGTGGCATCAAAGCTCGTCGTCGTGGCCGGATACGGGTGGGTCGGCCGCGGCGTTGCGGCGCGCTGCCGCGGCCTGGGCGCGCGCGTCATTGTCACGGAGACGGATCCCGTAAGGGCACTCGAGGCTCACATGGACGGCTACGAGGTGACGAGGATGGCAGATGCCGCTCGCAGGGGCGAGATCTTTGTCACGTGCACCGGACAGACTGGAATTATAACAAAAAAGCACATAGTGACGATGCGCGATGGTGCCATACTCGCAAACGTTGGCCACTTTGACGTCGAGATTGACACAAAGTTCCTCCTTCGCCCACAACACAAGGTTAGGGAGGTCAGGCCTGGCCTTGACGAGTGCACGATAGGCGCCAAACGGCGCATCTACCTTGTGGGCAAGGGCCGGCTCGCAAACCTCGTTGCCGCCGAGGGCCACCCGCCTGAGGTCATGGCCCAGTCGTTCTCAAACCAGCTCCTCTCGATACTCCACATACTGAAAAACCACGAGTCAATGGAGCGCACGCTCCATCGCGTTCCCGAGGAGATTGACGTGCAAGTCGCGCGTGATGCGCTTGCGGCCATGGGCGTAAAGATAGACAACCTGACGCGCGAGCAGTCAAACTACGCAAACTCGTGGTGACCGTGGCGCGTGCGGCCGCCTCGCACATTCGCGACGCGCGCATGGGGAGGCGTGGACGAGTTTTGCACGAGTGGGCAGCATCACGGATGGGTGCGCTGCGCTGCGCGTCAGGCTCGTTTGCGCGATCCATGCCGCTTGACGGCCTGACAGTCGCATTCTGCCTGCAGCTGACCGCCGAGACGTCTGTTCTCGTGAGCGAGGCGATGCGCCTGGGCGCGCACGTCGTGGCATGTGCGGGCAATCCGCACACCACAGATGACGCAATTGCCGCACACCTTGTCTCAGAGGGCGCAACTGTCCATGCATGGGCGGGCCAGAGCGCACGCGAATTTCGCGTGTGCATTGCGCGCACTATGGCCTCGTCTCCGGACATTGTCGTCGATGACGGTGGTGAGCTCTCTGCTCTTGCGCACATGCCGGGGCGCGCTCCGCCGAAAATGCTCGGCGGGACAGAAGAGACGACCACGGGCGTGCGCAGGATGCGCGCGCTCTTGCGCGCACGCCGGCTCCATTACCCGATAATCGCAGTCAATGACTCTCGCACAAAGTCCACCTTTGACAACGCACATGGGACGGGACAGTCAGCAGTTGATGCGCTCATGCGCTCATGCGGCCTCCTCTTTGCGCAAAAAACCATAGTGGTTGCCGGATATGGCCCTGTTGGCCGCGGCGTTGCGGCGCGCTGCTCCGGCCTGGGCGCACGCGTTATAGTCACAGAGACTGACGTGCTTCGCGCACTCGAGGCACACCTTGATGGCCACGAGGTCACAAGGATGGTCGATGCGGCGCGCAAGGGGGACATGTTTGTCACGTGCACCGGACAGCGTGGGGTCATCACCGCACGCCACGTCTCGCTCATGCGCGACGGCGCAGTCCTCGCAAACGTTGGGCACTTTGACGTGGAGATTGATGTTGCGGCATTGCGTGCTGCTGCGCTGAGAACTAGGCGACCTAGGCCACACGTCGAGGAGCTCACAATGCGCAACGGCCGCCGCGTCAACATTGTGGCCGGCGGATATGTCGCAAACCTCGTTGCCGCCGAGGGCCACCCGCCTGAGATAATGGACATCTCCTTTGCAAACCAGCTCCGCTGCATCGCGCACCTTGCTCTGCACTCGGGCTCGATGGCGCCCGGCCTGCACGCAGTTCCTGCCGAGATTGACTCTCGCGTGGCCATGGACGCACTCGATGCCGCAGGCGTGCGCATGGACACTCGTGCGCACGGTGGGGCTGAAGCTTTTAAGCGCGCTACGTGACGGGCAGACCATGGCAGATAGGGCCATACTCACAAGCGCTCTGCCGTATGCCAACGGCGAGATACACCTTGGCCATATAGCCTCGACGTACCTGCCGGCTGACGTTACAACACGACATCTGCGGCAGCGCGGAGTCGAGGCATACTATGTGTGCGCGACTGATGACTATGGCACGCCAATACTGATCCAGTCCGAGCGCGAGGGCAAGACGCCGGCTGACTATGTTGCAGAATGGAACGCGCGCGATGCGGCCGACTTTGCGTCCCTTGACATACGCTTTGATGCGTTCTCCTCAACGAGCAGCCCGTCATGCGCGGCGTTTGTGCGCGACGTCTATTCGCGGCTTCGCGAGGCCGGCCACATCTATGAAAAGGAGATCGTGCAGCTCTACTGTGACAAGGACTCGATGTTCCTGCCGGATCGCTATGTCCATGGAACGTGCCCGCACTGCATGGCGCCAGACCAGTACTCTGACCTGTGCGAGTCGTGCGGCAAGGTTCCTGACAATATCCTTGACCCAAAGTGCTCTATCTGCGGCATGACGCCCCAAAAGCGCTCAACGACCCACCATTTCTTTGCGCTGAGCCACTTTGCTGACTCGCTGCGCGAATGGCTAGAGGGTGCTGACGGCCTGCAGCGCGACGTTCGAAAGTATGTCCTCGACTGGATATCGCAGGGTCTGTCTGACTGGGACATCACGCGCGACATATCATGGGGAGTGAGCATTCCGGGCGACGAAAAGCGCGTCTTTTACGGATGGTTTGACAACCACCTTGCGTACATATCGGCCACGCTCTCGGCCCTGGAGGAGCGTGGCATCGACGGCAAGGAGTTCTGGAACTCGGCTGATCTCTACCACTTTATAGGAAAAGATATCGTGTACCACCACTTTCTCTTTCTGCCCGCAGTCCGGATGGGCATTGGAGGCGAGTTCAAGCTTCCGGTTCACATGCCCGTTCGTGGACACCTCACGCTAGGCGGCAAAAAGATATCAAAGAGCCGCGGATGGTACATATCAATTCGGGACTTTTTGTCGAACTATCCGGCAGACTATCTGCGGTTCTACCTCCTCCTTGCGACTCCCTACTCGCAGGATGACCTCAACTTTGACTGGGACGACTTTGCGCTCCGCATAAACAAGGAGCTGGTCGGCAACATCGGCAACTTTGTCCACCGTACGCTCTCGTTTACGGGCAAGTCATTTGACGGGCGCGTGCCGCAGCCTGACTCCGAGTCTGAAGCAGACGTGTCTGCGCGCCGTCAGATCGAGGGGCTAGCTGCCAGGGTCGGCGAGCTTGTCAGTGCCGGCCACCTTGATCGCGCGCTCAAGGAGATACTGGCATTCTCTGCGCACTTTAACCAGTACTTTCAGCACTGTGAGCCCTGGAAGGGCGGTCCGGGCGCGCCGACCTGCCTGCATCTGTCGGCAAATGCGGTACGAAGCCTCGCCATTGCATTGTGCGCGTTCATGCCGTCCTCTGCGCAGCGCATGTGGGAGCAGCTCGGGGAGAAGGGCAGCGTTTCAGAACAGAAATGGGAATCAGCCTCCGAGATCTCCCTTGGTGCAGGACACGCGATAGGCACCCCCAGCGCGCTCTTTGCAAAGGTTGATGCCACCGAGATTGATGGCCTAAAGGCATCTCTTGTAGGCAACGCACACCCTGCGTGAGGAGCCGCATATGTGGTGTGACTGTGCCATGTTGTGGCATGGCAGCCGTGGTTTTCAAGAACCCGTTTGTAAAGAATAACACAGTTGTCTTGTACACACATCGTGTGCCCATCTGCAGCCCATACGAGGTTTGAGCACTCAATGGGTTCAATGCATGTGTCAGGTCGTCTGTGTGACGCACTTGACATATTGCCCAACTCACCTGTGTGTGGGCTGTATCTGGCGCATCATGCCTCATCACAAAGGTACATAAGCTGACTCTGGGGAACCGCGCGTGACGTGATATCTCCAGGAGACGCGCTGCCTGACTTTGAGCTCGCCGATGCCGACGGCAACACATTCTCGTCAGCCGACCTTGCGGGCAAGAAATGCGCGATCTATTTCTATCCAAAAGACTTTACGCCAGGCTGCACGACACAGGCCGACGAGTTTACGCGTGAGCACGCAAAATTCAAAAAGGCCGGCATAGTCATAGTGGGAATAAGCCCTGATGACGAAACGTCGCACAAGAAATTCTGCGCAAAGATGGGCATACCATACACGCTCCTTGCTGACACTGGCCACAAGGTCGCCGGCATGTTTGGCGTGTGGGGCAAGAAAAAGTTCATGGGGCGCGAGTACATGGGAGTCAACAGGACAACGTTCCTTGTTGGTGCCGATGGGGTGGTTCTTGACGTCCTCCAAAAGGTAAAGCCGGCTGGTCATGCAGAGCACGTCCTGGGTCTGTTTGCCGCCAAGCGCACACGTTAGCGATCCACGATCGATCATGCCTGAGCGCAACAGCTCAAGTTTTATGTGCGCAAGCCGGCCTCTTGCGCGTGGACGACTTTGAGCGCGAGTATCCGGGGTTTGACTGGAGGAACACGCCGGCGTATCGGCATCCTGGCGGCAAGGACTGTCCTTGCCCAAAGCACGAGTACATACGGGAGCAGATGCGGCACGCCGAGATGCTCAACGCGTCTGGCGAGCGCGGCGAGCGCGTCACGCTAAAGTTTTGCCCTGATCACCATGACGTCTACTTTAATGAGGTTATCCCGTCCATGCCATTCAAGTTTCGCATGCTCACAAAGATTGCGCTAAAGGTTGGGGCGATCAACGTCGTAAAGCTAGGGCACATGCAGTCAGACCTGTGCTTTTACTGCCGGTTTGGCTCTGGCGGCCACGGCAAAAAGAGCGAGCTCCCGCCAGTGTCCTGAACAGCCCGTCATCTGCGCTCCCTGCGCACATGCGAAACCCGTCAAGATTGAGGCGTGCGCGCGTTAGGCTTATACCGACGCGTGCGGTGGCCACGGCGTGGCAATGGACAGTCTGGGCGACTTTGTCGACGCACTCGAGCGCGACGGCGAGCTGCGGCGCGTTAGCACCGAGGTGAGCACCGACCTTGAGATTGCCGAGATACTGCGACGCGTGACCTATGCGCACGGCCCGGCAGTGCTCTTTGAGAACGTTGCCGGAGGCGACATTCCGGTTCTTGGCAACGCGTTTGGCTCCATGCGCCGCTTGGAGATTGGACTCGGCACGGCTGACTTTGAGGGAATTGGCTCGCGCATTGCGGATCTTGCGCGCATGGAGGTGCCATCTGGCATGCTCGGCAAGATCAAAAAGCTTCCAGAGCTCTCGCGCATGGGAGACGCGTTTCCAAAGGAGGTAAAGTCAGGCCCTGTCACCGAGATCGCCGGCGAGGGCTCATTGGCAGGCCTGCCGATCCTAAAGACGTGGCCCCACGATGCGGGACACTTTGTCACGTTTGGCCTCGTCGCGACAAAGCACCCTGACACGGGCACGTACAATCTTGGAGTCTATAGGATGCAGGTAGTCGATGACACGCACGCAATAATGCACTGGCAGCGCCACAAGCGCGGCGCACAGCACCACGAGGAGGCCGTCTCGCGCGGCCAGAGAACAGAGGCCGCAGTGATCATCGGCGCGGATCCCGCGACGGTGTTCTCTGCAGTGGCCCCTGTTCCTGAAGGCCTTGACAAGTACCTCTTTGCCGGAATTGTCCGCAAGTCCGGAATTCGAACCGTTCGCTGCAGGACAGTCGACATTAACGTGCCGGCTACTGCCGAGATCGTCCTGGAGGGATATGTCGACTCTGCTGACATGCGCGATGAGGGTCCCTTTGGCGACCACACGGGCTATTATACGCCAGTTGGCCGCTATCCGACATTCACAATCACCGGAATGATGCGCCGCAAGCGGCCACTCTACCTTACGACCGTTGTGGGCAAGCCTGTCCTCGAGGACGCGTACATTGGCAAGGCCATAGAGCGCTCATTCCTGCCGCTCCTGCGCATGATGCAGCCCGAGATAGTCGACTTTGCGATGCCACCGGCCGGATGGTTTCACGGACTCGCCGTCGCCTCGATCAAAAAGCGCTACCCCGGCCAGGCCAAAAAGGTGATGATGGGACTCTGGGGCATGGGCCAGCTCTCTCTCACAAAGACCATAGTCGTCGTAGATGATGACATTGACGTCCATGACGTCAATGACGTCATGTGGGCAGTCACAACGCGCGCAGACCCAGCGCGTGACACGCTCATAGTGGACAATGCGCCAACTGACACGTTGGATCCCGCCTCTCCGCGCCCAAACCACGGCTCAAAGATGGGCATTGACGCGACGACAAAGACTCGCGAGGAGGGGCACATGCGTGAGGAGCAGGTTCAAGTTGCCGTCGACGAGCAGACGCGCTCGCTTGTCGAGTCTAGATGGGCAGCCTATGGGCTCGGCACGACTGGCGCGTAAAAGTTGTCGCGCTCGACGGGCTCATAGCCTATCTGGCGCACGGATGCCTCTATTGCCTCGCCGCTGAGCTCCGTCGAGCGAGAGCCCGTGCACGAGACGACCTCCTCGCCAATGAGCGTGCCGCCAAAGTCGTCTGCGCCGTACTCTAGGGCAAGCTGCGCCATGCCGACGCCGTTTGTGAGCCATGACGACTGGAGATGCGGTATGATCGAGTCAAAGATAATCCGCGATATGGCGATCATCTTTAGCAGGCGCGCGCCACCGGCGCCGTGTGTGACGGTTCCCTCTTCGGCAAGCTGCGTGTTGTTTGGCTCAAAGTTCCACGGTATGAACGCCATGAACCCGCGCGTCTTCTCCTGCAGTCTCGCTATGCGCTCAATATGCTCGGCAATCTCGCCGGGCTCCTCGACGTGGCCGTACATCATGCTAGCCGAGGCCGGCATTCCGAGGTCGTGGCACTCCTCCATTATGCGAATCCACTCCGAGCTCGTTATCTTTTTTGGGCTGATTATGTCCCTCACGCGGTCAGTGAGTATCTCGGCTCCGGCTCCGGGCATGGACTGCATGCCTGAGTCCTTTAGCCTCGAGAGAACCTCTCGCGTGGATGACTTTGACACGCGCGCTATCATGTCTATCTCTGAGGCAGACAGCGCATGAACGCCAACCTTTGGGAACTCTGCGCGCATCATCGAGAAGGCCTCCTCATAGTACTCGATCGGCAGATTGGGGTTGTGACCACCCTGTATGAGAACCTGCCTTATGCCAAATGCCTCCCACGCCGTCTTTACGCGTGCCCTGATCTGGTCTAGCGTGAGCGTGTATGCCTCATCATCGCCGGGAGGCCTGTAGAACGCGCAGAACTTGCAGTCCGTGACGCAGACGTTGGTATAGTTGAGTATGATATTGTTGACGTATGTCACCTTCTTTCCAAAGCGCCTGCGCACAAGGTGGTTTGCCACCATGCCCATCAGCTCCGACTCGTCTGACTCTAGGAGCCTAAGGCAGTCCTCGCGCGATGGCCGCGCGCCGGCGATCGCCGACTCGAGAATGTCGCCAATGTCAGAGCTGACCTGCTCCACAAGCTGCCTCAATGACGCGATTGGGGCATCGCCTCTATATTTAATCTTGGGAGGCTGCACGTGGACTGCTGGCGCACGGTCTGGCGATCGGCGGCCTGCGAGCCTGCAGGCGGTTCCAGATGGTACGTTCAGGGCATGCGGCAACGGCCGGCATTGCGCAGCAGACGGGCAATGGGGTAAGATTTGGCAGGCGCGATGGTCTCGTTTGCGGCCCACGGCCCCACACCTGCTTTATTACCCGATGGCGCCATCGCCGTGCGGTGATCGCAGACTCGCGTCTCGTGAGGGAGGCGCTTGCCAGGGAGTGGAACGAGCGCGTTGCTGCGTCATCACCACAGTGGCGCGACGGGGTGGACGGCTCGAGCCCGCCGTCAGTCTTTGTGGGTTCGCACATGTACCCGAGCCTTGGTGTCGGGCCACTTGTTCCCGCCGCACACGGTGACACGAGCATCTATGACTCACCGGAGCGCTGGGGCGACATGTCACTTGAGGACATTGTGTCACTCCGGCTTCGACTTGTGCGCGGTGTGCGCAGGGTTCGCGCAGAGGAGACTGACAGCAGGTATGTGCGATCACTCCAAGAGGTGGCCATGGCATCGCGGCCGACTGATGCCGAGCTGAGCTTTGAGCGCCCTGCGGCCACGCAGGGCGTGCCTGACGGGCATGCAGCGCCGTTTGGGCCAGTTGGGGAGATAAGGTCAGCGTCGTTTGCCGGCGCGCCTGTGTTTCGGACACTAGAGCGCGCGCACGAGGACACGGACATGGGGGCCGCCACGGCGATCCTTGAGCTCTACCGCGCAGGAGTGGACATTACCAGAATACAGAGGTGCCTCAGCATTGGGATGTTTGGGAAACGCCGACGGCTTGTCCCGACGCGATGGGGCATAACCGCAGTTGACTCTGTGATATCGTCCTCGCTGTCGCGCGAGGCCATGGAGATGCCCGAGCTCGACTCGTGGCGCGTGTTTGCCTCAGAAAGGCTTGGAAACATGTATGCGGTGATCCTCTATCCGCACGCATGGAGGTACGAGATGGTCGAGGCGTGGCCGAGGGAGGATGGCACGATGGCCTTTGGGTCAGACTCTGAGGGCCATGCGGGAATTGACCACGCTCCGGCCATCGCCGGCGCGTACCACGCCGCGCGGCTCGCCGTCTGCGAGCACCTCGTGCGCATCGGCGCACACGCCGGCGCGCTCGTCCTGCGCGAGATACGGCCAGAGTACTCTGTGCCAGTTGGCGTGTGGCAGGTTCGCGAGGGCGTGCGCGAGGCGATGCGCTCCACGCACACAGTCGTGGACGGGATAGACGAGGCGATTAAGCTGGCCTCGTCCAGGACCAGCGTGAGTGCCGCCGAGTGGCTCTCGCACGGGACTACGGCACGCGAGCTGCATCAGAGGACGATTGCCGAGTTCATGTGAGGCGCATCTCTGCGCCCACAGAACTGTTTATTTGTGCGCATATGGGGTTGTGTGGGCATGGTGAATGCGATGATGCTCGTGGGCATGGCGCTAGTCGCCGCACCCGTGGCATTTGCGTTTGTGGCGTATCCGGACACGTTTGAGCTTGGCTGGAACCAGGGACGCGGCGGTGCGCTCTTTGCAGTGGCCTTTGCCGTGGCCGAGCTTGCAATGCTGCGAGTCGCGATCAGCACGCACCGCATTGCCGCATGCGTGCCCATTGCCGCCGGCGCCATCGCGTATATAGCGGCAGCCGAGTCTGGCCTGCGCGACACGCTGGCCTCGACATCGATGGCCGCCGGAGTCGAGCTGTCTGCGTCATGGGCATGGATGTGGGACATTGCGATAATCACGGCGTTTATCGTGGCCACGCTCCATGTCCTTCTCGGGCTCAGGTGGCTGCGCCTCACGCCGGCCGGCCCCATCTTTCTTGGCGGTAGCGCGCTCATCCTGGGCCTTGATGCGTACTTTCCATACAACAAGCTCGGCGCGCTCCAGTACGTGGTTCCGTACATGGTCGAGCTAAACGTGTGGCTCGTCGGGGTCTTTGATCTTGGCGTGGCCAACGCGCGCGACAACATGATGTTCCTGAGCGGCGACCACGGGCACTTTGCGCTCCAGGTCTTTTGGCCGTCAGCCGGCGTTCACAGCATAATCATCTATTCGCTTGTGATGATGGCGTTTCTCCTAAAGATGCGCGTGCCGGCGCACCGCAAGGCCATATGGTTTGCCATCGGCATCGTCGGGACGATCACGGTAAACGTCATTAGGATATTCCTCCTGTCGTGGTATGCGCTAAAGGTCACGACTGACGCCGAGCGCTGGGAGGAGTTCCATTCAGTCGCCGGCGAGATCATGTTCTTGCCCTGGCTCTTTGCGTTCATCGTGCTCGTCATGGCAGTCGAGACGCGCCGCGCGCGCAGGATGGAGCAGGCTCAGGAATAGTCGTCCATGCTGGCCTGACCGCCGGCCTCTCCGAGCTCAGACACCCTGACCCCTAGGCGCCTCACGGGGATCTCTTGGGACTTTAGCGCTTCCTGCAGGAGCGACAGCGCGGCGCGCTCCATCTCGCGCAGCGACGACGTTGGGCTTCGAAGCGTAGTCGATCGTGATCTCGTTGCCATGTTTGCCTGGATGATCTGTATCCCCACACAACGAAACGTCCTCGAGTCGGCAGTAATGGCCCTGTGGACGCCTTCGCACAGGGGCCCGACGCTTGCGGACAGAAACCCCGAGTCAGTCGAGTCACGCGAGAGCGTCACGATCTTGCTGTACTGGACGTTGGGCCCGCGCTCGGCCACCGGCTCGTCGTCCTTTCCATTTGACACGTTATGCAGGTGTGTTCCCATGCGCCGCCCATATGCCTCGACTAGCGAAAAGACGCCACGTTCACGAATGTCTGCGACTGTCTTTAGCCCGTTTGAGACCAGTGACTCCTCTGCCCTCTTGCCGAGGCCGGGTATCTTGCGCACGCCCATTGGCCCCATGAACTCCTTTACTGTCTCTGGCGTCACAACCGTGAGGCCATCGGGCTTTTGATGGTCAGACGCAATCTTTGCGACCAGCCTGTTTGGCGCCACCCCTATCGAGCACGTGAGTGACACGCCTGCACGCACGTCGTTCTTTACCTGCTGCGCTATGTGTCGCGCAGTGTCATAGCTCCCCGATGTCCTCTGCGTCACGTCCAGGTATGCCTCATCACGCCCGACATACTCGAATATGTCCGCATGTCCCCTGATTATCTCCATCGCGCGCTCCGAGATATCGCCATAAAACCCAAAGTCAACTGGCAAAAACTCTGCCTCCGGCACGTCCTCTAGGCGCCTGCGGGCCAGGCTTATCGACATGCCGGACTTTACGCCATGCTCGCGTGCCACATAGTTTGCCGTCGCGACTGCGCCACTGTCCCCACCCCTCCCGGAAAAGACGCAGACCACGAGCGGGACTGCGCAAAGGGCAGGCCTGCGCGTCTCCTCGCACTGTGCGTAGAAATGGTCAAAGTCCACGTGCATGACTATTCTCTCCATCTGCGCGCAGCGGCCCGCACACGGGCCATATATCTCGCTGGCGCGCAAGGGTCGGCAGGACCGCCCCTGTGACCACCGGGTGTTGGGCTAAATAGCCCCCCCGCGCCGCTGCCCCCCATGGAGAGGGCGGTGTCTGCCGGCGAGGGCGGAATGAAGGTCAGGCCCGAGCTCATGGAGACTGACACGCTATACCATTGCATTGCGGGAGGCAGGCTCATGCTGGTGTATCGCGACGCGCAGGAGATAATGCACTGCTATGAGGTTGATGACGAGAGCCTGCTCAAAGCCGTTCGCTCGTGTCCTACCTATGAGGAGGCCTCGCGCCTGCTAGAGCGCATGGGCGAGGGGGACATGAATAGGGTTATTAACCAACAGGATCCGAGTGATGCCACAATGAGCGCAGACAGCGACGCCGCAAAGGTTTACAGCGAATACACGTCATCGAGTTCGGATTCAGGTGAGGCCTCGCAGAACACGTCATCAGAGCGACCGCTAGAGATGCATCCCGAAGGTGCGGCTAGCGCCGGTTCGGGTGACTCGTGCGGATGCCATGGGGAGGGCGGCTCATGCGAAGGTGATGGTGCGTCGAGCCAGTCCGGAGACAGGCCCGAGGGCGGCCATGACAGCCATGGTGACGGCCATGGCGCAGACGGCGCGAGAGAGGGTGAAGGCTCAAAGCAGGACAACGAGCCACGCGACAGGAGTGTTGTGCTCATCGGCATAAAGCCGATCATGACATATGTCACGGCAACGCTCACGCAGCTTGCCACGCTTCCAAAGATAACGATAAAAGCGCGCGGAAAGCGCATAACGCAGGCCGTGGACGTCTCGCAGATGATTGTAAAGAGAATGAACACCGTTGGATACCAGATATCTGACGTTCGAATCGCCTCGGACAGCTTTACTGGCGAGGACGGGCGAAACCGCAAAATCTCCACAATGGAGATTGACATCATAAAGTCCTAGGCGCGTATAGCCTCTAGCGCAAACAGCACTCCAATTCCTGCCATTGTCACAACGAGCGCAATGTCTGTTACGCGGCGCACGCGCCCCTGCATCACAGTTGAGCCCCTCCGTGCCAGCGCGGCAACTGCTGCGAGCCACACAATGTCCATGGGTATGTGCAGCGCAAAGAGGATCGGCGGACCCCATGAGGAGAGTATGTCTGTAGAGTCGGTGACGAGCTTTAGGCCAACAGTTGCCCACCATGCCCAAAAGAACGGGTTGATCGCGCTTAGTGCAGCACCCATTGCAAGCGCACTGTGCATGCCGGCGCGAGACTGGGCCTTTGAGCCCCTGTGCGATCCAAGGGTACTGCGCGCATGGATGGCTGCAAACGCAAAGAGCCCTGCTGCGCCAAGCGCCGAGACTGCAGCATGCGCTCCGGGGACTGACCCGAGCGGCACGATTCCTGCCCCGAGCGCAATGACGAGGGGCAGCTCGATGGCAGCGTGACCAATCGCAAGAAGGACTCCGGCACGCATGCCGCCGCCGCGCATTCCGAGGGCGATGCCGGCGGCAAGAAGCGGTCCGGGCGCGAGTGCGCCAGAGATGGACACGGCTGCAACGGTGGCCGCAAACGGCCCTAGGGCTTCCAACTTCTAGCCGTACATTCCGCGCTTTAGCACGCCCTCGCCGGATTCAGTCTTGGCCTCGCGAATTGCAAGCTCGGCCTTTTCGGCCTCTGCCTGTAGCGTCGCCATGTCGCACGCCGTGCCGGGCACTAGCCGTGACATTGCCGTGCACAGGAGCGCACCTGCACGATAGTCTGCGCCTTCGTGCGTGGGGTTGAATAGCACCACAATGACGTTCTGGCTGTTGAGTGCGCCATAGTTGAGCAGCGATCCGGGTATTCCTGTCACCATTCCGGTTTCCATGACCTCCATTGACGCATCTGATATCTTTTTTCGCGCGTCATCCGTGCTGCCTGCTGCCATGATCTTTCCCTCTGGCATCTGCGTCCCGACTGCAACACTGCTGACTATCCACGAGACCTTGTGATCGCGCGCCCACCTGAGCATCATGCGCGCTATGGGCTTGTGCTCTGAGGCCGGAAGCGAGAGATATGAGGAAAAGACTGCGACCTTTATCTTGCTGTTGGCAAACACGCGAGTTGGATGAAATGGCCGCGAGTTCTGAACCATGCTCACCGGCGGAAACTTGTCCGAGTCAATCGTCGCGACGGGGGTGAACTTCATCGTGTTTATGAGCGATGCCGAGGCGATTGCGCTCGTGTGCCCAGTTGAGGGAAACCCGTCTATGAGGTAGCCGCCCTCAACGTCTGTGGATTCTAGCTCGTTTATGTGGTACCTTTGGTTCGTGAGCCGCCGCAAGCGACCAACAATAATAGTATTTCACCCATCACGGCGACCTTCCATGCGCTCCAGGAGGGCCGCATAGAGAAACGGCAGTGCCACCGTGGCCTCGGCGTGGAGCGTCGCCTGCCGCGCCCCCTTTGCAACCTTTCCCCACGACACGGCTTCTCTGACCGGTGCGCCGCTCAGACTGCCGTCGTGCTCATCAGCAGTAGTCACGTACAGCGCATAGTCGAGGCCACCACGGTACTGGTTCCACCATAGCGTGTGGTGCTTTGATATCCCGCCGCCCACCATGAGTGCACCTGACCTCTTTGCGCCAAACACTAGCCCTGAGAGCATCTCAGAGTCCCTCACTATGTCGAGCGCAAACTCCGCATGTCCCTGGCAGAACGTCCAGACCTGGCTGCCAACGGCACCGTCCATTATTCCTGGCACGATCACGGGTATGCCATTCTTGGCTGCCCAGTGCAGGAACGAGTCCTCGCCCGTGTGCTCACCGATAATCCTGGTCACGTCGGCAGTGGAGACAGAGCGCGTGCCCGAGTCGTACTCTGCGGCCAGGAACCCTTGCATCTTTTCCTCGATCAGCGTTCCATAGCTTGACGCGGGCACAAGAACGCTGCCTAGGCGGTGGATGTCCTGGTCTGCGAGCTCCGAGTCATCCATCGTGAACGAGCCGGCGTTATAGTCAGCAAACGAGCGTGCAAGGTCATGGTCCAGCGCGCCACACGTCGTGATAATGACATCAAACATGCGCCTCTTTGCCATGTCGCGCATGATGCCGCGTAGGCCAGTTGACATTGTCGCGCCCACAAACGAGAGGAACTTTAGGCATTTGTCGTCTGATTCCATATCATGGAGTATGTCGAGTCCTGCGGCCATGTTTATGGACTCAAATCCGCCCGAGCCGGCCATCTCGGATATTATCCCCGCCGGTGACGAGTTGGCGCGTATGCTAATGTCCTTGACGGCATCGCCGAGCTCAACCATGCGCACGCCGCAAAGACGCCGGTAATAAAACCCTGACTAGGCGTGACGCCTTTGGGGGCACGCGCAGCGGCGCAAAGTCTGAACTTTGGCATGGCAGCTCTGATCGCCACATGGTCATGCGATGTGGCCGATACGGCAGACACTCGTTGAGTTGCATGCCCGCGACCCCCTGTTCGCGCACATGCCCTGCTTGGGGCCGATTTGGATCCGGTGCGCACGGTCGTCTTGGAACGGCACGCGCCTATAACTTAAATTGAGCCTAATGTCCCACCGTTGACATTGGCAGACAAGATCAAGGTTGCCCTCGTGGGCATTGGAAACTGCTTTGCGGGTCTCATACAGGGAATAGAGTACTATCGGCGCAACCCCACGCAAGAGGTTATTGGCATAATCCACGACAAGATCGCCGGCCGCGGAATTCATGACATTGAGTTTGTGTGCGGCTTTGATGTGGGGGACAACAAGGTCGGCTCGACGATAAACGAAGCCATATACTCCAAGCCAAACATGGTCACCTGGATACCCAGGGATGAGATGCCCAAGACGAGCGCAACGGTCTACGAGGCACCCGCGCTTGACGGTGTTGGCATATGGGTTCACAACCGCATAAACCCGATCAAGAGCGACACGAGTGTGGAGGAGCTTGGCGAGACGGCAAGAAAGGTGCTGCGCGAGACGGGAGCTGAGGTTCTCGTGTCATACCTTCCCGTGGGTTCCGAGGAGGCCACAAAGTTCTGGGCACAGGTGTGCCTTGACACAAAGACGGCGTTTGTCAACTGCATCCCGTCGTTTATCGCGTCAGATGAGACATGGGCGAAAAAGTTTGCTGAGCGCGGCGTGCCCGTTATCGGTGATGACATCAAGGGGCAGGTTGGCGCAACGATCGTCCATCGCACGCTTGCAAAGCTGTGCAATGACCGCGGAACAAAAATAGAAAAGACATACCAGATCAACGTGGGGGGAAATACTGACTTTTTGAACATGAAGGAGCAGGATCGGCTTGTGAGCAAAAGGATCTCAAAGACCGAGAGCGTACAGAGCCAGCTTGATGAGCGGCTGGATGATGACAACATATACGTCGGCCCATCGGACTTTATACCGTTTCTTGGCAACACAAAGCTCATGTTTATGCGAATAGAGGGCAGACAGTGGGCAAACATCCCGTATAACATGGAGGTTCGGCTCGATGTTGATGACAAGGCCAACTCGGCGGGAATCGTCATCGATGCGATCCGGCTCGCAAAGCTTGCGCTCGAGCAGGGGATTGGAGGGCCAGTCCATGAGGCGTGCGCATATCTCATGAAGCACCCGCCGCGCCAGATGGGCGACCAGGATGCGCGCAGGGCGTGCGACGAGCTAATCTCGGGCGCCTAGCGCGGCGCGGAGGCTCTCGGAGAGTGACGGCTTGTCTGGCTGCGCAATGACATAGTCGAGGTCATCGCGCGTGTCGACATCTAGCATTACCCTGCGGACCAGGGCAAGCGTCGTGCGCAGGCCTGCCGCATGGGCAGTCGCGACGTGTATCCTGTGGCTGTCCTCGTCATAGTGCGTCTCGTGCGCGCATGGCGGCGAGCGCACGAGGGCGTTGGTCCCGTCGAGGCGCCTCGAGGGCACCACGAGGGAGCCGTGCTGCGGGGCCAGGCGCAGTATGGCGTCAATGTCGCCGGCCTCCACGAGGGGTATGTCCTGGGGGATGACTAGCGATGCCCCATAGTCGCCGGCCACGCCGTCAGCGAGCGAGACAGCCCCATTGACACCGGCCTCGCGTGGCTCGTCGACGACCTCGGCGCCTGCCCTTGATGCGACAGACGCCGCACGCGCGTCTCCGGTGACGACGACTGTTGCTGACACCTGCGAGGAGACGACGGCGTCTAGGACAGATCCGAGCATTGTCTCGCACACTGCCTCGCGTGCCGCACGGCTGGCGTCTAGCCGGGACTTTGCGCGCGCGAATGACTTTACGGGTATGATTGCCACGGCGTCCATTATGTCCTAGCGTGCCTGCTTTAGGACAAACGCCGCCAGTGCCTTCTCGGCCTGCCTGTTCTTCATCACTATCTTTGCGGTATGCACGTTCATGTCGATGTTGGACATCTTGTTGACAAGTGCCTTGTCCTTTGTGTCGACCACTATTGACGAGCACGCGTGCGCGTACATTTTTGCGACGCCGAGTGCGCTAACCTCTATTCCGGCTGCCTCCATGTACTGTGCGGCCGGCCCGCTCACGGCCTCGTTGCCGACGATGGGGCTCACGGCAATTGTCTTTTTTCGCGCCCGTGCTAGATCCTTCCGTATTGCCTGCAGCTTTAGTATTGGCCCAATGCTAGTCAGCGGGTTTCCTGGCGCAATGACCACAAGCTTTGAGTCCTGTATTGCGCGGCTGACCTCGGGATTTGGACGTGCCCTGTCGGCTCCATCATAGCGTATTCCTGTGACAGGCTCGCGCCCCTTGTGCTTTACCCAGTACTCCTGTATGTGCATGTCGCCTTTTTTGGTCGATATTATCGTCTCAACCTTGCTGTCAGTGGATGGCATGACATTGACGTTTATCGCAAATCTGCCGCACATCCACCTCGTTATCTCGCTGAGATTCTTGCCGTTCTTTAGCATGTTCGTCCTCATCAAGTGCGTTGCCGCATCGCGGTCGCCTATGCGAAACCACGTCTCTTCCCCAAATGCCTCCATCTGGCGCAAAAAGTTGAACGAGTCCTTTCGGATTCCCCACCCCTTGTCACGGTCGAGGAGGTCGGCTAGGCCGTACACGGTGGTGTCAATGTCAGGGCAGATGTACATGTCGTACATCCACAGGTTGTCGCCCACGTTGCACACGACATTGACGTCGCTCTCGCACGCGGCAAGACCCCGTACGAGCTTTATTGATCCCGTGCCACCTGCAAGTACCGTTATCGTGTGCTCTTCACGCTCCTAGAACGGGCAAACGTGCCGCACGGGCAAATATTACCCTTTTCAGGGCCGGCAGCGCCCAACAAGGTTTATTAGCGCACGCACGCGCACGAGGCGCGATGAGCAGCATGGCGGTGCCCGTTGCACTCGTGGCATCCCTCATGGTCATGGTTCCGTCTGCCTGGGGCGCGACGCTCACGGCCTTTATCGATCCGCAGGACAACGAGGCGACCTTCAAGCTCAGCTACCTCCAGACGTTCACGATACGCCATGACTCGCAGGGCGAGCTCGCCGGCCTCCTTGAGGGCCAAGAGTGGGTGATCGACGAAAAGTTCAGCTCTGGCAATCCTGGCGTCACCGAGCTCGCCGAGCGCATCAACAGCGGCATACTTGACAACCGCAGCACAGTCAGGGTCTCTGACCTCGAAATTGCCTACAAGGCATCGCTAGTCGAGCGCGAAAAGTCCTCTGACATCAACTACAACCTCCTGATCTCCGGTGCCCTCGTGGACTTTGTCATAAAGGAGGAGGATCCGAGGAATCCGGGCATCATCGACATGGGATGGAGGCACTTTGACATTGCCGGCCCGATCGTCGTCGACGGCATTGACGTCAACACGCCAATTGCGGCGATTGAGGACAACTCTCCTGGCGTTTATGCCGCAATAGAGGGCAGTGTGGCCGGCGACTTGCTCTCTGAGAGCCTCATGCAGGCAGAGGGCTTTTCTGATCCGCTCGACGTGTGGCACTTTCTCGTTGACCCCACGGGAATCAGCATAGACGCCAACCAGTTTGGGCTCAGCGAGGATATCGCCGGCAAGGTCATCTCAAAGTACACGCTTGGCGAGAGCAGCATACGCGAGGGCCGCAAGACTGACGAGCTCATCAACATGCCCTTTACGCTGGATCGCGAGTACTATATACGCACGATAAACACCATCGACATAGCCGAGACTGCCGTCGTCGGCTATACGTCAATATCCTCACTCGATGACCTCGAGACGCTTGGGTTCTCGTTTAGCGACCCGATTGGAACGACCACCGCAACGGGGGCATTCCCAGTGTTTATCGTGTATGGCATGGCCGCAATGGCCGCAGTCGGCGCCGGAATGTTCTTCTTTATCAGCAGCAGGCAGCTAAAGAAGGAAAAGGGCGCAACGCAGACTGGCATTGACCCGTCAAACCTCCAGGCCTCGGCGACTAGCACTGCTGCCGGCGGATACCAGACGAACAGGGGAGAGTCACAGCTCCGCTCTGACTATGACTCTGGCTCGTCGTCCTCGCCGGAGCTCACCGAGCCGGACACGACGCGCGGCTCTATGCCAAAGGGCTGGGAAAAGAAATAGGTGCGTGCCAGGAGTAACCCTCCTTCTGTTCTGGCGACATTTGGCTATGCGGCCTACCCGAGCCTGCTGCAGGGTGCTGGGGCTCTGTCTGGCCTTGCTCCGCGCGGGACAGCCGTTCCATTCCGGCTCCGGAAACCTCAGGCACAGCCGTCACGGTGCGCCGGGCCGGATTCGTTTCTGTTCTGTTGCCGGCCATCTCTGGCCACCCATCTCCGGGTCGCGCTCCCTGCGTGGAGGGAGGAGTTTCCTCTGCGTTAGCAGCGTGTCGCTCTCTGGCTCGCACGCCCAAGGCCTGCACGAGGGGGCGTATATCGCTATCTCTGCACGCTAGAGCGTATTCTGTACTTTCAAATACTTAACAGTTGAGGGACGATGTACGATCAAATACTTAACAGTTGAGGGACGATGTACGATCAAATACTTAACAGTTGAGGGACGATGTACGATCAAATACTTAACAGTTGAGGGACGATGTACGATCAAATACTTAACAGTTGAGGGACGATGTACGATCAAATACTTAACTATATTTTATACATTTTTTATGCTTAAAAACTTTTAGACATGAAATTTGGAATAATATATAAACCAATTTGCATGCATGACTGACATGAGCGCCGGACCCTGGACACCACAGTTGCTGCGAGACGTGAATCCGTGGTGGGAGCTGCCAGACGTGATACGGCAGGATCGTGAGGTTAGGGCATGGCGTGATTCAGGTGAGCGCTATCGGCCTGCGCTCATGGGCGAGATGACGCTTGACTTTGAGTCTGATATGCAGGTGATCTACACGGTTCGAGGATCGCGCCAGGTGGGCAAGACGACAATGGTAAAGCTGCAGATCATGGATCTCCTGGATCAGGGGGTGGAACCGCAACGTTTGCTCTACTATTCGTTTGGCCCGCGTGCAACGCTTGACGAACTGTACGATGTCCTGCTGGGATACCTGCGCCTGAGCGAACGTGTCCGCGGTGATCGTAGATGCTACATATTTCTCGATGAAATATCATATGTGCCAAAATGGCAAGAGGGACTAAAGGAGATCTCCAACATGGGACGCCTGGCAAATTGCACCATCGTGGCAACCGGCTCAAATGCCACTGACTTGACACGCGCAACTGAGACGCTTACGGGTCGTCTGGGGCTTGTTGAGGATGGAAACCACAAATCACTCCTTCCAATGCGCTTTAGGGAGTTTGTGTCAATTATGAACACCGATTTGTCTAAACTTATCACCTCTCACGGCCTCTCTGAGCATGATCGGGCGCATTCTGTGTTTATGGACATCGCCACTGGATCCAATAATGAAGTTCTGAATCGGCTAGAGCTCCATATGACCGACCTGGATGTGCTTTTCATGCAATACATGGTGTGGGGTGGAATACCACATGTGGCAAACATGTGTCCCAATGGCATACCAAATCCGCTGTACAGGACATACTTGGATGGCATATTGCATGAATGGAAATTTCTTGGATACTCGATTGATTCACTACGCGGCCTTGCGCCACATCTCGTGGATAGTGCGGGAAGCACTTTTTCGTGGAACAGCATGGCAGATGCGCTCTTGTGCTCCCGTCAGGAGTCCAAAGACCGCCTATGCGCGCTGCGTGACATGTATGTGATCTCGGTTATGGATAACTATAACGTGCATGGCAAGATTGCGCACCACCGCAAGTCCAAAAAGCTGCACTTTCGAGATCCGCTCTTTTACCACATCTTTGCCACGTTGTCTGGCAAACGCTCCTCTCCGTTTGAGCAGAGCAAGGCATGCGTGGACGATCCCACTATTCGTGGCAAGGTGGCCGAGTGTGTGATGGCCGATCACCTCTCTCGCTTTGCCTACTCTGCATCGGTTCGAAAAGCGCTCTTTGATCCGTCCGATTATGTTTACTATTGGAAGTCGGGGAGACACGAGGTGGACTTTGTGTATATTGGAAGCGATAACATCCCAATTCCAATTGAGGTAAAGTATCGCTCCAAGATCAACCACAAAAACTTTGACGGCATGGCAGAGTTTCTAAACGTTAGCGGCGCGGGGCGTGGAATTGTTGCCACACGACGAGAGTATGACATTCGGCGCGACTATGCGCTTGTTCCGCTGCCGATGCTGCTAATGCTGATGTGATTGCCGGCGCACATGATTGGCTGATGCTAGCCGGTCAGTTGAGTATCTTTAGGCTTCGGCACACCGCGTACAGGTTGCGCCTGAGGTTCTTGTCAAGCAGCGTCTCCATCTTTTGGCGGAGGCGAACCTTTGCGCGCTCGCGCTCGGCGCCGTCAGGCAGCGAGAGGACCTCGTTTATCAGCTCGGGGAGCGACTCACGAACCCACGCGTCGAGTATGGCATAGTCGCGCGGCGATATTGGCACAACGTCAGGCCCCTCGTCGAGGACTCCGGTGAACGGCTCGTGCTCTATGCGGTATATCAGGGCAAACACACAGTTTTCTGGCGTGGGCTCGCGGAGTATCTCCTCTGACCTCGAGCCGGCCTTTCCCTGCGCGACCTTGTTGCGCAGGCCCACGGGATCGATGAGCGCGCCGTTCACGCCTATCCTCCTGCCGTCGACTCCGGTCGCCACTCCCACAAAACACCTGACCGTCTCGCCGTCACGCACGCGCGCAAAGACGTGCGTTCCCTCGGAGATCCCGCGCTTTTTGCCAAACATTGCGCTAGTGCCGGCGCGTTTGTATTTAATCGCTCGCCGCACGGGGCGTTGTTTCATAACCACGCCTAGGTGCCATCCACGCAGGCCCCGCCCCGAGCGAGGCGCGTGGCTGCCGCGACCGAAACACAAATGGATCGGCTCGCGGGCAGGCAACGCGTTGGCCGGCGAAGCGGATGCAAAGTACGTTGACAGGGGAAGGATACTCGTCATGCCCGCCAGCACGGAGGTCGCGCGGCGCGAGCTCGCCGAGGCGAGCAGGAAAAAGCCCGGCAGACCGTTCCTCTGCCCGAAGTCGCTCGTCATCCAGCTCGCCCTGGTGCGCGCCCTGTTCGGCGTCTGCCACAGGGAGCTGGAGGAGCTCCTCGCCGAGTCCCTGCACGGCGAGTTTGGTATCGGGTTCGTCCAGATATGGCGCAGGGTGTCGGGGTCGACGTCGGGTTCTCATCGCGCGACGGCTTGTTCACGTTCAACAACTCGCTCACCAGCGACGCCGGGGAAACCGAGGTCGCGTTTGACGGCACGGCCTCAGGTAGGGAGGAGCGGCGCGTGGAAGCTGGAGAAGTGGAAGGTTCGTTTCGGCTTCGTCAGGCTCACGCTGGCAGTCCACGCCGAGGACAAGATGATCATCGCCATGACGGTGACGGGCGACGCGACGTCGAAACTCTCGCAGTTCCCAAAGCTGCTGCGCGCGGTGGTGGACGCGCGCGCAGTTCGTCAGGACGCGTGGCAGCCATCGTCGAGGAGCTGGGCAAACAACGCGAGGTACAGCAGGCAGCATCAGAAAAATATCGACGATCATGTCGACGCCCGAGTTTGTCGAACGCTCTAAACATCTTGAGGCGCTTGAAAAGTTAGGTGCCGAACGAACCGCACTTGATCTGGAGATAGGCGGATCATTTACAAGGATAAGCCATCCACTCTCAAAGTACGTCTATGTCACTTCACTTGACAAAGAAAAAAAAACCGTAATGGCCAGGATGCTTGCCGAGCCGGCGGTTGCCCTGCGCGAGTCCGGCCCTGACATTGTGCTTGACATACTTGTTCACGTCAGAAAGGCAGTCTCATCAGCATCCGTCTCCGTAAAGGACATATCGAAATCCGAGGAACAGATAGACGCAGTGTCTGCCGGTCTTGGGGAGTTTGTCTCGCGCATGGCGTCACTGGAGGAGCGCAAGGGCGAGATTGCCGAGCGCGTTCGCTCCTTTGACTCCTCGCAGCTTGACTCTGCGCGCGCAACGCTCGAGCGAGCCACGTCTGACATTGTGGCACTAGAGTCGCGCGAGCGCGAGATTCGGGCCGATGCCGTGGCCGCCGAGGCCGAGATTCCCTCGGCCCTCAAGGCGCTAGAGTCGCGCATGCGAGCCGTGACGTCAGTCGCGTACACCTTCGGATGCCTGACGCCTAGCAATCGGGTTTTGCAGGATGGCCAGATCTAGTAGTGTCACACTTTGCCGTACGGGCGCTGCTGTGACGGCATTAGCAGGCGTCATGGCGGTAGCCGTCAACATCCGCTCTAAATATCTCATGCCGTGATCATGTTTTGTCATTATACCCCCTAACTTTTTGTGATTTTGGGCGTTTTTCACACTTTTTCAAGGGGTATTTGATCACTGTTCAAAAACCAAATGATTTTACCTTTCTTTATATACTCATTTGGCATTTCTTTATAAAGAGATAGTGGCCTGACTGGCACGGTTGACCCAGCACAAGATTGACGTAACACCGGACAAGAGCCTCATCAAGAAGCTGGGGAGTGTAGGGTACCGAACCGAGCAGGCCATAGCAGAACTGATTGACAACTCTATCGACGCCCGCCTAGACGGTACGCTAGAGACGATCAGGATAGTCTTGGACTTTGCGAATCGAACGATTTCTGTCCGTGACGACGGCGCCGGAATGGATCTGGGTGCACTCAGGAACTCGTGGGTGCTTGGAGCACACTCAAAGTCATCAAACTCGAGCCTTGGCATGTTTGGAATTGGCATGAAGAGCGCATGCTCAGCCCTGGGCAAGTCGTTTTCGGTCAGGACAACAACTGCGGGTTCCACGGCTGAACTTTACGCAAAATATGATGAAGATGAGTGGCTTGGAAGTTCAGGAGGGTGGGATGACTTTGAGGTTACTGAAACCCCCGCTGATGCAGATACGCACGGAACAGAAGTCGTCGTGTCAAAGATCAATGTCGCGCTTTATCGTGCACAGGCTGCACAATTTCGAAAGCGCTTTGGAACACGCTATGCCCAGCATATGTTGGATCAACAAATAAAGATCACTGTCAACAACAAGCCATGCAGACCAATTGAGCCAGATATTGACTATAAAACCAAAAAAAACCTTGACATTTCCCTGTCTGATGGTAATCGCATCCATGGGTGGATTGCGCTTTTACGTCAATATTCAGTCAAGGGCGATTATGGGTTTAACCTGTATCAAAACAGTAGACTAATCAGCTCTCACGCCAAATTTGGAATTCGTTACCATCCGGCAGTATCTCGTGTGGTTGGAAATCTGCATTTGGATCATGTCCCAGTAAATGTTCTTAAAACCGGGTTTTTGCCTGACACATACGAATATGCACAATCTTTTAAAGCAATTGAGAACGATCCGACTGTCAAAAAACTCATCAATGAGTCTGAACCTCATGAAAAATTTAGTAGTGACTATGCCTCTGTTTTCAGAAATGATGTGCCACCGACAAAAATTCCACGTATTGGAGATGTGAACGCCTCTCGTTTGCTTCGCAATATGATCTCTGTGGATGTACTTGACACTGCGTCTCCTCGTATGGCGCTGGAGGATTGTGACACTGGGGTGTACCGCATTGAAGGTAGTGGCGACGAAACAAAAGTCATTGTTAATCGACAAAGTGCCGTGTTTCGGGCATTTAAAAATCCGCTGTTTTTGTTGGGAATGTTGCGTCTTGAAGCTCAAACTCTATCCGGTCATTCTGAAGCACAGCGTCTAATCACAAAAAGAAACAAAACATGGGAACAGTTTGTGGATTCACACTCTATTAATCGTGATATCAAACGTATAGGATCCAATGACACATTGCCCAATAATCTTGTGAAGCTGCGTAGTTCAATTATGGGAGAGTTTTCAGAGCGGTTCCAGTTTACGGCTCTATCGATCTTGTGGCCACATCTCATTAACGCATATCGTATATTGCCCTACACAGTATATGTTGCGCGAGGTTACGGCCAACTGTTAAAACATGTTGTATCGCAACAGAGTGGTTATCACGCAATTTTAAATCCTGACCCTGGACAGGTGCATCAAATACTGGAAGCACGAGATGGCGGGGCACTCGTGATAATACGTGAGCGATCTGATGTGCCCAAGTTAACTGCTGCATCGTATGCCAAAGCTTGGGTTGATCTATTTGTCGAGATACGACACGAACGTGTTGGAGTTTATGAAGAAGAGCTTGAGATGCTGTGGGATCTTGAGGACCACAGCTTGCTTACTATGAACCAAGTACTTTCATATGCGAAACGCCGCAGTGTTGCACAAGAGGTGGCTAAATACACTGGGGATGACACCACGTGATTGTTGATGGTCTAACTAGACGTGATCTCAAGTCAAGAACTACTAAATTTGGTTTTGCTGACTCGGGCTATCTTGAAAAGTTTATGATGGATTTTGATGCCTACATTGCACTATCTAATGTGAGAAAATGTTATGTTCGTGGAGGCATGTGTGTGCCTTTTTATGTTGATTCTAAACATCGCCGTTTCAGTAAAGATCTAGATGTATATGTGACTTGTTCAGTTGACGAGATCATCGAAAAAGTTTCTGCTGCATTGTTGGATGTGGGATTTACGCGTGTTACGCCCTATAATCATCGTGGCAATCAGTCTATGATGAATAACTGGGTTCGTTTTAAGGCTTCCTATGTTCCCGTGGGCTCTTCGGATCATCCATCTGCTTCTAGTCAACAAGATTCAATATCTGTTGATATCACATGTGGGATTGATGCTGCTCAGCTTGACACTACTCTCCTAGAACAAGAGCAAAATTTATTTGACTTTAAAATACCGCCTCCAATTCACACACTTTCTAGAGGGGCGCTTATCGCAGACAAAATTACTTCACTGGGGTGTGGGCCTGTGGGATATCCTACGCCTGCAGGACGTTCTAAGCCTTTGGGATATTCTGAGCCTGAACCTACGCCAAAGCAGATCTATGATATTGGCATGCTGCTGCGCAAAACAACAACCGATGATCTTATTATTATGGTACAGATGTACAATTATTTAACAAATTTTAAATTAACAAACGGAAATCGCAATTTTGGACTAGCGAAAGTAATTCAAAGCGTTAAATCATATATTTCTACCATTTTAACAAATGACACCTTACCTCGGCTGACCAGCGCACACAGCGATCATTTTTTCATTTTTTCTCACAGTATGCTTTCAAAACCCCATATTGACGAAGTTGAACATTCAAAAAATATCATGTTGACTTTACTCTGTGCAGACTTTCTTGAACGTTCTCTTGATGCCTCTGCCTCAAATGAACAATTGGCTGAACGTATGCAAGATACACTCGATGCTGCATTTGAACTTGAAATACTTGAAGACCAGATATCGTATTTAAAGCGACATGTTGAGGGTATGGGCTCACCTTGACAATTTTGCCACATCGGACATCTTACCGCTGTGGTGGGCGTGTCCTGTCTCGAACATTTTCACGCATGCCGTTTCTTGCAAACGTGCGGAGTCTGGCGGCCATGTTTTCTGGATCCTGCTAGATTGACATGGTGCCCTGCCGCCTGTCGACTCCAATACTGACGCGTGGTCATGGCACATCGCCATGAGTGCAGTTAAATCCAGCCACGTGTGCCTGCTGCGCATGAACCTCGTGGCCTCTGGCAAGGTAAAGGACGTCTATGACGCCGGTGACGGCCTCTTGAGATTTCACTTTAGTGACCGTGTCTCGGCATATGACGTAAAGTTTGTCGAGCCGATCCCAAAAAAGGGTGAAATTCTCTGCAAGTTTGCCGAGTTTTGGTTTGGCGAGCTTGGGGTGCCTAGCCACTTTGTTCGGCGTGTCTCGGACACTGACATGCTCGTTAGGCGAATGAAGATGCTGCCGATCGAGTGTGTCGCACGGGGGTATCTGTATGGCAGCCTCTATGACCGTCATCTGCGTGGCGAGTCAGGACTCCGGCTTGATGACGAACGCCACGCGGCCAGGCTGCCTGAGGCAATATTTGACCCAACCACAAAGGCCGAGCACGACGAGCCTGTGACGCGCGACTCGGCAATCCGTATGGGCCTTGTGAGCGCCGCTCAATATGACTCCCTAGAGTCAATGACGCTAAAGATATACGGCCAGATGGCATCAGTGGCAGAGCGTGCGGGATTTGTCATGGCTGACCTAAAGCTGGAGTTTGGCATGCTTGGTGGGAAGATTGTCCTGGGCGACTCTATTGGGCCAGACGAGTTTCGGATGTGGCCATCAGAGTCATACGAGCCCGGACGCGTGCAGGACGCATATGACAAGCAGATACTGCGCGACTGGCTGGCCGCCGGCGGTCACAAGGACAGATTTGAGCGCGAACGCGCCGCCGGAGAGGCGCCACGGCCGCCGATGATACCGTCAGAGATTATCGGCACAATGACGGGGCGCTATGTTGACGCCTATGAGCGCATAACGGGCAGGCCGCTAGACGCATAGCCTAGCGCCATGGGCCATTGTTGGGTTCTCAGAATGCCAATCTGCCGTGATGCTTCCATGCGGGGGCTAGATTGCGTGCCTTTCTTGCCTGTATTCATGCGTGCATAGGGAGATCCTGGCAGTTCGTGACCTCATATTGGCTGTGTGAGCATGCCGACTATGCGTAAAGACTCTAATCGTACTCCCAGGCGCGCCGGCGCTGATGCCCATTGTGCCTCAACGTGCCGCCGGAGCGCCGCCACAGTGGCGATCCGGTTATTTCCAATATCCATTGTATCATTTCATAACAAATCATATTATTATGATATATATCATTAGTCTTAATTCTAATGTTAGCATTATAAGATATTTCCTATTACAACTATATGTATCGTATAATAGGGATATTATTCAGTTTCCTATTATCAATATCATTCAAATGAATAATAGTGCTCTAATTCTAATAAGTGTAAACTAGACTCTATGCGAGCGGTCAAAAAATGCTGATCTTTCCCACTTTTGGCCTGGTGGGACGCACGGGATGCCGATGGAGACACTGGTAGACCGCCCTGTCAGCGTGACGAGGACTATAGCGTCGAGTCCTGATGAGGCAAGCGCGATAGCGGATCCCGTGAGGGCAGCCATAGTCGCGCTCCTCTATCGCCGGACGCTGACGGCCGAGCAGATATTCGAGCGTCTAGGCAGGCGTGGCAAGAAAAAGGCGCTCACGACGGTGCGCCACCACATCGACGTCCTCCGCTCCGCCGGCCTAGTGGACATTGTGAAGGTCGTAGAGTCTCGAGGAGGAGTGACAAAGCACTATGGAACCTCCACGAGGCTCCTCATGCAGAACCCCCAGGATGATTTTGACGAGCAGCACTCGGATGCCATTGCAGCTGCAACCGTTGGCCTTGCGGCCGTCATAGAGTCAGCAGGCGCGAACATTGCGCCAAAGGATGGCAAAAAACGCGTTGATCCGGCGCACAGACACTATGTCGTCGCCGAGATACTAAACCGCGCAATGACTGCGGCCATGGAGCGTGGCTCGCGCGCACCGTCAGGGTCATAGCCTGCTGACATGGCCGGAGGCGTGCCCAGTCGGCGATTATGGGCACGGGAACCCCTCTTGCGCCTGTCTGGTGGGCGCATGTGCTGTATGGGGCGCATTTGGCATATTTCTAAACTCGAGTTTAGAAATACATAATTTGTGACCATGCGCGCCTCGCAGACTCGTGTATGTGCCCCATGGCCATGTTACGCACAAGAGCTAAACCCCCCTGTGGGGGGAGCCGGTTCACGAGGGAGTCCATTTTTCTGAAAATGGCCGATCTGGAGGGGGGTTGAGCACCCACGCCTAGATCGGACAGACAACGCTCAAACCATGGGGCTAGCTGTCCTGCGGGTGCCCCGTTGTGCAATGTCATGCCTAAAAGCTAAACCCCGTGATCTTTGCCGTTCAGGTGGTGGCTCGGTCCACAGATCTTCGCGCATGGCCGGCTGACGTGTGTCAGACGCGCCAGGATGGGCATAAATGACGCATGAGCCCACCCCCCGCACCCATGCTGCGCGCCGCCGCACAATCATGCTGGCGCTGTTGTGGCACATGTGGCCAGGCGCAGTCTCGCGCTGGGCTGCCATGTGCGATATTGTGTATTTCTAAACTCGAGTTTAGAAAACCCTATGTGGCCGCACTGCGGACTCTTTCTTGCGTTATGGCAATCTCGACGGCCTCTAGGGGGCTTGCCTCCTCGTTGCGCCGTATGGAGAACATCTTTGGCCGCTCAAAGTCGCGCGTGCAGTCAGGGCACGCATAGACTAGAACGCGGTGCTCATTTGGCGCCTTTGGGTTTGAGAGGCGAGGATAGTACACGAGACGCGCACCACAATCCACACAGTACCTGTTAACCCTGCGCGTCCTGGCCATGCAAACCTCCTGCGTGGAGTATTGGCGATGGTGCATATTAGATCGGCATAGTCTAACAGAGTCGACCAAATGGTTCCCTCTGGGGCATGTGGGGGCGCGCACGGAACCCTGTGTGGTGGCGCCGCCCGACAGACTTGAACTGTCGACCAACGGATTAACAGTCCGTTGCTCTACCACGCTGAGCTAGGGCGGCAGCGCGCCGCCTTTGGAATGTTGCGATTTAACCCTTGCGTGCCCTGTGGGCGTGGGGCGCAGGCGGGCACCTGTCTGGTGCCCCATGGCCATCATGTCTGGTGCCCCATGGCCATCATGTCTGGTGCCCCATGGCCATCATGTCTGGTGCCCCATGGCCATCATGTCTGGTGCCCCATGGCCATCATGTCTGGTGCCCCATGGCCATCATGTCTGGTGCCTGCAGGTGCGCATATCGGCGGGCCACAGAGTCGGGCCGTGCGCCCTGATGGGCAGGACATTGGCCTGCCGCTAGGACTCTATGCCGCGTTTCTTGTCGTACGTGTAGATGCCGTCAAGAAAGACCCTGTGGTCCTTTTTCTTTATGCGGGTGTTTTGCTGTATGTTGGCTGCCGTCTGCGTCACGTCGGTGAGCACGGGGCCTGTGAGGACCACGTCATCGCCCTTTACGGTGACCTTTGTGTCCCCGACGATGCGCGCGCGGCGCGGCGCGTGCTCGCCCTGAAAGTTCTCCACCAGGACCATCCCAGAGTCAACCTTTACGGAGACCGGAAAGTGCGCATAGACGACCTTCATCTTTAGGGTATAGCCCTCCCTGATTCCATCGACCAGGTTTCGCACCAGGGAGCGTGAGGTGTTTAGTATGGCATAGTCGCGCTTTTTGGAGTCTCGTGCGCTCAGGTTTATGGTCCCCTCGCCGATCTCGACGTCGACGGGTATCTTTCTAAAGTTCTTGTACGTGTGGCCAAGCGGTCCCTCGACACGCATGACTCCGCGCCTCATGCTGATTGTGACGCCCTCTGGCACGTCGACTGTTGTCTTTAGGCGGTCAGGACTAGTACGCATAGCCCACCAAAAACCCCCCAATTCCCATCTTTGTCGCGTCGTGGTGCGACATGACGCCGTGGTTTGTCGTCACGACTAGTATACCGCGGTCATACGATGGCAGGTAGCGCTGCTCCCAGAACGCATACTCGTCCTTTTTGACCTTGAAGCGAGGTGATATTGCGCCACACTTTGTTATCTTTGCGACAAGGCCAACGCGGAACTTGCCCCCGCGGCCATCCTCAATCCTCTCATACTCGCCGACATAGCCGTCCTTTTGGAGCGTCTTGAGAACCTCCGCACACAGTCCGGACGTGGGAAACACGGTGCACTCGGCCTTGCGTCGTGCCTCTGTGTTGTATAGTGTTACGAACATGTTTGCTAGTACGTTAGTGGCCGGCATCATCAATCACATGTATTTCCTGAATCCCAGAGAGCCGGCGACCTCCCTAAAGCACCTGCGGCATATCATAAGATCGTACTTTTGAATGACTGCGGTATAGTCGCCGCACCTCTTGCACCAGCGCGAACCGCGCCCAAAAGAGTGCTCCTTGCGGCCGGTAAACTCGTACGAGCGATCCTTCATGCTACTGCCACCCCAAACCTGTCAGTCACAAACGAGCGCGCCTCGTCAGCCGTTATAATGTGTGCGCCTCCAACGCTGGCCTTGTGCTTGCTCCTGCGGCTGATCGAGTTGCCTGGACGCGCAAGCGAGACGCAGACGTCAAGGCCGAGTATGCCCACCTTTGGGTCGTATTTCACGCCGGGCACGTCAATGTGCTCCTTTATCCCAAACGAAAAGTTGCCGTGGCCATCAAACGCCCTGCTGCGCACGCTGTTGTCGCGCGCCTCAAGAAGGCGCTTTAGGAGGGTTGTGGCATCCTCGCCGCGCACGGTCACTGCCACCCCGATGGGCTCACCCTTGCGCACGCCAAAGTCACGGTATGTCTTTTTTGCGTCGCGTGCACACGGTCTCTTGCCCGATATGTGCGCAAGGGCGGCCTTTGCGGCCTCGATTGCGTCGCCTGACTTGCCGATTCCCATGTTGAGGACGACCTTTTCGAGGTATATCACCTTCATTGGGTTGTCGCCTTCGCTCACTCCACCTTCACCGCCGGCTCGTTGCCCTGCCCTATGGCCATCACAATCTCTGCGGGCACGTCGACCTTCCTGTCGCCTAGGGCCATAGTCGCCATGGCCGGAAGGACAAACGTCCCCTTTTTTATGGCATCGACGGTTCCAGTGCCTCCCGCGTTTGCCCCGCGCGTGACCATTGCGAGGCATCCCGCATCAAGGCGTATGACCTTTTCGATCTTTTGATCCGGCACGCCCAGGACGCAAGAGTCGCCCACGCCCACGGCCTCCTCAGTTATGAGCGAGCGGCCGTCGTGGAAGCCCACCTGTGTCTTGCCTCCGCGGATCGTCACCTTTGATGTGACCTTGCATATCTTTTTGCCCATCTCGGCCGGGTCGTCGACCTTTATGGGGCGCAGTATCTGGCCGTCCCTTGGGATCATGCGATACATTGCGCCACTGCCTCCGAGCTCGACTGTGTCCATCAGGCCAATTCCGTGATGGAGTGACTTGCGAACGACGCCGTCGACCTTTACCTTGCCGGCATATATTGCGGACTTTGCCTCGCGCAGAGTGCGAACCACGCCGAGGATGTCCCTGAGCAGGACTGCGGTGGGCACTGAGAGGCTACGCGCATGCTGGCCAGGCTTTACTGTCACGACAAAGCGCTTGTTCTTGCGCGATATTCCCCAAAAGCCCGGCGCCATTTGGCGCTTTAGCTTTTTGCTGCCGGCAATGCTGACCACTAGGTGCTCGCCTCCGTTGTGCGCTTGGCCGCCTTTTTGGCGCCGCCCCTTGCGGCATCGGCCTTCTTTGGTGCGGGCGCAACATCGCGTGCTGCCTCTTTGGCCGTTTCGCCTGTGGCGTCAGAGTCCGCCGTGCCCTTGGCACCATGCCCTGCCGCCTCGCTCGAACCGCTGTGCCCGCGCGTGGACTCGCCGCGTATGCGCTTCATTCTCCTAGAGTCATCAGAGTTTAGCGTTGTCACGACCACATTTGAGGAGTGTATCTCGACGTCAAACTTTTCGCCCTTGCCCTTTTCCTTCTTTACGCCCTCGATTGCGATTCGGCCTCCGAGCGCAAAGACCGAGGAGACCTTGCCCTCGACATCCTTGTACTCGCCGCGAACCACCTTTACCGTGTCGCCCATGACGACCCTTACGCTGCGCCGCGAGTGCTTTTGGCGCAGATCCGATGAGAGCGCGGCTCCGAGTTGCCTCGAGCGCACATTGTGCGTTGCCTGCCATATCTGCTTGTTGCGCATCTTTGAGGGCTTCATGTCATGCCACCATCGATGCCAGGTTTGCTAGCCTTGGCCACTTTTCTGACGCCTCTGAGGCGACCGGGCCCTTTATCTCGGTGCCCTTTACCTCGCCCTCCTTTGTCGTGAGCACAGCCGCATTGTCCTCAAAGGTCACGCGCACGCCATGGAGCCTGCGCACAGGGTACTTTTGCCTGATGATGACGGCCCCATAGACCTGCTTGCGGAGCTCGGCAGGACCCTTTTTGACCACAACATTGACAAAGTCGCCGACGGCCGCAGCCGGCAGCCTAGAGACGCGCGTCTTTGTCTTTTGAACCATGACTATCTCGAGTATCTTGGCGCCGGTATTGTCAGCACAGACGACCTGTGCGCCTATGGGCAGCGCCCTGGTGACATACGGCCTAAACTCCTCGACACCGCGCGTCTTGCCGCGGCTGCGACCCTGCGACAACTAGGGTTTCGCCTCCACTACTACGAACGAGACGGACTTTGAGACCGGCCTGCACTCGGCTGCCATGACCTTCATTCCCACGCTGACGTCAATGTTGGATGGCACGTGCGCGTGTATTCTGCTGCGGCTGCGCGCGTACCTCTTGAACTTTGATATGTATGCAGGCGTGTCCTTTTCGACTACGACGGTGTTCTTTGCGCTAGATGATACCACAATTCCCTCAAAGAGCCTTCCGCGGATCGGCAGCGTGCCGTTAAACGGGTTTTTTATGTCGCCATCTGCCGGTTCGCGTGGCGGTGCCGATATGTCGAGGCCAATATTGCGCGTCATCTGCGCGCGCCCCTCCTGTCATGTGGCCTGCCGACGAGGAGCGCCCCGTCAACTTCGACGGCACCTGAGCCGCCCATGTCTATGCTGAGCGAGGATCCCGCCTTTGGAATCCAGCGCGTGCGGCCGCCGTCACGCAGCGCAATCATTGACATTGTTTCATCCATTGCGGTTCCGGCCATGCCTACCAACTGCGCATTGGTCGAACGCATTACACGCATGTTTGCCCCGATGAGCTCGCGTGCGGCAATGGCGGTGATCATTGTGATGCCTCCTCGTTGATGCGCGTGAGCATCCTGGCTATTGCCTTCCTCATTGGGCGAATTTTGCCGCTGTCCTTGCGAAGCGTCCCTTTTGAGGAGTCTGTGCGCATCTTTGTCAGCTCGGAGCGCATCTCTAGTATCTTTTGGCGCATATCTGCCGTGCTGAGCTTGCGAATCTCCCTCATCTTTAGTCTCCCCATTAGGACTCGGCCTCCTTTGTGTTCTCTGCACCAGAGTCAGCGCTCTTTGCATTCTTGGGATCAGTGCTTGCCTTCTTGGCACTGTCCTCACTCGAGCCTGCGCTTCTTGCCTTTTTGGGATCAACGCGCGTCTCTTCGGCCTTTTCGATGCGAATCTTTGGCCTCTTTGAGCCGGCGGACTTCATCTCAAAGCTCTCCCTTGCGCGGTACTCTTCTTCCTTTGCTATGCGTATGCGAATGCCGATGAGGCCCATGGGCGTCTCGACATGGACAATGTCCTCCTCCACGACGGCATCGGCAAATGCGCCTGCCCTGGGCAGGACGCCTATTGTGCGCTTTTCAAAGGCGGATCTGTCCCCGCGAAGCTTGCCTGAGGCCGTTATCTGCACGCCCTTTGCCCCTCCGGCCATGACCTGGCGCATCGTCCACATCACTGCCCTGCGAAAGGCCGTGCCGCGCTTTATGTGTGAGGCGACCCTGTTGCACATGACTGTCGGGGAGAGCTCTGGCTTTGTGTTCTCCTTTACGGAGATGCGAGGATCCTTGTAGCCAAAGCGCGTCGCAATGTTGTCAGTGAGCCTGCGTATTCCCTCACCCTTGCGGCCAATGACGAGGCCAGGCCTCGTCACGTGAACCGTTATCGTTGTGCCCGTTGGGCGCGCCTCCACGTCGGCGCCAGAAAATCCGGCATCGCCAATCTCCTCGCGCAGGTATGCCATAAGCTGTAGCGTGTTATAGTTGTCGCGTATGGCGTTCTTTGTAGATGACATGCCTATACCTCCTGGGCCACCAGCTCGACATGCGTGAGCGTATTGTTCTTTGGCGATGCCCTTCCAAACGCGCGTGGCGTAAAGCGCTCTATCACCATTCCCTTGTGGACAGTCGCGCCGACTATGCGGAGCCTGTCAAGGTCCATGCCCTTGTACTCGGCGTTTGCCTCAAGGTTGTCAAGGAGGCGGATAAACTCCGTTGCTGCCTTTACGGGATAGCGTCCGGCCATGACTCCAGGATCCGACTTGTGACCCACCTGTCTCTTGTAGCGGCGCATCGGAACCGCACGCTCTAGCCTCGTGACTGACTGTAGGTAGTCGCGCGCGGCCTCTAGCGTGAGCTTTTTGATGCTAACTGCTATCTCGCGCGCATGCTTGTGTGATATCTGCCTCTCGCGCATTGCGGCGCGCACGTGGCGCGTCTCGTCATAGCCTTGGAACGCGTAACCGTATGCCATGTCAATCACTTTAGTGGCACATAGAGGCTTGACCTCGACGCCCCCACGCCAGGCGCTCCGTGGTTTACGCGCTTGTTTGTCACGACGAACTCGCCAAGATAGCGGCCTATCATCTCGGGCACAATGGTGACCTCGCGAAACTCCTTGCCAGAAAATACGCTTACCTTTGCGCCGACCATGTAGGGCAGGACGATGAGATCCCTGACGTGGGTTCGGATCTCCCCGCGTGACTCGCCTGCGCGCGCGGCCTTTATCTCCCGGGTCAGCTTGCGCTTGCCGTCAGTAAGACCGCGCGAGAGGGATCTTCGCTGCCTCGCCGTGAACAGGCCAAACCAGCTCTCCGAGGGCATTGCCTCTAGCTCCTGCAGCGGAATTCCCCTATAGTCGAACTTTTTTACCATTGCTGGCTGCCTCTGAGGGGGGATTCACGCGTGGCCATATTAGAGCATTCCTATTTTTGTGGCCAGATCGCGTGCCTTTTCGGCCGTCTCGAACTTTACGAACGCCTTTTTGCCGTATATCGTGCGAGCCGTGTTGACGCCCACAGCCTTTTGGCCATAGAGCTCGCCTATGGCCTCAATGACCTGCGCCTTGGTCGCGGCCCTGTCCACGATAAAGCACACCTTTGCCTCCTTTTCGACCATCGCAAAGGTCTTCTCGGTGATGTACGGGCGAATGACCGTTGCCGTGGCCTCCTCGGCGTTCAACGTCGAACCTCCATGGCCTCTAGGTGCGGAGTGGCGATCTTTGATATCTCGCCGATCGCCGACTCGGTATAGACGGTGAGCCTTATTGGCGAGGCGCCCGGTGCAAGATCCAGCACGCTAAGGTCGCGCGCGCGGCAGACATCGACGCCGGGAACTGATCCGCACGCCCTGGAGAGTGCACCATCGTCACCTGTAACGAACAGGACGCTCTTGCCGACCTTTTTGGTCCGTCCGCGCAGGGCCGGCTTGCCGCTGCGGCGCCCCCTTGCGAGGAGGCGCTCGACGTCCGGATAGAGGCCGAGTGCGCCAAGGAGTGCTGTGACGCCCTTTGCAGTCGACGTCTTTTCAACGTCGTCGCTGACAACAATTGGCAGGTTGGCCCCCTCTGGAACTCGGTGGCCGCGCTCCACGACTAGCGCCCTGTCCGCAGTTGCCGCAATCGCCGAGCAGAGCGCGAGCCTGCGCTCCTTGCGGTTTATCCTCTTGTGTATGCGCCGCTCGGCCTTTGGCGGGTGTGCCTGCCTGCCGCCGCGAACCGACGCGACGCCGGCGGCCTCGCCCTGGCGCCTCCCGCCACTGGTGCGGATTCGCGCAATCCTTGCCTGCCCGTGGCCAGTTGGCGGGTCGGCTGACCTTGCCACCACATCCATGCCCGCAGTCGGGTGGGTTCCCTTTGGCTGAAAGTGGTGCGTGTTCATTATGGTGTATGCGCGAGTTATGATGTCGTTGCGCACGGGCGTATCAAAGACGCGCGGGAGCTCGACCTTTCCGCCGCCAGACCCGTCAGGCTTTACAACTGCAACGCTTGTCATGTGATTACCTCCAGAACGTTTGGCTTGGCGACCTTTGCGGCGGCGGCGCGCAGCGGTGCCCTGAGCTTTATGAGCCTTCGCGGCGTTCCTGGAACAGAGCCCATCAGCACGACATAGTCGCCCTTTACGTTGCCGAAGCGAAGGTGGCCGCCTGCGGGGTTTATCGGGTCATCATCCCCCGCGCTGCCCATGATCATTATGCGCTTGTTGTACTCTACGCGCTGGTGCGAGCCCATCTGGCCGGGACGCGGGACGGTATACATGACATACTGGGGCGATATTGGCCCAAGTGAGCCAAGCTCCCTGACGCTCTTTCTTGACTTGTGCTGTTTTCGCTTTGCGCCGTATCGCTTTATGACGCTCTGCCATCCCTTGCCGCGCGTTATGGCCGCAACATCAACGGTTGCGCCGGCCTCAAAAACCCTGTCAACGCCGACCTCCTTGCCAAGGAGTCCGGAGACATACTCGAACTGTGCAGTCACGTCGCCTCCGCCTATTGCGGCCTCAAATATGTATGGCGTCTTTTGGCCAGTGCCCACGTCCTCCGGGGTCACGGCGAGTATCGCAAACATCTTGCTTATCCGGCCAAGTGATGACTTTGCCGCATCTAGTGCGCCCTCGGCGCTCTTGAACGCCGCATGCTTGGAGATCTTTTTGGGAATGTCCTTTGCATAGACGTCAAACTCGGCGTGATGGCCATCATGGTCTTGCGAGTAGCCCCTCACGCCAATGACTGTTGCCGGCGGAGTCACGATGATGGTTCCGACGCTGACTAGCTGCTTGCCGTGGTTTGGCGTGTGCTCGCGATCATCAATGCTGACGACCCGTACACACCCGGCCTTGAATCCCGCATGGGCCAGCATGCGCGGCTCGCCGTTAACGGTGGGCCACGTGCGAATCCTGGCCTCCATGGTCCCGGCGCGCTTTCGCGGCAGGTATGCAAGGCTGCCCCTGCGCGGCTGACTGTGCTTTCTGTGGCCCATTTGGGCAGGAGGCTCATTCTGCCCCTTTTAACTATTATTGGCTAGCCGGCGTATGGGGCAAGCACCCCTGCCCATTTTGGCCAAATTGGCGTGATCCTGCCGACTCGCCTATCGCCTATCGCAGATGCGCTATACTGTGCGCATTGCCATGCGGCAATGGCGCCATTGGCCCCGGGCAGCACGCGCAATGGCCAAAAGGCTCGCATCATTCCACAAGCGCCAAGAGCGCAATCCACAAAAATGCCCCACCGGCTGCAATGCCTGCGCCGCCGGCAGCCATTGCGAGGACGAGGCGCCTACGTGCCCTATGCACTCTCACCACCGCCGGGTGCCGCATCAAGTATGGACAGCGTGCCGAGGATCGCCTCTTCGAGCCTGACGGTTGCCGTGCGCTGGTTTGGAAAAAAGTTGACCATTTTCGCGTTTTGCACCCGTGCGGCCTGTGAGCCAAGAATCTGTGGAAGGCCCCTGTCAGAGGAACCAAAGACGACTAGCGTATTGCCGTTGCGTGCCCTGCGCGCCGCTCCCGCACCGCCGGGCTTGCCGCGCCGCGATGTGAGTATGACCGGACCGTTCCATGAGCGCAGCAGCTCAATGAGGCTAGAGCGCGCAAGCACGCCGTATCCCCAGTAGCCCGGCGCCTCTGCGGCGCTTACCTCCTTTGATGCGAGCTCGGGCGGGCCGGACTTTAGGCGAACCGTGACGCGCGAGCCGGCGCGCTTGTCCCCGCGATACGCAAGGGGCCGGCCGAGGCCAACGTCGACGACCTTTGATCCGCGTACGACGGCCACGACACCCTCGCGAACGTCACCTGCCCTGACGTCGCGCACGTGGCGCGGGACTGTGTGGCTTGGAATCTGCAGCGGGTGCATGACGCCGACGTGGCGGAGTGCGTCGATCCTTGGATAGAGGACGCGGCGCAGGTACTGCGGGGTCTCGGCATAGCGCAACAGGCTCACAAGAAACGACGCGTCCTCGCGCGATGCGCGATCGCCATACACGTACACCTCCCTGACCCCAAATATCGCGCACGCGCGGGCGATCGAGGACGCCTTTCTGGTCTTGGACTCGCGCGTCGGCTCATCAGATATGGCCGAGTCCGGAATTGCCACTGAAAGTGCCATGTGGCACGTGCCCTGCGCGCCGCAATAAAAGGAGTGTGGGCACTATGGGCCGGCGCTGTCGACATATGCGGTCTTTGCCGCATTGGTGATGGACTCTACGTCCGCATCTGAGACTATCTCAAAGGTGCGCGTGCTCGCAGACACACGGGCCATCCTGATGCGACTTCCCTTGTCAGCGTCGCTGCGCGACATCTGTATTGCCGCCGCTGCAAGCTTTGTCGCATCATCAAGCCCCATGTCCGCACTGTAGGCCTTTTCAAGGAATTTTGTGACGTCGTCAGTTCCTGCGCCGATGGCCACGGCATCATACGATATGTACGTCCCGCTCGGGTCAGTCAGGAACAGCCTGCCTATTCCGTCACCGTCGACTCCGGCGAGTATGAGCGCGACGCCAAACGGCCTCACGCCGGCAAACTGCGTGAACTGCTGTGCCTGGTCGGCGATGTGCCTTGCGACCGTCTCGACATCGACGTCCTCGTCGTATATGAGGCGGTTGCTCTGTGAAAAGAACCTCGCATTGTCAACCTGGCTTCTGGCGTCCGGAATGTATCCGGCGGCGGCAACGCCGATATGGCCGTCAACCTGGAATATCTTTTGGAGCCTGTCTGATATCTGGAGCTTGCGCGAGCTCTCCTCGACTCCGATCACGATGCCCTCGCGCGACTTTACGCCCACTGCGATAGTTCCACGCCTGACTGTCTCGATGGCGTACTCGACCTGGTACAGGCGCCCGTCAGGCGAGAATACGGTTATGGCCCTGTCATAGCCCTGCTGCGCTGGAAGCAATGCGGCATGCCCGATTAACGTTTAATTTAAGTCATGCCGCACACGCACGCCATTGAGGTTTGAGATCGAGTTTTTTGGGCACGAGAACGTGCGTGCGCTGCACGAGAAGACCATAGAGGTCACGCGTGATGGCGCACTCACGCCCGCCGGGGACTGCGTCATCGGCGTGGGGGCCTCATGCGCGTGCGCAGGCCTGCCTGATGCGCTAAAGGCGCGCCTGCGCGATGCCTCCGCAGAGGTGAGGATCGAGATCGCAGTGGACAGCATGGCCTTTGCCGTGCGTGGCAGGGGCGACCCGTCCCTGGCCCTGAGTGACGCGCGTGACATTGTCGTGCGAAAGAGCTCATACGCGTGCCCGCGCACGATTGCCGTGGGGTGTGATGCGGCATCTGACTCGATGCCCCGCGAGATGGTCCGCGCGCTGCGCGAGCAGGGCGTGCGGGCGACGCTCTCAATAGAGGTTTGCTAGGTCAGACTTATAGCCCACATGGGCGCCAGCAGGGCACGATGAGCCCGCTTCTCTCAAAGGTTCTAGTCATAGTGCCCCTTGCAATCATGGCTGGCGTCATATTCGGGTTTGGCATATACAACACGCTCTGCAAAAACTCCAACATTGAACTGGGCTGCTAGCGCGCCTTGCGCTGCATGTGGATCCCGACGCACCACGATCCTAATAAGCGCCGATGACATGGCCGGGGCATGGGGTCGCAAATAGAGGCCGAGCTTGGCGGAGATGCCACTGCCGAGCAGCTCGACGAGATACGCGAGTGCCTGCGCGAGATGCCAGTCTCGGAGGCACTCGCGGGCCTGCGATTTGCCCGGCGCAGGTGGGAGTCCAAGGACTCCGGCACGCTTCGCGTGGGTCGCAAGAGCATCGTGCAAAAGGAGGTTCACTCCGTCACTGCCGAGCAGGCCAGGTGGCGCCTGGACAACTGGCGGCTCATGGTGACCAACTATCGAAGGCGCGGATACAGCTATCCGACCATTAGCCGCATAAAAAAAGAGCTTGCGGTCCGTGCCGGCAAACCCTAGGGCTTGCGACCGCCGGTTATTCCCGATGCGTGATCCCATGTCGAATAGTATGATGGCTCTATCTCTATGAGCACGGACTGGCCAGCCTTTACGCCATCGAGCAGTGCGGCCGCAATGTCATTGTCAAGGCTTCCGGTGTACTTTAGCATGATTCTCTCGGCTATGGGCAGCGCCATGCCAATGTCCTCATGCAGCGTCGCGATGCCCTTGCCGCGAACTCCCCTGTACGGGACGCGCTCGTCATCGACGCAAAAATACACGCGTGATGTCCTCCTGATGTTGGCCACCTTTTTGGATGCCCTGGAGGCGTCAATGTAGAGCCTTTCACGCTCATAGACATACCACACGGGATGGACGTTGGCATCACCGTCAGCATCAACGGTGCCAAGCTGCAGGTTTAGCTTGCTCTTTTCCAAAAAGTCAATGGCCTGTCCCTCTTGCAGGGCATCGCCGAATCCGGGGCTTGCGTGATATATCCTCAAGTCTGCGCGCATTGTGCGCCACGGGTTTTAAAACGCTTTGTGGCCGTGCATGGCATACAGAGTTCGTGCCCTGGTCTAGGGAACCCATGCCTCATCGTGCAATCGAGGCCAGCACCCCCACGGCTCGACGGCACGTTCTGGTTTTATGGCCTCAAACTCGTTCTTGTGCTGCACAAGGACGGGAATCTCGGCGACAAGCGTGACCTCGTGGAGATCCTTGACCACTCCGTCATCCGTAAGCTTGTCGTCGTTGATTCCTCTGATGAAGATGTCACTATGTCGCGCAATATCAGACACCTTGACATGAACGCTGAGCGTCGTGTCAAACGAGTTGAACCCCTTTGGTTTGAAACTCGCCGGAACCAGTATCCCGTTTACTAGCGCATGCGACGCTTCTAACGCGATCACGCTCATGTCCGCCTTTATCTGGAATGACACGTCATCTGCATGAAATGCAGTCGCCCGAATCACCATCTTGTCAGAGAACGGGAGGAGCTCTGGCACCGAGGAGTGTGTGCCTATCACCCTGGTCTCAAGAATGGTGTAAACATAGGCGGTCGGGTTTAAGAAGACCTGCAGTTCGGTGAACGCAGCATGTGTGTAAGGACGACTTGGCTCGGGGAGACCAGACTCTTTGCGGTTGGGGTCATCTTGAAGATCCCTGACCCATTGCGGTTCTGGAGCCGCAGCATAGGTGTGGCCCGAACCGCGATTATAGTCTGCAATGTTTTCAGTGTATGGGTTTATCAGCCACGAGGGGCTGGCCTTGTCCCTTGGCACGTTGTTTTTGATATAGTAATGAACTCTGTCATCCCCTGGCACGTCGCACAGGTTGATCCGCTGCGCCACCTGCGTTCCAAACGACGCGCTCGTCTGGCATTCCCACCGATGCCATTTAACACCAAGGGGAGTGATGTCAGGACGGTAAAGCATGCTATTATTGTGATTTGACGTGCCCTCTATCGGCGGGACGCCAGACATCTCCCCATACGGCGCGTTTGCGCACATCGGCATGTGTGCTTGGGCAACGAGGCGCGGAGGCAGCCTGGCGCCGGTCATGGACTTGCCCTCCACGGCGTGCGGGAGGCCGCCGGCGTGCGGCTGTGGCCGCCTGTCCGCATCCGTGGACAATATGCGTAGCGCGTACGTGTCCTGTTCCCTGCCGTGCATGCTAGAGGCGGCGATCTCCACGGTGCGCTCGCCGGCAGATGACTTGTCTGCCATTACCATCGCCGTCCCGTCGCCGTGGTCGACTAGGACAGGTGACGCGCCCGTTCCTGCCAGGGGATCCAGGGGCACAGTATCGAGCACCCTGAGCGAAAAGGCCACCTTGTCACCTGCGGCGTCTGACGCATTTAGCTCCACGCACGCGATCCCCGGCGATTCGGCAAAGTCCAGATTTCCACTTGTCAGCGCGCCGCCGACCATGACGTCTAGTCCTGGTGCAGGGCCGTGTGCGCCCTCGTCCCGCTCTGGCGGATCGGCGGGCAGTATGCGCAGCAGGTGCACGGCCTGCGACTCGCCGCGCGCTCCGGATGCGGTGATCTCCACAAGGCGCTCGCCTGCAGCAGACCTGTCCACGGTGACTGTCGCCATGCCATCGCCGTGGTCGGCCAGCACAACATGTGCATCGCCCCTGGCACCATCTTGCGTGGACCAGTGTGTGGTCCGAAGCACGCGGAGCGAGAATGACACCTCGTCAATCTTGGCATCAGTGGAACGCAGGGCGATTCTATGGGGCTCATCAGACTCGGTGAGCACTATGAGCGTGTCCATGGGATCACAGGCAACGAGCACCTCGAACTCTGATGCAGAGTTGTGCGTGGCACCGACCTGCACTAACGCTGCAGGTGCTGCGGCCATGGCAGTTGCTGCGACTATGACAATCACGATGAGGCTTTGCATTCTACCATGACGCCTCCGCTACTGCCAAGGCCTGCGCCAACCCTTCCATGCATTGCAGTGTGGACGTGGTTATCACGCACGTCGATGGGCTTGGCATTATATAAAAAGCGCTGCATGACGGGCATGGGGTCAGGATGGTGAAATTGCATCGTGCCAGATAGGCATATTGTCCAAAACCCGCACACATGCCACGTGGGAGAGTCCTATGTGTAGACTTGCCTGTCTGAGATCACGTCCTGCTTTAGGTCCACAGGCGGAGACGGCAATCTCTCTGCCTGCGCAGGCACAATGTCGCGCCCTGGCGGCGTCGGCAGCCTCGCAATGGTGTCTCGCTCAAGCGCGGCGCGCGCCTCGTCAAGTATTGCGCTGGCCTCGGGATTTGCCTGCGCGCTCTCTGGCACAAGGCCGGTTCCCACAGTGGCGCCCTCCAGTATGTCCCTCATGGATTGCTCAAAGTCGCCAAGTGACTCACTGACGTTTGGCATCATGCTTCCTATGCCCGGCGCGATATCCTTGATGAGCGCCATGCACGGGCTAAGCGTGACTACAATGTCGCCATACTCGGCCACCGTGCCCAGGCGCGTCCGCACGCCCTCGACGGCGTTCTGCGCATTTCTTATCACATTGCGCATCCTTCTGATCTCGGCGAGCTCCTGCGCATACCCCCTGGCGTATCCCAGGTTGCCGGCACGCTGTGCCTCAGCTATCTTTAGCAGCATGGCCGCATCCCTCTTTTTTAGCGTGTCCTGTATCCCGTCAAGTCGCGCTATCTGCGACTCGAGCCTCTTTTGGGCAGTGTCGATCCGCGTCTTTAGCGGAACTTCCGGGCGTATGCCCTTGAGTATCCTTTGTGAGAGGTTTGCGCTACCGTTTGACCAGCCCGGGATCAATACGCATGAATGCGCAAAACCCGCCTTTAAAGAGCCATGTCACCGCGCATCGCGTCACCGTGGTGACAAGAGCCACGGATACTAGCCAAAGGTGAACGTGTATATCGCAAATCCTGGCTCGCTTGTGCGCAGCTCGAGGAGGCGCGGCGAGGAGGACTCGCTATTGACAATGTTGTACAGGCCGTGCCCTGATATGGCCGCAACGCCGTCACTGACTGCCGAGCCGGCGTCGCCTGCGCCTATGGGCTCGCCGTCAAGGAGGACCTCGAGGGACGCCATGCCGTCACTGCCGGCCACGATATTGACCTCCTTTGCATAGTATGGGAGGTGCACCTTGCCGGACTCGGAGACGAGGATCATGCCGTCAGGCGTGTTCGTCCACGTGCCCTCGGGGTAAAAGTGGTTTGCCTCCAGCTCTGCAGGTACCGTGTACGTCACGTCCTGCATGGGTTCAAAGCCCTCGGGGCTGCCGAGCTGGTTTCGCCCGTACGCAAACGCATACCCAAAGTAGAGCTCGCGCGTGCGCCCCTCGTTCTCGTACTCGGCAATGTCCACGGTGCCCATGTCGGCCATGGGGGACATGCCGCGCGCCTCGGCGCGCTCGGCGAGGAGTGCCTGGATCACGCGCTCGGTGTTCTCATAGTCGCCCTCGCCGATGTGGTCATACCTGATATTGCCTTCGTGGTCTGCGATGTACTTGCGTGGCCAGTACCTGTTCTCAAAGGCCTTCCACGTCTCCATCTCGTTGTCCATCACCACGGGGTACGTGATCCCGTGCTTTTGCACGGCACGCTCGACATTTGCGATCTCTTTTTCAAACTCAAACTCTGGCGAGTGAACCCCGATGATGAGGAGGCCTTCATCGGCATACCTCTCGTCCCATGACGTGATGTACGGGAGCGTGCGTATGCAGTTTATGCAAGAGTATGTCCAGATGTCATAAAGGACGACATTGTCATCAATCTCCTCGGCGAGGGCCTCGGGTGTCGTGTTGATATAGTGCGCAATGCCGACTAGGTCTGGTGCGGGGTTGTCCGGCCTTGCCGGAACCGATGCGGGCGCCTCGCCGTCGAGTTGCTGCTGGACAACGGCCTCATCGAGCGTCGAGAGCGCAATGCCGAGGGCCGCGACGCCAACGGCAATTATTGCGCCAAACACTATTGCGGTCTTTATGTTTGCGTCCATCCGTCATTCACCCGAGTAGCACCAGCTCGTTTAGGAGCGGAAAGTTTGCAATGTATGCGAGCTGGCCGGTCAGGACAAGGACGCCGAGCGCAATGATCATGACCCCGAGGGCTACTGAATAGTAGCGCAGGTGGCGGCTCATTGCGCGCACAATTGGCGTCGCGCGCGAAAAGAACGCGCCCATTAGGAGAAACGGTATGCCCAGGCCCAGCGAGTACGCCAGGAGCAGGCTAAATGACGCAGACGGCGTTGTTGCGGCAAGCGTCAGGATCGTTCCCAGGACGGGGCCGACGCATGGCGTCCAGCCGGCTGCAAACGCGAGGCCAAAGACAAACGACATTGGCAGGCTTGCGCGACCCCCCTTTGGCAAGAACTTTTTCTCGAGGTTTAGCGATGCGCACTTTGTCGAGATGAGCATAAATGCGCCAAAGCCGATTATGATGATTCCGCCGACATAGTTTAGCGTGCCGGCGAGCTCGGCGGCCGACTCGGAGAGGACGCTGTTTATGAGGACGCCGAGTGACGAGAACACGACTGAAAAGCCGAGCACAAAGAACACCGTGTTGAGCATTACGCCTGTCCTGTTTATGGTCTGCGTGGACGAGCCCCTCTGCGCGAGCTCTGTGACTGTCGTGCCCGATATGTATGCCAGGAATGCCGGTATCATGGGCAGTATGCATGGGGCGACAAAGGAGCCCACGCCGGCGAGGGCCGCTATGGCGATGTTAATCTCGGCCAATGTCCATGCGTAGACGGCTGGCGCTTTAAAGCATTATTCCAGATTTGTTCCACCTCTGCGCGTTGGATTTTTAAGCGCACGCGTGGGGCGCTTGAGCCATGAACGTGCGCTTTGCCATAGTCGCCGCCGTGCTCGGCACTGCGATCATGGCGGCATTTCTCATGGGCTCGCCGATGTTTGGCGGCTATGACATGGCGGCCCGCTAGGATACTCGCATCGCGCGACATGCCCTGCGGACCTCATCGAGGGCATCGCCGAGCTCGTCCTCATCAGGCCATGCCGTCACGGACAGGCGGATTCTAGCCGAGCCTAGGGCAACGGTGGGATGGCGAACCGCGTGCGCAAAGATGCCGCGCTCATCTAGCCTCTCTCCGAGGCGAACCGCCTTGCGCTCATCACCAACTATGATGGGCGCAATGTGCGTGCGCACGCCGTCCCTGCCAAGTCCCATCGAGTCAAGGCATGAGTGCAGGAGGCGCGTGTTGCGCGCCAGCCTCCGCCGCCGTGCGGCCTTTGGCTCGGCGACTCTGGCACGGGCGTGCGCGATGACCTGCGGTGGGAGCGCTGACGTGTAGATGAGCGGCCTTGCGCGGTTTGCGCACAGCTCCACTGTGCGCGGACCGGCAGCGACATATCCCCCAAGGGAGCCGATGGCCTTGCTGAGGCTGCCCGTGTGCACGTCGATGCGCCCCTGAACCCCGAGCATGCTCGCCGTCCCCCCGCCGCGCCTGCCCAGGACAAAGTCCCCATGCGCGTCATCCAGGACACTTATTGCGCCGTGCTGCGCTGCAACTTTTGCAATGCCCCGAATGTCAGCGACGTCACCGTCCATGCTAAAGACGCCTTCAGTCACGACAATCTTTGCCCTTGCCGGCCGCCGAAGCTCCCTCTCCAGGGCGCCGACGTCATTGTGCGCATAGACTGCAGTGCGCGCACCAGAGAGCCTGCACGCGTCTATGACGCTTGCGTGGTTTAGCTCGTCAGAGACTACGACATCGCCCTTTTTTGCAAGCGCGCACACGACGCCAATGTTGGCCATGTACCCTGTCGGAAAGACGAGCGAGGCGGCCTGCGAGCGGTGCGAGGCCAGCGACCTCTCCAGTGGCGCGTATCCGGCGGCGTTTCCGGAGAGGAGCCTCGATGAGGACGCGGCTTGCTCCCAGAGCGCCGCGCCGCCAGACGCGAGGCCCAGATAGTCGTTGGATGAGAGGTTTAGGAGGCGCCTTTTGCCGATGAACACGTACGACCCGTCAGCCCTTGCCGTGCGAAGTCTGCGCAGCAGGCCCTGGGCGCGAATGCGGGACAGCTCGCCGGAGGCGAGGGACTCACTTGGCCTCAAGGCCGATGCGCCTGATCATCGCCGCGTCCTCCTCGGCACGCCGTCCGCCAGTGGTCAGGTATCCGGCAGTTATTATCGCGTTGGCGCCCCCGCGCAGTATGGACTCACCGGCGTCATCCAGCGCCTTTTCGCGTCCGCCTGAAACCCTCACTGTCGCGTGGGGGACGAGGAAGCGCATTAGCGCAAAGGTGCGCTCGGCCTCGCCGTCAGGAAGCGGCTCCTGGAGCTCAAGCGGGGTGCCGGGCATGGGCGTGAGGATGTTTATCGTGACCTCCTCGGGTGCCACTGATGCGATATCCAGGGCGAGCTCTAGCCTCTGGGCGCGCGTCTCGCCCATTCCTATTATCCCGCCCGTGCACACGCCGAGGCCTGCCTCGCGCGCGACGTGCAGCGTGTCCATGCGGTCATCATACGTGTGCGTGGTGCATATCTCGGGAAACTTTGAGCGCGCCGTCTCGAGGTTGTGGTTGTACTTTGCAACGCCAAGTGACTTTAGGCGGCGTGCCCTGGCCGGAGTCAGGAACCCCAGGCTGCAGTCGACGTCGATTCCGACTGTTCGGTTGATCTCCTCGATGATCTTGCAGACGCGCTCAAAGTCACCAGGCGGCGGCTCGCGCCAGGCCGCAACAAGGCAGTACGATGACGCCCCGTCATCGCGTGCGCGACGCGCCTGTGCGACAATCTCCTCGCTAGGCGCCAGCGTGTGCGTGCCAATTCCCGTGTCGTACAATGCCGACTGGGCGCAGAACGTGCAGTCCTCCGAGCACGCGTTTTTCTTGATGTTGGCAAGCTCTTCGACCTCGACTTGAGGGCCGTGGAGTTCACGCGTTATCCGATCGGCCTCGCGCATGAGGCCTGCAATGTCGCCATAGTCTGCCAGCATGCCCGCCTCATCAGCCGTGATCGGATCGCCGCGCACGACCCTGGTGGCCATCGCGCGGAGCCAGTTGCCGTTCATCACCGGCCACTTCACATGGCGCATTAATAAAACTGGCGAGGCGTGCTGCTGACATGGCATTTGTGGACATGTTGGCAGCTTGCTGACTGGGGACATGTTGGCAGCAGACGGGGTCACATTGTGCCATCATATGGCCCAACCGCACACGTTCTAGGGGTGGTGTTATGTGAACGACAAAATGCCCGCATTCGAGAGTTCCATAAACTTGACCACCGCCGTCATGGTCATTATGTAACCGAACAGCAGCATTGAGGTGATGATGAGGCTTTTGTTCCTCCGGTGTTTTTTCTTTAGCACTCCGGTGTTGTGGATGATTGCTGCTTTGTATGCTTGTATGATAGAATCATGTATGTGATATTCTGTGTTCGATTCCACACTGTCAATGTCATGAACCGTGAGATCGCCTCCGAGATCTACAGGCTTGTCGGCCAGCATGTTTACGCCTATTCTCATTGGGTATGCCACCGCAAACGCCAATGCCAAAACAAAGACGTATGGGCTGCCTATGTCGCTAAACGCATAGGCAAACAGCATCACTGCCACAAACGAGAGGAATATTGACGCCTTTATGTCGACATGCTGGCACAGAATTGCCAAAAGCACATTGTGCTGTTGCATGATCGATATGTTGCCAATCCTGTCATTTGTCAACCTCTTTCACGTCCTTTTTATGGCAGTCGCACCCTTCAAATTTACACACCTCGGGCTCCACACTGTCAAAGTCCACCCGGCCGCCAAACTCCATGACGCTATGAACTATGCCGACGCGGCCTCCGAACATCCACTGGGTGTTGGCCTCCCTGTCCTCCCTGTTCATCCTTTCCATCTCCTCCTCGGTCGGATCCAGCAAGGCAATCTTTCTGAACAGGCGGTATAGCCGATCGCGCATGGGGCAGGCCGGACGCGTCGCCCTATATATTAAAATCGCCGATATGGCGCGCTTTTTGCGCATGGCTCAGCGTCACGCGCGCCGTGCTGCTGCATGGCAGACACGTGGCCAATCCTGTCATTTACCATACCTGTCCCCGATCCTGTTCTTGCAGTCACATCCGTCAACATTGCAGCCGTACTTGGCATACTCATCAACATCTATTCTAGCGCCAAACTCCATAAAATGGTGAACTATTCCTACGCGACCCCCAAGTATCCACACGGTGTTGGCTTCCATGTCCTCCCTGTTCATCCTTTCCATCTCCTCCTCGGTAGGCCCCAGCAAGGCAACCTTCCTGAACAGGCGGTACAGCCGATCGCGCATGGGGCAGGCCGGACGTGCTGCCCCATATATGCAAATCGCCGTTATGATCTATTTCTTGCGCACGGTGTGCCCTTGTGGACGTCGACGCGCGCCATGGCCCGGCGATGCCGAAGAGTCGGCCATCCTGCGTGCCGCGGCGGCTATGGTCTCGGCGGCTGCCTCGCAGAGAGTGTCGAGCTGCGTGGCCGGCATTGCCAGCGGCGGGACGATCATGACAATGTTGCCAAGCGTGCGCAGGTATATGCCGTGCCTCTTTCCCTCCTCGTAGACGATGCGGTTTATCGAGCGGCTCGGCGTGGGCGCCCTTTTCGTGCGCGCGTCCCGGACCAGCTCGACTCCCATGACCATGCCGCTATGTCTGACGTCACCGACCATGGGCAGCGTGGCCATCCTGTCGGCAAACGAGTCCAGTACGCGCGATGTCTTGCGTATGCGCTCAAGCAGGCGGTGTCGCCTGTACAGGCGAATGTTTTCGAGCGCAACGGCGGCCGCAATGGGGTTTCCGGTGTACGTGTGGCCATGAAACAGGTGGCGTTCCTCGGCATACTCGCCAAGAAACGAGTCGTGAACCTTGCGTGTCGCAAGCGTTGCGCCAAGCGTCACATACCCGCCGGTGAGCATCTTGCCAAATGACACAATGTCAGGCCTAGAGCCCTGCGAGGTGTACTCGGCCATCGATCCGAGACGGCCAAACCCCGTGGCAACCTCGTCGAGCACGAGTAGCGCGCCATGCCTGCGGCATGCCCTTGCGATCCCACGCTGGTATCCGCGCGGGTATATGCGCACGCCTCCGGCCATCTGTGCGCCGCTCTCCATGATTAGCGCGGCGACATCCCCGCGCGCGAGCCGGCGCTCGGCGGCCTCGATGCACTGCGATGCATCATCGTCCGGATCGCATGAGCTGTGGTACGCGTCAGGTGCTGCAATGCGCGAGACGCCAAAGAGGCGTCCCTTGAAGCGTGAAAAGAACTGTGCCGAGTACCCGATCGACATTGCGCCAAACGTGTCCCCGTGGTATCCGCCCTCGAGTGCCACGATCGCCGACCTGGCGCGTTCGCCGGCGTTCTGCCAGTGCTGGAGGGCAATCTTTGTGGCGACCTCCATCGCCGTCGAGCCATTGTCCGAATAGAACACGTGGGACATTCCTGGCGCGATGCTGACAAGCTCCTCGGCGAGGCGTTCAGCCGGCTCGTGCGTCAGGTTGAAGAGCGGTGAGTGGGCAAGCGTGGTGGCCTGACGCGACATTGCGCGCACTAGCTCGCGGCGCGAGTGGCCCCACACATTGCACCACATTGACGCGACCCCGTCAAGCAGGCGCGTTCCGTCAGCGCAAACGAGGCTCATCCCGTCCCCGCGGACTATCTCATCAAAGGCGGCCCACTCGCGCATCTGCGTGTTTGGGTGCCATACACGAGTAGTGTGTTTATTATGGGTTTTATCATTAGTCATGTCGGACTTAATAAAATTGAGGACGCATTTATCTTCGTCAATGATTGTTATTTAAATATTCAAATGATTTTGTACTTAGCTTTCTTATGCCGCCGACCAGATAATTTGACCACGCTGTCTTGTTTTTTATAAAATCAAGTTCCATCAAAACATCAGTTATAACTATGTGTTTCTTCCAAAGATCTATATCTTTTAAGGTTATTTTAAAATCATCTTTGTGATTTTGCAGTTGGCTTCCGATTTTTGCTGAACCGATAAATCGTTTTCCATTTTTGCCAGCTTTATAAAATACCACGCGATCATCAATCTCTATATTGTTGCGGTTGGATGTGTTTTTGTATATTGGCCATGTTTTAGCTTGAACCCTTTCGTGGAACGTTTCCATGGTGTCGTTTATGACTAATATCCACTCGGCCATTGTTCCGCCACATTTATCAGGTCGTATAAATATCCATCTGTGTACCCCAAGACGAGGCCTCGCCAGGATCTGACGCATGACTCCCACAGCTACATCAGTCTCGTGGCCTTCCACGTCAAGACACACGTCAAGACACACGTCAAGACACACGTCAAGACACACGTCAAGACACACGTCAAGACACACGTCAAGACACACGTCAAGACACACGTCAAGACACACGTCAAGACACACGTCAAGACACACGTCAAGACACACGTCAAGACACACGTCAAGACGGTTGACATGCCTCTAGTCCGGGCCGTGCGTCTGCCCTTGATCTGATCGCCGGTCTTACGCGTCATGGCCTGTCTCGCAGCACCTATTCGGTCGCGCTGTCGATGGGTTCGATGACGACGTGTTCGCGAAAATCGAGATGGCAGTGCTACCCTTCGGGATCTAATCATGGAACGCGTCAGCTCTGCATTTATGCCATCGTCGCGTTAATCCCACAGGGACACCAGTGTTTCCCCATCGCGCACTATCTCTTGCCACTGTACGATGTTGGCATCCCTTCCCCTACCGTGTGGCACAGTTCAGTGGGGCATGCGTGCAACGTGTGCAGAGCTCCGCAGCTGACCTGGGAGCGCGCCTCGCGCCAAAAAGCCATCTGCGACACGTACATCTCTCTGGCTATTGGCATCGCGGTTCCGGGAGAGCGCACATGGTGTGGCTGTTCAAGCTACAAACACTAAAATGGCATTCTATGTTTTTTGCACATTTATCTACGTTGAATTAACTCCATCACTGCAGCCATGTCTAATCGTCGCTCTGGCGACATGTGTTTTACTGCATGATCTGGAACTATGTTTTTAAAAGCAGTGATATCCAATCGCAAATTGTTATACGCGTCTTTGAGTTCTGGTAAAAATCTGACGGGGTACAATGTTGTTTTTAAATGATCTACACTTTGTTCTTGAGATATTTTATAGGTCATACCTCCCTTATCATTATGATCGTTAATCCATGATCGTATGCGATCAACAATCCTACTCCCACGCGTTGGTGTTTTTTTATCTTTTCCTGAATACTGTTGTAAATTTAAAAGCATATACAAGTATGCAAAATCGCTGATTACAAAAACATCCAAAGTGTTATTTTTATCTAATCTAGAAGTACGAGCGAGCGTTTTCCATACTCCGTGCAATATGAATCCACGTTGTGCATTATCTGAGTTTTCGATTGCTTTTTGGAGTGTATCGCGTGTTATAGGAATCATATCAAACAATGATGGATGTCGGTGTACCAACCGCTCAGCTAAAGAAAATTGTGTGTTTTGTCGAAATATCATCTCTGTCACCTGTTTGGTCGAGTGTGTTGGAACAACCGTGAGTTTTGTTTCCATTTCTAACAGTTCCACATTTCCAAGAGACGGTACAACGTCCATTGGTGGACCATTCACACTTTTTTTAAATATTTTTGGGGCTTTTTCTCTATTCCAAGTTATGTCAGATAATTCATCGTGATTGATCTGGAGCATTTCGCTAAACTTAATTGTTGTTAGGTCGAGTTGTGCATTGGCGATTCTCAAATAATTTAGTGGTATATCGTTGTCTTCCATGTATATGGAAGCAGATATGGGTAAAAACGTGGGAAATATATTTTTAGTTACTAGGGATTTTTTTAGATTTGTTTTATGTATGCCATATAGTGTGTTAGTTATAGCTTGTCAACCTCTAAAATCGCGTTAGCGATGGCGCGAGCTAAGAGCGGTGGAACAGAATTCCCAATTTGTTGTTCTTGTTCAGTCTTTGTTCCAGTTATGATATAACGTTGTGGAAATGTCTGTATTATCGCACGCTCTTTTGTTGTTAATGGCCTCACGTCGTTAAGATCATTTGTTGCGTCGTTTGTGTGTGGTCTATAAGATGGGGGTATGGGTCGGTTAACTCCTCTAATTGTGGGACTTGGCTCATCAACACTAAAAATTGCCCTTCTAGCAAATGTCCATGGATGTCGATAGTAGTATCTCGTTTTATTTTTTCCCTTTGCAATTTGTGGGTAATACTGTTTAACTGTTTTTCGGTGACGTTTTTTGTACGTGTTTATTATGGGCAACATCTCACCATCAGATCTTCCCAAATGTCCAATGAGCACAAATCGTTTGCGTAGTTGAGGAGCACCAAAATCTGCTGAATTTAATATTAGAGGCGTTAAACCATATCCGGCATGTTTTAATGTTTTCATACTGCGCTCAATCACAGCTTGGCCGATAGATAGTATAGTATTCACATTTTCCATTACGACCCATGTGGGTTTCACTTTTGATGCGATTTGTGAGAATATCAATGTAAGATCTGCCCGATCACCGTGACCGGTTCTCCACCCGGCCGAACTAAAATCTTGACATGGTGGTCCCCCGAATAGGATGTCGGGCTTCTCATTTTTACCAAATTCTATGACGGTATTTTTTTTATTCATTATGTCCCCCCTGATTATTTGGGTTTGGTGATCATTGCGATTTGCTTCATACGTGTCAACAGCACAATTCCAATGATCGCCGGCCATAATTATATCTACTCCTGCATTCTCAAATCCCAGATCAAGTCCCCCGGCACCGGAAAAAAGGCTGATCGCCCTCATTTTTTACCCCCATCACATAAAACAGCCATGCTGTGTTTTGAGTTACAGCGTTTGGGATACTGAGCGGCATTTTGGAATTGTGGGGTGCCATACCGCTGTACGCGACAAATTGACCGAACGGCGCTCCCGGGATCTCGATGACGCGGGGGAGCGGTGTGCTCAAACATCACCGGCATTCCGAATTGATTAAATTTAAGTCCATCGCCGAGATCGGCCGTTATTCACGTGCTTGGCCGAACAAGTTAAAGGGCAGTATAGAGAAGTGTGTATTCTCGTTATTCAGCGTGAGCCTGCTCATAAACCTCACCAGAGTCAATCTGTCCAGTGTTCTTAAGTGTCGAGCTCTTCCTTGTCTCATGGTATTTTGGCTCATGACGGGCATGCTGCCTATGCCCACGTACGTGCGCCTACCACAGGCATGTGAATTTTCGGTGCACATTTGGTCAGCACTGCGCGCATTGCTACCTCTATATGGCGAGCGCTCCTGCGCTTAGGGCATGCCGGCCAAGACAGTCGATGGCGCCGTGCGCCTGAGGCGCGCATCCCCTGGGCAGGTTCACGCGGCATCAAGGGCGCGCCGGCAGCGCGGCTATAGCTGGGAGGGCACGATATCGCGCCGCTTTAATGCGCTAGAGGACTGGAGCGCATACCGCCTCGGCTCGCCTAGCACGTCGCTGCCTGACGTTCTGGCTCTAAACCCATCCAAGAGCTCGGCGTATATCATGGAGGCAAAGTCCGGCACGACCAACCGCCTGGTCGTGCCTGTCGACCAGGTCGAGCGCTGCGTCGATTGGGCACACGTTCTTGGACCATACCAGAAGCGGAGGGTGGTCCTGGCATTCAAGTTTCTCTCCAAAAAGCGCATTGCGCGAGGCGAGTACGGGGAGAGGGAGCTGCGCGAGTACTATAAGGAGTGGGATTCTGCTGCCAGGCCAGTAGAGTGCGTGTGCCATTATGACGGCTCGACGTACGGCCGTGACGGCGGCGTGCGCGTGGATCTCGACCTGCCGGACTGTGCAGTGCCCATAGCGCGCAGGCCTCGCAGGCGCGCCTCACAAGGTATTTAGCAAACGCGCATTGGCGTGCGTGCCATGGGAGATGGAGGCAGCACGGGGAGCCTGGGTCGTCTACGCTCAATTTTGGGGCGCAGCGGCGATGGTGGCGCAAAGTCACCACCCACTGAGGTTCCCCCACAGGTCAGCGAGCCTGCGAGCCCGCACGATGACGACAATGCCGCTGACAGTGCTGTTCGGTCCATACTTGATGACGGTGCGTCGCACAGGGAGCGCAATGCCGAGTTTGAGGAGTTTCTTGACGAGCGCGTCCTCGTCAGCCGTGATGCGCTAGGGAAAAAGGAGATGAAGGTAAAGGTCATCGAGGTGACTGATGAGCACCCGCCCTCAAAGTGGAAGCTCGGCGATCGCGTAAAGGCTCGCCGCATACTGGTCACAATAAAGCACCTCGAGTCCATGAAGGTCGAGGAGGCAGAGTTTGACATCGAGGCCATCGAGGCCGAGCTTGCCGAAAAGCGCCACTATACGTCATCGAACCGGTGGATACCGACGTCTGACATCAAGAACGGCTATGTCCTAAAGACAAGGCACATGGCCCTGATCAGCGACGCAGTGGCCCTGGACTATATCGCCTTCTAGGGGAGACGCCGATCCTGCGATCACCGGTGCAATGCGCCACGTCAGGCACATGTCGGGCCACGCATGAAAAGGGTTTTAAGGCAAGATTTTTGCGCGTTGTGCCGTTGATCACAAAGCAGATCATAGTCAATGGCAACACCTACGAGGTCATCCTGACAGACCAGGTCATAAGCTATGTCAACTCGCTCAAAAAGCTCTACGAGAACACCGTGTGCGAGGATCCCGAAACGTTTGAGCAGATGAGCTCCGAGATCTCGGCGACGGTGGGAGAGATAGCCACGGCGATCGACCCGCCAGCCGAGGAGGGCGACCTAGACGGGATAATCCAGGAGATTATCAGGTCAGTCGACAGCAGGGCCGCCGAGATGGAGCAGCAGCTATCAAAGAGCAAGTCCTCGCGCTAGGACGCGCGTGTGGCGCAGCAACAAGTTATAACCCTCTGTCACTTCCATGCGTACGATGAGCAGGGGATGCGAGTGTGGGATATGCGGGCACTTTTCAGAGGACGAGTGCCTCGAGAAGGAGTGCAAGTGCTGCTCCAACTTTCACGTAAGGTCAGGATCGCGCCAGGTTGCGCCGCCGGCCTAGCCTTTAGTGGCGCAGCCGCACCGCCTTGCCGCATGGCGGTGGCATCCAATGATCCAGTGATCGGCACATCCGCAAAGGATGCACTTTTTCTGCCTAGCCATCGGCAACATCCCGCAGTAACCCAATAAATCCCCTGTCCTCAAGTGACTCGACAATCTTTAGCGCAATGGCGCGCGTGCGTGCGGGATCGCCGGCATACGTCTCGGCGATGAGGTCCAGTTCGCGAGAGAACGAGTATCCCGAGGTGTACCTGCCCGCGTGCGCACGAAGCGAGGTCGTCGTGTCCCCTGCGCTCCTGTCTGCTGCAAGCGACTCGAGGAGTGCGGCCATTGCCGCACAGATGTGATCCCACTCTGCAGCTACGCCATGCACGCCTGCCTTTGCATAGTTCATGCCAAGGAGCGCATCGTGCGCCCGCACGGCGTCGGCTGCTGCGGCAACTGTGCCCTCGCTAATGACAGACATCGCCGCAACGTCATTCTGATGCCCTAAAAAGTCTGGTGCCCACGAACTCTTTAAATTGTCGTTCTTGCCCGCGTGCGCCCAGATGTCGCAAGGCGCACGATTAAGGTGCATTGACGGCGCATGTGCGCTAGAGTATCCGATCAACACAGTGGGCGTGAGCTGCGAGAACGGTCACCTCCTTGATGTCGTGTATGACAGCACGCCCCCAAAGTCCCTAAAGGAGTCGTTTCTGCACCGGCGCGATCATGGGGGGAGCATATTCAACGAGAGCGGCGTGTGGAGGTTTCGCGAGCTGATCAACTTTTGCCAGATAGACACCGAGGACGATGCGGCGTGCGCGCATGCGCTAGTCTCCCTTGACGGGGCCGAGGGCAGGCAGTCGCGCCCGTACCGCATGTCCAGGGTCGCCGAGTTTGCGCGCATGGATTCTGAACGCCTGCTCCTGCAGCCAGAGGGGTACAACCCGAGCGGCTCATTCAAGGACAACGGCATGGCCACAGCCGTCACGCACGCAAGGATGGTCGGCGCATCAAAGATTGTCTGCGCGTCGACTGGAAACACGTCTGCATCGGCAGGCATGTTTGCGGCCAATGAGGGGATGGAGTGTGACGTGTACATACCCCGCGGCAAGATTGCGCCAGGCAAGCTGGGGCAGGCATACCAGTTTGGTGCGCAGATTGTGGAGGTGGACGGCAACTTTGATGATGCGTTGCGCGGCTCACTTGAGGCCGTAAGCGACGGCAGTGGATACACCGTAAACTCGATCAACCCGTTTCGCATAGAGGGCCAAAAGACAATACCGTACAGGATACTTGAGCATCTGGGGTGGGAGGCGCCTGACTGGATCGTCTATCCCGGAGGCGCGCTTGGCAACACGTCAAGCTGCGGCAAGGCGCTCCATGAGCTTCGCTCGTGGGGATGGATAAAAAAGATGCCGCGAATTGCCGTGATCAACGCAGAGGGCGCAAGCACGCTGTCTGACATGTATAACGGTGCAAACGGCGAGGAGGAGCTACGATGGAACTCTGGCAGGCCAAACATGGGAATCATAGAGCGGCACTATGCCGCACTTGATGCGTCAGGCAGCGTGCCAAAAACCCGCGCGACTGCAATACAGATAGGGCGTCCGGCAAACCTGCTAAAGGCACTGAGGGCACTTGAGCTTAGCGACGGGCACGTCACCATGGTCAGCGACGCCGAGATGCTCGATGGCATGTCAGTAGTCGGCCTTAACGGGTTTGACTGTGAGATGGCATCTGGCGCGTCGATCGCCGGAATTCGCAAGCTTGTCGACGAGGGCATAATGCGCCGCGATGACACCGTCGTGGGAATACTCACCGGAAGGCAAAAGGATCCAACCATGCCAGTAGAGTACCACGCAGACCCCGCAAACCGGTTTGCGCGGCCACCGCGAGCATGATGTCGCAGACGGGCCGCTCACCACGGCTAAATAGTGGCAATGTGCGCAAATCACGCATGGCCAAGCCCACCGTAGTCGAGCTTTTTGCCGGCGCCGGCGGCATGGCCCTGGGCCTCCACAGAGCCGGCTTTGAGGTCGTATCCCTAGTCGAGAACGACAAGGACTGTATAGCAACGCTGAGGAAAAACCGCCCACGCTGGAACGTCATCGGAGACGACATTGCAAATGTGAAGTTTAGGGGAGTGCGCGCCGACATCGTGACCGGCGGGTTCCCGTGCCAGTCGTTCAGCCATGCAGGAAACAAGCTCGGATTTGCAGATATGCGTGGGACGCTATTCTACGAGTTCGCCAGGGCAGTAAAGCAGATCAGACCGCGCGCATTTCTGGCCGAGAACGTCGAGGCGATCATACGTAATGATGGTGGCAAGACGCTTGAGACCATACTGCGCATCCTGGAATCCCTCGGGTATGACGTCAAATACCAGACGCTTAACGCGCTGAATTACCGCGTGCCACAAAAGCGCAAGAGGGTCATATTTGTCGGCGTGCGACGCGGGATGACCTTTGAGTTTCCGCGCTCACGTGGTGGGGTGGTCACGCTTCGCGAGGCGCTTCGCAAAACCCCGCGATCGGCGGGAACGACCTACTCGGTGAGGCGCAGGAAGATACTCGACAGGGTTCCGCCAGGCGGCTCATGGGTGAATCTGCCCGTCAGGTTTCAAAAGGCATACCTTGGCAAAAGCATAAACTCCGAGGGCGGAAAGCGCGGAATGGCTAGGCGTCTGTCCTGGGACGAGCCATGCCTGACGCTCACATGCTCGCCTTGTCAAAAGATGACTGACAGGATTCACCCTGACGAAACGCGCCCGTTCACCATCAGGGAGTATGCACGCATCCAGACGTTTCGAGACACCTGGAAGTTTGAGGGCAGCGTGTCATCACAGTACCGGCAGATAGGCAACGCGGTTCCAGTAAAGCTCGCCTTTGCGCTTGGCAGATCCCTGCGCAAGGCGCTCGAGTTGTAGTACGGGGCACACAACACTAGGGCTCAAATGCCCTCTTGAACCATTCATAAACTCTTACATTTTCCATTTCGTCAAACGCCCTGGACTTTTCGACAACATCTGCAATGGCTCTTGGGAGCGCTCTCCATGTTTCTTTGAGCGTCTCATCATCGCCGGTCACAAGACCATAGACCTTTTTGCCCCACACTCGCTTTATGTACGGGTTGCTGCTATTGTTATACTTCCACATTTTAATCCCCGAGGTTCCATTTTTTGGAATTATGTATGCTAAATAGCACGTGGCTGAATTAAATCTCTTTGATATGTCCAGTAGATTGGCATGTATCTGTTTTCTGCTGTTTGAATTGAGCGTATTGTGTTTGTTTTTTAGTTCAATAAATACACTATTGTCATTTTTGGCTAGATCGATCTTGACGTGTTGTTCCGATACGGCCTGGCGCCATCCGTCCACCCCTCCGAGCAGCTCTTGATGAAATAGTCCCACTGCACTGTTTACTGCCTTGTCATTTCTTCTCCTAATGTCGTTTCTTTCCCACATGTCTAGCGTCATGCCCGAGTTTACCGTGTCAAACACCAGCTTGAACGGGTCAACGACGTTTTCGCGCTGTTTGTCAACCCCGGGTTTTCCCAGGTTTTCGTATTTGTCACATAGCTTTTTGACGCACTCCCTGAAATGCCGATCACTGACAAAGCCCACATACTCGTTTTTCAATGCTAGAAATAGGGCGGGTCATGTATTAAAATCTTGTTTTGGCGCACAGCATTGACGCAACGTGTGATCCTGAACCGGCAATGTCTGACCCTCCTGCAAAATGGCCGTCAAGTTGCGCGAGTCGATTCGGGGGTTTTTGGGCTGTCCCCGGATGCGCACGCGTGCGCTAACCTGAAGCCTTAAAGCCGGGACTGGCATTGCCTCTGCCATCAAGATATGCACGGTGACTTGTCACAGGCATGAGCACGGCATTGCGCCGAGAGGCAGCGTGAGGGACACATGGTAAACCTCTGGCTAGACATACCACTACTCGCCACGCTCATAGCCCTCTCGGGGTTCTTTAGCGGCCTCGAAGTCGCCCTTGTGGGCACGCGCCACTCAAGGACGCTCCAGTTTGTAAAGGAGGAACGCAAGGGCTCAGGCGCGCTCCACAAGCTAAAGTCAAACCCCGGCTGGATGATGGCTAGCGTAAATCTCGGCAACAACGTCGTCAATGTCGGCGCGTCGGCCCTGGCCACAAGCGTTGCGATAGAGATGTTTGGCGACAGCGGCCTCGGCATAGCCATTGGCATGATGACGTTTCTCATACTAGTGTTCGGCGAGATCACCCCAAAGACGTACTGTAACGCAAACGCCGACAAGATTGCGCTCCGCTTTGCGCCGATACTCCTTGCGTTCAGCTATGCGACATGGCCGATTGTCAAGATATTCGAGGTGATCACGCGCGGTGTGGTAAAGTTGACTGGAAGCAGCTATCTCCCGCCACCGATCACAGAGAAGGAGATAGAGCATGTCATAGACCAGGGCATGGCAGAAAAGGCACTAGAGCGCGAAGAGCACGCACTGGTTCGCGGTGCGCTGAGCTTTGATGACATTGATGTCCACAGTGTCATGACGCCGCGCACGAAAATGTTTGCGCTACCAGGCCGCATGCTGCTCTTTGATGCGCTTCCGCAAATAAACGAGTCAGGCCACTCGCGCATCCCCACATACGGCAGGGACATTGATGACATTACGGGCTTTGTCCATGTAAAGGACATTTTGCGCGAGCTAGAGCATGACCGGCGCGAGAGCACCCTTGAGATGATCGCCAGAAAACCCGTCTTTGCATCACGTGAAAAGACCGTGAGGTCACTGCTTGATGAGATGAAGGGTCGCAAGGTCCATCTCTCGATGGTCATAGACGAGCATGGTGGCGTAGAGGGCCTTGTCACGTTTGAGGACCTCATAGAGGAGATAGTCGGCGAGGTCGAGGACGAGGGCGACAGGGGAGAACAGCCACAGTACACGTCCGTTGATCGCGACACGATAATTGTCAACGGTGACATCGAGATGGGCCGCGTCGGCAAGATACTCAGGGTCAGCGTGGCCGATGTCGACACGCACTCTACGCTCAACGGCCTCCTCCACGAGCGCCTAAAGGACATACCGCGCGAGGGCGACAAGGTCGAGCTTGACGGCGTGCGCATTGTAGTCGAAAAGGTCACAAACAACCGCTCCGAGCGCGTCAGGATTGAGCGGCTTCGCGACTAAAGTGCGCCTCGAGTGCGGCCTTTTTCTGCGCGAGGCCAAAGAGTGACTCTGTGCGGGCTTGTGCCTCAGCATATGGCCTCGCAAAGAGCATCGCCTGCATGAGCATGTGGTTCTCTGGTATGACAATGCCGGTCTGGTCGTCCGAGTAGACGAGCTGCACGGTGTCGCCACGGCTGGCCGTCATCTCGGCGTGCACGTGAACCATGTTTGTGTCGGCTAGCGCGTCTGAAGAGCCTGCAAACTCGCGAATCTCCAGCGTGCCGCGCGCGCCCCATAGCGTGGCCACTGCGGCCTCGCCGGCTAGCGCAGCGTGAACGGCATCGACTGTCGGCGCGTCTCCGGAGAAGCGCGCATCAAGTATGTGGACGTGCATCTGTCGTGTCGGAACCTTGACTGCCCTGACGTGTATCGGGATATCATCGCCCATGTGCGCCTTTACGTCCTCACCATGGTGCGGCGAGGATGTCATCTCTATCGTGTCCGGAATGTCAGTATGCTGCTCCATGTCAGCCCAGCGTCGGATGAGCGTAATGTCAACTCGCACAAGCCTGCCCCCAAAGGCCTCGCCTAGCGGCCGTGTCACCTTGCCGATGCCCGTGACGTTACAGCTACCTTGCATCACGTGAGTCTTTCCAATGGCTGCCGCATAGTTTGTGCGCGAGCTAAACAGCGTGTCCGAGACGGCACGCTTGCCGTATATCGTCTCGCCTCCCTGGTATATCGCCATTATGCCGCGCGGCCCATACAGCGACACCTTGTTCTTGTTGCCCACGCCTCCCGGCGTGCAGTCTATGACAAGGTCACACGAGTCCAGGGCAGACTCTATGCTTCCGCCTATTGCGGCGTCATCAAACTCGACCATCTTTGCCTCGGGGACATACACGGTGTGGCCGTCGGCAATGGCAGCCTCGATGCCGCGCGGTGTCGCCTTGCCGACTCCGACAAGCTCGATCTCGTCATCGCGGGCCACAAAGGCCGCAATCCTGCGCCCGATCGAGCCATACCCGTTGACAAACACGCGCTTCATTGGCGCGTGGCCCATTGCACACACAATATTAGTGGTGCAGGTTAAAATAGCGCTGCCGTGCGCCTTGCGCACGTTGAAAGTCGAGATCAGCCTGCCGTCAATGGGAATTGGAGCCGCAATAGCCGTTGCGGCCATCCTGGCACCGCTCTATGCGCTAGAGGTCACGACGCCCGAGCCGGCTCTGCGGGCCCCGCTTGGCATACCCACCACCGATGTCCTCGATCCCCCGCCAGCCGAGCCCACGCCAGAGCTCCTCCTGGCAAACGCCTCGCCCTTTCTTGGCGACGAGCGCGCCCCCGTCACGCTAATCGAGTTTGGCGATTATCAGTGCGCGTTCTGCCACAGGCACTTTGAGCGCACAGAGCCGACGATCGTCTCAGAATATGTCGAGACTGGCAAGGTTCGCATGCTCTTCAAGGACTTTGTGGTCATAGGACCAGACTCGGTCACTGCCGCGCGCGCGGCCCACTGCGCCGGAGACCAGGGCCTCTTTTGGGAGTTCCATGACGCGATATACCATGCGTACAATGGAGAGCGCACGGGCTGGGCATCCCTTGATGGCATGCGCGCAATCGCCTCTGGCGTCGATGGCCTCGACGAGTCGGCATGGGGTGCGTGCATGGCAGCCGGCACACACACTGACGTGATAAACGCGAGCAGGGCTGACGCTCAGGCACTCGGGCTCAACGGCACACCGGCGTTCTATGTCATCGGTGCTGACGGTGATGTCTACCTCATGCGTGGCGCCAAGCCGCTCTCCGAGTTTACAAGCGTTCTTGATCGCGCAATTTCGGGCTAGGCGTGTGCAGGATATAAAGGCGTGACATATCCTTATAAGCAATAGGCATGGCGCTCTTTGCCATGCCAGCAGGCATTGACGACATTGCCGTGTACGTTCCAAGACTGTATGTTGACGCCGAAGACTTTGCCGAGCACAGGGGAATCAGCGCATCAAAGCTGCGCCAGGGACTCGGCGTGTCGCAGATGGCCATGGTCGACGCAAACCAGGATCCGGCGTGCCTTGCGGCCAATGCGTGCCTAAAGATAATGCAAAAGAACCGCCTAAAGCCAGGCGACATTGGCCGCCTCTATGCGTCAACAGAGTCGTCGATGGACGAGTCCAAGGCGATGAACACGTATGTCATTGGCATGCTCGAGCAGGTCTACGGCAGGGGCACATTTGAGCACTGCGGGGGGATCGAGACAAAGTTTGCGTGCGTGTCAGGATCATACTCGCTATATGACAATGCCAACTGGATACGTGCCGGTGAGGCAGGGGGCAACAAGGCGATCGTCGTCGTCTCTGACATTGCAAAGTACGACATGGGATCATCAGGCGAGCTCACGCAGGGCGCAGGAGCCGTGGCAATGCTCCTGAGCGACAACCCGCGCCTTCTCGAGTTTGACGCACGCGTGACGTCGACGTCGATACGCGACGAGTATGACTTTTACCGCCCGACAGGCAAGCCGACCCCCGTTGTCCATGGCCAGTACTCCAACCTCCTCTACCTCATACAGGTCCGCAACACGCTTGAGGCATACAAGAAAAAGGCCTTTGAGACCGGCCTCATAAGCCTGGCAGACGGCGAGACGATACTGGACCACATTGACTATCTGTGCGTTCACCTGCCGTACGCAAACATGGGCAAAAAGGCCCTTGCGTACCTGCTGCGCCACGAGTGGCGAGGCCTTCCACGCTGGAAGAAGATCATAGAGTCAGTCGGCATGAAAGAGCCGGCTCCAAAGTCTGGCGGTACGATTGAGGCAATCCTGGATGACAGCAAATTCATGGAGCAGGATCACCAGTTCAACCGAATGTTTGTAAAGACTGACGAGTATATGGAGGCATATGACTCAAAGCTCGCAAGCTCTCTGCGCGCGGCCACAATGGTCGGCAACATTTACACGGCGTCGCTATACCTCAGCTTTAGGAGCGCGCTAGAGTTTGAGCACAACCGTGGCGCAGACCTTGAGGGCAAGAGGTTTGGCTTTGGCTCGTACGGCTCGGGAAGCTCGGCGATGGTGTTCTCGGGTGTCATACGCCCCGACTACAAGGAGGTCGTAGAGCCCATGAACATCGCAGCCGAGATGGGAGAGCGAAGGCGCCTGACGTTTGAGGAGTATGAACAGATACACGAGAACATGATACGGCCGCGCGACTCGATACTCGATGCGAGCAGGGAGTTTGTCCTAATAGACGTAAAGACGACACCAGAGTCGCAGGGCGAGCGGCGGTATGCCTACAACGAGTGAGGACGTAAAGCGCATCGTTTATGAGCACATTGGCAGTGTGGGAGAGGGAGCTGTTCGCGAGTCGCTCTCCTCCTCGCACGGCGAGGCATTTCTTGCCGACGCGGCCGCCTCCTGCCTTCCGCTAGTTCGTCCCCTTGGCGCAGCAGGCGAGTGCGCCCTAGTCACGGTCCTGCTCCACTATGCGCTCAGCGCTGCTGGCGTTCCAAGCCACAGAAAGGTCAGCGTTCGCGGCACCAGCGTTGACATTGTCGTGCCCGATGCGCGCACGCTAGAGGCATCACCGCGCTCGGCCCTGGTAGTCTGCGTGCCCGAGGTGTCCGGCGCAACAGACGTCGAACGCGCCGTCGCCGCAGTGTCCGGCGCACAGCCGATTAAAGGGAACATTGCAGTTGCCATGTGCCCCACCTCGCGCGGGCTGGACTGTGAGGCATACTCGGTGGAGGACGGCACGTTTGGCGGCATTGTTCGCCGCATGAGGGAGTTTCTTGCGGTATCTGGCGGCGGGCGGCTAGGAGTCATCGGCGCACCATCAGGAGCCAAATAGCGCATCGAGATCCGCGTTCTCGCGCAGCGCCGTGACCATCGCCTCAGTGCCTGCGTTCCCAAGATGGCACAGTGTTCCAAGGACGGGCACGCCGGTGATGGCCTCGATGTCACGGCGCAGGATGCGCCACTCGTACCCTCCGCCGGCAACGTCATTTGCGACAATGCCGGCAATGTTGATACCGCGCTCGACGCACGCGCGAACTGTCATGACAGTGTGGTTTATCGTTCCGACTCGCCGCGCACAGACGATTAGCGCGTCAAGACCCATGTCAGATACCAGGTCAGCAACAAAATAGTCCCTGCGTATGGGGGTCATGATCCCCCCCATGCCCTCGACTAGCACAACATCATGGCGTGACTCAAGCTCCCTGTACGCGACAAGTGCGGCATCCACGTTGGCCTCCATGTCGCATTCCTGCGCTGCCGTGTAGGGTGCTGCCGGGAACAGAAAGAACTGTGGGTTGATGAGCTCCTCACCATCACTGAGCGAGCCGGCCGCGCGCGCGGCAGTCTCGGCATCACTAGATGCGAATCCCGACTTTTGCCTGGCTCCTGAGGCAAATGGCTTCATGACCCCAACATCAACCCCATCAGCGCGCAAAATCGCAGCTAGGCCTGCTGTGATTACGGTCTTGCCAACTGACGTGTCGGTGCCCGCTATGAAGAGCGATCTCATGGGATGCGCCATGTGTGCCCAATTCATTAACCTTACAGTCTGGGAAATAGGTAGATAAAATAGTCGTGGACGTTACTTGCGTGAATTGTGGCACATACTGCGAATTTTGCACGCAGGCAGGCCTCGTCATGCAGGGCATGTGTGCCTAGTTCCCAAACGCAGACTCGCGTGAAAACAACGCCCAGTTGGGCATCTTGCGCACGCGCAATGATCTGGCTACGGTCTGAAAATCTTTCGAGCCATATCATGAATGGAGGACGGGGCAGAACATGGCCAACCCTAGGAGCGCATGACTAGCACGGTGGAGGATGTGGCCGCCGCTGCCATGTTGTGGACCAGGCCCGTTCTGGCGGACTCGACTTGTCGTCTGCCGGCCCGTCCGCCAAGCTGCCTTGATATCTCGACGGCCTGTGCGATTCCTGTTGCCCCTAGCGCGTGGCCTGCGCCCAGTATTCCGCCGCGCGGGTTTAGCGCCCTGCTGCCCGTTGAGTGCATGTCGCAGATTGCCGCAGCGCCACGGCCCTGTGGCGCCATGCCGACGGCCTCGGCTGCCATCGCCTCGCACACGGCAAACGCGTCATGGACCTCGGCTACGTCAATGCCCGCAGCGTCCGTGCGTGCCATGCGAAGCGCGTCAGCTGACGCCTTTGCGGCAGACTCGAGGCCTGACATTGACGAGTTGGACAGCAGGCTGGCCCCCAGCGTGCTCTGGCCGACACCGCATATCCATGCAGGCGTCTCACAGGCCCTGCGCGCCATGCCTTCGGAGGCCACAATCACGGCCGCAGCTCCCGTGCACGCCCTCGAGCACTCTAGGAGGCGCAGGCAGGGCGCGACGGGGCGCGAGGCCATGACGTCATCGACCGTCCAGGCGTCGTGCGCATAGGCATCGGGGTTTGCCTGCGCGTTCTGGTGCGCGCGTGCGGCGACTGTCGCAATCTCCTCGGGGCCCACGCCGTGCTCACCCATGTATGCGCGCGCAAAGCGTGACGCCCATGCCACCGGACGGCGGTCATCCCCGCGCGACTCGTCCCACTCAAACACGCGACCCGGCCCGTCATGCGCGTCGGCTCCGGCAACTAGAATCATGTCGGCAAGTCCGGCCCTGACGTGCGCGTATGCCGAGACTATTGCGTTTGTCCCCGAGCTGCACAGGCTCTCAACGGTCTGTGCGGTGCCGGCCCGCGCGCCGAGCGCCTCGGCGAGGATTGGGCCAAGATACCCCGCATTGTCGTTAGTCGAGACGATGACGCCCCCAATGTCGGCGCCCTCGATGCCATTCGTGGACCCTAGCGCGCCTTGCGATGCCTCGCGCAGCAGGCCCTCGATCGAGGCGCTGCCCTGGGCCTCAAAGCGCACAGTTGCGGCACCCACTATGGCCACACGGTCCACTCACTCACCCCCAAAGGCTGACACTAGCAGGCCAAATGACTCGGCGACATCGCCGACAGGGTTGAACTGGAGTATCGGGTGCGTCACGCCGGCATCGACAAACCTTTTGAGCTGCTGCCTGCATGACTCGGGGGCCCCAAACACGGCGAGCTCGCGCGCCATCGAGTCAGGCACCAGGTCCGCACAGCGCGGCACACCTGTCCTCACGTACTCGTCATGGATCGCCGCAGTCTCCGAGGCGTACCCGTTGCGCGCGAGAAACTCCCTGTATGCCCTGCCGACTGCGACATAGAACGATATCGTCGACTTTGCCCTCTTGATGGCCGCCTCCTCGTCATGCGAGACTGCCGTTATTATCTGGAGCGCGATGTCAAGGTCGGGGTTTGAGCTCCGCAGGCGCGCAGCGGCCGCAGGGATCTCGTGGATCGGCCGCAGGTAGAGTATCGCGCCGTCGGCGACCTCGGCGGCTAGTGAGACCATTGCGGGGCCGACTGCTGCAAGGTATATCGGAATCCGCTTGCGAACCGGCCGTATGAGCAGGCCAAAGCCCGAGAGGCTAAACAGACGCCCGTCATGCTCTATCTTTTCTCCCGAGCACGCAAGGCGCACAATCTCGACATACTCGCGCACGCGCGCAAGCGGCGAGTCCTGGCTCATGCCATGCAGTCCGCCGACGATCGGCGCGCTGCTAGCCCCGAGCCCGAGTATCGTCCTCCCGCCGCCAAGCGTGTCAGCAGTTAGTGCGCCCATGGCGACTAGGGCCGGCGAGCGCGAATAGACGTTGATGATCGACGAGCCAATCCTGGGCAGGCGGGCCACTTGTGACACGGCGCCCATCATCGCAAAGCACTCCATGCCCCACGTCTCGGGTATCCAGATGGTGTCAGTCTCGGCCCTGTCAGCAACCCTTGCGCAAGAGACGACCTCGTCGACTGTGAGGAGGGAGCCCAGGCTGTACGACACGCGCATCTTGCGTGCGTGGCCGCACGCGCGTATATTCTAGTGTTTCACCGCCCTTTTGCCATATGGCGGCATTATCGAGCGCACGCGCACGGCGCACTCGGCGAGGTCACGGTGCGAGTCTATCGAGTGCCACTGCGCGCCGGCAAACCTCTCCATGCCAAGCTCTCCACGGGCGGCCATCCTCGCAAAGAGCGTCCTCTCGGCGTCGCCCTTGCGCGGCATCGCGCGCAGTGTCTGGCACGACAGGTGGTACACGCCTGCGTTCATCCACATGTCGCCGACCTCGCCCTTTTCGCGAAATGCCGTGAGCGCATCACCACTTGACTCTAGCACGCCATACTGCGTGCGCAGGCGCACGGCTGCGATCGAGTCTGTCCTGCGCGCAAGCCTCTTGATGTCGATATCCGTGATCACGTCCCCATTGATCACAATGGCAGACTTGCCCCTGACTAGCGGCTCGGCCCGCCTCATGGCCCCGCCTGTCCCAAGCGGCGAGGTCTCAGCCGAGACGACGACAGACTTGCCCATGCCGCGCGCCTCGACATAGTTCTCTATCTGCCCTGCCCTGTATCCCGTGCACACGACAATTCTGCGCACCCCATGGTGGCGCAGGTATCCCACCTGCCACTCGAGTATGGGGATGTTGTCCAGCGGAACTAGTGGCTTTGGCAGATAGTCCGTTATTGGCCTGAGCCTCTCGCCCCTGCCCCCCGCAAGTATCATCGCGTCCATGCGTGCGCTCGCCCGTGTAGCCCATAATTCAAGTGTAGCGCATGTCCTGCGCGCATAGGCATAGCGCCACACGCCTCACCGGCCTATGTGCCGCCTGCGCCGAGTATGGCGGTTCCAAGATAGTATCCGGCCATTATGAGCGCAGTGCACCAGACCACCGAGCCGACAAGCGTGTACAGCACAAATACGCCGACGCGCATGCCAAGGAGGCCTGCAGGTATCGAGACTAGCTCACGAAAGACCGGAACCATCCGGCCGACGAGAACCGCCTTGTGGCCGTGCCGACCAAACCACGCCTCTGCGCGCTCGACGCGCGCAGGGCCCACTCTGGCTCGGCGCAGGTGGCGCAGAACTGCGGCCCTGCCGAGGCGGCGCGAGGCGACATAGAGGACGAGTGCGCTCACCGTCGCGCCGGCGCCACCGGGTATTCCAAGGAGTGCGGCCTGGACGGGGCCGACTCCGGCCTGTGCTGCGACATATCCGGCCGTGGGCAGGACGAGCAGGGTGGGCACTGGCGGCACGATCGTCTCGACTAGCGAGGCCAAAAAGACGCCGATGACGAGATTTTCAGATATTAGGTTCACTAGCCACTCGGCGATGGTCGCTAGCGCATCCATCTGCGCCGAATCACCGGCGTGGGCGCATCGCTCGGTGTGCGCCTAGCGCGGCGACTAGAACGCCGATTCCGACTAGCGGTCCGGCCTCCATTGCGGCATTGCGGCCGCCCTCCATGGCCGTCGATGGGTCGGCCAGGGCAAGAACTGCTGCGCCACCAACTGCGATAAGCGCACCGGACACGATGATCATTGCGCCAAGACCCACGGACGCCTCGCGCCGCGAGATGACATATGCTATGAACGGCAGGACGATCGACGGGCCGCCAATGCCAATGCCTCGCGTCTTGCTGTCAAGTGGCAAAAACCCCGACTCTGCGCCCTGGGAGACCGCAACGTCGGCCCCATATATCGAGAGTAGTGCGATCGAGATGCCGACTAGGACATATGCTATAGCCGAGGCCATCGTTGGGGCATGGCCCTGAACGTGGTTATAAACCTAAACGCGTGCGCGAACCTCGAGTGCGCCGCGTGCTGCGTCGAGTGAATCGAGGAGATCATTGACGTCCTGGCCGTGTTCGCCGACAATGTTGGCATGGCCAAGCTTGCGACGTGGCCTTGTGGTGGCCTTGTGGTACATCTTTACATGCACACGCGCATCACCTGACTTGGGCTCGGCATATTCGCCCTCTAGGCCGTCAGGCCCGAGGATGTTGTGCATTATTGTGGGCCTCAGTATCTCCACCGGGCCTGGATCCATTCCAAGGATCGCCCTCAGGTGCTGCTCAAACTGTGACACCCTGCATGAGTGGAGCGTGTGGTGGCCAGAGTTGTGCACCCGCGGCGCTATCTCGTTGACGAGTATCTCGCCCCTGCGCGTCACAAACATCTCTATTCCAAACACGCCTGCCCCCTCTAGCGCGTCAAGCGTCATGCGTGCCACCTCGGCGGCGCGCATCACGACATTGCGGCTTGCGCGCGCAGGCGCTATTGTAGTGCGCAGTATTCCCCGATCATGAATGTTCTCAACTGGCGGGTATGCGGCGACATCACCGCGCGTGTTGCGCGCAATGATCACAGAGACTTCCATCTCAAAGTCCACCCTCCTCTCCAGCATCGTTGGCCGTCCTCCAAAGTGCTCAAGTGCTGACGCATAGTTCTTTACGCCACGCATGTCAAGGTTTCCCTTGCCATCATACCCGCCGCGCCTGGCCTTGAGAACCACCCTCCTGCCAAACTTTGCCGTGACGCGCTCGAGGTCATCTAGCCCGTCGACTCGCGCAAAGTCGGGAACCGGTATGCCGCGCGAGGAGAGGAACTCTTTTTGCGTGAGCTTGTCATTGATCGTGCGAAGTGTCGCAGGCGAGGGCTCCACGCGCGCCGTTCCCGAGGCCGCAGCACGCTCTAGCGCGTCGGCGTTGCCGCCCTCAAACTCGTACGTGATCACGTCGCACTTTTCTGCAAGCCTTGCCGTCGCGTCAGCATCATCGTACGGTGCGACGATCTGCTCGGCTCCGGCGAGTGTCGCCGGACACCCCGGTGTCGGATCCAGGACGGTGACGCCGGATATGTCGTCCTTCATGGACGCGGCGGCCTCGGCGAGCATCATGCCGAGCTGGCCGCCGCCGATGATTCCGACTGACTTCATGCGCTCCCAGTGCGCCATTGAGGGATTAAAAACCATGAGCGCACATAGGGTAATTAACCCCCGTGCACCGTGCCATGCGCACTTGGCGCGCACCGCAAGGCCCCTAGTGGGCATAATCATGGGCTCATCCTCGGACAGCGAGACTATGAGCGCGGCAGCCGAGGTTCTAGACAGGTTTGGCGTCGCACACGAGGACCAGATAGTCTCGGCGCACAGAACGCCGGCACGCCTCGCCGAGTACGCGCGCCATGCCGAGGAGATCGGCCTTGGCGCAATCATAGCCGGCGCAGGCGGAGCAGCACACCTCCCTGGCATGATCGCATCGAACACGCTCATTCCGGTCATAGGCGTGCCCATAGCGGCCGGCGCGACACGTCGCGTGCGCACAACTCCGGCGCGCCTCGCCGCGCTAGGTGGCCTTGACGCACTCCTCTCAATCTCCGAGATGCCCACCGGCTCCCCCGTCGCATGCGTCGGCATAAACAAGGCCGCCAACGCCGGCCTTTATGCGCTAAAGATACTCGCCATAGAGTCACCTGCGCTGCGCAAGAGGCTAGCATCACACAGGCTAGAGCAGCACAAATCAGTCGTTAAAGAGTCCGAGAGGATGCGCAAGGCCGGAATTCGCGCGTTCTCGGCGCGCCTCAAGAAAGCACGCTAAACTGCAGGTCAAGGGCGCGCAGGCTCGCTAGGAGCTCTTTGGTGTTCTGCGGCCCCTGCGTCTCTAGGCTCATCGTGACGCCGGCCGAGCCGGCGTTTATGCTGGAGCTCAGCCTGTCGTGGACAACCTCGACAATGTTGACGTTTGCGCTAGTTATGGCGTTAACTATGTCTCTGAACATACCCGGCCGGTCATGGAGTATGACAGATATCTTTAGTAGACGGCCCGTTGCGGCAAGTCCCTTGTCGACAATCTGGCCGAGGAGATACATGTCAATGTTGCCGCCTGCAAGGATCGCGACTGTCTTTTTTCCTAGCGAGGGTTTTTGTGCCAAGAGGTACGCAAGGCCGGCGACGCCGGCCGGTTCGACAACGGTCTTTGCGCGCTCCATCAGGTAGAACATTGCGCGTATGAGCGAAGTGTCGTCCACGGGGACGACGTCATCGGCAAGCCGCCTAACGATGTCAAGGGTCATGCTCCCTGGCCTTTTTACCGATATGCCGTCAGCTATTGTCCTCCCGCCCTCTACTGTGGTCTGCGTGCCCCGCCTCAACGACTCTATCATCGACGGAAACGCCGATGACTGGACGCCGATTACGCGAACCGACGGGTGCGTCTCCTTTACGGCAACGAGCACGCCGGCGGCGAGGCCCCCTCCACCGAGTGGCAGGTATATCTCATCGACGTCAGGCAGATCCTCGAGTATCTCAAGGCCAATGACGCCCTGCGCGGCGATCACCTTTTCGTCATCAAACGCGTGGATGATCGTGGCCCCGCTCGAGGATGCCAGCGTGCGCGCATGCTCCCACGCCTCGTCATAGCTTGCGCCATGAAGGACGACATCAGCGCCATATCCGGCCGTCGCTGCCACCTTTGCCGGTGATGCCGATGTGGGCATTACGATCGTGCATCGTATGCCCTCCGAGCTTGCCGCGTACGCCACTCCCTGCGCGTGGTTTCCGGCCGAGGCGGCGACCACGCCGGCACGCCTCTCGTCTGCACTCATGGACATTATGCGGTGGGACGCCCCGCGTATCTTGAAAGAGCCCGTCTTTTGGCGATACTCTTCCTTGAGGTAGACGTCCGAGCCCGTCTCCTGGCTAAAGAACGGCGAGCGCGTAAGGGGCGTGTGGCGTATGCCCTTTCCTCGCTCCCTGTTGGCCTCTAGCACATCCGCGTATGTGACTCCCATGATGGCCGCATGGCGCAGGTTATCGTATATTTGAATTTCCATCGTTGCAGGCGCACGTCAGGCACGCGAAGAACAGAAATGTCCGCAGTCATCCGGTATTGCGTGCGGTGCCAAACCGCGCGTCACTGTGCACTTTCTAGTGCGCCACGAAGCTGTTGCACCCTGCGCACTATTGCCCCGCGCTCTTTGTCAGGAATCGTTTCAGGATCAAGCCCACCGCCAACGTGCTCGAGATCCAGTGAAAAGACATATCCCTCCTCCCCGCCGACAAGGCGCGCCTCGTCGATAACCACCTGTGATGTCCTGTACGTCTCAAGAAGGTAAGTGTCAAGCTCGGCAAAAAGCTCGGCCTTTGTCTCCTCAAGCGATTTTGCTGACGGTCCGGCACTTGCGTCAATCTCGTTGACAATGCTTTCGCGGAGACCCTCGTCATTGTAGAGTGCCTCAAATATCTCCTGTTCGCTCTTTGGTGCGGTGCTGGTTCGTTCTAGCCGCTTGCGCACGATCACATCAGCTGCATTTGCGCGATCCTCGCCGGCGCCGGCCCGTTCGATGGCCTCACCAAGCCTTTTCTGGCAGTCCATGACGCGCTGGTCAGGAACATAGTAGAGGAGCACGTGGTACTGGAGGGAGAGATGGCCCGAGAGCGCATAGTTGCCCTCGCTGACAGTAAACTTGGTAAAGAGTCGCCGCTTGTCGTCGTTGCTCGTTGTGCTCACGGCGCGTGAGTCCCACTCGTCAAGGGCAAGGACGACTTGTTCCAGTGCCGCATGCGCGCGCTGTGGATCAAATGTCTCCTCGTCGCTCACTGTGCCGTCGCCAAGCATAACGTGCGCGCGTGTCGTTCCGGTACACCGGTTCATCAGGCGTCCGTATGCGCCGCGCGCCGCGTCGGCCTCGGCGGCCAGCTTGGCCATAAACTCGTCCTCGACGCCGGTTCCGAGCCTCATGCGCCACGGTTTAGCACACCTTGCCATAAATCCTTGCGTGCCATGCCGCAACGGCCCCAATCCACATAAAAGCAGGACCCGTGCTAGCCCTGACGTGTCAGGTGCAGGAAACTCGAATCGCAGTGTGGACGACGAGAACGTCCTGCGCAGGATGCTTGGACGCGGCGAGGCCAAGACAGTCGACGCCGAGACGCTCATCATGGAGGTCCAAAAGCACGTCACTGCCGCCCTGGAGAGCGGCTACGAGTACAACACGACGCTAGAAAAGTCAGATGCCTTTCTGCGTGAGAGGATCCTCTCGAGAATGGACATCGTGGTGATGTATGTAGACCTTGTGGGCTCTACAGAGATTGCCCTCAAGCTTCCAGTTGACAGGGTTGCCACGATAATCAGCGCATTTGCGCAAGAGATGGCCCGCGTAGTCACGAGACACGAGGGTCTCGTCCTAAAGTTTGTCGGTGATGCCGTACTCTCGTACTTTGTCGCCGACGAGAATTCGCTCAGGGCAGCTGACAGTGCCGTGAGATGCGCAATGGCCATGATCGACGTCATAAACAGGGGGATAAACCCCATACTCGGAAAGACAGGTCATCCCGAACTAAAGATAAAGATCGGCCTGGACTTTGGCACTGGCATAATCGTCAGGTATGGGGCAGATGAGCAAAAATCATACGTGGACATTCTTGGACCGCCGATGAACATTGCCGCAAAGATCCAGTCGCACGCAAGACCCAACCAGATACTCATTGGCCACGACGTGTACTCGCGTCTTCATCCCGCGGCCCAGGAGGAGTTTGCCGCAGTCGTGTGGGCTGGGGGAGAGTGGAAGTACAAGTCACGCGAGACTGGCGAGCTCTACAAGGTGTATGAGCACAAGACCTAGGCGGTCCATCGCCCGGGGCACTCGACATGCTCATAGTGGTGCTCGGTGAGGCGCTCGTTAATGACATACATGACAATCTTGTGGAGATCCATCTCGCCAATCTCGCCGCTGCACCTGTCGCACCTCTTTGCGCCGTGTTCTGCCATTGTGGAGCGCCCCGTGAAACCGCCTTTAGTATAAGGATCGGAGATTAGCAGATATTGAGCAACAGTGACCCGGCGTCAATTTCACGCACAAATCCGCGTCACCGTAGACCCACGTGCGGCGGTTACACATGGGCCGGCAGCCGACCCACACGGTGTGCATGCCCAGGCGCATTTAGCACTCAAGTGGCATACAGGCCACAGCAGTCAGCGCCACGTCGACGAACAGCGTGGCAAATGTCCGGACTGGCAGTGGGCGGATTGGTGTTCTGGCCTGCTTGCGTCCTGACACCGCGTTCTCACTCCCGATGGCTCTGTGCACCTCACCAGGCATCCCAGTTTGTCATTCGTGCATGGCACAAGGCCGCACGCGACAAGACAGTAATATACTGGCATCCCGGAGCCTCCTGCCATGGACACGGGAACAGCACCGTTGACGCGCGCATTGCAGGGCGCCCCATCGTGGGATCCCGAGTCTCTCTCGAGGCTTCCACCCGGAATGTCCCTGCCATCCATACGGCCGGCCAATGCGGCATCCCGCACGCCTGCCATTCGCCTAGGTGCCACAATCGGTGACTATCGCGACGCGCACAGAATGTACACGATGGGTCTGCTCACAATGCCATCCTCGCCGCCGGTGCCGCCAGGCCACCCGCTCTATGCGCAAAACTCCACCCTCGGCGTTCTTCGTGACGAGAACGAGCGCCTAAAGGCCGAGAACACAAAGCTTCGCGACGAGCTAGAGCACCGCACGCGCGAGTCCGGCGGCCAGCCTAGGCCGGCGTGAATCCCTGATACCCGCCACCACTCTGCTGCGTCGAGTCCTTGAATGACGGCTCAAAGAGCGATATCATATAGCTGTCAGGATCCAGTATTATCGCGTTCTTGCCGGCCTCGTGCTCTACTATGTCACGATAGACCTTGACGCCCTTGGGCGCAAGCTCCTCGAGCGCCGACTTTACGTCACCGACTACAAATCCTATGATGATCCCGTTCTCTATGGAGCTGCCCATGTGCTCGGCGGTCAGCGACGCGGGGTGGATGCTGAGGAGCGCTCCCGTGGTGCCAAGGTCCACCCATGTTCTCCGCTGGCTCTTTATCGGCATGCCGATGACATTGTGGTAAAAGTCGACTGAGCGGTCAAGATCCTTGACAGCGAGTATGACGTTACCGAGCCTCTTGATGTTCACGATTCGCGCACCATGCCTCCCTTGTTAAAACCCTTACTATTTGACCTCCATCATAGTCTCGGTTCTCTCCACGCCGCTTATTTTCTGGACCTTTGCCACGACATCCTTGACCTCAGACATGTTGGCGACTTCGACTACGAGGACCGCATCAAACTGGCCACTCACGGGAAACGAGTCAAAGCTGATCTTGCGCAGCTTGGCCGCGATAAGCTTTTTGGGCGACTTTACCAGGATTACTGCCTTTACCAACCGAGGTTCACCTCCACCTCGATCATCGTCTCAGTCGTCACAATGTCCCTGAGACGCTTGAACTCGATTACCGCAGAGTTGATCTCACCAATGTTTCCCTGGAGGAACACGCACAGGTCGGCACGCCCTGTCACAGGTATGATCTCCTTTGCTGCCTTGCGTCGTGTCCGCAACCTCTTTGCCAGTGACTCTGTCGTGCCAGGTCTCGTCGTGATGAGACAGATTGCCCTCAACGCGCCGGCCCCCTAATCAGTGACATCCTGCGATCGTGCCTCCTCTAGATATGCGCGCCTCTCGGCATCCACCTTTTGCGGGTCAAAGCGCAAGTTGTCATCAACAATCACAAAGTCAGAGCGCGGTTGCGCCTTTGGCTTGCGCACAACCCTTCTTCTCGGTGCGGCTCTTTTTTTGGTTGATGGTGCGCGCGCCCTCTTGGACGGTGTTTTGACCTTGGCCTTTGGCGCAGCGGGCTTTTTCCTGCCCGCACTCTTTGGTGCTGCCGCTCTACGTTGCGCCGGTGCCTTTGCCGGAGCTACGTCTCCACGAACCATCTTTCTTGCCGGCGGCTTTGATCGCCTCGGCCTCACACTTGCCCCCAACTGTGTCATTTGGCAGACGGCTGCAAAGTTTTTAAGGATTTTGTCATATGTGGCCTGCCTGAACTTCATCATATTTAAACTGGGCGCAACATTGGGTTTTATACAAGTGCGTCTCACGAGCCCGCAGAATGGCAGATCGCCAGAGATACTGGAAGCTCGAAGCCTCCGAGGTCGAGTCGTTCACGTACGACGAGTCCAAAATTCTCAATTGGGACATAAAGTGCGTCATAGGCGACGAGGCCGCAGCGTCCCTCGTCGGGGTCTTTGCGTACCGGCACGGCACGCCCCTCGGATATGACAAGATTCAGGGAGTCGCATACTATCACAACCACGCCGATGAAAAGACGCGCAAGTCCGTGACTGCGATGCTAAAGTCCAAGTTTGGCGGCAATCCCGAGGAGCACTCTGACCGCGTGCTTGTGCGCGACTCAGACGTGCCGTACTCGGGAGCCGCCATTGGCGCGCTGGCGCGCGAGCTTGCCTCGTCGCTCGGAGCAACCGTCACGGTTACACTCGAGTTTGAGGGACTCACGCAGGAGGAGCAGGATGCCGCAGGACTGCCGCCCACAAAGCTCCTGCCCATTGTCAAAACGACGTCTAGTAGCGGTGCGTAGCGCAAATGTCCAGCTCGGCGCAGATCAGGGCACACCTTGACGAGCTGCGCTCGCGCGTTTTGCGCATTGCCGTGATAGTCGGCGCGATCACGATGTTTGTCATGGCATTTCATGCCGAGCCGGCCGAACTCTGGGGACTGACCGTGTACTATCCGCTCCCAGACCCACTGAACAACATTGCCGCCCAGATCACGGCGCATATGCGCCAGGATCTCGTGCCAGAGGACGTGCAGCTGATCCAGACGTCACCGGGTCAGGCGTTCTTTGCGCAGGTGTATGTTGCCGCACTTGCTGCGCTCATAGTCGCAATGCCTGCTGTCGCGCGCGAATGTGTCGCGTTCTTGCGCCCTGCCCTCAGGGATCGCGAGATTCGCGTGGGCCGAACCATACTCCTTCCAGCCATTGCGCTCTTTGCCGGTGGATGCGCAATGTCATATGTGCTTGTCATACCGTACATACTCGAATTTCTGTATCGTTATGGCGAGTCTGCCGGGCTAGTCACGTTCCTCAACGTGATCGACTTTGTGGTCTTTGTGCTCCAGTTCCTCCTTGCGTTTGGGTTTTCATTCCAGCTCCCGCTTGTCATGTATGCGATTAGCGCGTCTGGCGCCGTTAACTCGGGCTATTGGCTGCGCAACGCGCGATACGCCATAATCGCCATAGTCATATTTGGCGCGGCGATAACACCAGACGGCAGCGGCGTGACGATGTGGTTTATCGCAGCGCCCATGACCGCGCTCTACTTTGCCGGCGTCTGGGCGATCAGGCGCTCAGAGGCTCGCGCGAGGCGGGCCTAGTCGGGCCTGTGGCCGCCGACTGTGCGGCGCGCCACGGCCATCACCCCCTCAAAGTCGTCCTCGCCGGGGCTGTGGCGCGCAAACGAGACCAGGCCAGTGAGGCCGAGGCACTCGGCTATGCCAGGAACCTCATCGCCGCGCTCGCGAAGGTGCCGCAGTATCTCGGTGTTGGAGGCCTCCCTGTCAAGTCCGGTCGTGTGCGCGAGGCTCAGGCGAAGCGCCTGGCCGACCATGCCGTATGCGAGCTTGCGCCTGCCGTCAGCATGCGCGCGCACGGCCTCCTCCAGCAGGCGCGCTGCCTCGAGGGCATAGTCTCTCCTCGCCGGCGGGCTCTGTTCGGGGGGTTCGGGCACGATGGCCCGTCGGCGGAGCAGGCGATATGCGGCGTATGCGGCAACGGCGGCTGCCGCTGACACGGCGGCCAGGAGCGCCCATGGCGTCTCCTCGGATGCCGACTCCCTCTCGAGGCGCACGTCACTCACCGTAGAGTTTGTGACCAGCGCGGTGATGCGCGCCTCAGGGGCCGTAGAGTTGGAGGGCGGGGCAAAGGTGACGCTTGCCTCCATGGCGCCACCCTCCGTGCGCGTCACGTCTGCGGCATACTCTGCATAGCCCTCGCCTTCGAGCTGCGCGGCGAGCTCCTGGAACCCCGCGTCAGCACGGAGCGCCTCGAGTGCCTCGTCGAGCTCGGCCTGTGTGCGCGCCTCGATCTGCGTGACCTCGCCGTCCTCGAGCTCGCCATCAACGCTTGCCCACTCCCCCTCGGCGTTCTCGTACATGAACTCAAATGATCCCGACGACTCGCCAGACGCGCTGGCTGACTGTGACGTCATGCTGTACCCCTGTGACGTGAGCTCCTCGTGGAGCTCGGCGAACTCTTCGCTCTCTAGCGCATCGCGCAGGAGGCCCTCCTGCTCGGCGGCATCCTGGCGTATCTGCTCGCGTATCTCCTCGCGCAGTGCGCTGCTGTCCTGGGCGAGCTGGCTGTTTTGGAGGCGCTGCTGGGCGTTCTGGCTCTGCGACGACTGCTGCTGCGGCTGCGCGTCCTGGGCCTCCTGTGATGTGGCACTAGTCGGGTTTGGCACGTTCTGCTCCTCTGCATTCTCGGCCACAACGTGGACCGTGAGCGGATCGAGATCGACGATCTTTGCGCCATCCTCAATATAGCTGAGCAAAAGGTCCACGCTCATTGTGGCCGGTGCGGCATGCGCCCCCAGGTCAATGTCAATTGACGACTCGCCGGGCGCTATGCTCACGTTGTTGGAGTTTGACGACGAGAGCTGCACTCCCCCGCTGTTGCGCTCAAGAACAGACACGATCGTTCCCTGCACGTTGACTGCGTGCGTATTGTTGACTAGAACCTGAAGGCGAACCGGCTCGTTGACCAGAAAATAATACTCGCGCTGCTCGGCAGACAGCGTGATCTCTTGTGCGATGGCCGGCGCCAGCGGCACGGCTGCCAGCATGGCAAGCGCTGCGGCAACGGCCACGCGCATCACTGTATTATCCGCCCCCTGCCATACCTCATGTACAGCTGTGCCGCAAAGGCGGCAAGTGCGGCCGCAAAGAACCATTCACGTATGTCCGTCTCCTGCTCCTCGCGCTCGATAACGTCGCCAATTCCACGGTAAATGTCATCTAGCGTCTCGGCATTGACGGACTTGAAGTACTCGCCGCCCGTCTGCGTCGCTATTGCGCGAAGCGTCGCCTCGTCGAGCTCGGCATACTGGGGGCGCCCAAACGCGTCATACCCGAGCACAACGCGGCTCTCTGAGCCCATGCCGACCGTGTGGACCTGTATGCCGCTAGATGACGCAAACGCGATGGCCTCAGCCGGCGTGATGACACCCGAGTTGCTCACGCCGTCACTTAGGAGTATGGCGACCTTTTTCTTGTTGGGGACCGATGTCGCCATGTCGATTCCAAGGCTCAGCCCGTCACCAATGGCGGTCCGGCCCTCCGAGACGCGTATGGCCCCAAGCTTTGTCGAGACGCGATCCTTGTAGGGGCTCAAATATGCCGCAGTAGTGGCACCGCTCTCAAATGTCACAATCCCGACATTGTCGTTCTCCTCGAGGGACTCGACTAGCGTGCCGGCTGCGCGCTTGGCGGCCTCTAGGCGGTTGGGCGGATAGTCAGTGGCCGCCATGCTGCCCGATATGTCGATGACGAGGACCACGTTGACGCCCTCCTCGGCCTGCTCGAGCGGTATGTGCGGGCCGGCAAACCCGACTATCATCAGCGCGATGGCCGCCGTCGAGACGTAAAACAGTGCGGCATCGCGAGTGCGCCTGCCCGTCTTTATGGCGGACTTTAGGTATGATATCCTGCTAAACTGGATTGCGGCGCGCCGACGGCGCGAGAGGACCACGCGATACATTGCATAGAGGGCCGGCACGCACGCCAGGAACAGGAGAATGTACGGGCTGTCAAATCCGGCCATCGCTAGTGCCTCCGCCTCCGCCTCGTCTGAAAAAAGCGCAAGAGGCGCGCGGCATACTCGCCGTCCGTGCCAATGTCGATGCGATCCACGCGGCACCGTGCCATCGTCGCCGCAAGTGCCGCATCCCCGCGCTCCACTAGTCTTGCATACTCGGCGCGAAACTCCTCATCAGACGTGTTGACGAGGACCTGCTCGCCAGTCTCGCTGTCCTCGAGCTCTATGAGGCCAACGTCAGGCATGTTGCGCTCGCGCTCGTCTGTCACGCGGACAACTGCAATGTCATGCCTTCGCGCAAGATGCCGCAGCGGTTTTGCATAGTCGCCATCATCCATCATGTCAGATACTACAATGATGACGCTGCGCCTCTTTACTATTCCGGCCATGGACTTGATGCACGCGCGCAGGTCAGTCGCGCGCGAGGCGGCCTCGTGCGAGACCATCTTTAGGAGCGCCTGCATGACGTGGCGCCTCCCGCGCCTTGCGGGCACAAACATCTCGATATGGTCGCTCACGAGGAACATCCCCGCCCTGTCATTGGACTGCTGTGCGGCAAACATTAGCGCGGCGGCCACCTCGACGGCCCTGTCACGCTTGGCGAGACTGCCCCCAAACGAGCCAGATGCTGACACGTCGACTACGACATAGACCTGCAGGTCACGCTCCTCGATGTACTCCTTCACGTACGGCCTGTTAAAGCGCGCAGTGACATTCCAGTCTATCGTGCGCACGTCATCGCCATGGCGATACTCGCGTATCTCGCTGAACGCGATGCCGCGTCCGCGAAAGACCGAGTCATGCCCACCTGACACAAGGCCCTCGACGAGCTGCCTTGTCGTTATCTCAAGGCCCCTCACGCGCCTCAGGGCGGCGACTGTCTGTGGCATCTTTGCATCACCGCGGCGGTGTCCTGCCCATCCTAGGGCACCCTTACGCCGTCAAGTATGTTTGATATCACGCCATCATTCGTGTCACCGTCGGCCTCGGCCTCATACGTCAAGAGTATCCTGTGGCGCAGGACATCAGGCGCTATGCGGCGCACGTCCTCGGGCATGACATAGCCGCGCGAGTCCATCATCGCCACGGCCTTGGCCCCAAGCATTAGCCAGATCGACGCGCGCGGCGAGGCGCCATACTCGGTTCGCACCGACGCCGGATCCAGCCCGTGCGCCACGGGGTTTCGCGTGGCATCTACAATGTCGGCGACATACCCACGCACGGACTCATCAGCATACACGCCAGGGACGAACTCTTGCATGCGAACCATCGAGTCCGTGTCGATGACGCCAGATGCCACGCGCGGCTCGCCCTCTGTAAACCTGCGGATGATCTCGGATTCCTCATTGCGCGAGGGATACGTCATGACAAGCTTTACCATAAACCTGTCGACCTGGGCCTCTGGCAGGCGGTACGTCCCCTCGGACTCGATGGGGTTCTGCGTGGCCATGACAAAGAACGGCTTTTTGAGCTCGTGCGTCTCGCCCTGGATGCTGACCTGGCCCTCCTGCATGGCCTCGAGGAGCGCGGACTGGACCTTTGGCGGGGCGCGGTTTATCTCGTCGGCGAGCACAAAGTTTGAAAAGACCGGCCCCTTTACGGTCTTGAACTCGGATGTGGCGTGCTCGTATATCTTTGTGCCAGTAATGTCAGCCGGCAGGAGATCCGGCGTGAACTGGATCCTCACAAAGTCTGACTGGACACAGTCGGCCATTGTCTTTACGAGAAGCGTCTTTGCGAGTCCGGGCATGCCCTCAAGGAGCGCATGGCCGCGCGCGATTGCGGCGATTACGAGCTTGTCAATAATGTCGTCCTGCCCGACGATGACTGTGCGTATCTCCTTTCGCAGTGTGTCGGCAGTCTCGGCGAGGCCTGCTGCCTGCTCTGTCAGTGCCGCAACCCTCTCGTCCACCGCACTCATCACCCCGACACAGGGGGCGCGCCCCTTGAGTCCTGCGCGTGCGCCTCAAAGCACGCCATGGCAGCGTCTGCGTCGATCGAGCCCAGGCCATTGAGGCCAGAGACGCCATCAAGGCACGCCCTTAGCTCCAGGTCAGCCGATGCCAGGTCCCAGCCGAGATCGCCGCCGAGCGGCACGAGCGCAGACAGCGTGACTATTGCCAGTATGACCGACTTGATTACGGTGAGCATGATTCCGATATACAGGCAGTCCCTTGCCATTCGTGGCGAGTCAAGGCGCAGCGCATAGTAGGCTATCGCGCCTCCGATAATGTCAAAGAAGACGGGTAGCGCAAACCAGACCCACGAGCGGCGCCGTGGCTCTGTGGCCGCAAGTCCAAACCTGCGCGCAAACGGGGGAATGACAGGATTCTGCGGCGGCGCCGTGTCAGCCTCTGTGGGCGGTGCTGCGCCGTCGATGCCCGAGGCCCAGTCCGAGCCATGCTGGTCTTTGGTGGCCATGCGAAAATTCGCCACGGGCGTTCCTAATATACCTATTTTCGGCCGTGCGGGCGGCAGATACGGCAGGGCCGTTACGGGAGAGTCGCAAGCGGCCAGATCACCCACGTCACAACGGTGAGCACCAATCCCAGGATTAACGAGTTTCTTGCCTTTGGCGGATCGTCGCGCCGCAGGGAAAAGTAGGCGATGATGCCGCCAACTATCAGGAACAGAATGGGAAGCAGGTACCACCATGCGGAACGGCGGTTCGGAGGCGCATTGCTCATGCCAGAGCGTCCGGTTCGACACTACATATACTATACGTTTGCGGCGTGTGGGTGCCAGGGCTTTCCACAAATGGGCACGGACAGCAGCTCCATGGAGCGCCATGACGTGACTGCTAGGCACAGATCCACAGGCAGCAAGAACGCCTCCACAGGCCTGAGTGGATGGACGGTGCATGGACGCACTCGCTACCAGCACCCAAGCCCGTGCCCCATCCTCAGCATCGCGGCAAGCCGCCGAGAGTTGACGCGCAGCTGGCCCAGCTGGTACGGAATGTCAACTAGCACGCAATACAGCACGTGGTCGGCCTGAGACTCGTACATGTCAGCCGTGACGCGGCCGTCGAGCTGTTCGGGGTATCGGCCATGCGCATTGTGCAAGAACAGCGGCACATAGCGCGGCGCATGAGAGATCAACATCTGGAATCCAAACTCCATGACCAGGCGTCGAAGGAGCTTGGTGTATGGAAAGTCTCGCCCAAGGCGCGACCTTGCGTCAGCAGAAAAGAACTCCTGGCACTCGCGAAAATGGCGCTCAAAGAGGGCGCGGTTATCAAGGTTTTCGACAAGCGCCAGATGGTTCGCACGGCATTTTGAGAGGGCCTTATGGTCCAGGGATTTGGTGTGGCGCAGGGGGGTGTCCAGATTGCGGCTGGATATTCGTGGCAGGGCCATGCCGACTCTTCCGGTGAGCAAGAGGATCGAGCGCATGTATGTTTCCTGCTGCGAGTTAAGGATCTCAAGGACGCTGTCCATTGTCTGAAATCCCACATGGTTCTTCCAGGTGTGAGACTTCCACAGCGGGGTACACAGATGGTCATTCCAGGCACACGCCAGTAATTCAAACGTGCTCCTGTCACGGGCAGTTTCTGGCTCTAAGGCGGCATTGATATACGAGGCGAGGAGGTCGCCAGACGGCACGACCGGCAGTTCCATCCCGACTATGTGGTCGGCATATAGTCGGTATATGCGAGGATAGAGTTGGTGCCCAAACGACTTGATGAGGGACGTGCCGATTCCACTATCCACACCCTCGCTGATCCTGAAAATGATGGCCTTTAGCTGCTTTTCGATGGACTGCTGGCCTAGGTACATGGCTGTCCCCAGGTCGTATCCGGACCGGCTAGAGGCTGCGGTGGCCTGAGCCTGCCTCATATCAGAGGCGGCCTGCTGCTCAAAATGCCCCGACATTCGGCGCATGGGCAATCACGTGACGTGTGCTGTGCCATCCGTTACAAATAGGGTCATGCGCGCGTGCGGATGGTCAGGCCGCAGGCGGTCAGGGGCGAGCCCTTGCGTGGTCATCTAGTGCCCTCTCCTGACTGTTTCTTGCTTGTTTGCCACTCCATCACGGTGTTGAACCTGACGCCCCATGGGACATCCGGAGCTCCAGACGGCGGCGGTGCAACAAGGTCAAAGTGGCGCCTGACCCTAATCTCAGAGTCCGTGCAGTGCAGCACTGAGGGCCCGTGGACAAACACGGGACCCTGGGCAGACGACGTGGCAAACGCGCAGTCAGCCGGCAGCGTAAAGGCGTACAGGAACGTGATGCCGTTCCGGCGCACCATGTTCCGATAGTACGGACGCTCGTCTGTCCACTCGAGCGTTTCCGGATTGCGGCCAAAGAGAACCATGTACACGCCATAGTCCACAAAGACTGTGTCAAGCTGCACGTCGACAGGACGCGAACGGTTTAGCGTGCTTACAAAGTCTTCGAGATCGACTAGCGTAGAGTCCCAGTGGTAGGTAAACGTCTCATCGCCGTCCAGCGTCTTGAGCTGCTCAAGGCACATGGCCTCCTCGCGCTCCCATATGTGTTCAGTCTTCTCGTCAAAAAAGTCATAGTTGCCGAGGCGCATAAACTCGGCCCTCTTGACATCACGATCAAGGTGTCGCATGCGCGATATTTTTGTGAGCCTCTTGTCGCACGTGACTGTCCCGTTGTTGCCTGACGGAACTAGAAATTCGGCGCACTCCACACCGGGGCGCATGCGAAGAATCCTAAATCCGGCGGCAAGCGTGGCACACGGCACATTGCCCCCAGGATCCATAACGCGTGTGTCGGGGAGCTGCGGCAGGTCTGTGGAGTCTAGATGCCGGTCAAGCTGTAGCATAGCCTGGCCCGGCGAGCCGGACTGGTGGACGGATGCGGCCCTGGAATAGGTGATCCGGCCATCGGGGTCGGTCTCGACTGTGGAGCCGGGCTCAAACGCGCAGTACGGGGCGCCGTCCGCGCAAAACCCCCTCAAGTCGGGGCGTTGGGAGCACGTCGGGGGCGTTTTGGCGTTGCGCTTCTGCGACTCATCGTGGCAACCGCAATGCCTAGAAAGGAGATCCACTGCCCTGCTCAGCGCGGTCTGGTCCGCATAAGAATAGTGTTCACCATACACATGATGGACGTCGTTTTTCACGCGCAGGATTTATGTGCCGTATATAATAATGTGGTGGCGTGGTGCAGTCGTGGAGTCGGGGTTTGGCTCCGTGCGGCAGAGGAGGCCATGGCATCACCTGCCGGTTCGTTACCATGGCGGAGCCGGGAGTCGGGGCATGACGTGGCCGGACTCTGCCACGCCATCCCATGTGCCCCTGGCTCGAAGTGCCATGGGAAGGAGCGTGGCAGGAGAGGCCATGCGCGCGGTCCGGTTCTGACTTTACGCGCCGGGTGCCAGCCAACACTTAAATCATAAAAGTCGCGCCTCGCACGCATGCTCAACGGGGGCATTCCGATGTTCATCCAGGGTCAGGAGTGGATAATCATAGTCATTATCGCAGCAATTCTCATATTCGGCGCCAAAAAGATTCCAGAGCTTGCAAAGACGCTTGGCCGCTCGCGAGGCGAGTTTGAAAAGGGCAAGATGGAAGGCGAGCGCGAGCTCGCCGAGTTCAAGGACGGCAAGCCCACAGGCGGGGACGCCGGTGATGCGCCAAGTGCCAGGGATGACAAGCCAAAGGCGGACACCACAGACGATCCGGTCGCAAAGCCCTAGGACTCAGCCGCGCGCGCAATTTCTGCTGCAAGGCCGGCAACCCACGCATTGGCCGCACCGCTCTTGACCATTCGCGGTATGCCAAGCGGCCAGGAGCGCCTAATGTCTGCCCTGATCGTCAGCATCGTCGACTCGCCGTCCTCCTCGTACGTCTCGACGATGGTGGTCCCGCGCCCGTCACCGCCTATTATGGCGATCTCATGAAGCCGTGGGGCGTCTTCTGTGTGTCGCGCCATGACGCTCCACTCCGAGCCCGCAACTGACATGCGCGCCTGGACCACGGCGACGTTGCCTCGGCGCGAACGCGTGCGCGACATGGAATAGTGGGCAGGCAGCGTCTCGTGCAGCGAGTCATATGCGGTCGCGACGCCAAACGTGCGCACAGCGCTAGCATGCACGACAACTGATGCGGCGCACTCTGTCAACCCTCGCCCCAGCGCCTGTACAGCCCATGGTCGATTGAAAACTGGTCAAGGCACTTGCCCACGCCATGGTCGACGATATCCTCGACTGTCCTTGGCGCCGTGTAGAACTCGGTCACGGGCGGCAAGATAACCACGCCGATTCGCGCTAGCCTTAGCATGTTCTCCAGGTGTATCGCCGAGAGCGGCGTCTCGCGCGCAAGGAGGACAAGCCTGCGCGACTCTTTTATCGTGACTCCGGCCGCGCGCGCCACGAGCGTCTCGTCATACCCGTGCGAGATCGCCGCAAGCGTCTTCATGCTGCACGGCGCGACTATCATGCCGTCTGAGCGGCTCGTCCCGCTAGATATGCTAGCGGCCATGTTCGAGTCATCAGAGACCTCTGTGGCAAGCGACGCGACGTCTGCTGCCGTGCGGTCAGTCTCCATGGCGATGCACTTTTTTGCCCATTCGGTCATGATGAGATGGGTCTTGACGCCTAGCTTGCCAAGAACCTCCAGCGCGCGTATGCCGTATATGACCCCCGTGCTGCCGGTGATCCCCACTGTGATCCTCATGCGAGGCATTGGCAGTTGCGGGTATTTTATCGCTTTGTGGGCCACCAGGCGCACCGGCTCACGCGCCGGCTGGCGCGTGGCCCCCTCGCGCGGCGTCCTCCCTCTCGGCACGGCGCCGGCGCCAGAGCATTACGGAGCCGCATATCACCATCGCGCCCAAAAGCAGCACGCCTAGCATGACGAGCTCAAAGCTGTACAGCACGAGATGCGTCGCTGTGGCCCAGACCGATAAACCTTCGCCGGATCGCAGCGGCGCGCGGGGCAGCCTTGCGCCATGCGCGCCACGGGCCATAGCTATATTAGATGCGCCGCGCCGACGGTCCGGCGTGATACCACGAGCGCAGATGCAGCGCATCGCCGACTCGTACGGCGAGCCCAGGGTCGGCGTCATGGGCAGCCATTCGGCACTAGAGGTCATGGACGGCGCAAGGGACGAGGGTCTAGGAACCGTGGTTTATTGCCAAAGGGGGCGCGATTCCCCATACAGGCGCTTTTCGCGGATCGCCGATGAGATCATCACGCTGCGGCGCTTTGCGGACATGGCGTCTGCGCGCGCGCAGGCCTCCATGCGCGACACGTCGACAATAGTCGTGCCGCACAGGTCCTTTGCGGTCTATTTGGGGTATGCGCGCATCGAGAACTCGTTTCGCGTGCCGCTCTTTGGAAATCGCGCAATGCTGCGCGCCGAGGAGCGCGATGAGCGCAAGAACCAGTATGACCTGCTCAAAAAGGCCGGAATCAGGCACCCGCGTGTGGTAAAGCCAAGAGACATTAGCGGACCGTGCATCGTAAAGGTCCAAGAGGGCGCGCGCCGCCTCGAGCGCGCGTTCTTTACGGTGACGTCAAGGGAAGACTATGAGGCAAAGGCCGACGAGCGCATAAGGCGAAAGATCATAACAAAAAAAGGCCTCGAGCGCGCCGCAATAGAAGAGTTTGCGATTGGAACATACATGAACTTTAACTTTTTTTCCTCGCCGCTCACCCCTGAGGCCGAGTTTCTCGGCGTCGAGAGGCGCCTCCAGTCAAACCTGTACGACTTTAACTCGCTGCCCGCACGCCAGCAGCTAGAGATGGACATAGACCTGCAGAACGTCGAGGTTGGCCACACGCCGGCCAGCGTGCGCGAGTCGCTCCTTGAAAAGGTCATCGACATCGGTGATCGGTTTGTGCGCGCAGCGCGCCAAATGTACAGTCCCGGCGTAATCGGGCCGTTCTCGCTCCAGTCCGTGATCACAAAGGACCTCGAGCTCGTCGTGTACGACGTCTCGATGCGCGTGCCGGGCAACCCAATACTGGCGACTACTAGCCCCTACACAAAGTACACGCACGGCGCTGTCATCGGCGTGGGCAGGAGAATAGCCATGGAGATAGCGCACGCGCGCGACTCTGGCCGCCTTGCGGACATTGTCACCTAGGCCTCAACGCTGGCCTTTAGGAGCGAGCGTCTCACGAGTATCGGAATGTTGTAGAATGCCGCAAGGGCCAGCGCGTCAGACGCCCTATAGTTGCGCAGGACCATGTCGCCGTCCCTGCCCGTAAAGTAGAGGTTTGCGCGCAAGACCTCGTTGCTGTCATAGACCTTGACCTTGACTAGCACAAGGCCATTGTGCTCGCAGACCTCCTCGATCATGCGATAGACCGTCGGAATGTCATCGCGCGAGTCCCCAAGAAACCTCATGATGTATCCGGCGACCTCGCCGGAGAATGACCTGATGTGGAACTGCTTGCCTGATTCGGACTTTAGTATCACTATGCCCTCTAGGCCATATGGGTCAACATACCCAACGTGGCCTATCCGGACAGTCTCATAGTCAGGCTCGCTTTGCGCTATGTCCATCGGCAATCGCAACACGCGTGCCGCGCGCGCCCCTTATAAGCACGCCGACGTGGCACTAGTCAGTTAAAATATCATTGCGCGCACGGGAGCCTGAAAATGTCCGCAGCGCCGGAGCGATCCGTGTCATATGTCCTCTCAAAGCCCGTCTCGGCATACATGGGCCGTGACGTCCTCATGCTCGGCGAGGGCACCCTCACGCGCGAGGCCGCACACACGCTCCAGCGCTACGAGCGCGATGACATTATCGTCACCGGTCCGGACGGCAAGCCCGTCGGGATTGTGACAGACCAGGACATACTCAGCAAGGTCGGCGACATTACGGTCTATGCCGAGGCGACCACGCTCCATGACATCATGAGCTCGCCCCTCCACACGATAGGCCATGACGCGACACTGCGCGAGGCCCTTACGATAATGAAGTCCAACGGAATCAGAAAGCTGCCCGTCGTCTCGCGCAAGGGCGACGTCATTGGCATCATACTCCAGGTGACCATCGCAAACGTCATACGCGACTCAGTCACGCGCGCGCCGCGCCTGCTCAGCCCCCCGATAAAGGCGATTCTTGGCAACCTCGGCTTTGTCCTCCAGTTCGCCGGCGTCCTCATACTCGTGCCCGCAATAGTCTCGACAGTCCTGCGCGAGTTTGAGACTGCCACGGGCATATACCTGACTACTGTCCTTCTCCTAGTGACGGGGTTCTTTCTAAACTCGTATGGTGAAAAGGCCAGCCTAAACCTGCGGCAGGCCTCGATACTCGTTTTCGCAAGCCTGTTCATACTCACGCTCTTTGGGACGATACCGTATCTCTATGTGTCGCAGTTTGGCGACATTCCGCCAGTTGAAAACTTTGCGAGCAGCTTTTTCTCCAGCGCTGCGGGTTTCACGACAGGGGGCATCTCGATATTTGAGACGCCCGAGACGCTCACAAAGTCGTTCATATTCTACAGGAGCTTTACGCAGCTCGTGGGCGGCATGAGCTTTATCTATCTCGTGATAACTGCATTCTATCCCGAGGGTAAGCTCCAGTCGATGCGCGGGTTTATCTCGGGCAGGACGCTTCACCTTCGCGAGCTCTTTGGCACAATCGCCGTCATATTTGGGCTCTATATCACCATAGTCGCCGCCCTCCTCTATGCCTTTGGCGGTAGCGACATACTGGACAACTTTGCGCTCGCGATGAGCACGGTGTCAACTGGCGGGTTTGTCCCCTCGTCTGGCATGATCGCCGGCCTTGCGTGGCAGTCCGAGATCGTCCTGATGGCCGCAATGATCCTCGGCGCGCTGCCGTTCACGTTTCACTATGCCTTTGTCAGCAAAAAGTTCCTCTCCCCAAAGCTCGGCAAGGAGGTCATGGCATACTTTGCCCTCCTCGGCGGCGCATCGCTCCTCTTTGTCGCGACGAGCGGCATGGGCGTCCTAGAGTCCGTCTTTTACACGGTGTCGGCAAGCACGACTGCCGGCCTCCAGTACGAGTCGCTCTCGGGCACGAACGCAGTCTCGCATGCCATACTCACAACGCTCATGCTCGTGGGGGGGTGCGGATTCTCCACTGCCGGAGGCGTAAAGGTCTACCGCATGATGGGCATGCGCAATGTCGCTGCCGTCATGAGGGGCAGAGCCGGCACGCTGGCCGAGGACTCTAGAAAGGAGGCATACTCGACTATCATCATACTCGCGCTGTTTCCCGCAATAGCGCTGGGTGCTGGCGCGTACCTGTCAGCCTCGACGGGGGCCGACTATGATGACGCCATCCTCGAGGCGACTGGCATCATAACGACGGGGGGCCTGTCTAGCGGCATAGTCAACGTGGACACTGATCCCGCCACAAAGGTCGTCATGAGCTTTATGATGATATTTGGCCGCCTCGAGATAATTGCGATCGTGTACATATTTGTGCCGAGGCTAGCCCATTGAGGCCCGGCGTTCGCGTCATCGCCGTGGGGCTTGCATCCATTGCCATCCTCTTTGCGCTCTATGCGCGATACGCGACGGACGCCTCGATGATTGCGCCTGATGCACTGGAGCCGCTGCAGAGGATGGCGCACGCGTTTTACGCGCTCCTCCTCGCGGCCCTGGCGTGCGTTGCGTGGGGAATGTACACGTTTCACCGCGCAATGGCGCGCGATGGCACGAACGGGGCGCTAGCAAGGATTGCGCTTGTGACGTGGGCACGGCGCCCGCGGATGGTCTTTGTCATCACGCTTGTCGTGTATGGAACGTTCTTTTCGCTGACTTCAGGCACGCTCGTGCACCAGCCTGACGTGTCGTTCTCGTACCACTATGGGGCGCAGATCCCCTCAATCGAGGTCGCGCCGTGCTGTGATGTGCCCGGATACATGCCAAAGGCCATCATATACGTGACGGACAACGTTGGACTGCAGGTCATACCGGTGAACCTGGTCCTGCAGGTTGCAGTCTCATATCTCGTCGCGCTAAACATGTCGATTGCCTCAGTGGCGCTGTCGGCATCTCGCGCGCGACGCAGTGTTTCTGGCGTTGGCGCAATAACTGGACTGTTTGTCGCGTGTCCGACCTGCGCAGGATCTGTGGCATCGGCGGTTCTCGGGACCGCAAGCGGCATCACGCTAGCAGTGGCGCTATCGCAGGTTCAGACAGGACTGATTGCGGTATCCATACCGGTGCTTTTGGTCACGCCGCTCCTCCTTGCGCGCCGTATCCCCCGGCGCAGCGAGCAGTGCTGAGTCAGGCTGCCGGCTTTTTTATCTCGCGCGTTTTCCTGCCACCCTCGCCGCGTGCGGTCCCAAAGCTGACAAGCATGAGCAAAAAACCGACACCGATTAGCATGCTAGCAAGTATGACCATGTTGCCGTTCTCGCGCTCGTCGAGGAGTAGCTCGGCGATCTCTGCATCAGTCATGCCCTGCCTGCCCGCAGGCGCCTCGGCTCCAAGGTATGCGACAAAGACGGTTCCGATCACGAGCATGGCCGCGCCTGCGCCCATCATGCCCATGTTTATCCTGATCACAGGCGCGAGTGGACAGGTGGATAAATTTAGGGTTTTGGCGCGCGGCGGCCATGTCCACGAATAGGCGGGGACAGCAGATCCTGGGAATGGCATGGCGCGAAATTCCGGCCCCTGGCGGCCCCGGATCCCACCCTAGGATCAAGGCCGTGCTGCCCCGGCGGGCTTGTTTCCCACGGCCCATGTCCCCTACGAATCGCCTTCATGTACAGCGACACGAGGATGGCAAAGACCGCCCCCGGGCCTGCACTTTCCCTGTTCCTTGCAGTCATTGCGGGAAATGCCGGCGCGCCAATCTAAGGGCGTTTGAGTTGGCCTACTCTTGATCTAAAAGCTTTGCTGTACTTTTGCGAGATCATTCATGGACAAAGCCAAATTTATGATTGTGGTTGTATATGATAATCGATGTCTATTTATCTGGGTATGGTGCACGATGGCGATGTTGTCTTCGCGTAGCACTTTAGCACAAGATAGGTCGTCCCCTGTGCCACCTGCCAATATGTCACGGAACCAAGGAACTACACTTTTTATGTTTGGCGACAGTTCAGGAGATTCGTCAAGATCTGCCAAATCACTCAACATGTCACCATATTATATAATATGTACAGTCATACTTGATTCCGTGGAGCTAATTAGGATTAACTCTCTTATGATCAAGCTTAAAAAAATGCATTTTGCTGGTCGTAATCCACTACGCGTTGAGCTTCACGGAAGCTTACTACGCCAAATGCTAAGCTCGTTCACTCATGATAAATCCGCCACAGATAAAAAATTTGACGCCATCTTTACAGATATTGTCAATATTGCGTGTGGAACTAATGCCAAAATTCATGTCACTGTGACAAATAAATCTTCACTAGAGCATAAATATAACCATGTCTACATTGAAACTAGTGCTTGGTCTAAACTAGCCTTGTTGTTTGGGCACGTGCTTAGAACACAACCATGCCCGACTGTTGGAATAATTATTCTTGACAAATATGATCCCGGCACTGCCGCGACCATAAATCATGCCTTGACAAAAACTCTACGTCAATTTAAAGCAAATAATAAAAATTCAGACTTTATGGTGATGCCTAACCCACTATTTGTTGAATCGGCATCTAGCAATGTGGTTCAACTAGCCGACATGATCGCCTTTATTGTGGCTCGTCACTACAAGAGTGGCAATGACCCACAATTTGAACGGTGGTACACGCAACTAAACTCCAAGTTTGGCAGTGTCGTGAAATTCATGTCAGGATGAGCAGGTCGGGCATCCCCCCCTAAGCGGGGATGCCGAACCCTAAGCATTAGCAACTGCGTACGTCCTGCCTAGGCAGGTTCGGAATGGATGAATATTTAACACTTTATTCTAATTCGGCTCTGTCCACGAATAGGCGCGGACAGCAGATCTAGAGAATGGCATGGCGTGAAATTCCGGCTCGGAGTCAACCAGCAGCGCACCCCTCGCGCCCGGCCTGCCGGCCGCAACGAGCGTCCAGACCACGAACCCCGGCTCCATCCGAGCGGCGGCGCATCGGGGCGCGGATCGTGACGGAGCCCTTGAGGCCCGGCGACCTGTGACATGGTGCGGGCGCTCCTGCAGGTAGTCGCGCCGCCGTACGTCAGTCAGTACATGGGCCTTGACGCGATGCACAGTGACATGCCCACGGGATCATGGCCGTGCTGCCCCAGCGGGCTTGTTTCCCACGGCCCATGTCCCCTACGAATCGCCTTCATGTACAGCTACACGAGGATGGCAAAGACCGCCCTCGGGCTCGCGCTTCATGTTCCTTGCAGTCATTGCGGAGAGGCCAGCGCGCTGATCTAAGGGCGTTTGAGTTGGCCTGCTCTTGATCTAAAAGCTTTGCTGTACTTTTGCGGGATCATTCATGGACAAAGCTTTGCGCGACGGGCCACCTGCGGCTCGTGTGCGGGGACCCACCCGCCCTGGCGACCCATCTCAAGCACGCGCCGTATGGACTCCTCGCCGGCCTCACCCATCTCGACTGTAGTGGCGTTGACGTACATTTTGACAAAGCGCTCCAACATTTCACGCGGCTTTGACCTAGAGTATTTCATGGCATAGTCCATCGCGTCATCAAAGTGCGCAATGCCATACTCTATCGAGTCGCGCAGGCACGCGTCAAATCTCGATATGGCCTCCTCGCCTAGCGCGTTGCGCGCCACGTTGACTCCCAGCGGCACGGGCAGGCCGCCGGTCTGGCCTGCCCACCACTCGCCGACGTCTGCAACCTTGTGCGTTCCCTCCTCGGCGTATGTCAGCTGCGTCTCGTGTATAACGAGTCCGGCATCCACGGCCCCAGACCTCACGGCCTCGGGTATGTCGCTAAATTTCATCTCCCTGTAATCATACTCGCCGATCATCAGCCGCAGGAGGAGAAACGCCGATGTCAGCCGTCCGGGCACCGCAATGGCGGTCTTTTTGATCTCCTCTAGGGTGATGCCCTCACGCGCCACGACGATAGGCCCGTAGCCTAGGCCAAAGCTCCCGCCACTGCGCAGTATTGTGTGCTCTGGCATGTGCGCGCACGCGTGAACAGAGACTGCAGTGATGTCGAGCTTGCCCTCGTCGACTCCGGACCTGTTTAGCGTCTCAATGTCCTCGACTGTGTGCCTTATGTCGAGTCCATGCGTGCTGACCTTGCCGGTGAGCATGCCATAAAACATGAACGCGTCATCGGCATCAGGAGTGTGCCCCACGGTTATCTCCATGAGGAACACGGTCCAATGTCGGTATAAAAATCAAGGGCGATCCCCGGCAGTCAGCCATGTGGCCTGTGCGGGTGCAGGAATGAATCAGAGTCGGCCGAAACGCAAACAGGCCGATTGTGGACTGCGCGACAGGCAGACTTTGGCGTTTTATGGCCGGGGCGAATCTGAACAGCGAGTGCGTGCGATCCCAAAGGCAATTCTGCCGGCTAGCCGACCCTGTCATACACGTGACCGAGTATGCGCCACGCAGAATCGCCTAGGCATGAGCTGCGGGGGCAGGAGAGGCGCCTGCCGGTGCGAGCTCGGGGTTTAGCTCTTCTTCGACCTGCCGGTCGACTGCCCTCTCGAGGCACTCCACGACCTCCTCTATCGTCGCGCTGCCGTCTGCGTACCTCTTTATGCACGCGCTAACCTCGGGCGTCTTTCTGTTCACCCGCTTTGATTTCCTGCTGAGCTTCAGAAATGTCCATAGCGTAAAGACTCCCGGCTCTGCCAGCGGCGTGAACTGTGAATCGTTGTCTATGTACTTTCTGATACCCAGAACCTTGAGATCTTCCAATGTCAGATAGCCTCGATCCTCTGTCGGCTTGTCGGGATCATCCCTGAGGAACACGGTGTCGTCATAGTCATAGTCTGACACCATCCCCGACAGTTGCGCCGGGACCATCGCCTCCTCATAGCAGATGCCCCACCGCTCTATCATGCGCCTGTCCAGCTCGAGCCGCTTGAGCCTGCCTCCGGCCTCCTCGAGTATCTCGACCATGTGATCCGTGAGCTCGCAGTCGCGCTCGGCCTCGTCTGACAGGGCCTCTGGCGTCATGTAATCGAGCTCGTAATTGTACTCCTCGTCGGGCGCGGCCTCCTTGCCGTCTGGCTCCTCAAGCTTGACGCTCGCCGCGTTCATGGGACGGCACACCATGCCATAATATATAATTCTTAACCCGGTTCCAGCCGTTTTAGCAGATGGCTCTTGCCGAGGAGGGCGGTAATGTCATCCAACGCCATTCGTTCAAAGTTTGCTTTGACCACTACCTCTGCAATGTTCACTCGTGCCCCGCCCGGAACGCGCACCTCGCACTCCTGGATCAGGCGAACCGACTTGGGTGAGTCGATCTCCTCAATGTCATGCCCTGAGCGTGACTCAAACAGCGTGTACATTACGGGATATGGGCGGTATCGCAGCGCGCCCTGCCCCACCACTAGCGTGAGCAGCCTTTCGTCGTGGAACGGGGATCTTGGATTCATGCTAAATCCGGTAAAGCGGTACTGTGAGCCTCGCTTTCGCCTAAACTTGCCGCTCTTTATTGCATTTTCAAGCTCGGCGAGCTCGATCTTTCTAAAAAATTCCGGTGCGGCCTCTGCCCACCTTGGTTGCATAGTGTTGAATGCGCGTACAATCTCAACCACTGATCGCGCCATGTCCATGGCTTTGGGGCCTGCGGCACGCAGGTGCACCTCCTGCGCCATGACCAGCTTTTCCGCCCTGTCACTATGCCCGACGCATTCCTCTGCCACATTACGCGTGACCTCTAGGAGGCTGCCATGGTGCTGCAAGGCCCGGTCCAACACGTTTCTGGCATGCATGACGCGCTTTACTGCCATGTGCATCCCTTCTCCATTCATAACATCCACCTCCCTTGCTATGACCTCCTGGCGCGGCTCGAGCCGCTGCTCGGCTGCAATCACCTCGCAAAGCTGCCTCCTGCCGTCCATGGTCCTTATCCTGCCGGGGTCAGGTCCATACTGGCCGACACTGGCGACATTAAACACCATGGTGTGCCTTGGGGTTCCACTGCCTTTAGAGCCCGTCCGTGTCATGTCACCGCTGCGACGGGCAGTCCAAATTTAACCGTGCCCACTCTCGACAGCAGGGCATGCGCTCCGGGCGTGCACAAGGCGGCCCCGTGGCCACCTGAATAGCAAATAGGCCAAGTGGGGACAGCCCCTGCTTGTTTAGAAAAGTAGGGCGGGGCGCGACGACTCCGCAAACCCAGAGGCTGCCCCACTGACCGGCCGCTCCGTCAGACACGTGACTGACTATGCGCCACGCAGAATCGCCTAGGCGTGAGCTGCGGGGGCAGGAGAGGCGCCTGCCGGTGCGAGCTCGGGGTTTAGCTCTTCTTCGACCTGCCGGTCCACTGCCCTCTCGAGGCACTCCACGACCTCCTCTATCGTCGCGCTGCCGTCTGCGTACCTCTTTATGCACGCGCTAACCTCGGGCGTCTTTCTGTTCACCCTCTTTGATCGCCTGCTGAGCTTCATGAACGCGTCCAGCGTAAAGACCCCTGGCTCTGCCAGCGGCGTGAACACCGAATCGTTGTCTATGGCCTTTTCAATGCCCAGAACCTTGCAATCCCTCAATACCAGATACCCTTGGGCCTCTGTCGGCTTGTCGGGATAATCCGTGAGGAACACGGTGTCGTCATAGTCATAGTCTGACACCATCCCCGACAGTTGCGCCGGGACCATCGCCTCCTCATAGCAGATGCCCCAACGCTCTATCATGCGCCTGTCCAGCTCGAGCCGCTTGAGCCTGCCTCCGGCCTCCTCGAGTATCTCGACCATGTGATCCGTGAGCTCGCAGTGGCGCTCGGCCATCTTTGACAGTTCCTCTGGGGTCCATGGAGGTATTCTTCCCATGAGTCTCTCAGCCGTGCGCTTCGCATCGCGCTTGCGTTCCTCCTCGCCAAGCGCAGCCTCATGATCGGGCTCCTCAAGCTTGGTGCTCGCTGCGTTCATGGGACGGCGTGCCTCGTCACAATATATAATTCTTAAGCCGGTTGCAGCCGTTTTAGCAAATGGATCTTGCCGCTGAGGGCGATAATGTCATCCAACGTCATTCGTTCAAAGTCTGCTTTGACCGCTACCTCTGCAAGGTTCATCCGCGCCCCGTCCGGAACGCGCACCTCGCACTCCTGGACCAGGCGAACGGACTTGGGTGAGTCGATCTCCTCAATGTCATTTCCCGAGCGTGACTCAAACAGCGTGTACATTACGGGATATGGGCCGTGGTGCAGCGCGTCCTGCCCCACCACTAGCGTGATCAGCCTATGGGTGTGAAACGGGGATCTTTGATTCATGCTAAACCCCGTAAATCGGTACTGTGAGTGGAGCCTTCGCATAAACTTGCCGCCCTTTATTATGTTTAAGATTTCGGCGAGCTCGATCTTTCTATAGAATACCGGTACGCTCTCTGCCCACACTAGCTGCATCGTGTTGAATGCGCGCACAAGCTCGACCACTGTTCGCGCCATGTCCATGACTTTGGGGCCTGCGGCGCGCAGGTGCGCCTCCTGCGCCATGACCAGCTTTTCCGCCCTATCGCGATGCCCAACGCAGTCCCCTGCCGCAATGCGCGCGACATCCAGGAGGCTTCCATAGGGCTCCAATGCCGTGTCCAGCTTGTCTTTGGCATCCCAGACGAGCTCTGCTGCCCTGTACATTCCGATGCTCCTCATAATGCCAATATTTTTTTCTATGACCACCTGGCACGGCTCAAGCCTCTGCTCGGCTGCAATCACCGCGCGAAGCTGCCGCCGGCCGCTCCTGGTCCTTATCCTGCCGGGGTCAGGCCCATACTGGCCGACACTGGCGACATTAAACACCATGGTGTGCCTTGGGGTTCCACTGCCTTTAGAGCCCGTCCGTGTCATGTCACCGCTGCGACGGGCAGTCCAAATTTAACCGTGTTTATTCGCGACAACAGGTCATGCGCTCTGGGAGCGCACAAGACGGTCACGTGGCCACCCGAATGGCAAATGGGCCGGGTGGGGACAGCCTTGCTTGTTTAGAAAAGTAGGGCGGGGCGCGACGGCTCCGCAAACCCAGAGGCCGCCCCGTCAGGCACGTGATCAACTATCATGCGTCGGCGTTCAATGAACATGGCGGGGCACAAAGCCCTACTAATTGCCAATGGACTGGCATTATGGCCCTGCACCCTCGACAAGGCCCATGGCGCGACTCGTTGGGACACTCGTTGGAAAGGGAGCGCCAGATGTGGTTGCCGGGGCGCACATGACCGGAATGAGCGAGCACGACGGGGTGAACGTCGAGTCGATCGTCCCAAAAGAGCGGGAACGCGCCCCTCCCATCCATTGCCACACCGGCCCCGGAATCTAGCCCGAGCAAGGCAAGAAACCACACGCCGTCGGCAGGCGGACCGGAAAGCGCGGGCGGTGCCCATATACGTTTATTATCAAGCATTTGAGCCTTTTGGGCGGTTGAAGTACAAGTCAACAGAGCAGGTCCTAAAGACGATCAGCGACAAGGAGCGCATACGCAACTTTGGCGTCATAGCGCACGTTGACCATGGCAAGACGACGATGAGCGACAGCCTCCTTGCGCACTCGGGGATAATAGCGCCCTCGGCGGCCGGCAAGGCCCTTGCGCTTGACTCGATGAAGCAGGAGCAGGACAGGGGAATCACCATAGTGCAGGCAAACGTCACGCTCGCATACGCAAAGGACGGCGAGGAGTATGTCATAAACATGATAGACACGCCCGGCCACGTCGACTTTAGCGGGAGGGTCATACGCAGCCTGCGCGCAATAGACGGGGCCGTCGTCGTCTGCGACGCAGTCGAGGGCATAATGACGCAGACCGAGACGGTGACGCGCATGGCCCTCGAGGAGCGTGTGCGCCCTGTCCTCTATATCAACAAGATCGACCGCCTCATAAAGGAGCTCCGCCTCACGCCCGAAAAGATGCAAGAGACGCTTGCCAACGTTGTGAAAAACTTTAACTCGCTAATCGACACGTATGCCGAGCCCGAGTACCGCGAAAAGTGGAAGGTGTCAATACAGGACGGGAGCGTCTCGTTTGGCTCCGCAAAGGACCGCTGGGGGTTCAACATTGACATAATGAAGGAAAAGGGCGCCTCCTTCAAGGACATCTATGCCGCATATGACACCGACGGCAGCGTCGAGGCCCTCGCCGAGCGCGTCCCGATAGCCGATGCGATCCTCGGCATGGTCGTAAAGCACCACCCTCCCCCGCATGTGGCACAGGCGTACCGCGTGCCAAAGATATGGAAGGGCGACCTTGACTCCGAAATTGGCCGCGCAATCGTGAACTGTGACGAGTCCGGCCCCACTGTGATGATGATAGTCAACATGGCCCTGGATCCAGCGGCCGGTCCGGTGGCCATCGGGCGCCTCTTTTCCGGGACGATAAAGGACGGCGACACCGTGAACATCATTGACACAAAGCGCGAGGGCCGCGTCCAGTCCGTCAACTTTTTCATGGGAAACCAGCGCGAGCAGGTCGGCAGCCTCGGCGCGGGCAACATACCGGCCCTCCTGGGCCTCACCGAGGTCAGGGCAGGCCAGACGCTCTCGAGCATAAAGGGCATAAACGTCTTTGAGGGAATAAAGTACGTTTCTGAGCCCGTCGTGCAGATCGCCATAGAGCCAAAGCACCCAAAGGACCTTCCGCGCCTAGTCGACGTGCTAAAGCGCCTGACTATCGAGGACCCAAACCTCGTGGTAAAGATAAACGAGGAGAGCGGCGAGACGATAATCGCCGGAATGGGCGTTTTGCACCTGGATATCGCGACGACGCTAATAGCCGAGAACAAGGTCGACATCATCACCTCGCCGCCGCTCATCAACTATAGGGAGACGGTGAGGGGCGCGTGCGACGCCATAATGTCAAAGTCGCCCAACAGGCACAACAAGATATTCATGAGAGTCGAGCCCCTCGAGGATGCCGTTGCCGACCGCATCCGTGACGGGACGCTCTCGGAGATGAAGGACAAGAAAGAGGTCGCAAGGATGCTGCGCGAGCTCGGCTGGGAGCCAGACGTCGCAAAGAGCGTCATGCGCTTTGACCCGCGCGGAAACGTCATGATAAACGCGACAAAGGGGGTTCAGTTCATCCAAGAGTCCACTGACTCGATACTCTCGGGCTTTGATGACGTGATGAAGGAGGGGCCTGTTGCGCGCGAACAGGTCCGCAACTGCAAGTTTGTCTTTACGCACTTTGTGCCCCACGAGGACCCCGCGCACCGCGGCCTCGCGCAGCTTGGGCCGGCATCACGGCGCGCGTGCATGGGTGCTGCACTGATGGCCAACCCGACGCTCCTCGAGCCGGTTCTTGCGATCGAGGTTCGCGTTCCGCAGGACATGATAGGCAACGTCGCCACGGTCATATCGGGCAGGCGCGGAAAGGTCCTTGACACGCAGCAAAAGGGCGTGATTAGCATAGTGACCGGCGAGCTTCCGGCATCCGAGACGTTTGACCTATCAGAGGCCATGAGGGGCCAGACTGCCGGCAGGGCGATGTGGAACACGCACTTCAAGGCGTGGTCAGAGGCCCCAAAGTCGATCCAGTCCCAGGTCGTCGCAGACATTCGCAAGCGAAAGGGCCTTGCCCCCGACCCGCCAAAGCCCGGCGAGTTTGTCGACAGAGAGTGAGGCCCCTAGCCCAGCACGCCGCCAAGTACATCCATGTACGAGGAGGGCACATACCTGCGCATCCTCTGGACCAGGTCGCGCGCGCCGGCATCAAGAATGTACGTGACGGCATGGTCATCGGCGCTGCGAACCGAGCGGCCCATGCCCTGCAGCAGCTTTGTGAGCGCGGTGTACCTGTACCAGATGTCGTCCTTTTTCATCTTTGCCATGGTCCGCCTGTCGCCAAGCGACAGGTATGGCGTCTTTATGATGATCTGAAACCTCGAGAGATCGTCCTTTAGGTCGACGCCATACCAGAGCGACGGCGAGACCAGGACGCTGGGATCGCCGTCCTGCCCGTGCTCGGCCAGCGTCTGCTCGCGCTCCTGTCCGGAGTCGTTGTGGAGTATGCGGAGGCGCGCGGCCTCGGCAGCCCCCAGCTCGGAGCGGACGTGCGCGGCAATGGCGTCGCAATGGTCCTTGCGCGAGGTCAGTATGAGCCCCTTTTCTCCGGCGTGGTTTCTGAGTATGCTCGCAACGGTCGCATAGACTGCGCCATAGTCATCCTCAGTAGATCTCGCGTTTAGCCTGCGCACGTCCATAAAGCGAACCGTGCGGCTCTGCGCCGGAAACGGCGAGCGCTCGATCTCTATGAACGCGCAGTCCTCCTCCTCAAGGCCCATCGTCTTGCAGAATATCTCCCTGTGGACAGTCGCGCTCATGTAGAGCTGGCGGTCCATGTCAAAGAATCTGCGCGCGTGGGCGCCCACCTCTAGGGGCTTTATCGAGATTCCGCCGCTCTCAGTTGGCTGCACTATCATGTTCTCTGGCGCGCCGTCAAGCTCGTGGCGTATGGCATCAAGGTCATCTCGCCTTCGCCGGTACCTTGCGACCATGGAATCCTGCCGGTCGCCGACCGCATCGCCCTTTCCGGACTCTTCCATCTCGGCGACTGCCTCGTGGTACACGTCAGCGACGTGCTCGACCATCTTTGTCACGCCATCAACATCATCAGTGTCATAGTCTGACATGCGCAGGTTCACATCAGAGAGGTGCGAGCGGTATATGTCCATGCCGATCATGTCTATGAGCTGGTCCTCTATCTCATGGGCCTCATCGGCAATGATGGACCGGCGCTTTAGCATGTCTGCGGCCCCGGATGGCGGGTACTTGCGAGTCAAAAAATACGCCGCATAGTTGAACACCGTGTGCGACGCGTTGAGCGCAATGTATTTTTGGTCATAATAGTGGCACTTTTGGCCCTCGGTGAGCGCCTTTATCGACTCGGCCTCTGTCCCGCGGCCGTCGACTGCATACTGTGTGGGCATTGGCTTGTGCTCACAGTAGACTGTCCGCTTGCGCCCTCCGGCGGCGACCTCCCTCCACGAGCAGTTTGCGCGCGAGCACGACAGCGCGTCATCGCCGCGGGCCGCATCAGTGCCTGTGCCTGCCTGCTCGCAGAGGACGAGGCACGGAAAGTTGGACTTGCCCTTTAGCGGCCGCAGCCACGCAAAGTCCCCCGTGTACTGGTCCTGCAGGACCTTTTGCGCCGTGAGCGTGTGCGATGAGCCCGTCGCGCGCGCAAACGCCATGGCTATGTGGCTCTTGCCTATTCCGGTCGGCGCGCAGAGTATGATGTGCCTAAACCCCGAGGAGAGCGCGTCGTCTATGCGGCCCATAATCTCAGACTGCACGGCACGCGGCTCATAGGCAGAGGGAAAGCTGTCGACTAGGGAAGCCACATGAGAGGACACGATGGCGTGCGCGTGTGCGGCTCCTTTTAATCCATTGGGGTTATGCCAGGGGGTGCCCTGCACAAAAGGTGGGAGCGGGCAAGATGGCCTGCCGGGCGCAGATCAGTGGGGCTCACCAAAGGCCGGCAGGTCCGGCAGGCTGCCAAAACACACGCTTTGTGGCCTCCGGCACCCTGCGGGAAAGCCCCTTTTGCCCCATGGCGCACACTTGTGGACGGGGCATCCTTGTTCACAATACTTAACATCAACCCGGCCCAACTCTAGACCATGTCCCCATGGACCGAGCAGAACCGGCTCGGCAGGCCGGTGCGCAAGTTCGTCAATGGCGTGCCCGATCCGCGCTACTGGCAGGCCGGCCTTTACGCGAACGCCACGGTGCGGCCGACGCGCAATGCCCCCAACGTCTTTGAAATCTCGCCGGTCAGCGATCGCGAGTCAGTAATCCTCCCCTCGGCCTCGACGCGCTCGCTGGAGATCGTAAAGGATCCCGGCAGCGGGGGGATTCGCCTCCTCGCCTCGGCCTCGCCGGAGGACTCGTCATATCCGGCCGAGACCGGCCATGAATGCGCCAGGGTGGGTGCGGCAGCACCCGAGTGGGTGCGCGATCCGGCCGCGCGCGCCTTTGACGTCGAGCTTGCATCACAGCTAAACTTTGCGCCAGTCTCTGCACCGCCCAACATGCAAAACACGCTGGCGCGCACCATGGCCCCCAGGACAGGTGAGGGCATATGGGTGCAGGCAGTCTTTGAGAGCCAGACAGGCATCCTCGCGCGCCATGCGCTCGACGCGCACAGGGCCATACGGCGCGCGCATGGCGCAGACGGCAGCACCGGAATCATCGCGCGCACCCTTGAGCCCCACTATGCGTCAAGGGCCACCCTGCCGCTAGTCGCCCTCTCGATCAGGGGGGCGTTCCTCTCTGACTCGCCTGAAGCAACGCTTGCCGCACTGGGCGCCGCCTTTGGATCCGTCTCCGTGGAGGGAGACTCGCTCAGCGCGCACATGTATGACATTGCGCCGCTCCTTGACTGGCTCGAGTCGCGACAGCTCGCCTCAGACGGCGCATACGACATACTGGGGCACAACTGCGCAATGTGGAAAGACTCGAGGCTCGGCTTTGGGCGCGACATGTCCCCCGTCCTCGTGGCCACGCACCCCGAGCTCTCCGCGCTCCTGCGCATTCCCGACGACCCCGCACTGGAGATCAGGTACATGCGGCGCAGGCGCGGCGGCGCAGAAGAGGTCGTGCTTGGCCATGACCTTGCGTCAGCTGACTATGCGCGCCTCACAGAGTCGCCGGCCTCGATATCCCCGGAGCACATGGAGTCCCACACGTATCTCCTGGGCGCAACGGGCACGGGCAAGACGTCCCTCATGAGGTCGCTTGCGCTGCACCTCTGCACGCCAAAGGGCAACGGCTACGACAGGGCCGTGATAATAGTGGACGTAAAGGACGACGACGCGCTGTCGTACCTCACGCAGCTCGACGCCGAGACACTCGACTCGGGCCGCGTGACATACATTGACATGAACCGCACCGAGTATGCGATAAACCCCCTCGAGCTGCCGCCCCATGACGAGTCCTCGCGGGACATGGTCGTCTCGCGCAAGATAGGCCAGGTCTCCTCGCTCCTAAAGGAGGTCTATTCGCAGCAGGCCGTCATGGTCCAGGTCGAGCGCCTCATCAGGCTCCTCCTCGCGCACCTCTACTCGCAAACGCCCTCGCCGACGATGGCCGACCTGTACGGCATCATCACGACGAGCCTGAATGACCCGACTGCAGCGGCGCGGCGCATGGCGACGGCCTCGCCGGACCTCTCGCAGGCGTTCGCCTCGCTCTCGAGGCTGCCGCGGGACTCGTGGACGCCGCTCATCAACAGGATCGAGCCGTTTGCCATCGACGCGTACATGAAAAAGAGGTTCTCGGCGCGCCATGGGACAGTCGACTTTGCAAGGATGCTCGAGCCCGGCCAGATCACGATATTTCGCGCGTCTGAGGCCGAGACGCCCTCGCACGTGCACGCCATCATGCCCACGCTCATAGCGCTCGAGATATGGAACGCGCTCCTCTCACGGGCCGAGGCCGGCGGGAAGCGCACGCCTGTCACGCTGTTCCTTGACGAGTTTCACATGATGCGCGACGTCACGCTGCTAAAGTCGATGCTCTCGCGCGGGCGCTCCCTCGGCCTGGGCCTCGTGCTTGCGCACCAGAACCTCTCGCAGGTGGATCGCCCGATGCTTGACATGGTGCTCGGCAACACCTCGACGCACATACACGGCAGGGCAGTCGGGGGAGACGCGCGCACGATAGCCAACGCGATAGACCCCGCACACGCCGCCGAGATCATCGACCAGATCAGCGGCCTGCCAAACCATTCGTTTCTGATCAGCCGCGTCCCGCCAAAGGGCGCCGAGCGCGCCCCGCCGGTGCGCTTTGTGGCGCACGCCCCGCCGCCGCGCGTGACTGATGACGCGCACCTCGCGATGTTCCTCAAAAGGATGTCTGACACACACCGGCCTGATGACGGCGCAGGATCAATCCCGCATGACGCGTGGAAGGCAGAGCTGTCAGTCCTCCTGCCTGCCCGGCTATGGTGGCACATCATCGTGGCGATGCGCGACGGCGGCTCTAGTGTCACGCAGCTCGCCGAGAGCGCCGCTGTCGTGGGCCTCATCAAAATGCGCTACGAGATCTCCTCGGCGCTCACCTCGATGGTGCATGACAGGCTCGTGAAGAGGATCTCGGATCGCCGGAGCGGGACCGTGGCGCACCCGACGCACGCGCTCACCGACCTTGCCAGGGAGACGTACCTGCCCTGCTCATTTGGCGCGATCGGCCGTGCCAGGGGAGTCGAGGAGGCCGCGTGCGCGGCCTTTGAGCACAATGTGGCCAAAGGCCGCTTTGCGGCCATCGCCGCGCAGGGGCGCACGATTGGCTCGTTGAACTCTGTTGACATGATCGCGTATGACTATGAGCGCGACTGCGCGCGCAGCGTCGAGGTCGAGTCGGCAGCCGAGGTGAGCAGCCATCCCGAGCACGTCATACACAACATGTCAAAGTGGGAGGCCATGGGGTTTGTTGGCTGCGACACGTGGTCTGACTCACCGGCGGTGCTGCGCCTGCGCGAAAAGGTTCCCGAGCCTGTCCGCTCGGCAGTCAGGTGCTTTGTCCTGCAGGACGGCAAGTGGGTGTGCCATGGCGGCACGGGCAAGTGATGTCGGCCAAGAGCAATATTTCCACGTGGCACACGCTTGCTATCTAATCAGGGCAATCATGACGCACACGCGCATGCCGCGCAGCTATTCCGGGGGCGGCGCCGGATACATCTCCAGGAGCGCAAGCTCGGCGAGGTTTATCTCGTGGGCGATCTTTGCGCGGAGGCGCTCGAGGTACTCCTTTTGGTCCTCGGGCTCCGGGGAGGCGACATAGGCCGGCTCGGCAGCCGGCGCGGCCGGCGCAACTCCCATGGCGCGCAGGTGCTCCTCGGCGATCGCGCGCTCGGACGCGATGAGCTCCGCAAAGCTGTCGGTGCCGCGCGCCCAGCCGTGCTGCGTCGCGCGATCCTCCTCGTACATCGACTCGTCGATCTCGTGGTACAGCGAGGCGAGGTTGCGCAGCGGCTCGTACGTGCCGGCCGGGGTGATGCGGTAGACGCGGTACTCGTCGTCGAGCATGTACGTCACGTGGCGCGTGTCATAGTCGTACGTCCCGTCGCCGTCGGCGTCAACGTTGCTGGCGATGAGCGGGTAGAGCACTAGCGCCCCGCCGTTGACCTCGATGCCGTGGCTCGGGTTTAGCGACTCGCCGGTCACGTGGACGCCGTGGTTGAAAAAGTTCTGCCACGAGTTGCGCCTCTCGTCCCAGACGACCGTCGAGACGACGTCAAAGTTGAGGGGCTCGCGGAACGTGTGGTGTATCGTGACTATGCGGCACTCGGCCTCCGAGCCTGGCATGCACGCGCCGATCTCCGAGCTCGCGCGCAGCGTCTCGGCGTCTATCGTGTCGACTGCGCCGCCGACTGAGGCCGTCGCGTTGCCGTTGCCGTACGGCAGGCTCACCCTTATCTCGGCGCCCGACTCGCCAAAGTGCTGCCCGCGCCCCAGGCCAAAGGCCAGGCCGACGTGCCTGACGTTGAGCGGGCCCGTGTCCTCAAAGACCTTTATGATCGCGACGTTCTCCACTCCGGTCTCCACGGTTATGAGCGGCATGGGCGTGTAATAGTACTCGGCGTCCACGGCCTCTCCGTTGTACGAGAACCCCTGGCTCACGCGCCTCGTCCCCGTGGAGTCGACTCCCAGCGTCGGCGGCGTGCAGTCATCGCAGCCGTCCCCGCCGCCGCCGCCGCCGGATCCGGCCTGCGTGGCGCCAAAGCGCGTAAAGTGGTTTGTCCATATCACGAGATCCCCGCCATCGCGCACGCGGCACTCCCTGAGCTCGATGGCGCCAGAGCCAATACCTCTCGGCACCCCAGAGTCATCAAACGATTCGCACTCGGGTATGGAGTGAACGGTGAGGGCGTCTGCGCCGGACAGCCAGAACGCGTGAGCCGCAGCGCCGGCACCGAGCAGCCTTATCGCCACGGGCCTGTCAAATGTCATCGGAGTCGCATCACCGCTCTTGCCGAACTCGACAAGTATCGCCGGCGGCCTGGAGGACAGAACCCTGGTCACTGCCTCGTTGGCCGCAGTCTCCTCGTCTGTCCCCTCCGCCGCGACATACTCGGTGCCGCGCGCCGGGGGCGGGAGTCGCGCGACGGCGATGGACTCGTCAGTGTCAACATCCCCAAAGTCCTCGACCACCGTTGACTGGCGTAATGTGACAGTCGCCCCGTCCACGTTCACCGTTATCGTTCCGGCCAGCGTGTCACTGGGCAGCGAACTCAGGATGATCCTCGTGCTCTCGCCCAGCTCGCCTCTCTCCTCCCCTACAGCCTCGATTGTGTACTCGCCTGTGGCAGGCACGGTGAGCTCGAGCGCGCTAAGAGTGCCGCCAGCCTCGACCAGGGGCGCCTGCATGGTCGGCACGGGAACAAGCGGGTTACCGGCCCTGTCAGTCAGGCCCGATATGCTGATTGTGAAGGGGCCAAAGTTCACGCGCGAGTGCACTTGTCTGATCGTGTGCGTGGCAGCTTCGGGGGCTATGGTAAGCGTGAAGGTATGGACCTGGCCGATTGAGCCACTCGACACTATACTGGCTACGCCGTGCACAGGCTCGGTGTATATTGTCAGCTGATGCGTGTTTCCCGGTGGGCGAAACACTTGGAGGAACTCTGGAGGCACGGTGTCTATGACGGCGTTGCCGCCGGACGTAATGTCCGACTGGGTCAGTTCCACGTCAGTCGCGGGGTTTGCCCCCGTTGCGCGTATGGTAAACTCGAATGGGGCGTTGTCGTCGGCGGCGTCCACCACGAACGAGTGTGACCACGTCCTGTCGTCGGTGTCGCCGGCGTTGCCCATCGCCGTCGGCGCGCTTGTCCTGTGCGTGCCCGGCACCGTTATCGTCGGTGCCGGCGACGTCACGATGTCCTCGCTGAACGTGACGTCGAGTGTGATCCTGTCACCGGCGTTTGCGTACTGGGAGTTTGGCCCCGTCCTGTCCGTGAACGAGCCGCTAGCCTCGTCTGCGACGGTCAGCGTGAGCGGGTACGCCGAGAGCGGCGCGTCATCCGCAATGTCGTTCGTTGCCGTGTTGGCCGCCAGGCCATTGGCTGCCGCAGACGTGTCAAGTATGTCCGACATCATGGAGGCAGGGACGTCATAGCCCAGCGCGGGCGGCGTGACGGTCGTGTCGCCTGTGCCCCAGCCGCTTGCGATCACGGTCGACTCGGCCAGCGTGAGCGTGAGCGTGCGCCCGACAAGCTCCGCTGTTCCAAAGTCTGTGCCCTCCGTGACGGCCGAGGCGAGCTCTGTTGCCGTGGGCAGTGCGGGCGGGGTCGTCGCCGTCGCATAGTGGTACCAGCGCGAGGCGTCCGGCCCGCCGGCGGCGGCCGTGACGTCCTCGTCAAACGTGACCTCTATTGACCTGGGCGAGACCGTCTTGGCCGTAAAGAGCGGCGGCAGGCCGTCAATTGCCGTCGTGCGCCCCGCGATGGGCGTGCCGTCAGAGGCCAAGAGCACCGGCATTGTCTGGCCCGAGGCCGGCCTGTACGCGATGTGGGGGGTGGCATCAGAGGCCTGCGCGTCATACCCGATGTAGAACGTGAGCGGCTCGGTGTCGGTGCCGGAGCAGATGCTGGTAATGTCAAACGGCGTGGCTGACACCGCCGCCGGGGCGCCGCCGCTCGTGCACACAGCCGAGAACGCGGTGGCCTGCGTCCCGCCGGTTCCGTCACGCGCCGTGCCGACAAACCACTCGTCGAGGTGGATGTTGCCCGTGACCGTGCTGGTGAACACGATCCTGACATAGGTCGAGTCTGCCGCCCTGTGGGTCGTCGCCGTGTATGCGGCCGGCGGGATTATCTCCAAATACTCTTGCGTCACCTGCGTGCCGGCCGCAAGCGCATTGGGCGCCGTGGCCTTGTCCGTGACTTGGCCGAGGCGGATCATGTAGGTGGCTCCAAGTGTCGCATCACTCCCGAGGTTCATGCGCACAAAGTTATCCGAGCCGGGCTGCGTGAGGCTGTCCACGCCAAGGTCAGGCCTGATGCTCCACCCTGCAGTCGTGGATGGCAGCTCGACGCCTTCGGTGAACGTCACGTGCACGGTTCTGAGCGAGTGGAACGTGACAGAGACTATGGAGGGCACGAGCCTGTCCGGAACCATCACCGTTGAGCCGCTGGCCAGGGGGTTGCCGGCCCCGTCACTCAGTCCACTGCCCATATACGTCACAGTCGGCGCAAAGCTAGTGTCAACGTCCGCATCGGCGTACGCTATGGTCACGAGGTCGCGTGCCGAGTTGAGGGTCGCGCTCGTGACTGTGACTGTGGTCGTGCCCTCGGCGACTCCCCAGTCTGCTGAACCCACCGTTGCGCTTCTGGGCAGGTTCTCGGACAGCTTTACAGTCAGCGACGTGGCTGACGTCGTCCTCGTGTCAGCGTCTGTGAGCATTGTGGGAGGCGTGCGGTCTATGCTGACGCGGTATCCGGCACCTGCTATGGAGCTGCCGTCAGCATTAGTCGCGCGGGTCGTCAGGTCGGCGTGCGTGAATGTTGCCGCGCTTCCCTCAGCGTCCGTAACGGTGATGCTGAACGTGACGTCACCTTCTGGCGAGCTGCTCGTCACGCTGTGCGAATAGATGTACCGTAGGGGGTTGGCCTGATCTGGCCTGAACACGCTCGTGCTAGTCACCGGCGAGCCCGAGTCCGTAAAGAACATCGCGGTGCCAAGAGCCGCCGTGTTACTGACTGTGGCGCTCACGGGAATGAGCGTGCTGCCGACGTAGAGCGGCTCGGTGACTGTTATGACAACCCACACATTGTCATTCAGGCGAGCAGGATTCGCGAGGTAGGGACTGTTTGAGGGGGTAGAGGCCTGCTTTCTCATGTGCAGCGAGTCTCTGGCTGCCAGTGCGGGCGGCGCGCCGTCACCGGCCTCAGTCGAGTACGACAGCACGGCATTCACGCCATCCGTCAGGGTTCCGGCCACATACATGACAGACGGCGTGGCCGCCGTCGAGGAGAGCGGCCCGTGCGTGATGAGGAGCTCCGTGACGGCAGGGCTCGACGGTATGGCCGGCGTGACTGCGTCACCTGCCCCTGCCGAGGTCTCCGGCGTTGCAGTCACCTTGCCGGAGGTCGCCACAGTCTCCACGCGCGATATGTCCAGCGCCACATTGCCTGCGTCACTGGCCGCGTCGTTCTCGGTGACCGTCCAGTTCATCGTGTCAAGCGTGCCCCCAAGGCTGCCATCAAACGTGACCCTTGTTGTGGTCAGCGTCTGTGTCTCGGCCGTAAACGAGTCCGCAGTCGTGATCATGGCCGACTCTTCTGCGCCCACCGCGTTGGCAGGCTCGGCCATGTCCGCTATATCATAGTCTGGAATCACCGTGTACTCCCTGTCAGCCATGATCGCCGAGCCGAGGCTGAGTGTGTACGTGGACAGTGTTTCGCGCATGGCGGACAGCACTTGTATCCCCACGGGGGAGGTGGAGGGGGAGCCGTCGTCTTCTTGCACAACCCAATTGTTGTCCGTGCCTTCGGTGCCCGCGACGTACGGGTTGGACGTGCCCTCTATGTTCTCCACAAACGTGACGGGCTCGGTGAACGTGACGTGCAGCGAGGTCGGCGTGGTTATCACGGCTGCCCTTATCTCCGGGGGCGCCGTGTCAGCGGCGGTGGCCTGGCTTGTCGTCAACACTGTAACGCCATAGGTCAGGTCGCCATCAGTGGCCGTGTATGTCACCTTTGGCGTCGAGGCCGTCGAGGCCAGGCCGTCGTGCGTTAGGATGATCGAGCGGCGGAGCAGCTCGGCAGGGCCTTCGAGAGTCCCAGTCGCCGCCGAGACTGCCGTGACGCGCCTGTCCGTGCCGGCCTCGGTCACGGCCCAGTCGTCGGCATCCAGTGTGCCGCCCGGCTGGAGCGGGAACGTCACGGCGATTGTCCTCGAGTCTATCGTCCTGGCCGTAAAGGCCGCCGGCGGGGCGTCCCCAAATGCCGCTGACACCGAGCGCTCCGTGACTGCGTTGCCCTGCGCGTCGGCCAGTCCGGTCGACGGCAGGCTGACTGTGTGCTCGACGCCAGTCGTGGCCGCAGAGGCCAGCGTGATGGTGAGCGTGTTCGTGCCTGCGTTGTACGCCGGCGATCCCGCTGCCGGCGTCACGGTGTCCGGATCGCTGCCGGCGTCGTCCCCGTCAGGCACGGTCACGGCGTACGTCAGGGTATCTATCGTCCCCGTGTTGGCCATCGCCTCGCCAAAGTTGACCGTGATCGTGTCAGCCGCGCCAAACGAGGCCACAGGCGTCGGAGGGGCGCCGTCTGCGGCCATCCTTGCCACCAGCGCGGAGAGCGCATTGCCCACAGTGTCCACGATCCCCGGCGGGGCGTTCGAACCGGTCGGCACCGTGTAGGTGACCGGCGGCGTGGCCCCAGTCGACGCCGTGTCCGCATGATACAGCGTTAATGCGCCAGAGGGCTGGCTGCCGGCATGCGAGGCCTGATGCACTCCAACTTGCCATCCAGCGGCGCGCTCTCCGGCGACAGGAAGCACGACGGCCTCGCTGAACGTAATGTCCGTCCCGGTGCGGCTCACAGTCTTTGCCGTGTACGTCGGCGGCATGTTGTCAACTGCCTCGGCGTCGTGATACGGCACGGAGAGTCCCTGGATGGCCGACGGGGTACCGCTCACCCCGGGGGGCAGGCCGATTTGGGGGATGAGGTTGTGCCTCACATTTGGCGTGGATCCCGTCGATGAGAGCGGCGCGTGCGTGATTGTCATCTCGGTCGCCGTGTTCGATGGAGACAGCTTAATTGTGGGAAGGAGTTGCGATTGAGCCACAAACACGGACGCGGTGCCCAGCATGAGTGAGGATATCTGCCTCCTCTCGGACGTCTGCGGATCACCGTCATCATCATCAGTCACTATCCAATGGCCAAGGTTGAGAAAGCCGCTAGTCAGCGGCGGGCCAAAGAACGACACAGTCGTGCTCGTCGGCGAGTTTGTCACTGCCGTGAATGGCGGCGCAGTCGCCATGACAGTCGTGGTCGTCAGGGCGTTGCCAGACGTGTCGGCCAGTCCCGTGGACGGCAGTGCCACCGCGTACACGTCGCGGTGTGTCGCCGTGCCGGCCAGCATCAGCTCCAGCGTGTGCGTGTGGGGATTGTACTCGTGTGGCCCGGACAGCGTCACTGCTGTCGAGTCCTCGGTCACCGTGTAGGTGAGGCCCGCTATCGTCTCCGGACTGGCAAGGGCCTCGCTAAAGGCCACATTGATCACGCCGGGTGCCCCAAATGACGCGCTAGCCGTGGGCCCGATGCCGTCGGTGAGGGGCACAGACGATCCGGTGCGCAGGACGTTGCGCCCTGACGCGTCAACGACCCTGTTGGAGGCCGTGTCGGATCCCGTGTACAGCAGTGCCGTGCCGGCGGCCAGGTCGGTAAAGTCCAGTGCCTGTGTGCGCGTGAGCGTGATCCTGTCGGCGGCGACATGGCCCGAGTCAAACGTTATGCCGCCGCCAATGGTCCACTCTGAGCCCGTGAGGACAATATTGGCGTCGACAGACTTTGAGAGCGTCGCGCTCACCTGCGTTGGCGAGTCGAGTGTCGCCGAGACCAGCGTCATCGGGGTGCCATCAACGACCGTTTTTGGCGGCGGTATCTCACGGGTGCGATCAACCAACATCAGTTCATCCAGCGTGAACGGGTCGGTGTCCATCGGGTCGCCGCCAGAGTCGGCCAGGGCCGTCTGTCCTGCCAAAAGCGTCGCCGGCTTTGCGAACATGATGCCCGGCATTGATGTCAAATCCAAATTCGATATTGACTCGTGCCTTAGCGTAAACGCAGTCGCCGAGCTGAGCTCGACTGTCGGCGAGCGCAGCAGGTCGACTGTGCTGTGCTCGCCGGCCCTGACTGACTGGATCTCCACGGTGACCGGACCGTCAGACGTCATGCCCGCGAGGCTCCAGTCAGCGGCGCGCAGCGTCCCGCTCACGGCCTCGTCAAGCCTGACCACCGTCGTGCGGTCGCCCGTCAAGAGCGCCACGGAGATCTCGGGGGCAGGCGAGTTAACGACCGAGATCCCGGATTTCCCAGCGGACTGGTTTGGCGGCGTGGCCCTATCCGCAAAGTTCTGCGCATCGGGAATGTATTCGCCGCTCTTGAGGCGCTGTGGCAGTGTCCCAACCACCTCGTTGGGGTTGGTCGGCGAGACCATGAGATTGGAGCCCCCAACAGAGCCTGCAACAGGTCCTGTTGTGCCGGCCGCGGTGTGCACATGTATAACGGACTCTGGAAGCACAGTGACAGGGCCACTGAATGTGACTCTCACGCTCGTGCCATCACTGCTAACAGATGGGGCAAAAGTGGTAATGCTCTCCTTGTCGACTGCGACGATATCCCACACCCCGGCGCCCAGGTCCGTGCCGCCAAACGCTAGACCCCCAGTGGCCGGTGAGGTGTACCTGATCGTCGGCGTCTCATCAGGACCCAAGGCGCCAGAAAAGGCAACGCGAATGTCAAAGTCTAGCCTGTTATCTATCGTGGACGTGACACCTCTACCAGCGGATGAAAAGGGATGTCCAACTGCCGTAACGGGTATTTCCCTCGTAGAATCAGGGAGGTTGATGATGACGAACTCGGATGCGCGAATCGTGCTGCCGTCCGCCCTGGACTTGAGAACTGCAAAATAGCTGGTATCGCCGGTCTTGTCCACACGGAACGGCGGCGTGTGCGTCAGTGTGCACGTGGCAGCGCACGTTGCGGGGTCAAATGGGGTGCCAGCGCTGTTCTCGAATGTCGGCGCGATGGTGTACACGACGCCGGGGATCGCATTGGCGCCTAGCGTGGCCGTGACGATCATGGCGGTAGTACGCGCAACACTCGACACGGTGATCACGTCTGGCAGGGTGTCTGCGTCATGGGGAGTTAACGTGTTGTCAGGCGCCGTGACCCCAAGGTTGGACGTGGTGGCGGTGGACATGTCGATGGTGTCGTCAAACGTCATGCGAATCGTCTTTGAGCCCGTAAACTCTGCAGAGCTCAAAACCAGCGGCGGCGTGTGCGTCAGTTCGCACGTGGCGCCGCACGTTGCGGGGTCAAATGGGGTGCCGGGGCCGTTTGCGAATGTTGGCGCGATTGTGTACACGACGCCGGGGATCGCATCGGCGCTTAGCGTGGCCTCGACATTCCTGGCGGTAGAACGGGAAACACTCGACACGGTGATCACGTCTGGCATGGTGTCTGCGTCATGGGGAGTTAACGTGTTGTCAGGCGCAGTGACTGCCATGTTGGACGTAGTGGCGGTGTCAGTGGCGATAGTGTCCACGAACTTCATGAGAATCGTCCTTGGGCCCGTAAACTCTGCTGAGGACAGAACATTCGCGCGCACGAGCACGTTGGCAGTGCTGCCTGACGTGGTGTCTTGCCAATTTATCAAGTTGGCTCCCGATGTTGGGCTCACGTTTGGGGGAGTTGCCGTGTCCCTGGCCACGATGGTAAAGGTGAGTGTGAAACCACCGGTGTCAGCGGCATCTATAGTGAACGTGTGCCGCCAGCTCCGGTCATTGCTGTCGGCGGTGTTGACCATGTCCACGGCCGTCGGCGTCCTGTGCGCTCCAGGGACCACTATCGTCGGCGCCGGCGATGTCGCGACGTCCTCGTCAAACGTCACGTCTATGGTAATCCTGTCACCGGCGTTAGCCCAGTGCGCAAGACCTCCAGTGCGATCCACAAAGCTGCTGCCAGTATTGTCGGCCACGGTGACCGTGAGGACGGTGACCCCCGGAGGATCCGTGTCTGCCGTTTGGGCCGTCGCACCGCTGACAGAGGCGGCAAGAAAGAGCGACATGATCGCAAACGCCAGTGTTGGCACTGCAGCCCGCATACTGCCGCCCTTTCAACATACGAGTATATAACACAATTGGTGGGTTTGCGCCCAAAATGCCCCCCCCCCCCCCCCCCCATTATACGGCATGCCCCGACCTAGCCGCAGAGCCTTTTGCGAACCTTGGCTTGCCAAGCAGTATCGTTCGGGTTTCAGCAATGCTCGGCGCATCAGACTCAGAGTCGCTACGCTCGTCGTTTTCCATGTGGCAGCATGACTTAATTTCAGTGTGAAGTGCTGGGCCGTGCCCTGCTTTGCCCACGAATAGACGCGGGCAGCAGCTCCTGGGAACGGCACGGCATGAAATTCCAGAGGCGGCCAACAGGCCCTGTCATGTCGCCGCGCCGGGATATCCCCGGTATACTGATGTGCGCCTTTGGCGCCCCTGCAAAAGGATCACATGCGGGATGAGCCGTGCCGGGCTTGCGCCCTCCGGGGCGCGCTCGCCGCCGCCGGAATCGCGCGTCCTGCCCGGGATGGGCTTGCGTCGGCACGGTGTCCCGGATGCCGGGTTTGGCTGTGCCGCAGGGCCTGGCGCCAAACGGGCCTGGCGGTGCCGCCTGGGCAGAACCGCCAGTCCCGAGATCAGCAGGCTGCGATGCGCGATGGCGCGCCGTCGCACACGCGCATGCCGCGCAGCTATTCCGGGGGCGGCGCAGGGTACATCTCTAGGAGCGCAAGCTCGGCGAGGTTTATCTCGTGGGCGATCTTTGCGCGGAGGCGCTCGAGGTACTCCTTTTGGTCCTCGGGCTCCGGGGAGGCGACATAGGCCGGTTCGGCAGCCGGCGCGGCCGGCACAACGCCCATGGCGCGCAGGTGCTCCTCGGCGATCGCGCGCTCGGACGCGATGAGCTCAGCAAAGCTGTCGGTGCCGCGCGCCCAGCCGTGCTGCGTCGCGCGATCCTCCTCGTACATCGACTCGTCGATCTCGTGGTGCAGCGAGGCGAGGTTGCGCAGCGGCTCGTACGTGCCGGCCGGGGTGATGCGGTAGACGCGGTACTCGCCGTCGAGCATGTACGTCACGTGGCGCGTGTCATAGTCGTACGTCCCGTCGCCGTCGGCATCGACGTTGCCGGCTATGAGCGGGTAGAGCACGAGCGCCCCGCCGTTGACCTCGATGCCGTGGCTCGGGTTTAGCGACTCGCCGGTCACGTGGACGCCGTGGTTGAAAAAGTTCTGCCACGAGTTGCGCCTCTCGTCCCAGACGACCGTCGAGACGACGTCAAAGTTGAGGGGCTCGCGGAACGTGTGGTGTATCGTGACTATGCGGCACTCGGCCTCCGAGCCTGGCATGCACGCGCCGATCTCCGAGCTCGCGCGCAGCGTCTCGGCGTCTATCGTGTCGACTGCGCCGCCTACCGAGGCCGTCGCGTTGCCGTTGCCGTACGGCAGGCTCACCCTTATCTCGGCGCCCGACTCGCCAAAGTGCTGCCCGCGCCCCAGGCCAAAGGCCAGGCCGACGTGCCTGACGTTGAGCGGGCCCGTGTCCTCAAAGACCTTTATGATCGCGACGTTCTCGACTCCTGTCTCCACGGTTATGAGCGGCATGGGCGTGTAATAGTACTCGGCATCCACGGCCTCTCCGTTGTACGAGAACCCCTGGCTCACGCGCCTGGTCCCCGTGGAGTCGACTCCCAGCGTCGGCGGCGTGCAGTCATCGCAGCCGTCCCCGCCGCCGCCGCTGACGCCTGGTGCAGTGGCGCCAAAGCGCGTAAAGTGGTTTGTCCATATCACGAGATCCCCGCCATCGCGCACGCGGCACTCATTGAGCTCGATGGCGCCAGAGCCAATATCTCCGGGCACTTCAGAGGCGTCACGCGATTCACACTCGGGTATGGCGTTAACGGTTAAGCCATTTGGGCCGGACAGCCAGAACGCGTGAACCGCAGCGCCGGCACCGAGCAGCCTTATTGCCACAGGCCTGTCAAATGTCATCGGAGCCGCATCGCCGCTCTTGCCTAACTCGACTAGCGTCGCCGGCGGCCTGGAGGCCAGAACCCTGGTCACTGCCTCGTTGGCCGCAGTCTCCTCCTCGTCTGCTCCTATCGCTGCGACGTACTCGGTGTCGCGCGCCGGGGGAGGGAGTCGCACGACCACTACGGACTCGTCAGTGTCAACATCTCCAAAGTCTTCGACCACCGTCGACTGGCGTAATGTGACAGTCACCCCGTCCACGTTCACCGTTATCGTTCCAGCTAGTGTGTCACTGCGTTGCTCAGTCAGGCGGATGATCGTGCTCTCGCCCAACCCGCCTCTCTCGCCCTCCGGCGCCTCGATTGTGTACGAGCCTGCAGGTGGCACGGAGAACTCGGGCACAGCAAGAGTGCTTCCAGAGCCGGCTCTGACCGGAGTCGTTTGCTCACGGTTCACCGTGTAAACAAGCGGATTGTCGGCCCTGTCAGTCAGGCCGGTTAAAGTGAGTGAGTATGTGCCAGTGCCAGCTATGACCGCCTGGAATTGCTTGATCGTGTCCGTGGGAGCGTCGGCAGGTACGGTGAACATGTTGTTATGGACCGGGCCAAAGGTGTGCGCCGTGTCTGGGCCCTGTGACACTGCCATGGCTGTGCCGTGCACAGGCTCGGTGAATATCAATCGCTGATCAGAATCATGATCATTCATGGGTGGGCGAACCACGTAGAGGAGCTCTGGAGGCACGGTGTCTATGACGGCGTTGCCGCCGGACGTAATGTGCGATTGGGTCAGTTCCACGTCAGTCGCGGGGTTTGCCCCCGTTGCGCGTATGGCAAACTCTAATGGAGCATTGTCGTCGGCGGCGTCCACCACGAACGAGTGTGACCACGTCCTGTCGTCGGTGTCGCCGTCGTTGCCCATCGCCGTCGGCGCGCTTGTCCTGTGCGTGCCCGGCACCGTTATCGTCGGTGCCGGCGACGTCACGATGTCCTCGCTGAACGTGACGTCGAGTGTGATCCTGTCACCGGCGTTGGCGTGCTGGGAGTTTGCCCCCGTCCTGTCCGTGAACGAGCCGCTAGCCTCGTCTGCGACGGTCAGCGTGAGCGGGTACGCCGAGAGCGGCGCGTCATCCGCAATGTTGTTCGTTGCCGTGTTGGCCGCCAGGCCATTGGCTGCCGCAGACGCGTCAAGTATGTCCGACATCATGGAGGCAGGGACGTCATAGCCCAGCGCGGGCGGCGTGATGGTCGTGTCGCCTGTGCCCCAGCCGCTTGTGATCACGGTCGACTCGGCCAGCGTGAGCGTGAGCGTGCGCCCTTCAAGCGTCGCGGTTCCAAAGCTTGTGCCCGCCGTGACGGCCGCGGCGAGCTCTGTTGCCGTGGGCAGTGCCGGCGGGGTCGTCGCCGTCGCATAGTGGTACCAGCGCGAGGCGTCCGGCCCGCCTGCGGCGGCAGTGACGTCCTCGTCAAACGTGACCTCTATTGACCGAGGCGAGACCGTCTTGGCCGTAAAGAGCGGCGGCAGGCCGTCGATTGCCGTCGTGCGCCCCGCGATGGGCGTGCCGTCAGAGGCCAAGAGCACCGGCATTGTCTGGCCCGAGGCCGGCCTGTACGCGATGTGGGGGGTGGCATCAGAGGCCTGCGCGTCATAGCCGATGTAGAACGTGAGCGGCTCGGTGTCGGTGCCTTGGCATATGCTGGTAATGTCAAACGGCGTGGCTGACACCGCCGTCGGGGCGCCGCCGCTCGTGCACACAGCCGAGAACGCGGTGGCCTGCGTCCCGCCGGTTCCGTCACGCGCCGTGCCGACAAACCACTCGTTGAGGTGGATGTTGCCCGTGACCGTGCTGGTGAACACGATCCTGACATAGGTCGAGTCCGCCACCCTGTGGGTCGTCGCCGTGTATGCGGCCGGCGGGATTATCTCCAGATACTCTTGCGTCACCACCATGCCGGCCGCAAGCGAATTGGGCACCGTGGCCTTGTCCGTGACTTGGCCGACGCGGATCATATAGGTGTCCCCGATTGTCGCATCACTGCCGAGGTTCATGCGCACAAAGCGATCCGAGCCGGGCTGCGTGAGGCTGCTCACGCCAAGGTCAGGCGTGATGCTCCACCCTGCAGTCGTGGATGGCAGCTCGACGTCTTCGGTGAACGTCACGTGCACGGTTCTGTGCGAGGGGAACGTGACAGTGTCTATGGAGGGCACGAGCTTGTCCGAAACGATCACCTCTGAGCCGCTGGCCAGGGGGTGGCCGGCCCCGTCACTCAGGCCAGTGCCCATATACGTCACAGTCGGCGCAAAGCTAGTGTCAACGTCCGCATCCTCGTACTCTATGTTCACTCGGTCGCGCGCCGCGTTGAGGGTCGCGCTCGTGACTGTGACTGTGGTCGTGCCCTCGGCGACTGCCCAGTCTGTTGTAAGCACCGTTGCGCTTCTGGGCAGGTTCTCGGACAGCTTTACAGTCAGCATCGTGACCGACGTCGTCCTCGTGTCACCGTCTGTGACCATTGTGGGAGGCGTGCGGTCTATGCTGACGCGGTATCCGGCACCTGCTATGGAGCTGCCGTCAGCATTAGTCGCGCCGGTTGTCAGGTTATCATGCGTGTATGTCGCCATGTTCCCCTCAGCGTCAGTCACGGTGAGCGTGAACGTGACGTCAACCTCTGGCGAGGTGCCCGTCACGGTGTGTGAATAGTTGTACTGGTAACGGGTCGGATCAGAGGAGGCACTGCGCTTCAGACCGCCAGCTGCCGAGGCCGTCGTCGACGAGCTCTCTCCCGGAAAGAGCGTGATGGTGGCGCGGGCAGGATCATAGCTTGCAGAATCTGTCAGGATAGCCGTGCTGCCGACGTATAGCGGTTCAGTGAATATTCCTATAACCCACACATTTTCAGCTAGGAGGGCAGGTTTCGCAAAGCCCGTCGTGTTGGGCGCATTCTCTTGCGCCCTCATGTACAGCGAGTCTCCGGCTGCCAGTTCGGGCGGCGCGCCGTCACTGGCTTCAGTCGAGTACGACAGCACGGCATTTCCGCCATCCGTCAGGGTTCCGGCCACATACGTGACAGACGGCGTGGCCGCCGTCGAGGAGAGCGGCCCGTGCGTGATGAGCAGCTCCGTGACGGCAGGACTCGACGGTATGGCAGGCGTGACTGCGTCACCGGCCCCCGTCGTGGTCTCGGGCGTTGCAGTCACCGAGCCGGAGGTCGCCACAGTCGCCACGCGCGATATGCCCAGCGCCGCGTCCGGCGAGCCGGCAATGTCGTTCTCGGTGACCGTCCAGTTCCTCGTGTCAAGCGTGCCTCCAAGGCTGCCATCAAACGTGACCTTTGTTGTGGTCAGCGTCTGCGTCTCGGCCGTAAACGAGTTCGCAGGCGTGATCATGGCCGACTCTACTGCGCCCACCGCGTTGGCAGGCTCGGCCATGTCCGCTATATCATAGTCTGGAATCACCACGTACTCCGTGCCAGCCACGATCGGCGAGCCGAGGCTGAGTGTGTACGTTAACGGTGTTGGGCGCGTGGCGGACAGCACTTGTATCTCCACAGGGGTGACGGAGATGCTGCCTTCTTGTTCCACAACCCAGTCGTTGTCCGTGCCTTCGATGGCCGCGACGTACGGGTTGGACGTGCCCTCCATGTTCTCCACAAACGTGACGGGCTCGGTGAACGTGACGTGCAGCGAGGTCGGCGTGGTTATCACGGCTGCCCTTATCTCCGGGGGCGCCGTGTCGGCGGCGACTGCCAGACCTGTTGGCACAGGCGTACTGCCGTAGTACAGGTCACCACTCGCCGAGCTGTATGTCACTTTTGGCGTCGAGGCCGTCGAGGCCAGGCCAACGTGAGTCAGGACGTACGAGCGGGCGAGCACTTCCATATCTTCAAAGATACCAATTGCCGACGTGACTGCCATGACCATCCTGTCCGTGCCGTCCTCGCTCACTTTCCAGTCGTTGACATCGAGTGTGCCGGTCGGGCGCGACGGAAATGTCACGGCGATGTGATCTGAGTCTAGCGTCCTTGCAGTAAAGACTGCCGGCGGGGCGTCCCCGTTTGCAGCTGACACCGAGCGCTCCGTGACTGCGTTGCCCTGCGCGTCGGCCAGTCCGGTCGACGGCAGGCTGACCGTGTGCTCTATTCCATTAACGGCGTTGGAGGCCAGCGTGATGGTAAGCGTGTTTGCGCTTGCGTCATACGCCGGCGATCCCGTTGCCTGCGGTACGGTGTCCGGAGCGTCACCATCATCGCTTCCATCAGGCATTGTGACTGTGTACGCCAGGCCGGCTATTGTCCCCGCGTTGGCCATCGACTCGCCAAAGTTGACTGTGATCATGTTATCCGCGCTAAACGAGGCAACGGGTGCTGGCGGCGTGCCGTCTGTGGCCTGAGGGGCGGGCAGCGCATTAAGCGTTTTGTCCGCAAGATCCACGATCCCCGGCGGGGCACTATCGCCAGTCGGCACCGTATAGGCAACTACCGGCATGGCAGCAGTTGAGCCCGTGTCCGGGTGTGTCAGTGTGAGTGCGCCGTTGAGCTGGCTGCCAGCAGCCGAGGCGCCAAACCCGCCAACAGTCCATCCGGCAGCGCGCGAGCCGACGGCGGGCAGGACGACGGCCTCGCTGAACGAGACGTCCGTCTCGGTTCGGCTCACAGTCTTTGCCGTGTACGTCGGCCGCACTGCGTCGACGGACTCGGCGGTGAAATGTGGCACGTTGAGCCCAAGTGGGTTAACCACAGAGCCAATGCTAATGTTGTGCCTGACAGCCGGTGTGGATCCCGTCGAAGAGAGCGGCGCGTGCGTGATCGTCATCTCTGTTGCCGTGTTCACAACTAGTGTAGCGATCAAAGCCTGCCCATGGAGTCGGCTCGCAGATTTGGTGCCTAGCACAATTGTCGTTACCTGTCTATCCTCGGATGTCATCGAATCACCGTCGTCGTCGTCAGTCACCACCCACTGTCCCACGTTGAGAATATTAGACGGTGCGCCAAAGAACGACACAGTCGTGCTCGTCGGCGAGTTCGTCACTGCCGTGAATGGCGGCGCACGAGTCACAACACTCGTGGCCGTCAGGGCGTTGCCGGACGTGTCGGCCAGTCCGGAGGACGGCAGTGTCACCGTGTACTCATCGTAGCGTAACGCCGGGTCAGTCAACATGAGCTCCAGCGTGCGTGTCGCCGGATTGTACTCGTGCGATCCTGACAGCGTCACGGTTTCTGTAGGCCCAAGCACGCCAAAGTCGTTTGTCGAAGGCTTTTTGCTCGCCGTGTAGGTGAGGCCCGCTATCGTCTCCGGACTGGCAAGCTCCTCGCTAAAGGTCACTTTGATCACGCTCGACGTCCCAAATGACGCGCTCGCCGTGGGCCCGATGCCGTCGGTGAGGGGCACAGACGATCCGGTGCGCAGGACGACGTGTCCCGACGCGTCAACGACCCTGTTGCTGGCCATATCGGATCCCGTGTACAGCAGTGCCGTGCCGGCGCCCAAGTGGGTAAAGTCCAGCGCCTGCGTGCGCGTGAGCGTGATCGTGTTGGTGATGACAACGCCCGAGTCAAACGTTATGCCGCCGCCAATGGTCCACTCTGAGCCCGTGAGGACAATATTGGTGTCGACAGACCTTGAGAGCGTCGCGCTCACCTGCGTTGGCGAGTCGAGTGTCGCCGAGACCAGCGTCATCGGGGTGCCGTCGACGACCGTTTTTGGCGGCGGTATCATGTCGATGCGATTAACCGGCATCAGTTCATCCAGCGTGAACGGGTCGCTGTCCATCGTGTCGCCGCCCGAGTCGGCCAGGGCCGTCTGTCCTGCCGGAAGCGTCGCGGGCTCCCTGAACAGGATGCCCGGCAGTGATGTCAACTTCGCGTCCAACATTGACATGTGCCTTAGCGTAAACGCAGTCGCCGAGTCGAGCTCGACTGTTGGCGAGCGCAGCAGGTCGACTGTGCTGTGCTCGCCGGCCCTGACTGACTGGATCTCCAGTGTAACCGGACCGTCAGACGTCATGCCCGCGAGGCTCCAGTCAGCGGCGCGCAGCGTCCCGCTCACGGCCTCGTCAAGCCTGACTACTGTCGTGCGGTCGCCCGTCGAGAGCGCCACAGAGATCTCGGGGGCAGGCGAGTCAACGAGCGAGACCCCGCCACTCCCGCTGCTGCGGTTTGGCGGCGTGGCTCCATCCCCAAACTGAGTCGCCTCGGGATAGTATTCGGCGCTCTTGAGGCGCTGTGGCAGTGTCCCAACCACCTCGTTGGGGTTGGTCGGCGAGACCATGAGATTGGAGCCCCCAACAGAGCCTGCAACAGATCCTAATGAGAGGCGTTCGGTGTACACTTTGATAACGGAATCTGGAAGTATAGTGACGGGGGCATTGAATCTGGCGCTCACGGTCGTGCCATCACGGCTAACAGATGCGCTAATAGTGCCAATGCCAACCTTGTCGAGTGCGACGATCTCCCACACCCCGGCGCCCAGGTCCGTGCCGCCAAACACTAGACCCCCGGTGGCCGGTGAGGTGTACCTGATCGTCGGCGTCTCATCAGGACCCAAGACGTCACTAGAGGCAATTCTAAGGTCAAAGTCTAGCCTCCCAGTTAGCGTTTCCGTGGGGCCTCTAGGAGGTGTAAAGGGATTTCCAAGTTCCGTAACGGGTATCTCCCTTGTAGAATCAGGGAGGTTGATGATGGTGAACTCGGATGCGCGAACCGTGCTGCCGGTTGCAGCGGACCTGAGAACTACTTTGTAGAAACCTTCGCCGGTCTTTTCCACACGGTCGAACGGCGGCGTGTGCGTCAGTGTGCACACGGCGCCGCACGGTGAGGGGCCAATTGGGAGATCGGCGTTGCCGGTGAATGTCTGCGCGATGGTGTACACGACACCGGGGATCGCATTGGCGCTTAGCGTGGCTATGACGGCCCTGGCGCCTTGACGCATAACACTCGACACCTCGATCACGTCGGGCATGGTGTCCGCGTCATGTGGGGTTACCGTGTCATCAGGCGCCGTGACCGCAAGGTTGGACGACACGACAGTATCACTGGCGACACTGCCTGAGAACCCCATGCGAATCGTCTTTGAGCCCGTAAACTCTGCAGAGGACAGATTAGGCGCGTTCAAGACCACATTGGCAGCGTTGCCAGACGAGAGGCCTTGCCATGTTATCGCCCCTGCCCCCGATGAGGGGTTTGTGTTTGGGGTAGTTGCCGTGTCCGTGGCCACGATGTTAAAGGTGAAGGTGAACGGACCGCTGTCATTGGCGGCTATGACGTGCGTGTGCGACCAGGACCGGTCATTGCCGTCGGCGGTGTTGACCATGGCCACGCCCGACGGTGACCTCTGCGCGCCAGGGGCCGTTATCGTCGGCGCCGGCGATGTCACGACGTCCTCGTCAAACGTCACGTCCACGGTAATCCTGTCACCGATGCTCGCCCAGAACGCACGACTTCCCGTGCGATCCACAAAGGTGCCTTCAACATTGTCGGCCACGGTGACTGTGAGGACAGTGACCCCCGGAGGCGTCGTGTCTGCCGCCTGGGCCGACGCGCCGCTGACAGAGGCGGCAAGGAAGAGCGACATGATCGCAAACGCCAATGTTGGCACTGCAGCCCGCATACTGCCGCCTTCTCAACACGCGGGTATATAACACCATTTGTCGGTTTGCGCCCAAAATGCCCCCCCCCCCCCCCCCATTATACGGCATATCCCCGCCTAGCCGCGCAGCATTCTGCGATCAGCCGGACCTCGGAGATGTGGCAGACACGCACGTGGGCAGGGGCGCCACAAGGCCAGGCGGGAATCACCCATTCCAGCATAAACCCAGACTCCCACCGGCAGACAAAAGATCCCACGGGCCATAAACCCCCCTCCCATGCCATTGGGCCCATCATCCCCACAGCCCCGACCCCACGCGTGGGGTGACTGCCATGAACGGCGAGCCGGCAGAACCCCCACAGGCACGCCAACGGGCCGCTGCCAGGGCGCCCCAACGGTTTTAACACCAAGGAGAGCGCGCGCGATCGCGTGCTAACGATAGACGATCTCGAGCTGCACGGCAGAACGGTCTTCCTGAGGGCAGACATGAACTGCCCAGTAGACGCCGCGACCGGAGAGATTGCCGGAACGGGCAGGATAGAGGAGACGGCCGAGACGGTCAGGGATTTACAGGGCGCAAAGGTAGTCATTGCGTCACACCAGGGCAGGGTGGGCAACTCGGAGTATACCGGAATGGTAGAGCACGCAAAGGTAATGTCGCGCGTCCTGGGACGCAAGATAGAGCACGTGCAGGACGTCATCGGCGAGGCCGCAAGCAGGGCAATATCATCCATGAGTGACGGCGACGTTCTCCTGCTTGACAACCTGAGGCTGTGCGCCGAGGAGAATTACGAGTTCTCCCCGGAAGAGGCAGCGGCCACGATAATGGTAAAGAGGCTATCCGGACTATTTGACGCGTGCGTTCTGGACTCGTTTCCTAGCGCGCACAGGGCACACCCTTCGCTAGTCGGAATGCCAAGGGTACTTCCCGCGTGCGCCGGCAGGCTAGTCGAGCGCGAGGTTCGCCGGCTAGGCGAGATAATGTCTGTCGCAAAGGCGCCGCACGTGCTCGTCCTCGGCGGAGCAAAGGTTCGCGACAGGCTAGAGGCCATCAGGCTGCTCATCGAGGGCGGGAGGGCCGACCACGTGCTGCTCACCGGCATGGTAGCTAGCGTGTTCCTGCGCGCGCAGGGAAGGATCGGCCACGAGCTCGGGCTGCATGACGAGCGGGGCCTCGTCTCGACTGCCCACTCGCTCATCGGCGAGCACCCCGGCGTGTTCATGACGCCTGTTGACGTCGCCCTGGAGGGAACGTCAGGCCGGTCCGTAGTCGACGTGCGCGAGCTGCCCGGAGGCGCGCACGTGCTAGACATTGGGGAAAAGACCGTCGCGCACTATGCGAGGACGATATCGGGGGCAGGAACCGTCTTTATGTCAGGGCCGGCCGGAATGTTTGAGCGCGAGGGCTTTGAGGCCGGCACGCGGGGCCTACTGGAGGCAGTCTGCGACTCGATGGCAACGACAGTCGTGAGCGGCGGGCACCTGAGCACGGCGCTGAGGAGGTACGGCCTCTCGGGCCGCGTTGACCATGTCAGCACCGCCGGCGGCGCGCTGGTCCAGTACATGGCCGGACGGCGCCTTCCGATGATGCGCGCACTAGACGAGGCCGGCGAGCGCGAGCTGGAGAGGCGCGCCGGCAAGTCAGGCTAGGGCGCCCGCTCGGCGTTTTGGCAAAAAAAATCACACACTAGGGGACTCTGCTCTTTTGCCATACTGGCGGCCCGGCGTGTTGGCAAAAAAAAAAATCACACTAGGGAACACTCTGCTCTTTTGCCATACTGCCGGCCAGGCGTTTTGAAAAAAATCACACTAGGGGGTACTCTATGTGTTCTTGCGCCATACTGTCCGCCAGGCGTTTTGAATAAAACGCGCACGGGCAGACTATGCAAAAAAAAACGCAAAGGCGGAAACACGGGGGAGATCATCTGGCGCGCGCAGAAAGGCGCACTAGAGTCGGCGAACAGTCCCAAACATCGTGTCGCGCTGGATTGGCGTGCGCCCAATCTCGCGAACGAGCGCGCCGAGCTCGTCAACGGAAGAGCCAGTGGACTTGCCGGCGGCCCTGTATATCTCCTCAGAGAACGCGGTCCCGACGAGGTCGTTGCCGCCGTTGGAGAGGGCGACCTGCGCGAGCTTTTTTCCGTACGCGACCCAATAGACCGAGATGTTGTCTAGCGCGCCGGCGAGCATGAGGCGCGAGGCGGCCATGACGCGCAGGTCGTATATCGAGGAGCACTCGGCAGTCACGTCCCCGTCGCGGACCAGCTCCGTGTTCTCTAGGCTGAACTTTAGCGGGATGAACGTGATAAACCCACCAGTCCTCTTTTGGAGCTCGCGCACGCGCAAGAGGTGGTCAACGACATGCTCGGGCCGCTCGACGTGCCCGTATAGCATCGTCACGTTGCTCCTTATGCCCTGCCTGTGCGCCTCCTCGACTGTGTCAAGCCACTCCTGGCCGCTGCACTTGCCGCGCACGACCCTCTTGCGCACGTCCGGATGGAGTATCTCGGCGCCCCCGCCGGGAAGCGTGTCAAGGCCGGCGTCCTTTAGCCTCGAGAGAATCTCGCGCACGCTGACTTTTGTGAGGGCCGAGAGGTAGAATATCTCGGCTGCCGTGAACGCCTTTATATGCATGTCCGGCTGGCTCTTTTTTATCGAGCGCATCATCTCCTCATAGTACTCGAGGGGAAGCTTTGGGTGAAACCCGCCGACAATGTGGACCTCCGTTGCGCCCATGCCCCGCGCCGCCGAGACGCGCGCAGTTATCTGCTCGGCGCTAAGCGTGTACGCGTCATCATCGCCGGCCTTGCGATAGAAAGCGCACATTTGGCAGCTCGCAGCGCAGACGTTGGTATAGTTCATGTAGTAGGATGCGGCAAACGTCACGGCATCGCCCACGCTCCGGCGGCGAACCTCGTCGGCGACGGCGCCGACCATGTGCAGGTTTTCAAGCGAGAAGATCTCCATGCCGTCCTCGGCGTCAAGCTCCTCGCCCGCAAGGGCCCGCTCAAGCGCGCGTGACTTGCCCACTAGGCTCTCTAGCACAAGGGCGCGCAGCAGGCGGGCAAATATAACGCTTGAGCGCGCCACAGTCCTGCGCCACCTGCGCGCAAATGTCGGGGAATTCCTGGACCAGTGTGCGCCATGGCGCCGCCAGAGAGCTTAATCGCGCAGGAGACCGCATCAGGCCAGAGTCCACGGCCCATGGCAGGCTATATCATATATAGCCGCGCAGCGCAGAATTCGCGCATGACGTCTGCCTATTGGAGAGCGCACGGGGACCCACCAATAGTCGTTGGGACTGCGGCGACGACGATATACATGCTAGGCATCATACTGGTCATAGCAAGGGTCACCGGAATCGTCCACGACGTCGGATCGTTTGGCGCCGTCATTGGGACCATGGCGTTGGGGTTTATGGTCTACATATTTGTAAAGACCACAACGCGCGACAGCAAGGCCGAGCGAGGCAGAGAGTATGAATTGAGGGAGGCTGACAGTGAAAATATCAGTCGATTGACACGCATAATCGAGCAGTGTGAGATATCGCTGCTAAAATTAGAGCAGCATAAAGAAACATCCAAGGAAAGATTAATCATGGAGTTACAATATGTGCGAGATCGGACAGACATTATTTTAACAAATTATGAGAAGTATTTGAGTCCAGAAGGCAGAAAACTAGTTGGAATCATTAAGGACATAATCGACGAGATGAGGTTTAATGGCCATGCAGGAAATACACGCACGGATGACGCGATTAAAAACATAGTACAATTAAAACAACACGTAATGGATGTGGATGATCAAGAGCTCAAAAGAAACAGAGAGTCGACCATGCATGGAACGCCAGATCAGTAGAGGCAGATTTGTGCCCAACTGGACATTAGCGCATATAGCCCAACTGGAGCATCTCGTCATAAACTTGCTCTATCTGTTTTTTTGTGTAGGTTGGTTTTATGAACGCAACATATTTGGGCAATTCTGCCCCAACAATCCTATCGCGAAATTCAACATGAATTAGCGTACTTGCAATTTCAAGCCAAGCGAGATCATGCGTATGCGCAAACTGTAAAAATTCGTCTTTGCGAACCCAGTGACCAAGGCGTTTAGAATCCGCCTCAGATATGTCAGGCAAGAGATAGTAATCACTGGCAAGTTGCGGGGAATACGGTCCATGTTCCAAAAGTCCATGGGAATAGCTAAATCCCAGTTGAAACACATTTTTGGCAAAATAGAGATACAGTTGGATTTTGACGCGTTCGTGTTCTGACGCATCTCTGGGGTTTTTGCCACAGTCGATCAATTTATGCTCAAGAAGGAGCTTGAGGAGCGGAGCCGTGTTTGGATCGGGAATTTGTGGATCACTCAAAATACCCGGCATGTCTTCCGTGGCACGCTCGGATACTGTACCATATGCAGTGGAAGCCATGCTATGGCACCCCACAGACCCAGTCTGCTCCCCGCGTCACCATGACTCGGCATAATGGCCCAAATGATTTAACTGTTTTTGGAATTCCACGCGCGGGAATCGGGCATTCCTGCCCATTTTGGCCAAACGGGCGCGATCCCGCCGATCCGTTTACCGCAACGACGCCCGCCGGGGGCGCCGTGGCCAGGCTCCACTGCGCCCTGCCGCGAATGTTCGCGTTCTGCACGTCGGCGTCGAGCCCACGAACGGCACCGCCGAGGGGGCGCTGCGGCACGGGGCCGTGCGCCGCAAGGCAGGCGGCCAGCGAAAGTGGAGCGCCGCCACGGCCGAGCGCATGCCTACCACCCCGGTATGCCTCTTCACGTGGGGATCCACGGGATAGAGCACGGCCGGGGAGGTCATGCTGGCGATCCGGGTGCTGACCTCATGATGCACGTAACTCCAAATCAGTAAAAAGGCAGATTCGTGCCCAACTGCGCATTAGCGCATATAGCCCAACTGGAGTAGCTCGTCATAAACTTGCTCTACCTGTTTTTTTGTGTAGGTTGGTTTTGTGGACGCAACGTATTTGGGCAATTCTGGTCCAACAATCCTATCGCGGAATTCAACATGAATTAGCGTACTTGCAATTTCAAGCCAAGTGAGATCATGCGTATGCGCAAACTGTAAAAATTCGTCCATGCGAGACCAATAGGCAATATACTGGGAATCCGCCTCAGATATGTCAGGTAAAAGACGATAGTCACTGACAAGTCCCGGGGAATGTGCCCCATGTCTAAAAAGCACATGATAATAGCTGAATGCCAGATCAAACACATTTTGGGCAAAAAAGACACACAGTTGGATTTTGATGCGGTCGTTTTCTGACGCATCTCTGGGGTTTTTGTCACAGTCGATCAATTTGTGCTCAAAAAGGAGCTTGAGGAAAGAGGCTGTGTTGGGATCGGGAATTCGTGGATCATTCAAAATACTTGGCATGTCCACCGTGGCACGCTCAGACACTGCTCGATATGCCGGAGGAACAACGTAGTACCCACAGTCCCAGTATGCCCTCCACGCCATCATGTCCCAACAGAATTACCCAAATAATTTAACCGTTTTTGGAATTCCACGCACGGGAATCTGGCATTCCTGCCCATTTTGGCCAAATGGGCGTGATCCTGCCGATCCGTTTACCGCAATGGGGGGAATTCCTGCCCATGTGCGCCATAGCGCCACCGGAGAGCTTAATCGTGCAAGGACCGCATCAGGCCAAAGTCCACGGCTCAGGGCAGGCTATATCATATATAGCCGGGCAGCGTGGAATTCGTGCATGACGTCTGCCTATTGGAAAGCGCACGGCGACCCGCCAATAGTCGTGGGGACTGCGGCGACCACGATATACATGCTAGGCATCATACTGGCCATAGCAAGGGTCACCGGAATCGTCCACGACGTCGGATCGTTTGGCGCCGTCATTGGGACCATGGCGTTGGGGTTTATGGTCTACATATTTGTGAATAACACAACGCGCGACAACAAGGCCGAGCGGGGCAAAGAGTATGAATTGAGGGAGGCTGACAGTGAAAACATCAGTCGATTAACACACATAATCGAGAAGTGTGCGATAACGCTGCGAAAATTAAATCAACATAAAGAAACATCCAAGGAAAGACCAGACATGGCAATACAACGCCTGCTAGGACTGATAGACAATATTTCAACGAATTATGAGAAGTATTTGAGTCTAGACGGCCAGAAACTAGTCGGAATTATTAGGGACACAGTTGATGAGATGATGTTTAACGATCAAGAAGGAAAGATACACATGGATGACGCGATTAAAAATATCGTACAATTAAAACAACACGTAATGGATGTAGATGATCAAGAGCTTAAAAGAAACAGAGAGTCAACCATGCATGGAGTGCCAAATCAGTGAAGGCAGATTCGTGCCCAACTGCGCATTAGCGCATATGGCCCGACTGGAGCAGCTCGTCATAAACTTGCTCTACCTGTTTTTTTGTGTAGGTTGGTTTTAAGGTCGCAACATATTTGGGCAATTCTGGTCCAACAATCCTATCGCGAAATTCAATATGAATTAGCCTACTTGCAATTTCAAGCCAAGTGAGATCATGCGTATGCGCAAACTGTAAAAATTCGTCCTTGCGAGGCCAATAGTCAATCTCCCGGGAATCCGCCTCAGATATGTCAGGCAAGAGATAGTAATCACGTGCAAGTTGCGGGGAATGTGGCCCATGTTCAAAAAGCCCATGGCGATAGGTAAATTCCAGACCAAACACATTTTGGGCAAAATAGACATACAGTTGGATTTTGATGCGTTCGTGTTCTGACGCATCTCTGGGGTTTTTGTCACAGTCGATCAATTTGTGCTCAAAAAGGAGCTTGAGGAGCGGAGCCGTGTTGGGATCGGCAACGAACGGATCGTTCAAAAAAGAGTCTATGTCCGCTATTGCACGCTCAGATACTGTACCATATGCCGTGGAAACCATGCTATGGCACCCCACAGACCCAGTCTGCTCGCCGTGTCACCATGACTCGGCAGAGTGGCCCAAATGATTTAACTGTTTTTAGAATTCCACGCGTGAGAATCGGGCATTCCTGCCCATTTTGACCAGGCAGCAGATCCTCGTGCGCCTGCCCCCTAGCCCACAGACACGCCCGCCACGCCCCCGCCAATGCGCGACGTGGCCGCAGGCAGGATCATGGGATGCCCGAGGCGACCGCACGGCTCACCCTGGCGGCCCCACGCCATGCCAGGATCACGCGAGTCGCGCCGCAAGCAAGATATGTGCCGGTGCGGCGCAGTCATGCGATGAGCGCAAACACGATCAAAAAGGCCAAGAGGCTCGTAGAGTCTGGCGGCGTGGCCAAGATCGAGGACGACATCTACCAGGTCAGGTCATCAAGTGACGCCTCAAAGTCGTACATTGTTGACGGCGAGTCGTGTGACTGTCCCGGATACGCCAACTTTTACAAGTTTCACGGCGGCAAGGGGATAAAGGCAAACTGCTCGCACCTAGAGGCAGTCAGGCTGTTCCGAGGCGACGAGGAAGCTTAGGCGCCGGCGCGCATGCCGTCGCTGGCCATCCTGTACGCGATGTTCTTTACCATCACGTTGAGCGACTTCATGAGGTCGCTGCCCTCCTCATAGTTGCCCGTGTATGGCCCCACTGTCGTGCGTCGCGCAAGTGCCAGCGCATGGCCGGCCCGAAACGTCGGGTCGCCGGCTATGCCTATGCACTGCCCACCGTTGTTCTGCACGGCAGAAAAGCATGGCACGTCATTCTTGCTGTCGCCAACATAGATCATGTTGCCAAACGGTATACGGCGACTTGCGTCATCCTTGAACGAGTTGACGAGGTATGGGTTTTTGCGCAGCTTTGCCCCGCCGATGCCCTTGTTTATCGCATGCAGGAACTTTGTCTTTTCGGTGAACGTGACGGCCGATTTTATGGCGTGTATCTTGCCATTCTCATCCTCGGCAAACGTGCCGCCAAACACGTCATTGAACGTGTCAGCAAACGGCGCGCCCCGTATGATCTCCTCAAATCCCGACGATATTATGTAAAACTCTACGCCTATTCCGGCATCGGCAATGTCAGGGTCAGAGTCGACCATTGCGCGAACTCGCGACACGAGATCCATGACACCTGGATTGGGCGATATCCTGCCGCCGAGCCCTCGCAGCAGGGCGTTGGTGTCCTGCGCTATGTCCCCTGTGCGAATCTTGTCGAGTATCATCGTCATCCACGCTATTGGCGGATCCCACCCGTCGGCCACGAGCGACTTGTGCGCGTCCCAGAATGCGCGCGTGTCAACGCCGTTGCTCTCGAGCAAAAAGTTAGTCGTGTCTGGCGCGAGCGTGTCATCACAGTCACACACCACGGCTATCGTGCTCTGGGCCATGCGCAGCGGTCCGTGACGGCGCATATTAAAACGGATTCGGCGCGCGTGCGGCAGCGGCGCCCAAAGGTACATAATCCCAAAGCCGGCCCGCGCGTCCCATGGTCATGCCGCTTGTCCACGAGAGCCGCCCAAAGTGCCACGTGTGCTGCGAGTCCTTTGAGGACATTGACGCGCTAAGGGAGCACAAAAGGGCAGCCCATGAGGACGCAGAGGGCCGCCGCGAGATGGGGCCGGCCCCAGGGGATGTCAGCGTGTTCTAGGGCGCCGTGGATCGCCGCATGCGCGGCGGCCATGGCCACACACGCGCCGGCTGCCCATGCGCAGCAGGGCACGGCAACAGTCAGCAACGAGACGCTTGCAGTCCTCGTCGCCTCGATCGTCGCAGTGGTCGCCCTGGCCCTGTACGTCTCGCGCGCCGCCATCATGCGCAAAAAGACCGACTATGACGGCGCAGACTATGCCTCAAAGTCAGACCGAACGGGCGAAAAGTACAGCTCGGGATGGCATGATGACTATGAGCGGCCCGAGGCCGAGTCCGCAGCCAATGATGACCACTATGCGACGCTGGGCATTGGCAAAAAGGCCACGGCGCGCGACATAAAGGAGCGCTATAGGGAGCTCGCAAAGAGGCACCATCCGGACAGGGACGGCGGGAATGCCGCCGAGCTCGTGCGCATAAACAGGGCATACGGCGTGCTCTCGGATCCCGAATCGCGCCGCGAGTACGACAGGTCGCTAGGGCAGGGCACGCTCGGCTCGAATGACCCTTAGCGAGAGCACGACGGTGCCGGACTGCTGCGAATAGCCCGTCAGGTTTGCGTGCATTCGCATCGGCTCATCGCCAAAGGAGCGAACCTCGATCTCGGCGAACTCGGTGCTCGGGCCGAGCATCGCGCCTGTCAGCATAGGGAGCATGGACGCATCGCGCATGCTCGCCCTGATCGTCGGCCATGGGCCTTCCGGACCGGCCTCTAGTGCCGCCGTGGCCACGCCGTGTGCGGTGCCGCCGAGGATCACCTCGTATCGAGAGCCCTCATGCGCGCGCTCTATCTCGCCGGGAAGCACGCCTGTGTCCATTGCAGGGCGCGTGCGCGCAAATACAGATTTAAAGAATGCGCAGGCGCGCGCACCCTGTTGCGGGAGTCAGGCGACACTCATGGGCTAAAGTCACGCATACTCGAGGCCGCCGAGGGCATGGGCATAGGCGAGGACGTGTATACCGAGATGCTAGACTATACGATAGAGCTCTTTGAGTCACAGGGCCTTGGAACCGACTATTACGGGTACCACAACATCACCCACGAGCTCGAAGTCACGTACGCGACGCTCATAGCGATGCGCGGGCACGGCGGCGGGGGCGAGTTTGGCCACACGGACGCTAGGCACATGTATGCGGCCGCGCTGTTTCACGACTTTGAGCCGCAAAAGGACGCCGACAAGCCCCACGAGGAGGCCGTCCTCCGCTTTATCGACGCGGACAGAAAGGTTAGCGACCTTGTGGACAGGGCAGGCCTTGACCTAGACTACATACGCGCGCTCATACTGCGCACGACGTACCCCTTTGAGGGCAAGAACCGCGAGCATGCCGGGCGCGAGATTGGCGCGTGCCATGACCGCATGGGCCTTGATGCCCAAGGGCGCGCGCGCAACCTGTGGAGGGGCTGGTTTCTCTCCGTCCTTGACCGCGTGTGCGGGTATGCGCTCGGCCCGTTCCCAAAGGCCATGGAGATGGCAAAGATGAACGCGCATGCACTTAGGTGGCATCCAAGCCTCATCGTGCGCCGGTCAGTGTCGTACTTTGAGCGCCTCCTCAATGACGAGACGGACATGACGCGCATCGTGCTCGGCGCGCTGCCGCGCGAGATGCGCAAGTGCTTTATGGACAACGTTCTTGAGTTCCTCAACTTGCGCCAGCACGAGATACGCATAGAGTCTGACTATATCTACGAGAACGTGAGGCTGCACCCGTTCATAGAGAGCCACAAGGCGCGCACGGATCCAGAATTTGCGCGCAAGCTCCTGGCCATATATGACGAGCTCCCAAATCCCCTCCAGGTTGCGCGCCACACGTTTGCCGAGACGCTGTGCGATCCCGAGTTTGTGGTCAACACGCTGCGCCTGGGTGACGGGAACGGGGAGATCGTCGGCTTTGCCAAGGGTGGCCCACTTGAAAAGTACCAGCTCCGGCCGGAGATCCGTGACGAGTTTCGCGGCAGCGGCAACACGGTCTTTTTGGAGCCGATCGCCCTAAAGATGGGATACTGGGGCATGGGGGGCGGCAGCGGCATGAGGAGCATGTTTGCGATGCAGGCCCACACGCGAAATTTCCGCTACATGACCAGCTTTGCGCTCCGCGAGGTCGTCCAGGCTCGAATAGACAGTGGTGAGAGGATCGAGTTTGTCACAAGGTTTGACCCCGAGAGGTGGGACTATTACCGTATGGAGATATGATCGCAGCGTAATGCGATTTGCCAATGTGTGAACAATTTTTAACTGTATCTTGATAATATCATGGAAGTGGTCGTATTGGCATGACGACGGGGTACTGCGTAAAGTGCAGAACCAAGCGGGAGATCAAGGGCGCAAAGCCTACGGTCATGAAGAATGGCAAGCCCGCTGTCAGCGGCACGTGCTCAACGTGCAGCACCCGGATGTTCAAGATCGGCAAGCTCTGAACATCCGAGTTCTCTTTTTTGAAATGCGCACGGTTCACTGACAGTCAAGCTAAAAAATGAACTAGTTGTGCTATTCGACCCTATTGAAAGGGATCTATGAATGGGCAGTTAACAATGTGGTCCGAGTCCATCGGGCGCGCGAGCGTGATGCTCACCTTGCCCTCTGACCTCATGGCCTGTATGTCACCGACATTCTCAAGAAGGCGCGCATCATGCGAATCCTCCCACGTGACTACGGATATGCGCCACATTGGCGAGTATCCGGCGTCTCCCAGAGCCGCCGTGGCTATGCCCGGCTGGAAGCCGAGAGGCCCGGGACCCTTGAGTCCGTTGGTGAACTGGAACAGGTCAACTGCGGCCGAATTTGCGATCAGGCTTGCCGACGTGGGCGTGTGTGGCACTCCCATCCCGTCTGCAGGGCCGGCCGGCGTGGCATCAGTCACGATATAGTATATCGTGCGGCCATCCGGACCCCAGCCCCTGTGAGCGACAAACGTCACAGTCATGGCATCAGTGTCGATCTCGGTGACCTGGCCGCCCCCATAGGGCAGCTTGTCATCGATCTCGGCCTCATTTACCATGAGCTGTCCGCCAGGCCACATGACATGTGGCATGTTGATCACGACATCAAGCTCGGTGAGTATTATCTCACCAGCATCGCTTGCGGCCATGATCTCGGCCTCTGACATTAGAACCCGAGGCGTTGTGTCAGCGTTCCACGTGACATGGACGTGACTCTTCAGCGCACTGTACGTGTCTGGCATTGCCGGCGTCGATGTAAAGACTTCACCCTGGTATCCGTGCACTCCGTTTCCCTCCATGCCGTTTGTGAACATGTAGGTCTTTGAGAGAGCCGCATCTGGCGCATTGGCCAGTGTCGGGGCAAGCTCTACCTTCCAGCCCTGGCTCTCCGTGATTACGGTGGCATGGGTTGGGTCGCTAGAGTCCGTTATGACAAAGTATACACTCTGTCCGTCATGGTATCCCTCGTGTAGCGGCAGTGTTGCCGGAACGCTTGCGCGTGAAAGCAGCAGCTTGTGCGCATATGAGCCATCCTTGTCGTGCATGCGGTCCATCTTGTCGTGATCCATCATTTTGTCGTGGTCCATCATCTTGTCGTTGGACATCCTGTCGTGACCCATCATCTTGTCTTGATCCATCATCTTGTCGTGGTCCATCATCTTGTCGTGGTCCATCATCTTGTCGTGGTCCATCATCTTGTCATGTTCCATCTCGTCGTGCATGCGGTCATTCATCGCGTCGTCAGATTCCATGTGTTTGTCCATCGCGTCATCATGGTCAGACATTGCCGATTCCATCGCCGGTTCTGATGGCGAGATCATCGACTCCATTGTCTTTGTCAGGTAGTCTGGCCCAACCTCGGAGCACAGCCTGTCCCCACAGACGACACGCGCAGCATCAGCAGCCGTAAGGCTACCGGCGGTCAGCGAAATGGCCATTGCTGGCACTATCGCAAATAGCAGCATTCGTTTCTGCAATGTGTTCATTACATCGGTGGAGCCAAATGAGGGTTAAAAGCCTTTTTCCACATGCGCAGGCGTGCATGGTGCGTGCCCACAGATCACGGCCAAGATCCACCCCGCGAGTCGGCGCTGCCCGCATGGGCACCCCCAGACCCCGTCATCGTGACGTCAGGTGAGGGAACGACCTGTCCTTACTTTGAGCGAAGCATGTCCTGGATTTGGGCAAGTATGAGCTGCGCCTTTTCCTTGTTCTCAAATGTCTGAACCTTGTCATCGAGTATCGTGTCGATCTCGTAGCTCTTGTTGACGAGTATGTCTGCGACATGCTCATCAAGGGTCCGGTTGCCTATGAGATAGTACGCAAAGACCGTGTTCTTTTGCCCGATGCGGTGGAGGCGATCCTCGGCCTGTTGGTGGACAGCCGGACTCCAGTCAAGCTCGGCAAAGATGACATAGCGGGCCTTGCTAAGGTTGATCCCAACATTGCCTGCGCGAAGTCCGGCGATCATGAGGTTAGACTCGCCCCCCTGAAACGAGTCGATGTTGGCCTGACGAGCCTTGTCAGTCTGGCCTCCAATTACCGTTGTGGGCTCAAACTCGGCGAGCTTTTCGTTGAGGAGCTTGTGTATTGACTTGTGGTGGCAAAAGACCACAACGCTCTCCTCTATCTCCATGATATTTTGCACAAAATTGATGACATGTGGCATCTTTGCCAGTCCGGCCACTTGTCGCTCGCTTTGGATCGCGCGCTGGTATGACGAGTACTTGTCGAGTGTGGATTTTGAGGCGAGCTGCTCCTCCTCTAGGCGAGTCCATATTTTCCTGAGCTCTGCCCTGTAATAGTCAATGTCAGCATCAATGTACTCCTGGTATCGAACCTTGTCCTGCAGGTCCTTGAGGACATCGCCCTTTTTGCGGCGCAGCATGACGTGCTTGTGCAGCTTTTCGCGCAAGAGCCTGCGCTTGTTCTCCAGCACTAATGACTTGCCACGCTCGTTCACATAGCAAAAGTACTGGCAAAACTCCGAATAGCTTCCAAGGAGTCCGGGGCTGAGGACATCCACGATTGGCCATATCTCTGAGCCGTGGTTGAATATTGGCGTGCCGGACAGGCCAATCCTGTGCTCAAGTGACGGCATTGCGGAGATCTTTCGTATTGCCGAGTGCTTTTTGGTAGTCTTGGAGCGCATATGGTGAACCTCGTCGCACACAAGCGTCTTTAGGTTTATCTTTAAAAAGTCCGGAACACGCTTTTCAAGAAGCTCATAGTTGATAACGTAAAAGTCGCTCTTTTCAAGTATCTTGCGACGACCTCGCCTGATGAGCTTTGATGTTGGTGATGATGAGTCCACCATACGGCCATTCTTGCTCCTCTTTTTGAGAAACTTGTCAATCTCGCGCTCCCAGTTCTTGAGCGTGACGAGCGGTGCGACTACCAGTACCGGAAACGCATTCTTTTCGGTCGCAAGGTACGCAAGTGTTTGGACCGTCTTGCCAAGACCCATCTCATCGGCAAGGAGGGCGTTGCCATTGGACTTTATCAGAAAGTCAAGACCCTCGCGCTGGAATCCCAAAAGCTTGCCGCGAAACTGCGATCCAGGATTGACCTTTGAGAGCTTTTCGATGGGTGCGCGCACCTTGGGACGAGAGACGCTGGCCTTGCCGACCCTGCGCTGCCATGCCGACTTTGAGAGCACGTCAAGCTGGCAATGGCCCATTATCTGCTTTATGCGCTCGACATTCTCGGGCTTGTCTGGCACGATGACCTCGTCAGGTCCGTCACCATACCACGACTGTGGTATGAGCTGCGAGGCCATTCCAACGGCGCGACTGCCGGTGAGCTTCCAGCTCCATGCGTTGGAGTACTTGTCCATGACATACTCTAACTTGCCTGCGCTTGCCAACTCATGCACCTGATTTGAGCCAAGATCAACTGCGTGGTTTATGAACCTTGGCGTTGGGGGCGTGATCGCAGCGGTTTCACGTGCCGAACCTAGGCGTGGCCCTCAGGGCCATGGGGGCCTGTAGAGGCGTCATGGCAATCACACGAGCAATCGTGAGTGGAGTGACTGCTGAGGCAGTCTATGCACCGATAGTGCTCACGCCTCTCGCACGCCGAGCAGATCATGGTGCCCGTGGCACGGGTGGCTTTTGTTAAGTTTTGCCCATAGGCACGCCTGCGCCGGCGAGCTCAACTATCGCTATTGTCCCATGAAATTTAATAGACAAGGGGGGTTATGACGCGAAGGCCAGAGATCCATGCATGAGGGCACCCATTATGGCACTTGCCGCAGCCGTCATCCTGGCCCCCATGGCCGCCGGAGACGCCGAGGCCATCCTGTGGGATCTCCTCATCGACGCCAACGTCACAGCAGACGTGTCCTACGGCAGCAGCATGACGGTGGCAGGCACCGTGACCAACCATGCCGGCTGGCCGGTTTCAGAGGCCACCGTGACGCTCAGGGCAGGCCCACACACGGCCATGGCAATGACCGGGAGTGACGGGACGTTTGAGGCGACAGTTGACAGGACAGACATGATACCTGGCCTGCACGCCGCACAGATGCGCGCGAGCACAGATGATGGACTTCTTGGCATGGCGAGCATACAGGTCTCTGTTGCCGGTGATGTCAGCCCATCGGCACACACTGCGCGCCTTTTGGCAGAAGAGCACGCGATGCGCTATCTGGCCGCAGACGCGTCTGACTTTGAGGATGATCCAATTGGCGCAAAGCTGTACGAGCACTATCAAAAGCTGCAGAAACGACTGCTAACCGAGCGCGCAATCGAGGACATGGAGCAGGAGCGCAGGGAAGAGCTTGTGCGCATGCAGGCAATGGCTGACACACAGCGCGTGAAAATGCTCGAGGACGAGACGCATGGTGATGGCACGTATGAGGGGCGCGCACGCAACGTGTTTGTGGACAGCCTTGACAGGTCAGTTCGCCCCACAATCGTCTCGCAGCTCGACTATACACTAGAGGCGTACAGGGTAGGCAAGGCAGCCATGCGAACCGTGCTAGATCGTGGCGGAAGCATGGCCGAGGCCATAGAGGCGCGCAATGCGGCAGCGGCAATACCACGCCATGTCATGGAGAGGCTCTCACCAGAGGTTGGATTTGACATAGATGACTATCCATGGGCAGCGGCCCACATGACAAACTCCACGGCCGGCCCCGTTGAGGCCGTGCCAGAGGATGACACTCCAGAGCCAGGGCCACGCAACGCCACGAGCGCGCCTGCGGGCACGGCCGCGCAGGGAGTCGAGGTCGGGCCGGGCGTCACGACCGTGTACATGAGCGTCAACGGCGAGCTTGTCAGGCACGTCTTTAACGGCACGCACTGGACTCCCGAAGGGTAGGCACAGGCCATCTCAAAATCGTTATATGCCAACGTGCGGCGTGATGCGACCATGCGCCTAGTGCGCTATGCGCTCATGCGGGCGCTTGCCATGGTTGGTGTCCTTGTCGTGACGCTGTTCATCACCGTCGCGCTAGTCGGCTCGGGCATGGACAGCATACTCGAGCGCTCCGTTGCCTTTCACATCCGCTCCGAGATTGCGGCCAATCCCGCCCTGGCCGGCTCGTTTGCCGACGCCGCCGCGCTCGAGGAGCACATAGCCGCGCGCATAGAGGAGCGTACGCGCGAGATCGGCCTGGACAGGCCATGGTGGGCACCGGATCGCATAGCGACGTCCATGTGGCGCATACTCGTGCTCGACTTTGGTCGTGCGACCTTTTTGACCTCGGACACAGGCTCGACGGCCGTGGCAGACATACTCGGCGAGCGACTCCCAAAGACCATCCTCCTGTTCACTAGCGCAACTGCGGTCATATCGGTGATCGGCGTGGTTCATGGAGCCATGGCGAGCAGTCGCGCACGATCCGTCGCCGACCGCCTCACCTCGGCGTTTGCCGTGATAAGCTCAAGCTTTCCGGTCTGGTGGGTGGGTCTCCTAATGATATTTGCGTTCTCGTTTATGTGGCAGGTGTTTCCCCCACGCGCAACGCCAGACGTGCCACCTGGCGATCCCGGATATGTCGCATCGCTCCTGTATCACATGGCCCTTCCCCTGGCAACGATCGTCCTGATAGGGTTTGGCGCATGGTCGTACCTTGTGCGAAACTTTATGGTGGGCATATTGCAGGAGGATCACATTGCAGCAAGGCGTGCGATCGGCGTGCGCGAGGGGAAGGTGGTCTACTCGCACGCGTTGCGCAACGCCGCGCCACCGATCCTCACGGTCATGGCACTAAGCCTGTCAGGCTCGCTTGGTGGCGCAATAATAACAGAGGCCGTCTTTGACTGGCCTGGCATGGGGCGCCTCTACTTTGAGGCCGTCACGGTAATGGACCTGCCCGTGATAATCGGCTCAACGTACGTGCTCACGGCGTTCTTTCTTGTTAGCGTGCTTGTCGCAGACCTGCTCTATATGCGCCTCGACCCGAGGACTGCGCGATGAGCTACGGACGCATATCCATTCGCGACGAGATACTGCGCAGTCGCATGGGAGTGGCCGGAATTGCCATACTCGTCGCGCTCCTTGCGCTCTCGGTGGCCACGGTGGCCTCAGGACTCGGAGACGCGATCCGCGAGTGGAACGATCCGGCCGCCTGGCTCACGCTCCCAAAATCGGCAATGCCGGCGTGGGCAAATGTCGGGCCTGACAGACTAGCCGAGCACACAGTCGTTGAGGGCAGTGCGGCACGAGGCGGGCAGTCACATGCGACTGCGATCCACGCCTTTGAGCTCATGGCCGGCGGGCTGCCGTCTGATGTGATGTTCGAGTATGCGGCACGCTACTCGGGCTCGCCGCTCCTTGAGCTGCGCGTGCTGCGGCCCGACGGAGTCGAGCTCGGCATTGCCGCCGTCGCCCTCCCCGGCTCGGACGGCGAAGTGGTGCGCCACGGGCGCATCTTTTCGACTGACGCCTCGGTTCGCAGGATGGTGGCGATGCAGGCCGGCGGTGCAGGTGCCGAGGAGGCAATGTTTGGGGACTCGCGTGGCCAAACCCTGGCAGGCGCCTATGCCGTGGCCGCCACGATATACGGGACGGGTCACGCCCCCGAGATCGTCTCCTCGCGACTCGTCGTTAGCGGCGGCGCGTATGGCCTTATGGGAACCGACGAGATGCGCCGCGACCTCGCCGTTGGCCTCGCCTGGGGCGCCCCACTAGCGCTATTTGTTGGCGTGAGCGTCGCTGTCGCCTCGGTCATGATCGGCCTCGCGTACGGCATGTATGCCGGATACAGGGGCGGCAGGGCCGATGAGACGATGATGAGGGCAAATGACGTCGTCTATGCGCTCCCCGCACTGCCATTCCTAGTCATACTCGCAGTCACGCTGAGCAACAGCATATTCGTCATGGTCGCGTTTCTCGTCATGTTTGGCTGGGTTGCAGTGGCAAAGGTGTCGCGAAGCATGGCCCTGCAGGCCAGGGCGCGCGGGTACGTCGAGGCTGCCAGGATAATGGGCCAGCGCGACTCGAGGACGATACTGCGCCATGTCATGCCGCAGCTCCTGCCATACGCGCTGGCAAGCATCGCGATATCGGTTCCGGCGGCGATAACGACGGAGGCCGGACTCAGCTTTTTGGGCCTGGGGGATCCCGAGTATCCCACATGGGGCCAGATGCTGCGCGATGCGAGCCTTCACGGTGCGGCAGCACGCGGCCTCTGGTGGTGGGTCGTGCCGCCGGGACTGATGATTGCGCTGACTGGCCTGGCGTTTGTGTTCATTGGCGGATCGCTTGATGCGGCGATAAACCCAAGGCTGCGTCGCCGCTAGGATCGCTCAAAGGCGCGTATGGCCTCTAGCGTTGCGCCGCCAAGCTTTACCGTGTATGCGGCCGCAAGGTTGTTGCCGTTTTTCTCCTCGGCGTTGGCCTCGAGCTCCTCGGCAAAGGACGTCTTGTCACGTCCGCGCGAGTATTCGCCGCCGGCCTCCTTTATGCAGAGTGGAAACTTTTTGAGCGCAACATTTTGCTCGAGGAGGTGCGCGATAAACCCCTTGTACGCCGCAATGTCATACCACTCGCGCGAGCGCTCGCCGCAAAAGGCGATCCACGTGTCTATCGTGTTCTGGTATATCGCCCTGTCCCGCAACGCCTCTAGCATCATCTGCGCCACAGCCTCAAAAGTGCGCGCTAGTCGCCCGTGATCCGCAGACGGGGCACTCGCGCCCCTTGTAGACCTTGCCGCACCTCATGCAGGAGAACTGCGCAGACTCTGTCTCGCGGTTCATTCCAAAGAGGCCGCCGCCGAGGCCGGAGCGCTGCGAGCCAAGCCCCCCGCGAAGCTGGCCCATGTAGCGCCGGCGCAAAAAGAGCGGAAACGCGATGAATATGGCAAGGGCGATGCCAAGGCCGTACGGGAACGGCAGGACCATCTGCAGGCCTATCGATATTCCAAGCGACACAAAGAGGAACAGGAGGTAGTGCCTGTATGTGAATGCCATGTCCCACGCACGAAGGGATTTTACATATAACACTTTGCCCTGCGTGCCGCATCATGGGCGAGGCATCCACCGTGGGCCCTATTGGGCTCTGGGTTCGCCTACCTGCGCCTGCGCCGCTGGCCGGGCTTGTTTTGACCCGGAACCCTGCTTAGCACAAAGCGCTTCTTAAAGTTGGACTTGTTTCTCACGCTGGCGTTGGTTCCGACTCGCTTTCGACCCTCAACCTTGGGGGTCTGACCGCGAACCTTGCCGGCCTTTGTGAGTGATCCGTGAGTCGCCATTCTGCAGCAGCGCCAAATGGCGACAATTTAAGGATTTATGGCCCTTTCCACGTATGCCTTGTACGAAAAGTAGTAGACTGGGCAGGAATGCTTGCCGGGCGCAGATCCGGGAGCCCCGGGGGCGCCCCGGGATCCGGCAGGCTGCCGAAACATACGTTTGGGGGGCTCCGCCGCCGGCGCGCCATGCCGGTCAGGAGGCTTGACGACAGGGCGCTCCGGTACGTGGCCAGGACGCTGGCGACGCGGAGCGCCGAGGAGGTGGCGCGCGAGCTGGGGATCTCCAGGGCGTGGTCGTACAGGCTTCGCGCGCACTGCCGGCGCACCGGCGCGCCGCCGGAGCCGCGGCCGATGGGAAGGCCGCGCAGGGACGTCACCGACGGCGAGGTGGCCGAGGTCCTCGGCGAGCACGCCGACCGGCCGGCCGGCGTCGTGCGCGTGGCCGAGGGGCTGCGCGGCAACAACTCAAAAATAACGTACTGGTCGGTGTACCGCATCATGCTGGCGGAGGGGCTCGTCACGAGGTCGCGGGCGAAGTCGCGCAGGCGAAAGTGGGTCAGGTTCGAGCGCGCGCACTCCGGCGCGCTGTGGCACGTGGACTGGCACATAATGAAATACGGGCCACTTGCGGGCTCGCACCTCATAGTGTTCCTCGACGACGCGTCGCGGTGCGTCACGGGCTTTGGCGTGTTCGCCGAGGCCACGTCGGAAAACTCCGTGCTTGCGCTGCGAAAGGCGATCAGGATGTTTGGCGCGCCGGCGCAGATCCTCTCGGACCACGGCACGCAGTTCACGGCAAGCCGGCGCGGCACGCCGAGCCGCAGCTGGACGCCGACGCTCTTCGAGCGGGAGCTGCTGGACCGCGACATAGCGCACCTCATGGCGCGCGTCCGCCACCCCCAGACCAACGGCAAGGTCGAGAGGTTCTTCCAGACGCTCGAGACGGAGATCGGCCACTTTGGCGGGGTCCCCGAGTTCATCGCGTACTACAACGAGAGGCGCCTCCACTTCGCCCTGGACATCAAGGGCGGCGAGACGCCCCTGCTGGCCTACAGGAGGCGCAGGGCCGACGGGCGGGTCCGGGCGGAGAACCCGAGGTGGATGGAGGTGGACTCGAATGAGTGAGTCTACTACTTTTCGTATAAAACAGGCCCTTTCCACGTATGAGGTCAGCACCCCCGCCCCATTTGGTCAAATAGGCGCGATCCTGATCCATTTACCGCGGTGGCGCCCGCCAGGGCATGGCTGGCCGACGGCGCGGGAACCTGGAACACGTGGTGGCGGAGCTCAGCGGCAGGCTCATGGCCGTGGAGGAGCGGGCCGGGGAGCGCGACCTGCGGATCAGGGAGATGCAGAAGAGGATTACCGGGCTGGAGGATGCCGTCGAGGCGCTGGACTGGAGGATCGCCGAGCTGGAGGCGGAGAACGACACCGTGAGGCGCACGCTGTCGTACTACCAGAACTCCAACACGCCGCCGTCGCCGGCGTCGCTGGAGCACCTCCAGTAAGTACAGCAGATGCGCCAAGCCCGCCATTAATCTTTTCGTCTAGCGTTACCAGGACAGAGCTAGTCGTCGCACCGTTGCTTATCACAGCAGACAGCATCACCGGACCTGCCGTGTCCTCAGGGTGTGTTGCCCTGACCGTCGCAGCAGAGGCGGAGCGTGGCGTTCCGGTCGTGTCAGTGACAGTGTCGGGGATTGTGAGTGTCCACGTTCCTGCGCGTGCGCTAGGGCCAGGGGGAAATGTCATCACTGAGCCGGCCACCGTGGGCACGGCAGTCACGCTAGCAGGGTCTCTCATCGACGATGCGGATCGGCGCGCCAGAGCTGCCCCAGGCGCATATGTCGCCCTCCTCGTACGGGTATGCGACGATGACTGAGACGAGGCCAAAAAAGTTGTGCAGGTCAGGAACCGAAGGGCGCGCCGTCCCGCTAGGGTGCGAGTGGAACATGCCAACATAGCTCTTGTCAAACGGGAGAAACGAGTGCGGAAACCCCGCAAACGTCGGGCCGCTGTGCGAGAACGGCGGCACGACGAGGCCATCGACTGCAATGCCGGCCCCCTTTGACTTTCCGCGAAGTATGAGGATCGCCTCGTTTGGGTGCCGCATCTTGCTGTACGAGAGTATGCCGTCGCGCACGTCCCCTGATATCCAGAGCGTGCGCTCAGGCGGGGGCGACTTTGGCTTTCTAGAAAAGAACATCGCCGGATCAGCGCCCTGACGCGTGCGGCACGGGCATGGCTAGCGCCACATGTCGACTTGCCATCACGAGGCGTGTGCGCGCTGACCCGTATAAGCCTGCCGAGCGGACGCGCGCTGCCCCATCAGTTGGTTTTTAAGCGCCACCACGATCCTCGCACGCATGAAACTCGCGTTGGCCATGGCCATCTGCCTCGCCGCAGTCGCCCTTCCGGCAGCATATGGGGAGAAGGGCATGGAAAAGTACGTGGGGGAGTCCTTCTCGTTCATGTATCCTGAAAAATGGACCATATACGATGAGGGTGTGGCACAGTGGGACAGCTGGACGGTCCCTGTGTGGGCATTTGGATCCGACGCGTACGAGGTTGACTCGAGGCTCTATGTCGCCGAGATACCCCCTGTCATACTCGATGACGAGAGATGGAGCGACTCGAAATACATTGCGCGCATTTCAACATCAGAGGCCGAGTTTTGCGCCAGCGGCGCGATTGCGTGGGGGCGCTATGCGTGCGTTGACTTTGAGGTGGTTCACGCGTCACACTATTCCACGAACCACCCATACTATCTTGTAGTGTTCGAGTGGGTTCGCGAGTATGCCGACGGGACAAGGGTCGAGGCCACGGCGGCGCGAATCGACGTGCCCGGCGAGTCTGGAACGATGGTGATGTTTGCCGAGGCACCTTCCGAAAAGTGGGATAAACTTGGGCTCCTCGACTCGATCAGGTCGTTTGCGCCATCTGGAGGGGTCGGTGGTCCATCTGAGCCCATGATGACCATGCTAGCCGAGAACGTCTACCATTATTATGACTCGTACGGAACCCTAGTCGTCATCGGTGAAGACGATGTCCTCATCACAGATACGGCAAACGTGGATAGGGCAGAGAGCCTAAAGAAGGCCATCACCAAGATCACCGACACCCCGGTGACGATGATCGCGCTCTCACATGAGCACTATGACCACGTTGGCGGGACGGGTGTCTTTGAGGACGCCAATGTCATATGCCACATAAACTGCGCGCCAGTCTTTGAGCTCTCGACGTTCATGGACGTGCCAGACAAGGTTGACATTGAGTTTGACGAGTATCACGAGATCGACGTTGGCGGCATAACAGTGGAGCTCCACCACATTGCTCCAGCTGACGGCGATGCGACAACGGTTGTCTACCTGCCAGATCACGGCATTGTCGTAACAGCAGACCTCTACACTCCCGGGGCCCTCACGGACGGAAGGTGGATAACTGACACAAACCTCCTCGGCACGCGAAAGGTTCTCAACGAGATGGCCTCGTGGGATATTACACACGAGATAAACAGCCACTATCCGGGCACAGACCCCACAAACCTGCGCAAGGCCGCGACGTTCTTTGACGATCTGCACGATGCCGTCACTGACGAGCTTGCAGCCGGACTCGAACGAGGCGGCATTTTCGGCGTGTACACGGCAATGGCCACTATGCCTGACACGCTAGAGCTCCCCGAGTATGCCTCATGGGGCAACTATGAGGACCTTCCGCGCTATATCCAGAGAATGGCCGAAGCGATAACGCACGGTGACTAGTATCCGCGCGCAAAGAGCGGTGCCGAACCGGCGCATGCCTCACCGCACACGACGCACTTGCCACCGCTCTCTCCACCAAACGGGATGACCCTAATCTCGGCGCCCGTTTTGTCCTTGACCTTCTCCTCGCATGTCAGAGAGCCGCACCACGCCGCCTCGATAAACCCGCCAGACTCGACCAGGCGCGCAAGCTCGTCGTACGAGGAGGCACGATGCGTCATTGCGTCCTGCGCCTTGCGCGCGGCATCGAGCATCTCGGCGTGCATCGTGTCCATGATGCCCGTGACTGTGGCAATATCACCAAAGGCGACGCGAGACTTTGTCCTGTTGTGCCTCGTCACGACGACGGCCTCGCCGGACTCGATGTCCTTGGGACCGACCTCTATCCTGACGGGCACGCCGCGCAGCTCCCAGTCGTTGAACTTGAAGCCCGGCGTGAGGCCCTCGCGCGAGTCGACGTGTGCCCTCACGCCGGCGCCAGACAGGGCATCGCGCAGCTCGGCGGCCTTGGCCATGACGAGCGACTCGGCGTCACTGTCATAGTATATTGGCACAATGACGGCCTGAATCGGCGCGACGCGTGGTGGCAGGACAAGGCCCTTGTCATCACCATGGATCATTATCATCGCGCCAATAAGCCTCCACGAGACTCCCCAGGACGTCTGCCAGGCGGGCTGCTCGACATTGTTACGGTCGGCGTACTTTATCCCAAACGGGACAGAAAAGTTTTGGCCCAAAAAGTGCGACGTGCCCATCTGGAGAGCCTTGCCGTCAGGCATCATGGCCTCGACGGCGAGCGTGTGGACCGCGCCGACAAACTTTTCACGTTCGCTCTTTGTGCCGCGCACAACCGGGATGGCAAGCTCGCGTTCCATGACGCTTGCGTACGAGTCGAGAACGTGCGCAGTCTCTGCCTCGGCCTCCTCACGCGTCTCGTGGACAGTATGGCCCTCCTGCCACAGGAACTCGGACGTGCGCAGGAACGGGCGCGTCGCCTTTATCTCGGCGCGCAGTGCCGTGTTCCAAAAATTGATGCGAAGCGGCAGGTCGCGCCAGCTCTTTATCCACCGTGAGTACATCTCATATGCAAGTGCCTCAGACGTCGGGCGCAGCGCGAGCCTGTCGCCGAGTTCGGCGTTGCCAGAGTGTGTGACCCAAAAGACCTCCGGGGTAAATCCCGCAAAGTGATCGGCCTCGCGCGACAGGAGTGACTCGGGTATGAGCGTGGGCAGGAACGCGTTGCGCACGCCGTTCTTTGCAAACTCGGCATCAAATGTGGATCGGAGGGACTCCCAGATGGAGTATCCGTCAGGGCGCAGAACCATGAGGCCCTTGACGGGCGCATAGTCGGCAAGCTCGGCCTTTAGGACCACCTGCGTGTACCACTCGCTAAAATCCACTGACTTTGGCGTGGTTATGCCAACGAGCGGCGCGTTTCGCTTTGCCAATGCGGCAGACTGCGCGAGTGTGCGTTAATTAGCCTTGCGAGGGCGTGCCCGTCTTTAGGGGGCGGCCCATGCACAGAACCTTGCCACGCACGCGGCTCTGAAAGTTAGAGCACACAAAGCACTTTAGGAACTGCACGTCACGGCCAAGGACAGGACAGTCCACATACTCCCGTCTCATGCGTCGCAGCATCTTGGCGCTCACGCCCTTTATGTTGATCTTGCCGCCGGGCATCATGCCTGCCGCCATGAGCTCCTCACGCGTCTCGACGTCGATCTTTGGGGCGACCTCGTGTTCGTATATCACAACCTCGTGCTTGTGCGTCGTGGTGTTGCCCTTGCCATCAGCAGGACTAGGCGCGCCATCCTGTGCGGTCTCTGGCGCAGCTCCCTGCGCGTCAGCTACTGATTCCACCACGGCTGAAGTGTCCTGCCCCTCCGGCGCTCCTGTCACGTCAGGCTGTGGCGACACGTCACTCCGCTCCTCGCTCAATCCCGCTTATCCCTCTTTTTTGGAGCCTGCGCGTTAGGGGTCGCACGTGATCGCGATGGCTTTTTGCGTGCAGAGCCAGTCGAGGCCTTGTGCGAAGACGCCTTTGCCTCTCCAAGGGCTGCTTGCGCTGCGGCCACTAGCGCTATGGGAATGCGGTGCGGCGAGGCGCTCACATAGTCGACTCCGGCAGCATGGCAGAACGCTATTGAGGCCGGATCGCCCCCGTGCTCACCGCAGATTCCGACCTCCATGCCGGCTCGTGCGGCGCGTCCTGAGGACATGCTGATCCGCATGAGCTCGCCGACGCCGGCCTCGTCTATTGACTGGAATGGGCTAGTCGTGATGATCTCCTTTTCCATGTACTCTGGCAGAAACTTGCTCTCAGCGTCCTCGCGGCTAAAGCTGAAAGTCGCCTGCGTGAGGTCATTGGTGCCAAAGCTGAAAAACTCGGCCGTCTTTGCAAGCTCGCCAGAAGTCAGGGCTGCTCGAACCACCTCGATCATGGTGCCAAAGCTGATGCGCGGACTAACTTTGTGCTTTTTGGCAATGTCATCAGAGATGCGGTCATAGATGTCACGCACGAGGAGCAGCTCGGCGGCAGTGCCGACCTGTGGAACCATTATCTGCGCTATTGCGCGAATCTTTTTGCGCGAGAGCGATATGGCCGCCTCAAACACGGCACGTATCTGCATCTCGTATATCTCAGGGAACGTCACGCCGACACGGACTCCCCTGTGACCCATCATCGGATTGACTTCAGAGAGGTCAACGGCGCGCTGCTGAAGGGCCTTTTCGACCTCCATCTTTCTCTTGGCCTTTATCTTGCGCAGGTGGGACATGCGCGCACCAAACTCGGCAGGGTTTGGCAAGAATTCATGGAGCGGCGGGTCGAGGAGGCGTATTGTCACGGGACGGCCGTCCATTGCACGGAGTATCTTTGCAAAGTCGTTGCGCTGCAGAACCTCGAGCTTTGCGAGGATTGCGCGGCGCTTCTCCTCGTTGTCGGCCATTATCATGTCGACAAAGAGGCCGATCCTGTCCTTTTCGTTAAACATGCGTTCGGTCCGGCACAGGCCTATTCCTTCGGCGCCGTTCTCGCGCGCTGCGCGCGCAGCCTCTGGCGTGTCGGCGTTGGCCCGCACGCCAAGCTTCTTGGAGGCGCGAGCCCAGCCGAGGATAGTCTTAAAGTCGCGCGTCACGCGCGGTGCGTTGGTCTCGACTTCCCCCGCATAGACGGTTCCGCTGTTGCCGTCGATCGTTATCGTGTCGCCCTCCCTTATCCTCGACTCGCCTGAGACGCATATGCGCGAGTTGGTGTCGATCCTCATGGCCGAGGCTCCAACTATGCAAGGCTTGCCCATACCGCGCGCGACGACTGCCGCATGTGACGTCTTGCCGCCCTTGCTAGTGAGTATGCCGACTGACGAAAAGAACGCTGGCACGTCCTCTGGCCGCGTCTCCTCGCGGACAAGAATGACGGGCTTGCCAGACTCGGCAGCCGCCGTAGCGCGCCCCACGTCGAGGATTGCGATTCCCGTGGCAGCGCCCGGCGAGGCCGCAATGCCGGAGGTTATCTGTTGTGCGGCGCGCGCAGCAGACATGCTGATCGTCGGGTGGAGGAGCTGCTCAAGCTGCTGTGCGCCAAGGCGCATTATTGCGCGCTCGCGCCCGATGAGGCCTTCAGAGACCATGTCAACTGACGTCTTTACCATGGCAGCGGCGTTCATCTTTGCGTTACGCGTCTGCAGGAGGTAAAAGCTGCCTGTCTCTACGGTGAACTCTATGTCCTGTGGCTCTTTAAAGTGCGTCTCGAGGAGCTTGCATGTCTCCTCGAGGCGCGCGTACATCTTTGGCATGTCCTTGCGCATCTCTGAGACTGGTTTTGGCGTCCTGCTGCCAGCAACGACATCCTCGCCCTGCGCATTGACGAGGTACTCGCCAAATATCCTCTTTTCTCCCGTGCCGGGATTTCGCGTAAAGACCACACCAGTCGCGCTGTTTGTGCCCCTGTTGCCAAAGACCATTGTCACTATGTTTATCCCCGTCCCGTCGGCTATGTCCTTGGTGATGCCATTCTTTTCACGATAGACGACGGCACGTTCGCCCATCCAGCTGCGAAAGACGGCCTTGATCGCAAGCTCGAGCTGCTCAGTCGCGTCTGAGGGGAACGCCCTGCCGGCATGCTTTGAGAATATCTCCTTGTAGCGCGTGACGAGGCGACGCAGCGATATGTCGTCGAGTTGAGAGTCGAGCTCCACCTTTGCTGCCCTCTTTGACTCGGCTAGTGCGGCCTCAAAGAGCGAGTCATCGATCCCAAAGACAACCTTGCCAAAGAGCTGCACGAGTCGCCTATACGAGTCCCACGCAAAACGCCGGCTCCCCGAAGATATAGCAAGGCCCTCGACGCTAGAGTCGTTGAGGCCAACGTTGAGGATCGTGTCCATCATGCCGGGCATGGAGATTGCCGCCCCCGAGCGAACCGAGACGAGGATGGGGTTGTTGCGCGAGCCCCATGTCTTGCCGGTTCGCTCCTCGAGCTTTGCCATACTCTTGCGAACCTGGGCCATGAGCGTAGGCGGGAGCTTGCCGCCGGCAGCATAGTAGGACTTGCACGCATCTGTCGTTATGACAAAGCCGGGCGGAACTGGCAGGCCCATGCGCGTCATCTCGCAGAGTCCGGCACCCTTGCCGCCTAGGAGCCTCCTGTTTGAGGGGTCACCCTCGTCAAAAAAGTATATTGGCTTCATTCTCGTGCGCGCGCGTGATTTAGCGGTGCTTTAAAGGATTGCCCACTTTCATGGTTTTCCAATGTGCCGTGGCGGGATTGGCCACCGGTGGACGCGCCGGCCATGGGCTCGCGGGATGGCCACGCCGGAGAGGTGGCGCGTGGGGCCGACGGGCATGGGGGCCGCCATGGGCCTGTCGTCTCAGCGGTGCCGGCCAGGCTCGTCCCATGAACGGCGCCCCGTCATGCGGCACTAGCCTGCTCCAAGGGCGGTAGGCGCGCATACGCAGAATCAGAGATATATTCGCGCGCCGTGGCGGGGTGCTGCATGGAGTTTCACCCGTCGATGGTGCCCCTGGGCCCGACGTACGATGTGGCCGACGAGCGAGGGGCCGCCGAGGCCGCCGGTGAGATCGCCTCGGCATGGTCGCCTGGATCAGGCAAGGGCTTCAAGGTCCTCATGCCAAAGGAGAAAAAGCTCGCACAGCGGATGGGCCACACGGTCATGACGACGGTCAGCTATATGCTGCGAAAGGCCGGCATGGAGCGCGACGTCAGGTACTGGGTGTACCACGAGGACGCCGAGCACTATGCCATAGTCCTCGTCGACTCGGCGACGCTAGCGGGGATCGAATCCAAGGCGGAGCTTGCCGGAGATGAGTCCGGCGATGAGAAGCCCAAGTAGCGCACCGCCAATGACATCAGACGGATAGTGCTGCAGGACATACACGCGCGAGACCGAGACCATTGCCGGATAGAGCAGCATGAGGTACGCGGCCGCGCCCAGTCTGGGGTACAGCGCAGCCCCAAGAACGAGCCCAAAGACTGCGGCGCGCGAGGCGTGGCCTGACGGGAATGACGCCGAGTATCCGCCCTCGCAAAAGAGCGAGTACGTGTCTGCGCCAATTCCGAGCGGCAGCGTTGCGCCCATGTACTCTAGGCCTGGCCTGTCACGCTCTATGCCACACTTTGCGTATCCGGTGGCGAGTGTCGCGATGACAAGGGAGATCATTATCGCGAGGCCAATTTTCCGTGTTGGCCTGATGATAAGTATTATGACGCCAAAGATGAACATATAGTAAATGTCGCCAGTCTCGGTGATCACGTGCATGATGAGGTCTGCCGTGTCGTTCTGCCCGCTGACTGTCTGTGTGGCCTCGATGACTGCCTCGTCGAGTGGCGTGAGGACGCCCTGCATGACTAGGAGCGTCGTGGCCACGAGGAGGACCGAGAGAAGCGCCGTGGGACGTGACCTCACCTCGAATGCCCAGCTACGCATGATGGGCGAGAGGCAAAAGGCCGTGTTTTTAATCATTTAGGCACGGAAAAGCAATGTTGGTAAAAATGTAACGTGTGTAAGGACACCTGATCAGGGTTTGGAGAATATGTGTAAGTTTGTATAATTAATGGACAGAGTCTCGCAACATCACCACGTCTTTATCGATTGTGATAACCCAGCTGATTTTTCTGCAGTCATGAATAAAAGCTGCCAGTGGGGCAAAGGGCACACTAACATTTATGCTAGGAACTGGCATGGGCATCAGCACAACGTCAACAAATGTTTGATGCGTGTAATTGTTGTCACTATTGCGCACACTATATCGGAAACTTCATCCCAAGAACTCGTCTTGTGGTGTCATGTGCGCCTGCCAGGCTCTTGACTACTTCCCAGTTGTGAGGTTCGGCGATGATATCGCTCACCTTTGGAGGAACGCCGTGCCTCCAGTCGTCATTACCGCCCAGAGCCGCCACGTACATCCTCTCACGCACACCTGTCGCCGAGACGGACTTGCGCGCTCCCACAATTGGCCGCAGGCCGTAGGCCTTTAGCGCAAACCACTCGGCTCTGTCACCGGTGTATGTGAAATAGTCATCACCAGCCTCGGCCGCTATGCTTCGCCGCAGGCTCCAGGATGCGCGTGAGAGCAGCGGCGGCAGGTATCGAGAAAAGGGAGCCGTGAACGTGTATGCGCGCGAGACGAAGACCGAGTCTCCAAATAGCGCCCTTATCATCCGCTTGCGAGCATCATACGTGAACGGAAAGCTGCGGCTGTTGACCTCGATCCCGTCACGCATGAACGTGACGGGCATGACGATGACCGAGTCGGCCATGCCGCGCAGCTCGGAGATTATCTGCTCGTGAGCCACGGTCACAGGATTTACGTGCGCAAGATACAGGGCAGTCTTCAACGCCCCACGAGCGACGCGTTGCCGTATTTCAAGGTGTGGCGTAAGTCCGGAGACCCGGCGCCCAAACGGTTTTTAGCTCGCATCATCGGCACGCACGCCATGAAGGATCCCGTCTGCGGAATGGAGGTCAGCGAGGGCTCTGAGGCAGTCACGGGTCCGGATGGCAAGACACATCGTTTTTGCTGCGCGGCGTGCCGCTGGGCCTTTGAGCGAGACCCCGAGAGGTTCTCTAGACCATGAGCTGTGCGCGTGCCGAGAGGAGGCGCGGCAGGTTGGGCGCAGATGCCGGCATGCCTTGCGTGACTAAAGATATCGCGCCGGCGAGCTCGTCGACTGACATGTCAGACGTCTGGCCGGTCATGCGAGAGCGCACGCTGAGCTTGCCGGATTCGGCCTCGGCGGCGCCTATCACGACAATGTGGTGAATCCACTCCTTTTCGGCCTGCCTTATGCGCTTGCCGATGCTCTCAGAGCGGTCATCAATGTCAACGCGCGCGCCAGAGGCGGCAAGCGCGTCGGCGACCTCGATGGCGCGCGCGTTGTGCTCGGCCGAGAGCGGGATTATGCGAGCCTGCGTGGGCGAGAGCCAGAGCGGAAGCGAGGGCTTTGAGCCGGTCCGAGAGTCGCGCGCGGCGTTCTCTAGGAGCGCATACATTACGCGCTCGACGGCCCCACTGGGAGAGTTGTGCAGGATTATCGGGTACTTTAGCGAGCCGTCAACGGCGGCAAAGCGTATCGCATAGCGCTCGCCGTTCTCGACGTCTATCTGGTCAGTCGAGAGCGCAGAGGCCTTGCCGGACGCATCGACATAGTTAAACTCCCACTTTAGGACAAAGTAAAAGAACCGCTCTTGCCACATCTCGACTAGCATGGGCCGGCCGTGGCGCTCAGCAAGGCGCCTGACGGCATCGCCGTTGCCCTCGTAAAACTCGCGCGTGAGGCGAACGGACATTTCATAGTCTGATGACGCAAGGCCGATTCCCTCCATGACCGAGCGAGAGAGATCAAACCGCGTCTCTAGCTCGGATATCGCCTGGTCCATGTCCGCGCAGAACGCATGGCAGTCCGGCATTGTGAACGCGCGCAGTCGGCGCAGGCCAACTAGCTCGCCGGACTGCTCGCGCCGAAAGCTATAGCGCGTGAGCTCGTACAGCCTGTACGGCATGTTGTGGTGCGAGAGCTGGGCCTGCGCGGCTATGAGAAACTGGCCAAAGCACGCCGCAAAGCGCAAAAAGAACCGCCTGCCCTCAGAGTCAATGTTGTACTGGCGTGCCGGAAAGCGGTCAAAATAGCTCTTCATGCTGGGGTGCGCCGAGTCGTACATTATGGGAGTCTCGACCTCTGATGCCCCGTACGCGCGCACGCGCTCAGTCACATAGCGCTCGATGAGCGACTTTACGAGGCGGCCGTTGGGCAAAAACCTCATGTTGCCCGAGTCAGATGCCGGCTCATAGTCGGCCATGCCCATCTTTTTCATCAGCGCCACGTGGGCAGGGGCGTCATCGGCGCTGCGCGTGCCAGACTCCTCGTGCGCATATAGCCTGCGCAGCGAGTCATGGGCAGCAAAGTCAAATCCGGCCGCATCGTGGAGCGTGCCGTCCGGCGTGAGGACATGCCACGTCGACTCTAGGCGCGACTCGGAGCCTAGCGCAGACGGCACGTCGGCCTCGGCAGGCTCGCCGGGCTCAAAGACGCGCAGGCTCTCGGCGAGGGGGTGCGCCTTTACGCGCACGGCGTATGACTTTGTCCAGCCAAACGGCGCGCGGCTCACCTCGGTGGCCTTGATTGCGGATGCTACCTCGCGCAGCACCCCAAAGGCGTCCTGCGGCGGCGCAAGCGACGAGCTCAGGTGCGCGTACGGGTACACGAGGACGCGCGCGCACCCAAGGCGCGAGGCCAGTGACGTAATGTCCTCGGCCGCACGCGCCGCAGTGCCCGAATCATCGCCGGTCTCGACTGCGATAAAGGCGACGAGAACGTTCTCGAGGCGCACCGTGCCGCCGTCGGCCTCCTCGGCGGACTCTATCTCCTTGGCAGTGGCCGTGTACTCTATGCTGTCACAGTGCAGCTGCAGAACCCTCATGCGGCACGGCGCGCAGGCACAATTGAATTAAGTGTTGTGGGGAATGCTGGCCTGTGCGCCACAGTCATCACAGACGACAGGCACCCGATCCCTACTCGACGAGGATCGCCGGCTTGAACGCGCGCGCAGTCTTGGCCTTGCCGCGCGGGTCATCCGGGCCGGCATCAGACTCGGCGAGAACGACAAGGCTGGCGCCAAGCTCGGCCTGAACGAGCGGGCCGAGGCCCGACTCGTATGTCGCTGCCTCATCAAGCGGGCCGGCCCCCGCCATGAGGTGCCTGTTACGGGGAGTCTCGGAGAGAATGTCAGCAAGCGTCTTTTTGACAAATGCCGCATCGCGGCGCACGTCTGCCGTGCCGGCATCCTCGCCGAGCGCGCGCATCATCGAGCCCAGGTCGGCGGCCCCGCCCTCGGCTGCCCCGAGCATAAGCGAGTGTGCGCGCGACTTTGCCTCGCCGGCCACGTAGAGCGTGATCCTCGAGGCCTCTATGCCCGTAGTCTTTAGTATCTTTTGAATGTCGGCCATCGCCGAGGAGACGAGTGACTCGGCGAGGAGCATTCGCGCATCGCCCTCGTGCGGGGTCACATCAGGCCACGGCGATGATGACACCATGCCGGCGTTTCCAAGGGCCGCCCACATCTCCTCGGCGGCATGCGGTGCAAACGGGGAGAGGAGTGCGGCGCGCGCAGACCACGCCTCGCGCAGTGCGGCCACGCCTGCGCCGCCGGTGGAGCCGGCGCGGCGCGCGTGCCATGCGAGATCAGAGTCAAGGCCGGATATAACGTGACGGACGGCCTCGCGGAGGCGCATCTTTTCGACGAGCTCGGAGACTGTTGCCGCAGTCTCGCGCACGCGCGCGCCGAGCCACACGTCAGCTGGGGTTGCGTCGCCCTGTGCTGCCGCACCAAGGCGCGCGCACTCGGCCATCATCGACTCGAGGTGCCTCGAGGATGAGCGCACAAGATCCATCTTAAAGTCCGCATCCTGCAATAGCTCTGCAGACGACAGGATCGCCAGGCGTATGGGGTCGGCCCCGTGCTCGCGAACCGCCTGCCGGAGCGGGATTATATTGCTCATCGACTTTGACATCTTTTTGCCCTCCATGAGGACAGAGCCGTTCACGACTATCTGGCGCGGCCAGTGTCCCTCGGGGAAGATGAGCGCGTGGTTGAAGACAAAGAACGAGAGGTGGTTTGGCACGAGGTCACGGCCCGAGTGCCGCGAGTCGACGGGATAAAAGTACTCAAACTCTGCCCTTATCTCGGAGATCGTGCGCTCATCTGATCCACAAGATGCTGCCACGGACGCCGCATCGCCGAGGCCAAGAAACACGTGGTCAAAGAACGCGTCATCGAGTGACTCGGTCTCGATGAGGCCCTCGTTGACAAAGCGCGAGACGACATAGTATGCCATGTATATGACCGAGTCTGACAGGCTCTCGACTATCCAGCCGTCATCCCACGGCAGGCGCGTCCCCAGGCCGCTCTGGCGCGCGCACGCGCGCTCGCGCAGCCACCCAAACACGTGGTCAAACTCTGGCCTCATGTCAGCGGGGACTATCTCGAGGCGCCCAAGGGCGCGGCGCGCAGTCTCCTTCCACTCGGGGCTCGAATAGTCAAGAAACCACTGGTTGCTCAGGACATGGACGACGCACTCGGTCCCGCAGCGGCACACTATGGGCGGATTGGAGAACTCGTACATTGCGCCCGGCGGGCCGTCCTGCACGCGCGCAAGCCACGCAGAGGCGGCCTCCTTTGCGTCCTGCGCGCCCATTCCCGCAAGGTCACCGGTGTTCTCGAGCATCGTGCCCCCATAGTACTCGGCAGCATAGAGCTTTTTTGTGAGCTCCTCGAGCCTCGCGTCATCCTGCGAGGCCACGCCGGCGCCAGAGACGAGGGATGCTGCCGGATTGTCGCCATGGCCGTCAGTGGAAATTATGCGGATGGGCTCGATCTGCGCGGCGAACGAGGCGGCCTCGCCGGAGGCGCCGCGCAGGTCGGCGAGTGCCGCATGGTCATATGGCGCGTGGGCAGGCACGGACATTACGGCACCTGTCCCGACGTTGCCGCGCACAAAGCTCGCAGGCAGGACACGCACGTCTCGCCCGATGCCTGGAATGCGCGCGACGCGCCCAACGAGCTCCGAGCCGGCCACGGCCTCGCCGCCAAGCGCGCGCGCGCCGGCATCAAGGTGCGCAAGCTTGGAGGCGCACTCGGGACTCACAAGCCACACAGAGCCGCCTACGTCGACCTTGACGTATCCAATCTCGGGGTTTATCCACATGTTCGTCACCCCGTATATCGTCTCTGGCCTCATCGTTGCTGCCGGCAGGACCGTCCCGTCATCGAGCTCCACGCGCACGATCGAGTATTCCACAAAGTCCGGCTCGACGTCCCCGCGCGTGTCATGCTGCGAGACAGGGTTGGAGTCACGCGGGCACCACCCCACGGGGTGCGAGCCCTGCACAATGACGCCGCGCTTGCGCAGGAGGCGAACCTGCCACGCGATGAACTTTTGGTATGCGGCATCTATCGTCGTAAACTCGCGGCTCCAGTCAATAGAGTAGCCCATCTCGACCATGCCAGAGCGTATCTCGGCGTGAAAATAGCGCGCAATGTTGACCGGTTCGGTGAACTCGGCGATCCGCTCGTGCGGAACCCCATACAGGTCAACGAGGCCAGATATCAGGCCCTCATCACCGGACTCTATTCGCGCGGCCATTCCAAGTATTGGCGTGCCCGTGTAGTGGAACGCCATCGGAAAGAGGACGTTGCGGCCTCGCATGCGCTCAAAGCGCGCATGGACGTCGGCCAGCGTGTACGTCCGGCCGTGGCCTATGTGCTGCGGAGAGTTTGGGTAGGGGTACGCGACGGTGATAAAGCGCTTTTCGCGTGACGCGTCGACTCGCGCGGCCTCTGTGCCGCTCCATCGCGCGCGCCACTTTGACTCTATTGCGCCCCAGTCGGCCATCGTGGAGCCCTCACGCCCCTGCTGAGGCCATCGCCTCAGCACGCTTTACGGCCTCTTGGGCGCGCGAGACGTCAACGCCGCCGCCCTGCCCAAAGCGCGCACTGCCGCCCCCCGAGCCGCCAAGTATCGCCGATGCCTCCTTTGCCAGCTCGCCGGCCCTGACGACCTTTTCGGCCTCAGAGCCCGAGTATGCGATAATGCGCTCACGCTCACCGTCACGAACGAGCACAAAGTAGACGAGGCGCGGCTCGGCCTTTATGGCCGCCTCGCCGACTGCAATGTGATAGTCAGCGTCAAGCTCGCCGTCGATGAGCGTATAGAGCCTCACAGGGCCGACATCGCGCGCCGAGCCGACAGCAGCCGCGGCGGCCGCATCGCGCGACCTCCTCGTCAGGGACTTTAGGCGGCTTCGCGCAGCATCCCCCGAGGAGAGCTTGCGCTCAAGGGACTCGGGAATCTTTTGCCGGTCTGCGCCGATCTTGCCGGCGACCCACTCTAGTGTCCGGTCATGATCCTGCACGTGCGAGAGTGCGGGCTCGCCGGCCTTGAAGACGAGGCGTATCACGCCGTCCTGCACGCGCTCTGTCTGCGTTATCTTTAGGAGGCCGATCTCGCCGGTTCGCCGCACGTGCGTTCCGCCGCACGCCTCGACGTCAAAGTCGCCAACGCTCACTATGCGAACCGCGTCGACTGGGACCACGCCGCCCTGGTATATCCTAAACCCAAATCTCGACTCGGCCTCCTCTCGCGCATACTCGCGAATTCGGACCTCGAGATTTTGGCGCACTATCGAGTTTGCCATCGACTCTATCCTTGCGACATCATCGGGCGTGAGGGCCGAGTGGTGCGTGATGTCAAGGCGCGCGTGATCCTCGTCCTTGAATGCCGAGTGCTGCCAGACCCACGATCCCAGGACGCTCCGTGCCGACGAGTTTAGTATGTGCGTTGACGTGTGGTGAACCGTGACTGCCTCGCGGCGCGCCGCGTCAACGACGCACCTAACGGTCTCGCCGACGCGCGGGAGGTCGCCTTTGATCGTGTGCGCAATGACGCCATCGTGCGACGTGACGTCAGTCACCGTGGCCGCGCCTATCGTGCCATAGTCAGGCTCCTGGCCCCCGCTGCGCGCATAGAATGACGTGCGGTCCAGGACTACAGTCCCGCCGGCCGCATGGAGGACACGCGCGTCAAACTCGCCGGGGTCGTCTGCGTGAAAGAGCGCAACGGTGCGGTCCAGGCCGGCGAGTCCGGCGGGTGCTGCCTCGGCGGCCTTTGAGGCCGACTGGTGGAGCTCAGAAAGGCGCTCATAGAACTCGGGCGGTATCTCCTCAATTGCGCCGAGCTCCTTGAGATAGTCAGGCGGCACGCCGTCAGACTCGTAGAGCGTGATGAGCTCGTCGACTGTGGGCTCGGCCTTTTTTGAGCGCATCTTGGAGGCAATCGACTCCATCCTGGAGCGCATGCCCGAGTAGCGCCGCGCCTCAAGGCCGACGATCTCGCTTATCTCGCCGGCGGCCTCGGCTAGCTCGGGATATGTCCCGCGAAGGTACTCGACGTGGAGCGCGATGAGCTCGTCGAGGTCGTGGCGCGCCCCGAGGCGCCCGAGCTGCGCCATCATGCGGCGAAGGAGCACGCGCAGGTTGTAGCCCCCGCCGACGTTGCTTGGAAGCGCGCCGTCGGCTATTGCAAAGGCGAGCGTGCGCAGGTGGTCGGCCACTAGGTATATGCCCTCAAGCGGCGCGATGACGCCCGAGACGTACGAGTCGTCTAGTGCGCACGTCGAGATTGCGCGCCGGCGCGCGCGCGCAAGGTCTGGCTCGGATGACAGGCCGCGCGCTATCTCCCTGAAATACGCGCAGAGCGCCTCCGTGCCGGCCTCAACGCCCTCGGCGTCGGCCATGCGCGACGTTATCGGCCCAAAGCAGCAGTCATACGCAGTCGGCGTTCCCATCGTGATCCAGGCAAAGCGCTCGAGGCCTGCCCCCATGTCAATGACGCGCCGGTCGAGCCGGCGCGGCTCGCCGAGGCTGCCCTGAAACTCGGTAAAGACGGCATTGCCCAGCTCGAGGCCGCCCACAAAGTACTCTAGTGACGAGCCAAACGAGCCGCCGCCTGACCACACATCCTCGACGAACGTGACGTCCTTTCCCGGTATGCCAAGCGTGCGCGTGAGCATCTCATAGTCGAGCTCGATGCACCTGTCCTTCCAGTACCCGCCCTCATCAGGCATGCTAAGCTGCCCGATCATGCAAAAGCTCGAAAAGTGCCTGCCCGTCACGCCGACATTGCCAATGTCATTAAAGCGAACGCACGGTTGCGGGACGACGAGCGGGTTGGCCGGAAACTCGAACTGTATGCCAGAGCCCGTCGGGCGCTGAAAGTCGACGATCGAGGCGATTGTAAAGTAGAGGTCATCGCGCCACCTGCACACGACAGGATAGCGCCCAATGGACTTGTGGCCATTCTCGACAAAGAACGACTCGACGGCCCGCCATGCGTTCGCATAGTCGAGCCTCTTGGCGGTGGGCGGGTTGCCGATAAAGGAATAGGCGTCCTCGACGTCATCATCGGGGCAGAGCGTCCTGGAGGGGTCTTGCGTCCAAAAGTGCCTAGAGCACCTAGCGCACGCGTGCCTCTCAAAGCCCAGCTCGTCAAAGAGGGCCACGCGATAGTGCGCATCGGGGTCTGCAGACATCCTAGAGAGGAGCTCCGCCTTGTCCATGCGCGGCGCGTGAATCGGCCCGTATTAAGAAATTGTGCCAAGCGCAGGGCCGGCGCGCAGGAGAGGCCCTGTGCGCCCCGTGCGGTGCCGGAGGGCCTGCAGGGAATGGCGCCTAGGCGTGGTTATGAAACAACGCCCGCCCATGGTGCCCATGCGTGCAGACCGCACGCACCAGTAACTGACCGGTCAGGATCGCACCATGGGGAGAGTTAGGCACTGCCGCGAATCTTGCCGGCTAGCAGAACCGAGACCTCGGCAGGCCGGCGGGCGACTGGCACGTTGGCCTTGGTGAACATGCCCACCTTTGACTCTGCGGAGCCATAGTTGCCGTACACGATCGCGCCAGCATGGCCCATGCGCTTCTCCTTTGGCGCCGCACGGCCAGCAATGTACGCCACGACTGGAAGGTCAAAGCCCGTGTCGATTATCTTTTGTGCGAGCGTCTCCTCGGCGTCCCCGCCTATCTCCCCGACAACTACAATGCCGCGCAGGCCACTGACGCCACGAACCATCTCAAATGCGTCAACAAGGCGCATGCCGTTCACTGGATCGCCCCCAATTCCCAGCGTGATGCACTGGCCAAATCCGGCCTGCGTCAGGTTATTCGATATCTCATAGAGGAGCGTGCCGCTCTTTGAGAGGACGGCAATGTCTCCTGACGCAAATGGGCTGGCAGGCATGATGCCGACCTTTATCGTGCCAGGAATCATCACGCCTGGCGTGTTGGGGCCGATGACGAGGGCGTCATGCTTGGCGGCAAGCTCGATAACCTCTAGCGTGTCCCTTACGGGCACATGCTCGGGTATCGCCACTAGCAGCCGTGCGCCGGCTTCGAGTGCCTCACGGGCGGCACCAAGAAAGTGCCTTGCAGGGACAAAATTTGCGACAATCTCGGCGTGCGTGGCCGAGATCGCCTCGGCGACTGTGTTGTACAGCGGTATGCCCTCAAAGTCGCCGCCGCCCTTGCCGGGCGTGACGCCGGCGGCGATGTTTGTGCCATAGTCACGCATGAGGCGCGTGTGGCGCGAGCCAAACGTGCCGGTCATGCCCTGCACAATGACTGGCTTTTTGCCATAGTCGGCATCGCCCTCCCTGCCGCGCAATATCTCAAATATGTCAATCATCGCCGTTTGGCTCCCCGAACTGCCGCGTTGATCGCCTCCTCGACTGTGTCAAACATCTCTATCTGCGATCCATCGAGCATCTCCTTGGCCTTGTCTGACTCGGCGCCCTTTAGGCGCGCAAATGTCGGCAGCGAGATGGTTCCGTCACCGTACGCCTTTAGGAACGCAGTGGCCACCGTTGTGGTCCTCACTATGCCACCATACAGGTTTACGAGGATCGCTCGCGTGCGGTGCATCTTGCTGATTAGCGTGACGGCCTCGTAGACTGACTCTACGGTCGCGCCGCCACCCACGTCAAGAAAGCACGACGGCTTGCCGCCGCTGTCAGAGAGCATGTCAAACGTCGACATGACAAGGCCTGCGCCATTCCCGACAACTGCAATGTCGCCGTCCATCTCGACAAGCGAGAATCCTCGCGCCGTGGCCCGATCCTCAAGCTCTGAGACCTCCCTGTACTTTTGGAGCTCGGGATGCCTAAAGTTGGAGTTGTCATCCGTTATGACCTTGCCATCAAGGGCCGTCATGGTCTCGCCATCGACTATGGCAAGCGGGTTGATCTCGGCGAGCTCGGCCTCCTTTTCCATAGCGAGGCGCGAGAGCGACTCGAGCGTCTTGACAAAAGATGCCGCCATGTCTCCCTTTAGGCCGATCTCCGTGGCGATTTCAGCACACGTCGCCGCATCGACGCCGTTGAGGCCGATCTCGCGAATCGTCTGATCCTTGACTGACTCTATCTCGACGCCGCCCTCAGAGGACGCAATGACTGTGTATGTTCGGGTGCCCCTGTTGAGCATGAGCGCCAGATAGATCTCGGAGGATATCGTGGCGGCCTTTTCAACCAGTATTGTGCGCGTCTGCTCACCCTTTATCGTCATGTTTAGGACCTCGGGGAACTTTATCTCCAGCTCCTCGGGGCTCGAGCACTTTTGTATTCCGCCGGCCTTGCCCCTGCCACCCACTGGCACCTGTGACTTTATGACTACGGGGTAGCCCATCTGACCGGCAGCCTCCCTGGCCTCCCCGACATCACGGCAGACTGCGCCATCTAGGAGGCGTATTCCATACTCGGCAAATAGTTCCTTTGCCTGATACTCTAGGAGACGCACGCGCGCGCCTCGTCGGATGCATCCTTATAAGCTGTCGCCACGAAGCTCGGACTCGAGCATTGCGAGAACCTGCGCAAAGCGCTCCCGGCTCGCGCCGATTAGGCGCGCAGGATACTCGTCTAGCGTAAAGACGGACTGGCTGTGGATGCTCGGGGGAACCGGCCCGCCCGAGACGATGCGCTGCTCTATGACATGGCCACTAGTGAGCGTGCAGACTATCTCCTCGTATGATGAGCCGTCCTCCTCGAGAACAAGCCTGTAGAGCGTTATTGGCGTGCCCGTCTTTTCAACGGCGCGCGAGCCGCGCGAGAGGAGATCGCGCATCTGGCGTGCCTGGTACGAGTCTAGGCTGATCTGCCTAACCATGGCTCGCATATGCCGGTTTTTCTATTTAATAGTGATCATTGGATATCGTGCGCGCTAGCCCACCGCAATGCGGATGGGCTGCCCGTCAACGTCGCCGTCAGAATATGCGGCTCCTGGCCGATCGGAGAGCGTGACTCCCCTGACCCTCACAAGAAACGCAAGCTCCTCGAGCCGGCCGGCCACCATGGACTCCTGCTCGGGCGCCAGGCCGCTGACTGCCGCATACTCGAGGATGTCAGTCGGGTTGTGCCCGCGCTCCTTGCGCAGGGCCTGCAGGCGGCGCGCGAGGTCGCGCACGAGCCCGCGGCAGACCATCTCGGCGCTCCGGTTCGAGGGCAGTATGGCGGCCAGGCCGTCCCTGTCTGAGATTTCATTCTCTCCCGTTGCGCAGACCCCAACGCCAATGTCTTCAGGACCCAGGACGATCTCGCGATCCCCGACCACGAGGGCGCACCGGCCATCGGCCTCGAGCATGCCGGCGATCTCGGCAGGCTTGGCGCGCGCAATCTCCTCAATCAGGCGCGGCAATAGATCCCTGGCCTTGGGACCGGCAGACTTTCGGTCAAGCTCGACGACAGGCTCCACGGGGAGCCCAAGCGAGGCGAGCTCGCGCACTCGTGCTGCGCCAGACGCACCGGCGTCGGCCTCCAGTATGTCTATGCTCTCGGCGTTGAGCTGCTCGCGCAGTATGTCCATGACGCCCTCAAGAAGGCCACCCTGCGACTTGCCGACAACAAGCGTTATGCGCTCTATTGGCCACCGGCGCTTTAGTCGTGCGCGCGTGCGGGCAGCGGCTGCAACTGACACAAGGCGCGCCATGAGATCAAATGACTCTTCGAGGCGCGAGTCGGCCATCTTGCCGTCAACTGTGGGCCATGACGAGGATGCCAGTGCGGTGCCAAATACTGCAGAGTGCAGGTGCTCTGTCGTGTATGGGCAAAAGGGGTGCAGGAGGGCATCTACTGTGCGGAGCGCATGAGCCATCACCATGTAGACCGTGCGCCGCCGCGCGGCGGCACCGTCGGACTCGTCCCACAGGTCTGCGCGCGTCATTGGCACGTACGACTGGCTCAGGTCGCTGATCACATATTCCTCTATGGCGTGGGCCGCCTCGTGAATTCTGCACGAGTCGAGGTCGCGCGTGACGCGAGACACCGTCCCATGGAGGCGCGAGAGTATCCACCGGTCAGCCGGCGATGAGCAGTCCGGCGGTTCTGCACACGTGCTGGCGGACACGTCAACGCCGTCGTACTCGGCGTTCTGCTCAAGGTACGCGTGCAGGTTGTAGAGTGTGGCGAGAACCTGGTACGGGCGCGTTCCAAGCTCGCGCTCATCAAAGTTTACCGACTCGATGGGGCTGGACTTCCACAAAAAGTACAGTCGAACAAGGTCGACCGGACGGCGCTCTAGGAGCTCGTGCGCGTCAATCACGTTGCCCTTGCTCTTGCTCATCTTGTTGCCCTCGTGGTCAAGGACATGGCCCTGGAACAGAAATGACGAATAGGGCGCCGTCGGGGCGCCGGCGAGTATGACGCCCTCGACGAGCAGCGTGTATGCCCACCCGCGCGTCTGGTCAATGCCCTCGGTCAGAAAGGGCACGGGGACGAGGCGCGCGTGGGACTCGTCATCCAGTGACGAATAGGGCGCCGAGCCGCTGTTGTGCCACGTGTCAAGGACATACTTTTCGCGGCTCGTCTCCTTGCCCCCGCACGAGGAGCAGCGGATCGTGATCCGGTCTATCCACGGCATGTGGAGCTCAAAGTCCTCCCCGTCGGGAAGCGACTCGGCCGCATCGAGGATCTCGCTGCGCGAGTGGAGCCACGTCTTTGCGCCGCACGAGGAGCACCCCCACACGGGCAGGGGCGTGCCCCAGTAGCGCTCACGCGAGATGCACCACGGATGGCGCTCGGAGACTATGCCCAAAAAGCGGTTGCGCGTCTGCTCGTAATAGTACTCGACAGCAGTGGCCGCATCAACTGTCATGCTGTCGAGTCGGTCCAGCATGTAAAACCACCCGCGCCTCGCAAGCCACACCAGCGCGTCACCGGAACGCCAGCAGTGCGGGTACTGGTGCTTGATCTTGCGCGCCCGCACGAGCGCTCCCCTCTCGCGCAGCGAGGCGACTATCGCGTCATCCGCATCGCGCACAAACATGCCCGCATACTTGCCCGCATCGCCAGTAAAGCGCACCGCGTCATCGATTGGGCAAAAGACGGGAACCTCGCGCCTCTGCGCAACGCGCATGTCCTCCTCGCCGTTTGCCGGCGATATGTGGACGAGGCCGCTCCCCGTGGCCGTGTCAACAAAGGCCTCGGCCACGACTGTGTGGTATGGCGCATTGCCGGCAAGTCCCGCAAGGCCGGGAATCTCGTCCAGGAGGGGGTGGAGATACCTTGTGCCCTCCAGGGCAGAGCCCCGGACAGTCGAGATGACGCTATACTCCTCGAGGCGCGCCTCTTTTGCAAACTCGGCGAGGCGCGTCCTGCCGACGATCCACGTCTCATCACCTGCCCTTATGCGGCAGTACTCCTCCTCAGGATGGACCGCGACGAGCGCGTCGGTGACGAGCGTAAAGGGCATGGTGGTCCACACGACAAGGCTGGCGTCCTCGCCGTCGAGGCGAACCTTGTAGTAGAGCGACGGATCGGTGGCCTCCTTGTACCCCTGCGCGACTTCGGCATGGCTGAGCGACGTCTGGCATCCGGGGCAGTACGCGATGACCGCATAGTCGTCGCGCAGCACGCCGAGCGCGCGCGCGCGCCGCAGAACCTGCCATTCGCGCTCAATGTACGCATCAGTGTACGTCCAGTACGCAGAGTCGTCGTCAGCAGACATGCCAAGCAGCCTGTCGACTGCGACCCAGCGGTCATGGTACTCGCGCACTATTCTCTTGCACTCGGCGACGAGGCCCTCTATGCCATGCTCCTCTATTCTTGACTTTGAGCCCTCTATTCCGAGCTCCTTTTGCGCCTGCAGCTCGACGGGGAGGCCCTGCGCGTCCCATCCGGCCGCGTATGTCACATTATATCCACGGAGCGTCTTGTAGCGGTACCACATGTCCTTGATGACACGGCCCCTGACGTGGCCTGCGTGCGGAACGCCGTTCATTGTCGGCGGACCCTCGATGATCGCAATCTCGGGCGCACCGTCTCGCCCACTTGGTGACTTGCGTGCTGCCTCTAGGCGCGGGCGCGCATCGCGCTCGATTTGCTTGAGGTCCATCTTGCCTTCAAGACCCATGGGAAGCCGCAGTGCGGGCGCTCGTTATAAAGTTAGACTGGTCTTGCGCACATGATCCAAATGGTTCAATTAGCGGCAGTCATTTTGGCATGCCGCATGAGCGGGCACGGCAGCGTTGGGGAGATTCGCCAGAGCGTCATTGGGTGTACCAAGTGCCCCTTGTGCTCGACGCGCACAAACGCCGTGCCCGGAAAGGGGGACGAGCACGCCAGAATAATCCTTGTGGGCGAGGCGCCGGGGCGACGCGAGGACGAGCGCGGCGAGCCGTTTGTCGGAGCCGCAGGCCACATACTCGATAACGCGCTCGCCGGTGCCGGCCTCTCGCGCGAGTCAGTATACATCACAAACACGGTAAAGTGCAGGCCGCCAGACAACAGGGTTCCAACTGACGCCGAGCGTGCCGCGTGTGCAGAATACCTTGCTGCCGAGATATCGCTCATATCGCCAAAGATAGTCTGCATAATGGGCAACACCGCGTACAAGAGCATACTTGGGGGCAGCAGCATCACGCGTGAGCGCGGCAAGACCATACACAGGGACGGCATTGACTATTTTCTCACGGTCCATCCGGCCGCAGTCATATACAACCGCGGGCTCGAGGGTGCGCTAGGCGATGACATGAAGGCGCTAGCAAGGATTGCCGGAGGCTAGAATGAGGCCGCTGCCACGGGAGTTCTATGCCAGGGACACCGTCACTGTCGCTCGCGACCTTTTGGGCCGCACGCTAGTGCGCCGCGCTGCCGGAGGGAGGGCGACGATGGCCGGAACAATAGTCGAGACTGAAGCGTACAGGGCGTCTGACGATCCCGCAAGCCATGCGAGACGCGGCATGACGCAGAGGAACAGGGCAATGTTCGGCGAGGTCGGGCGCGCGTACGTCTACTTTACCTATGGCATGCATTATTGCCTCAACGCCGTAGCGCGCAGCAGCAGGCATGACGCCGGCGCTGTCCTAATTCGCGCGATCAGGCCGACTATGGGAGAGTGCATCATGGAAAAAAACCGCCATGGGTGCGCCGCGCGCATAATAGCCGACGGGCCGGCAAAGCTCACGCAGGCCATGGGCATAACTACTGGCCTGTACGGGACAGACCTGACTAGGCGCGGAGACCTGTATGTTGCCGGTGACGTGGCATCTCGCAGGCGCATTGCCACAGGCGCGCGCATTGGTATACGAAATGGGCTAGACATGATGTGGAACTTTAGGCTAGCCTGAGCGCGCATTGCCATTATCGTCTTCATCGAGCGTCCAGGGCGCCACGCGTCCTAGCACACGCGACCAGTCGAGTCGCAAGAGCGCGATCACGATGACCGTAACGGCAGCCCCGAACACGATTATGCCAATCAGCGCATACAGGACATTGCCGTCAACCTGCGACATGGCAGACTCTACTAGCGAGGCACCAAGATAGTGCGCGAGGAGAACTGTCGCATAGTTGAGGACGAGCTTGCCTGACAGCGTGTATATCAGAAAACGCACGGGGTTGTACCTTGCTATGCCAAGCGGGATGTAGACGAGGTCATCAGGTATCGGCGTGGCTGCTGCAACAAATGTCGCAATGCCGCCGTACCGCTTTACAAGGCGCTCAAATGGCCGTATTCGCGCCCGCGTCTTTGGGGCAATCATGCGCCTCCCCCCATAGCTGACCGAGAATATTATCTGCTTTGCCGCAGTTGCAGTCAGCGCAGATATCAGCGCCAGAGCATGCAGGTTGAACGTGTCTCCCACTGACATTGTCACAAGGAATATGAACGAGGGCACGGGCACAAACGGTATGAGTGAGCCCACAAAGCTGACCAGTCCAAGTCCAAAATAGCTCAGCTCGGAGGACAGACCGAGCAGCGTGAACAGATCCACCGGCAGGCCGCGTCGGCGGCAATTATTTAACTGTGAAGCGCCCATCAGCGGTCAAGGCGCATTCCAACGCACGTCAGGCATCGCTGTCCACATAACTGCCGGAAATGCCGCATTGCAGGGCATCACCCGGCCACCATTGAGAGGTTCCACGGACCCTGCATGATGCCGTGTCAAAGGTCAAGCGCCAGATATCGCCCATGACACACAGCGTCAGGATCCCAGCCCATATTTCAAAAATAATTCTGTTTTTCTGAAAAACACGTAAAATAATCAATTTATCCAAAAGTCAGCCTATTTGAAACAGATCATATATAAGGAAAATAAAATAGGTATATATATTAAATATGCAGTAGCGGGGCATGGAACTCGTGAGCGTAGACGCAACGCCTGACAAGAGCCTGATAATGAAACTCGGCCAAGTCGGCTACAAGGCAGAGCAGGCCATCGCCGAACTGGTGGACAATGCCATTGATGCCAGGATCGACGGCAAGACCGAGAGCATTGAGATCGGACTGGACCGCTCCAGCGAGATTGCCATTCGCGACGACGGGAAAGGCATGGATCTAGAGAGGCTGAGGCGCGCATGGACCCTGGGAGGCGCATCCAAAAAAGGCAAGATTGGGATGTTTGGCGTGGGGTTAAAGAGCGCGTCATCATCACTAGGCAGGCACATAGACATAAGCACCACAGTCGAGGGATCTGGATACGAGCTGACTCTGACATATGATGAAGAAGAGTGGTTGAAGGACAAAAATGCCAAATGGAACAATGTCAAGGTAAGGCGCCACAGGGCTGAAAAGGGCACACATGGCACAAATATACGCATATCACAGCTCCGATCGTCATCATTTCCGCAACCAGCCAAGCTGCGCGAAGAGTTTGGCATACGGTATGGGCCGTATCTCAATGAGGGAATTAGAATATCGATAAATGGCAAACAATGCGCGGCAAAAGAACCCACTATTGCTGACGGAACAAGAAAAAAGGTCGCCATGACCACATTAGACGGAATAAGCATAACAGGGTGGATCGCATTGCTAAAAAAACGATCCATAAAGGGCAATTATGGAATACACATATACACCAACGGGAGACTGATAAAACCATACGCAAAGTTTGGCATACCTAGGCATCCCACCGCAGCTCGCGTCATAGGAAGCGTCACACTTGATAATGTTCCAGTGAATGTGTTCAAGACGGGTTTTCTCACAGAGTCACAAGAATACAAAGCAGCAGCAAATAGATTCAAAAACGACAACAATGTAAAAGAGACGATGCGTATGGCTGCCAGGAATAATCAGAAGGATCACGATATTGCGTCTGTCCTAAACCCACAAGAAAATCAGCGCCAACCACGCCTTTTGCGGCTAGGCGAGACAAAATCAGAAAGGCTTTTGCAAAACATGGGCACCAATCTCATAGAGTACGATTTTGGGCCTGGCCTAAGATTGGAAGACGGCGGCTCAGGCCTGTACCGCTTAGAAAAACATGGTGAACGGCTAGAAATTGTGGTGAATCGTCAAAGCAAGGTCTTTCAGGCGTTTAAAAATCCACTGCATCTGCTAGTTATGATACAGGCAGAGGTGGAGACGTTTTTTCGCGATCCAGACATGGGCGACTTTATTGAGGCTCGAAATATCAAGTGGGAAAATCGGATAGACAAGCTTGCCAACGGTGCTCCTCGAGGCAGGTTACAGAACATAGATCTGTTGAGTGCTGAACTGAGACATGTCTGTAAATATATGTTAGAACACGGCGCACACAGATTTCAGTTTACTGCATTGTCCACATTAACCGAATTTTTGAATCAGGCATACAGAAGGCACGTATACACTGTATACACCACGAGAGGGGACAGTCAGGGATTAGAAAGCATGATATCAAAACATGGCGAGTGTTTTCCGTTGACAGAGCCAACATATCCACAATTGTCTACTGCGATGGATGCAATGGGAGATAAAAGCATCATAATAATACGCGAATATGCCAACATTCCAAATTCAATAGTTGCGTCTCTAGAAAAATCATGGGTCGATCTGTTTTTTGAGACAACAAAAAAAGGCATACAGTTCTATAAAAAAGAGCTCGAGATGGTCGAGGCGTTACTAAATTCGGAAATGGCGACCAAAGAGCGCATAATGTCGTGGGCAAAACGGCGCAAGATTGAAACTGTAATTGGCGAATACCTGGAGGTGCAGCACTGTGAAAGTTGACAAGTACGATGCATCAACAATCAACAACATTTCCAAGAAGTATGGATTTACGTCCAAATTCAATATTGAAAAATTCATAATGGATTTTTCTATACACAAGCTAATATCAGAAAAAATGGAATGTTGCATACGTGGAGGACTATGTAGTCCGTTTTATGTAAAGACACCCGAATCATGGAGATTAAGCGTGGATATTGACTTATTCATGAAATTATCACATGAAGAAATAACAAAAATGGTTCCTGAAATTTTAATCCAAGCAGGGTTGAGGTGCAAACTACGAAAACCCATAAGAATAAGCAATTTGGTGCAGTTTGACGTGTGGTATAAATCAGCATTACTAAAATTTGATGAAAATAGACGGGTGAAAATAGACATACAGTACAGCACAGATGTTGATGCATTTGCCCAAATGCTAGATAAAGGACAAAAACCATTCATTGTGGGCATTGATTACGCCATAAAGGCACTCAGACCAGGTTGCTTAATTGGAGACAAAATACCAGCATTGGCAATAGGCAATATGGGATATACAGACATATCAAAAGCTCCAAAGCAGATACATGACATTGGTTATTTGCTAGACAGTGTCGGAATAGATGATATTCATGACATATTGTCATCATTTCCAACAATTACACAAGAGAAAATAACACATGATAAATCAGGAACCACGGTCAATGATGCGATCAACGCAATTATCGAGTTTTTGCAGAATTTGCTAATGCCGAATGATGAATTATTAGTGAGTAAATCATATTTAAATGATTTTGAAAGATTTAAGGGCGAATACCTATCAGAAAACCAGACATATGATATAAATGTCATCAAATCAAATATTCTAAAGACGCTTCTGTGTGCGCTATACATCAAAGCAGCAACAGAGTCGCGCATGAGCAAACAACAAGCATCCACACTGATGAGTGAATCACTAGTCGAATACAACAGGCTATCCGATAGCAAATATTCGACAGATGTGGAAATTATACAAGAAACACACAGTAAAAATTTATACAACGTTAAAAAAGAGACTCTTCAAAATTTGCATCTTGTAAAAAGTGTAAACACAGTATGGAATGTAATAAACCAAGACTAATGAAATAGTCTATTTAGGAATAACCTGTAAGAGAGTAGACAACATGCCCATGACTTAGATCACGTGCACATGTGCAACACGAACAAGCATTGGCAATATCGCGCCATGAATCATCCTGCAGAATGTCGCAGGTCGATCCTGTGTGTCACATGCGGCTCATATTCTTGACCTCGCGCCAACAAACGGTGTGTCGTCCGGCCATATGCCCCTGACGACATCGCGATGCGCGTGCGTGGTATCCACCGCAAAGGCTAAATCTGCACGACGGCGACGCGCAGCACGATGGGCCTGCCACGGGGAATGAAGGACATAGAGGCCGGCGAGGTGACCGGGATCGAGTCAGTTCGCGCAGCCTTTGCCAGGACGTGCGACCTCTTTGGGTACACGCTAGTCGAGCCCTCCACGATAGAGTCACTAGAGACGCTAGAGGCAAAGAGCGGGCCGGCAATACGCGACGAGGTCTACCACTTTGAGGACAAGGGCGAGCGCGCCGTTGCGCTCCGATTCGACATGACAGTCGGCATGACGCGCAACGTGGCAGCACAGAGATCCATGCGCCTGCCTGCGCGAAGAGCCGCCTTTGGAGGCGTGTGGAGGTATGATGAGCCACAGCGCGGCCGCTATCGCTACTTTCACCAGTGGGACATCGAGGTCTATGGCGCACATGGCGCAGAGGCCGACGCCGAGGTTGCCGAGTTTACGGTTCGCATGCTAGAGGCGCTAGGCATCCAGGGCGCAACGGTGCAGGTGAGCCACCGCAAGATAGCCGAGTCTCACATACGGCACGTCACAGGCGGCGCAGGATCCCTCGCGGACATGCTTCGAGCCGTGGACAAGACGCAAAAGAGGCCAGAGGCCGACATCATATCCGAGTACGAGGCCCGCGGCCACACGCGCGCGGCCCTAGAGGGCGTCATGCGCCTGGCCCACGCGCGAGGCAGCATCGAGGAGGCCAAAGAGTCCCTCGGCGCCGGCGAGACCGAGGGCTGGGACGAGCTGCGCGCCGTCATGGACTCGCTTGCGCGCCGCGGCGTGGAGAACGCTACTGTCAACCTTGGCATCGTGCGTGGGCTTGACTATTACTCGGGAACCGTCTTTGAGGCATTCGGGCCAGACGGGGGCATTGGCGCGCTCGCCGGCGGCGGGCGCTATGACTCGCTCTCCGAGGCGCTCGGCGGCCCGCCGATGGCAGCAGCGGGGGCTGCCGGCGGGGTTGAGAGAACCATTCTCGCAATGAGCCCGCAGGACTCTGCGCCAAGGCCGCATGTTGCAGTAGTTCATGTAGGTGACGGCATGGACGCCGAGGCCGCAGCACTCGCCGCGCGCATTAGGCAACGCGGCATCCCCGCATCGGCGAACCCCGATCCCCGCGCGCTAAAGAGGCAGATTGCCGCTGCCGAACAGGATGGCGCGCGCGCAGTAGTCATTGTCGCGCCGCGCGAGTGGACAGCCGGAAATGTCGTCGTGCGCGACATGCGCGCGCGTACCGAGTCGACAGTTCGTGCAGATGATGTTCACGGTGCGCTAAGTGCGGCGCTCAGTTGAGAAACGCGCGCGTGAGCATCATTATCTCCGGGCCGCTAGTGTACGTGCCGGCCATGACGGCCTTGTTGTTCACAAGGAGTCCCGAGGAGACATACGGCACGCCGCCGTTTATCGTCGCAAGCTCTATTCTCACCTTGAGTATCCCGGACACAAGCGAGACCTCCTCGTCGCGCGCCTCCGGGTGTATCACTCCCCCTTGCGAGTTGGCCGCCACCATGGCGCCGGCCTGGTGGAATCCCGCTATGCGCGTCTGAACCGCCTCGACGCCAAGCGCATCGCCTACCGCCGCCGCATCTGCGCGCGGCATCTCTGGCGAGACGACAGCACCGTGCTCATTGGCGCACACGAGGTTGCCCAGGGCGGTGTATCGCGACTCTAGCAGGATGACCTCCATGCCCGTGGCCGACTCGAGGTGCTCGACCTCTGGTGCCATGGCCGTGGCCGGCAGGAGGAGCGTCTTGCCTGTGGCGACCATCATGGTCCCCAGGACGCGCGTGCCGGCGACCGAGGAGAGGATCGCCTCCACGCCCAGCTTGCCTGATATGCGCTCAGTCTTTGCGGGCGAGAACCCCCTGGGGAGAAAGACGTACTCGTCGCACGCCGCAGCGTATATCCCGATATTGGGCCCTCGGTATATGTCATGCTTGAATATGTCCATCGGATCGCAGCACGACCCACGCTCCCCCAAAGCGATATTAACGTAGGCACGCGCCTCAAAAACAGCGTTATAATTGGCCGCCCTGAGCCGTTAGTTGTCACTAAATTTGTCTAGATTTAAATAATCATTGGCGGGCGTGCCTGTCATGCCAATCGCGGAGAACTTTCCAGAGGGTCTAAAGCCACTCGGAAAGATCATGCACTCTGACGGGGAGAACTTCCACTTCATGTGGGGGCCCGGCAGGGGCGACGCGGAGGCGTTCTCCAACGACGAGGTAAAGGCCGCATACAAGGCACGCGGCGAAAAGCAGGTTCCGCTCGGGGTGAGTGGCACGATGGTCGCAGTTGACTGGGACTCGTGCGTCGCCGACGGCGCCTGCATCGAGGCGTGCCCAGTGCAGGTCTTCCAGTGGTACAGAACCGAAAAGGACATCGCCGCCGACAAGGTTGTCGGTGAGACCTTTGAGGGGACAGGAAATTCCGAAAAGGAGGAGCGCAAGGACTACACCGACAAGGCGGATCCCGTAAGGGAGCACGACTGCATCTGGTGCATGGCCTGCGTGTCTGTCTGCCCCCCAGAGGCAATAAAGGTGGACCAGTCCAACATGGAGCACCACGAAAAGGCAGCGGGCACATACACAAAGCTCGAGGCCGGCGAGAACCCTCACGCTCACGACTAGCCGTCCACATCTGGCCGGTGCATATTTTGGATTCGCCCTCAAGGCTCGTGCCAACAAATTTTATGTGAGTGTTTTTGCGTGCGCTACGCAGAGGTCGCCTAGCCCGGTAGGGCGCGGGCCTTGAGAGCCTGTGTGCTTTGGCATGCGGGGGTTCAAATCCCCCTCTCTGCGCTCACTTTTTAGCTGCAAGCGCGCCTAGCTCATAGAGCATGGCAGATAGCTGTATCTCTGGGCTTGCGCCCACAAGGATGCGATAGTCGTACTCGGAGATCGTGCGCACTAGGCTCTCGGCACCCTCAGGGGACGCGCGGTTTATCGCCGCATTGATCCCGCGCAGGATGTCGGCTCCGGACATGCCATACACTCGCAGCAGCTCGATGACGCGCTCACGCGCCTTTTGGACCTTGCCGGACAGCACAAGCTTTAGGACATCGTCTAGCTGTGTCGCCTTTGCGATTCCGGCTGCCGACTCGGCGTTGGCCACAGTGACTCCCCCGCCAAGCGATGCGGCAACCTGCATCGTGTTTATCGCATGGCGCAAGTCGCCTCCCGAGTTCTCATACACTGCCATTATTCCGGCCTCGTCAAACTTTGCGCCCTCCTTTTTTGCTATCTGCGCGAGGCGCTCCACGATCGCCTTTTCGGGCACCGCCGTAAACCTAAACACCGCACAGCGGCTCTGGATGGGCTCTATTATCCTCGAGAGGTTGTTGGCTATGATGATAAACCTGCAGTGCTTTGCCGTGTCCTCGATAATCCGGCGCAGCGCAGTCTGCGCATCAGAGGTCATCTCGTCGGCCTCATCAAGTATGATGACCTTGAATGGTATGTCTCCCATTCCGGCATATCTAGAGAACGTCTTTACCCTCTCGCGAACCATCGCAATCCCTCGATCGTCTGACGCGTTGAGCTCAAGCGTATGGTCACGCCACGAGTCGCCAAGGACATTGCGGCACACGCACATGGCCGCAGTAGTCTTGCCGGTTCCCGGCGAGCCGGCAAGGAGCAGGTGCGGCATCTCGGCGGGCTTTTTTGCGAGTGCGGCAAGGCTGCCGACAGTATCCTTTTGGCCCACAATATCTCCAAGATCCTGCGGGCGGTGCTTTTCTACCCACATTACGCCATGGATGGCCATCAGGCGGCGCATGGACCGCCGACTATTTATAAACTAGTGCTGACCTGACAAGTTGCATGACGCGCGGGCGGAATTGCGCAGACGGAGCCGTGTACTGATGGCCAAGTCAACTGAGATATCGGCAGCCCAGGCAGTCGGCAAGACAGGATTTGACCTAGAGGAGGTAAAGGTGACGTTCACCAAGGACATTGCAACGTCCGTCTCAGGAACCGACATATCTGGCAAGGAAGGCGACGTGCTAAACCTGCCGCGCTGGATTGCGCGCGTCCTCGAGGATGACGGCTATGTGAGGATCGACGAGTCGAGCACAGAGCCTGAGCTAAAGCAGGCCATATCAAAGGAGAATGCGCAAGACGACTACCAGCTCGCCAGGCTGGATGACCACTTTTACATACGCGTAAAGGCGCACATGGAGCGCATACCGCAGCAAAAGCGCGACGAGATGAGCAGTATACTCAACTCGCTTGTGCGCAGCAGGGTCGCAAAGATAGCGCGCCTTGTCATATCATCAAAGCTCAGCGCCGCCAATGCCGAAAAGCTCACGATCGAGGAGCGTGGGCTCTATGAGCAGATGCGCAATGCGCACGACGAGTTCGTCGAGCAAGCCACGGGGGGAACGGCATGAGCGAGCAGGTGGCTCCCGAGGAGAAGAGCGCCCCGACGGTTTCGGCCATGTCTGACATGGCGCGCGACCTCATGCTCACGCACCGTGACCGCGACGGCACGCTCTCGTACGTGAGGCAGATAGACGAAATGCCGTCAAAAAACTCCACGTATGCGGTAATTGACTATAATGACCTGGTGACCGAGGACTCCAAGATGACGCGCGTGTTCACCGAGAACGCCGACATGGCACTCGATGCGTTTGCTGCTGCAATAACCGAGATACTAGGCATAAAGTTCCCCGACTATGCCAAAAAGCACGAGCGTGACATACGCGCGCGAATAGTCAACTATCCATTGCACCGCAGTCTCCGCAAGATCAACTCGGAGGTGATCAGCAAGATGACAAGCGTGTCCGGAATGGTCGTGAGGTCATCTGAGGTAAAGCCGCACGCGCACGAGATTACATATGTCTGCCCCGAGGGCCACCCAAACAAGGTCGTCCTCCTCAAGGGCATGAGCGTCTCGCCGCCGCCCAAGTGCACGTTCCAAAAGTGCGACCACCGCGACCTCGAGGTCGACGAGGCCAAGAGCAGGTTTGTCGACTTTCAGATGATGCGCCTGCAGGATCTCCCCGAGGACATACCGCCCGGCGGCATGCCCGAGTACATTGACGTGAATGTAAAGCAGGACCTAGTCGACAATGCGCGCCCCGGCGATCGCATCGTGCTGACGGGCATTGTGCGCATAGAGCAGGAGCGCGTGACGGGCATCCCGCAGGGCAAGAGCGGCCTCTATAGGTTTCTCATGGACGGCAACAGTGTCGAGTTTCTTGGCGGGCGCGGCTCCAAGGTTTCGCGCACGACAGAGCGCGAGGCAGTCTCGCCTGAGGAGGAGCGCGAGATACAGCTCCTTGCGCGCGCGCCAGACACGTACGAGCGCCTCGTACAGTCGTTCGCTCCACATATCATGGGTCACGAGATAATAAAAGAGTCCATACTCCTCCTCATAGTCGGTGCGCTTGAGAGGCGCCTGCCTGACGGCGGCAAGATTCGCGGGGACATCAACGTGTTCCTTGTGGGCGACCCCGGCACGGCAAAGAGCGCAATGCTAAAGTTCTGCTCGCGGATCGCCCCTAGGGGGCTCTACACGTCAGGGAGGGGATCGACTGCAGCTGGCCTGACAGCAGCAGTCATACGCGACAACCGTAGCGGCATGATGATGCTAGAGGCCGGCGCAGTGGTCCTCGGCGACCAGGGCCTAGTCTGCATTGACGAGTTTGACAAGATGAAGCCCGAGGACAGCAGTGCGCTCCATGAGGTCATGGAGCAGCAGTCAGTCAGCGTGGCCAAGGGCGGCATCGTCGCGACGCTAAACGCGAGATCGTCCATACTTGCGGCGGCAAACCCAATGTACGGCAAGTACGACCCATACAAGAATCTATCCGAGAACGTAAACCTGCCAATTCCGCTGCTCACTAGGTTTGACCTCATATTTGCCGTGCGGGACACGCCCTCCAAGGAGCGCGATATGAACATCGCGCGCCACATCATAAAACTGCACACGACGAGTGGGATGCCGGCGAGATCGCTCATAGACCCCGACACGCTCACAAAGTATCTCGCATACGCAAAGCACGGCGATCCACAGCTGACCACAGAGGCCGAGAACAAGCTCATCGAGTACTATATGAAAATGAGGAACGTAGACTCTGAAGACATGATAACGGTCACCCCCAGGCAGCTCGAGGGCCTAGTGCGCCTCGCGATGGCGCGCGCGCGCCTCCTCATGAAGCCGCGCGTCGAGGAGGAGGACGCCGAGCGCGCAATATACCTGGTTCAGACCATGCTCCAGGATGTCGGAGTTGATGTCAACACGGGCAAGGTCGACATGGGGGTCATACACGGCAAGCCGCACAGCGAGATGAGCAAGCTCCAGATATTCATGGACATACTAAAGTCGCTAGAAGGCTCGCCAAAGGAACCAGTAGAGGAGAAGGCACTAGTTGACGAGCTCATAAAGTCCACAAAGTTCGATGAGGACGAGGCTCGCAAGTATGTCGCAAAGCTGCAGCGCGAGGGCGTCATCTACGAGTCGCGCACGGGCCACTATAACAGGACATGAGGACGACAGGGCTCGGACTGCCCGAGGATGCACGCAAGTTCCTGACTGACCAGGGGTTCACAAAGCTCTATCCGCCGCAGGCCGACAGCGTGAAGGCCGGACTCCTCGATGGCAAGAGTGTCCTGGTCTCGGCGCCGACGGCGAGCGGCAAGACGCTCATTGCGCTAATGGGCATACTCGCGTGCATTGCGCGCGGGGCAGGCAAGGCGATATACCTCAGCCCGCTGCGCGCACTAGCCTCTGAAAAGCACAAAGAGTTCAAGATGCTCGAGAATACCACAGTCGGCGGGGTCACGCCAAGGGTGGCAGTCTCCACAGGCGACTATGACGCAAGCGATGCGGCCCTGGGGCGAGCCGACGTCATAGTCCTGACGAACGAGCGCATGGACTCGCTCATGCGGCACAAGCCATCATGGATGGAGAATGTCGGCCTTGTCATATCTGATGAGATACACCTGATCGGCGATGCCGACCGCGGGCCGGCCCTCGAGATGGCCATATCGCACGCAATATCATCAAGCAGGCCCCCGCAGATACTGGGCCTTAGCGCGACTGTCTCAAATGCCGACGTTCTTGCAGAGTGGTTGGACGCGAAGCTCGTGAGGAGCACGTGGAGGCCCGTGCCGCTGCGCGAGGGCGTCTATGACGGCGGGACGGTTCGCATGTTCGACGGCAAGTCCCACGACATTGAGGGCACCGTGCGCGGGCCGGCAGTCGACCTTGGCATAGAGGCCGTGGCCGACGGCGGGCAGTCCCTAGTCTTTGCCACCACAAGACCCCGATCCGTGTCAATGGCGACAAAGGCTGCCACTGCCGTCGTGCAGATGATACCCAGAAAGAGCAAGGCGCGCCTTGATGCGGCAGCAGGCCGCATAACTGCCGAGAACGAGCGCACCGAGACGGTAAAGGCCCTAGCCGCACTCGTAAAGCAGGGAGTCGCGTTCCACCACGCCGGCCTCAACCAGGGGTGTCGCGACATAGTCGAAGAAGAGTTTCGGGCCGGCTCAATACGCCTCGTCGCCACGACGCCAACGCTGGCCGCCGGAGTCAACCTGCCGGCGAGGCGCGTCGTCGTCTCATCAGTCATGAGGTTTGACGGCCGGCGCGGCGGCATGTCCCCAATAAGCGTCCTAGAGTACAAGCAGATGTCCGGCAGGGCCGGAAGGCCACAGTATGACGACCACGGCGAGTCGATAATTGTCGCCGGCCGCATGGGAGCCGACATGGCCGAGGAGTATATCGGGGCAGAACCCGAGCCAGTAGAGTCACGCATGACAGACGCGCGCGCGATGCGCATACACACATTGGGCCTCCTTGTCATACGCTCGGCGCAGACCAGGGAGATGATTACGGAATTTTTCATGAAGACGCTTGCCGGAAAACAGCTCGACGAGGACAGCATTGGGCGCGAGGTCGGCAGTGCGCTGCGCTCCCTAGCAAAGAGCAAGATGGTGATCTCAAAGGGCAAGGGCAAAAATGTCAGGCACATTGCGAGCAGCATGGGCGAGCTCGTCTCGAGGCTGTACCTGGATCCCAGCACGGCCACAGAGTTCCTCGAGCTCCTCGACATGGCATCAACAAGGCGCGACCACACGCTCGGGCTGGTTCACGCAATAGTCGACTGTGGCGAGTTTTACCCAAAGTTTGCCCCGCGCGAGCGTGACCGCGAGGCCGCCGAGGAGCTCCTCGATGCGCACTCTGAGGAGCTCGTGTGGGTGGTCAGCCCCGATGAGATCTCAAAGTCGACGCTCGCGCTCCACGCGTGGGTCAGCGAAGAGTCCGAGACGTCCATCGCCGCGGCCCATGGCGTCGAGTCCGGGGACCTGCACCGCATAAGGGAGAGGGCCGCGTGGATTGCGCACTGCCTCTCGAGGATTGCAATGCACGAGAGGCGCAGGACAATAGCCGAGGAGGCCGAGAACCTGGAACGGCGGATATCGTACGGCATACGCCCCGAGCTTCTCGACCTGGCAAGGCTAAGGGAGGTCGGCAGGGTGCGCGCACGCGACCTGTACAGGGCAGGATACACCGACAGGAAGGCGCTGCGAGGTGCTGACGTTAAAAAGATCGCAAAGATAAGCAACATGGGCAAAAAGGTCGCCGAGCGCATAATGGCGCAGGTGGACAGGGGGGCGGGCCGGAGTTGATAGAGTATGCGCTCGCCGCACTCCTCGCAGCCGGAGTCGCCGCCGGAGTCACGCTGGGCGCAATGCCGCCGCTCATCGCCGCACTCCGCGCCCGCGGCATGGTCGTGCCTGATGCGCACAAGGCCGCCGGAACCATGGTCGCGCGTCCGGCCGGACCGGCAATCCTGGGGGGCTTTGTAGCCGGCGAGCTCGTCCTCTATGCGATATACCCGGCCGACGCGCTAGTTGCTGCCATCCTGGCGACTGCGGTGGCATTTTGCGTCGGCCTGGTCGATGACATGCGCACGATGGGCGGATGGTTCAAGCCCGTCGCCCTCGTTGCAGCAGCCATCCCCATACTGTTCATCGGCGCATATGACACCGACCTGGCGTTTCCGCTCTTTGGCGAGGTCCACATACCCGTCCTCTATATCGGCGTCGTCGTCGCGATGATGGTCATAATGGGAAACACGCTAAACTCCATAGACGTCTTCAACGGCGTGGCCAGCGGCGTCATGATCATTGCCGGCGTGGCCCTCGGCGTCTCGCTGTGCATCATGGGCCGCCACGAGGCCGCCGCGGCGTGTGCGCCCATAGTCGGCATGTCAGTGGCCCTCTGGCGCCACCACAGAAACCCGAGCCGCGTGTTTCCCGGTGACTCGGGCGCCCTGGCACTCGGATGCATGTACGGCGCAGTCGCCATATACGGGGGTGTCGAGGTCATCGCGGCCATAATACTGCTGCCCGCAATCACAAACTCGTTTCTCTTTCTGTCTAGCATGAGGCGCATAGTCGAGCACAGGGACGTCGCGAGGCCGACGAGGGTCCTCGATGACCTCAGGCTAGAGGCAACTGACGACTCGAGCGCGCCAGTCACGCTAGTGAGGCTCCTCCTCATGGGCGGACCCATGAGCGAGGCGGCGATCACGCGCTCCATACTCCGGCTCGCGGCGTTCTCGGCGTGCCTTGGCGTGGCCACAGCGGCAGTCTCGCAGGCGGTGCTGCCCGCATGAGGCACGCGCGCGTGTATGCGCTAGTCATCGGCATGTGGGCACTCATGCTAGCCGGCGGCGGCATTGCAGTCAACGTTCTCGGGCCCATCCACGCTGATGATGACGGTGATGAGGCTAGCGTCTCGGCCGCAAAGGCCGCAGTCGCCGTTCTCCTCGTCATCGCGTGGGTCTATGTCCTCTCGAGGGTAAAGTCGCTCATATTTGCGCGGCGTTCGGCCTAGGACGCCACGCGTATCTTGGATGGCAGCAAGTCGCGGTTTTTGCGCACAAAGGCGACGTCTGCGGGGATATCGCGCAGGGTATCAGGGAGCATCACCGGTATGCCCTCGAGTATCGGGTAAAACCTCGAGCACTTTGTGCAGTACAGTGCGCCCTCGTCGACCTCGTCTCCGGACTCGGAGCACACGTAAAGCTCGAGTGGCGCATGGTGGTCATCCGGACATGCGAGCACGTCGAGCATCTGGCGCCTCATCTCTGGTCTAGATACACGGGAGCGCCCGTATTTATGGATACGAGCATTGCCTCCATCACGTGCGCAAGCGAGGACGGGTTTGGTGGCGGTGGCGGGTGGACGGCCCATGACTGCCACGCTCCCTGTGAGTGGAGACCGGCAGGATCGATGCCTGTCTCTAGGCCGACGAGCATGGACGGCAGGTGGCGCATGAGGCCATGGCACCCGAGTTCACCATCCGGATCGCCGTATAGGGTGGCAGGGTGGACGTGCTCCTCCCCAGGACGGCACATGGGGCAATAGTCCGGACCGGCCATGCCATCATTGTATCGCACGGACATCTTGCCCGAGGAGAGGTCGGCGTGGTTGAGGCCCATGCCTGTCGCCGTGAGCACGATTTCAGAGTTGGCAAACTCGCGATCGATCGGAAATTGGATGCAGTCCCCAGAGTAGGCCGAGCCTATGGAGGCAAATGCTGTCCGGTCGCCCTCAAAGCGCATCATTAGCGAGACCGAGTCTCCAAGCCTGCGCTCCTCGCCTTCCTGATCGTCATCATCCTCCCCACGCGGCGAGCTCGCAAAGACGGCCTGTGGTGCCGAGCCGAGCGCAAACATTGCAATGTCAGCGGACAGCGCACACACTGAACGCATGTCAGGGTGTGGGCCCATGACAGTCGTGGATATGGCCGCCGAGTCGCGCACGTGGTTGCGCGCGTGGCGCATCACGGGGCTATAGCGCGCAATGTGGCTGCCGCAGCCGAGCCGCAGGCCGGCCTTTTGCGCGGCCTTTTCTAGGCCCTCCCACTCGTTAGACGCGCAAGAGTTGACGTCATAGACCATGACATGAACGCCGGCGCGCAAGAGGTCCATGGCGAGTCCTGCGCACGAGTCGCCCACATGTCCAATCACGGCAGCACCGCCCTTGCCTGCGACCTCCAGAATCGCATCTACTGTGGGCTCGACCGTGCGCGCATATAGTGCCACGGGGAGCGAAGGCCCCTCTAGGTGATCCGGCCACCCGGCAAAGACGAGTGCCACCTAGTACACCGCCGTGAGCCACCCTGCACGCGTTTCGTTGCGCCCCATGACGGCATCCTCGTATGCGCGCATGAGTGTCCTCGTCAGCTCACCAGGCTTGCCGTTGCCGACCTTTTTGCCGTCGATCGACGTGACCGGCGTGACCTCGGCGGCCGTTCCGGTCAGGAAGATCTCGTCGGCAACATAGAGCTCGCTGCGCGCAATGTCGCCGACGCGCGCGCCGATTCCGGCGTCAGGGGCGAGCTGTAGTATGCAGTCGCGCGTGAGGCCCTCGAGTGCGGACGAGGCGAGCGTCGGCGTGATTAGCTCGCCGTGGCGCACGACAAAGATGTTCTCGCCTGGCGCCTCGCTCAAGAACCCACGCGAGTCGAGGAGGATCGCCTCGTCGTATCCGTTGCGGTGGGCCTCCTGCGTTGCGATTATCGCGTTGAGATAGTTTCCGCCCGCCTTTGCCATGTGCGGCGTTGAGGCATCAGAGAACTTTTTCCACGACGAGATGCCCGCCGATATTCCCGACGCTGGAAAGAGCCGGCCTGCCGGAAACGCGTACATTGCCGTGCGAACCGGCGCGCCGGGCGCAATGTCGAGGTTTATCCCATAGTCGCCGACAAAGCAGAACGGCCTGACATAGCACGACTTTTTGAGTCGGTTCTTGCGGCAGATGCCCGTGACTGCCGAGGCGAGCTCGTCGGCGCTGTGCTTGAGTGACATCGAGTAGAATGACGCCGACTCGGCGAGGCGCCTGACGTGGTCGTCGAGGCGCACAACGTTGAGGTTCTTGCCGTTCCAGTATGCGCGGATTCCCTCAAAGACAGACGTCCCATAGTGGAGCGCGTGTGTCGTGATGGGCACGCGCGCGCCGGCTAGTGGGCAGTATCGGCCGTCAAGCCACGCCGTGGGACACGGGCTGAACTTCATCGGGTTGGGCGTGCGCGCATGGAGTAATTAACGTATTTGCGCGAATTTGGGCAGAAGAGCGACTCCCAGACCCCGCGCATAGTGGCCACAGTCGTTCCTGCGATCGCCCAAAACGGATATTAATGCGCCCCCTAGCGCGCAGGGCGATGCCAGAGAGGACAATGCCGGTCTGCTGCACCGAGGAGCAACACCGCATAATCACGGAATACGCCAAGAGACGCGGCATGACTGACGCGTCGCAGGCCGTAGAGTCGTTGCTCGACTAGCCCAACGCTTTTTACCCCTAAACGGTGGCGCGAGGCCATGAACCCATGGCGTGGTGCGCCCTGATGGGGCTATTTTCAAGAAAGCCAACAGTGTGTGCCGTGTGCGGCAAGGAGACGAGGCACTCGCACAAGCCAAAGCGCGAGTGGGGCGTGTCAGGCAGGCTGTGCGGCGACTGCCATGTGGAGAAGACAAAGGCGCACTATGACTCGATGACGCAGCAAGCATGTGTCGTGTGCGGCACCGTAAAGAGAATGCATGACCTCTGGGAGCCGCACTGGAAGTGGGACATGGACGGCCTGCTGTGCAAGTCGTGCTTTGACTCGCATGGCGAGGAGCACGAGAAAAAGCGCAACAACTGCTCGCGCTGCGGCGGCAAGATGGGAATCATACGCTACAACCCAAAGCCAAAGTGGAAGATCACCGGCCAGCTATGCCGGAACTGCTGGGATGTGCAAAAGGCCGAGCTCGGCTAGCGCGCAGCAGGAATTGAAAGGTGGGCAGTTGTGCCCTAGAGTGCACTTATCGACTTTACCACAGGGGGCCTGTTCTTGACAAAGACGCGAAATCCGCAAATGCACTTTATCTCTGGCAGCCTGTCGAGCTCCTCGGCCGGAGCAGGCGTGTTGCAGCGCAGGCAAGAGTACATTACGCTGTTGCGCTCAGGCTCGACAGTCTCGGCATCCTCGTCGCCGTCAGTCGACTCGGCGGCTCCCGTTGAGCCAAACGCCGTGTTGGGCACGAGGGCCGTGTCGGCCTCTGGAGGCGTTGGTGGGACGCTCTCGTCTACCATGCCAGAGCCCCCGCACGCGCCAATTTAAGCCGTTCTGCGCGAGTCACTTTAGCACCAGCTCGATATACACGCCATCGGGCATGTTTAGCCTCATCAGCTGCCTTATCGCCGAGCCCTTGCCATCGGCGCTAATGTCCATGATACGCCGGTGCATGCGCATCTCCCACTTTTCGTACGTCTCGGTTCCGCTTCCGCACGGGGACTTGCGCGTGTCGATGTGGAGGCGCTTTACGGGCAGCGGTGTCGGACCCTTTATGCGAACGCCTGTCTTTAGGCCGATTCCGTGGATCTCCTGGCACACAGAATCCAGCTTGGCAAGGTCAGAGCTTGTCAGTTTGACTCGGGCTGACTGGGCCAATCAAGCACACCAGCTATGGGGTGTGCTCTTCGGTAATCTCTTTCACAATTCCGGCGGCAACCGTCGCGCCCATGTCACGCAGGGCAAAGCGACCCATCTCGGGATACTCTTTGAACGTCTCTATGGGCGTCGGGCGGACGGGCCTTATCCTCACAATGGCCGAGTCGCCGACCTTTAGGAACTTTGGGTTCTCCTCGTCAGTCGCGCCCGTGGCGGCGTTTATCTTTGCCTCAAATGACGTTATCGTCGCGGCGACCTGCGCCGTGTGGCAGTGCATGACCGGCGTGTAGCCAGGTGCGATTGCAGTGGGGTGGTGGATCACTATAATCTGCGCCTTGAACTCTTTTGCGACCTTTGGCGGATCACTCGGAGAGCCCAGCACGTCACCGCGCTTTATGTCCTTTTTCTCAATTCCGCGAAGGTTGAACCCAATGTTGTCACCAGCCTGCGCCGACTCTAGCTGCTGGTGGTGCGTCTCTATGGACTTTATCTCTCCGGCAGCGCCAGATGGCATCACGACGATCTTGTCACCAGGCTTCATCTTGCCCGTCTCGACACGGCCGACGGGAACCGTTCCGACACCCGTGATCGTGTAGACGTCCTGGACAGGCACGCGCAGCGGCTTGCTTATCGGCTTCTCCTCGACCTTGAAGTCATCAAAGCACTCTAGGAGCGTCTTGCCCTTGTACCATGACATGTTCTCGGACTTTTTGACGAGATTGTCGCCCTTCCAGCCTGAGACGGGTATGAACGGAACATCGTCGAGCTTGTAGCCGACTGACTGGCAGAGCTTGCCGCCCTTTTCAACGACTGCCTTGTAGGCGTCCTCCTTGTAGTCGACGGCGTCCATCTTGTTGACTGCCACTATGATCTGCTTTACGCCGAGCGTCTTTAGGAGGAACGCGTGCTCGCGAGCCTGGCCTCCGGCAGCTATTGCCGTGTCCGTCTCACCCTCCTTTGCCGAGAGGACGAGAATCGCACAGTCGGCCTCTGAAGCGCCGGTGATCATGTTCTTGATAAAGTCCCTGTGACCGGGCGCGTCGATGAGCGTAAAGAAGAACTTTGGCGTCTCGAACTTTTGGAACGCGAGGTCTATCGTGATGCCCCTCTCCCTCTCGTCCTTTATGTTGTCCATGACCCATGCGTACTTGAAGGTGTCACCCTTGCCCGTCTTTTCGGACTCTTCGGCGTGCTGCGCTATCGTCCTCTCGTCTACCACGCCCAAATCCATGAGAAAGTGGCCCATCGTGGTGGACTTGCCGTTGTCGATGTGCCCCGTAACTATGAGGTTCAGGTGTTCCTTGTCAGCCAAGTGTGACACCCGTCAGAATGGGGGTTTATTACCCTTGTGATGGTCGGCGATATGGCCTGCCATGGCAGGCTAGCCACGGCGCGGCATGGCGCGCCGCCGTGGGTCGGCAAGCCCCAGCTTGGGCCAGAACTGCCCATGCAGAGCCCCATATCTCGCACGGGGAGGCAGAGCGAGCCGGCTAGCGCAAACTCCTCAACAGGACCGCCATGCAGGGCTCCCGTCTCTTGCGTCAAGCGCACGCGGCAGGGCGACAATCACCCGTGGCGTGTCCAGGCGAAGCCCATGCACAGAACCGCAGATGATGCCCCCCAGGGCAGTCCACAAGCTGTGGGCATGCCCCCACACCACATAACCACTGGAAGGCCAGAAATTGGCCAACCCGATCAGGCCAACCACAGGCAATAAATACAAAGCGGGTTCAGCCGGACGTGTTGAAAGTAGTCGAGGTAAACACGGAAGAGGCTTTTAGGCACTACGGCATTGTCGATCCCAGAGACGAGGACGCGGTACAAGAAAGAATCAAACTGACATGCTCGTTTTTGCACATGCTGCGCAATGAGAATCTGATCATATGCAAGGCATCTCCGGACATAGCATCACTGAACACGAGAAAGCGAATTCAAAGTATGACGTATTTGGCATTTCGCGTGTTCGATCTTCCGCTTGGTTATTGGTACAATTTGTACATATATGGCCCATATTCGGTCACGCTGGCCACTGAATATTACCAAATTCCAAACGTCAGGAAACATGAGGCCATCACCACTAAAGAATGGCCCAAAATGGACGAGTTTTTGGACTTTGTGAGGAGGCAAGACACAGACTGGCTAGAGGTAGTCACTACACTCCACTACATAGCGGCAAAGGAGAGGATTGCTGGTGACAAGTTGGTTTCGCGCGTCAGTGACCTCTGTCACGTATTGGGCATCAAGGCAGCGTATGACAAAGTGAACAAGGCAAGTTTTTGGGACAAGGCAAGATATCTTTTATGAAAAGATGCCATTATTGCCGTATGCATATCTGACCACAGCAACTGGCATCACGTGCCCAGGCAAGACAACGCATTACGGGCAAGCCGAATAGCTCGCCAAACGACTCTACCCAGAGCCCACGTCGTTCGCACCCGGCACCGCGTCGGCCATGCCCTGCCGTCCCATCATCATGCCCACGCACGAGTTCAGCATAACCCGTCATTCTGGCCAGGTGAGCACCTCGTTGAGTCACTTGCCACAGTTTCCGCCAAGGCGGCAGGAAGCGCGCCCAGGGGGTCGCTGAAAGATCCGGATACCGCATCTCACGTCCACGGGGCAGAACGACATAAATCAGACGGGATTTGGCGCCCCCGCATGAAGGTCACAGTGTCTGCCATAAAGGCCGACGTTGGCGGGATCGGAGGCCACACCAGGCCGAGTGATGCGCTCCTCGAGGCGGTTCGCAAGACTGTCGCCGCATCAGACATTCTCCTTGACAGCTATATCGGGTACTGTGGAGATGACGTCCACATTGTGATGGCCCACACGCGCGGCACCGACGACACTGACGTGCACGGCCTGGCATGGCGCGCCTTTGAGGCCGGAACCGAGGTCGCAAGGCGCGAGGGACTCTATGGCGCCGGCCAGGACCTGCTAAAGGACTCGTTCTCTGGAAATGTAAAGGGCATGGGGCCCGGAGCCGCCGAGATCGAGTTCGAGGAGAGGCCAAATGAGGCATTTGTCGTCTTTGCGGCCGACAAGACCGAGCCCGGCGCGTTCAACTATCCGCTCTATCGCCTCTTTGCGGACAGCCTCAGCAACACCGGCCTCATCGTCAACAAGTCACTCGCATCAGGCGTTGTCATGGACATCATGGACGTCGAGGAGGGCATGGTGGCCAGCCTCAGCCTCTGGGAGGACAAGCCGGCCATAGAGGCCGCACTAATGTATCCCGGCAGGTACGTCATCGAGTCTGTTCGCACGCGCGAGGGCGAGCCCATACTCTCCGCATCAACTGACAGGCTGCACAACATAGCCGGCACGTACGTCGGAAAGGACGATCCCATATGCCTCGTGCGCACGCAAAAGCTCTTTCCGGCAACAGAGGAGGCCGGCAGCGTCTTTAACAACCCCCACTATGTTGCCGGAAACACTCGCGGCAGCCACAACATGCCGCTCATGCCCGTAAAGCTAAACACGGCGGCTAGCATCAACTTTTGCATACCCATAGTGTCATCACTCGTGTTTAGCATGCACGATGGCAAGTTCACCGGCCCGTTTGACGGCTTTTCAACGCCGGACTGGGATTACATTCGCAACATCGCAGTCAGGAAGGCCATGGCTATGCGCAGCCAGGGCTTTATCCATCCGGCCACGCTCGTGCCCTCGGAGCTAGAGTACGCCGAGGGGTACAAGGCCATAATGGATCGCGTGCGGTCCAGGATGCGCCCCGTTGAGGGCGGCGATGGCGGGGCTAGCAAGGGAACCTATGAGGATCCCGACTAGTGCCCTGATCGCAGGCGCAGCCCATGGACAAAATGTCGGCAAGGCTTAAAAACAAACTGTCCCATCGTCTTACCATGAGGGGTCTGGGTGTCGCGACGGTCATCATCTCCGTGCTAGGCGTAGTGGCCTTTGCGCAAACGCTCGTCACGCTCTTTGGAAAGGACATACCCGGCGTGATGATATCCTTCTTCAAGGGAGCCGAGGAGTTTGTCATGCTCGGCGTCATCTTTGTCTTTGTCCTTGCATGGATGAGGAAGGCACAGCCGCGCCGGCGCAGCGGGCCGTACTCGATAGTCGCCTTTGACGTCTTTGGCCGCGAGACGCGCGTAGACGGGATTCGCACGTCATTTAGGAGCCGCGATGTCGCGCTAAGCTTTGCGAGGCAGTACAGGCACATGCACCCCATGCACAACTTTGCCGTCCTGACGGACGCCAGTGAGGCACGGCGCACGATAATACGCTACGTCTAGGGCGCGCGTGGCACTGGGCAGCTAATTTTTAACCCAAGGGGTCACGCCGCGCCCTGCAATGGAGTTCTCTGTCCTGTCTGACGCCTTTGGCCGCATGGAAAAGACGTCAAAGCGCACAGAGCTCACCGAGATACTCGTTGGCCTCCTCAAGTCCACGCCGACAGACACTGTTGCCAATGTCGTGTACATGCTGCAGGGAATGCTGCGGCCAGGATTTGACGGCATAGAGCTCGGCATTGCCGAAAAGTCGGCCATACGCGCCATAGCAAAGTCATCTGGCGCATCGGCCAACGAGGTCGAGCGCGCATACAAGAAAAAGGGCGACCTCGGCGTTGCCGCATCCGAGATACTCCAAAAAAAGACCCAGTCGACTCTAGCTGCGGCTGACATTACCGTTGAGCGCGTGTACGACACGCTAATGAAGATAGCAATGTCCGAGGGGGCGCGCTCGCAGGATCTCAAGGTCAGGTATGTCTCGAGCCTGCTCAATGACGCAAATGCGACGGAGGCCAAGTTTATCCTAAAGCTCCTTTTGGGGACTCTCAGGCTCGGAGTCGCCGGAAACACGATAATGGACGCACTAGCCATAGCGCACACGGGCTCAAAGGACGCGCGTGCCGAGATCGAGGCGGCATACAACGTGTCAAGTGACCTCGGTGCCGTGGCCGAGGCCGTTGCGCTCTCTGGCATTGATGGCATCAGGGCATTTGAGATCATGGTCCACCGACCCGTGCGCCCAATGCTCGCCGAGCGCGCAAGGAGCGAGGCCGAGGCGATAAAAAAGATGGGTGAGGAGTGCAGTGCCGAGTACAAGCTAGACGGCGAGCGCGCGCAGATACACATTGGCGAGGGGCGCGTGAGGGTCTTTTCGCGCAGCAACGAGGAGGTGACTAGGTTCTATCCGGACATTGTAGAGAGGATACCTGACGTCGTTGGCGCAAGTGAGGCCATACTAGAGGGCGAGGCAGTAGCGATGAACGCTGATCGCACGGAGTTTCTGCCGTTTCAGGAGCTCATGCACAGGCGCAAAAAGCATGGCGTTGACAGGGCAGTTCTAAAGTATCCAATAAGCGTCAACTTTTTTGATGTCCTGTATGTTGACGGTCAGGGAGTCCTAGACGAGCCGTATTCAGAGAGGCGCGCGCGCCTCGAGGGAATCATAAAGCCCGATGATGGCGGGTTTGCGCGGTGCATACCGCGCGAGGTCGTGCGCACCGAGGCGGCGATCGCAGACTTTGTCGAGGAGAGCATTGCGGCAGGCTGCGAGGGAATAATGCTAAAGAGCCATGACTCACCGTACAAGGCCGGCTCGCGCGGCAGCCACTGGCTAAAGCTAAAGCGCGAGTACCGAAACGAGCTGGGCGACAGCCTGGACCTTGTCGTCATTGGCGGCTTTTTCGGGAGGGGCAGGCGGACCGGCTCGTACGGCACGCTCCTCCTTGCGACATATGATGCCGACAGGGACGTGTTCTCGAGCATATGCAAGGTGGGCACGGGGTTTACTGACGAGGATCTTGACAGGCTGTACCAGATGCTCTCCCCGCGCGTGACGCTGAGGCGCGATGCGCGAGTCGAGAGCGGCCTGGAGCCTGACGTCTGGTTTGCCCCCGAGGTCGTCATAGAGGTAGTCGCCTCGGAGATCACGCTCAGCCCGACACACCTGTCGGCCATGGACGCAGTCAAGAAGGGCCATGGCATGGCCCTGCGGTTCCCAAAGTTCACTGGTCGCATCCGCGAGGAAAAGTCCGCTGAGGACGCATCTAGCGGCGAGGAGGTCATCACGCTATATCGCGGTCAGGTAAAGTCCGCAGTCCAGGGCGGCGACTAGAGCGCGCAACAGGCAGCACACCACAACGCGCAAGGACGGCACGCGGCAGTCCACAACTTGCCGGTGTGACAGTCATCACGCAGCAACATGCAGAGGGAACAGCACGGTGCTACCACAAGCGCAACGCATTCCCACACATTCACGCAACACGAAGGAGGAACGTGTGCGCAGGGTTCAGGAAGTGGCAAGGACTGTTTTGGATCACACGAGGCATAGTGGACTATAACACATTCCGCAATCTTTTCTTGAAACACTAGGTGGAACTCTCAAGATCATGCAATTTGCTTCGTAGTAATTTTAGCATATTCGGATCATCCTTATTCATAGCACGGTATAGATCATAGAGGTCGGGTTGGTGTTTTTCCAGATAACGAATGTTGCCAGAAGTCAATAGTCCCACATATACATCATTAATTACCATGACATGGTTTGAGAGACCACGAGACCGCATCGTCACTATGAGTCGATGGTTTTCTCGCAATTCATTACACAGTATTCTAGTCAGACTTTGACGCATATCGCGCGTGTCCCAGTGTTTGCGGGCGAAATAGGCAACTGTGCCAAATACAACAGCCACAAAAATAGGATCGTTTAAAATTCCCCAAAGGTATTCTAGAATCATAATGATCACCAATACTGTTCAATAATTTGGGCTATGAGCTTGTCTTTGCTTTCTTCTGACAATAGCTGAACTATCCTTTTGGGATTTTGTGCAAAAGCAGGACGTTCGTTGAGATCTAGTCTGATGTCCGAGTCAGCCAGATCACGCAATGTAACGGCAAGAGATATGTCTGCATAATGTCCATAACCAGAAAATTTGTCTTTCATGTTGCTCGGATTGGCAACGCGAGCAGACAGTGAAATGTCGACTTTGTTTGTGTCATAGCCGCTAGCAAGATTTGCGTCTTTGGCCATACTAGCACCTGTCATCAGGAATCAACCCCTCTTTGCAAAGTGCTTTCCACATGGACTGGCACGTATCTTTGTTCACATCTTGTCCTTGCATTTTTTTCAGCACACGATCAAATATGGCCTGTTTAGACATTTTAGTGGTAATCACAAGCAAGTGTAATGACGAGGCGACTTCCAAACGAACAAGATCAGTTGGCCCGTCCATGATGGAACCGATGAATTGGATGCAACGATCCAGCTTTTTTTGTTTGAGAGGGTCTACGAGTCTCACCTTTACACCATCTGGAATTTCCCCATGAATCTCGGTCAGCTCGAATCCCGCCCTGGCCAGATTGGTGCAGTATGGCCCACGAAAGTACCAGGAAAACCCATATCCAAGATACACGTCAAAAGCCTCGATCATGTAGACCAGCTTTTGTAGGCGAAGTCTGTCTTCAAAGGTGTCCATCTTAAAGTCCGAGTGCGGTATGAGCTTTAAGATGTATCCCAGGACTGGGACGTTTGGCTCGACGATCATGCGCAGCCTCCCCTAGCGGTTGATGTGCCATGCGCACTATGGCATAGATTATGAATACTCGGCACTCCCATTACAGGGTCACAGGGCGGGTGCTGGGATTTAAGCGTTAAGCGGATTCCCGAGAACTGCAGGCGCTCCGCCTAGACTATACCGTCAGGTCACGCACGGCAGATGCCATAAAGGCCGTGAAGCTGCCAGGGCACGCACACGGCACAGATGAGGGCAAGCTGGCACCACGGCATGAAGGCACTCAAGGTCCCACACACAGCCTGTCTAGGCCCCGGACAGACCAATGACCCTGTGGTCCCCAGAACAGACGCATGATGAAGTCACGGTGGGCAGGGTCCCAACTGCTGCCAAGGACTCGCGAAAACCACGGCTTTCCCACGGACGCCACACCCCAAGAGCCCACAGGAGCGCCGGCATGATTCACCCTGGCTGCCGATGACACCACGGGCGCTTGAGGGGCACCCCACCCGTCCGGCAAGGATTTAATTAGCCTCTCCTGCGCGCGTGCGCACGTTGTATAGTGGCGAGCTTGAGGTTCAGGCAAAGCGAAAGGCTGTCGCCGTCCTGCAGGACGAGATAAACCGCATCCTCAACGCCGCACGCGAGCTTGCCGACATGCCCAAGATGATGGCAAAAAAGGACAAGGCGGGCGTAAAGTCGGCCATAGAGCAGATATCGGGGATCGAGGAGGAGGTCGAGACGCTGCGCCGCAAGATAACCCGCGAGGTCGCCGATGTGGGCGGCCTCATAATGAACCGCGAGAACCTCCTCAACACCGCATACACGATGGACGAGATAGCCGGATATATCACGGGCATCGCATTCAAGCTCTCAAACATAAAGCCGGCAACGCTAAAGGTCGCAGGCCTAGGAGACGACATCACAAAGCTGATCGAGCTCGTAGTCGACGAGATATACAAGCTCAACGAGGTCATTCGCAGCCTCAGCACAAACACGGCAAATGCCATAGAGCACGCGCAGGAGGCCCAGGCCATAGAGCGCGAGATCGACAAAATGTACCGCAACCTGACGATAAAGACGCTTGACGAGATCTCCAACACAAAGGAGATGCTCCTCATGAAGGACGTCATCGAGGGCATTGAAGAGATGGCCGACAAGTGCCAGCATGTCTCTGACTCGTTCATACTCTTGGCGCTGAGCCTCTAGCATGAGGGCAGAGCTCGTAGACGGCAGGGTTGTCGTGTGGAATCCCGATGATGCAGCCCGCCTCTTTGAGTCCGGCTATTACGGAAAGCCAATAGGAATTCCAAAGCCAAAGCCCGGCGAGATCAACGTTCCGCTAATACTCGACCTCTTTGAGGCGCGCTATCTCGAGGAGCGCGGACTGATAGCAGTGTACGAGGGCGCGCGGCGCGTCTCGCGCAAGTCCCTCCTCGGGGCGTGCAGGGACAACCATGCCGGATTTGACACAAAGTATGCAGTCTATACCGACTTTAGGGACAAGGGATACATTGTTACGACTGGCATAAAGTTTGGGTGTGACTTTGCAGTCTATGAGCGCGGGCCGGGAATAGACCATGCGCCATACCTTGTCCAGGCCCATGCGCGCGGTGATGCCATAACGGCGACTGGAACGGTCCTCGCGGGCCGGCTTGCGACGACTGTGCGAAAGCAGTTCATACTGGCAATGCCGGACAGGCGCGGCGGTGTTGCGCTAGTTGCGCTTGACTGGTGGAAGGCCTAGGCTGCCTTTACGTGGCCCGCGATGCGGTCATAGACGTCAAACTCCTCGCGCGTCACGCCAAACTCGTGCGATGCCCTCCACGCGCCATGAATCCGGACTCCCGAGTCAGTCGGCTCGACGAATATGTCTGCCCCGCTGGTGCCCCTCCTTGCGATCATCTCGTTGAGCTCGCCGTCGGCGTTTAGCGTGTCAGCAAGCGCTCCGGCCCCTGACCACCTGACCCCCGTGATGCGCCTTGAGCCACAGTGGCCCTCAGTGGAGACGACTGTGCGCGCCGCGAGCGTGTGCGAGTCAGGCCCGTCATCACGCCTCACGACATAGTGGGCCTGAAACCTGTCCATTGCGCCCCACGGCATTACGCTTGGATCTTGTCCCATCATCATCACCCTTTTTGCACGATATGAACCGCGTCAATGTTTGTTCCCGAGACCTCGAGGCTTCCCCTGTTGGTCACCATTCGCGGCGTGCCAGAAAAGACACGCGAGTAATAGTCACCGCCCTCGACGTCTCCGGAGGCCAGGTCGTTTGGCGTCGACTCGACACCAATGCCGGCCAGCTTGGAGCAAAACTCCTCTGGGCGCGTCATGCGCACAAACGTGTCAGGCTCGTCGTCATGCACGCGCGCACGTGCCCAACCCCCCACAAATAAACATTGACGACCCTTCAGGCTCGGGATCGCACGCGCGCCCAAGCCCGCCACAGGGCACTCGCCTGCAGGCACGCATTACCTGGGATGCCCCAGTCGGCGCCCCCGTGGGTGACCCCGCCCCATGCGGGCTCCCCCCAGGCCGCCGACGCTGGGGGTGCTGCGGGCCAGACCCCCCAGTGCCCCCACCGGCTCCCCTGGAGCCATTTCCCCCTAGGGCGCACATAGGCGTGATTTGTGAGAAGTGCTTTTATAATAGTGTCGGGGGGTTGGCTCTCATGCCGCAGTCAAAGCCAGTGGTAAGCATAGAGAACGTCGTGGCCTCAGCCTCTGTCGACCAAAAGATGGACCTCAACGAGATCACAAAACGCTTCCCTGACGTAGAGTACCATCCTGACCAGTTCCCCGGCCTCGTCTTTAGGCTCACGAGCCCAAAGACGGCGACGCTCATATTCACGTCAGGCAAGATGGTCTGCACCGGCTCCAAATCCGAAGAGATGGCCCGCAAGGCCGTAAAGACCGTCGTGCAGCAGCTCAGGGCAGGCGGAATTCCAGTTAAAAAGGAGGCAGTCGTCGAGATTCAGAATATAGTCGCGTCGATAAACCTCGGCGGCAAGATACACCTAGAGGAGGCCGCAAGAACGCTGCCTCGCAGCATGTACGAGCCAGAGCAGTTCCCCGGCCTCATACACCGCATGCTCGACCCAAAGACTGTCATACTGCTCTTCTCCTCGGGCAAGCTAGTCTGCACGGGCGCAAAAAAGGAGCCAGACGTGAACAGGGCCGTGAACAACCTGCACGCGCTCCTAGAGGAAAAGAACCTCATGATATACTGAGTATATAATCTCGTTTTAAATACCAGATATTCCAGGCGTGACGAGTATATAACGGGCACGCAAACCATATTTAACGCGTTGAGCACACGTAGCCTGCGATGACAAAGATACACTGCGAGTCGGTGATCAATGCCCCGGCCGATGCCGTGTGGGAGATAATATCGGACATAGACTCCGAGCCTGACCACTGGAAGGGCACAAAGTCGATTAAAAACGTCTCAAGGGAGGGCAACGTGACGACAAGGGAGGTCACGCTTGCCTTTCGCGACAAGGTGTGCGGCCAGCGTGTCACGCTCGAGCCGCGCAGCACCGTCAGGGCAGAGTTCACCAGCGGGATCGTCAGCGGGACAAAGGTCGTGCATGTGCGCGCCGACGGCGAGTCGCGCGCAGTCATCGAGGCCACGTGGGACATCGGAATACGCGGCATGATGGCAATGTTTGCGCCAATGCTCGCATCACACGTGAAATCTGGAACTGAAAAGGCACTAGAGTCCATAAGGCTTGCAGCCGAGTCACGATGAGCGAGCTTGCCGTCATGGCCGTCCATGCGCTCCTAGCGGCCATAATGTGCGGCGTGGCCGCCACATGGATATGGCTGATCGTCTGCATGCGCCGCACGTTCACGCAGACCCCGCTCCTCGGCGAGTGCGGCGCGCCGGCAGAGTCACCCCTCGTCTCGGTCATACTGCCGGCAAGAAACGAGGAGGGCTATATCGACGCGTGCGTCTCGTCGCTGCGCGAGCAGGACTATGCCAACTATGAGGTGATCGCCATAGATGACTCGTCCGAGGACGCGACGGCGAGTATCATCGCGCGCCATGCCGCCGAGGACCCAAGGGTTCGCCACGTGAGCGCGCGCGCAAAGCCTGACGGGTGGGCCGGCAAGAGCTGGGCCTGCTCAGAGGGGTATGCGGCTGCGCGCGGCGAGCTGCTCCTGTTCACCGATGCTGACACCATCCACTCGCGCACGGCAATCTCGGCGGCAGTGGCCGACCTGACCGGCCTGGGCCTCGATGCGCTGACAGTCATGCCGAGAATGCGCTGCGTGGATCCGTGGGCGAGGGTATCACTGCCGGTGATATCCGTCTTCCTGCACACGCGCTTTTCGGCCCTAAAGGTCAACAGCGCGTCGAGCACAATGGGCTACTTTTTTGGGAGCTTTTTCATGATGCCGCGCTCGTCCTATGAGGCCCTGGGCACGCACGGCGCCGTCAGGGGCGAGATAGTCGAGGACGGCGCGCTGGGCCGCCTCGCAAAGGCAGCAGGCATGCGCATAAGGATGGTTCGCGGCGAGGGCGCAGTCAGCGCAGTCTGGTCACGCGACCTCGGCACGCTCTGGAACGCGCTAAAGCGCCTCATGGTTCCGCTATACCTGCAGGTGGGCCGGCTCGCAGTCGGCATGCTAGTCGGTGTCGCATTTGTACTGCTAGTGCCCTTTGTGAGCCTTGCATACTCGGCGGTGGCGGCCAGCGCCGGAGTGGCCGGTGCTGCCGCACTCTTTGGCACATCGCTTGTGGCGTCGATCCTGGCAGGCGTCGGTGCCGCATACGAGACGCGCTTTTTGGGAACGAGGATGCGCGACGCGCTAGGCTCGCCGCTCGGCGGCCTCATCATAACGCTGGGCCTGCTAGCCGGAATACTCGGGGCGCGCTCTAGGGAGTCAGTCTCCTGGAGGGGCAGGTCGTATGAGATTAGCCGCATAATGGGCGAGTCAGGCGGGCCATACACGTAGGAACCGCGCGTGTGCCGGCAAGACTTTTAGCAATATGCGCGCCAGACCCAGTGCGATGAGCAGGCTGGAGAGCACCGCTGCCGGAGTCACCGGAGTAGTCATTGTCGCAATAGCCATACTCGTGGCCCTGATCCCGCAGGCCGACGTTCCCGTGTCGCCCGCGCCCGGAGAGCTCGGCGTTCCGGCGCCTCCGCGCGCGGTTCCCGAGCCGCGAGTCGTGCCCGTCGAGCCGATCGCGCGCGTGCCCGGCGGGACGATCGCACTTGAGAGCATATTTGAGCGCGTCGAGGGCGGCGTCGTGAGCGTTCGCGTAATCTCGCCAGACGAGGAGTCCAGGGGTGGCGGCTCGGGCTCGGGGTTTGTCCATGACGCGCAGGGCCACATCATAACGAATGAGCACGTCGTCGACGAGGGCGGAAAAATCACCGTGACGTTCCTTGACGGGCGCTCGTACAACGCCGAGATCGTCGGAGTCGACACGTTTACCGACATTGCCGTGATAAAGGCAGATTCAGGTCCGGTGCTCCTGCAGCCACTGCCCATTGGAGACTCGTCAGTCCTAAGGGTGGGCGAGCCCGTGGCGGCGATAGGAAACCCGTTTGGCCTCTCGGGCTCGATGACATCCGGAATTGTCAGCCAGCTCGGCAGGCTGCTGCCGGTGCAGGAGAGTGACTTTTCCATTCCCGACATCATACAGACTGACGCGCCAATAAATCCCGGAAACTCTGGCGGGCCGCTCCTAAATGCCGGAGGCGAGGTGATTGGCATGAACACTGCAATACAGACAAACACCGGACAGTTTGTCGGGATTGGCTTTGCGATTCCTTCGCAGACCATCTCAAAGGTCGTTCCGCGCCTCATAACTGACGGCGAGTATCGCCATCCGTGGATCGGCGTCTCGGGAATCGACATATACCCTGACCTTGCGCAGACCCTCGGCCTAGAGGACTCGCGCGGGTTTTTGATATCGGGTGTTGCCAGGGGAGGGCCGGCTGACAGGGGAGGCCTGCAGGGGAGCAGCGCGATAGTCGAGATCAACGGCGCGCCCGTCTCTATCGGAGGCGACATCATACTTGCCGTGGACGGCATCGACGTCAGAAAGATAGACGACATACTCATACACCTGCAGCGTGAAAAGGCCGTTGGCGACTCGATATCGCTCAGGGTCCTGCGTGATGGCGATGAGCGCCTCGTCACGCTCACGCTAGACGAGAGGCCGCGCGTAGAGGACGCGCCCTTGAGATAAATACGGCAGGCATTGGCGAGCGCGACGTTGGCAGGGCCATCGCTTCAGAGCCTAGTCACGGGAGGCGACGTCCCGGAGGCCCTCGGGGTCAGCGACGCGCTAGAGGCATACGAGGCGGCCATGCTCGACCCGTCAGGGCTAATGGCCACCGCACGCGCCGCGCGCGAGTCCGCAAGGGGCCATATCGTGTCATTCTCCAAAAAGGCGTTTGTGAGCGTGACGACGCTGTGCCGCGATGTCTGCTCGTACTGTGCGTACAGGTCAGAGCCCGGCGGCGAGGCGTTTATGCCAGAGGGCGCAGTCAGGGCGCTGCTCGAGAATGCCCGGCGCCACGGCTGCGTCGAGGCGCTCCTCGTTGCCGGCGAGCGGCCAGAGGAGAGGTATGACGAGGCGTCATCGTGGCTGCGACGCGCCGGCTTTGCGAGCACCGCCGAGTACATTGCGCGCTGCTCCGAGATTGCACTAGAGTGTGGCATGTTCCCGCACACAAATGCCGGCAACCTGACTAGCGCAGAGCTTGCGCCCTTGCGCGAGACGAATGCGAGTGTCGGCATGATGCTAGAGACGTCAAGTGAGCGCCTCGGCGGGGCCGGCATGCCGCATCATGGGGCACCAAGCAAGCGGCCTGCGGCCAGGATTCGCGCACTAGAGGACGCCGGACGCGCGGGCATTCCCACGACGACGGGCATACTTGTCGGGATAGGCGAGACGCCGCTTGAGGCAATAGAGTCGCTAGCAGAGATTGGCAGGATAAGCTCAGAGTACGGGCACATACAGGAGATCATTGTGCAAAACTTTCAGCCAGAGGACGGCACGGCCATGCGCGCCAACGCGCCGGCAGCGGCCGCACACCACGCGGCAATAGCGGCCATTGCAAGGCTAATGATGCCGTCCATGAACGTGCAGGCGCCGCCAAACCTCACGCCGCACACATACTCACAGCTCCTCTCGGCGGGAATAAACGACTGGGGCGGCATATCGCCGGTGACGCCAGACCACGTAAACCCCGCATTTGCGTGGCCCGCAATACGCGAAGTCGAGCGCCACACGCTAAAGGCAGGCCTTGGGTTCAGGTGCAGGTTTCCCGCATATCCGGAGCGCCTCGCGCAGATGCCATCACGCCTGCGCGACATGGCCCGTGAGTGCGATGACGGGGACGGGTATGTGCGCGAGGGGCGCTGGAGGACGGGGCAATGAGCCTCGTTTGCGACACGCTCATCAGGCGCGCAGAGCCTGCCATAGCCGACGTGCTAGAGGGCGTGCTGGCCGGCGAGGAGGTGTCAGCCGAGGAGGGCGCACTCTTGTATTCTGCGCGCGGGGCAGACATGCACCTAGTCGGCATGGTCGCCGACGAGCTGCGCCGGCGCGCGTGCGGGGACACCGTGACATATGTCATAAACCGCAACATTAACTTTACAAACGTCTGCGTAAAGCGCTGCCTCTTTTGCGCGTTTAGCCGCGACCACCGGACCGAGGAGGGATACATGCTTCCAGTCGAGGAGGTCGCACGACGCGCCGCCGAGGCCCACGAGATGGGCGCAACAGAGGTCTGCATACAGGCAGGGCTGCCCCCGGACATGGAGCCAGACCTGTACGAGCGCATATGCGCAGCAGTAAAGCGCGCGGCCCCTGGAATTCACATACATGCGTTCTCGCCCGAGGAGGTTCTTTACGGCGCAACTGCGGCCGGAACCACAGTCGAGGACTTTGTCATCCGGCTCAAGGACGCCGGAGTCGACACGCTGCCCGGAACGTCAGCAGAGATACTCGACCAGGGCATACGGGACCGCATATCGCCGGGGAGGATAAGCGTGGAGGACTGGATTCGCGTCATACGCGCCGCGCACCGTGCGGGAATAACGACGACATCAACGATGATGTTTGGCCACGTCGAGGACGCCATGGACAGGACGCGCCACATGGCCACAATCAGGGACATACAGCGCGAGACGCGCGGATTCACCGAGTTCGTCCCGCTCAACTTTGTGCACGAGGAGGCGCCATTGGGTGCTCGCGAGAGCCTTGGCGCGCGCCACGGGGCAGGCGCGCCAGAGATCCTCCTCACGCACGCCATTGCGCGCATAATGCTTGCCGGCCACATTGAGAACATACAGATGTCATGGGTAAAGGACGGGCCGATGATGGCGCGCGTCCTGCTCCACTGGGGCGCCAACGACTTTGGCGGCACGCTGATAAACGAGAGCATATCGACATCAGCCGGCGCGCGCCACGGCCAGCTCCTCAGGCCCGCGCAGATACGCCAGGCCATACGCGATGCGGGCCGCGTGCCGGCCCAGAGGCTGACTGACTATACTGTGGCCAAAGAGTACGCGCGCGGCGGGGACACCGAGGAGGGCGCCCTCGATGCCGTCGCCGACGAGTCGCGATTTGGCTCGTACGAGGAGCTTGTGAGCATAGACACCTACAGGTACAGGCGTGCGCGCAGGGGAGGCTCCTGAGCGCCCCACGCGCGCATGGATGCCACTCATAGGCGTATTATACCGCAATAGTACGGTACTCTTTTATAGCCCCCAAATCCGCCCCTGACGCATGAGCCAGATGATGCTCCAGCGGTCGCGGCTAGCGCCTGTGCAGAGCGCAGGCGTCGTCGTGCCATTCGAGTGTGCCGTGTGCGGGCGCGGTCCGGGCGACGGGACTGCGATCACGTCAAGGGCCGAGGCCGGCGTCGAGATGATGCTGTGCGACTCGCACATTGGCACACGCGGCGCATAGGCGCAGCCCACGTTTTTTGGCAATGCGCCATGCCCCACCATTTTGCAATGGCAGATTACGCCATCGGCCGAGTCACCGCGCCGTTGGCAGCCGAGCCGACAAGTGAGGCATACTTTGCGAGGGCACCACGCACATAGTTTGGCCCCGGTGGCCTCCATGACCTGCGCCGCTCGTCAAGCTCGGCTGCCGGAACGTTGAGCTCAATTGTTCCCCCAGTGATGCTGATCGATATTTCGTCACCGTCGCGAACCAGCGCAATGTTTCCCCCGACAAAGGCCTCCGGAGCCGCATGGCCAACCATAAATCCGCGTGTCGCACCAGAGAACCTCCCGTCAGTCACCATTGCGACGCGCTCGCCGAGTCCCTGGCCGGCAAGGGCCGCAGTCACGGCGAGCATCTCGCGCATTCCTGGACCGCCACGCGGACCCTCATACCTGATGACCACAACGTCACCGGCGACAATCTCGTTTCTCGAGACGGCCTCAAAGGCGTCCTCCTCGCGATCAAACGTGCGTGCGCGGCCGGTAAACTCGGAGATCTTTACGCCAGACGTCTTTACGACTGCCCCTTCGGGCGCAAGCGAGCCGCGCAGGATCACAGCAGTGCCGCTGGGGTGTATCGGGGAATCCGGTGCGCTCACGACATCCTGAACCGTGTCAATTGCGACTGACTCGAGGTTCTCGCGCATCGTCTTGCCCGTGACGGTAAGGCAGTCACCGTTTATGAGCCCGCGCGACATGAGCATCTTTAGCACGTACGGGATGCCGCCAACCTTGTCGAGATCAAGCATGACGTGGTTGCCGCCGGGCTTCATGTCCGCAATGTGCGGCGTCTTTTTGCGTATGCGCTCAAAGTCGTCATACGACACGCCCATGTCAAGCTCGGCAGAGAGCGCAAGGATGTGGAGTATGGCGTTCGTCGAGCCGCCGACGGCGTTGAGCATGGCGATCGCGTTCTCAAAGGCCTCAAACGTCATGATGTCACTTGGGCGCGTGCCTGACTCGAGGAGGCGCACGCACGCCGAGCCGGCCCTGACGCACACGGCCTCGCGCGCCTCGCCCTCGGCCGGAGGCGACGCGCTGCCCGGAAGGGCGATTCCGAGCGCCTCGGATATCGAGGCCATCGTGTTGGCAGTAAACATGCCGCCGCACGAGCCGGCGCTCGGGCATGCGTGATCCTCTATCTCCTTGAGCGACTCGGCCGAGAGCGTGCCGGCGTTGTACGCCCCGACTGCCTCGTACACGTCCTGTATCGTCAGGTTGCGCTCGTCTAGTATGCCCGGCATTATCGTGCCCCCATAGACAAAGACTGACGGTATGTCAAGGCGGGCCATCGCCATCATTGTGCCCGGAAGGCTCTTGTCGCATCCGGCGATTCCGACTAGCGCGTCATACTGGTGTGCGCGAACCATCAGCTCTATCGAGTCGGCAATGACCTCGCGGCTCACAAGCGAGGACTTCATGCCCTCATGGCCCATCGCAATCCCGTCACTCACTGCGATAGTCGAGAACTCTCGCGGTGTTGCGCCGGCCTCCGAGACGCCGCGCTTTGCGCTCTCGGCGAGTCGGCCAAGGTGGATGTTGCATGGTGTCGCCTCGTTTCCGGTATGTGACACGCCGACAAAGTGTTTTGAGATGTCTGCGTCATCGAGGCCCATGGCCTTGTACATTGCCCTGTGCGGCGCGCGCGCGGCACCCTCCACGACATTGCGGCTCGATATTCCATGCGTTCTCGCAGCCGCCGAGGCGTCAGGCATGTCAGCTCAGTATCGGCTGGTCATCAAGCCTGGCGAGCTGCTCGGCGAGCCTTTCGTCATCCTCATCACCATAGGATATTAGCACCTTGTCGCCGTCCTCTACGACATAGTCAGTTATGCCGGGAACAGACTCGCCGTTGATGTAGAACTTTAGCGCAAAGTCCTCATCTGTGCAGAACGTGCGCGACCGGTCAGGGAAGACATAGCACTCATCGGTGAGCTCCACGTCAAGGGTCTCAAAGAGGTAGCCCAGCGTCACATTGGCCGCATGGCGATGTATCGTCGTGCCGTCCTGGTTCTCAAAGTGTATCCAGTTGTCCTGAACCTGGTACGACTGGCCAGAATACTCAAACCTGTCCCCATGTATGAGCGTGAGTACCGAGGCGTGCTCGTGCTCGCCACCCAGAGGACCGGCACCAGGAGGCGAGCCAGGAAGGTTGCCGCCGCTGTCGATAAACGTGATCGCAGCATACGCGACGATCGCGCCGACTGTGGCCAGGACGCCTGCGGCGATTAGCTGGTTCTTTCTCTTTGCCTTTGTGCGCTTTGCCGCAAAGGTCTCGCGCTTCTCCACGCGCTCGCGGCGTGCTTTTTTGCCCATTCTGCGGCCACGGGCCAGATCGCCCTAATTAAGCTAAACGCGCGCCCTGCAGCTTGCCATGTGCGCAGAACAGGCCCAAAACGGCCATATCATGGTTTAGACCCCTCGGCCGGGTTGTCTTGTACGAAAAGTAGTGGACTAGGCAAGAATGATTGCCTGGCGCAGATCCGGGAAGCCCCCTGAGAGCCTACTGGTCCGACAGGCTGCCGAAATACGCGTTTGAGGTGAAGGGCTCTGGAGCCGGTGAGCCATGTCGCCCATGAAGACGGGCACGAGAAGCTCGAGGGGCGGAGGATGACAGTGAATAGGTCTGCTTTTGTGCTGAACAGGCCAGCATATGCGTGAGCGTGCGGTATGTCGACGTGTATGGGCACGGCAACGCCGGCCATAGTCGTGATCCGCACCGTCGCGCTGGGCTCCACCGAGGTCGACTTTGACGAGGCCGTCAGGTTTGGCGACTCGCCGACGGCCGCGCAGCACGCCGAGCACTGGACCGTCATGGAGGGCTCCAATGGAAGGGCAGTCGATGGAGCCGAAGTGGTCAGGGGCGGGCTGACCGTGCGCCTCTCGCACGCGGAACTCTCGGGTGCGGCATCCATGCCCACCGTGGCGTACGCGCGGGACGCCGACGATGCGGCGCGCGTGCGGGACTGGGCGACGGCGCCCAACCTCCTGGCCGACGCGCCAGCAGAGGCCGCCGCCGACGGCCTGCCGCCGCGCGTGACAGACCTGGCAGTGACCGTATCGCGCCCCGGTGAGGCCGACGCGCCAGCGCGCACGTACGCGCGGGCAGGGGACACGGTCACAGTCACGGCGACGCTGAGCGAGGGCGCCGGCACGACCGACCCCACGATACTCATCGGCGAGAGGAGCTTTGGCATGACGTCGCCGGGCATAGCCAGGCTGTCCTGGACGCACGCATACGCGGTGCCGGCGACGGACGCCGCGCAGGGCGAGTTTGCGTTCCTCGTCAGCGCGGCAGACGTCGGCGGTAACCCCGTGCGCGCGGCACACCCCACGTCAGGCGGCGCGTTCATCGACACCGTGCTGCCAACGTTTACGGCGCGCACGCTCGGGGACGGAGCTGTTGGGGTCACCTTCGCCGAGCCGGTGAGCGGCACTGTGGAGGCCTCCGAGTGGACAGTCATGGGGGCAGCGGCGACCGGCGTGGCCGACTCCACGGACGGCCCGTTCGGCGACTCGCTTGAGCTCGAGTCGGCCACGGCGTTTGTCCTAGAGCACAAATCCCGGACCGACACGGGCGGCACGCCAGCAGTCGTGTACAGCCCGCGCGCCACATCCTAGCGCGCCTGCCCAGGGTCGCGTGACCCGCCCATGATCCGCAGCCGCCATCCCCGCCGTGCGCAGTGCCGCGCCCACCCGATCGCCACTGATAATAGGCGGGTCGGCAGGCACTGCGCGCGTGGAGTGCATATTTTGCGACATTGTGGCCAAAAGGCGCCCCGCGCACATGGTATACGAGGACGAGCGCCACGTCGCGTTCCTTGACAAGTACCCCATAGACGAGGGCCACACGCTAGTCGTGCCAAGGGAGCACCACGAGAGGATAACGGACATGCGGCCCGATGACGTCGCGGCCCTCTTTGCCACAGTTCCCGGCGTGGCGAGGACAATGATGGCGGCCACGGACGGCGTGGCGTTCAATATCGCGCAGAACAACGGCAGGGAGGCCATGCAGATAGTCCCGCACGTGCACGTGCACGTCATTCCCCGCAAGGCCGACAGGAAGGCAGGATGGACAAAGCGCCGCATACCCGAAGACGCCGAGCTTGCCGAGCTCGCAGCGCGCGCACGCAGTGCCTAGCGCCCAGAGTGGCCAGGGTTGTAGCGCAGGATCGCCCCAACTCCCCCAAGGCTAGAGAGCATTGCGCCATGCTCGGCGTTCCCCGAGATCACCTCCACGCGCGATCCCACCTTTGATGCCACAAGTGACGCATAGTCCACGATATCCTGCGAGTGGACCTCCATGTCAGATGACGAGCATGACGCGCAGCCTGCCGAGAGGAGCGCAGACTTGCGCGGAATGACTTCGGCCATGCGCACGTGCTCCTCGGCCTCTGCGCCGCACTTGCGGCACTTGGAGGCAATGCGGTGCATGTCAATCGTGTCAGTCACAAGGAGCGTCTCGACAATATTGTCGCGCAAGAGCCCGAGAACCTCGTCGAGGCCATAGGCGCCCTTGCCAGAGTGCGAGTTTATCTCCCTAAACAGCGCAGCGACTGCGGTCTTTTCCTCAACCATCCTAAAGTCGGCGAGCACGTCACTGGACCTCGCAAAGGCCTCTCGCACGCCCTCGGCGCCCGCATACGACGTGTCAAGCGTGGAGAGAACCATGTCCTGGAGACGGTACTCGAGATACCCCCCGTTGACAAACTCCTCCTTTGTCGGGCCTGGACCGGACACGACCAGGCCCCTAATCTTGTAAATGTCGATAAAGTACTCGCGCGTCGTCTCGGCAACTCTGTTGAAATAGTGCGTGAGCTCCTGCTCGCGCAGCTTTTGGAACCTCTTGGCGGACTGGCCCCCCTGCCTGTGCTTGCCGGCCACGCCGGAGCCCGTCTCGGAGAGGACATCAAGGCGGTCACCATGAAGGAGACCCCAGCCGGCGTCCTTTGCGTCTATTGCGAGAAACCCTATGAGGTTTTCGTCCTTTAGCATGTCCTTTAGCAGGTCCACGTGAAAGTGGTCATCGCACCTGTACAGGTATGTCTTTAGGTCCTTTGGGGGGTCAATCTCGTATGCCTGCACGGTCTCGCTGCCGAGCGGGCCGCCCCCCTCCGGCGGAAGCGCGCCGCAAAAGATCACAAGGCCGCGTTCGGGTGTCCTCTTGTACAGGCGAAGTCGCTGTATGACCTTGCCGAGTGAGTCGACAACGTGCGTTCGCGTTACATCGGACTTTATGTTTGACGCCGTGCCCTGCTCCTCGCGCAGGCCATTGATCACCTCGTGGAGCTGCTTGCCCTTTGGTATGTAGACCGTTATGAGTTCCGTGCCATGGCCTGACTTGCGGGACAGCTCGTCTAGTGTCTTGCGTATCTTGTACATCTTTACAGAGTCGTGCTTTTCGATGGCGATCTTTGCCATGTCATGCACCACCATGCCCGCCAACGCGTGCCATATGGCAGGGCATAGCCCTGCCCACGGTCATAGCTCGTCAAAGACGCGCAAAAACACGTCAAGTGGCTGGTTGCCACGTATCTTGAACACCTTGTCCCCGTTTGATATCAGGAACGTTGGGGTCGCGTTAATTCCCTTTGACTGGCCGTGCTCATAGACCTCCAACACGCGCGAATCATGGCGCGACGAGTCAACACACTCGCCAAATGCCCCGGCGTCAAGTCCCGTGTCATCAGCAAAGCGCTTGAGTGACGACGGCGTTATCCAGCCGGTTCGCTCTCCACCCCAGTTCTCGTATAGCGCGTCATGGTACTCCCAGTACATCCCCTGCTCTCCGGCACAATGCGACGCCGAGGCGGCCATGAGCGAGTCCGGGCCATTGAGTGGAAAGTCCATAAAGACGAGCTTTGCCCTGCCCGTCTCGACATAGTCGCGCTTTATGATCTCAAGGGACGACCCGTGGAACATCTGGCAGTTCGTGCACTGATAGTCACCCCACTCCTCTATCGTGATCGGCGCGTCAGGATCGCCGAGCTCCATGATCGCATAGGCTGGCGTAGGCGCAGGCGTGCCTGTCCCCCCCATCGCCACGGCCGAGTATGCCACGGCCACCACCGCTGCGGCGGCCACGGCGAGCACAAGTGTGCGCCTCATGGTGCGCCATGACCGATCTAGGCGTTATAATGTATTGCCCCGCCATGAGTGCCCGGAGGGGCGCAAAATACTTAAATCAACGGCAGGGAGCGTGCGTGTATTGACGCAGGCACAGATCGCAGTACCGGCACGGATAGCCCGATCGGCGCTAATCGCGCTGGCCGCAGTCTTTGTCATAGGCGTGTTTGCCATGGGATTTGACCAGGGTCACATCCTCAGCGTCGTCGAGGGCTCACAAGCCTTTGACACAATGTACCTCCACGAGCTCTCCCACGACGTGAGGCACGCCGCAGGGTTCCCGTGCCACTAGCACATCATGCGCTCTGCGAGGTTTATCGCCATAGTGCTCGCATCCGGAGCCATAGCAGGCCTGGTATTTGGCTCGACTAGCTCAATCCTTGCCGGCCCCTACCTCGAGGGCGCAGTCATGCTCGAGGCGCAGGGAATCGCGCGCGCCGGCGTGCCCAACGAGAACGCGTTCTGGGCAGGATATGCCGAGTACAGGGGCTGGCAGGGCGGCGGCGCGCTGCTTGCGTCAGTTGTTCTTGGGTGCGCATTTGCGGCCATGTATGGCCTTGTCTACCTGCTCTATGGAAGGCACGTGCCGGGCGCGACGAATCGTACAAAAGAGTTTGCGCTAGCCGGCGCAATGTGGTTGGCGCTCTATATTGTCCCCCTTGCAAAGTATCCTCCTGGCCTTCCTGGCGACGGGGATCCCGCAACGCTTGACATGCGAATTGGGCTCCATGTGACCATCGTGCTGATCTCGGGCATCTCGGCCATATGCCTTCATCGAGCCTCGATTGGCGCAAACGGCATAAAAAAGACCCCGTTTGCTGCCGCATGGGTCGCAATTGTGGTCACAGCCGTTATGCTAATGCCGTCTAGTCCAGACACGGCAACGTCGCCCCAGTCGTCGATTGACGCGTTTAGGGCAACATCTGCGATTGCCGTGACCGCATACTGGGTGGCGCTTCCGGCCATCTTTGGCGCATTCTGGCGCCGATATGGCCATGACGTCCATATGCAAACACCACGCGGGTAGAGTGCGCGTGCAAGGTTGTGGATTCTGGTTATAGTTTAAATAATTCTACACTGTCCACATGAACACAATGGCAAAGCGCCGCCCAAGCCTGCTGCAGCTCAAAAAGTATGACGTGACGCAAAAGGTCATAGCCGCACTGACCAACGTCGAGTCTCGCGCGATACTCTTTGCGACCGTAAAGTCCGGAAGAACCGCCCCAGAGCTCTCCGCACGCCTGCGCATACCCCTCAGCACCGTATACAAGAAGATATCAGAGCTCGAGGAGATTGCGCTCATCGATAGGCAGATCACCTTTAACGAGGCTGGCGGGAGGGTAAAGGTGTGCAAGTCGCGCATAAACGCAGCCGAGATCCGTGTGAGGGGGACAGAGCCGCGGGTCGTCCTCTCGCAGAACGTGCGCTGAGGCGCCGGCTAGACACGGTTGCGCCATAGGGTTATTTAGCCACGCAAGTGGCTCGCGTCATGGATCGCCACGGATTTGACGGCGTGGACATACCCCACATGGACATTGGCCCGGAGACCGGAATAGCGGAGCTCGTCGAGGCCTTTGCGCAGAGCGGCTACAACGCAAGGCAGCTTGGTCGTGCTGCCCACATATGGGGCGAGATGATCCGCGAGGGCGCAACAATATGCCTCACGATGTCTGGCGCAATGTCACCCGTTGGCCATGGCGGGATCATAAAGTCACTAATCGAGCGCGGGTTTGTGGACTGGATAGTGACCACCGGCGCAAACGTGTACCATGAGGAGCACTTTGCATGGAATCTGCCTGTGCGCCAGGGTCACGCCGACGTGGACGACATGGTTCTCTATGACAAGGAGATTGTGCGCATACGTGACGTTTTCATAAAGTTCTACGAGACGCTAGAGTCCCAGGATCAGATAATCCAAAAGATGTTTCACGACAAGTTTACTGACGCGCCGTTCACCACTGCAGAGTTTTGCAATGAGATCGGAAGGGTGAGCTCAGAGTTTGCTCCGCATCCGGACAAGAGCTTTGTGGTGGCCGCGCACAAGCACGGCGTGCCGCTATACGTGTCCACGCTAAAGGACTCGTCGCTTGCGCTCAACCTTGCGGTTCACAGGCTGCGAGGAAAGGAGTACAATCTCGACATTGTGCGCGAGATAATAGAGCAGGCCGCAATTGTGTATGATGCGGACAAGTCCGGCATTGTGGAGCTCGGAGGCGGAGTCCCAAAGAACACCGCACAGCAGACCGGCCCTCTCCTAGACCAGATTCTCCGGCGCGGGGACGGCGGGCAGGACTATATCATACAGGTGACTGACGCGAGGCCTGACACAGGAGGGCTCTCTGGCGCCACACTGCAGGAGGGCAAGAGCTGGGGAAAGGTCCATGACGCAAACCGCGGAATGGCAACCGTGTATGCTGACTCGACGATAGCGTTTCCCATACTTGCGCTCTATGTCATGGCAACGCAAAAGGCGCGAAAGCCGCGCCGCATCTATGACAGGCTAGGCGAGCTGTACGCGAAGCTAAGCGACGACTATTTTTCTGGAGATGACAGGTATTACGACATCCTAGATGACTCGTACCGCCCCAAGCGCAACATGCCGCACGGCAGCCGATCCTAGAACTTGTCGTACCTTGCGCGCTCTAGGGCGCGGTCGTCCTTTGTCTCCTTTTTCCACTCCTTGTAGTGGGTCTTGCACAGGACGGCCTTTTTGCCGGACGCAGACAGGCTCAGGCCTGCCTCCTCGACCCTCTTTGTGTTGATGGATCGCGATCCCTCGTCGTCGCACCCGTCGACATTGCAGCGCGCCCCCTTTGACACAACTCCCATGGGAGGCGCCGCATGGGTAGCCATATTTATAGATGGAATCACCGCTGAATTACCGTTTATAAGGGGAGATCCTGCGCAGGGCACGCATGGGCGGAGCCAAGAAAAAGTCATCGGCACAGCAAGAGAAGGCGCAGACTGGCGACTCGGCAAAGGTGTCAGGCAAGAAGGGCAAAAAGTCCGGCAAGGACAAGGAGGCCACGTCATCCAGGGCAGAGATATCTGTCATACTGCCCGAGGCGCAGGCAGACAAGATAGTCAGGGGCGCCAAGGCCATAACGGTTCTCGAGCTTGCCAGGCAGGCAGGCGTAAAGGCGTCGGCGGCAAACGCATACCTAGTCAACGCCACCAGGGCAGGCAAGCTCAGAATAGCCGGCGGGAACAGTGGCCACCGCGTCTATGCGGCGGTGAGCAGTGTGAGCACGTCTCCGGCGGCAAGCGAGCCCAGCTCGTCGGCATAGTCAACCATTCTGCCCAGCGGCGACATCTCCTGTGCTGGCGCGACGTCTGATGCAACAAAGCAGACGCTTCCGGCCTGCGGATAGAACGCAATGTCCCCACGTCTAAACGTCCCCCTTGGACGCTCGACGCCGGACTGGAGACCCGTCTCAAGGTAGACGATCGAGGTGCCCAGACGGTGCATGTTGCCCGATATGGGCAGTGAGCGCGCGATTAGGCCAACTGTGGCCGGCGAGAGGTGCCTCTTTAGCTCGCAGCGTATACGCACCCCGGAGGAAGACTCGAGGATTAGACGCACAGCAGACGGCGCGGCGCTCAGCGCAGGCACGCCTCACAAGGGGCGAGATTTTGGGCGTGGGCGCCCATACGGAGTGCCACACGGGCAAGTAATTAGAATGGGATATATAACCGTTTTTTGACGCTGCGTGTGATTGTCCAGTCAGACTGCTCCGGAGCTTGACCCTAGTGTGGGTACAGAGTCCGAGGAGGACGAGCTCGAACACGTCGAGGACGCAGGTCTTGCAAAGGCCATAGAGGCATATCGCAAGGCAGCCGGCGAGAATCTCAGTGACGAGCAACGCGCCGAGGTCGAAAAGCGCGTCAGCGAGATGATGAGCCGCGAGATTATCGAGGTTGACGAGGCTCACGTTCCCGTCGAGATACCAGTTGAAAAGTCCAAGGTGAGCGTAGGTCCGCCCACGCTGACTAGGTTTGAAAAGGCTCGCATCATCGGCGCGCGTGCGCTGCAGCTCTCGCTTGGCGCACCACCGTTCATAGACATACCCAGCACAGCCCACACGTCACTCGACATAGCGATGAAGGAGCTTGAGGGTCGAGTTCTTCCAATAGTCATAAAGCGTGTGCTGCCAAACGGCGACTATCAGAACATACCGCTAGATCACTTTGCCTAGGGCTGCGCGTCGCCGGCCTTTAGCAGCATACTCTCGCACTCTTTGCATATCTTTTCATCAATGTTGGACTCTAGCTTGTGGTGTATCTCGCATATGAGAAGGCTAGAGCGCACATAGTTGCACATTCCGATAAACATCGAGAGGCTCGATGGCGTGTATGCCATGTCAGAGGCGAGCTTGTTGCTCAGCTCTGTGAGCATTTCAGACACGCGATCCTCGGCGAGGAGCTTGTCTATTAGCCGCTTGTCCCCACGCACGCCACGGATATAGTTACTCACGGCAGCCTGTGTAACGCCGAGCATTTTTGAGATCTCGTCCTCTCGGATCTTGTGATCCCTTGACAGCTTTTGCGCTAGAATCGCACGAAGGGCAGGTATGAGCGTCTTTGACTCGATCTCTGCAGGGAGGAGCACGTCACGCGTGCCACGCATGAAAGCATTTAAAGTTATCAGCGTGTCTAGCACCGTGCTATGAAAGCGCACACGGGACAGGGCAGGGTGACCGAGGTCGCCATGGCCGTACGGGCCGCAGTGACCACGGCCGTCGAGTCGTGTGGACACGGCACGATCGCGCTCTCTGGCGGCCTGGACAGCTCGATCATTGCCGCGCTGCGCGCCGGCTCGACGTCAACGAGAACCATAAGCGTCATCGCCGGAGACTTTGAGTCACCAGACATGGCGTACGGCCAGGCAATGGCCCGCCATGCCGGCCTCGAGCACGAGATTGTCAATGTCAGCACCGTCGAGGCCCTTGACGCAGTTGAGGAGGCCACAAGGGTGCTCGGGACGTACAGCCCCATGGAGATACGGAGTGCGGCAGTCATCTGCATCGTCCTGCGCGCCGCGTGCCGCTCCGGCGCAGGGCTTGTGATAACCGGTGATGGGGCCGACGAGCTCTTTGCGGGGTATTCGTTTCTCGCAAGGGCGCCGCGCGCACAGCTCCGTGCGCGCCTCAAGAGGCTGCAGCGAATAATGCACTTTCCCTCAATGAAGATGGCCGAGGCCATGGACATCAAAATGACCTCGCCGTACCTCGACAGGGGCGTAGTCGAGGTGTCACGCACGGTTCCTGAGGACATGCTTGTCCACGGGGAGGGCGATGCGCGAGTGGGCAAATGGATACTGCGAAAGGCCTTTGAGCGCGACGTTCCCCACGAGATCGCATGGCGTCAAAAGGTACCAATGTCACGCGGAGCCGGACTCGACGGCCTGGGCGAGTTTCTAAGCAGGGCAATGTCTGATGGCACGTTTGCCGAGAGAACACGGCGCATACTTGAGGATGACGGAGTGCGCATAAGGGACAAGGAATCGCTCCATTATTACGAGGTACGCAAAAAGTTCCATGACGTGCCAGTCCACGCTTCTGATGGTGCGCCAGAATGCCCTGACTGCCATTCGGACGTGAGCGCCAATGACTCGAGGTTTTGCAGGATGTGCGGCAGGTTTCCGCTCTAGGCTCTCTTGGACCACTTGCGTGGCTTTTTTGCAAAGATCTTCATGCACCCGTTGCAGCAGAAATAGTACTTTTTCCCATTATGCTCGTGAACAAGCGCAATTTCCTCGTCTAGCTCTATTCCACACACAGGATCTACCGGCACGTCCCACACATGGACAATTTTGCTATTTATAGATATGCTGATTGTCGCCATTACTGACCCACAGGCAAGAGGCAATGCCTTCCTGGCTAGTCATTTACGCGAGTCAGCATGACCTGCGCTGCAACTGTGCAACCCTGTTAAGTCGGGTATGGTTATATTATGGGATGGGCAAAAGGGCGACGAGCAAGCCATGGAACCCACAGCTGATCATAAACCCATACGCCATTGTGTGCGCACACTTGTCAGGGCCTGGCCCTAAAGACGGGCGGTTGAAATTGGACACGGTATACACTAGCGAGCTAGACGGATTTGGGTTCCAGGATCTGTGTGCCAGGATATTCAAAAGGCTGGAATGGGGAGACGTCAAGACATACACCGCGCAGGACAAGGGCAGGGACGTCGGCATAGATACGCCGGATGGGCACATAGTCGTAGAGTGCAAGCATCAGCCCGGTTCCACTGTTGGCAGGCCAATAATACAGAAACTCCACTCAGCAACGATATGGTTTCATGGCATAAAGGGAATTGTTGTCACAACAGGAAGGTTTTCAGACGAGGCCAGGGAGCACGCCAGGGAGCTGTCCAAGAGCATTCCAATAGAACTTGTTGACTGGCATGAACTCCGCAAGCTGGCACATAGCGCAGGAATCAACATTTACGAAAGCGCCGACAAGATGGTGCCAGTCATATACGGGTACCAGGTAGACCATGCGGCGATGCAAAGACGTGTGGTGGAGAGCTTTGACACGTACAAGAGCAGCCCCAGCAGGGCATCGAAACTAGTCAAGATAAATGCGCTGTCGTGGAACGCCGAGCCCGCATACAGGGTAAAATACGACATTGAAGAGAAATTTGAGACAACGACATACCTGCTAAAAGACCTAAAAGAGCACGGCCAGATCATCATGATCGACGGCGCAGGAAAAAAGATGCGCGACAGCGCAAAATACGACTTTGTCAACGTGGCGCCGCTTGTTGACTTTGATGAGATAGTGTCAGGAAAAGACTTTTTGCGTGGCACAGACAGCCTCCTAGACCATTTTAGCATTTCGCGGCAGGAGCTCGTCAGGATTGCAGAGGGCATGGTAATTGACGCATATACAGAAACGATAAGGTACAAGGGCAAGAATAACGTGAGGTATGAGAAACTCTGCGTTCCTGGACGCAAGAGTGTGCGCATTGCAGACATAAAACAGGTCGTAATTGCCGACTATGACGTCAAGATCGGCATACTGGATCGTGAGATAACGAGACGCGTCATGGACAACACAAAATCGACGATGTTCATTGACGACGGAATCAAGTGTATAGACTGCTCAAAGAACATCAAGGGCGGCGCGGGTCAGGTCTGCAACACGTGCGGCAACCTCACGCACGCGCGTCGCATGCTTGGGTCATGCGGGTTTGAGTGCAAGGAGTGCAAAAGGACAATATGCCCCATATGCACAAAGTCATCAAGAAGGCTGCTGTTCTTCAAAAAGAGGCTGTGCGAGCAATGCAGTGCGGCCCGTGCGTCTGGCACATAGTGCCAGGCCGACTACACGACCAGACCCACAACCACTAGCGCTCCGGCGATGCGCCCAAAGAGCACGGTTCTTTGCATGGCCGGCACGAGGCGCACGGCATCAGAGTGGTGGCGCCGCAGCATTCTGCCCGCAGAGAGCGCCAGCGGCAGGGCGGCAAGTGAGATTGCGCACTCGGGTGGAAGCGCACCAAGTGAGATCGAGGCGAGAAGTACGACGCCAAACGCGGCCACAAATGCCCAAAAGATCGATGCGGCCGCAGCGCGCCCAACGGTGACGACAAGAGTTCGCCGTCCGCCGAGGCGGTCGGCGTCATGGTCTGGAAACGACGTGACTAGCAAGACGATCGACGAGAGTATCCCCACGCACACGCCTGCGGCTGCTGCGGCCTCGCCAATAGCCCCTGTCTGTATGTATGCAGTGCCAATCACTATGAGCGCCCCCTTTGCAGCGACAAAGGCCTCGGCCAGGCCGCTATCGACTACCCTTGTGGAGTAAAAGTACACAGATGCCACGGCAAAAGCCAGTATAAGCGCGATTGGCAGCCCGTGCGTGAACACAAAGTACACGCCGGCAGCCACGCCAAGGCCCATCATGGCCAGGCCCGCGGCCCGAACGGCCCCTGGCGAAAGGGCACCGTCGGTTATAACGCCAGTCCCACCGCTAAACGGCGTCCTCGTCGTGTGCGCATCGATCCCGCGCCTGTGATCCCAATAGTCATTGAGGAGGTCAACACTTGCGTGAAGCGCAAGGACTCCGGCCAGTGTGAGGATCGCGTCCACCACGCTTATTGCATGGCCGCCATGCCAGCTAACGGCAAGGCCTGCTGCAACAGCAATGGCCGAAGCTGCCATAAAGCGTGCTCGTACTGCGCGAAGCCACACCGACACCGTCATATCAGCGACTCATCGCTCACCGCGAGCGGTTTTCGGTTCCCAAAGCCCGAGTCCTTTTCGTGCCAGAACTTTATCTCCTCTTCGCCATATTTCCAGCATAGCCAGACATCGGCATCAAACCTACGTGACGGAAAGTCAATCAGGCCATCATCAATGCCTTTGATCGCAATGCCGGTGTTTTCAAGATCTGCAATGGCCGCATAAAACGCGGCGAGTGCAGAGTTTAGCCCCTGCTTGCGAAGCATATACTCGTCGAGTCCAGAGTCCGAGGCGAGTGCCATCTGGACTCCCTGTTCTGCGCGCATTACGGCTGTGCGGCACTTTACGATATACTCGTACTTTTTGCTTACTTCCGGAATCGCCGCATTGGCGCTGCTCACCGTATAGTACTCAAACACAGACGCGCCGACGGAGACGGGCCAATTAAAACCATCGCGACGCACACGCACTAGCGGCGTCGTGCCTTTCGTGGTGCCCTACGCACGGCCACCTTGCGCGATCCTGCGTGGGTGGCTCCCCGGCGCCGACCAGTCGCCGAGCGCCTTTTCAACCCCCGCGTCCTGCGCGCAGAGACCTTTGATGCCACACGCCTTGCCGGAGGCTTGCGGGCGGCCTTTCTAGGTCGGGCGACCCTGGATGACGCCTTGAGCACACGCGCAGCCTTGGCCCTCTTTGCCGGCCTGCTGGCGGCCTTTCTGGGTCGGGCGACCCCGGATGACGCCTTGAGCACACGCGCGCCCTTGGCCCTCTTTGCCGGCCTGCGGGCGGCCTTTCTGGGTCGGGCGACCCTGGATGACGCATTTACCCTCTTTGAGGCCTTGCGCCCTGCTGACCTTTTCTTTGCAGCTGCGCGCCTCTTCCTCTTGGCTGATGCTGCCATCTCGGCTCTAATTTTTGCCAGTGTTCGCGATGCTGACTCTTTCTGACGCGATTTGGCGCCGAGCCTCTTTGAGAGCGTATTTGACCTCTTTTTGCCAACAGAGACCCTGCGCGCAAGCGATGGGCGAGCCTGGCGCTTTTTGCGTATGCGCGAGGAGAGCTGGGTCTTTTCAGACGTAATGGCTGCGATCTCTGCCATTATCTTTTTGGCCGTTTTTTTGCGAAGGCGTATCTCGTGCTCTAGCTGTGCGATCGTATCAGATATCGAGTTGACGCGCCACATGGCTGAACGGCGCCTGTCCTCATTTGTCGCTTCGTCGACCTCACGCCGGGCATCACGGTGCGCCTCGCGCTCACGCTCAAGTCGTTCACGGGCGGCATCGATCAGCCTGTTGATGCTGTTTTGCCGCTCTATTCCTTGTGAAAGTGATGATGAGACGTCAACGAGCGTGTCGTGGGCACCCTGTATGCCACGCTCTATGGCCTGCAGGCCAGACGACGAGCGCCGTAGCTCGTCATGCTCCTTTTTGAGCTCACGCCTAGTCTTTCGGAGTATTGTGCTAGCATCTGCCTTTTTTTTCTCAAGCTTGGTTGCCAAGTTGACAAGCGTCCCCATTATGTTGTGTGAACAAGGCACATTCGGTTAAGTGACCATTATAACCATGTGTTGACATGTGTGTAAAGAAAGTTAACCGAGAGTGGTCGGATCGCAGGGCAGCAAGCAAGCACATGATCGCAGACTGGATCCCAGGAAAACGTCGGGGTATGGACGTGGCAGTGCATAGGCCACAAGACCGGTGCTGTGAAAGGGCAACACGATGGTTTTCCTGAAGGACCGCCTGCGCCCCCAAGCCGCAGGGGAGACGACCCCGTTCCAAGAGCCATGCTGGATCATGGCGAATCCAGGCTCCAGCCCAGGTCTGCGAGGCAGGCGCCTAGTAGAGCCCCGCGGCCTCTTCCTTGAGGGACTCGGCGCCGCCGTCAGGGTGCTCGGCGGCAATGTGCTTGTAGAGCGCGAACTTTAGTATCTTGAGGGAGAGGAGCGCACACTTTATGCGAACTGCCTGGAGGTGCTCAAGGCCCAGTTCGGAGAGGAGCTCGCCCTTTTGGATGGCACGGACGTCCTCTATGCTCTTTCCCTTGGCGAGCTCGGTCAGCACTGACGTGCATGCCATGCAGATCGCACACCCCTGGCCACGGAACTTTATGTCCGACAGTTTGCCGTCGGTGAATTTTAGGTCCATGTCAAGGCTGTCGCCACATAGGGGATTGGAGTCATGATGCGTCACGTCAGGGCTGTCGATCTGTCCAAAATTGAGCGGGTTGCGCGAATAGTCTATTATCATCTCATGGTAGATGTCCGTGCTACTCAACCTTGAACGTCCTCGCAACCTTGTGAAGTGAGGTGACTAGCGCATCGATGTCCTCCGTTGTGTTGTACACGTAAAAGCTTGCGCGCGATGTTGCCGCAATCCCTAGCTTTTCCATGAGAACCTGGGCGCAGTGGTGTCCTGAGCGCATCGCAATTCCGTCACCGTCAACAATTTGCGCCACATCGTGCGGGTGCACGTCGTGAAAGTTGAAGGATATCACGCTGCCGTGCTTTGAGAGGTCAGGTGTCCCGTACACGCGCAGTCCACGTATTTCTGTCAGCGCACGCATCGCATATTTGGTAAGGGTCGCACCGTGCTCGTGGACACGCTCCATTCCAATTCCCTCAAGGTACTTGATCGCCGTGCCAAGCCCAATCACGCCGGCAATGCCCGGCGTGCCGGCCTCAAACTTGTAGGGCACGTCATTCCACGTTGTCTCCTGCCGATGAACCTCCCGTATCATGTCTCCCCCGCCGTGAAACGGATCCATCGACTCGAGTGTTTCGCGGCGTGCCCACAGAACCCCAATTCCAGTTGGCGCAAGCATCTTGTGGCCAGAGAACGCGAAAAAGTCGCATCCAAGGGCATCAACGTTGACGCCCATGTGGGGCACGGCCTGCGCACCGTCAATGAGCGTGCGCACGCCGGCTGCACGGCACATCCTGACAATTGCAGTTGCGTCTGACACTGTCCCGAGCACGTTGGACATTAGGCTGAACGTGACAAGCTTTACGCGCCCCGTTGCGAGATGGCGCTCGAGATCCGCAAGAATCAGCTCGCCATTGTCATCAATGTTGATGTACTCTAGGCGCGCGCCGCGCTCCTTGGCCAGGATCTGCCAGGGCACGATATTGCTGTGGTGCTCGTACTCGGTCGTCACTATAATGTCGCCGGCACCAACGTTGCGGCGGCCCCACGAGTACGCAACGAGGTTGATCGCCTCAGTCGTCCCGCGAACAAAGACTATCTCGCGCCGGTCAGATGCGCCTATGAACCTAGCCACAGTGTCGCGCACGCCCTCATAGTCAGCAGTGGCCTCCTCGGCAAGCTCGTACACTGCCCTGTGGATGTTGGCGTTGCCGTTCTCATAGTATGTGCGTATTGCGTCGATCACCTGCTGTGGCTTTTGGCTCGTCGAGGCGTTGTCAAGGTAGACTAGCGGCTTGCCGCCGCGCACTGTCCTAGACAGTATCGGAAAGTCGCCGCGCACGTCAAGTGTCGCCTGTGCTGACTGCATGCTACACCTCGACGTAGACGGCATTCCCGTCTATTCTTGCCGGATACACGCCAAGTGGGCTCTCGGCTGGCGGGTTTAGCGGTATTCCCGTCTCCATGTCAAAGACAGAGAGATGGAGTGGGCAGCGCACGCCTGGACTGCCGTGCTGGCCGGCCCCCGGGGCGACGAATCCCGTCGAGAGGTCGGCGTCTGCATGTGTGCATATGCCATCAGACGCGTACACACGCTCCCCCTCGCGAAGTATAATCAGGCTCTTGCCGCCGCACTTTACTGCGCAAACCTCGCCGTCAGCCGCCTCGTCAATCCCACATGCCCTGGTCCACGTCGCCACCCTGCCATCACCTGTACTTGTAGTGCTGCTCTATCTCGGCGTTCTCGTTGTATCGCGTCTCCTCGACTTCGATAAACTTGCGCAGCTCCTCATCACTGTTTATCTTTAGCGCGCGCCCGTCCCACTTTGACTCCACTAGCGAGGCTATCCACGCGCGAACCTCATAGGACATCTTTCGCGAGAGGGGCTCAAGGAACCCCTCCACTATGATCCTCTCGGCAGCAGCACGGCTCATGCACCGCGCTTGCAGGTAGAACAGCTGCTCCTCGTCTATCTGTGCCACAGACGCCGAGTGAGTGGCCTTTACGTCATTGGTCTCTATCTCCAGGCCTGGTATGGCATCGGACTTTGCGTCCGGATCAAGGAGTATAGAGCGGCCCGAGAGGTACGAGTTTGACTTTGCGGCATTCTCGCGTATTCGTATCATTCCCTTGAACAGCGAGCGCGAGCGGTCGCGCAAGATTGACTTTTCGGTGACGCGTCCCTCAGTGGATGGCGCATTGTGGTTGATGCACGCCTGTATGTCAAATGACTGCTCGTCGTTCCCAAACGCGACCTCCGAGTCAGTCACGGCAGCGCCCTGCCCAACGAGGTCATAGTCTATGCGGTATCGCGAGAGCGATGAGCCAAATAGGCCAAGGTACCAGTTCGTCGAGGCATCCTGCTCCACGCGTGCACGGCGCGTCGAAAAGTTGATCGCGCGCTTGTCCATCATCTGGAGCGTCGTCACGTCAAGGCGTGCGCCAGGCGCGACAGTCGACGTGAGGAGCTCCATGTGAGCCTGCTCGGCACCTGCGCTGGGCGAGTAGAGCTCCTGCACTATCGACGACCGGCTTGACTTGCCGGCAACTATGACGTTGCGCGATATCGAGGAGGCGCCTCCCTCCGGCAGGCATGAGACCAGGTGTATCGAGCCCTCCAGTGTCGCACTGTCAGGAATATGCACAAACACGCCAGAGTCAAAGGCGGCCACGTTGAGCGCCGTAAAGCGGTCTTCTGATGCGTCTACGGACTCTAGGGCTGACCTTAGGAGCTCGGGGCTCTCAGAGACGGCGTCAGCTATCGGCATTACCTTGATGCCTGCAGATGCTAGTGAGTCCGGGATGCTTAGGGCCTCGGTTCGCGAGCCGACCTGCACGACGTATGCCATCCCCGACTTTGACAGCTCGTCGAGTCGCACCCTGATGGCCTCAGGCACTCCCTGCGGCGTGGCCGTGTCGAGCATGACACTCTCGGGATTCATCCTCTTTGCGTCAGTATAGTGCTCATAGAGAACCGATGTCTCTAGCGGGAGCGACTTGTATGACTCTAGCGCACCGTGACGCAGCGAGGCCAACCAGTCAGGCTCGCTGCGAGACGAGGAGACCCCGTCAACATGTCCGCGATCCACCGTGGAGAGCGCAAGCCTTGACATCTGTCAGATCGCCCCCACACATGGTGCGGACATGGTCTAGCCCACCGATCCGTCCATCTCGAGCTTTATGAGTCGGTTGAGCTCGACGGCATACTCCATGGGGAGCTCCTTTGTGAACGGCTCCATAAACCCGTTGACTATGAGCGAGAGCGCCTCCTCCTCGGTGAATCCGCGCGTCATGAGGTAGAATATCTGCTCGTCGCCTATCTTGCCGACTGTCGCCTCGTGCGTTATCGTCGCGTCCTCCTGGTCTATCTCCATGTAGGGGTATGTGTCAGTCTTTGACGTGTCATCAAGGAGCAGCGCATCGCAGCGAACAGTCGACTTTACGCCTGTTGCGCCCTTTGCGACCTTTAGGAGGCCACGGTACGTGGAGCGCCCATCAAGGCGGCTCACGGACTTTGACGTTATCTTTGATGTCGTCTCGGGTGCGAGGTGAACCATCTTTGCCCCCGTGTCCTGGTGCTGGCCCTTGCCGGCAAACGCTATCGAGAGCGTCTCGCCATACGCGCGGCGGCCCATGAGGTATATTCCAGGGTACTTCATCGTTATCTTGCTGCCAATGTTGCCGTCGATCCACTCGACTGTGGCGCCATCGTAGGCATACGCGCGCTTTGTGACAAGGTTGTACACGTCGCTGCTCCAGTTCTGTATGGTCGTGTAGCGAAGCTTTGCGTCCTTTAGCGCGACGAGCTCGACTACTGCAGAGTGAAGTGACTCCGACGAGTATACCGGCGCCGTGCAGCCCTCAATATAGTGGACCTCGGCGCCCTCATCGGCGATGATCAGCGTGCGCTCAAACTGGCCAATGTTCTCGGCGTTTATCCTAAAGTAGGCCTGCAGTGGCATGTCCACCTTGACGCCCGGCGGGATGTAGATGAACGATCCGCCGCTCCACACCGCACTGTTTAGCGCGGCAAACTTGTTGTCCTCGGGGGGGATGATCTTGCCAAAGTACTTTCTGAGTATCTCGGGCTGCTCCTTGAGCGCAGTGTCCGTGTCAAGGAAGAGTACTCCCTGCTTTGCAAGATCATCGCGAAGGCTGTGGTAGACGACCTCTGACTCGTACTGCGCGCCGACGCCGGCAAGGAACTTTTTCTCGGCCTCTGGTATCCCGAGCTTGTTGAACGTGTTCTTTATCTCATCGGGGACGTCATCCCAGCTCTTCTCGGCCTTGTCAGAGGCCTTTGCGTAATAGTAGATGTTCTGAAAGTCGATCGTGCTCAGGTCTGCGCCCCATGTTGGCATTGGGCGCTTCATGAACGCCTCATACGAGCGCAGCCTAAAGTCAAGCATCCACTGCGGCTCGTCCTTCATCTTGCTTATGCTAGTCACGACATCCTTTGAGAGGCCCTTCTTGCTCAGGTGCACGTACAGATCAGTGGAATCCTTAAAGTCGTACTTGGAGTAGTCCATCTCAAGGGGCTCTGTCGCCATCGTGGCACATCGTGCGCCCAATATTATAAATATATAGGGAAAGATAGGCGCAACTAATCCGCCAATGCTGCGATCACAGCATCAAGCGCGCCGGCTACCGTGTGCGTCGAGGCCGTCGCGTGGCTCAGACCCGCCCTTTCCATCTCCATGGAGGTGAAAGGCCCTATGGCCACAGGCGCCACGGGCGCCACGCCAGAGATCGCAAGGAACGCGCGAACCGACGAGGCGCTCGTGAATATGGTCGCCGCGATGCGGCCCTTCGCGGCGAGGCGGCCAAACTCGTCCCAGTCACCCCCCTTGCCATCGGGCACGACATCGTACATTTGCGTCTCGGTGACGCGCATGCCGATCTTTTCGAGCAAGAGGCGCAAAAATTCCCCCGAGGCCGCACTGCGCGGCATTATCACGCCCCTGCCGGCGGCGCGCAGGGACGTAAAGAGCTCGCCGAGGCCCACTGACGAGTGGACCGAGGGAACGTGCGAGACGCGGATGCGCTCGGCCTCAACGGCTGCGCGCGTTTTAGGACCAATTGCCACAACTCCGGCCCCCATTATGGCCTCACGCATCTCGGCTCCAATCGAGGCGGCGCGTGCGGCCTCAAAGAGCGAGCTGACCGCACGCGAGCTTAGAAACACCACATAGTCTGGATCGTCTTTGCGCAGAGCCTCCAGAAACTCGACTGCCGCGCCGGCCCCACGCGCGACTAGCCGTATCGTGGGAAGGGCAAGCGGCACGCCACCCCTTGAGCGCACGAGCTCGCAAAACTCCACTGCATCAGCGGGCGCGCGCGTTATGGCAACGGCCGCACCGTTCAGGCTCACTTTGTCCCAGTCCTTTCGGCAAGTCCAACGACATGGCCAACGATGATTATTGCGGGTGCGCGAATTCCCTCGCGCGAGACAATGTCGGCAATGTCGGCAAGCGTTCCCTTTACTGTCACCTGCTTTGGTGTTGTGCCCTCCTGTATCACGGCAACCGGCGTTGCCTGGTCCAGTCCGCCCTCGACGAGACGTGCGCATATCTGCCGAATGCGCCCAAGTCCCATCATTATCACGATCGTGTCCACAGCACCGGCGAGATCATTCCAGTGGACGGCATCGGTGCCCTTTGTGGGATCCTCATGCCCTGTCACAAACGCGACAGAAGAGGACGTGCCACGGTGCGTCAGCGGTATTCCCGCATATGTGGCAGACGCCATGCCCGACGTTATTCCGGGAACAAGCTCGCACTCGATTCCACGCGCGCGCAAAAACTCGGCCTCCTCCCCGCCACGCCCAAAGATGTTCGGATCGCCGCCCTTGAGGCGCACTACCATGCTTCCCCCTGACGCGTGGCGAACCATGGCCTCGTTCGTCGAGTCCTGGTGCGAGGCGTCATCGCCCACCGCGCGCCCAACGTATTCCCTTGTGGCCGACTCGCCGGCCATCGCGAGTATCTCGTCGCTGACAAGGCGGTCATAGAGTATGACATCGGCCGTTCGCAGGAGCTCGGCAACCCTGAGCGTGAGGAGTCCTGGGTCGCCGGGACCGGCTCCAACTAGGTATACCTTGCCGCTCATCTTGTGTTCCACTCGGCGACCTTCTCCCGCCAATTAAATGCAAGGCGCTCAACTCCACGCTCGCGCAGAATCGCGCCTGCCAGCCGGCCAACGCCGGCAGCGTCTGCTGCCGAACCGGTCGACTCGGCCTCTATGCGCTCCGAGCCGTCAACGGAGAAGGCAACTGCACGCATTGTGATGCTGCCTTCAGAGAATGACGCATGGGCGCCCACCGGAAACCTGCACCCCGAGCCTATTTCGCCAGAGAGTGCACGCTCTGCGTCGGCCTCGGCGCGAGAGCCGGCATCCTCTATTGTGCGCAAGAGTGCCACAGTATGTGCGTCATCGGCGCGCGCTACTAGCGCAAGGGCGCCCTGACCCGGCGAGGGCACAAAGGAGTCAAGGCCGAGATCGGTAAACCCAACATCTGCCTCTATTCCAAGGCGTGTGAGTCCGGCTCGCGCGAGAACCACGGCATCGAGTTCACCACGCTCCACTAGCGAGACGCGCGTGTCGACGTTTCCGCGCACGGGATTTACGCGCACGTCGGGGCGCGCACGACTCATCTGCACTGCGCGGCGCAGGCTACTCGTTCCAATCTCAGCACCGCGCCGAAGCGACTCCATTCCCAGTCCACCTTGCGTGACTAGCACGTCACCGGGCATCTCGCGGCGCGGCACGCATGCAAGGGTCAGGCCTTCAGGGATCTCCGAGGGCACGTCCTTCATGCTGTGTACGGCAAAGTCAACCTCGCCGAGTGCGACCTTGGCGTCGATCTCTTTTTCGAATATGCCCTTTTGGTCGATTGCAAAGAGTGGCCGCGCATCAGTGTCCCCGCGCGTGCTTATTGTCTTGATCTCAAACCCCTCGCCCGCATTTGCTTCTTCGAGCTGGCCGACGACCCAGCGTGTCTGTGCCATCGAGAGTCGGCTTGCGCGCGTGCCGATACGCCTCAGTTCGCGACACCTGCCAGGGACACCTCGTATGCGCGTGCGACACGCGAGAGGTCCGCATCAGTGTGCGCCGAGCACAGGAACGAGACCTCAAACTGCGAGGGCGGCACAAATACGCCATTGGCGCGCAAGAGTTCAGCAAGCCTCGCAAAGCGCACGCGATCAGAGGCCATCGCCGAGGCGCGATCCGTGACTGCAGAGTCTCCAAAAAAGACCTGGAACATCGAGGAGACCCTGTTTATCGTGTGCGGCACGCCTAGCGAGCCGGCCGAGTCATGAATGCCCGATGTGAGGCGTGCACACGCGCGATCAAGGCGCGAGTACATTCGCGCCCCGAGCCGGCGCGCCTGCCTGATTGCCGCAATGGCCGCACTCACGGACACGGGGTTTCCGGCAAACGTGCTTGCCTGATACACCTTGCCATGGGGCGCAAGTGACTCCATAATGTCGCGGCGCCCGCCGAGGGCCGCTATCGGAAACCCGCCGCCAAGAGCCTTTCCAAGCGTCGTAATGTCTGGCCTCACGCCATAGTGACCCTGTGCGCCGCCCGGACCCATCCTGTATCCCGTGACAGTCTCGTCAAATATCAGAAGCGCACCATGCGAGCGTGCAATCCTGGCCACGCGGCGGAGAAATCCCCTTGCCGGCAGCACAAGGCCCATGTTGGCCATGACTGGCTCTATGATAACTGCGGCCACATTGTCTCCCATGACACGCTCGACGGACTCGGCATCATTGTACTGTGCAACGAGCGTCTCGCGCGCGGCGGCACCAAGCGAGCCGGCCGAGTCGGTGAGCCCATAGTGCGCAACGCCCGAGCCGGCGCGAACTAGCGCATAGTCATGCGCGCCATGATAGCACCCGTCAAACTTTACTATCTTGGTGCGCCCCGTGTACCCGCGCGCCAGCCGTATGGCAGCCATTGTCGCCTCCATGCCCGTGTTGACAAGCCGCACGCGGCGCATCGAGGGGTATCCGCGAGAGATTAGCTCGGCCAGCTCGGTCTCGGCCTCTGTCGGTGCACAGTAAAGTGTGCCCCGCCGGAGCTGTCCGGAGACTGCTGACATTACTGCGGGGTTTCGGTGGCCAAGCAGCATTGCGCCATACGCGCAGCAGAGATCGACATACCTCTTTCCGTCCACGTCCCAGAGTGCCCCTCCGCGAGCGCGCTCGACAAAAAACGGGTACGGGTCATAGTGCCGTATGGGGCTGTTCACCCCGGATGCCACTGCGCGAAGGGCGCGCGCGTAGAGCTTGGCTGACCTGTCCATTACAGGATGCGCGCGCCCCCGAGTCGCTATATTAGCTTCGGGGTGCGACGAGGATGATATTGGCAGTTTGACCATCAAGAACTGACGAGTGTGCGCATGGGCACGTCTTCTGCCCCGTCTAGCAACCTAGTCGTGCTGGCCGATGCCGGTGTCCACACTCAGCGCCCAATCTCAGGCTCACGCGGTGGCCTCTAGTGTCGCCATCGCCTCATCAACGCTTGCGCTGTCATGGACGATGCTGCGAACCGCACGGATCATCGGAACGGGACGCTCAGACTGCCAAATGTTGCGACCCATGTCAACTCCGGCAGCACCTGCGCTGATCGACGAGTGGACGAGCTCTAGTGCCTCACGCTCTGGCACCTTTGGGCCGCCGGCGACAATTATCGGGACGGGGCATGACTCGACGACCTTTTCAAAGTTCTCGCAGTGGTATGTCTTTACCATGTGAGCGCCAAACTCGGCTGCAATGCGGCACGCCAGCGAGAGGTAGCGCGCGTCGCGCTTTTCGAGCTCCTTGCCGACTGCCGTCACGGCAAGAACCGGCATGCCAACGGGTGCGGCCTCGTCGACGAGCCTGCCAAGTGAGGCCAGCGTCTGATGCTCGTGGCCGGCGCCCACAAATATCGACATTGCCACTGCAGACGCGTTGAGGCGAACCGCCTCGTCCATACCAGTCGTTATGACCTCGTTGGAGAGGTCGGCTCCTATGATGCTGCTGCCACCAGACACGCGCAGGACGACGGGAACTGCGCTAGAGGCCGGAACCGACGTGCGCAGGACCCCGCGCGTGAGCATGAGCGAGTCACAATGCTCCACGAGCGGCTCGATGGCCGCAGACGGCCTCTCTAGGCACCTAGTAGGACCCATAAAGTAGCCGTGGTCAACTGCGAGCATGACGCCGCGTCCAGTCGAGGGGCGGATTATCCTCGCCATGCGGCTCTCAAGACCCCAGTCCATGGCAGGCACCGCCGTGCGCGCGTATCTTAAGCCTTACTCGGTTATGACAATCTTCATCGCCGACTCGCCGCTGCGCGCGCGCTCAAAGGCGGCGCCTGCCTCGCCGAGCGGGTAGCGGTGCGTGATGAGGCGGTTGACGTCAATGCGCCCGTCTGATATAATGTCCAGGGCCTTGCGCGTGTCCACGTCAGATGCCGCATAGCTGGAGCGGATCAGTATGCCGCGCGAGTAGAGATCGCCGGCATCAAGCTCAAGTGTCGAGCCGCGCGGGGGCACGCCAAAGACCATAACCGTCCCGCCGTCACGGGCCATCATCACCGCATCAGCAATTGCGCGCACGTTCCCTGTCGCGACGATTACGGCGTCGGCTCCATTACCCCCTGTTGCCCCACGCACGCAGTCAATGCCGAGCTCCGGCCTGACGGCCTCAGTTGCCCCAAGGTCGCGCGCAAATCCCACCCTGTACTCGTTGGTGTCAGTGCAGATCGCCGCAATTCCGCGCGAGCGCGCAATCATCGAGTGCATTATTCCAGTCGGCCCACACCCGAGTATTGCCACAGTGTCTCCCTCTGTGCACGGGATCGTCGACCACGCCCTGATGCAGCATGCCAGCGGCTCTATCATTGCGGCCTGCTCAAATGTCACGTGGTCTGGAAGCCTCAGAACCCCACCACGCGAGACGTTCTGGGCAGGCACGGCATAGTGCTCGGCCAAGCCGCACGGCGAGAGGTTTGTGAGCGCGTATTGTGCGCAGAGTGTCTCCTCGCCGCGCATGCAGTGACGGCACGAGCCGCACGAAACGTGGTGGTGCGTAAAGACCCTGTCGCCGACGTTGATGTCGGTAACTCCAGAGCCCACTGCGGTGACCGTTCCGGCCGGCTCGTGGCCAAGGCGCATTGAGGGTTTTGCGTACATGCCATACACCTTTTCGAGGTCAGACCCGCATATGCCACATGCGCGCATACGCACGACGATCCCGCCGTTCTGGGTCTCGGGCATGTCGGCCTCGCGAACCTCGACGCGCCTCTCACCCACAAACGCCGCCTTCATGGATCCATGCGCAGGCACATCCGAATAAAACCCTACCCTGCGATACCCTACATTCCAAGTATCTTTTTGAGCATTGCGCGATAGTCGACATCGGCCTTTGTGGCACCGCTCGCCGGAAGCGCAAAGACGAGCGTCTCACGCTCTGCCCTGAGTCTCGTGATCTCGTCGTCTATTGGTCCGGCAACGTCATCGGCGACTAGGACTAGCCCAACGTCGGGATCTTTGGTTAGCTGCCTGATGCTGTCAAGTGCGGCCTCGGGCGTCTCGGTGATAGTGCCTTCCACGCCGGCGAGCTGAAAGCTCGTCACAAACGACCTCTTGCCGACAGTCACAATCCTCACTGTGTCCGAAGGGCGCCGCACGTTCACATTTAACCCTTTTTTGGGAACCTTGGACGCGTATTGTCCAGGGTTTGCGTACGCTCGCGTGAACGGCGGAAAAGTTGATAAACCGCCGCATGGAGGCACGTCGCAGACATGGAAGGCCATGAGATCGACGCGGTGCGCTCTGTATACCTGTTCCTTCATGGCAGGATGGATCTCCATGACAAGGCAATGGCGGCCTTGACGAATGCCGGCTTTACGGCATCAAGGGTTCAGCTCGCCGTGCCGACAAAGGTTGGCGAGGTTGGTGACTATATGGCCATGACGTGGATGCCGCCAAACCCAGATCACATAAAGATCCAAAAGATAACTGCAGTAAAGGCCGTTGAGGCTCAGGGAATGGAAGGCCTCTGGCGCGGCGCCGAAAAGGAAGACCTCTTTGATGTGCCCCTCTAGGCACCGTATCGAGCCACTATCTCCTTTAGCTTGTTGACAATCTCAAACTTGCGTGTGACTGACGTCTCGGGCTCGACGGTCACAAATATCGTATGCTCTCTCGAGTAGATGACTAGTTGCGTGACGCGCTCGCGCTCCACATGGACAAAGCGAACCTTGCCGAGCGTATCGTCAAATCCCTCGCGCATGCGCCGCCTCTCGGCAATCTGGTGGCAAAAGTGCTCATCCTCACGCTGCGTGGCAAGTGATGACTTTTCCTCCTTCATGATCCCCTCGACTATGTCACCGTCGAGCCCTATTATGCCCACAAAGCGCATCGAGTCATCCATAGCCACGATCTCCTCGGCCATTTGCTGAAGGTCAATCTCGGCCATCGCCCACAGCCGTGCAGAACCCGAATATATTATTTAGTGGCGTGTGTGGTCCAGATGTCACCGAGGAGACCTCGCACAAACGCGTCAAACTCGTCATCAGAGAACGTGACAGTCTCGCAACCGTCACCAAGAGCAGCTCCCACATGAGCACACTCTGAGCCCCTAAAGTGAAATGACTCGCACGAGCACACGCGCATGTCAGGATCAACCCAGTGCTCACCACCACGGCCAACGACGGTGAACACGCGCCGTCCGCTAGGCACAAAGGCGTGAACCTTTGCGCTCATGCTGCTTACCTCCACAAGGGTTTAATCAGATAACTGGCGTATAACCCTACCGTACAATGGCGACAGCGACGGCCGTGGTTCCCGAGGCAGCCCTCTTAGTCGAGGAGGGTGCCGAACGCACGCTCGCAGTTGCCGACGTGCACGTTGGCTTTGAGGCCATGATGGCCGTCAGGGGAGTGCGCATGAAAAGCGAAGGATCTGCACGTGAGATGGCCGAGGCGATTGCGCGCGTTGCCACTAGCGCACGCGCCACACGGATTGCGCTCCTAGGCGACACAAAGGCCGGCACGTCGCGCATAGCAAGCCAGGAGTGGGACACCGTGCCGGCGTTCCTCTCGCGCCTCGCCGATGCGGCCGAGACTGTGGTCATACCCGGCAACCACGATGCCGGAATTGCGCATCTCCTGCCTGATGGCGTCTCAATGTCTGCACCATCCGGAATTGTCATCGGTGACACACTCCTTACGCATGGCCACGCCATGCCGTCCGGAAACCTTGGCGGCGTCTCACGAATTGTCATGGGACATGCGCACCCTGTGGTTCGTGACGCATCATCGGTTCTTGGTGGGCAGCGCGTCTGGGCATCAATGGTCATCGAGCGCGACTGCGTCTTTGCATCATACAGGGGAACCCTCGAGGTAACCATAGTGCCATCGTTTAACCGCTATATCGCCGCACCACCGGGGCGCGCAACAGGGCGCGCGCGCTCACCGATACTCGAGCGCGCGAGGCGCGGGGTCATCTCGGCCAAGGTCATCACGCTTGACGGTGCCATACTTGACGATGGGCCATCAGCGCTCGACGGTGTCATCTGGTAGAGCGTCATATGGCTCTAGCGCGTGGCGTGTCGTCCTGTTTGAACGGAGCCACTCTAGCGTCTTAACAAACGACTCGGCAAGCTCGGGGGTTGTAAGAACCGGTATGCCAAGCTCTGTTGCCTTGCGTCGTATCTGGTATTCGTCATAGAGCATGCCGACATATTTTTCCATCGTTGATGTGCTAGGGATGTTTATGATAAAGCTGATCTTGCGCTCATAAAGAAGATCCGCTATGTTGGGCTTGCGGTCAGGCTCGCTTATCTTGTGAACAGTTCCGACGTCACTCATGCGTCCTCGCAAAAACTCGGCTGTGTGCTCTGTTGCGAGTATGTCAAATCCAAGATCTCCAAGGCGTGCGATGGTGCGCATGAGGCGCTCACGGTTGTGCTCGCCACCGATCGTGACTAGAGCCGTGCCCGAGGCAGGCAGGTTGTATCCCACCGACGTGAGGGCCTTTGAGAGTGCATCATAAAAGCTCGTTCCAAAGCATGCGGCCTCTCCAGTGGACTGCATCTCGACGCCGAGCACGATGTCGGCCCCATCAAGCTGCATAAAGGAGAACTGCGGGGCCTTTATGCCGTGTGTGTTGGCCGGCACGCCTGCGCCGGGGAGCGACTCGGGCACGCGGTTTCCGAGTATCGCCGAGGCGGCCATCTCGATCAGGTTTGTTCTTGTGAGCTTTGAGACAAACGGCATTGAGCGCGACGCGCGGATGTTGAGCTCGATGACATAGGGCACTCCCTCGTGGATAAGGAACTGGAGGTTAAACGGGCCGCGCACATTAAACTCTGGAACGATGCTGCGCGTATAGCCTTCGATCGCCTCGATCGTGCTGGATCCGAGGCGCCATGGCGGTATGCACATCATCGCATCACCCGAGTGGACTCCCGCACTGTCAATGTGCTCGACTATGGCGCCGATAAAGACGTGCTCGCCATCGCACACGCCATCAACGTCGACCTCCAGAGAGTTGAGCATGAACTTGGATATGACAACAGGGTGGTCCGGTGAGAGTGTCGTGGCGTCGCGTATATAGGAGCTCAGCTCACTCTGTGACCAAACCACCCTCATCGCCGCGCCGCTAAGCACGTACGATGGCCGGACAATTACAGGGTACCCGACGCGCTGCGCGAACGTGCGCGCCTCGTCCATGCTCGAGAACGCCTGCCAGGGCGGCTGCTTTATGTGGAGCGAGTCAAGTATGCCGCTAAACGTCGAGCGGTTCTCGGCCCTGTCAATGTCAGTTGCCGCTGTGCCGAGTATGTGCACGCCGCGCTCGGCGAGGCTTGGTGTCAGGTTGTTTGCGGTCTGTCCACCGACGCAGGTGACCGTGCCTCGCGGTGACTCAAAGTCCGATATGTCAAGTATTCGCTCAAGCGTGAGCTCCTCAAAGTAGAGCCGGTTGCAGATGTCATAGTCAGTCGACACTGTTTCAGGGTTGCAGTTGACCAGGGCGATCTCGGTGTCTGGCTGCGCAAGTCCCCAAACCATGTTTACCGTGCCCCAGTCAAACTCGACGCTACTGCCAATGCGGTAGGGGCCGGCACCCAATATGACGATACTGGAGGAATTGCGCGGCGACTCTATGTCATCCGAGTCGCCACCGTACGTCATGTAGAGATAGTTAGTCTGGGCAGGCCATTCGGCGGCAAGCGTGTCTATCTGCTTTACGCACGGCACAATTCCCATGCGCTTTCTCTCCTCGCGGATGCTGTCAGGAGACGAGTTTTGAGCGCGTGCGACTTGCGCATCAGAGAAGCCCAGACGCTTTGCGCGCCGGAGGGACTTGGCCTCAAGCGAGTCGCGTCCCAGGCCATCTGCAACGCCGACGATATTGCGCACCTTTTCTACAAACCACTCGTCAATGTATGACAGGCGCGTTATCTTTTCAGTGTCCATTCCTGCACTGATTGCGCGCGCTACCCAGTAGAGTATCATGTCATCGGGCCTGCGCAGGGCGTGCTCTATGGCCTCCTCATCAGCAGACGTCACGTCGTTGCGGTTTAAGACGAGTCCGTCAAGTCCCGTGTCAAGCATGCGTATGGACTTTTGGAGTGCCTCCTCAAACGTACGCCCTATGCCCATGACCTCGCCGACTGACTTCATTGTCGGTCCCAAGTTACGCTCGGCGAGCTCAAACTTTGCAAAGTCCCAGCGCGGATGTTTGCAGACGACATAGTCAAGCGAGGGCTCAAAACACGCAGTAGTCGACTTTGTTATGCGGTTTGCAAGCTCGGGTAGTGAGTATCCAAGGCCGATCTTGGCTGACATGTACGCCAAGGGGTATCCCGTGGCCTTGCTCGCAAGAGCCGATGAGCGCGACAGGCGCGGGTTTACCTCAATGGCCGCATGTCGACCCGTACGCGGATCGAGGGCAAACTGGATGTTGCACTCGCCGATGATCCCCACATGCGACGTTGCTCTCAGTGACGCAGACCGGAGCGTGTGATACTCAGTGTTGTCTATGGTCTGCGATGGGGCAACTACAATGTTGTCACCAGTGTGAACTCGCATCGAGAGGACATTCTCCATGTTGCACACGATGACGCTGTTCTTAAGGGAGTCTCGCATGACCTCGTACTCTATCTGCTTCCAGTCCCCGACGTACTCCTCTATGAGAACCTGCCCGACGAGGCTTGCGGCCATCCCACGACCCACGATCTCGTGGAGCTCGATCTCGTTGCGTGCCACACCGCCGCCCTTGCCGCCAAGCGTGTACGCCACACGCACGATAACGGGATAGCCGATCTCGGCGGCGGCCTCGTGCGCTGCCTCAAACGTCGTGACCGTGTGGCTGCGCAACATGGGCACGCCACACTCGCGCATCGACTCCTTGAAGAGGCGTCGATCCTCGGTTCGGCGTATCCCGTCGACCTGCGTGCCAAGGACGCGAACCGAGTACTTTGAGAGCACGCCGGACTCGTCGAGGCCAACGCCACAGTTGAGCGACGTCTGGCCGCCGTAGGCGAGCATGAGCGCATCAGGCCTCTCGGACTCGATTATTGACGTCACATACTCGGCGTTGACCGGAAGGAGGTACACGCGATCCGCAAAGCGCGTGTCAGTCTGTATGGTCGCCACGTTTGGGTTAACAAGGACGCTCTTTACGCCCTCTTCCCTGATCGCCTTTAGGCACTGGCTTCCGGAGTAGTCGAATTGGCGGCCGTTTTGCGGCTCTCGCCGGCTTCTCCGATCTTTATTGCCCCGCTTCCGAGGACCAGTATCTTACGTGGCGACTCGCGCCTAGCCAGGCGTTACCTCCCCCATAAGGCGCGAGAGCTCGTCAAAGACAAAGCCGCAGTCATAGGGTCCCGGTGACGCTTCGGGATGAAACTGCACTGCTATGCATTTTCCTCCCGAGTGCCTGATGCCCTCAACGGTTTTGTCATCTGTATTAGTGAACCACAGGTTAAACTCCGAGCCTTCCAGTGACTTGGGATCGATGCAATATCCATGGTTTTGGCTCGTGACGTACACATTTCCCGTGTCCACGTCAAGACACGGCTTGTTCTGCCCGCGGTGGCCGTACTTCATCTTGTACGTGCCTGCGCCTCCGGCCAACGCGATTATCTGCGCGCCAAGGCATATGCCAAGCGTTGGAATGCCACGCGAGACAAGTTCACGAACAGCATCAACTGCCTGTGGACAGTGCTGCGGGTCTCCCGGACCGTTGCTTATTATCACGCCAGCTGGATTGTGCTCTAGTATGCGCGATGCCGGCGTGTCCCATGGCACGACGACTGCACGAAATCCCAGGCGGCAGACATTGCGCAGTATGGCGTTCTTTACGCCCGTGTCAACGACGACGACTGTCCGGCCGTTGCCGTATGACACCTCGCGTGTCGTGGAGACGGACTCGACGAGTCGCTCAGATGCATAGTCGTGGCCTCCAATAGAGCGCAGGACGGCCTGCGTGTCTATCTCCGAGTCAGACACGCATATTGCTGCCATCGTCGAGCCAGCAGACCTGAGCGTCTTTGTGAGCTCTCGCGTGTCAATGCCGGCTATGCCCTGCACACCCTCGCGGTTGAGCCACTCATCAAGCGTGGAGACGAGGCTCCGGTGGTTTGCGACATGAGAGAGCTCGTGAATCACTAGCCCGCGCGCATGTATCTTTGAGGACTCGACGTTGAGGCGTATGCCATTATCGTCTGCGGCCTCTGTGTCTGGCACGCCATAGTTGCCCACAAGTGGGTACGTTACGGTCACGAGTTGACCACCATACGAGGGATCCGTGAGCGTCTCGGTATAGCCGACCATCCCCGTGTTAAAGACGAGCTCGCCGACGGCAGTCCCCGTGCTTCCAAAGCCCTCTCCGCGTATCACCGTGCCGTCCCCCAGCACTAGTGCTCCAAATTTGCCCGCATGCTGCGATCTTTTAGTAGGTATCTTTGACCCTCAACGGCGCGCCGACGGCGCGGATTTAAATTTTATGAGGAAATTGGGCGGAATTTCAGGCCACGGCGGCTCGTCTGGCCAGCATTGCCAAGATCGCCATGCGTGATGACACGCGTGGGGGAACTGCAGGGTCAGGCCACATCAGACGGCCAAACCATGTCTCGGTGTGGCCGTGCGTGGACAGACACGGGCGGCAGTGTCCAAATGCGCCCCTCTTGTGGCACCGCTAGGGACGTTTGCCTAGAGTGCCCCGAACTGCTCGGCCCACTTTTGGTACGCGCGAACCATCTCGTCAGACACGCTAGGCTTTCTCTGACCCATGACCTCCTTAAAGTCGGCCATCGTTATGTCCTTTGGCTGCTGCGGCGACTCGCCCTCAATGGGCTCCTTGTATCCAGGGGAGCCCAGGAGGTCATGAACCACCTTTAGCTGCACGCTCTGGCACGCATCCTTTATGTCACTCGCGCTGTACCTGTCAAAGAGCTTTGCGAGCATTGCGGTTCGCACGCGCACGTCCTTGTGGAGGGGCGCGGTGTAGAGGTCAAAGAGGTTCTTGCGCGCCTCAAGGGACGGCAGCGATATGTTGATCCTCTTTTGGAACCTCCGCAGAAACGCATCATCTAGGCTCCACGGCTTGTTCGTCGCACCGATGACGTACATCTTTAGATTTTTGCCCTTGCCGCTAACGCCGTCCATCTCGGTAAGAAACTGGTTTTTGGTGCGAACCTCTCCGCCGATCTCGCTGTTGCGCGATCCCAGCAGCGAATCTACCTCGTCGATGAACAGTATAACGGGCTTTCCCTCCCGCTCGGTGAGCCCGCGTGCCATCGTAAATAGTTGCGAGACGTTCTTTTCTGCCTCGCCAAGCCATTTGCTCATTATCGACGAGGCATCCACGCTGATAAAGTATCCGTCAAGCTCGCTTGCCGTGGCTGCCGCCAGTATTGTCTTGCCGCATCCCGGAGGGCCATACAGGAGTATGCCACGTGGCCATCCCAGCGGAAACAGGTCGGGCCGTTTTGTCGGATAGACTATAGACTCGCGCAGTGCGTTCTTTGCGGTCTCGAGGCCGATGACCTCATCCCACTTTACGTTGGGCTTTTCGCGTATGATAAGCTCGTCAAACGAGTTGGATGCGCGCTGGCCATCTAGGGACTTTTTTTGCTCCTCGGGCGTCTTTGTGGGGTCAATGACTGGCTCTGCGCCGTGGGAGGACTGGAGAACCGTTATCCTCTTCTTGTACGAGTCGACGCGCTCCTTGTAAAGCGCTGCGAGCTTGCACGCGGGGTATAGGCGGAGTATCTGCAGGAGCGAGTCGATGGATTTTTGGTAGCTCGCCACTGCCATGCCACGTGCGCCCTGGGAGTCAAACCTGAGCGCGTCCGTGGCGTGTTTGCTCGCACTGTCCTCAAGCTTCTGCGGTGCTAGGCTCAATATTCCACGCTCGTCACGCCAACAGTTGGGGCACGAGTTGGTATTATCGTGTGTAAGTTATAGTCCATGCCCGTGTTAAATTGTTTAAACCCTCGCCCTCAGGCGTCGGCCTGCGCGCCTCGCTGGCACTCCCGAATGCGCCCCACGGCGGCCTCGGCCAGGGCCAGGAGCTCGGCTGCCCTGCTCTCTGTCCGCTCGGCCTCGGCGGCGGCCTCCTCGGCTATGGAGACGACTTCCTCGAGTGCCGCGACTGCCTTGCTGGAGGCTCCCTGCCTGTGAAGCGCGTGGCGTGCGACCTGCAGGACGCAGTCAAGATCCCGCAGCTCGCCGTCACTCAGGCCCGCAAGTGCATCACGCCCCTCGATGCGACGCTCGCGCATGGCCGAGCCGACGCGCTCGCCAAGCTCGGCCACACGTGCTGCCGGGGTCTTGCGCACTATGCCCATGCGCCGCCCAGCGCCGCGGGATCTAGTTTAGGGTAGCGCTTGCAGAGTTTAGAGTCAACGATCAACTTTGCGCCCTCTAGCGCACGCGCGGCCTCTTGTGCGCACGCGCCATAATCAGCCCTCGTTCCGGCCATGAGTGCAGCATCGATGGTCACGCTTCCAAGCGTGCCGGCCGCCTCGTCCAGTGTCATGGCGCACGTGGGAGCAGGCTCATGAGCCTGCGAGCTGGCCGCGCGAACCATCGATATTGCCACCGGAAGAGCCACGGCAAGGCCCCGCAGGCCGCCCGTGCTGCGAATCAGCTCCAGGGCACCACGCGTCGAGCCGGCTGCGATGAGCAGCGAGCGCTCGGTGCGCACGCGCGCAGCCAGTGCGTGATCATCCCCACGTGGGCGCACGTGGGCGCTGCCGGCCATGGACTCGAGTTCTGCGCATGCGCGCTCTAGGAGCGAGACTGCGTACGCTATTCTTGGCGTGAGCGTCACGCCCTGGGCGGCCACTGCCACCGTGAGGGCATTTCGCGTCTCCGTGTGTGCCATATACGACATAGCTCAATCCCGGTATATCACGGCGCCGTTGCCGCATGGCGCGTAGCCACGGTGACGCCCACGGGGGTGACAGATCAGAGTATTTTTTGAGCAGTCACGCAAAGGAAGTTGGCACGCACAATTACCAAAGGCGTGCGTGAGGGGGACTCATGGGAGTCGCAGAGAGCCTGGCAGCAGGCCTAGCCGAGTTTGGCCTGAGCCAGTACGAGGCTCGCGCATACGTCGCGCTCCTCGCCAAGGGAACCGCGACTGCCGGCGAGCTCGCATACAGGGCGGAGATACCGCGCACAAAGGTGTATCCCGTGATGCTCCGCCTCGAGAAGAGGGGCCTGGCCACTGTGGGGAACAAGAAGCCCGTAACGTGCTCGGCGGTTCCGCCCGAGGAGTCCCTCGAGGGCTCGATCAAGATGCAGATAGACAAGGTCAACTCTATGAACTCGCTAGTCTCCGGACTCCGGTCTGTGAGTGACGGCGCGAGGCGCCTCCGTGGAACCGAGGAGCGCAAGTACTCCCACGTCGGGCACGCAGGCGTGCTCGCTAGCGCACAGGAGATGGTAGGAGGAGCATCATCCTCCATGCACGCAGTTGTAGATGACGCAGGACTGGGCGTCATTGTCGAGTGCGTCGAGGTCATCATCGCCGCTGTCCGCCGTGGCGTAGATGTCAGGATTATCACAACTCCAGATGCAATAGGAACCGAGCCGATGCAAAAGATCCCGCGCAGCGTCAAAGTTCGCATAGCCCGCTCGGGTCACAACTGCATGATCCTTGATGGCACGGGCGTCCTGATCCTAGGTGGAGATGCTGGCCGCGCCGCCGCACTAGAGTCATCCCCCATAGTGGGCGGTGACCTCGAGAGGGCATTTGAGCTGCTGTGGGAGGATGCAATTCCGGCAGCGCCACTCTCGTCACTTGGTCACGATGCAGCGCAGGAGGCGTATCGAGCGATCGTCCTTGTCGACAAGGCAGGACTTGGCCATGCGCTCGGTTCAGCGATCACGCGCACAAAGGGCGGAATGGCAGCGCTTCTCAAGGACAATGGCATAGACATAAGCGGACGCAATCTCGATGACGTGGTATGCCTAGCCAACGCGGCGATTCGCGCAACGTGCGATGGGCGCGTCTCCGTCGACGAAAAGAGCGGGAGCATACTAGTCGAGTCAGACCTAAACAGCGGACACTCGCTTCCGTGGGCCAGCATGATTGAGGGATATCTCGAGTCGCACGGAGTCAAGACAAGGCTAGTCTACCAGGCAGGCCCGAAGCGCGGCGAGCGCGTCCACATAAAAATGGCCGGCCGACGGCGCAACGCGGCCAATGGCCAACAATCCGGCCAATAGCGCCAAACGCAGCCTTCAAGGTCGCGATATCGGCTCACGCGGGTCGCTTGCAGGAGAAACCCCCCACCAGGCCGATCCTGCCCCAACATATCAAGAATGACCTGTTTTTGCGCAAGAGTTAAAATTGGTCACGCAATGACGCGATCTCGTGTCAGTCGAGGAGAGGCTTGCATCATACCTGCTCGGTCCTCTGCCGGAGGCTCCCGTGCCCGCTGGCGCGTACGCGCCAGTCGCACTCGCCGGCAAGCTTGCCTTTGTCTCAGGGCAGATCCCCATAAGTGGTGGGAACATTCGCTATAGGGGCGCAGTCAGTGCCGACAATGTGGTCGAGGGTCGCGAGTCTGCGCGCCTTTGCGCGCTCAACGTGCTCTCTCAGCTTCGAGCCAAGGTCGGATCGCTCGATCGTGTCAAAAATGTCGTTCGCATCACCGGATACGTGAACTCGGGGCCCGGATTTACGGACCAGCCCGCAGTCATGGATGGCGCATCAGAGATGTTTGCCGCCGCCTTTGGGCCAAAGACCCACGCGCGCGTCGCAATAGGCGTCTCATCACTTCCGATGAACGTAATGACCGAGGTAGACGCGATAGCCGAGCTGGCCTAGTCTAGACGCCTGTTGAGCTCGCGCAGGAACGTCCTGATCTTCGGCTCGGGCACGAGCGCGCCACACGCCCTGTTGTGACCGCCACCCGAGCCGCCAAGCTCGGTGGAGAGAGAGTTGACAATCCTTCCAAGATGAACCTTGCACGCCTTGGAGCCCCTAACTGAGACTGCGCACGTGCCGTGGGAAGGCCGGCGACGGAATGCGACGCCAACTGTCTTGCCCGAGAGGCCAAGGGCAAAGTTGACTGCACCGCCGGCGCCCGAGTCAGTCGTCTCAACATATCCAATGTTCTTCATCCGCTTGAGGTTTCTTCGCACGCCTGACATGACATCGGCTAGCTTTGCGGCACCAAGGCGAGCCTGCTCATATGCGCCATCGATGTCATGCGGGTAGCGCGAGGCGGCCAGTGCGGCGACTATTTTTTGCAAGTATTCAGGATCCTTTTGCCGGCTCACAATATTGTACGTCAGAACCGTCGCGCTGACAAGCGCAAATTGCCTGTCATATGTCTGCAGCAAACGGGCGCCCATTGGCCTGTCCTCCATATAGTCAGTGATTGCCGCGCATGCAGCAACAAAGCGCGCGTGCTCGGAGAGCCGGCGCGAGAACGTCTGGTACACTAGCACGCTGGCGCACTCGCCGATGTCGTGAACCATAGTGATGCCGGCGGCGACTAGCCTTCTGCGCACCGATGGCGCGATGTCATGATGATCGATATATGTGACCTGGACGCGCCTCTTGCGAAGCGCGCGAAGCTCCTCTACAAATGCGTCCTGGTTTCTCTTGCTGAGCCCAAGATCGCAGATAAAGAGGCGCTTTAGCGCCAGATCTGCGGCGATCTCGGCGAGGGCATCCATCTGACCAGGATAGTCCACAAGGACGGTGCTTCCGCCAAAGGCCTCGCGTATTAGGGCCGCGGCACTGATTCCGTCAGCGTCCTCCTTGTGCGAGAGGCAGACGGTCTTTGTCTTTGCCGGTGCGCGCCGACGCGACGCTTTTGTCGAGCCCATTAGCGCAATATACGCAGATCGCCCAATTTAAACCAAAAACGTCCGCGCCGCACTAGGCGCGACGTCGGCCATGAGACGCGACTAGAGCGCCAGACTCGATGACATGATCATAGAACGTGGTGCCTGACATTTGTGTCTCGATATCAAGCCTCTGCAGCTCCCTTAGGCGCTCTGGCGAGGCACCAAGGACAATCTCGTCAACGCTCCTCATCAGGCGCCTCTCCTCAGATGACATCTTGGCCAAGGGTGTCAAATTTGCGCTATATGGCAAAGTGTTGAAAGTTTAGACAAAATGCTAAGCTATGCGGTGCTACCATGCGTGACCCGTGCGTGTAGGTTATAATATCACCATGCGCACGCCGATGCACACACATGGAGACAAAGAACATCGGACTACGTGGAATAGAGGTCGCCGACACGCGCATATCAAACATTGATGGCGGGAGGGGCAAGCTCATCTATCGCGGGTATGATATTGAAGAGCTTGCAAGAAAGTCAAGCTTTGAGGAGACGTCATACCTGCTCCTCCACGACCGCTTGCCGACAAAGGCCGAGTATGCCGATTTTGTGCGCAAGGTGGCCGAGGCGCGCTGGATACCCAAACAGATGCAGACGAACATGGGTAACTGGAGGAGAGACGCGGATCCGATGGATATGCTCCAGGCGTTTGTCGCCGCGCTGGCCGGATACTATGACGAGGAGTTTTCGACAAAAGAGGCAAGCTATGACCGTGCGATAAACCTGATAGCAAAGGTGCCCACAATAGTCGCAAGCTGGCAGCGTATCCGTAACGGCAAGGTGCCAGTAGACCCTGATCCCGACCTTGGGCATGCCGCAAACTTTTTGCGCATGATGTCCGGTCGAACACCTGACGAGGAGACCGCACACATATTTGACACGTGCCTTATACTTCACGCAGACCACACGTTCAACGCCTCAACGTTCACCGCAAGACAGGTTGCATCGACGCGTGCACACATGTACTCGGCTGCGAGCTCGGCAATTGGAGCGCTGAGCGGCGAGCTTCACGGCGGCGCAAACTATGAGGTCATGAGGATGCTACTTGACATTGGCGATGTCAGCAAGGTCGAGCCGTGGATACGCGCTCGCATGGACGCAGGTGGACGCGTCATGGGCATGGGTCATGCAGTGTACAGGACGTTTGATCCCCGTGCAGTTGTCCTCCAACGCCTATCACGCCAGCTTGCCACAAAGACGCGCGAGCCGTGGTATGACATTACCGAGGCAGTGGAACGCACGACAATGTCGATCATGAAGGACGCAAAGGGCATCGACATATACCCCAATGTTGACCTCTACAGCGCGTCAGTCTATTATATGCTAAAGATACCAATGGATCTCAACACCCCGATATTTGCAATCTCGAGGTCAGTCGGGTGGGCAGCGCACATCATCGAAGAAAAGTTTGCCGAGGCTGCGCCAAAGCCAGCACTCTACAGGCCCAAGGCGATCTATGTCGGCAAATATTGCGGGCCAGACGGATGCGAGTACAAGCCACTTGACCTGCGCACGCCGATCTAGGGCTAGTTGTGGGTCTGTGCCCACGTGCGTGCCCTAGAGTCGATGTCGTGGCGGTAGAGAACCTCAAAGACCATGTCATAGAACGTTATCCCACGACTGCGCGCCTGCTCATCGATCCAGCGTATGCCCTCGGCCAGCTCGGCGTCATGCTGTGCATAACCGACGAGCTCGTCGACTGCTGCCGCAAACGTTCCGCGTGAGGCGTCCATCAGGTGCGCCTGACGATCTGCGATCAAAAGGCGCGGATTCAAAAAAAATGCACAAAACGCGCAGTTTTGAGGCATGATTTAGGGACTCTCACGCCTGAGCAGTATCCCAATGTCGGCGAGGTTTGTTCCCGTGGGGCCAGTCACCACAAGACCGCCATGGCGCACAAATATCGAGTTAGAGTCGCTCTGACGCAAGAGCGCGGCAATCTCGGCCTTCCTTGCGATCCCCGGACCGGCAAGTGCGCCGGCTGCGCGCGTGTTGCCGTCAATTCCGTCAGTGCCAACAGAGGCCGCAACTGCGCCTTGCGCCAGGCCGCACATGAGGAGACGCGCGACGAGCTCCTGGTTGCGTCCTCCCTTGCCCCGTCCGCGAACCCTGACTGTCGGCTCGCCGCCAAACACCACGCATGACATTGGATCATCGCACAGCATGGCAGAGAGTCGACGCGCAACGTCGGACACGTCGCCATACGAGCTGGCAGTGCGTACCGAGTACCCAAGCGATCTCGCTTTTTTGGACATTGCGCGAATACAGTCAGCGTTTGATGCGAGCACGACGTGTGGGATTTGCCGCACGGCACATCTGTGAGTCACACTGGACTCCTGACCGGCACGCAGAGTTTCGGCGACGGCGCGCGGAACGCGCGAGAGAACCCGGTGCCGCCTCATCACGGCGATCGCGTCAGCAAACGTGGTGTTGTCTGCCACGGTACATCCAGATGACACGTCTGCAGGATCGTCGCCCCTAACATCTGACATCACAAGGGCTGCGCCGTCACACGTCATTCCACGAATCAGCCCACCGCCCTTTATTCGCGAGAGGCGTCGACGGACACAGTTTATCTCCCCAATCGTCGCACCAGACTCGAGGAGAATTTCTGTGGTTTTTGCCTTTTCTGCAAGACTTACGCCGTCAGGTGCGGCCAGCATCGCCGAGCCGCCGCCAGACACCAAAAAGATCGCATAGTCACCCCTGCGAAGCGACGAGATGCGCTCAATGAGTGCGCGCGCGGCCGCAACGCTGCGTCGCGTTGGCAGCGGATGGCTAGAGTGGACTATGCGGTACCGTGAGGGATCCAGGCGCGGGCTCGGAGAGCCGGCCGGGACAACGACTATTCCGTCACTGACTGCAGCACCTGCGTCAGCGGCCTCGGCCATGGCGCCGGCCGCCTTGCCATAGGCGATGACGCAGACGCGGCGATACCCCGATAGGCGCACGGTTCGGCGCCTGAGCCGCAGGGCATTGCCGGACAGGGTCGCAGTTGTGCGCGCGTGCGCGTCAGCAGCGGCCAGACCCGCCCCGATCACCACCATTGCGTCGGCGGCAGGGCCCCCTGCGCCGGCCGTCCCCCGCAGGACTGCCCTCATATGGTCACTAGGCGCCCAAGATATAATAATGAACGTTTGGGGGGTGCTGCCATGCACGGGGTTTTGATCCCAAAGTCGATAAAGTTTGGCGAGGGCGCACTAGGGCAGGCAGACTACCCAAGGGGGGCGCTCATCGTAACGACTGCACCGCCAGAGATGTCAAGCAGGTGGATATCAAAGATGGGAATACAGGACTATTCGCTTTTTGACAAGGTCACCCCCGAGCCGTCAATCGACGACGTAAAGTCAGTGATCGCCGAGTACTCTGAAAAGAGGCCGTCTGTCCTCATCGGACTCGGCGGCGGGAGCTCGCTCGATGTCGTCAAGTACGCGAGCAAGGAGATGGGCCTGCCAAAGATACTCATACCCACAACGTTTGGAACCGGTGCTGAGATGACCACGTATTGCGTCCTAAAGTTTGACGGCAAGAAAAAGCTCCTTCGGGATGACGCGTTCCTGGCCGACATGGCAGTAATAGACTCGTACTTTATGGACGGCACGCCAGAGCAGATAATAAACAATTCCGTGTGTGACGCGTGCGCACAGGCGACTGAGGGCTATGACAGCAAGCTTGGAAACGAGTTTACGAGAATGTTTTGCGAAAAGGCATTTGACATACTGTATGGCGCGATAATGGAGAACAGGCGTGAGGACTATCCATACGGCTCGATGCTCTCTGGAATCGGCTTTGGCAACTGTTCTACGACACTAGGTCATGCACTCTCGTACGTGTTCTCAAACGAGGGTGTCCCACACGGATACTCGCTTTCGTCATGCACCACAGTGGCGCACAAGCACAACAAGTCAAAGTTCTATGGGCGTTTCAAGGAGGTCGTCGAGAAGCTCGGCTTTGACAAACTAGACCTAAAGGCCGACGTTTCAGAGGCAGCCGACACCGTAATGACTGATAGGGGTCATCTCGACCCGAATCCTGTCCCAATATCAAAGGATGACGTGATAAGATGCCTCGAGGACATAAAGGCAGGCAGCATCTAGCATTCAGTGCCGTGCCCTGCGAGTGGCCACATCTCGCGCGTGAAAAGCCAACTAGACTTATTTACCGCCGATATGGGAGCGTGCCACGTTGGCAAAGCTAAAGTTTGGCATACAGAACGGCCTAAACGTCGCGCGTGCCGGATATTCAGAAGATCAGATATTCACCGCATGCATACTTGCCGACAGGGTTGGATACGACTCGATATGGTACATGGACCACACCAACGTGCCACAATGGTCAAACGCTGTCGTCCTGGATCCATGGGTCATGCTCCCTGCCATAGCCGCACAGACGCGCAATGTCGAGCTTGGCACATGCGTGACTGATGCGATAAGGCGCCACCCGTCAAATATCGCGCTTGCGACAATAACGCTTGACCGCATATCCAATGGACGCGGCGTGCTCGGAATTGGGGCAGGAGAGGCCCAGAACCTCAAGGAGTTTTGCATACCGTTTGAAAAGCCCGTCTCAAAGTGGGAGGAGCAGATACAGGTCATACGCAAGCTCTTCGAGTCATCACCAGAGAACCGCGTGAGCTATGATGGCAAGTACTACAAGCTAGAAGAAGCATGCCTCCAGGCCGCGCCAATAACAAAGCCGCACCCTCCAATATACATGGCAGCCGGCGGGCAGCGCACGCTGAGAATGTGCGGCAAGTATGGCGACGGCTGGCTTCCGATAGGGTACACGCCGGAGCTCTTTGCAGACCATGCGGGCGTGATCAAAAAGTCAATTGTCGACAATGGGCGTGATGGCGAGAACTTTCAATTTGCGCTTGACATTGACGTGTACTTTTCAGATGACGCCGAGGCGTCATGGGCAAAGATGAAGGAGGCAATAAAGGTGAGTCTCTTCAAGCCCGAGATACTTCGCGTTCACAACATAAAGGGCGTCGAGGGATTTGACTTTAAAAAATACTTTACCGAGTATTCGATGTCAAACCAGGAATGGATTGTAAAAATGCGCGAAGCCGCAACAAACATTCCCGACAATATTGCACGCTCGTCAGTTGCAGTCGGCACGCCTGAGGACATCATACCCGTGTTTGAAAAATTCATAAAAGCTGGAGTCAACCACTTTGTCATACGGTTCTGGGGCTCCAACTATTTCGGCAGCATTGACAAGTTTGCAAGCTCTGTAATGCCGTACCTGCACGAAACCTCCGAATCAAGCAGGACATTCTTTAGGGGAATCTGACCGTGCAGCTTCTCGGGCGCCTCGAGATAAAGAGCGCCCGCAAGATTGCAGAGTTTTTGGGCATAGAGCACACAGGACGTCTGGCCACAGTTGATGATAACGGCCACCCGCAGGTCATACCGATGAACTTTGTGCTGCTTGACGGCTCGATATACATGCATTCGCACACAAGGGGCGAAAAGCTCGACAATATCAGGCACGATGCGCGCGTGGGCTTTGAGGTGGATCGCGAGTATGCGTTTCTGCCCTCGTACTTTGAGGACGAGCATGACGCCTCGCTTGCCGACACGCTATATGCAAGCGTGGTCATAAAGGGGACAGCCTCTATAGTCGAGGACGAGTGCGAAAAGTGCGGTGCGCTCAATGCGCTCATGGCAAAGTACCAGCCCGAGGGTCGCTATGATCGAGTCGAGCCCGGGGACGACGTCCTGCGCGCAGTCGCCGTGATAAGGGTGACTCCCTCGTCGATGCGCGGCAAGTACAAGATTGGCCAAAACCTCAAGGCCACCGAGCGCACCGAGCTTGCGCGCAAGATCCTAGAGCGCGGCGGTCCGGGCGCCCACGAAACGCTGCGCGTCATGGGCTTTGAGGTTCGCGACGGCAGGGCGCACATGGTAGAGGAACCCGAGTGGTAGACTGCCCACAGGGGTCGGGGCGTGCGCCACGGTTTAAATCATGATTTGTGTGCGACCCCGTAGAGTTGCAGCGACAGGCACAGTCCATCGAGATCTCCTCAACATTTGAGCCTGCAGGAGACCAGCCCGAGGCCATAGAGGAGCTTGCGCGCGGTGTGCGCGAGGGACGGTCCGCGCAGACGCTCCTAGGCGTGACTGGCAGCGGCAAGACGTTCACTATAGCCAACGTCATTGCACAGTCCGGACGCAGTGCGCTAGTCGTCTCGCACAACAAGACGCTCGCCGCGCAGCTTTATGCGGAACTAAAACAGTTCTTTCCAAAGAGCAATGTCGGGTATTTCATATCATACTATGACTATTACCAGCCCGAGAGCTATATTCCGCAGACTGACACGTACATTGAAAAGGACACGCAGGTGAACGAAAAGATCGAAAAGATGCGCCTCGAGGCCACTGCGATGCTGCTCTCAGGCGAGCCGACCATAATCGTCGCAACAGTCTCGTGCATATACTCGCTGGGCAATCCGTCTGACTGGAAGGACATGTCGATACACCTTGCCACAGGAGACGAGCCCGGTCGGAAGGAGCTAGTGCGAAGGCTCATTGCGGCAAGATATGAGCGCAACGACACAGAACTTGCGCCTGGGCGATTTCGCGTAAAGGGAGACACTGTGGATGTGATACCCGCATATTCAGCAGACATTGTCAGGATGTCACTCTTTGGGGACGAGGTCGAGTCGATCACGCTGCGCGACCCCGTCTCACTTGACCAAAAGCGCAGTCTCGACTCGATTCGCATATTTCCCGCAAAACACTACCTTATCGCCGAGGACGTGCGCGAACGAGCAATACGCGACATTCGCTCAGAGCTGGCCACGCGCCTGCCAGAGCTTGCAGAGCTCGAGAGGCAGCGCCTAGAGATGCGCACAAAGTATGACCTAGAGATGATCGAGGAGCTTGGATACTGCTCGGGAATAGAGAACTATTCACGCCACTTTGACGGAAGAAAGGCCGGCGAGCAGGCGTTTTGCCTGATGGACTTTTTTGGGCCGGGGTTTTTGCTCGTTATAGACGAGTCCCACGTCACGCTGCCGCAGCTCCACGGCATGGCAGCAGGCGACCGGTCACGCAAGGATCAGCTAGTAAAGTACGGGTTTAGGCTGCCAAGCGCGTATGACAACCGCCCGCTAGTCTTTGACGAGTTTGAAAAGTACATGAAGGACACGATATTCGTCTCAGCAACGCCAGGCGAGTACGAACGCGGGCGCTCGGCGCGCATTGTGGAGCAGCTTGTGCGCCCGACTGGCCTGCTGGATCCCACCGTCGAGGTTCGCAAGACAGCTGGCCAGATGGACGATCTCGTTGCCGAGATACGCGCGCGCACAGGGGCCGGCGAGCGCACGCTTGTCACCACGCTCACAAAGCGCATGGCCGAGGATCTCGCCGAGTATCTCTCAAAGGAGCAGGTCAAGGTACGCTATATGCACTCGGAGATCGAGGGTCTCCAGAGGACAGAGCTCATACGACAGCTTCGCATGGGCGAGTTTGACGTCCTAGTCGGCATAAACCTCCTGCGCGAGGGTCTTGACATACCCGAAGTCTCCCTCGTGGCGATAATGGATGCCGACAAGGAGGGGTTTTTGCGCAACGTGACTAGCCTGATACAGACGTTTGGCCGTGCCGCGCGCAACACCTCGGGTGCTGTCATCATGTATGCAGACCGCATGACGCGCTCGATGAACGAGGCTATCGCCGAGACGAACCGCAGGAGGGAGAGGCAGGCCGAGCACAACAGGAAACATGGAATAGTCCCGCAGACAATAGTAAAGGCCGTGCCCGAACAGGCCGCATCGCTTGATGACACCAAACATCGATCGGTACATGATCTGGCCACCGAGGTTATCAAGCTCGAGGCGCGCATGAAGGAGTGCGCCACAGATCTTGACTTTGAGGGCGCGATCGAGTGTCGTGAACGCATAAAGGCCATACAAAAGGAGGTCGAGAGAAAGGATGGCGCATGACATGCTGCGCGTGCGCGGCGCACGCCATCACAACCTAAAGAACGTCAGCGTCGACATACCAAAGGGCAGGCTCGTCGTCATAAGCGGCCTGTCCGGCTCTGGCAAGTCAACGCTCGCATTTGACACGATATACGCCGAGGGCCAGCGCCGCTATGTCGAGTCGCTCTCCGCATATGCGCGGCAGTTCCTCGAGATGATGGACAAGCCTGACGTTGACTCTATAGAGGGTCTGTCACCGGCAATATCAATACAGCAAAAGACGACGAGCAAGAACCCGCGCTCCACTGTTGGCACGACGACAGAGATATACGACTATTTGCGCCTCCTCTACGCTAGGATTGGCGAGCCGCACTGCTCCGAGTGCGGCAGGCCCATAACAACACAGTCAGCTGACACCATATGTGACACGGTTCTCGGCGAGTTTGCCTCAAAAAAGACCATAGTCCTCGCGCCGCTCGTGCGGCGCAAAAAAGGCACGCATGAAAAGGTCTTCGCGCAGGCCCGTCGTGACGGCTATTCGCGCGTGCGCGTCGACGGCGAGGTCATGAGCCTTGATGATGAGATCAAGGCGCTTGACCGCCAAAAGTGGCACAACATCGAGATAGTCGTTGACCGCCTAGTCGCCTCACCGCAGGAGCGCTCGCGCCTCTTTGAGGCCATACAGGCTGCACTAAAGGCATCCCGCGGATACGTCATTGTGTCAGCCACGCCCGGCGGAGAGCGCGTGTTCTCGCAGAGCAACGCGTGTGCCCACTGTGGGACGAGCATTGGCGAGCTCGAACCGCGCACGTTCTCGTTCAACTCGCCCTTTGGAATGTGCCCCAAGTGCAACGGCCTAGGCGTAAAGATGGAGTTTGATGCCGACCTTGTCATGCCAGACAGAACCCTCTCGCTGCTAGACGGCGCAATAGTGCCATGGCGCGGCAGGGCATCACCGTTCAAAAAGCAGGCCCTGCGCGCAGTCGGGAAAAAGTTTGGCTTTGACCTCATGACTCCCGTCTCACGCCTCACAAAGGCCCAGCTTCGAATCATACTCCACGGGACAGACGACGAGCTAAAGTTTCGCTACACAACAGGGGCTGGAGACACATGGACGTACACTGACACGTTTGAGGGGGTTCTGCCACAGCTCCAGAGAAGATTCCACGAGACAGAGTCTGACGCAAAGCGCGACTGGCTAAAGCAGTTTATGCGTGACACTCCATGCAGCGCGTGTAACGGCAAAAAGCTCCGACCCGAAGCCCTTGCAGTAAAGGTCGGCAAGAGAGGCATAATGGACGTGTGTGACATGCCAATAGACGAATGCCACAAGTTCTTTACGGGGTTGCGCCTCGGCAAGACTGCGCGCCACATTGCGACTGGCGTCCTAAAGGAGATAGTCGAGCGCATAGAGTTTTTGCGCAATGTCGGGCTAGACTATCTAACGTTAAACCGCCTAAGCTCGACGCTCTCTGGAGGAGAGTCGCAGAGGATACGCCTCGCAACGCAGATAGGCTCAAACCTGACCGGTGTCCTCTATGTGCTCGACGAGCCGACGATCGGGCTCCACAACCGCGACAATGACAGGCTGATGCGCACGCTGACACGCCTGCGCGACCTTGGAAACACGGTCATAGTAGTCGAGCATGATGAGGACATGATACGCGGCTCGGACTGGATAATAGACCTCGGGCCGGGTGCTGGAGCACATGGCGGCAGCGTCGTCTTTGAGGGCACGCTAGCGCAGATGCTCAACGGCAAGGCCTCAGTCACCGGCCGCTACCTAAAGGACCCGACGCTCATACGCCTCGACCGGCACGGGCACAAGAGGCGTGGCACGCTCACCGTTGCCGGCGCCGCCGAGAACAACCTGTGCGGCATCGACGTCGAGTTTCCGCTCGGGCTCCTCGTTGCAGTGACTGGCGTGTCGGGATCAGGCAAGTCCACCCTGGTCAACGACATACTCTTGAGGGCGCTAAACGAGCAGATATACTCCTCGCGCGATAGACCCGGCAAGCACAAGGCAATCCGCGGCACAAACCTAGTAGACAAGGTCATCGCCATAGACCAGTCGCCCATAGGACGCACACCTCGCTCAAATCCGGCAACGTACATTGGCGCATTTACGCCCATACGCGAGCTCTTTGCGTCAACAGAGCTCTCGCGTGAGCGCGGCTATATGCCCGGACAGTTCTCCTTTAACGTAGCGACGGGGCGCTGCTTTGCGTGCGAGGGCGATGGCGTCAAGCTCATAGAGATGCAGTTCCTCTCAGACGTGCACGTAAAGTGTGACGAGTGCCGTGGCGCACGCTATAACTCTGAAACGCTTTCTGTGCTCTACAAGGGCAAGAACATTGCCGACGTTTTGGCAATGACAGTTGATGAGGCCCTCGAGTTCTTTGGCAACGTGCCGACCATACGGCGCAAGCTGCAGACGATTCATGACGTCGGCCTCGGCTACATACACCTTGGCCAGTCATCAACGACTCTGTCAGGCGGCGAGGCCCAGCGCGTAAAGCTCGCATCCGAGCTCTCAAAGCGCCCCACGGGCCGCACGCTCTACATACTTGACGAGCCTACCACGGGGCTCCATTTTGCCGACGTCGAGAGGCTCCTTGCAATACTTGACAGGCTTGCGCGAGGCGGCAACACGGTAATAGTCATAGAGCACAATATGGATGTGATAAAGAATTCTGACTGGATAATAGACCTCGGGCCAGAAGGCGGCAACAAGGGCGGAAAGGTAGTCGCCCAGGGAGAGCCGTCAAAGATTGCCACTGGTGCAGGCCACACCGCGCGCTATCTTGCGCGCCATATGGGACAATGACAATAGACGCCAGGGCAGCCGGAGCGCCAGACGGTCCTGGCGTGTATATCATGCACGATGCAGATGACACTGTGATCTATATCGGCAAGGCAAAGAACCTCAAGAACCGCGTCTCATCATACTTTGTGGGAGCACATGACACAAAGACAGAGCACCTCATCGAAAAGGTCACCAAGATAGAGTATGTCCTTACGTCCAGTGACATTGAGGCGTTTCTCCTAGAGTCCAATTTTATAAAGCGATACAGGCCACAGTACAACATTGAGCTAAAGGACCAGCAGCGATACACGTATTTGCGCATAACTGACGAAAAGTATCCTCGCCTGGCCGTCACTCGGCGCACGCGCAAGGGCGACTTTGTCGGAAAGGGTCGTGTGTACGGGCCGTTCGCGCGCGGAAGCTCCAAGGTTCTCACGATAGGCTCGCTGCGAAAGGCCTTCAAGGTGCGCATATGCAAGACACTGCCAAAGAGGGCATGCCTAGAGTACCACCTTGGAAACTGTGATGCGCCATGTGAGTTTGAGGATGCGCGACGCGAGTATGCGGGCCACATGGACGACCTAAAGGCCGTCCTTCGTGGCGGCGATGCTGCACGAAAGTTTGCCACACGCCTGCGCTCCGAGATGGAGGAGGCATCAGCATCACTCCAGTTCGAGCGCGCGATCGGCATACGCGACACGCTAGAGCGCCTCGGGGCACTCCACGAGGGCCAGAACGTCGAGCGTCCCGCAACCACGCCTGATGAGGACTATGTCGGGGTGCGCACGGACGACTCTGGCCAGACGGCCCTGGTCATGACGATGAGGGGGGTTCGCGGCGTCATACGCGACACAGAAAGGTTTGAGTTTGACCTTGTGGCAGACAACACGCTGGCAAGCTTTGTCTACCAGTACTATACGACGCGCGAGGTTCCGCGCTATATCGTCACAAGCGAGGAGCCAGAGGACGCCAGGACGCTAGAGGCCGCATTAGGCGAGGCGTGTGGCCATGACGTCTCTGTCGTCGTGCCCAAGAGCGGCAAGAGGCGCAATGTCATCGACATGATACTTCGAAGCCTCGATGTGGTGCGCACTGCACACCTCGCTCCAGGCCTCGCCGAGCTGCGTGATGCGCTGGGCATGGCACGCGCGCCGCGCACGATAGAGTGCTTTGACATATCAAACCACGGTGATGACTATGCCGTCGGCGCAATGTCACGCCTAGTTGACGGCGAGCCTGACAGGTCAGGGTACAGGAACTTTCGCATAAAGACTGTCAGTGGACGCGACGACTATGCGATGATAGCCGAGGTCGTTCGCAGGCGTTACTCGCGCCTGGCCGACGAAGGTGCCGCAATGCCTGACCTTGTGCTCATCGACGGCGGAAAGGGGCAGCTCGGCGCCGCACTTGGCGCCTTGGAGGACGTTGGCGTGAGCCTCACGTGCGCATCGATCGCAAAGCGCGAAGAGGAGGTGTTTGTCCCCGGTTCGGAGACGCCGCTGCGCCTTGACAGACGGGGCGCTGCGCTCCACACGCTCCAGCGCGCGCGCGACGAGGCGCACAGGATCGGCGTGAGGCACAACCGTAGGTTGCGCGCGCCTAGGACCGCACGACGCGGTCGCGCCTGAGGCGAACCCTCCCGTCGGCGACCATCGAGGCGGCCTCGACGTACGCGCGGTGCTCCTGCGCGAGTATCCTAGCAGACAAGGTGCCCTCGGTGTCACCGTCGAGCACGTGCACTGCGCGCTGTGTGATTATCGGCCCCGTGTCGACTCCACCGTCAACAAAGTGGACAGTGCATCCCGTGACGCGCGCACCGCGCTGGAGTGCCTGGCGCTGTGCCCCAAGGCCAGGAAACGACGGTAGTAGTGCAGGATGGACGTTGAGAAGGCGTCCCCTGTATGCGGCGACGAGCTCGGGGCCGACTATGCGCATAAACCCCGCAAGGCATACGAGTCCGGTTTGCGGCGTGACGCCGTGGCGCCTCAGCGCAGATGCCACAAGTCGATCATACTCGAGCCGGCTGCCAGAAAACCCCGCACTCGGCACAGTCTCAGTCATCACGCCCATCTTGCGCGCCACCTCAAGCCCGCGTGCGTCCTCCCTGCTCGATATGACGACGCGCGGCTCGGCGCGTATGCGGCCAGACCTTGCTGCCCGAAGGAGTGAGGCCATATTGCTGCCCCTCCCCGATATGAGCACGGCAAGCCGCATGAGCCGGCGCGGCGGCGATGCCATGCCCTATGCCACCCGCCCCGCACGCGCTGCGCGCGAGGCGGCCACCGGCCATCCATGGTGCCCCTGACCCATGGCCGGATGCGGCCGCATGGCAGCATATAACCCTCATTGGGCGCCGCACGCGATCCCTGCCGCACGGCTGGGTCTATATGCCGCACACAACAGGTCAGCTGCGCGTCAATGGTGGAGTTTATAGCAAATCCACATGGCATGATCGCCTGATGGAGCCAACAATCACCATGGGGAGACGTGGAATCGTCTGCCACACGCGTGGTCGTGACGTTCATCTCGATCCCTCCGGCCCTGTAGGCGGCCAAACCGCCTTCGTCTCGCATGCGCACTCTGACCACCTCCCCCCGTCAGGCACGCAGGCCATAGCTTCAGCCGAGACGCGCGAGCTCGCCGGCGCCAGGGACGTGTCGCTCCATGGCGCCGAGGACGGGAGCCTCACGATGGTCGACGCGGGCCACATACTCGGGTCGCGGGGGCTGCTCTTTAATGACATATTTTACACGGGTGACATTTGCACGCGCACACGCGCGTTTATGCGGGGCGCACAGGTACCGAGGTGCAAGACGCTCATAACCGAGACGACGTTTGGACTTCCGTCATTCTCCTTTCCCAAACCTGTCGAGGTGGCAAGGAGGGTCAACGGGATAATATCGTCCATGTTTGAGCGCGGAAGGCCCGTGGTTCTCATGGGATACCAGCTCGGAAAGGCTCAGCTCCTGACGCACATGTTTGGACACTGGGCGCCGCTCTATGCACACGACTCGATAAAGGCGATAAATGACGTGCATTCCAGGATTGGGGTTCGCCTGCCAGACACCGTGGGTCACACGGAAGCCGAGTCGCGCGGGCTCCTCGAGCGCGGACCGTGGGTTATGATATCGCCGATGGCCACATCAAGGGACGGGTTTGTCGCCGGCCTGCAGAAAAAGTATGGTGCGGCAACTGTGGCATTTAGCGGATGGGCGGGAACCGGCCATGCGGCAGCGCGGCGCGGCGCAGACTATACCGTGCCGCTAAGCGACCATTGTGACTTTGGCGAGCTGGTGGGCATGGTCATCGCCAGCGGCGCCGAGACGGTCTACACAACACACGGGTATGTCAACGAGTTCAGCGCGCACCTGCGCTCGATGGGAATTGACGCAAGGCCGCTCTCAAGGGAGCGAGTCAAGCAAGCCACGCCATCCACGCGTGGCATGCGACTCCGCCATGGCCGCAGGGCACTCAACGGTTAATTAACCGCCTCGCCGAAGCGCCGCTCAGTGCCGGGGTCGCCTAGCCTGGTAGGGCGCGCGCCTGGAAACCCGCATAGGCCTCAGAGCGCGTATCTTAATCGGTACGGGAGTTCAAATCTCCCCCCCGGCGCCAAAACAGCAATTACAGGGACTCCCAGGACGCACCGCGATGGCGAGGTTTGACGTCGCAATTGTGGGCGCAGGCGTGCTTGGCGCGTGCGTCGCGTACTGGGTATCATCGGCATGTCGAGGCTCTGTCTGTGTCCTAGAGGCCGAGGACAGGCCGGCGATCCATGCGAGCTCACGCAACACGGGTGTAGTCCACTCGCCGTTCTACCTAGAGCCGCGTACGCGCGGTGAGATGGCCTCGGCAATGGTCACATCGAGGCCAATGTGGAGGCGTCTTGCCGAGCGTGCCGGTGCGCCGTGGTCAGAGGCCGGCGTGATGGAGGTCGCAATTGACGAGTCACAGCGCAGCACACTAGAGCGCCACATGGAATGGGGCAACGCAAACGGAATTCCCGAAGGTGAGCTCGAGCTGCTTGACGGACGTGACGTGACGGCCATGGAGCCCAACGTCAGGTGCAGCGGAGCCCTGCGATGCGCAACAGAGGCCGCAACTGACTATGCGCACCTGACGCGCGCAGTAATTGGAGAGGCCGAGTCAAGCGGTGCGAGGTTTGCCTTTGGGCACGACGTGTCGCGCATCGAGAAATCGGGATCTGGCCATGCGCTAGTCACGTCAGGCGGGACTCGAATCGAGGCCGGACTCGTCATAAACTGTGCCGGTGCGCGTTCACTTGACGTTGCGCGAATGACAGGCCAGGCAGAGAGACACACTGCGCTACACTTTCGTGGCGAGTACTGGGAGGCAGCAAAAGAGCACGCCGGCCTGGTCGGCACGTCTGTCTATTCGGTTCCGCGGTATCCCGAGTACCCATTCCTTGACCCGCACTGGATCGTCAGGGCAGACGGGCGCGTCGAGATTGGGCCTAATGCCGTGCCCGTGGCCGGGCCGCTCTCATACATCGGCTCGGGCGGCCCGCGCGCAGTTGTCTCAAAGCTTGGCGAGGTCCTCTCTGGGAGCGCCTCGCGCATCCTGCGCGATCCTGAATTTCTGCGCATGGCCGCCTCGGAGTGGCGCAGCTCCATGTCCAGGGCAGCGATGGTCTCGCGCATCCGCGCCTTTGTGCCGTCGGTGCGCGAGGAAATGTTCCCCCGCAACGGAATAGCGGGCATACGAACGCCCATCGTGGGGCCGGACGGAAAGATGGCCACTGACACGATCGAGATTTTGGGCGAGTCTGCATGTAGCGTGATAAACTATAACTCGCCGGGCGCAACTGGCGCACCGGCGTATGCTGCGCGCCTTGTCGCGAGGCTGCGCGAGGGCGGATACCTCCACGGGGCAGGAGGCGACGGGGAGCGCGTGTGGGCAGAGGACGAGGCGCTGCGACAAGGTTAATACCGCACCCCGCCTACGTGCGGCATCGATGATGCCTAGCACGTGCTCTGTTGGCGAGGAGGGCAGGCGGTGCCCCAATGCGCCCACAAAGGTCATCTCCATAGAGTCAACTGACGGCGAGTACATGGTCGGCGTGTCATGCGAGCGCCATGCCACAGCCATGCGAGCGCGCGTCATGGCCCTGCAGCGCCGTGGCAGCATCAGGGACGGCAGCGTGCGCCTAGCGCCGCTTAGCGCAGTGGGAACCGACTGCATCAGGGGGGACGGCGATGACCTCATCATGCCATGAGGTGCGCACGGCGTTGAGCCCGCACCTTGGAGGCCATGCGTGGACGTGGGTGCGATGTGGAGAATAGAGCGCGAGGAGGACTATTACAGGATATACGACTCCAAGAGGGACATTGCCGCATACCTGGATCCCGACTATGGCGTCTCCTATGACGACGAGGGCGTTGACGAAAAGATCGACGAGATGGTTCGCGGCGGGAGCAGCGTTCGCGGCGGGTATGTCATGGTTCCAATGGCAAAGTTTGGCATATTTGACACCGACTATAACGCGAATATCGCAAGCCTCCAGGAGAGCCTAGGCGGCGTGGTGAGCCGCGTGGAGCGCTGGCGCGAGTTCGCCGAGTCGTGGCCCGGCGGCGCTGAGCACCATGTGCGCATATCGCACACGGATCATGACATGCTCAGCGTCACGTTCTATGTGCCGTTTGGGCGCGACGTGCGCCTCAAAAATGACGAGCTTATCGAGGCCGTGACCCCAATGCTCGACGAGCTTGCCAAGAGAAGCCTGCTCTAGCCGGCAGGCCTGCCGCGCTGCGCGTCAGCAAAGGCCGAGAGGGCCTCAGACTCGTACTCGAACGCGTCCTGCAGCAGCGCATCAGAGCGCGACCTGCTAGACTCATCACGCAGGCGGACCCACTCTGCGTGCGCCTCGTCGCTGTCGCGCTGTGACACAGCAGAGAGCTCAAACAGCCTGACTGCCGCATCAAATCCCTGCGGCGCATCAAGGGACGAGTATCGCGCGACAATGCCGTCCATGCGATCCAGGTGCATGTCATAGTATTCCAGCATTGCGGCATCAGTCATGTTGCCCGCACTCCACGCGCGTGTGCGCAGCGCGAGGGCGTCCTGCGCGGCCTTTAGATCGTCTTGCGTGTTGAGGAGCGAGTTTCCAAACATAAGTCCGGCAACACGAACCTGCTCGCGCGTGTGGTGCGTGTAGGCCGCTGCGACCACGATTACTGCAATGACGCCGGCGGCAATTATGATCTTTTGCGTGTCATTCAAGGCTATCCGACATAATGACCGTGCTCGTCTGTCACGAGGTCGATCGTCATCTCGGTTCCGCTGATGAACGAATCGTTGCGTATTGTCCTCACGCGGCCGACATCAAGGTGATGTGGCCAGATCTCCACGACGATGGCGCCCACCTCGATCTCATCAGGCGCGTCAGTCAGGACAATGTCCTCGGCGCGCACGCCATGATCCTGCAGCTTTTTGAGCGCGTGCTCGACGAGCGGTTCGGGATTGTTGTGGTTTATCGCCCACACCTTGCCAGTGTAGGAGATCGCGCTCTCTGGCAACGCTCACTCCTCGCTTATCACGTTTAGCGTGATCGTGCTCACGACGCGCGTGAGCTTGCGTATGCGCGTGGCCACTGTCTTCTCAAACTCCTCAGTCGTCGGCGTCTCTACCTCGGCGATAATGTCGTACGCCCCAAAGGTAAGGCGTGCCGTCTTTACGCCGGGGATTCGCGATATCTCCTCTAGGACATACTCTTCAGCTCCAAGGTCACAGTTGAGCAGCACATATCCGGCGTGCATTGCGCATCGCGCCCATCAGGGCCACTTTAAAGCGTGTCGGCTACCAGCGGCTGCGAAGGCCGCGATAGTCCCTCTTTGCGCCACGAAAGCTGCGTGGTGGGCCACCACTGCGGCCGCCGCCCTCGCGCCTGCCGCCCTCTCGGCCACCTTCACGGCCGCCACGTGAACCCCCACGGTCACGGCCTCGCGGCCCGTCGCGGTCACGGCCACGGCCCCTAAAGCCACCGCGTCTTGGGGGACCCCGCTGGCCAAATCGCGAGCCTGTGCGCGGAACGTCGCGCTTTAGGCGATCAGGTATGTTGACCTCTATTCCCAACGCCGCGTTGAGGTCAGTCATGTCGACCTTTACCTGCCGCTTTATGATGTTAAAGTCGCCCACTGACGAGTATGAGACTAGCGTGATCGCGCGTCCCTTGGCTCCTGCGCGCGCCGTGCGCCCGATGCGGTGAAAGTAGACCATCTCCTGGTTTGGCACGTCATAGTTGACGACGAGTGCGACCTCGGGCACGTCGATTCCGCGCGCGGCGACATCAGTGGCCGCGAGTATCTGGGCCTTGCCCTGGCGGAACTTTGACATGGAGTGCTCGCGCTTGTTTTGGGACATGTCTCCCTCGATTGCGACTGTGTCGAACTTTTCATCGCGCAGCATCTTTGCGACATCACGCGTGCGCCACTTTGTCGAGCAGAACACGATCGTCTGCCCCTCCCCGTTCTCGCGTATGAATTGTGTGAGATACTTCATCTTTTCGCGGTCGCGCAGCACTAGAAACGACTGGTCAATGCCCTCGCCGCTCAGGTCATCGGCGTCAAGGAGAAACTGCTTTGGGTTGTTCAGGTACTCCTCGGCGAGCCGCAGTATTGGAACCGGCATCGTCGCCGAGAATAGCGACATGACCTTCTCCTTTGGCGTCTGTGCAATGATAAACTCAATGTCCTCAACGAACCCCATGTCTAGCATCGTGTCAGCCTCGTCGAGCACAACGTGCGCGACATGCTCGAGGGTCACTGACTCGCGCTCTATGTGGTCTATGAGGCGACCCGGCGTGGCGACTATAATGTCGGCTCCGCGCTCTAGCTCGTCTAGCTGTCCGCCCATGCCAGCCCCGCCATATATCGCAACTACGCGCATGCCGGTGTGCCGGCCAAACTTTTTGATCTCTGTTGTTATCTGGAGCGCAAGCTCGCGCGTTGGCGCAACGACGAGACCCTGGATTCCGTGACCTGGATCTATTGACTGGAGCATCGATATCGCGTATGCGGCTGTCTTGCCGGTTCCCGTGTGAGCCTGGCCGATAACGTCACGGCCGGAGAGCAAAACGGGTATGGCCGCCTCCTGTATTGGAAAGGCCTCCTCAAATCCCTGCTCTACTAGGGCATCTAGTATACTCTGCTTGATTCCAAGCTCTTCGAACCGTGTCATCTCTTCTTCTTCTCTAGGCAATGACAGAGAAGGTCATTGCCGCTCCGCCATTATTCCGTTAAGAGGTGGCGATTTTGCCATATTTATAAACTATTCGCCCCACGGGGGCATGGTGGAAGCCAATGGGGGGCTTTGAACCCCCGACCTTTCGCTTACAAGGCGAATGCTCTACCAGGCTGAGCTACATTGGCGACGGCAGCCACGCGCCGGGAGTCTTGTTTAAACCGTTTGGAGGCGTGCGAGTTTTATAGAGCCACAGGCAGCCGCGCAGCCAGTGCGTCGCTTAAAGCCCAAAAAGCTCAAAGTCATGCTCTACGCCTTTATGGGCACCGGGGCGTTTGGCATAATCATGGGTCTTGTGACTGAGACCTTTTATGTGACGTTCCTAGGCACGATAAACCTCTGCCTTGGAGGCCTAGTAGGGTGGCTCTACCTGACGCGTGAGCCACGGCGTGGCCGGCACCGCAATTAAGACATAAATATTGACAGTCTCGCGCGCGCGCAGAGTTGATTGATCTTGTGCCAAAGCGCCTCTTTCTCACAAAGGGAAAGGGCGTCCATGAGGATCGCCTGACGAGCTTTGAGTATGCCCTGCGCGACGCCGGCATTGCAGGAACAAACCTCGTCCTGATATCTAGCATATTCCCGCCAAAGGCAAAGCTCATCTCGAGAAAGGCCGGCCTCGCCGAGATAAAGGCCGGCCAGATACTCTTTACGATATATTCCAAAAACCAGACAAACGAGCCACATCGGCTCTGCGCCGCATCAGTCGGCGTTGCGCAGCCAAAGGACACGACGCGCTACGGATACCTCTCCGAGTACGACTCGTTTGGGCAGAGCGAAAAGCAGGCCGGCGACTATGCCGAGGATGTCGCCGCGCAGATGCTCGCATCCTCGCTTGGGATAAAGTTTGACATTGACAAGAGCTGGGACGAAAAGAGGCAACAGTGGACGATATCGGGCCAGATATACAAGACGTCAAACGTGACGCAGACGGCAAAGGGAGATCGCGGCGGCAAGTGGACAACGGTCTTTGCTGCTGCCGTGCTTTTATTTTAGCGCCTTCGCAGCAGATAGAGCGCAGCTCCGGCGGCTCCGACGATGATTGCGCCCATCACGTAGAGAATCAGCGGGTCGGTCCCGTCCGTTCCTGGCGGTGCCGGGGTAACAGTCGGGGGTTGTGAAGCAGTTGGCTGCGATGGCTCTGAAGGCTCTTCGATCGGAACTATCGAGAATGCGAGCTCCTCGTCCTCGACTAGCCTGTTGTCGCCAAACAGGAACCGTCCGTCTATGAACGGGCCTGTTGACGGGTCAAAGACCCAGCCAGAGTGGCCGACTGCTGACGGGAGGAGCTCGCCGTTGATAAAGACTGTCGGCAAGAGTGTCGTTGAGGACGGCAGTATGCGCGAGGGCACATCAGGAACCACTATGGCGCGAACCAGCGATCCGAGCGGGTTGGAACCGTATGGAAACACGTCTGAGCGCTCAAGGGAGCTGACCGGCAGGAGCGCAAGTGGGTCGACCTCGCGCGAGTCGGCACCCTCAAGGATCGCCGAGACGCGAACCTGCATGAACGGCGCGCCGGCCACCGGCGTGATGGAGATCAGCATCTGCGAGCCCTCGAGGGCAACGATGCGCCTAGACGCCTCGTAAAAGCCGCCCCCGTCGCGTATGTCGCGCGAGAGGATGATGCCGCCGATCTTTGTGTGCATCGAGGCCGTGTGCTCCTGCGGCATCGTATAGACGGCCGAGACTATGCGCCGGTCAGCGGCCTGCGCAAGGCGTGCGCCCTCGCTGTGGTGGATATAGACCGAGTGGAACGATGCGCGCGTGTCAAAGGCCTCGTTGAGCTCGTCGATGTACGAGTCACCGATCGCACGCGCGCCTGCCTGCACTGCGTCAATGCCGTCCCACTCGCCGCTGCGCAGCGCGCTCACAAGTATGCACGACTCTCCAAGGACGCCGGGGACGCACGAGTCCTCGTTGGTCACTGCGATGTAGGCAATGCGATCGTCTGCCCCAATCCTCGAGGCAAGCTCGCCAGGGAGCATGATGTCATTTGTGCTCGTGCTCTGGAGCGTTATCGAGACTGTTGTGTTACCGGCACCGGCCGTGTTGACTAGAACCTGCGCGACCTCGTGGAATGGAATAGTGTCGTCATCCTGGGCAACTGACGGCAAGACTTGCGACACGGCCACCAATAGGGTGGCAAGTATCAGAATCCTGGCGAACACGCGCACGGCTCGTGCGCCATGACATAAAAGTCATGCGTGGGCGCACGACGCCACAACTGCCACATGAACCACACGGATGGTACCCACGGAGATTTCGGATAATGGCATCGTCAAGGTCAGGGCAGGATCAAGGTTGGGCAGACAAAACGTTCGAAAACCACATTCAGCACTTTAGCAGCTGGATTTTTAGAGTCAAGTTGACAAAACGACATTCATGGCATTTAGCACGTATTTTGGCCATAGGCGCAAATGTCATGATTCGTCATTGCTTTTGATCACTTTTTTAATGTTTATTCCTTTATTGTGCATATTGATGCCAATATCTATAGACTTTCCTGGTGAGAATTAGCGGGTCTCCACGGCGCAGGTGGGCATGGGGCTCGTCGACGATTAGCGCCATACCCACGACCCTGAATCAGAGCAGCTAGGGAGTGCGCATTTGACAGTTCCAAACGATACAATGTGGGGCAAAAGGTCATCACCCATGCGGTCTGCTAGGCAGGCCGTCGCGCGTGCGCTGCCCGGCGCCCTAGCTTTAAATCACCACGCTCAGGCGCTCCCGTCGGCATCGCTTCAAACCGTATGGGGCACAGGGAGCCGGTATCCAGTGCGTTGGATGCCGGCTCCCCCTTTCATCTTAATCTCCCAAGATCGCGTGCCTGCTCGGCGACATAGTCCATGCCCTCCTGCCAGAACGACACGCTGCCGATGTCAAAGCCGTGGCGCGCCATGAGATCCTCGGGCTTTTCAGAGCCGCCGGCTGCCAGTATGCCAAGGTACGTCGGGGCAAATCCCGCGCCCTCAGAGGCGTATCTCGAAAAGAGTGAGAGTGCCATGAGGCACCCAAACGAGTACGCATAACAGTAGAACGGCGAGTGGTAAAAGTGCGGGATTGCGACCCACTCATCTGCAAAGTCGCCCGAGACGTCGACTGTCCGGCCAAACTGCGCGCGCAGCCCGCGCATGTACTCAGCTGATATCTCGCCGGCCGTCGCGCCAGACTCAACCATGGCGTGCGCGCGCTGCTCAAAGAGAGTAAAGAACGACTGGCGCATTATCGTCGCATAGAGCGAGTCTAGCCTAGATGCGATCATTGCGCGCCGGCGCGCCGGCGGTGCGGTGCGCATGAGCGCATCATGCAACAGCGTCTCTGAAAATGTCGAGGCCGTCTCGGCTAGTGGGAGCGGCGCTGCCTGTGTGAGTATCGACTGGGACGAGGCCGCAACGCTGTGGACCGCATGGCCGAGCTCGTGCGCAAGCGTAAACGTGTCCTCGACTGTGCCAGTAAAGCTGAGCAGGACGTAGGGGAGTATCCCCGGTGAGACCGTGCTGCAAAACGCGCCGTCGCGCTTGCCCTTGCGAACCGACGAGTCGACGTGGCACGAGTCTATGACCCGTCCGGCCATTGCGGCCATTTCGGGACTAAAGTCTGACATTGCGCCAAGGACACCCTTTACCGCGCTTGCGTACGAGTTGCGCGCCCTGCCGCCAGGCACTGGGGCGTACAGGTCATACCTGCGCATCTTGTCCAGGCCGATCATGCGCGCCTTTGCAGCAAAGAACCTCCTGAACACAGGTGCATTTTTCTCGCACGTGCGCAGGAGCGCCGAGACTGTCCGGTCATCAACATTGTTTGCCATGTTCCTTGGAGATATTGCCGACTTGTGCGATCGTAGGCCAACCTCGACGCTGCCCCACTCTGAGGCAACACTAGAGTAGATGTCGCCAAGCGTTCCCCTGCTAGACGCAAACTTTGAGAGGAGTGCGCGATATGCGGCTCGTCGGACAGATGCGCGGGGGCTCCGGACGAGCGCGCCGAGCTCCTCGCGTCCCATCGTCTTGCCGCCCACGCGATACTCAAAGGCTGACGTGAGGCGGTCATACAGGCGGACGAGTGCCGAGGAGCCAGTCACGTCCATGATGTTGATTATGCGCTCCTGAGCCTCAGGTAGCGTGTGGCGAGCCATGAGCCTCATGTACGCAAAGTGGCCAGCTAGCGGGCCGAGGTGCGCGAGGAGGCGCCGCGCGTTGCGCGCGTCAAGATCCACCTTCCACCACTGCTCAAAGAAGAGCATGTCGTTTGCCACCTGCGCCGAGAGGCGGCTCATCGCCGCGACGCGCGCGCCGGCTCTCTCGGACTGTGTGTCAGCCGCATACGAGAGCGAGGCATGGGAGTAGACACGGCTCATCGCATCGTGAATCTCCTCAACGAGTGAGATCATGCGCAGCATCTGCGACGGCGATATTGACGGCCGCAAAAGACCCCTAGAGCGCGCTAGGCGCGCGGTAAGCCGGCGCACCTTGCGCACCTCGGCGTCTGTCTCGCGCCCACCTGGCAGCTCGGAGAGCGTCCACTCGCCTGTTCGCGATCCGGCCATCTAGGCCTGCCCCCAGTCCACGTGTGCACACATGGCAGGTCAGGGAATCTCGTCCTGCAGGTCAGAGCACGCCTTGTGAACCCACTTGTCCTGCGAGTTGCGCAGTATCTCCTTGCCCGTCTTTATCTCTCCGCCGCACTCGGGGCACGTTCCGGAAAATCTTGCCTTCATCAGGCGGGGTCGCCCACTACGCAGTTATTACCCTTGCCCTAGACACGGAATGACCTGTGATCTTTTTGTGCGTCGAGGCGAGGTCGGCATCACGGAATACGAGTCCGCACCTAAAGCACTTCCAAGCAAGATCGGCCATGCGTACCCCACGTATGCTGTGGATATAAGCATGCTGAACATCCGGTCCGGAGGCGCCGATCTACCCATAGTCGACGTACCGGTCATAGCGGCGCTCGACCTCGGCGTTCAGGCCTCCCAGGATTCGCTCGGACTCTGAGGAGATTCGCCGCTCGACGTACTCGCGCAGGCTCTCCAGGCTCCCGTCACCGGCGATCTGGGCGGCAAATCCCCCAAAGTACGCCGCAGCACGCCGCCGATACTCGTCGCGCGCAGGCTTGCGCTCGCCGGCGGCCCGAAACGAGGCCGTCGCGCACGACGCGCCGACGATATGCGGCAGCTCGTCTAGTGCGCGACTGATCTCGTACTGTGAGTCAGGCCTCACGGCCCATCACGCAGGGCCGCTGCGGCCTCTTTTGCAAAGTATGTCACGATGACGCCGGCGCCGGCCCTCTTTATCGCATGGAGTATCTCCAGGGCCACTGCTGTCCCGTCGACCATGTCGCGCGACTCGGCTGCCTTTACGAGCGCATATTCGCCAGACACGCTGTATGCGGCTACCGGCACGTCAAAGCGCCGGCGCGTCTCGGAGATTATGTCAAGGTACGCCAGGGCCGGCTTTATCATCACAATGTCAACTCCCTCCTCAATGTCGGCAGCTATCTCTTGCATCGATGCGCGTGCGCTGGTGTACGGAACCTGGTACGACCTGCGGTCGCCAAACTGTGGAGCGCACGAGGCCGCGTCGCGAAAAGGCGCATAGAACGACGAGGCGTGCTTTGCCGAGTGCGACATTATCGCAACGTCGCCAAATCCTGCACCATCAAGTGCGGCCCTGATTGCTGACACCTGCCCGTCCATCATCGCCGACGGTGAGACGACATCGGCGCCGGCGCGAGCCTGGCTCACGGCGATCTTTGAGAGCGCCTCGAGGCTTGAGTCGTTGTCTATGGAGTTGTCATCACCAACTAGCCCACAGTGGCCCGATGGCGTGTACTGGCACAGGCAGACATCAGACATTATGGCAAGCGCATCGCCATGCGAGTCACGCACGGATCGTATGGCCTTTTGCACGACGCCATCAGGCGCGTATGCCGAGGATGCGCCATCGTCCTTGGAGGAGGGAACGCCAAATATCATGACTGCGCGTATTCCAAGGTCGCGTATGGAGCCGGCCTCTGAGGCAACATCATCCGGGCCAATCCTCGAGAGGCCGGGCATCGAGTCGATGCTCGAAGGCGATCCCGACTCGTCGACAAAGATGGGGCACACGAGGTCAGAGGCCGCAAGGCGCGTCTCGCGGACGAGCTCGCGAATGCTCCCTGACCTGCGCAGGCGGCGCAGGCGCGTGGCCGGAAACGGCATGTCAGCGCGCATGGCCGAGATTGAATATAACTCTAGTCGGCGCGCCCAAAGAGGCGAGACGCCGCGTCTAGCACGCCATCATCGCCGTTCTCCGAGGCGCGCCTTATGCGCCCTATGGGGCCTGAGACTATGCCCTCCATGATCGCGCGCGTGAGGTCATCCACGGTGCGCGCCGTCTGCTCGTCAACGCCGCCCATCATGCCGATGGCCTTTGCGAGCTCGCGTGACCTGACCTCCTCGGCTGACCTAAAGACGTCGGCTATGAGCGGCTCGGCCTCTATGCGCCTCATGGAGGCCTCTATGCCGGGCACCTCGCCGGTGACCATCCCCTCGGCTGCGCGTGCCTGTGACTCGCGCTCCCTGACGTTGCGGTCCACAATGCCGGCTATCTCGTCAAGGTTTACGAGCCTCACGCCGTCGATCTGCGCGACGCGCTCATCGACGGTTCGCGGGTTTGAGAGGTCGACTATCATCATCGGGCGCGCCGAGGCGTCAAGCTTGTCGGCGGTGACCATAAAGTAGGGCGCAGTAGTCGCGACGAACATGACCGAGTACGCGCCAAAGTCGCCTAGCGCATCCTCAAACTTCACCGGCTTGCCGCCCACGTTCTCGCAGAACGCCTCGGCGCGCCGGAGCGTGCGGCTCGCGACGCCAAACTCGTACCCGCGCTGGAGGAGCGACTTTGCGACGAGCGTAGAGAGCTCGCCGGTCCCGATGAGGAGCACGCTCTGTCCAGAGAGGCTCCCGCCGTGACCCTCCTCGGCGAGGCGGACTGCCATCGAGCCGACAGACACGCCGCCACGGCTTATTCCCGTGTCCTGCCGCACGCGCGCGCCGAGGCGAACCGCCCTGTCAAATGCCGTGTTGAGGACATGGCCTGATGCGCCGCACTCGCGCGCAGCCGCTATTGACTGCCTGATCTGCCCGAGAACCTGCTCCTCGCCCATGACCATCGAGTCAAGGCCCGAGGCGACGCGCAGGAGGTGTCCGATAGCCTCGGTTCCCTCGCAGAACTCCATGTTCTCACCGAACGTGCGCTCGTCCAAACCCGCTATTGACGCCCATGTCCTCTTTATGCGCTCCTCGCCACATGACTCAGAAGCGCCGTACACCTCGACCCTGTTGCACGTCTGTACGATGACGCACTCTTCTAGGCCGGCGTGCGCGCGAAAGCCCGAGAGGGCCGAGGCGATATTGCGAAACGTGAATAGCTCCATGACGTGTATTGGCGACTTGTGAAATGTCACGCGTGCGTTCACTATGCTCCTAGGCGCCATCCCAGGCCTCCAATATCGACATTGCCCTATCTCGCGCCGCGCGTGTGCGCCCGTCTTTTATTAACTGTTTAACCCCTTCATCATCGGCGAGCGCGCGCAAAAAGCGCCTTCTCCCCGAGGGCGTCGCTATGCGACTGCGCGCAGCCGCCCTCATCTCGGCCTGGAGCGAAATGTGGGCCTCATCACCCTTGTCGACTAGGCCATCGAGCGCACCGGCGGCGCGCTCGCGCAGGACGCGGGCCATGACGGGGCTCTTGCCGCCCGTGGAGACGGCGAACGAGACCGAGTCAGAGAGGCGCGTTGTGGCAAGATGCGCATAGTCGCTGTTTGCGGCATCATCTGACGAGTAGGCCAGGCAGTTGGGCTCGCGCCGCGCCGCCTCGACAATGGTGGCGTTTAGCGCAGTGTCATCAGTGGCCGCAATCACAATGCGCGCGCCGCAGCCGCGTATGGCCGAGGCGTCGCGCACACGCTCTCGTCGCAACTCGAACGAGTCGCCGGCAAGCGCGTCGAATCGCGCGTCTGCCGGCTCACCGATAACTAGGACTGCGCAGCCCTCGTCTAGGAGTGCCCGAGTCCGCCGGTAGGCCTCCGAGCCAGCGCCGATGATCACGGCATGGCATCCGTGCAGGGCGAGGTCGACTATCAATGTGGGGGCACGGCGGGATTTTTCTATTTAAGTTGTGGATGCAGACGCGTGCGGCAGCCCACAGTCGTCAGCACATGCAAAGACCATGTGGGCGCCATCCACTGGCAGTACCCCGCACAGAGCACGCGATCGCTTTTTGCAAGCGCCCAATATGCGTGGCGCGATCCTCAGGTTCGGTGGACAGCATGCCGGACTTACACCGGGGCTCTTCCTCGGAGCGCTCAATGTCAGGGCACAGTTCGCTGTAGAGGCACAGTTACAATCTGACCAGCGCAATATAACGCAAGGCGACCACGGGGTATGTAACAATAGATCTCACTAGCATGCACGAGCTAGCGCCAAGTGCACGCAACAACATATGTGAGATGTGATGCCAGATTCTCCAAAATTCGCTTTAAATACCGGCCAGGAGAGCTTAAATGTGCGCACAGATATGACGAGTCATGAAAGCAGCAAATCTCCCTGTCGTTGAGTCCGAGACACGGCAGATTCATGACAACGAGCCGCGTGACATGGAGTTCACCACGAATGCCGAACAAGAGTCCAAACGGTTCAGCGAGAACGCACGTGCAAGACGTAAAAACGCAAAGGCAGATGACAATATTGAACCGTTTCTAAGGATGCTCTGGGATCACAACCTTATCGACTGCAACACAAACCCGAATGACGCAACGCTAGAGACCCGCATAAAGATAGAAAAGTTTGTGTATTTTGCCCAAGAGTGCTTTGGGCTGCAATGTCGTTACAGGCACATAAGGTACCTGTATGGCCCATTTTCCGCTAGGCTCTCAGCTGACTATTTCCGGATACGAAATATTTGGGACGTTCCAAGTGGTGGACCCAAAGGCTGGAGCAGGCAGGCAGAATTTCTCGATTTTGCAAAAAATCACAACGATGTTAAATGGTTAGAGATTGCCAGCACGCTAGCATATTCACGATTTGACGATCATGTAGATGGGGCAGATAATCTGGTAAAACGCGTACAGAAAATAAAGCGCAATTTTCCAAAAGAATTTGTTGTGAAGGTACATGATGAGCTAGTCCAGATGGGATTTCTCGAGGAGTGAGGCAATGCCGATGTGGGAGAGGTTTGCATCACACGTACCAGCCACAGTCGGGCCATGCGTGGCACCACGCACCCAGGTTCTGCAATACCTGCCACGGCATTCATTTGTTCAGACGCGTTGGGAGTGCTGCCCAGACGATGTTGACGCACAGGCCGACCGCATACGCCAACACTTGTGACGGCCAGGCACACCTAAATTTCCAAGACCGCCTTAAATACCGGCCAAAAGGGCTTAAATGTCCGCGCCAGCACGCCACGCCATGAAAACGGCAGACAACGCCCCACTGGTGGACAGTCCGGGACAGAACAGGCTCGCAGCAACGTGTCGAGTGGCGCGGAGGTCACCATGAACCCCGCACCAGAGACCGAACTGGTTAGCGATGACCTACTTGCCAGTCTCAGGGACATGAAAGTGGATTGCAATATCGAGCCGTTTCTGAGGATGCTTTGGGATCACGGCCTTATCGACTGTAGCACAAACCCGAACGACTCAACGCTGGACACTCGCATAAAGGTGCAAAAGTTCGTCTATTTTGCCCAAAAGTACTTTGGGTTGCAATTTCGCTATCGACACACAATGTACCTGTATGGTCCATATTCCACCAGACTCGCAAGTGACTATTTCCAGATACGAAATATTGGCGACGTTCCAAGCGGTGGACCCGAAGGCTGGAGTAGGCAGGCAGAATTTCTCGACTTTGCAAAAAACCACAACGATGTCAAGTGGCTGGAGATTGCCAGCACGTTAGCACATTCACGGTTTCACGATAACGTAAATGGTGCCGATAATCTAGTAAAACGTGTACAGGCAATAAAGCTCAATTTTTCAAAAGAGTACGTTGTGCGCGTGCATGGCGAGCTGGTTCAGATGGGATTTCTCGAGGGGTGAGGCAATGTCTGCATGGGTGTGGGTAGGGCCATCCATACCAATCGTGGTTAGTATGTGGGCAGCATTCTTAAGTACCGAAATCATCAACCCCGAATCACCAGGACCAGCATTAATAACCACAGTGTCACTGTATTTAGCAGCGTTAGGATCCATACTAACGTATGAAGGACGCAAAATTGCACAACAGATGAAAGAGACGGATGAGCGTAGAGAAAATAAAAGAAAACGCCATATTGCCGAGTATGAAATACCCCACGTTGTGCAGACACTCAATACGTTGATGGTAAGCGTAGACAAAACAATGAAAATATGGCACGGTGTAAATAGACTAGATAGTGCTGAACAAACAAATGAGTATAAACATAGACGAGTGATGATGCACATGGAAACAATACGCGCCATACAGGCAGATTTTCTTGGAATGGGGCTATCAATGTACCACAAATTCTTAGACGGTGTACTTGCAGATTTAGACGAAATTGATTTTAGTGACGCATATGCGAGTAAAGAGGTGTTTAATGACGTCATTTGGGCAGTTTTTAATGTGAAAAAGAAGATTGAAAATGCCGCAGAGACAGAATAGAGCTAATCATAGCCATCTAGCCCATTATGCGCGCAGCACACGTGATAACCAAGCACCATGAATGAAGCATTGTTTTGTTAAAGGACTCCAAGATCCCCCACATCCACGGCTCAGTAACCCCACGGCTCAGTAACCCCACGGCTCAGTAACCCCACGGCTCAGTAACCCCACGGCTCAGTAACCCCACGGCTCAGTAACCCCACGGCTCAGTAACCCCACGGCTCACGACCCGGACGCACTACCCACGCTAGGTATTTATCAAAACGCTGCGGCACGCACGCCAGATGGCAAAGATCTCCGACCAGGACGCGCTCATACTAGACGAGCTCCAGCAGTCGTTTCCGCTCGTGAGCAGGCCGTTCGCTGACATCGCCTCAAGGCTCGGAATGCCCGAGGACGAGGTCATCGAGCGCACTCGCGCGCTCAGGGAGTCTGGCGTCCTGCGGCAGCTCAGCGCGATATTTGACACCAGGAGGCTCGGCTACAAGAGCTCACTAGTCGCAATGCGCGTGAGCCCCGAGAACATCGAGCGCGTTGCCGGCATAATCAACGGCCACCCCGGCGTGAGCCACAACTATGAGCGCGACGGCAAGTACAACCTGTGGTTCACCATAGCGGTTCCGCCGGGCTCCAACCTAAAGGACGAGCTCGCAAAGTTTGACGGCATTGGCGGAATCGAGGCGGTTCGCATGCTCCCGACGATAAAGCTCTTCAAGATCGGCGTGCGCCTAGAGATGGTCAAAAAGTCCGACGTAAAGCCCGCCGAGACGAAAACCGACGCCCCGCGCGAGGCGTTTGTGCCAACAGAGCGTGACCGCGAGATCATACGCGAGACGCAAAAGGATCTCGACTTGTCGGCGCGGCCATTTGAGGCGCCTGCGCGCAGGCTCGGGATGGACGAGGATGGCATGTTTGCGGCCCTGCGCCACTACCAGGAGATCGGCGTCATGCGCAGGTTTGCCGGCATACTGCGCCACCGCGACGCCGGCTTTGTTGCAAACGGCATGATAGTCTGGAAGGTGCCCGAGGGGAGGATAGAGGAGGTCGGCGCGACGCTCGGCGCGTTCCCGCAGGTGAGCCACTGCTACCAGCGCCCGACATATGACGACTGGCCGTACAACGTCTTTTCGATGATTCACTGCAAGACCAGGGAGGAGGCCGACGCGATGGTGGGGCAGATACGCGAGCAGATAGGCGTAGAGGAGTATCGCGTGCTCTTTAGCCTGCGCGAGTTCAAAAAGACGCGCGTAGAGTATTTTGTCGAGCAAAAGTTTAGCGTCGCGCAGGCCGCCGCGACTGTCGCGTAGCGCGCTTTAGTCCGGCAACATACGCGGCAACCTCGCCCTCGATCTTTGGCTGTGGCACAGAAGCTGCCATGCGCACTATGGGGCTGCCGACCACGACAGCATCAGCTCCGGCCCGCACGCACTCGCGCACGTCACGGGGCGTGGATATTCCAAAGCCGACGCCGACTGCGGTCCCCCGGGAGACCCTGCGCGCGGCGCGAATTGCGCGAAGCGTATAGGCGGCAACGCCGCGGCTGACGTGGCCAGTCGTGCCATAGACTGCAACGAGGTACATGAATCCGGACGAGGCGGCCGCTATGCGGGCCATGCGCGCAGGCGACGTGTTCGGCGAGGCCAGAAAGACAGTGTCAAGGCCGGCGGCCCTCGAGGCGGCAACATACGCAGATGACTCGTCGACTGGCATGTCTGGCAGTATGACGGCATCAATGCCGGCCCGAGCCATGCGCGCAGCAAGCCTCCTGACCCCATGGCGCTCAAAGATGTTGGCATATGTCATCGAGACGAGCGGCACGTCGGTTTTTCGCCGTGTCGCCGATATTGTCTCAAGGTATGTCCCCATCGTCATGCCGCCAGAGAGCGAGACTGTGGCGGCCTCTTGTATGGCCGGCCCGTCAGCCAGCGGGTCAGAGAAGGGATATCCGAGCTCTATGACATCAGCGCCCCCGCGGACCGCCCCGCGGACTGCAGCGGCTGACGCGCGAGCGCTCGGGTGGCCTGCCATGACATACGCGACGAGGGCCGCCTCGCCGGCCCCGCGCAGCGCGTCGAGCCTATCGGCTAGCCGGCCCATTGGCCTCCACCCAGTCTGCCACAACGTCGACGTCCTTGTCGCCCCTTCCGGAGAGCGTGACTATGACGGTGTCAGACTTCCTGCCCGCGCGCGCAACCTTTGCTGCCTCGGCAATCGCGTGGGCCGACTCGAGTGCCGGTATGATGCCCTCTGTGCGCGCAAGGAGGCGAAACGCCCTGATCGCCTCAACGTCAGTCGCCGAGCGATAGTCGACGCGGCGCGTGTCCTTTAGCCATGCGTGCTCTGGCCCGACTCCCGGATAGTCAAGGCCGGCAGACACGCTGTGCGTTTCAGAGACCTGCCCCTCGGCGTCCTGCATGACATATGTCATCATGCCGTGGAGTATTCCGCGCGAGCCGGCCTTTAGTGGCGCAGAGTGCTTGCCTGATCGAACTCCCCTGCCGGCAGCCTCGACTCCGACGAGCTCCACCTTCGAGTCGACAAACTCGTGAAACGTCCCTATCGCGTTGGACCCGCCCCCGACGCACGCTATTATCGTGTCTGGCGTGCGGCCGATCGCGCGCGCCTGCGAGCGTATCTCGTGGCCGATGACTGACTGAAAGTCGCGAACGATCTCCGGATACGGGTGCGGGCCGACTGCCGAGCCGAGGAGGTAGTGCGTCGTGCGCACGTTGGCGAGCCAGTCGCGTATGGCCTCGTTGATCGCATCCTTTAGCGTCTTGGAGCCAGACTCGACGGCATGCACACCGGCGCCAAGGAGGCCCATGCGCGTGACGTTCAGTCGCTGCCTGACCATGTCACGACTGCCCATGTAGACCTCTGCATCAAGGCCAACGCACGCACACGCCATTGCAGTCGCGACGCCGTGCTGGCCGGCGCCCGTCTCGGCGACGATGCGCTTCTTTTTCATCCTGCGCGCAAGGAGTGCCTGCCCTATCGTGTTGTTTATCTTGTGTGCCCCACCGTGGAGCAGGTCCTCGCGCTTTAGGTATATCTGCGCGCCGCCGACCTCCTCGCTGAGATTCTTTGCGTGGTATAGCGGCGTCGGGCGGCCTGCATACTCGGCCAGGAGGCGCGAGAGCTCGCGCCTAAATGTCGCATCGCGCCGGCACGAGCGGTACGCCGACTCGAGCTCCTCGAGTGCGGGCACGAGCGTCTCGGGAACATACCTCCCGCCGTACTCGCCAAACCTGCCCCTCATATGGCCATCACCAGGCTCCTGACGGACTCGGCTATATTGGCGCTCCTCATTATCGACGTTCCGGCCAGGAACGCGTCGGCTCCGCACTCGCGCAGGCGCCTGACATCGTCCGGCCCGCCAATCCCGCTCTCCGAGACTATGGGCACGCCGCGCTCGCCGAGGCCGTCAAGAACGCGGCGCGTCGTGTCGAGGTCCACCTCTAGCGTGTCGAGGTTGCGGTTGTTGACTCCGACCATGTCAGCGCCTGACTCTAGGGCGGCGTCAAGCTCGGCGCGCGTGTGGGCCTCGAGCAGGACGCCCATGCCGCCGGCGTGTGCCAGGTCGATGAGCTCGTCCCTGTTTGCGGCGAGTCCATGATCAAAGACTGCCTGTATGAGGAGCACATAGTCTGCGCCCATCTGGCGCGCGGCCTCGAGCTGCCGCGCATCCACGATGATATCCTTCATCAGTATCGGGATGTCGACTGTGTCCCTGACGAGGGCGAGGTTTGCCGGCGAGCCGTCAAACATGTGCGGTTGCGTGAGAACCGAGAGCGCGACTGCGCCCCCGTCGACCATGAGGCGCGCGACGTCTGCCGGATTCGCGCCGCGCAGTATCTCGCCCTCGCTAGGCGAGGAGAACTTTACTTCTGAGATGACCGGCGCATGGGAGTGCTCGCGCACGGCGCGCACAAGGTCAACGCCAGAGGGCTCGTGGCGCGCGACGCCATCGTACACGCCAGAGTCAATAGCGCTCTGTGAGTTCTTTACGAGCTTTTCTAGCACGCTCATGCGCGTCGAGCCTCCTCGAGGAGCGCCGGCTGGCCGCACATTGCGACAAACTCGTCGAGCTTTTTTGATGCGCTACCCGAACGGATCGAGGACATGGCCATCTCTAGGCCCTCGGCAATGCCTGTGGCCCTGTCGGCGACGACGAGTGCGGCACCGGCGTTGAGTGCGGCCGTCTCGACCATTGCGCGCCGTGCCGAGCCGTCTATGGCGCCTATGACGGCCGCTAGCGCGTCACGTGCGCCCTCGACGCGCAGGTCTCCGAGCTCAGACTCGCACAGTCCGAGCCCTGATGGGGATATGGCCACCTTTTTCACCGCACCGTTGCGCGCAATGACTGCAGTCCCGTCTGACACAGTCGAGAGCTCATCGAGGCCATTGGCAGACCGTACCGCCATGGCGCACGCCGAGCCGCGCCGCGCGAGTATCTCCGGCAGCATGTCTAGGTGCAGGGACGAGCTGACGCCTACGAGCTGGCGATTCACGCGCGCCGGATTTGCGAGGGGGCCGAGAAGGTTTAGCGCGGTTCTAGTGCCTGAGATCATCTTGCGCGCCGCCGCCGCTGCCCTCATGGCCGGATGGAACTTGGGCGCAAACATAAACCCAATGCCGCACGTCTCGATGGCCGTGGCGACTGTACCAGGGTCAGAGTCGAGATCCATGCCGAGTGACGCAAAGATGTCTGCGCTGCCCACGCCTCCTGATGATGACCTGTTGCCGTGCTTGGCGACAGTCGCGCCGGCGGCAGCGGCGACAAAGGCCGCTGCAGTCGAGACGTTGAACGTGTGCGCGCCGTCACCACCTGTTCCGCACACGTCTATGGCGTCCGGCCTGGAGAGGGTCACGCCAACGCTGCGCTCCATCATCACATCGAGCATCCCCTCGAGCTCGTCGGTGACCTCGCCCCTAGCCGCAAGCGAGGAGAGAAACTCCGCAATGTCAGCATCACGCGCATCACCAGAGAGAATCTCTCGCATTGCGGCGGCGGCCTCTGCGTGCTCCAGTGTCGAGCCGGCACTGACGCGTGCGGCCATCTCGCCTAGGGCGCTCATTTCATGCCCTCCACGATGCGCACAAAGTTTGCTAGTATGCGCTCGCCCTCGGCAGTCATTATCGACTCGGGGTGGAACTGGACGCCAAATATCGGCAGTGTCTTGTGGCGAACAGCCATGACCTCGCCGTCATCATCGGCGACGGCAGTCACCTCGAGTGAGTCGGGGATGGTCGTCGACTCGCCGACGAGTGAGTGGTACCTCGTTGCGCGAAACGGGCTGCCAACGCCCTCAAAGAGCGCGTCTCCGGTGTGGCTCACGGGACTAGTCTTGCCGTGGCGCACGTTTGCCGCATTGGTCACGCGGCCGCCAAACGAGCTGATGATCCCCTGGTGGCCAAGGCACACGCCTAGGAGCGGCGTGCGCCCGCCTAGCTCCTCTATGGCCTGGCGCGAGACTCCAAAGTCGCGCGCGCTCTCTGGCGTGCCGGGTCCGGGCGATATGACTATCGCATCGTATGCGCGACGCGCAATCTCGCCTGCGTCGATCGCGTCATTCCTGATGACGTCAGTCTCGACTCCGAGGCGGCCCAGGGCCTGCGCGATATTGTAGACGAACGAGTCATAGTTGTCTATTATGAGGAACCTCATTGCGAGGCCTCCCCTAGCGCCTCGATGAGCGCGCCGGCCTTGTGCTCGGTCTCCTGCAGCTCGCGCTCGGGAACCGAGTCATAGACGATTCCGGCGCCTGACTGCACGTATCCGCTGCCGTTGCCGAGGAACATGCTGCGTATTGCGATCGCAAAGTCGCACGAGCCGTTGGACGCAAAATAGCCCACGGCGCCGGCATAGCCCCCGCGCGCCCTGCGCTCAAGTGAGGATATTATCTCCATCGCGCGAACCTTTGGGGCTCCCGTGACCGTGCCGGCCGGAAAGACGGCGCCAAAGGCGTCAAAGGCATCCGAGTCGGCCGCAAGCGTGCCAGTCACGTGTGTGACCATGTGCTGCACGTGGCTAAACCTCTTGACTGACATTAGATCCTCGACTTTGACCGAGCCTGCCTTGCAGACGCGTCCAATGTCATTGCGCCCAAGGTCCACCAACATGACGTGCTCGGCGACCTCCTTTTCATCGTGCGTCATCTCTTCGCCCAGTGCGCCATCGCGCTCGTCGTCCCCCGTGATGGGTCGCGTTCCGGCTATCGGAAATGTCTCGACACGATCGCCGGTAACGCGCACGAGCATCTCGGGGCTAGCGCCCATGACGGACCTGTTGCGCAGCTTCATGTGATAGAGGTATGGCGACGGGTTTAGCTCGCGCAGTCTCTCGTACACGCGCATGGGGTCACCGGAGAACTCAAAGCTAAACCTGCGCGAGAGGACGGCCTGGAATATGTCGCCGTCGCGCACGTGCCCGCGAGCCTTCTCGACGATGCGCTCAAACTCGCCGGCCTCAGGCGCAGCATGCACACGCGAGTGCGAGAACGGCGCGCGTTTGGGCTCGTCGAGGCCAATCTCGCCAGACCTGTCCTCGCGCGTAAAGAAATAGTACGGCCTGCCCTCGGCGCTGTCAAACAGAATGCCGTCGCTATACACGCCAAACTCCATGAGCGGCACGTCTCCCCTCGGCGCGAGTCGCCTCTCCCAGAGGCCGACGGCCTCATAGTCCACAATTCCGACGGCACCACCAAGGTAGCGGTACCTCTGCGAGCGTGTCCTAGGCAGGATTTTGCGCAGCTCGCCTATTGGGTCATCGGTGCAGATGACGCGCTCGGCGCCGTCGCGCCCCTCGATGACGAGCCTGTCAGCATACCCCGTTATCGTCTCGTCGGGATCAAATCCTATTATCGACGTCTCGGCAAGCGTCTCAGGACCGGTCAGAGACTCAAAGAGGAACGCCTGGTCGCAGGAGGAGGCGACGCGCCGGTATATCTCAAACTGGGTGCCCTCTACCTCAAGGGGTCGTATCTGCGGCTCGGCCATGTCTCCAAAGGTGCCCACCCATGCGATCCATCACATGGTCATCGGTATTTAAGGGTGGCTAGGCGTCAGGTGCGTCTAGGCGTGCTGGCACCCTCTGAATGATATTTATAGTACCGTACTATACCTGCTGCCATGCTCAAGTGTGAGTACTGTGAGGGCAACTTTGCGGTGAGCCAGATCGGCCTCGCCGAGAAGCTCCTTCACAAGATTGTCCAGCATCCGGACGACATAAACAGGTAGCGCCACGGCGTAGTTTTTTTACCATCTCCTTTTTTATTCCCCCCTTTTTGGAGCGTGTCACGATGGCGACAAGGACGCTCAAAAAAGCAACCCCCAAGAGGGCCGCCACGGCAGCCCGAAAGGCGGCAAAGCCCAAGGCGGCGCCCAGAAAGCCGGCCGTCAAAAAGGCGGCCTCCAAGAGGGCAGCCACGGCCAAGCCCAAGGCTGCGCCCAAAAAGCCGGCCGTCAAAAAGGCGGTGACCAAAAAGGCGCCCTCGAGGACCACGGCAGCGAGCGCACGAACACTAGAGGCCCTGGCAAAAAAGGTCACGGCCGTCTCAAAGGACACGCATGCGCTCTCTGGTGACCTCAGGTCGATGGCCAAGATATTCGGAGACAACCAAAAGATACTCGTCTCGATGAAGGGCGTCATGGAGGAGATCGCCGACGCGCTAGACGCAATCCAAAAGCAGTCAAAGAGGATCGGCTCACTAGAGACTGACACGCAGAAAATCTTTGCAGGCATTGGCGAGATGCGCGCGCACGCGCGAATCATAGCAAAGCTTGACTCACAGTCCACAAAGATGGAAGAGACAGTTCGCGGGATCAAGGAGCGCTCTGACTCGGCAAGTGGGCTAGATGAGATATCCAAAAAGGTCGACGAGAGTTTTGGCTCCATAAAGAACAACTCGGAGATGATAATCAAGATCGGCAGGCACATCGACGGCATGCGAGAGGACATTGGCGGCCTCTCGACGCGAGCCTCATCAGTAGAGTCGGTTCAGGACGATCTCGCGAGGCTAAAGGCGCTCTTTGAGGAGGCCCAGGCAAGCCATTCTGGTGACGCCGACCTTGCCGCCGAGCTGGGCGCGATGTCAAAAAAGGTCTCCGAGCTATCGCAGCTTCCCTCAGATGTGGGCGCGCTGAATAGGAGGCTCGAGGAGATCTCTGGCGCCTCGGGCACGCTCGGGCCCATCGTCGAGGAGCTCAGGGAGCAGGTCTCGCGTGTGGCCGAACGCGCAAGCGCAGGCTCGGGGGACATCGAGTCGGTTCGCGCCGAGTTCTCCACGATGCGCGAGGAGGTCACAGGGCGTGCAGGGCGCCTAGAGTCCGGCATCGCCTCAGTCACCGACGCGCTAGGGCGCTCAGAGGGCGCTGTCGCCGAGGTCCACAAAAAGGCAGACGCGCTCTTTGAGGAGGTGCGTGCACTGCGTGGCGAGGGCCAAAAGGCGGCAGGATCGTCATCAAGTGAGATAATGGCCCTGTTGCGCCTTTCTGAGTACCAGTCCGGCGTGCGCATGGTCGCCGAGTCAAAATACGGCGAGGTCTCTGACCTTGAGCGCATGGCCTCACAGACAGTCGACGTGCTAAACGTCTTTGACAGGCTAGCCGTGGAGACGGGCTCGGAGGTTCGCCTCCCTCACGGCGTGAGGCAGTGGGCAGTCTCAAAGATACTAGAGTGCGCCGACAGGTGGGAGATACGCTTCTCAGACGTCCTAGGTGTACTGCGCGACAAGCTTGGCGTCACGCTCCTAAAGGAGGCAGTCAGGATGAGCCAGGTTCGCGAGGTTTACGGCACGCGCGCAGTAGATGAGCTCGAGGGCATTCTCGCCGAGCACGCCGGCTCCTAGGCTTCGCGCTCGAGCTGTGACTTTTTGCGCTTTAGTGCCGTGAACACAACGAGGAGTCCGGCGATCCAGACGCATGCGAGGAGGATGTTCGTGATGCTCACGTACATGTAGGGCGTCGCGTTCACAATGTTCTCGCGTATCTCTAGCGCACTCTCCCTTATGCTCGACATGCCCGTATGGTATGCAGCACTTGACGTGTCAGCCGAGCCAAGCGAGTCTGCAGTCTGGCGCATCTGCACAAGGGCCGCCTGCATGAGCGCAAAGTCCGTCTCGGCAGTCGGGAATATCCACACGGGGTTGCCCTCCTCGGGCAGCGCGCCGGCGGCCATGCTCACCATCTCGGAGACCTGTCCCGGAGCCGTCTCGCGCGCAATGTCGCTCAGGTACCCGCGCGAGAGGTCTAGCGGATAGACTGTTGTGCGGTATCCCTCAAATGAGGCCACGCCGCCGACTATGATGATTGCGATGATGCCCACTAGTGCCATAGTGTAGGGTCGATTTGCCATCCTCTCGCGTCGGCTCGCCGGTGCTGCTCTTTTAAATCTTGAATGCGCCAGGCTATAGCCGGCCACATACATGAATCCGGCCGTCTGTATGCCGATTATCGGGACAAAGACGGGCTGCGAGGAGAATATGGCCACAAAGATGCCCATGACGCCATAGACGGCAAAGAATATCTCCAAGAGTGTCGTCTTTGTGAAGGGCAGGTTGTACTCCTTGCCACGCCACTCATCAGCAGTGCCCTTGATCCCGTGCTTTGGAGTCCTGAGGAACTCGCTCCTCTTGCCAAATATCGCGTCCATCACGGCGACTGTGTTAGTCACTGCCATCCCCGCGCTGTAGATAAAGAGGGCCGGCAGGACACGGGCCTTTTTTGCCCACGACTCGCCATACATGCTCTGAACGACCATGACGTAGGCTGCCGGCCCGAGCGCAAGGTACGCCGCTATCGTTATGGCCGGCAGGCCAACGGCATAGAGGTTGACGTTGGCCATGAGAAGTATTGGCAGCGCGAGGAATTGGACGAGTGTGAGCGGAAAGACGATGTGGCGAGTCAGCTGCACGAACGCCTGCAGCTTTGTGCTTAGCGCTATCCCACGCCGCGCGACGATTTCCGTGAGGAGCTTTACTGCGCACTGGATCGAGCCCTTTGCCCACCTGAACTGTTGCCTCTTTACTGCGTTCATCTGCGCTGGCAGCTCGGCGTCAACTACGACGTCGGGGAGGAATATGCACCTCCAGCCGCGCATCTGCGCGCGATAGCTGAGGTCAAGGTCCTCGACTAGCGTCGCGTCATGCCATCCACCCGCGTCGACGATGCACTCGCGCCGCCATATTCCGGCGGTCCCGTTAAAGTTCATGAACAGGCCAGAGTCGCTCTTTGCGCGCTGCTCGACAAGAAAGTGTATGTCGAGGCTTATGGCCTGCACGCGCGTTATCGACGAGTACCCCTCGTTAAGGTGTCCCCACCTGCACTGCACAAAGCCGATCTCGGGGCGCGTAAACTGTGGTATTGCGCGGCGCAGGAACCACGGTGGCGGCACAAAGTCCGCATCAAATATGGCCACGAGATCCGATGTCGTGGACTTCATCGCGTGGCGGAGCGCGCCGGCCTTGTAGCCCTTTCGTGAGTCACGGCGGACGTGCTCGATGTCCGTGCCAGACTCGCGCCACGTCCTGACCATGTCTCCCACGAGGGCAGTCGTGTCATCATCCGAGTCATCAAGGACCATTATGTGCAGTCGGTCGCGGGGATAGTCGAGCCTGCAGACGGCATCTATTAGGCGCGCGGCGACATACTTTTCATTGTATATTGGCAGGTGAACCGTCACGCTAGGCTCGTCATCCGAGTCTAGCACGGCAGCGGGGCGCCGGCGGCTAGAGATTATGGCGAGGTAGTAAAAGTTCATCGTGTACGCCATGATAAGCACGGCTGACACGATAAAGAGGTCAAAGACCAGCTGCGTTAGGGGATTTGAGGCCACGTGCCACAGGCTGCCGGTCCGCTCACTTATAATCTAGCGCACAGGACTAGGACTTCATCTCGAAGATCTTTATCGCCTTTGGGGGGCAGACGCCCTCGCAAGCGAGGCAGAATATACAGTCAGGCTCCTTTGACATTAGCGGCTTTTTCCCTGACGCTGCGTTGCCCGGCGTGTCAAACCACTCGTACACGTCAACGGGGCATGCGTCAATGCACGCGCCGTCTGCAACGCATATGTCAAAGTCAACGGAGACGAACTCGCCCCAGACGCCCATCACCGCATTGTCATCACCCTTGCGACCCCACGTCTTTATCGTGTGCTCGCCGTCGGCTACCTTGTACGGCGAGGATGCGGGCATGTGCGACTTGTATTCAATGTCTATGGGGCCAGGCTTTGCGCCTTCAGGAACCTCGACTGCGAGCTCGACTGCCGGAGCCGGCGTGCCGTCAGCTGCTGCAGGTGCCGGAGCGACTGGCTTTGGCTTGCCGCCGGGAACAATCTTTGCGAGTGGCGTCATCTCCTCGAGCCTCGATATCGCCTCGGCCTTTGTGACCTTTTCGGACTTTGCGAGCGACTCGACCATCTTGTCGGCCACGATGGTGTTGCGCATGATCGTGTCTATGACCATCTTTGCGTAATGGTCTGCCTTTTTGCGATAGTCCGTGACCCATTGCGGGTCGCCAAACTTTTCGAGCGGAAAGACCTGGTATATGATGTCAGTCACCTCGCCGGTGACTATCTCGACTGTGACTGACAGGTCGACTGACTCGGAGTCCTCCCCGTCACGCCTCTCGGTCCACGAGTGCGTCGCGTAGATGCGGTCTGCATACGTGTCCATGTCGAACGTCTTTTTGAGGCCGTCAGTGATCGACTTTATCTCGGCGGGCTCGTCGATCTTTACGGGCAGGCGATAGAGGCCTAGCTTGTAGCCGTGGAGTGGATAGACGCCGCGCTTGGCAGTGGCCGCCTCCATGGTGTAAACTCTGTCCTTTAGGAGCAGTGACACTGGCAGGGCGCACCGTGGGTTTGCTTAAAAACCTTCTCGGAGGTACGCGCCGAGGGCGCCTAGATCGCAAGGAGGCGAAATGGCCGGGCAGTGGGCGCACCGAACAGGGCGTGAGCAGGGCCGGCATCGGTATGCTTTTGGTATGTCAGGTCACACTCGTCATTTCCGGAAAATGGCTGCAGGCCGCAACAGATGGGCAGCGGCGCTAGACATAGTCGTCAAGCGAGTTGTCCGACTTGCGCCGTGGAGGTGAGCGCGTGGCCGGCCTTGCCGGCCGCCTCTCTATGCTCATGCCCACACGTGCGGCGGCCTTGATCTTTTTCTTGCCTATCCAGTGGTATGCGACGTCGATCGTCCCCTTTGTGACCAGGCTGACGAGGCGACCTGCGCTGTGCCTGCCCGTGCGCCCGCGCCGCTGCACGTAGCGTATCGAGCTTGGGACGCTGTCATAGAACACGACGAGGTTGACTGCAGAGATGTCAAGGCCCTCCTCGCCCACGCGTGTCGTGACGAGAACGCGGTACTCGTCGGCGCGAAACCTCGCGACAGTCTCGACTTGCTTTTTCTGCTTTAGTCCGGCCTCGCCGGCCTTGCCTATTAGCATCTCGGCGTCAATCCCATTCTCGACAAGCTTGTCACGTATAACCTCCACAGAGTCGCGATAGCTAGAGAACACTATTGCCTTGTCATCAGATTTCGAGAGTAGCTCGAGGAGCCGCGCCATCTTTGGGTGCTCCATGCCGCTCTTTTGGAGGACGCGCGCACGCGCGACTGCTGCTGAAAAATTTGGATCATCCTCCATGAGCGCCTTGGCGCCGGCGTTCTTTTTTGCTGCGCGCTCGCAAAAGCGCAGGAATGTCGTCGTTCCGTGGGCCTCGAACATGTTGAGCGAGTACGTTATGCGTATTGCCGAAAAGAGCGGCTTTATGGCGTTCTTGCGGTGCGATAGGACAAACTGGCGCAGGCGCAAAAGGGCAGAGAGCGACTTGGTTGAGCCGGTGTCTAGCCCGAGCGCCTTTAGTGCCGCATAGCGTTCGGCGAGTGCCTTTTTGATCAGCGACTGGATCTCGAGCATCGTGGCCGGAAGCTCTAGCATTATGACATCTGTGTCCGTCTTTTGGATGTATTTTTTGACGTCGGCGCTGGACTCGGAGCGCGTCTCCACGCTCTGCGCGCCTAGCGCATCGACTATCTCGTTGACCTTGGCGCGCTCGGCCGGAAGCGTTGCAGTCATTCCAACTAGGCGCGCCGTGGTGCCAGAGAACGCCGACGCTATTGCCGTGTACGCATAGTTGCCGACTGCCCTGTGCGCCTCGTCAAATATGACGAGGCCAAAGTCCCCTGGCGATATGACGCCACGGACCAGGTCGTTTTGCGCAATCTCCGGAGTAGCGCACACGACGCTGTTGAACCAGAGCTTTGAGCGCCGCTTTGGCGCCTCCTCGCCGGTCACAAGCGAGATGTCCTCGATGGTCAGGTGCTCCATCATGAACCTGCGGTGCTGCTCGGCGAGAACGCGCGTTGGCGCTAGCATGAGCGAGACGCCGCGCGCGCGCTCGAGGAACCCTGCGATGAGCTGCAGCGCAACGGCCGTCTTGCCAAGGCCGGTGGGCAGGACCAGGATGCAGTTCTCTGATTCGGCATGGCGCGCGAGGCTGACCTGATAGTCGCGAACCTCGAGGGTGCCCTGCCTGATGTAGCGTCCCTCCAGGTATTCAGGCTCCCCCACGCGAGCCGCGCCGGGCCTGCGCGCTTTTAAAGATGGCCATGGTTCCCCCAAAACCAATATTTACACGGGTGCCCCTGATGCGCCCCATGGAGCACGAGCGGCCCACGTGGGACGAGTACTTTATGCTCCAGGCCGAGCTTGCCAAGCTGCGCTCCAACTGTATGGCAAAGCGCGTCGGCGCCGTCATAGTCAGGGACAACAGGCAGCTCGCCACCGGATACAACGGGACGCCTCCCGGCGTCAGGAACTGCTACGAGGGCGGTTGCGCGCGCTGCACCGAGCGCGTCGAGGGCAAGATAGCCTCTGGTGAGGCCCTAGAGCGCTGCCTCTGCAACCATGCCGAGGCCAATGCGATAATGCACTGCGCGATACTCGGAATCGGAACCGGCCGGTCCGGCACGTCGCTCTACTCGACGATGGTTCCGTGCCTAGAGTGCACAAAGATGGCAGTGACTGTGGGCGTTGTCAGGATCGTCTGTGTCGAGGGGTATGCCGAGTCTGACATGGGACTCCTCGCCGACGCGCGCGTCGAGGTCGTCCGCATGGACGCTAGGCGCGTCGAGCGCTGGGCAAGGGAGCTCGTGGCCGAGTATGGCGCAAAAAAGTCTTAAAGCCCCCGGTTCGCGCGCGAGGCGCATGGCAAAAGACCGCCGGATAAAGATACTCGTCGCAAAGATGGGCCTTGACGGCCACGACAGGGGCGCGATGGTTCTCTGCCGCGCGTTTCGTGACGCCGGAATGGAGGTAATCTACTCTGGCCTCTTTGCGACGCCAAAGCGCGTGGCGCAGATAGCCGAGGACGAGGACGTCGATGCCATAGCGATGAGCCTCCTCAACGGCGCGCACAATACGCTCTTTCCGCGCGTCGTGAGCGAGCTCGGCAAGAAGGGCATGCGCAACGTCCTCGTCATGGGCGGCGGGATAATACCCGAGTCTGACAGGGGCGCACTGGAGAAGCGCGGGCTAAATGGCGTCTTTGGTCCGGGAACGCCCTTGCCTGGAATCATAGAGCACATACAAAAGAACGTAAAAAAGCGCTAGGTCTACTCGGTCGAGTCTGGCCACATCATCTTGCGCATGCGCCGGCCGACCTCCTCGATCTGGTGTGAATCCAATGCCTTCATGTGAGACTCGAATGAGTCCTTGCCGCCAGACGCGTATGCCGACACCCATTCAGAGTTGAACGTGCCGTCGCGTATCTCGCCGAGAACGCCGGCCATGCGCTCCTTTGCCTGCGCGTCGATCACGCGAGGCCCGCGCGTGAGGCCTCCGTATCGTGCCGTCTCGCTGACGCGCCTGTACATTCCGGCGACGCCATAGCGCTGAATCATGTCAACGATGAGCTTTAGCTCGTGGAGAACCTCAAAGTATGCTATCTCGGGCTGGTATCCGGCCTCAACTAGCGTCTCAAACGCATTGATGACCATCGAGGCCGAGCCTCCGCACAGGTCTGCCTGCTCGCCAAACCAGTCAGTCTCGACCTCCTCCTGAAACGTCGTGCGTATGACTCCTGCGCGCGTGCTGCCGATCGCCTTTGCCAGGGCAAGCGTGCGATCCCACGCGTTGCCGGTGTGGTCCTGGTGGACCGCAACGATTGACGGCGTGCCAAACCCATCAAGGTACGTCTCGCGAACCTTGGAACCGGGCCCCTTTGGCGCCACCATGATAACGTCAATGTCAGACGGCACGTCTATCCACTTCCAGTGGATCGCCGCCGCGTGCGAAAAGGATAGCGCGTTGCCTGCAGAGAGTCCCTGTGCAATCTCCTCGCCGTACACCTTGGCCTGGACCATATCCGGTATGAGGACGTGGATGACGTCCGCTGCGGCGCACGCCTCGCGCACGCCCATGACCGTGTGGCCGTCAGCAGTCGCCTTTTTCCAGCTCGCCCCGCCCTCCTTTAGGCCCACAATGACGTCTAGTCCAGAGTCCTTCATGTTGTTGGCCTGCGCGTCGCCCTGTATGCCATATCCGATAACTGCGACCTTTTGGCCCTTGAGCGGCTCGAGGCTAGTGTCTGCGTCTCCCCAGGTCTGCACCATTTCAGGGCATGCTCCATTATGCGCAAATATTAACCAATGAGCGTGCCATGGGCCATCACTATTTATAAAGACGCTTAGTCTCGCTGTTTCCTGATGAGCGAGGACGAGTCTGATGGTAAGGCAGAGGCAGCCGAGCCAAAGGAGCCAAAGAAAAAGCCGATTAAGCTGGAGTTCGGCGGCAGCATGCGCTACAATTGACACAAAATTCCCGAGCAGTGTCCCGGAGGCGCATAGTTGAACCCCAAAGACGCATATCGAGAGCTGAGGGAGCAGGTTTACCATCATGACACAGTTTTAGAAGGGCAGAACGGAAGAGCAAAGTCACTGCTTGCTGTCAGTGCAGTTCTACTCGGGATTATGGGCATTAGTCTAGGAAATTTTGCCGGATTTGTCCATGAAAACTATGTAGTATCTGTAGACGAGCCAGAGACACTCCCAATCCAGGCAATAGTCGCCACAATGATTCTCGGCATGGCCGGACTTGCCGGGGCGATGATATCAATGATCTTTTCTGTACGTGCGCTATATGTGTCACGCATAAACCAACCCATAATGTCTAAAAATTTTGGAAAAGACGGCAACGTGGACAGTGATATGCTGGATGCCTGGATAAAACTGCCTGAACGCGAGGCGTACACAGAGCTAATCAAGTCTTGTGTCAGTGCATTACATAGCCGCGAAGAGAACATAGCTAGGATCGGGGCGAGGGCAGGGGTGGCACAAAGTAGCCTGCTTGCGGGGCTGATCCTCGCCGGTACAGGTGCCATGGTTGCGCTCTCTGTGTTTATCCTGGCGTTCCTGCCCGCATAGCACGCGCGCTAGTGGGGCACGCTGCCCAACTTTAATATAATTATGAACGGCGGCAGGCGCTTAGATAGGCCGTTGCTTGCGATCTTTGACGTCGAGGGTGTGCTCTTTGATGCCGAGTACCTTCCCATGCTCGCCGAGGAGCGCGGCAAGGAGGACGAGATTTGGGAGATCACGAGGCGCGGCATAGAGGGCACGATCAACTGGGAGGAAGGCCTGCAAAAGAGGGTCGACATATTGCGCGGCATAGACTATGGCACATGCGAGCGCGTTGCTGACGCGCTGCCCATAATGACAGGCGCGCACGAGCTCTGCTCGACGCTAAAGGCCGCTGGATGGCGCATCATGGCAGTCTCTGGCGGATTTACGATAATGACTGATCGTCTAAAGCGCGAGCTCGGCCTAGACGCGATACTCTCCAACGAGCTCGTCTTTGAGGACAACCAGCTTGACGGCGTCCGGATAAAGGTCGGCTCGGACAAGGCGTACGCGGCATCTGCTGCAATCGCCGAGATGGGCGAGCGTGTCGAGGACACAGTTGCCATAGTCGACGGAGCCAACGACATAAAGCTCTTCGAGATATGCGGCCTCGGAATCGCGTTTCGGGCACAGGATATCGTCAGGGAGCAGGCAAGCGCGGTACTCGAGAAAAAGGACCTCATCGACGCGCTCGACGTGATAAACAAGCACTACGGACTGGCCCTCAAGGCGCCATCCCGCGCCTAGGGCGTCGGCGCAATGTCCACACGTGAGCTCTGCGCCGTGCCGGTCAGCATTGACGGCGAGGTTACGCGCGGCCAGAGCCTCGGTGCTGCCCTGGCGCGCTCGGGCGCAAAGGTGGTCGACGGTGACGTCCTCGTCGTCTCGCAAAAGGCAGTCTCAAAGTCAGAGGGGCGCGTCGTGGAGCTTGACACCGTCAGCCCGTCTGCGCTTGCGCTCGGCATCGCCGCCGAGTATGGCAAGGACGCGCGCGTCGTGGAGCTCGTCATGGCCGAGGCAAAGCGCATAGTGCGCATGGGCCATGGCGTCATCATTACAGAGACGCATGGTGGACTCGTGTGCGCCAACTCGGGAGTCGACGAGAGCAACATGCTCGAGGGGCACGCCGCGCTCCTGCCCGAGGATCCCGACGCGTCTGCGCGGCGCATAAGGGCAGAGATCGCCGAGTCCTGCAGGGCCGATGTCGGCGTCATAGTGTCAGACACGTTTGGGCGGCCATTTCGAACCGGCCAGGTTGACTGCGCCATAGGGTCTGCCGGAGTCGGCGCCTCACTCGACTATGCCGGGAAACCAGACGCGTTTGGGCGCACGCTGCAGACCACAATGATTGCAGTCGCAGACGAGATCGCCGGTGCGGCCGAGCTCGTCATGGGCAAGCTCAACAGGTGCCCCATGGCCATAGTCAGGGGAGCCGGCCTTGCCATATCGGGGCAGGCCGAGTCGGCATCCACACTCATCAGGCCTGATGACGAGGATCTGTTCAGGTAGACGCGGGTTTGTGCCCTGTTGCCAGAATCCCTAAACTCTTAAAAGCCAGCCGTCTGTGCGCGTGATCACATTGCGGCAAATGAGGACAGAGCTACACTGCCACAATGTATTTTCCAACTTTAATGTCGGACCCTTGGAGGCGCCGTATGACTGCAGCGTGGGCGTGCGCGAGCAGCTCGACGGCGCCCTTGCGGCCGGACTAGACGCGATATTTGTCACAAACCACAACACGCTTGACGGGTATGAGCAAGCCCGAGAGTACGCCTCGACGCACGAGCGCCATGCCGGCATTGCAGTATATCCGGCCGAGGAGATTACGCTCGATGACGGCTCGCACGTCATCGCGTACGGCATATCGAGCCGCGTGCGTCCCGGCAGGAACCTCGGAGAGACGCTTGATGCGATTCGCGCGCAGGGCGGCGTCTCGTCTGCACCCCACCCGTTCAGCATACTAGATGCGCTGCGCGAGCGCGCCGCCGAGTGCGACATCATGGAGGTCTTTAACAGCAACAATGCTGACGTCATATCCAACGCGCGAGCCGCGTCGTTTGCCGATGAGCGATCCATGATCGGCGTTGCCGGAAGCGACTCGCACGTGGCATCCACGATCGGCAGGTGCGTGAATGTCATTGACGCCGAGGAGAGCCTCGACTCGGCGCTCGACTCGCTGAGGCGCGGGCGCGTCTCGATATGCGAGGCCGGATATGCGACAGGGAGCGAGGCTATCGACCACATACGCTACAAGATCGAGAACTCGGCCGAGTATATCGACGAGTACATGGCGCGCTTTTATCCGCGCTCGCGCCACTTTTTTGCGCTATTGCTGCGCGCGTTTCGCAAAAACCCCGACAGCCGCCTGTGGATACTCTTGTACCGCATAGCCGTGGCCGGAATGAGGCGCATATCTCGAAAGATAAACCTCGAGGGGCATGACGCCGAACCGATGGCCGCGCGCAGCCTAGGCGGCATGGCCCGCATGGCGATCTGAGCGGCAAGGGCTGCAGTGTCGCGCACACAACGCGCCCACACCTTGCCGCCATCACAGAGTTTAATATACACACGGCTCGGCATTGGCAACGTATGGCAGACAAGGAGCTTGACGCGACGGGGCTGTTCTGCCCCGAGCCGGTCTTTCGCACAAAGATAGAGATTGAGCGCATGCAGGCCGGCTCCACTATTGCAGTAAAGGCCGACGATCCGGCAGCCGAGGACGACATATCAAAGTGGGCCACGCGTCACGGCCACGAAATCCTCTCGATGAAAAAGGACGGCAACGTCATAGAGTTTGAGATCAAAAAGGGCAAGTGAGCATGCAAAAATCGGCTAGCGCGCAGGACATACTCGCAAAGGTGGGCAACACGCCACTCGTGCTCCTTGACTCGCTCTCTGATGACACCAAAAAGTTTCACGCAAAGCTCGAGGGTCACAACCCGTTTGGCTCAGTCAAGGACAGGGCCGCATACTGGATGATACGCGAAGCCGAAAAGGAGGGTCTCATCAACCGCACACGCCGCACGATAATAGAGCCCACATCAGGCAACACCGGAATCGCGCTGACCGGAATCGCGCGCCTTCTCGGCTATAACGCCGAGATTGTCATACCCGAAAAGGCCAGCGACGAGACAAAGCGCATAATCAGGGCGATGGGCGCCGCAGTCCACGAGACGAGTGATGACCTGTGCCCAAAGGTCGGGGCAGGAACCGACCAGAGCATCGCGCTGGCCACGTCGATAGCATCAAACCGGCCCACCGAATACTATTCGCCAAACCAGTACGCAAACGAGGCCAACTTTGCCGGCCACTATCGCGGAACCGGACCGGAGCTCTGGGAGCAGACTGGCGGCAAGATCACGCACTTTTTCACCGGAGTCGGAACCGGCGGCACGATAACTGGCGTCGGGACATTCCTAAAGGAGAAAAACCCCGACATCCGCATAGTCGGCTGCCAGCCGCAAAAGGACCACCTCATCCAGGGGTGGCGCAACTTTGACGAGTCAGCCAAGCCCGACCTGTTCCTAAAGCGCCAGGACGTCGTCGACGAGTGGGCGCACGTGACTAATGCCGAGGCCTTTGGCGTCGTTCGCGAGATACTCGAGGCCGACGGCATGCTAGTCAGCCCGTCCTCGGCCGCAGTGTATGCGTGCATGAAAAAGCACGATGTGAACCCTGGCGCGTGCGCCGTTGGCCTCTTTGCCGATGACGGGCGCAAGTTTGAGAGCGTGTATGTGGGGCAGAAGATAATGACCAAGGCCGAGTTTGATGACGCGCTTGCGCGCTCGTCGAACATGTCCGAGACGTTCTACTAGGCGCTCTCGGCGAGATAGCGGTCTGCGCTGATTGCGGCCATGCAGCCAAATCCCGCCGCCGTGATCGCCTGCCTGTACGTGTGGTCATGGACGTCACCGGCCGCAAAGACGCCCTCGACGCTCGTCTGCGCGCCGTCCTTGAGGACGACGTACCCGCGCGCGTCAAGCTCGACCTGGCCCACAAAGAGCGCCGTCGTAGGATCGTGGCCAATGGCCACAAAGACACCGCCTACATCAACGCGCTTCTCAGAGCCTGACGAGTCGCGCATCATCACGCTCTCCACGCGCGAGTCACCCGATATGTCGCTAACCGTGGTGTTTAGGTGCATGTCAATCTTTTCGTCTGCCCTGGCGCGCTCTTGCATTATCGTGCTGGCCCTAAAAGAGTCCCTCCTGTGCACGAGGTGAACGCGACTGGCAAACTTTGTCAAAAATGTCGCCTCCTCCATGGCCGAGTCGCCTCCGCCGACTACGACTAGCTCCTTGCCGCGAAAGAACGGCCCGTCGCATGTCGCACAGTACGACACTCCCTTGCCGGCGAGTGTCTCCTCACCAGGGATTCCGAGCTTTCTGGGGCTCGCCCCAGTCGCTATGATGACCGTGCGCGCGACATACTCTTCAGACGCCGTCATTACCCTGAACGGCCTGCGCCTAAAGTCGACATTGGTCACCTCGTCATCGACAATAGTCGCGTCCATCCTCGCAGTCTGCGCGCGCATGGCGATCATGAGGTCAGGTCCCATGATGCCCTTTTCAAAGCCCGGATAGTTCTCCACGTCAGTCGTGTTGACGAGCTGCCCGCCGGGGAGTATGCCAGAGAGTATGAGCGTGTCGCGCCGCGCGCGCGACGTGTATATTCCGGCCGTGTATCCGGCCGGACCGGCCCCTATGATAATCACGTCAAATGACGTCTTTTTTTTCGCCGGCGCATCGGGGCGCGCCTTTGGGGTAGCTGCCTCCCCAGGGCTGCCCTTGACCCCGTCATCCCTCTTTTCTAGCACCTGTGCTGCGGATCCCGACATCATTCGCACCGGCGGCGAGCGCACGCAGATTTAAGTCAAACCGCCATCGATGAGGCCCGAGTGCCTTGCGCACAGCGACCCGGCGACGTTCAGCCGAATCACGTCGGCCTGCCAGTGCGAGTCGGCAAGCCTGCATTCAGGCTCGGCGCAGAACGCCTCTCCGGTCAGCGCATAGGCGACTGCCTGCATCGCGTATCCCTCGATGACGGTGCGCATGCGAGCGTCGCCGGCGACTAGGTGGTCGGCCGCATGGGCCGCCTCGACGGGATCCTCGTCGTCGCCTGCGGCCCTGCACGCCATGATATCGGCATAATAGCGCCTAGAGCGCGCCGGTCCCCACACTGCGCCGGCAGTCGAGAGGAGTGACGGGTTTGATGCGACGACTGGGCGCGCGTGATACCTTGCGTCAGCGTCATCATACGTGCCGACTAGGAGGTCAGTCACCATGATGTGCAGCGAGCCTCCGGGAACCGCTCCGGGGCCGGCCACCGCAAGGGCCGCGCGCAGGAGCTCGTGGCCGTCATGGAGTCCGGGCACGGCGCGCGCGTCTTTGTCATCACGCTGGCGCCAGAACGGCCTAGTCGTGTCAGTCACAATGCATGACTCTGTTGGCCCTCCGGCACCTGCGCGCAGGATGCCGGCCCCGCCGCGAATTGGCGCTGTGTCAATTCCAAACGTCGAGGAGAGAGACTGCGCGAGGAGGCCGATGTCTATGCCAACTTGTGCCTGCCAGTCATGGACGACGATCTCGCGCGGCCTGCGCGCGACACCAGCCCTACCTGCCAATCTCCTTTAGCTTTGTCGCAGTGACCTGCGCGGCCTTGCGTCCCGAAAAGAGCATCGAGCCAAACGTCGGACCCATGCGCGCCAATCCAAACGTCTCGGTGACGGACATTCCGGCTACGACGAGTCCGGGGTATATCTCGCCGGTCTTTTCGACGACGGCGTCCTCCTCGTTGACATGCATTGGCTGCATGCCCTTCCACTCGACGAGTCCGCGATCCTCTAGCCTCTTTACGGCAACAGAGTCATGTCCGGACGAGTCGATGACCATCTTTGCCTCCAGCGCGACAGGGTCGACGCACGTGATGTTGCGCGGCAGTGCCGAGACTGGCATCCAGTTGACAACTAGGCCACAGACGCGGCCGTGCTTTAGGACAAGATCGTCGAACTTTGTGAGCTGTAGAAACTTTACCCCCGCGTCACACGCGTTGGCGATGAGCTTTGAGACCGCATGCGGGCCCGGTGTCAGGTAGAGTCCCTCGCTGACCTGCTTGTAGGGTATTCCAAGCTCCTCCCACATCTTTTGGGCAGGCGCGCGAACCGTCACGGGGTTCATCATGTATCCGCCAAGCCAGTACCCGCCCCCGAGATAGTTGTTCTGCTCTACGACGAGAACCTTGTGGCCCATTGCGGCAAGCTCGCCGCTAGCCGTCAGGCCCGCAGGGCCGGCACCGATAACGATAACATCAGACTCTGCGCACTCCATGAGCACGGTGTGGAACTCTGTTGCGATTGCACGCGTGATCTCGGCCTCGTTCACGCTTGCAAACATGGTCGGCGTGTCGCTGACTCCCACTGATCTCTGCACGAGCCAAAGTGCCGCTCGCGTGCCTTTAATACCTTCGCGGAAGGAGCCGGTCGCATTCAGGCTAAAACCGGCCTGCTGCTGCATTCCTGCGATCCGGCGCTGTGCAGCAGACCGCCGGGACGCGCGATTGTGCCAGCGTCGGGAGACCATGCCATACAAGCTTTAAAGTGATCCCTGTTGCGCGCGCGCGGCGGTGGCGCGTGTGGTCGACAGCGGCGTTCGCATGGTCTATGTGCTCCTTGACGGCGTGGGAGACCTTCCAAACCCCGATCTTGGCGGCAAGACGCCCCTAGAGGCCGCGCATACGCCATCGATGGACTCGATGGCCCGCAACGGCTCACTAGGCGACGCGATCACGGTGGGTCGCGGGATCGCCCCCGAGTCTGACATTGCAGTTTTCAACATGCTAGGCTACACGTTTGGCTCCGAGTATCCCGGCCGCGGCGTCATCGAGTCGATAGGCTCTGGAGTCGACTTTGCTGACGGGGATCTTGCGCTGCGCGGAAACTTTGCGACGCTAGGCGAGGGCGGGATCATCACGGATCGCCGCGCGGGACGCACAATCAACAGGGAGGACGCCATGGCCGTCGCGCGCGAGATCGAGGAGGGCGTGCGCTTTTCGCATCCCGGCGCGAGCGTTGTCATCAGGCCCACGGTAGGCCACAGGGTGAGCGTGCGCATACGCGTCAAGGGCGAGGGTCTCCTGCCCGAGATCACCAACACCGACCCCGCCTACGAGCGCGTCGGCGGCATGGGAGTCGCGCGCGATGCTGCCGCCGAGATGAGGATTGCCGCAGCATCGGCCATCTCATCAGAGCCCGGTGCTGCCCTTGCCGCACGCCTTGTCAACGACCTTGACTGCGAGTCGCGCCGCATAATGGCGGCGAGTCGCACGAATGCAGGGCGCAGGGAGCGCGGCGAGAAGGAGCTCGGGTGCATACTCTTGCGCGATGCGGGCTGTAACCGGCCGCGCGTGCGCCCCATAGGCGATGTCCACTCGCTCTCGTTCTCGTGCATCGTCGACATGCCAGTGGAGATCGGCATTGCGCAGGTTCTCGGCATGAAGGCGTATGAGGCCGGCGACGGGACAGACTATGCAAAAAAGGCCAAAGTAGCAGCTGAGGCGATGGAGCGCCACAACGTGATGTATGTCCACCTAAAGGGACCTGACGAGTTTGGCCATGACGGTGATGCGGCCGGAAAGGTTCGCAGCATTGAGGATATTGACTCTGGGTTTTTTGCGCCGCTCCTCGAGCGCATCGGTGACAATGTTGCAGTAGCCGTGTCCGCTGACCACTCGACGCCATGCACGCTGCGCGGCCACAGCGATGATCCTGTTCCCGTCCTAGTCTCGGGCAGCATGGTCAGTCGCGACTCGTCATCTAGGGTGACAGAGGCCGAGGCGCGCAACGGCGCCATTGGCCACATTGCCGGCTCCAAGGTCCTCAAGACCGCGCTGTCGATGGCCGGATCATGAATGGTTCAACGCTGCGCGAGGACACCATGGACGAGACTGCATCGCGCACTGCGGCAATATTGATCCCGCCATACTCGGATGGCGCACCGTGCAGCTTTTTTGCCGCGCGTGCCAGTATCGACAGCGATATGCTATCCTCGTCCTTTTGGTGATGGACTAGCGCAGCAGCAGCAAGTATGATTCCCTGGATGGTGTCGCGCTCGACGCTCTGCTGCGCGCATGATGCCCAAAGACCTTCGAGTGCCTCGTGTGACTCCCAAAAGCGCTCGCCGTTAAAGTGATCCACGCCCTCGCGAATGGCCGCAGTCGCACCCGCATAGCCCTCGACGAGGTGGCGCGCGCGCACTAGGGCGCCGATGGGCTCGAGGAGGCCGACCAGCTCGTCGATGTGCGGCTGATCGACGCTAATGTCGAGCTCCACGTGCGGCGTGGCAACCCTCACGTCGCGAACCGTGCGCTTAAGGCCAGAGGTCAGCTCGCGTGCACGGGCCAGTATGTCGTGCGCCTCGCGTGGGGAGTGCCCGCGGTTCTCGAGATGAACCATGAACCTGTCCATGGAGGGCTCGGTGCCGTCATGGCCAATTAAGGTTTATATCCACGCATGAGCCGGTGCGCCGTGTTGCCATCCATAAAGACGCTAAGCGACGTCAAGAACGAGTTTCTTGCTAGGCGCGAGCTCGTGTGCGACTTTGAGGACGCCTCTGGCAGGATAAAGAGGGCAGAGGCGATCGAGGCAGTCTCCAAGGAGCACGGCCTAGACGGCAAGCTCGTCATACCGGTCAGGCTGCAAAACCACGTGGGCCGGACACACACGACAGGGACGTTCTTTGTGTACGATGACGAGACTGTCGCAAAGGCCCACATCGACCACTCCATCATGGAGCGGATTGAAAAGTCAAAGGCCGCCGGCAAGGGAGCAGCAGACGATCAGGGCGACGGCAAGGCCGACGCGTCAGGCGGTGAAGAAAAGCCCGAGGCAGCAGAGAGCGCCGGCAAGGGAGCTGCAGACGATCAGGGCGACGCCAAGGCCGACGCGTCAGGCGGTGAAGAAAAGCCCGAGGCAGCAGAGAGCTCCGGCAAGGGAGCTGCAGACGATCAGGGCGACGCCAAGGCCGACGCGTCAGGCGGTGAAGAAAAGCCCAAAGGGGACGGCGAGTGATGGCAGGCAGAAAGGGATCAAGCCCCAAGATTCACACATACTACAAGATAGAGTCAGACAAGGCGACGAGGCTCAAAAAGGTCTGCTCGCGCTGCGGCAAGGGCGTCTTTATGTCCGAGCACAAGGGTCGCCACACGTGCGGCAAGTGCGGCCTGACCGAGTTTGGTCAATAGCGGCGCCGCGAACGTATGCTCGTGCTGCGCTCCACAATCTCATCCATCTTTGCCAAAAGTGCGGGATCAAAGCGTATCTTTGATATCGACTCGGCTGACAGGCGCAGCGTGTTGGAGTCAAGCTCGACGCCGGTTCGCGGCAGGCCGCGCTTGATCCACAGGCGCGTCACCTTTTCTTCTAGGCGCATGTCATGGAACCCCTCTGGAAAGCGCTTTGTGATGTGCGCGAGTATGTTGCGGTCACGAAAGACGGCGCGCGGCTCAAAGAGGCGCATAGAGTCAGAGTATGCCCCCTCAAAGAGGTTGCCAGAGACTTCATCGGACACGATGTCCATGGTCGATATGCGCCGCACGAGCTCGAGATAGTGGAGGAATTCGTGCGCTAGTATGGCGTGGATTGTGCCCTTTAGGCCATAGGCGACGAGGGGCGCGCAGACCTGGATGACGACGCGCAGGCTGTTCTCGACTACCAGTGGAACCGTGCGTGCATAGAGAATGCCATAGCCGTAAGAGTCACGTGTGCCGGCGATGACGATCGACGGTTCGACATACGCGACAGGATATGCGATTCCCGTGGCCGCCTCTATGCGGTCAATCCCCGAGACGACACGATCAAAGCGCGACTCGGCGAGCTCGGCGACATCCTTTGGGACGGTTCCCCCCGAGGCGGCCTCACGAAGCCTTGCGAGCGGGTCCAATGCGGGATCGCATGGCGTGCGCGCGTAAAAACCTTGAGCCGCATGGCGCGCGCCGGCACGCCCTCAGGAGACTTTGTGCCGTGTGTGCCAGTTGGCTCTCCGGCGGTGCAGTCGCGCATGACTGCCACGGAGACTAGAACCAATTAATTGGGAGGTGTGCGCAGCCGAGCCTAGCGCCTGCCGCGCTTGCCGCTCTTGGATTTTTTCAACTTGCGGCGATTCTCGCGCTGGTCTGCCCATCGCATGTGCTTGCCGGCCTTTCGCGTCGACATGGCAGGCGCTCCCCTCGCAAGAGTAGTTAATTGTTCGCATTGGGGTCGGCCATCTAGACGCGCAAGGGCATGAACGTCGAGGGCAGCCATGGCCACAGCAGGCTCACGACCCCGATAGTCCAGAGGGGCACGCATGGTCACGGCAGGAACGTGCCATCATGCGCCGTCCTGTCAGGTATGCAGCACGCCATCTAATATAGCGGCGCGGCCGGCAGGCGTCGCATGGCCATGCTAGAGGTCGACTCGCTGTTCGTCGAGTATGCGACTGCCGGCGGACGCCTCAGGGCAGTAGATGGCGCGACGTTCTCACTAGAGGCCGGCGAGTCCCTCGGGATCGCCGGCGAGAGCGCGTGCGGCAAGAGCACACTTGGCATGGCGCTCATGCGCAGCCTGCCGGCCGGCACGTCAGTCACCGGAAGCGCGAGACTTGATGGCACCGACATGCTCGCAATGGAGGAGCGCGACTATGACGCAACGCACAGGTGGAAGCGCGTCTCGATGGTCTTTCAGGCCGCAATGAACTCCCTTGATCCAGTGTACACGATAGGCGACCAGCTCACCGAGGTTCTCGAGGAGCACGGACGCGCGCGTGGAGCCGATGAAGCCATTGCCTCAGCAATGCGCGATGTCGGCCTTGGGAGCAGCATCCTGCGTCAATATCCCCACGAGCTTAGTGGCGGCATGAGGCAGAGGGCAGTTATTGCCATGGCCCTACTCCTCGAGCCGCGCCTAGTCATTGCCGACGAGCCGACAACTGCACTTGACGTGCTCGTCCAGTCCCAGGTCATCGGCGTCCTGCGTCGCTTGCGGCAGCGCGGGACGTCAGTCATTACCATAACGCACGACCTAGCCCTCCTCTCCGAGATTGCCGACGTGGTTGCCATAATGTATGCCGGACAAATAGTCGAGCTCGGCCGCGCGCGAGAGATATATGACAGGCCAAAGCACCCCTACACGCAGGCACTCATAGCCGCAACGCCGACGATCCACGGAGACGCGCCGCAGCACATATCCGGCAGGCCGCCAGACATGGCTCGTCCTGGTAAGGCGTGCAGGTTTATGCCGCGCTGCGCGCATGCGATGGAAAAATGTAATGTGGATCCACACGCGTTCGGCGATCCTGCAAAATACACTAGATGCTGGCTCTACGAGTAGCGTCGCACGACGGGAAGGCACGCATCAACGATCCGGAGAACCTCGCTTCGCACGACTTTTTTGTCGATCGATATCCAGACGCGGTGTCGCTTTATCGCAAACGAGATTATCTGGGCCTTTGTGCGCTCTTCCCAGATAAACTCGATCGGCCCGAGGCTCTTGTCAAAGTATGTCTCGAGGTCTGTCCTCATCGCAATGTGCGAAAACTGATAGTGCGTGTCGCGCTCGTTGAGCAGCGGGCGCAGGTTTGAGCGGCGGTTGTACGCGAGGAGCTCGCCGCTCTCGCCGATCATGCCGACAAAGCGGATGACAGGGCTTATCGAGGCGATCGCATTGCATATCAAGCCATACTTTTTCTTGAGGCGGGCCGACATGGCGCACGCTCGCCATGCCGAGCTATATTTGCGTGTCGGCGCCTGCATACACGGATCGCGCACTCAGGCGCAAGATCGCCGTGCGCGCCAGCTGCGGCGCCCTGCAGGCCCGCATCCTGGCACTAGGACGCGTGCGCCAGGGGACACGCCGTGCCAGAACGAGCCCCCACAGACCCTTAACACATATTTAACTTGGCCCGAACCAGTCGTGCCAGAATGGTCGAGAACCTCGAGTACGACCTTGTTATATGCGGATCCGGCCTAGCCGGCCTACGCGCAGCCATCGCCGCCGCAACCAGGAAGCCCTCGCTAAAGATAGGCGTCGTCTCAAAAGTCCAGGTCATGAGGTCGCACTCGGTCTCAGCCGAGGGAGGCACGGCCGCGGCGATCTTTGAGGATGAGGGCGACAGCATAGAGTCGCACATCTATGACACCGTAAAGGGAAGCGACTTTTTGGCAGACCAGGACGTAGCCGAGAGGCTCTGCCGCGAGATGCCGCACGAGATCTACCAGCTTGAGCACTGGGGCATGCCATGGTCACGCAGAAAGGATGGGAGGATTGACCAGCGCGCCTTTGGCGGGTATAGCTTTCCGCGCGCAACGTACGCGTCTGACAAGGTGGGCTTTTTCGAGATGCAGACGCTCTATGACACGTGCCAGAAACATGAGAACATAGAGTACCTCAACGAGTGGTTTGTCAGTGCCATCATACACGATGGCAAGAGGTTCCTCGGCGTCACGGCAATAGAGCTCGCGACTGGCACGTTCTATGCGATAAAGGCAAAGGCCCTAATCATAGCCACAGGGGGTGCCGGAAGGCTCTATAGCTTTTCAACGTATGCGCACTCGTCGACTCCGGATGGGCTTGACATGGCGTTTCGCGCCGGCATGGCACTAAAGGACATGGAGTTTGTCCAGTTTCACCCAACGGGCATAATGCCGTCTGGCATACTAATCACGGAGGGTGCGCGCGGCGAGGGCGGACACCTCCTCAACAGTGAGGGTGAACGCTTCATGTCCGCGTATGCGCCCTCAAAGATGGAGCTTGCGCCGCGCGACATCGTGTCAAGGTCCATAATGACCGAGATTGCCGAGGGGCGGGGCCTCAAGAGCATGACTGGTACTGACTGTGTAAAGCTCGACTTGCGCCATGTTGGAGACGCCACGATACGCGAAAAGCTTGGCGCAATACGCGAGATTAGCATAAAGTTCTCCGGCGTGGATCCGTCCAAAGAGCCGATCGACGTGAGACCCGTCTGCCACTACATGATGGGCGGCATACACACGGACATTGACGGCAAGACCGAGCTCGCCGGAGTGTGGGCCGCCGGCGAGGCCGCATGCAACAGCACTCACGGGTCAAACAGGCTTGGGGCCAACTCGACGTCTGAGTGCATAGTGTGGGGCAAGATAGTCGGCGAGCTCGCCGCCGACTATGCTACTGCCGGCGTCGCGCAGACGCCCTGGCCACACCACCTCGTGGCCGCCGAGGAGAGCCGGATATATGGCGAGATATTTAGGGGGAGTGGTGACGTAAACCCCTATGAGGTCCGGCAAGAGCTGACAGACACGATGAACGAGTTCGCCTACGTGTACCGCGATGAGGGCGGCTTGGCCGAGGGCCTGCGCAGACTTCGCGAGCTGCGCTCAAGGCCATGGAAGCACGTAGAGGACAAGGCCAGCGAGTACAACACCAACTTTGTCAACGTCATGGAGCTCGACTCGATGTTTCGCGTGGCCGAGGTCGTCCTAGTCGGCGCGCTAAACCGCAAAGAGTCGCGCGGTGCGCACGCGCGCACTGACTATCCAAGGCGCGATGACGAGTCGTTCCTCCACCATACGCTGGCGTACCATGGCGCCGAGGAGCCCATAATGAGGACGTCGCCAGTCACGATAACGAACTACCAGCCAGTGGAGAGAAAGTACTGATGGCCGACACAGACGAGAACAGGGGCGGCATTCGCGACATGGCAAGCCCGCGGCGCTATGGCATAGAGCGCGTCGCGTACTGGCTCATGAGGCTCTCAGGCCTGGGACTCCTTGCGTACTTTGTCGGGCACATTTACGAGACGAGCGCAATACTGCGCGGGCGTGCCGGCTGGGACGAGCTTTTAGCCATGACGCAGAGCACCGAGGGCCATGCGCTCCTTGCGCTAGTCATCGGCATGTGTGTCTTTCACACTGCAAACGGCATACGCCTCATGCTAGTCCAGGGCGGCGTGTGGGCCGGCAAGCCTGGGCGGGCAGACTATCCGTACACGCCGCGCTCGCAGAACGCGCGCAACAAGATTGCAATATACTCCTCCATAGTGATGGCCGCCGTCGCGATGGTATACGGCCTGACGGTGATGTTTGGTGAGTGAGCGATGAGGGAGAGCCACATTATAAGAATCCACTATGCGACGGCCCTGGCCGCCGTCGCCCTAGTCGCCGTCCACGTCCTCATGCGCGTGACGCAGGGGTTCGCCGAGTCCCTCGAGTACGAGAGCGTCGTGGCCAACTATCGCTTCCTCCCGTATGCCGGCCTCCTTGAGATCATACTCGTCCTCCTCTCGATACACGGCTTTAACGGCCTGCGCGTCATACTCCTCGAGCTCCGCCAGGGTCGCACGTACGAGAGGGCAGTCACGGTCATATGCGTGGCGGCCATGGTAGCAGTTATAGCGTATGGCTCGCGCACGATATTCATGATGAACGCGGGGGTGCTCTAGGGAAATGTCAGCGGCCGCAGTGCAGCAGACAGGGAACGCAGAGGCGCCGCAGGCCGATTCGCGTGTCGCGCGCAGGCTCCGCATAAAGCGCTCAAACCCGTCAACCGGAGAGGCGGGGTCATACTCGGAGTTTGACGTCGAGGCCGATCCATGGACGACTGTCCTCGACGTCATACTAGAGGCAAAAAAGAACGTGGACCATTCTGTCGGCGTGCGCTACTCTTGCAGGCAGGCGACATGCGGCTCGTGCGGCATGATGATAAACGGCAAGCCGCGCCTTGCGTGCTTTACAAAGGTGAGCGAGCTTGACAGTGACACGATAACAGTCGAGCCGATGCAGAACTTTCCGGTCGTTCGCGACCTCGTCGTCGGCTTTGATCGCCTGTTCAGATCGCATCATAGGGTAAAGCCGTACATCATTAGCGATGAGGCTGACATTACAGAAGGGGTGCGCGAGACGCCGCAGACTCCCGAGGAGGTCGAACGCTATATCCAGTTTGCCGGGTGCATAAAGTGCGGCTTGTGCAACTCGGCGTGCCCCACGATGGCAACAGACTCGCAGTTTATCGGGCCACAGTCCCTAGCGCAGGTGTACAGGTATGTTGCTGACACGCGCGACCACGGCAAGGACGAGCGCCTAAAGATTATCGACGACTCACACGGCATATGGAGGTGCCACTATGCGGGCTCGTGCAGCAAGGTGTGCCCAAAGGGTGTCGATCCAGCCATGGGAATACAGCTCCTAAAGGGGCACATGCTCGGCCTCAGGTAGTGCCATCAGGGCGCGTACCCTGCGCCGCAGTTGACTTGCCGTCACCGGGTTCTTCGCTGGCCGTGTCAGCCTGTGGCGCTCCGTCTTTTGGCGGCTTTGGGCTGCTGTTGACCTGGTTGTTTATCTGCTCGGCCATAAAGTGGTTTGACACGTTTACCGTGACATTGTCGACGGTGTCTATCTTTAGGAGGTAGTCATGGATGTCCTGGCATATCTTGAACCCAAAGACGGCAGGGCAGAACGGGCTCGTCAGGTGGAGGTCGACCTTTATGTCGCTGCCCTCGATGTCCACATTGTCTATGAGCTCGAGGTCAGTTATCGACGTGTTTATCTCGGGATCCACGATCTTTGAGAGCTCATCAAAGATCCGCACGCGAAGCTGCCTTGTCTCCTCGGACACGCCTTGCGCACACCGTTGACGCTATATATAACCACTGCGGAGGGTGCGCGTGTACCGCGCAAGGATGGGCGAGGGTCTCGATGATGCCGTCGCCTCGTACGTCTCCTCAGCCGACGATGATGCAGTGATTGCGCAGTATGACATTCTTGGCAGCATGGCCCATGTCGTCATGCTCCATGACCGCAAGATCATCTCGCGCGCCGATGCTGGGGCCATACTTGCCGCACTTTCGAGAATTTCGGCGAGTCCGCCTGAGCCACACGATGGCGCCGAGGACATTCACGAGCTCATAGAGGCCGACGTGATCAGGAAGGCCGGCAAGGGCGCAGGCGGACGCATGCACACGGCCAGGTCGCGCAACGACCAGGTGTCCCTTGACATCCGCCTAAAGCTGCGTGATGACGTCAATGACGTCTGCACGCTGGCCATAGGGCTTGCAGAGGCGATGGCCGCCGTCGCAAGTGCACACAAAAAGACTGTCATGCCGCTCTACACGCATATGCAGCAGGCTCAGTACGGGACGCTCTCACACTATATGATCGCCCACATTGATGCCCTCATGCGCGACGTTGAGCGCCTCTCCTCGGCGTACACGCGCATCAACCAGTGTCCCCTAGGCGCCGGCGCAGTCGGCGGAACGAGCCTAAACATCGACAGGCGGCAGGTCGCCAGGCTTCTCGGGTTTGGCGGCATAGTCGAGAACGCCCTTGATGCGACAGGCTCACGCGATCACGTCGCCGAGTACGTTGCGGCCATAGCCATAATGATGTCAGGCCTGAGCAGGATTGCCGAGGACATTGCGATATGGTCAACGAGCGAGTTTTCGTTCGTCGAGCTTGGCGGCTCGGTGTCATCACCATCAAGTGTCCTGCCGCAAAAAAAGAACCCCGACGTGCTAGAGCTCACGCGTGGCAAGGCTGCCGAGACTCTCGGCGGGCTCGTCACGACGATTGCGGCGACAAAGGGCCTTGCGTCCGGATACTCGCGCGACCTACAGCAGTCAAAGCTCGCCGCATGGGCCGCGACACGGACCGCAGTCGGCGCGCTTGCGATCCTGCGCACGGCAATATCCGGAATGAGCGTGAATGTCGATCGCATGGCCGAGGCGGCCAGGTCAGGCGACCTTGACGCCCTAGAGATCGCCGAGATCCTAGTCGCCGGCGGCAATGTGCCCTTTAGGTCGGCCCACATGATCGTCGGCCGGCTCGTAAAGAGCGCGCACGCCTCTGGCGTGGGCCTGGGCGAGGTTGGCGACAGGGCAGTCAGCATTGCAGTCAGGGGGACAGGCGTGAGCGTCAAGGATCTGCGTAGCGCAATCGGGCGCTGCGGGGCCCTCGCGTCGCTGCGCCGGCGCGGCTCGATGGGCTCATCAGGATATGCCGAGCAGGCAAGGATGACGCGGGCCAGGCTGCGCTCGATTCCAAAATACCGTCGCGAAGTGGATATGCGCCGGAGCGCAGTCAGCGAGGCGTATGCGGTTCTCGGAAAGAGGGTTCGCGCCCTAGGGGCGCGCCGCAAGTCCTAGTGGGCAAAAAACTCTGCAATGGTTCCAGGATTGTGCGCGCAGGTCCCTAGTGAAGAAATCGAGGCAGGCTGCGAATCTTGTGGGCAAGCGATAGGCTTCCCGGACCGGCGACGATGACGAGAAGCGAGACGGCCAGGAGCATGAGGTCATACTCGTACGCGTCGGCCCCCTCGGCGCCGGCGTATGAGGCCAGGCCCTTTATGACTATCATCGCGGCGAGCATGATGACTGCGATTATCGAGGCCGATATGCGGCTCAGGACGCCGATGACTAGGAGTATGCCGGGTATAAACTCGCCGGCTGCGATAAGCATCGCAAACTCGGGCGATATGCCATATGTCGACATCCAGCCGATAAAGCCCTCGTTGCCAAACTTGCCATACCCGTGGACGATGAACGCCACGCCTAGTGCGATCCTGATGCCACAGTAGGCGATATCCGTGAGCCTCTTTGGGCGCAGTGCGGCTCCCTCGAGCTTTTCTCCGGCCATGCCTGGTCTAGGCGTCTCTTCCACGCGTCATGGCCCCAACGGGCACTATTTAACTCAAGCGGGCACGGCCGCACGAGCCATGCCGCAGGCACGGTGACCCTTTATTATATTGCCACGCGCCCTAGGACGAGTCATGTGCGGTTCGGAGAGGCGCGGTGCGGCCATGCCCGAGTGGAGGGTTGCGATGCTGCCGGCGCTTGCAGTCTCCTTTGCGCTCATCGCCGTGTCGATCACGGCGATGGCCATAATATCAGACAGCGTGACGAAGGGGTCGATAAACTCGCTTGTCGGCGAGCAGTCGACGTTCGCCTCGCACGCGGCCCTGGCTAGAATCGACGAGGAGATCAATGACCGGATAGGCGAGCTGCGCGTGCTGGGAACCGAGCCGAGGATCCGCGCCGCCCTGGCGCACCACAACTCTGGTGGTGACGGGCCGCGGGGGCTTGTGCATGCGCGAGCCGAGGCGCTGCTAGGGGAGAGGGTCGGCTCGCAGGGGGCGCCGTTTGCCGCAATTGCGCTACTGGGGGAAGACGGGCGCACCGTCGCCAAGGGCGGCGTGGGCACAGACACCGTCACATCCGGCGAGCGCGACGTGCTAGTGTCTGATGCGCACTATGACGCGACGATCGGCAGGGATGTCATCAGGATCAGCACCACGCTGAGGGACGCAGGGGGCGCAGTCTCCGGCGAGCTCGTCGCGTTCATGGAGATGCACGAGGTCTATCGCATTGCCCTAGAGACGCAGAACAGCGTGCGCCTCGGCATGGCGACTGTGGACATTTACAGGCTCGACGGCCGTCCCGTCTACTCGTCCTCCCCACACGGGAACTTTGGCTCCCTTGAGCTAGTCGCGCCGGGCTTTGCGCAGGTTCCCGAGGGCGTCAGGGACGAGCTCGAGAGGCGCTTTGGCGAGATCGACGCCGAGTATGATCGCGTTTTAGCCGAGTACGGCGTTGAGGTGCCCGTTCTAGACGAGGATGAGGCCCACGAGTACACGGCCCGCGTCAGGGAGCTCGACGAGCGCTATATGGGAATCATCTCCGGTGTGGACGGCAGCGTCGATGGCCTCGGGGCCGATGAGCTCAGGTGGGCCATGGAGGGCGCGCTCTCTGATGCCGTGATCATCGGCGAGATTGAGGGCATTATCGACGAGGCTAGCGCCGGCTCCCTAGAGGGCGTCTTTGAGGCCTATGACGTCGAGTACCGCGAGATCGCCGCAGACTATGGCATAAGCGAGCCCATACTGACTGAGGACGAGGAGATCGCACTAGCCGCCGAGACTGCGCGCATAGACGAGATGTCCTCAAGGGTCTATGACGGCCTTGATGTCGACTATACCTTTGGCGAGCGCGGGTTTGTCGTTGTGGGCCACGGCGAGGAGGAGACGCTCCACTCGTTCTCGCGGCAGGCCGGATACGGCGACTTTGACGGCCTTGGCTGGACGCTAGTCATCCACACAAACCTCAACGACGCCCTCGTCGAGGCCAACTCGCAGCGCAACGCGCTCCTCGCGCTAGCCGCCGTTATCGGCATTGTCGCCGGCGCGCTGAGCGCATACCTTGCGCGCACAATGTACTTTCAGTCAAGGCGGCTTCGCCAGACCGAAAAGATCGGCGCAATAGGGCACCTTGCCTCAAACATCGCGCACGACCTGCGCAACCCACTCGGGATCATACGCAACTCGACTGAGCGCATCAGGAGGCAGGTCGGAGGCGGGGACGGCATCGTCGACGGCGAGCTCGACAGGGTGAACCGCGCGATATCCAGAATGTCGCACCAGATCGAGGGTGTCCTAAACTATGTTCGCACGACTCCGGTTATAGCAAAGGAGTGTCGCGTGAGCGAGATGCTAAAGTATGCCGTAGAGTCAATCGAGATTCCGGCCAACGTGTCTGTCGACCTGCCGCACGAGGACGTAGTCATCGAGTGTGACCGCGAAAAGATAGAGATCACGTTTGCGAACCTGCTCCTCAATGCGGTTCATGCGATCGGCGAGCAGGACGGTAAGATAGCGGTTCGCATGGCCGAGCGTGGCGATGCGATACACATGGAGTTTGAGAACACGGGGCCGGCCATACCAGAGGGCGACCTGCCGCACATATTTGAGCCGCTCTTTACGACAAAGCTAAAGGGCACTGGCCTTGGCCTGTCAGGCTGCCGCAACATTGTCGAGCAGCACGGCGGCACGATAGGCGCGTCTGCGAGCCCCGTCGTGTTTGCCGTGATGCTGCCCAAAAGGCAGCAATAGCGCCTCAGGCCGTGCGCTTTATGATGTGGTATCCATACTCGGTCTTTACGGGCGCCGAGGTCTCGCCCGGTGTTAGCGTAAAGGCAATCTCCTCAAAGGGCTTTACCATCTTGCCTCGCGCAAAATAGCCGAGGTTGCCGTCGCGCTTTGCGCTTCCCGTGTCAAGGGACGCCTCGCGCGCCAGGCGGCCAAACTTCTCGCCTGACTCTAGGCGCTCGAGGATTGTGATTGCTTCGCCGTGCTTTTTGACGAGTATGTGCGAGCACTTTATCTTGGCTGCTGCCATGGTGCACATGGGCGGATAAAGGGTAAAAAACTGTTTTGGGCGCCCACAGGAGTGGGAAGGTCAGGGCCGCGCCGCGCAGTGCGGCGATGGCACATGGCGTGTTCGAGCGGCGCCTGCTGCCGATCATAATCATGCCAAAGTTGGGCAACGTGCAGCCACAATGCGCGATCCACTACATGGGCAGGAAGGGCAGGACAAACAGAGAGAGCGCAACCATGGCTCCCGCACCGGCAAGCACAAGTCCGGACAGGAGGCTCAGCTGTGCCATGTGCGCCCTGGCCCCAATCCTGGCCATGTCCTGCTCGCGGCTGGACAGCGCCAGAAAACATGACCTGATTAGCATCACGTATCTCTTGTGATCTGACATTTTTATCAGTGTGTCTAGCATACCGTCATCCACCTTGCCGCCTTTTACCAAGTTTTCAGACGATATGGGCTGGTATATGTATGACACAGATAGCGCCCGTGCAGAAAAGATCATCGATATCATCGCCCCTGCAAGTCCGGCCATGCCGAGCATTATTGTGGCCGCTATTGCCTGAACTGGCAGCATTTGAGGATCAACTATGCGCCTCCGTGATGTCACTTGTGGGTATTGCCTCAAACGGCGCGCACATAGCCGCCAATCTCCAAGAGCTCTGGCTTTTTCTTTCTCTCCTTTGGCTCGGCTGCCTTGGCCTTACCATCAGACTTGTCCTTGCTCATCAGATGGCCGGAGACTCGCCGTCGTTATAAATATTCCAAAGTCATGCGCGAATGAGGTCAGCACCTCTCCGCCCATTTGGACAAATGGGCGCGATCTCGCCCAATCCATTTACCGCTGCGGCGCCTGCCTGGGCATGAGCGGTGGCGGTGCTGAGCTCGTAATGTGCCAGTGCCGGCAAGGCGTAGACAGCAATGCTGGTGCCACGCGTGGCGAGGTTAGCCCTCGTCATCTGACATGTAGGGATAGAGCCTGGCGAACTCGAGCTCGGCGGCGGGGCGCCCCACGTTGCCGGGATCGGGCGCGAGGAGCGCCTGAGCAACCGCGGCGAGTGGCTGCGGGACAGCGGCTACGGCCGGAGTCCGTCAGGAGAGACGGCGTTCTCCACGATCAAGCTGGTGTTCCGCGACCACGTGAGGGCGCTGAACTGGGGCCAGGTGGTCCGCGAGGTGGCATTCATGGCGTACGCGTACAACCGGCTGATCGACATGGCGGGCGGTCCGGGGTGAGCCGCGGGGGGCGCGGCCTGGGGCGCCATGCGTGGCACGCGCGGTCACCGGTTATGAAACAACGCCGTACACGATACCCTGCCATACCACCTTGAGGCATAAGAAACCTCATGGCATCATGGAACAGGCCAGTCATGCGCGTTCCCGTCACCCAACCCTGCGTATTCTCTCAGAGCGCTGACCGGGAATGTCAATCACGTACCTTCCGGCGCCGAGCTGCTCAAACCACTCATAGAGAACCTGCACGTTTCCCGTGAGATCCCGCCGGCTAGGAACCGGCACGTCAGTGCAGTTGTCCTGTATCCACTCCTTTACACGTCCAAAATACGTCTCTGGGTCTATGAATGAGTCCATCTTTTGCACAAACGGGTGCGCAAAGAATCGTGATGCCAGCTGTGCGCGAAACTCTGCCTCTGACAGGCCCCGCTCTATCCCATAGTTTGCCAGGTCATGAAACACACAGGCGGCTATCTCGTCGTTATCAGACGGTTCTAGTCCCTGCTCCATCCTAGTGTATCCGGACACGAGGTCATCAACTATTTCAGTCATCGGCAGTGCCGATATCAGAAACTTGTCCGGCTGTACACTCACAAGCGAGTCAAGCTCATCCTCTGTCTTTGGTGGCTGCGGCTGTTGCTTGACCCATTTAGAAAGAGTGCCATACATGTCATCGTCCACAAGCCGTGACTCGCAACGTATGCGCTCAAAGTACACACGGTCATCCGGTGACGCCTCTTTTACAAGCACGCCCATCTCATGGTTGCCGCCCTTGTGCATTCCCCTGTGCGACATGTTTCCCGTGCAGAGCACATAGTGGCGCAGTCCGGCCGAGACCACCTTTAGGTGGATTTTAGAGTTCACGTAGAGCCTGATGTCCTGCTCCTTGCAGTACGGGTACAGGGACAGCTCGGATGAGCCTGACACGAGATCCCTAGTGTCCCACGTCGTGATGATCACCACCTTGGAGTCGATGCCGTCTAGGAGCTCCCTGAGCACGTCTGTCCGGATATAGGGGACGATGATGTGGATCGTCTCGCCGCTGCGCGAGTGCTCCTCGATATAGGCCCTGACGGGCGCATAGAGGGGGCTCTGAAACGTGGGCTGCTCGTCGGCCAATCCGGCGCGCACGCGCGGGGTTCCCGTATATCACTGGGCGGACGGCAGGCGACCCTTTTCCATGGTGTCTGCAGGCGATCAGGCCACATGGCCTGTTTTGCCCCAAATCTGCCCCAATATCCTAGACCATGATGAGGCGCGTTCCTAGCGGCAGTCCTGAGCGGTTCGACAAGACCTCAAGACAGACCTTCAGGCACGACGCAAGGAAATCAGGTTAAAGAGCACCAGCCGCAGGTTAACTGTGGCTCAACCCAAATTAATTTAAACTCCCAACACCTCGCCGGGGCATGGCAAGGCCGGAGTTGATCGCATGACGCGTCACGTGTGTGGCATATCAGGCGGCAAGGACTCTAGCGCTCTGGCCGTCTACATGAGGGACAAGGTTCCGGACATGGAGTATTTCTTTTGTGACACTGGGGCAGAGCTGCCCGAGACATATGCATACATCTCAAAGCTAGAGGTCGTCCTGGGCAAAAAGATCGCACGCCTCAACTCTAGTCGTGGGTTTGACCACTATTTCGAGGTCTTCAAGGGGTGCCTGCCGTCCCCGCAGATGAGATGGTGCACAAAGCTCCTAAAGATAAAGCCGCTAGAGGAGTGGCTCGGCGATGACGAGTCCGTGTCATATGTCGCAATACGCGCTGATGAAAAGAACCGCAAGGGGCACGTCTCATCACGCCCAAACATAACAACACAGTACCCGTTCATTGACGATGACATTGACCTCGAGGGCGTAAACCGCATACTTGACGAGGCAGGCATTGGCCTGCCCGACTATTACAAGTGGCGCACGCGCTCTGGATGCTACTTTTGCTTTTTCCAGCGAAAGGCCGAGTGGGTTGGTCTTGCCCAAAACCACCCAGAACTCTTCAAGCAGGCCGTCGCCATCGAGAACAAGGTCCTAAAGGACGCCGGGGCCGGCGGTGACGCGTCATTTGCGGATCACGCAATGGAGGGCAGGCAGTACACGTGGTCACAGGGCGAGACGCTCATACAGCTAGTTGGCCGAAAGGACCAAATCCTCGCAAGGCATAAAATGGCAATAGAGAGAGAGAGAGAGAGAGAGAGCTAATTCGCGCCTAAAAAACCTTCCGCTTGTTGACGTTTTAGCCGGGGCACTAGACGAAGAGGAGGACACAAAGGCGTGTACCATGTGCCATTTGTGAGGGAATGCCATGAACTTTGAGAATATCTTTGCGAGAATCAGTCCAGAAACACTCTGTAATGACTTTCTTGGAAAAATAACTGTCCAACTTTTAGAAGCGAGAGAGCCAGACATACTCCAAAGAGCCGGCAAGCTGCATAAAGCAACATTAGAGTTAATCACACCATATGAAATGCTAACAAACAAAAAGCTACGAAAGAAGATAACCAGTGTGTTGCTGAAAACTGATGCGGAAAAACTAGCACATAGCTTAAACATAAAAATTCAAGACGTGTACAAAGACCTTGAACGTACGCAGATTAACAAAGGGACAAAATCAGAAGAGAGCCTATTAAGATTTTTTGAAATAGACATACCAGAGATAGAGACTGTTGCAACACGCCCTGATTCTGAAAAGATTGAACCAAGTGTGGGATTATTTGAACATCAACGCCAAGTGGTTAGAGATGCCATGCAAAATCTAGAGTCCGAACCGCACAGAACTATAATTCACATGCCCACCGGTGCCGGTAAAACGAGAATAGCAATGAGGATCATAACACACCACTTGCTCAAAAATGAACCAGTATTTGTTATATGGTTAGCATATAGCGAAGAATTGTGTGAACAGGCGATAGATGAATTTAACAAAAATTGGAGATCTGTAGGCAACAGAATTGTTAACGTGCATAGATTTTTCGGGAAATATACCATGAAATTAACAGATAAAACACCATATGACGGGTTGCTTGTTGCTAGCTTGAGCAAAATGTACAAGGCAGACACTAAAGCTGATAATGACGTATTTTTGTCAAAATTAGCAGACAAGGCCACGCTGGTTGTCATGGATGAAGCTCACCAAGCAGTTGCAGAAACATATAGTTATGTTCTAGAACAGCTAGTAGAAAAACACGATGGTCGGTTATTGGTAGGATTGACAGCAACGCCCGGACGTACATGGAATGATCCAAGTGTTGACAAAAAACTGTCAGATTTTTTTGGGCACAAAAAAGCCACACTAAATAAGAAAAATCCCATAGAGTTTTTAATCAATGAAGGATATTTAGCAGATACAAAAATTGAATCTTTGGATTACGATAAAATAGACTACACCAACAAAGAAAAGAGTGACATCATGTCAGATCTAGACATTCCAAAATATATATTAGAAAAGCTAGCAAAAGATGTGCAACGCAGTTTGATCATTTTACAAAAAATTCGAGAGCTTATCAGAGAAGGCCACTTAAGAATAATTATTTTTGCGTCAACTGTGGAACATGCGAAAGCACTAACCATTGCATTAAAAACAAAAAAGATCAACGCACAGTGCATAACATCAGAAACGCCATCAGCTATACGCAACATAGAAATCAACAAATTCAAAGAAAATAGCAATAAACCTATGGTGTTATGTAATTACGGGGTATTGACAACAGGGTTTGATGCACCAAAAACATCAGCAGCCATCATCGCGCGTCCAACAAAATCATTAGTCTTGTACAGTCAAATGGCCGGAAGAGCAATGCGCGGGCCAAAAGCTGGCGGAAATAAAAAGGCCAAGATAATAAGCGTGGTAGACAGCAATTTGCCAGGGTTTGATGATTTTGGAAAGGCATTTCTAAACTGGGAGGACATATGGTAATGACTCAAAGAAGAAAACCAATGATACCACACAGAAAAGCAATGACGGCGTTACGTGACATAGGATATAAAAATACCACGTATGCCATTGCAGAATTAATCGATAATTCAATCCAAGCAGGCGCAAAAAATATTGAGCTGCTTTGCTGTGATCGAGTGATACCCGTCAACAAACGAGAACGAAGGACAATACACCAGATTGCCGTTGCTGATGATGGCTGTGGCATGAACGAACAAGTACTAGAAAACTCATTGCAATATGGAAATGGCACAAGATTAGAAGATCGTAGTGGTATTGGCAGGTGGGGCGTAGGGCTACTAAATTCTTCAATATCACAGGGCAAATTAGTGGAAGTGTACACATGGAAAGACGGCAATGATCCACTATATTCATATGCTGCAGTTGAAGATGATGAGGAAGATGTACCAGTTCCCAAACAAAGTGAGATTGATAAACGTTGGAAGAAGTTTTCTGAATGTGTAAAACGACCATCTGGTACATTGGTTGTATGGTCACAGCTCGACAGATGTAGATGGAGAAAATCTAAAACAATAATTGATAGATCAGAGCACACAATTGGAAGAATATATAGAAATCTCATTGCGGCGAAAAAAATAAACATTAGTGCAATTTCGTTCACCGATGAATTAGAAGAGTATGAAAAACGAGATATAATTATCAATGATCCATGTTATCTCAAAGTCCCTTCATCAACTCCAAAACCATACGACAAAGAAGCCATGTTTGTGCCAGACGGAGACGGCGATCTAATTGAAACAGTAACTAAAGATGAACAGGAGCATCAGATCAGGGTCAAGTTTTCTCTAGCAAAAGCAAAAGCACGTAGCGGAATCAAAAAGGTAGACGGTGGTGATGAAGAGTGGGGGCGTCACGCTGCAAATAATGTGGGAATTTCTTTAATGCGAAGTGAACGAGAGTTAGAATTGACAACTGCTCTTAACACAAATGATACAAGAGAGCGATGGTGGGGAGTTGAAGTATCATTTTCCCCAACATTGGATGAAATGTTTGGGGTCACAAACAATAAACAGAGCGCAACAAATTTTGTAGAATTAGCGACAGCAGTACGGGCAAAAAAACGTTCAAGCAAGGAAGAGGAAGAAGATAGTGATGATAAAGAATTGTTACGAATTATTGAAAAAATACAAAAAAGATTAAATCTGATTCGTAAAAAAATACATAACCAAAAAATAGATGCTAGATCAAAAGACCGATATGTGAAAATATCCGAGGACATAGGCACTGACGCCATAAAGAAACGTCAAATGGATGAACATGTGGGAGCGAGTGACAAAGGCGAAGAAGGCACCCCAGAAGAACGTGTTGCCGGACTAACCAAAGCCTTAGAAGAACAGATGTCAAAAGAAGAAGCAGCTGTTGAGGCCAAAAACATAATTTCAAAAAATTCAAAATGTAAGATCATGCCAAGTCCACTTTCTGGATCTATGTTATTTGACATACAAAGAAGTAATGGAGTATTAATTGTAAAAATAAATCAAAATCATCCAGCATACAATAATTTAATTGAAGTCGTAAGAGATGTCCCTGACAGCACTAATGACATAGAAGAATTAAAAAGTAGGCTTCAAAGAGCCAATAATGGACTAGAGCTGCTGTTGCTATCATGGTCCAGATTTGAAGATGAAGAGACGGATATGGACAAACTTCGAGAAATGCAAGATATTAGAATGGAGTGGGGAAAATTTATTGCTGAATTTTTGGAGCAAAACAAGTAGACATGAAAAACCCAAACACAGCATCGATCACCTACCTAGACTACAACTCCACAACTCCCATGGATGACAGAATTATCAAAGAGTTGAACCCCCTGTTTAGCACATGGTTTGGCAACCCCTCAAGCGAACACCATGGCTATGGCAGGGATGCCGAGGCCAGAGTAGAGCACGCAAGAGCGCAGGTCGCAGAGCTTGCCGGAATGCATCCCCCCGATGTCATATTCACGTCGGGCGCAACAGAGGCAAACAACCTGGCGCTGCGCGGCATCGCAGAGGGCGCATGCAGGAGGGTGAGCGTGCTGGTGGGCGCGACAGAGCACAAGTCCGTGCTAGAGGCCGCCGACAGGCTAGGCGAGCTTGGACTCGCCACAGTATCCAGGGTTCCCGTCAAGCAGGACGGCACGATCAGCGCAGACACGCTGAAAGGCGCCATATCCGACAATGGTGCCGACATTGTCTCGATCATGGCGGCCAACAGCGAGACTGGCGTCATTCACCCCACCGCAGAGCTCGCCGAGGTGACCCACACGGCAGGCGCCCTGTTCCACTGTGACGCGACGCAGGCGCTCGGGCGCGTGCCCTTTGATGCCACAAGCCTCAGAGTCGACATGGTCTCAATGAGCGGCCACAAGATGTACGGGCCAAAGGGCACGGGTGCGCTCGTGGCCAGCAGGGACACCCGCAGGAGGCTAAAGGCGATCATCTGCGGCGGCGGGCAGGAGGGCGGCCTGCGCAGCGGAACGCTCAACGTGGCAGGCATTGTCGGGCTCGGCAGGGCGTGTGAGATCGCCTCAGGCGAGGGCATTGCCGACGGCTCCCGCCAGGCGGCCCTAAGGGACAGACTGGAGAGCCGGCTCGCATCACGGCTGGCCGGCGTGAGCGTGAACGGCCGGGGTGCGCCGCGCCTCCCAAACACGTCGAGTGTCAGGTTTGAGGGCGCCTCGGCATACGAGACTATCGCAAACGCGCCTGCACTAGCAGTGTCATCCGGCAGCGCGTGCTCGGCATCAACGATAGGGCCCTCACACGTCCTGGTCGCCATGGGCATGAGCCATGATGCGGCCGACGAGTCCGTCAGGTTCTCCATCGGGCGCCCCACAACAGAGGGCGACATTGACATTGCGACAGACTGCATTGTTGCTGCGGTGAGTCGAGTGAGGGATTTGACAATGGCGCACACGGCCAAAAATGTGCGCACAGGAGACATGATGGCCACCACGGGACACGGGCACAGTCACGCAAGCACTGGGGGAATTGCGCATGCGAGTTGAGCAGGCGGTTCCAAGCCCCGGATTTGCGAGGCATGAGACATTCCATCTCCGGTTTGGCTGGCTCAAAAAATGCCATGACGCAGTGAAAAAGGACGCGCGCGTGTTTCAGCGCGAGGACGCGCTAGTCAGGCTCGGCGTGGGCAAGAACATGGTCAGGTCGATTCGCTTTTGGGGAATTGCCACAAAGGTGATCAGGCAGACAGTGGAGCCTGGAGAGTCAGGCAGGCGCGGCGGCCAAGAGGTCGAGGTCACCGACATGGGAAGGCGCATATTTGACGAGCGCCACGGATGGGATCCCTACCTAGAGAGGCCAGAGACGCTCTGGCTGCTCCATTGGCGCCTATATGCCCCACCCTCGTCGATCCCCGCGTGGTGGATACTCTTGAACGACCTCAACGCAGTCAGGATAAGGGCAGACGAGCTTTCAAGGCACGTGCTAGGCAAGGTGAGCATGGTCTCGACATGGGCAATTCCCAACGAGAGCTCGATCAAAAAGGACACCGACGTGTTTGTCCACACGTACGCCTCTAGGAGGGGGCATGTCGGTGACATTGAGGACTATATGGACTGCCCATTTAGGGCGCTGCGCATTCTGCGAGCCGACGCCTCGGCAAAGTCTGGCCTGCAGTTCGCCATTGGGAAAAAGCCCGGCATGAGCGCCGGCATTGTCGCCCACATATGCCTGGACTTTATGGCAAGGCGCGGGACGGGAGCGCGCACGGTCTCGATAGGCTCCCTGGCCGGCGAGCCCGGCGGGCCGGGGCATGTCCTAAAGGTTGGCGAGGCCGAACTTGCCGAGCTCCTAGCAGAGGCCGCCGAGGAGCACGGCGGGATCATTGGCGTGCGTGATGTCAATGGCATGGCACACCTCTCGTTTCCAAAAAATGTCGGCGATGCCGCAGTCGAGATCCTGGATCGCATGTACGCGCAAGACGGGCACAGGGCCAAAAGGCCGCGCGCGCTGGCCACGGCGAGGGGAAAGAGATGAGGCGCAAGAGGGTCGCCAAGGCCACAAGACCAGTCAAGTCCACCAGATCAGCAAAGAGCGCCACAGTGCGCACAGAGCCGCTCTCAAGGCTCGTCACGCCGATAGAGTCGTTCATGCGCTCGACGAACGTAGAGAGGGACACGGCAGGGGCCGGATCACTTGGCACATACATCGCAAACGCCTCGGCCCTGGACACGGTGCAGAGGCTTGCTGACTCGATGGCAGGCGGCGGGAGGGCATTCTCGATAACTGGCCCGTACGGATCGGGCAAGTCGACCCTGGCCGTCTTCCTCGGGGGTCTCCTCGGGCCGTCATCAGACGCTGACTGGAAGTACGCGCACCGCCTCCTCCACGGAATTGCGCCAGACATGGCACGAAATGTCACTGACGGGCGCAAGGGGCTTGGGGCCCACAGGGGCGGCTTTGCCAGGTGTACAGTCGTGGCCGGAAAGGAGCCGATATCGGCGACCATAATACGCGCACTCGACAAGGGGGCAAGGGACAGGTTTGGAACGAGATATTCGGCAAGGGACTTTGCCACTGCAGGGCAACTGCGCCGCCTGTACGGCGAGATTCGGCAGGCCAGCGGGGCTGCAGCGCACGGCGCGTCGCACACTGGGGCAATAATGGAGATTGTTCGCGGAATGTGCTCCAGGGTGCCAGTTGTCATTCTAGTCGACGAGTTTGGCAAGAACCTGGAATATTTGGCAGAGGGCGGCGCAGGCGACGGTGACGTGTTCTCCCTCCAGTCAATGGCCGAGGCCGGCACTGGCCCCGGCGCACTGCCGCTGTTTGTCGTGACGATGCAGCACATGTCATTTGAAGAGTATGGGACCAGGATGTCAGGCGCGCACCGCAGGGAGTGGGCAAAGGTCCAGGGAAGGTTTGAGGACATTCCGTTTGAAAACTCGGCCGAGCAGACAAGGCTCCTGGTCTCCAGGTCACTCTGCGCACGAGGAGGCGCATCGGGAAGAAAGGCGGTGGACTCGTGGTCAGCAGCGCACATGGCCAGCCTCACAAGGCTGGGCCTGGCAGACGGCCTGGGCAATGGACTTCTTGCCTCGTGCTATCCGCTCAATCCGCTTGCGCTCCTGGTCCTGCCAGAGCTGTGCGCCAGGTATGGCCAGTACGAGAGAACGCTCGTCTCCTTTGTGGCCGGAGCCGGCAGGGATGCCGTGCCGGCGTTCATCGACAGGAGCAGGTGGTCTGCCGGTGCGCTCCCGTCCATGGACGTCGAGTCGCTGTACGACTATTTTGTCTCTAGCCACCAGTCAGCCGGCTCGGCGTCAGCTGCAAACGTGACGCGCCTAATGGAGATCACGACTGTGATACGCGACTCGCACGGCCTCTCAAGGGCGGCGATAAAGGCCCTCAAGACCATAGGCGTCCTAAACCTCGTCTCGACGTCAGGATCCCTGCGCGCCTCCAGGGACGTCATGCGCTATGCGGTGGGCCCGGAGGCCGAGGCGGCCCTCGAGGAGCTCGAGGAAAAGTCGATCATCACGCACAGGGCGTATGCTGACGAGTACCGCGTGTGGCGCGGCACGGACGTGGACATACAGGCGCACACTGAGATTCTGCGCGCAAAGTATGCCGACATGCCCCTGGCCCGCACGCTGGCCATCGTGTCCCCACTGGAGCCAATGATGGCAGCCAGGCACGGGATAAAGACGGGCACGATGAGAATGTTTGGGCGCAGGTTCCTCGGTGACGGCATCGACGAGGCCGCATCAGGGCAGGATCACGACGGAGTCATCATGTACATGACAGACCAGTTCGCTAGCCTGCCGCCAGTCAGCGCAGGTGCGCTGCCCACCATAGTGGTGAGGCCCACGGTGGACATGGAGGACGTCCGGAGTGTTGCGCTGGAGACGGCCGCAATAAGGGAGATGCTAGAGACTGATGATGCCATAAAGGGAGACTGGGTCGCACGCCGAGAGCTCTGGGACCGCATGGTCCACGGGATCACCGGCATAGAGACGGGGCTTGAGCGCGCGTATGGCGATGACGCAGAGTGGTGGCTAGTTAATGTCGGGGCAAGGCCGCGTCGACTTGACAAAAGCGGCGGGGTTGCCGTGTCAGCAGCAGCCGACATTGCGTATCCAAAGACGCCACATGCGCACAACGAGATGGTGAACCGGACAAGGCTCTCAACGCAGGCCTCGCGCGCAAGGCTCACCCTGATCAACGCGATGGTCATGCGCCACGGCGAGGAGAGCCTCGGGATGACCGGATGGGGGCCAGAGCGCGCAATGTACGAGTCGGTCCTCAAGAGGACAGGCATGCACGCACGCAGCGGCAGGTCATGGGGCATAGCCAGGCCGCGCTCCGGACTGTGCGCGGCATGGGATTTGGTCATGTCCTCGATAGCGCGATCGAGGCGGCACCGCGTGAACGTAAGCGAGGTCTACTCTGCGCTAAAGGCGCCCCCCATAGGCGCAAAGGCCGGCATAATGCCGATCCTCCTAGTCGCAGCACTGCTCACAAAGCGCGATGACGTTGCGCTCTATGAGCACGGGACGTACAAGCCGACGATGGCACCAGAGGTGATCGAGCGCCTCCTAAAGAATCCCGGCCATTTTGAGATAAAGCACCTCGCAAGCCGAACGGGGCACAAGGCCAAGGCGATCAGGGGCGTCGCGGCGGCACTAGGGGCAAACGCGAGCCTCCTAGGCGTGATAGGCGAGCTGGTAAAGGCCGCATCCAGGCTGCCCGCATACACCAGGGTGACAAAGACCATGGGGAGGCACGACACGGCAGTCAGGGACGCGATACTAAGATCGACAGAGCCAGACGTAATGCTCTTTGAGGCACTGCCGCGCGCGCTGGGAGTCGACCTGTCATCAAGCCAGTTTGGCACCAGGCTGGCAAAGTCAGTCAAGGCGCTAGAAAAGTTTCATCCGGACATGCTCGATGCCCTGCGCGCCGCTCTGCTAAAGGCCACGCGCGTAAATGACCGCAAGCGCCTGGCCACCATTGCAGTGTCGCTCTCCGAGAGGGCGACAGGTGCGGATTCCGGAATGCGCGGGTTTCTGAACGCCATTGCCACCAGTGCCCTTGATGACGATGAGTGGATAGGGTATGTGGCAATGGTCCTGACAGAAAAGCCAGTTGCTGACTGGACTGACGAGACTAGAAGGGTGTTTGACACAAACCTCAAAGATCTGGCCAGCAGGTTTCTTCGTCTCATGGCACTAAACTTTGACGAGTCCGCAAGGCACCTTAGCGCATCACCGCCACCGTACAGGATCACGGTTACAAACAGGGACGGGACAGAGAGCATTAACGTGGCCATTGCAGGTGGCGGCAAGGACAAGATGGCAGACAGGGTGGTCGACGAAATGGTCAGCATTATGGACAAAAAGGGCATGGCTCGCCAGGACGTGATCCTGGCACTAATGGCATCACTTAGCAAGAGGCTGCAGGACAAAAAGTCCAGTGGATAGGCCGTCATGGGCGACGGGGCAGAATTTGCCGTGCCACAGAAACAGGTATCCAGTGTGCGCAAGACGCAAATGTCTCCCGACCATGCCACATCTGCCACGTATTTAAAAACCAGAGATAACGCTTATACGATCAGCGGCCAGCTCCAAGGCCAATGTCAGGACAAGAGCATGCCACGCCATGCCCTACTTGCGGGAGCACCAGGGCCGCAGCGGAGGCCGACAGGGTGCCAAAAAAGGAGATCAGCGCGTATGAAAGCCGGATGATTCGGCTCAGGCTAGAGGCCGAGGGCGGGCCACTCGCCCCCATACCGGGATCCGCTGTCCCCATATTCCACGTCCTCTGCAACGCAGGCGTGATTGACTGTGACATGTCCCCAAAGGACGAGGACAACGACACTCGCCTGTCCCTGAACATGCTGGTATACTTTGCAAAGCACAGGTTTGGGTGTCCGGGGCTGGAGAGGTATGTCTTTGATTGGAGCGCGGTGAGCACATTCTCGATGAGGCTAGAGCTCGACTTTGATGACATGAAGGGATTTCATTCAGAGCCGGCCCAAGAGTGGGACAGAAAGGACGAGTTTGTAGAGTTTGCGCGCAAGCACGGCAACGACGTCGAGTGGCTCCAGATAGCCTCGGCTATATGTTACATAGATGACGAGATGATGAAGGATTCCGTGACGCTCACGCGGGAGGAGATGATCGACGAGGCGTGCCAGTGGTACATATTCCATCCCGAGGCCGTGCCAGGGGTGTACGACGACATTGCCGACATGCTAGCAAGGACACGGGGTGACGCGCAGCCCAGGGCGCCGGACACTGCATAAGTGCCACATGGGGCGCACATTAGGCAGCAGGAGTCCATAGGCCATGCTACGCCTACCACGTATTTAAAAACCAGAGATAACGCTTATACGATCAACGGCCCGCTCCAAGGCCAATGTCCGAGCAAGAGCACGCCATGCAGTGTCCGACCTGCGGGAGTCCCCAGGCCACATCAGAGGTCGTCAAGGTGCCAAAAGCGGACACCGGTGCCCACGATGGCCAGAGGAAACGGCCCAGGCTAACCTCCAAGATCGGAGCCCCGCCTCCAGGATCCGCTGTCCCCATATTCCATGTCCTCTGCGACGCCGGCGTGGTTGGCTGCGGCATATCGCCTAGCAAGGGTAGCGTCGCGGAGCGCCTGGCACTGAACATACTGGTATACTTTGCAAAGCACAGGTTTGGGTGTCCCGGACTAGAGAGGTTTGACTACGAGTGGAGCATATCAAGTCCCCACTCGATCAGGCTCGAGATCGACCTTGATGACATTACTGATCTCCATTCAGAGCCGGCCCAAGAGTGGGACAGAAAGGCCGAGTTTGTCAAGTTTGCGCAAAAGCACGGCAACGACGCCGAATGGCTCCAGATAGCCGCGACGATATGCCACATAGATGACGAGATGAGAAAAGACTCCGTGACGCCCACGCGAGAAGAGATGATCGACGAGGCGCGCCAGTGGTACATATACAATTCCAAGGCAGTTCCAGGGGTGTATGACGACATTGCCGACATGCTGGTGCGGGGCAGGTGACATGCAGATATGGACATGCCAAGAGTTCTCACGCTGTCGCTCATGCTTGTCGTAGTCATAGGCGGAGGACTAGTCACAATTCATGCAGGTTCCCTGATCGCCACAGGAAATCTCTATAATGCCGTCTCGCTGCTCTCGTCTATCATTGCCCTAACAGTGGCCACGGTATACGGATATTATGCATATATGCTAGGCGTGTTTAATTACCTAACGATTCGGAAGGCAGAAAAATTCCGGCTTTGCGAGGAGACTGACTCGCTTCTGCGCTCACTTGGCATCCTGTCCAACATATGCAAGCGCATGATTATGGCATATGAGGCAAGAATTCCAGACACGTCAAAGATCACGATCTCAGATAGTGACAAGGCGACTGTTGAAAAGCACGTATACATGGTAAAAGACGCCATAATTAGCGCCAGGGCAGAGAGCAGCACCAAGATTCGCCCATTGGATCAGGCCGATCGGATGGCATCACTGATGCAAAAAAATACTCTTGACACCATTGACGTTCAGAATGTGAGAGGCATCGCATTGAGCATAGCAGAACATATCACAGACACAAGACTCCAGGCCAAATCGCGCGCCTAGCCCTGCCCTGCACGCCATGCCACACAGGGCCGCCGAATGCAGCACTGCCCTAGACCCCTAGCGCCAGTGTGCGGCCGGCGCGCCAATGTTAATTAATGAAGGAGCGCCGCACCGTCGCATTGCGCGTGATACTCTGCGGCTTTGGCGTCGTGGGCCAGAGCCTCGCTAGGCTCCTCGAGTCGAGGGCAGGCGACCTGTACTCTAGGTTTGGCGTAAAGCCGCGCATAGTCGGAGTTGCTGACAGCGGCGGGGCCGTGGCCGACTCTGCGGGGCTTGACGCATCAACGCTAGTGGCCGCAAAGGGGCGCGGCAGGTCAGTTGCCACGTGCGAGGGCGGCGTGGCCGGCCGCACCGGCACCGAGATGATCAAGGACGCCGAGGCCGACGTCCTAGTCGAGACGACTAGCAGCAACTATACTGACGCCGAGCCCGGCATGTCACATATCATGACTGCGATGGGCCGCCGCATGCACGTGATATCTGCCAACAAGGGCCCGCTCGCCCTAGCGTTCCCCTCGCTCATGGAGCTTGCCGGCCACAACGGCGTCTCACTCAGGTTTGGCGGCACAGTCGGCGGCGGCACGCCGATACTCGACTATGCAAAGAACAGCCTGCGCGGCGAGCGCATCGTCTCCTTTAGGGGAATACTCAACGGGACGACAAACTATATCCTCACGGGCATGGCCGGCGGCATGTCATTTGATGACGCGCTGGGTGACGCGAGGTCAAAGGGCTACGTCGAGGCCGACGAGTCACTCGACCTAGACGGCCTCGATGCGGCAGCAAAGCTCGTCATACTCGCAAACTGGGTCATGGGCATGAAGGTCACGATGCCTGACATTGACCGCACGGGCATACGTGACGTCAGCGGCGAGGACGTCAGGCGCGCAGAAGGGGCAGGAAGCGCGATAAAGCTCATAGCGTCATGCGACGGCGTCCTCAGCGTGGGCCCGCGCGAGGTCGGCACTGATGATCCCCTCTGCGTGAACGGGACGCTCAACGGAATATCATTTGTCTCCGAGCACTCGGGCACGCAGACGATAATCGGGAGGGGTGCCGGCGGGACAGAGACTGCAAGCTCCATAGTGCGCGACCTCATTGACATACGGCGGGACATGACGCGGCAATGAGGACAGACACGCTCTCAAAGAGCGACACTGCCGGACTGGTCTCAAGGATTGCCGAGCAGTGGCACGGTGTTGGGGCGCCCTCGGCGCGCAACGCAAGGGTCCACCGCCTAGAGGGCTCGCTACTCTACGAGCTAGACGGTGTGCGCGTCCTAGAGGTCGACGGCGCGCTCTTGCCGTTTCTCGGGCAGGACGAGACGCTCGCCGCATTCCCAAGGGTCACAGTCGACACGGGTGCGGTGAGGTTCATGTGCAACGGCGCAAACCTCATGCGCCCAGGCATAACAGGCAACACAGAGTTTGCCACAGATGACATTGTGTGCATTGCCGAGGAGGCCCATGGCAAGTACCTCGCAGTCGGCCGCGCGCGCGTCGCTAGCGCCGAGGTCGAGACGATGAAGCGCGGCGAGGTCGTCACAAACATGCACTATGTGTCTGACAGGCACTGGAATGCGGCCAAGGCCATATCCTAGGGCGCTTCGCTAAACTCGCGCGCGCCTGATGCGTTGACCACCATGACGTCAATGCCATCACCGCTCGCCGTGTCCCTCATCGAGGCCGAGCGGATCGACTTTTTGGCGAGCGTGACTGCGTCATCCTCGGACATGCCTTCACGGAACTGTGGATCCAGCACGCCGAGTGCCATCTCGGCGCCGGTTCCCACTGCGGCATACCTGTCGGGGAGGACCGAGCCTAGCGGGTCTAGCGTGTATATCGACGGCTCGCCGACGACTCCGCCCACGATGACCTGCGTGAGGAGCGGAAAGAAGCGCCTCTCGTACATCATGTTTGACATCATCTTTGCGACCGTGTTGGGCGGCACGTCCCTCTGTATCTCCATGGCCCGAATCCTCGAGAGGGCAGCTATCTGGAGCGAGAGTATCTGCATGTCGGCCACGAGGCCCGCGCACGTCGCGCCGACCTTTGGGGTGATCTGGAAGACCTTTTTGGTCGACTTTGAGACTAGGAGGTTGCCGTAGGCTATGCGCTTTTCGCTCGCAAAGACGACACCGCCGTCAAATATCATGCCGACTGCAGTCGCGCCTGGCATATACATGTAGGACACGCCCAAGCGGGCCGGGGGGCACAATAAAGGGGTTTCTGCCTGCGCACGACGCTGTGCGCGCAGGGCGCGCCCCTGATCGCAGGGTCCTGGCGCGGATCGTGGGGCGCAGCCGGCACGAGGCAGCAGGTGGCGCCGCACGGCAGGCCATCATGCAGCCCCTGCCGGGGGCACTCGTGTGAGCACGAACCCCCTCGAGCGGATTGCGGCGCGCCAGGGAGGAGGCAGGGGACGACCCTGCCGTCCTAAGGCGCGAGTCAGCAGGCGATCCCTGCGTGTGCGTGATCGCTACTCGTACCGGTCAAACTGGACCATCACGCCGGGCAGCTCGTCGATAATGTCAGTTGCGAGCATGTGCGCACCCAGGCGCTCCTGGATGCGCTCGCCGGCTGACGCGTTGACAAAGGCCGCAGCGGTGGCCGCCTCACGTGCGTTACGGTTTCGCGCGAGTATCGAGGCGGCGATTCCAGAGAGGACATCGCCGGTTCCGCCGACGGTCATGGCCGGCGCGCGCTTTTTGCACACCACAGTCACGCTGCCGTCTGATATCACGTCAGTTGGCCCCTTTAGGAGTATGGTCGTCGAGCAGGCCGCCGCGCGCGATTCTACAGCCGCAATGCGCGACTCGAGGTCCACGGGCGGTGCCTCGCCAAAGAGGCGCGCATACTCGCCGGCATGCGGCGTGAGCAGGCAGTTCTTGCCCGATATTGCCGGCAGGATCGCAGCAGAAAGGGCACCGGCGTCAAGGACCAGGCGGGTGTCGGCGGCGACGAGCGATGAGACGAGGAGCTCGAGGGCTCCATCCTCGGCGACTGTGAGTCCCATGCCGATGGCTGCAGAGTCTATACCGACAGGGGCAGCTCCGACGAGCTTTCTTGCCGCGCCGCGCGTGAGCTTTTGGTCGGCGAGCGGGATGACGATGAGATTGGGCGAGATGGACCGGATCGCCGTGGCGTGGTGCGGCGGAACTGCAGTGTACACTAGGTCAGAGCCGGCCCTTAGTGCGGCGAGTGACGAGAGCGCAGGCGCGCCATGGTATGTCGTGCCGCCGCCGACTATGAGAACCTTGCCGTTCTGCCCCTTTCTTGAGGTGATTTTGCGCGGCGGGATGCATGTTCCCGCGTCTGCGGCAGTTATGGTCGACGCCAACGTGACCCCACGGCGACACCAGGGCGTTAAGTCCCTTTCGCGCCATCGGTGGCCGCCTGCGCGCGTGCGCGCCCAAAGTGCGCCTTGCGCGCGTGGCAGAGGTACGCCGTGTGCCCTATGGGCTGGAACGCGTGCCTCGTCTTGCCCTCCCTGGCGTTTATCGGCCGCAGTATGTGCTCGCTGCACTCGATATCGGTAAACTCGTTCTGAACTAGCTCGGCGACGAGGCGCTCGAGCTGGTTGACCGTTGGGCACACGGCAAAGAGAGCGCCGCTGTCGCGCAGCATCTTGCGCGCCTGCGGCAGGACCGTCCACGGATCGCCAAGATCCACTATGACGAGGTCTGCACCCGAGACTGGCATCCTCTTGGCAGACTTTAGGTCCACCTTGTTGAGCGTGACATGGTCGGACATGCCGGCGCGCGCAATGTTCTTTGCTGCAATCTTCATAAACTCCTCATCGACGTCAAACGAGTGGACATGGCCATCAGGCTTTACGATGCTGGCCGCAAATATCGTGAGCGCGCCGCTTCCGGTTCCAATCTCGACGACTGTCTGCCCGCCCATGAGTCCAGAGCGGGCCGCGATATAGCCCAGGTCCTTTGGATACACGATCTGCGTGCCGTGCTGGAGCTTCATTATGTGGTCGTGTGTCGTTGGCCTCAGGAGATAGACATACTTGTCCTTGTTTGTCACAAGCCTGGTCCCGTAGCGCCGGCCGATCGCATCACGGTGGTCGATGACCCCAATGTGCGTGTGGAGCTGCCCCCCATCAGACACCCTGACTAGCCACTTTTTTGTCCCGTTATAGTAAAAGAGGACGTCATCGCCGGCTTCTATCTTTTCCATCTGCGCGCGCGCGATGCGCACGGTGTAATATATCCACGCCGCGCGATATGGCCTACATGCGGCCAGGAAGCGGGATTCCGAGGTGGGCCGCGACGCCCTCGAGTGTGACCCTGAACGAGGTGACCAGCTCGACTCGTGCGGCCGTAGCTCCGCTGCCCCCGTCCCCGCCGGCAACCCTGACATGCTCATAGAACGAGTTGAACGTGACGGCGAGATCGTGGGCGTATCGCGCAAGAACCTTGGGTGAGAGGCCAGCAGCCGCACCGCGCAGTGCGACCCCAAGCGAGCCTATCGCCATGACGAGGGCGCGCTCGTGGGAGCCTGCGAGTGCCCCATAGTCTGCCTTGCCGTGGTCGATCCCCGCCTTTTCAAGCACGCGGATCGCGCGCGCGTGGGAGTACTGGAGGTATGCGGCCGTGTCGCCATCGAGGCTGAGCGAGCGCGCAAGATCAAACGTGATGGCCCTGTCGAGATCCTGCCGGACCATCTCATAACGGATTGCGCCGACGGCGATCTGCTCGGCGATCGTGCGCACCTCGGCAGCATCCATCCCCTCGTTGCGCCCAGAGGTCTCGGCCATTGCGCGCTCGAGGAGCGAGTCGAGGACAGAGTCAGCGCCCACATAGAGTCCCCTCCTGCCAGACATCTGGACGCTCTTGCCCCCCGTGGCCAGGCCAATGCCCTGTGCGGTCTCGGCGCTCAGAGTGACTGACTCGTATGCGAGGTGCACGTATGCGCCCTCGGCGATGCCAAAAAAGCGGCGCAGGAGCGACTCGATGATCGCCTGGAGGCGCGACTGGCGCGAGTCTATGACCGTTATGACGCGCCCTGCTGACAGGTCGTGCGCCCTGCCGCCCGAGCCGCGCAGTGCCGTGCAGAGCAGCGCACGATCAGGCTGATCCTGCGCATACGCGACGTACTCAAAGGGGTCATCGACGAGGCCCAGCTTCCATGCGGCATACGGTATGTCCTTGGCCATGTACGTTGCCGTCCCGCCGCTCCTGACGAGAACCTTGTCATCATCGTCCTCGCCTGCCCCCGGAACCGTCCAGCATCCGGCGTTCTTGCCGTCTGTCTCGAGGCGAACCGTGCCCGCATCCTTGAGGCGCGCAAATATCTCGTCCCACATGCCAGAGCGCAGTATGTGCGACTCAAAGTTGAGGCAGTCATACCGTGCTCCCACACGCCAGCACGTCTGAAGCTGCGAGTCGAGGATCATGCGCGTCAGCCTGTCGGCAAGTCGAGCCTCCTCGGTTCCGTCACGCTCCATTGCTGTCAGTATTGCCCCTGCCTCCCGCTTTAGACCCTCATCCTCCTCTATGCGAGCCATTGCGCCCACATATACCGTGTCGCCACAGTACGCGTCAAACTTTTGACCCTCCGGTGGCGACTCGTCAAAGCCAAGGCGCGTGAATCCCAGTATGAGGTTTGCCACCTGCAGGCCAGAGTCATCCACATAGTTGAGCGTGTGCACGTCATGGTTTGTTGCTGCAAGTATGCGCGCCACGGTGTCTCCCACGATGACGTTGCGCAGGTGCCCTATGTGGAGAGCCTTGTTTGGGTTTACGCTTGTGTGCTCGACGGTGACGCGTTCCCCGTGGCCAATGTCGGCCCTGCAGTACGTCGCCTGCTGTGATGCGGTGATCGTCTCGGTGGCCAGTGCTGCAGCATCGGCAAAAAAGTTGACGTGACCAGAGGCGTGAGCCTCAACTCTCCCAACGAGTCGGCGCGGTTTGCACAAGCGCGCAATGTCTGTGGCAATCTCGCGCGGCGCGCGATGCGCAGAGCGCGCAAGTAGGAATGCCACGTTGGAGGAGACGTCGCCAAACCCTGGCCTAGCCGAGGGCTCGACGCCATAGTCGAGCCCGTCGAGGCCGAGCGCGCCCATGGCCGAGTCGACCATTGCGCGAGCCTCAGAGACGAGCGCATCAAGGGTCATGCGAGCCTGCCCCGCGACCCGCGTGGCCGTGTCCTGCCATACCCACATGATCTCCGCAATGCCTGTCGCGCGCGGCGCGCACGGCAACAATATTAAGAATAGCCCCACGCGCGCGCCGTGTGGGAATCCCCGAAAAGATCAAGGCCATACAGGACGAGATGGCACGCACGCAGATCAACAAGGCCACCGAGCACCACCTTGGCCTCCTGCGCGCAAAGATAGCGAGGCTCAAGCGCGAGCAGGAGGACTCGGCATCTGGCGGGGCCCAGGATTCTGAGGGCTTTGACGTAAGGCGCACGGGGGACGCGACAGTCGTCTTTATCGGCCTTCCAAGCGTCGGCAAGTCGACGCTGCTCAACGCGCTCACCGGCGCCAAGTCAACAGTTGGCGCATTCCAGTTCACGACACTCACTGTAGTTCCCGGAATGATGGAGTACAAGGGTGCGCGCATACAGGTTCTTGACCTGCCCGGAATAATAAAGGGCGCATCAACAGGGCGCGGCATGGGAAAACGAATGCTCGCCGTTGCCAGAAATGCCGACCTTGTGCTGCTTGTGCTCGACGTGTTCCAGCCATACCATGAGGATGTCCTAGTCAACGAGCTTGGAAACGTTGGCATTCGCCTAAACCAGGATCCGCCAAACATAACTATTGAAAAGACGCACAGTGGCGGGATAGCCATTGCGCAGCAGGTTCACCTCACAAAGACGACGGAGCGTCTCCTTACTGACGTCCTGCACGTGTATGGCATCAACAGTGCGCGCGTCGTCATAAGGGAGGACGTGACCTCAGACCAGATCATAGACCGCATATCAGGCAACAGGACGTACGCCAAGGCCCTCACCATCGTCAACAAGATAGACCTCGTCGACGCGGATTTCCTTGATGCCATGCGAAAAAAGGTAAAGGCCGGACACCTCGAGGTCTCAGCAGACACTGGAGCCGGAGTCGAGGAGCTCAAGGATCGCATATACGCCGAGCTCAGGTTCATACGCATCTACATGAGGCCAAAGGGCGGCAAGGCCGACTATGTAGAACCGCTCATAATGAGGGAGGGCGACACGGTTGGTGACGTGTGCGACAAGCTCCACCGGACGATGAGGCGCAAGTTCCGCTATGCGATGATCTGGGGCAGCAGCGTAAAGTTTGGCGGCCAGCGCATAGGCATAGAGCACAAGCTCCATGACGAGGACGTCCTGACCATAATCAAGGCACAATGGGCGTGATTCTGTCGACCCACGTGCACAAACACGCGTAAAATGCGCCATTTTGGGCGCCAATTTGCGCAGTGAACGTGGTCACAGTGCTGCGATCTTGTGCCAAATTTCGTTTACTATTTGTTATCAAATTGTGTAATAATGTTTAGTATTGCTTTAGAAAAACTATGAGTTGCTCGCAGATGTAATGGCTACCAAGAGAAAAGCAGTCTCTAGGAAACGCACCTCAACGAAGAGAAGGACTACTAGGAAGACGACAAGGAAGACAACTAGGAAAACGACTAGGAAGACAACTAGGAAAACGACAAGAAAGACGACAAGAAGGAAGACCACGACGAAGAGGACCGCTACCAAGAGGCGTACAACACGACGCAAGACAGCTGCAAAGGCAAAGCCCACAAGGAGGCGCAGACGAAAGTCGGCAACTTCGGCAAAGCCCAAGCGCACAGTCAGGAGGCGCAGACGAAAGTCGGCAACTTCGGCAAAGCCCAAGCGCACGGTGAAGAGGCGTAGACGAAAGTCAACGACCGCAAAGCCCGCAACGCGCAGGCGTCGTCGTACGACCAAGACTGCTGCAGCCCCAAAGAAACGCAGGCGAAGACGCGCATAGCCGTCATCACCTAAATCAGGGTCGCCTTTGGCGACTTTTTTTCCAATTATTTTAGATTCAATCCCCTATAGGGTCTGCCCAGAATATCTGCCTACTTGAACATCTGTCTTGGTGGAGGCGGAGACTCGACCTTGCCCTTTATGTTGCCCCTTGGAACGGTGAACGTTCTCTCGGCCGGAAGGACGGATATCTTTACTGACGTGTTTATCGCATAGTGTGGAGTCCCGTCAGGGTTTGTGTAGTTGGTTGCCTTGCCGACCCTGTCGAGATCTACTTTTACCTTTACAACCGTGTCATCCTCAAGCTTGAAGGACATGTACTCGTTCTCGAGGCGCGCATGGTCCAGCATGCGAAACTCGACCTTGTCGTCAGGAGGCATCAACACGCGTGGCGGGGCTCGAGCTATTTCAACATAACGGCCTGCGCGCGCACTTTGAGCCAGGCAGAATCCACACGTACGCTAGTACAGGTAGCTCATGAGGCGGATCTGCTCCTCGGTCGTGATTATGTCCTTTGCCTTTAGGGTGTCGAGGAGATCCTTAAAGATCGCCTTTTGATCCTCTGACATTGCACCAGACGTGCCCTTGTCACCTGGCGGGCCGGGTGGGCCCGGCGGACCCGGGGGGCCAACCTCGCCCTGTCCGCCGCGCGGGCCGGGCTCTCCGGCCGGACCGGCCGAACCCACCGGACCTCGCGCGCCCTGTGGACCCTGTATCCCCTGTGGGCCGTGCATGCCCTTATCACCTGGAGGGCCGGGCGGACCGCGCTCGCCTTGCGGTCCCTGTGATCCCTGTGGACCCTTGTCACCGGGCAAACCCTGCATCCCGGGCTGTCCCTTCTCGCCTAGTGGGCCGGCAGAACCCTTTTCTCCAATCTCGCCCTGTGGTCCGGGAATTCCGGTCAGGCCCTTCTGTCCCATCTCGCCCTGCGGGCCGGACGGACCCTTGTCGCCCGGAGTTCCCTGCGGGCCGTCCTCTCCCTTGTCACCCGGAGGACCCGGCGGGCCGGTAGTCCCCTTGTCACCATGCGGACCCGGCGGGCCCTTGTCACCATGCGGACCCGGCGGGCCTTGCAGACCCTTGTCACCAGACGGGCCGCGTGCTCCCGTCTCCCCCTTTGAGCCGGGCGCACCCCGCTCTCCGGTGATCCCCTTGTCACCAATTGATCCCTGTGGACCCTTGTCGCCCTTTGAGCCCACCTGGCCCCTCGGGCCCTGGGGGCCTCTGTCGCCCGGCGAGCCGGTCGGGCCGGTCGTTCCCTTGTCGCCCGGTGGACCTGACGGACCCTTGTCGCCCTTGTCACCCTTGTCGCCGGTGAGACCCTTTGAGCCGGGCTTACCCTTCGCGCCGGGCGGTCCGGACACGCCGCGCGGTCCGGGCAAACCCTGCGTTCCGGTCGGTCCGGCGCTGCCGCGCTCACCAGGAGGACCCTGCGCGCCGCGCGCGCCCTTGTCACCCAGGGGACCCGGCGCGCCGCGCGCGCCCTGCTTTGCGCGCGGTTCATTGGAGCGAGGTTGCCTTTGCACATCACGTTGCCGGGGCGCCTCTGGACGGCCTCCTGGAACGGCAGCCTCAAAGACTGTGCATTCGCCAGAAAAGACGTCGTTTACAACAACCCAGACCGAGCCGAGCCCAAACACAGAGTCCGGAATCGGCCGCTGACCATCGCCTCCCAGCGAGACGGCAAACTCGCCGTCCTTTACCTTCAGGTGGAAATCAGAAGACCACAAGGCATCAAATGACCTTGAGGAGGCCGATGCGGCATCTGGTCTCTCGCCGACGAGTGATATGGCGGCCTCAAATACGCCCGAGCCGGCAAACGGTGAGCGTCCTCCCACGTCCAGCGTCCTGATCCGGTCCGGCATGGATCGCAGCTCAGATGCCAAGTATTTTTGTATTTTGTCATGTGTGGGCACGGTGTTTTATACGAAAAGTAGTAGACTCACTCATTCGAGTCCACCTCCATCCACCTCGGGTTCTCCGCCCGGACCCGCCCGTCGGCCCTGCGCCTCCTGTAGGCCAGCAGGGGCGTCTCGCCGCCCTTGATGTCCAGGGCGAAGTGGAGGCGCCTCTCGTTGTAGTACGCGATGAACTCGGGGACCCCGCCAAAGTGGCCGATCTCCGTCTCGAGCGTCTGGAAGAACCTCTCGACCTTGCCGTTGGTCTGGGGGTGGCGGACGCGCGCCATGAGGTGCGCTATGTCGCGGTCCAGCAGCTCCCGCTCGAAGAGCGTCGGCGTCCAGCTGCGGCTCGGCGTGCCGCGCCGGCTTGCCGTGAACTGCGTGCCGTGGTCCGAGAGGATCTGCGCCGGCGCGCCAAACATCCTGATCGCCTTTCGCAGCGCAAGCACGGAGTTTTCCGACGTGGCCTCGGCGAACACGCCAAAGCCCGTGACGCACCGCGACGCGTCGTCGAGGAACACTATGAGGTGCGAGCCCGCAAGTGGCCCGTATTTCATTATGTGCCAGTCCACGTGCCACAGCGCGCCGGAGTGCGCGCGCTCGAACCTGACCCACTTTCGCCTGCGCGACTTCGCCCGCGACCTCGTGACGAGCCCCTCCGCCAGCATGATGCGGTACACCGACCAGTACGTTATTTTTGAGTTGTTGCCGCGCAGCCCCTCGGCCACGCGCACGACGCCGGCCGGCCGGTCGGCGTGCTCGCCGAGGACCTCGGCCACCTCGCCGTCGGTGACGTCCCTGCGCGGCCTTCCCATCGGCCGCGGCTCCGGCGGCGCGCCGGTGCGCCGGCAGTGCGCGCGAAGCCTGTACGACCACGCCCTGGAGATCCCCAGCTCGCGCGCCACCTCCTCGGCGCTCCGCGTCGCCAGCGTCCTGGCCACGTACCGGAGCGCCCTGTCGTCAAGCCTCCTGACCGGCATGGCGCGCCGGCGGCGGAGCCCCCCAAACGTATGTTTCGGCAGCCTGCCGGATCCCGGGGCGCCCCCGGGGCTCCCGGATCTGCGCCCGGCAAGCATTCCTGCCCAGTCTACTACTTTTCGTACAAGGCATCATGTGTGGGCACGGGGGCACGGCGCGCAGGCGTGGCTGGTGGGCAGCTCCTAGAATGGTATTTATCTAGAAACGTGCTGCCAATGCCCAACATGAAGCGCAAGGAGGGCGAGAAGGGCGATGTGCCGGCACGGCGCGGCGAGGATGGTCTCGCAAAGCCGGACTATCAGCTCCAGAAATACCTCAAAAAGGGCATAAACTGCATGGCCGACGATAGGCTCGATGAGGCCGTCGCGCATTTTGAGCGGGCCCTAGCCTTTGAGCCCGGCAACGTGGAGGTCCTGCTAAAGCTAGGGTACGCGCGGTTCCACATGGACGACCACGCCGAGGCGATGCGCGTGTATGACCGCGTGCTTGACATTGACGTCGCCAACGCCGAGGCATGGAACCTAAAGTCCCTCATACACTATGGTCAAAAGAACTATGCGCGCGCACTAGACAGCGTCGAGAAGGCGATCGACTCTGATCCAAAGTTCGGCATGGCTCGCTACAACAGGGCGTGCTACCTGTCGATGTTGGGCAGGGTGACTGAGTCGATCGAGGCGCTAAAGCGCTCCATAGAGGTCGACGTAAAGAACGCACGGCGCGCAGTCAAGGACAGGGACTTTCAGAATGTGCGCATCGAGGACGGCTTTAAGAGGATAATAGAGGTCGTCGTCCTCGAGTCCGTGAGGCAGGGATACCACACGATAGGCGCAATAGTGTGGACAACGTTTCTGGACAGGGTCGACGCCGAGGAGGCCCTGCGCAACCTGATGCAAAAGGGCCTGCTCACAATGCATGAGAGGCGTGATGGCTTTCACAAGATACCCACGTATGACCTCGCCGACACGGTCGCAAAAAAGCTGCCTCCGATCAAGCGCGGACTCTTTGGGATCAAAAAGTCATCACCCGCCGAGGTCGGTGGCCTCAAGAGGCTGAGCAGCGCAATACAGGATGTCAAGGTGAGCATCGGCGAGGAGGATGTACCAGCAACGCTTGAGAACCTCGAGCAGTTCATCGACCCAAAGAGGTGCGGCGAGCACATGATCGAGAACTTTTTGGAGGAGCATCGTGAGATGCGCCTGTGGAAGGTGAGGCTAGCTGACGGGTCAGTGGACTTTTTGCGCGACAACAAGAAAAAGATGATGACGATGCTAGAGAACGTAGAGGCCTCGGTGACAAAGCAGCTTCGCAACGAGGTCGGCTAGGCCGCGTGTGCTACTCGGCTGACAGATCCCAATAGTTTGCGTCAGCCTGCGTCTCTAGTGGCTTTTTGAGACCCTTCCACTCCCTAAATGAGCGCACATAGAGGCGCACGTTTGGCATTCCGGCCGAGCGCAGCGCGCAGTAGGCCAGGCCCGAGAGCGTCCCAACGCTGCCGCAGTACGTGATGACCTCAGCGCCCTGGCGTATGCCACGATTCTCAAGGAGGCGCGCGATCTCCTCGCGCGGGCGCAGGACGCTGCCCTCGGCGCCCAGCGTCCTGTAGGGTATGTTGATCGCGCCGGGGATGTGGTTCTCTAGATAGTTGAGGCGTTCCCTGTTGTCGACTAGGACGACATCGCCGCGCGAGGCCGCATCCTCGAGGTATGCTGCCGTGGCGAGCGTCTCAGGACGCGGACTGACTGTGTGCGTCGAGGCCTCCACGCCATGGGTGTCAGTTGAAACCTCGAGTCCGCGCGACTCCCACTGCGAGTATGTCGAGTCAAGGAGCGCAACGTTCCTGTGTCCAATGTGCTCTAGTGACCACACGAGTCGCGAGGCGAGCGCCCCAAACGTGTCATCATAGGCGACGACGCGCGTAGAGTCCCCAATGCCGGCCTGTGCTGCAAGGCGCGCAACAGAGGAGTCACTGTCATCTGCCAAGAGCTCGGAGAGCGGCAGGTTTACGGCCGACGGGATGTGCCCTCGCGCATACTCTTCGGGCTTTCTGACGTCAATAACACGCGTCTGCCCGTCGCGCAGCTCCCCAGACAGGCAATCAGCGCTAGTGAGCATGCCTCCGGCGGCGTCCGGCTCGGCGCCGCTCATGCGGCGCACTCGCCCCTTCCGGTCTTTGTGTGGTAGCCGCCGTCGCTCCCATAGTCACTGAAAAAGTCCGCGTCATCTGACTGCGAGGGGGCCGTGGCGAGGTGCGCTAGTGCTGACTTTATGTCCTGGACAGATGAGAGTTTTGTTGCAGACGCGCCAGAGACGATCTTGTGGATCCAGTCCCTAAAGAGGTCACCGTCCTGCCTGTCCTTTTTGTACATGTCAATGAGCTCAAGGAGCGCAGGAATGACGCGCTTTGCGGGCATGCGCATGCACATGGTGCCGAGCATCGTCTCTCCGTCAGAGCGGCCGCCAAGGGACATCTGGTACACCGGATACATGTCGCCTCCGGAGCGCGCGCCGCCGCCATAAAACCCGACTGTGGCTATGCCGTGCTGGCCACACGAGTTTGGGCAGCCGCTGATCTTTATCGACGAGCCCCGCAGGTCGGCATCCTCGTCGAGGCCGGCCTCGGTGAACTTGCGCTGTATCTCCTTTGCGAGCCTGTGCGAGTTGGTCAGCGCGAGGTTGCACGAGGTCGTGCCCGAGCACCCAATGGGCGCGGCCATAGTCAGCGAGCCCGGCCTTGCGAGGCCAGCCTCGAGGAGGTCGCCGTAGAGCGCGGTGAGGCCGTCCTCGCGCACGTAGCGGAGGGCAATGTTCTGCGTAAAGCCTATGCGCGCAAGTCCCTCGCCAGAGTGCGTGCGGCATATCTGCGCTAGCGCACGAAGCTGGCTTGCCGTTATGTCGCCGGCCTCGAGCGCAATAAAGACAGAGCGGAACCCGTCTTGCTTTTGCGCGCACGTGCACGTGCGCAGCCACCGCGCATACCCTTCAGGTGCGGCGCCGGCGGGCTCATCAGATACGCAAAGGCGCGGGATGACCTCATCGGGCTTGAGGTCGACGTCAAATCCCACCGTGACGGACTGTGTCGCGCGCATTATCGCGCGCTCTTTTAGGACAAGGCCCCTAAAGGCGTCCCAGCCCATGTCGTTGACAAGGTATCGCATGCGGTTCCTCGCGAGGTTCTTCCTGTCCCCAAGCCTGTCAAATATGCGAAGGACCGCAAGTGACGTGTAGATGAGATCCTCCTGTGGCGTAAAGTCCTCAAGCTCGTGGCCAACAAATGACTTGTTGCCCAGTCCGCCACCGAGAAATATCTTGAATCCGCGCCGTTCCTCGCCGTTTTCATGGCGAACCTGCGGGAGGACGCCGACGTCGACCATTCGGACCATCCCGTGCTCCTCGCAGCACGTAAAGTTGAACTTGAACTTGCGCGGCAGGTTTTGGTTCATCGGGTTTCGCAGGAGGAACTTTGCCGTCGCTAGCGCGTATGGCGTCGCGTCAAACGCCTCTGTGCCGCACACGCCGGAGAGCGGGCTGCACATCACATTGCGAACCGTGTTGCCGCACGCCTCGCGCGACGTGAGGCCGACTTCTGCGAGGCCACGAAATATCTCCGAGACGTCCTCGAGTATGACCCAGTGGAGCTGCACGTTCTCGCGAGTCGATACGTGTGCGCTGCCTATCGAAAATCGCTCGCTGAGCTGGGCCATCTTTTCAAGCTGTGCGGGCAGTATCTTGCCGGCCGGCACCTTTATGCGGACCATCGCATAGTCAGACGTCATGCGCGTGCCGTATGCGCCATGCTGCAGGCGAAACCTGCGAAAGCTGTCCGCGTCGTACTTGCCCTGCCTGAAGAGCCTCACCGTGCGCGAAAAGCTCTCCGTCTCCTCCTCGCGCGCCCAGTTGATCCCCGGCTCGGGGTCGGCTACCTTTTGCGTTTGCTGCGGCTTCAACTGGCTTGATTGCATGAGGTTTGAATATAAGCTTAAGCGTCATGGCAGCCATTCCACACGCGTGCAAGGCCACAGGCCGAGGCCATGCCTGCAGGCGCATCATCGGCGATCGACGCGCGCGAGGCGTGTGTGGGGCCAGTGCCCTCTTGACCCATTTTGGTCAGATTGGCGCAATGTGGCATGAAGGCTTTTAACACACCACGCCAACGCCTGATCCATATGGGCTTTATGCGCAAGGACTATGTGTCCGACCGCCTCACGATAGTGGCAAAAAGGGAAAAGCGCGCAGCCGATCCAAAAAAGTCCCCACATGCGCCAGGCAACGAGTCGATGACCAACCCGTCGGTCCTCTCGCTAGTCTCCAAGGACGGCATGCTCCAGAGGCTGCAGGACAGTGAGGGCGAGTACATCAAGGGGTGGACCATACGCGTATTTGAGAGCGACAACCCAATAGTCACGACAACGCCGGAGAACACGTACGGCGAGTTTCCGCACTACAAGGAGCCCGCATACGGGTACCACTATGTCGTTATCGCCTCGCCAAACCACAAGGAGTCACTCTCGACGATAAGCGTGGAGCAGTGGTCAAACGTGCTCATCGTGGTTCAGGACCGCCTGCGATGGCTCTACACGCAAAAGGGCGTCACGTATGTGGCCATATATGCAAGCCATGCAAACGATGAGGACTCGCAAAAGGATCACCCGCGCCTCGACATTGCGACATTCTCGACGATACCCCCAGTAATTGAGAAAGAGTCGGCGATCTCGCACCGCATACTCAGCGAGCGCGGCGTGTGTCCAATGTGCCACACTGTTGAGGTCGAGGCCGGCGGACCGCGTCAGGTCCTGCAGACTGAGGGGTTCGTCGCACTGTGCCCATGGGCACCGGCACACGAGTACGAATACTGGATATGCCCAAAAAAGCACACAACTTCATTCTCAAAGATAACGCACAAGGAGATAAATGACCTTGCCCTAATGCTGCGCGCCACGCTCGGTGGGCTCTGCGAGACCCTAAAGGGTGTGTCATTTGGCATTGCGTTCCATCTGTCACCGGAAAAAAAGAACAGCAAGCAGATACACTGGCATGTCGAGGTCTATCCCGTCAAGGGCGAGGTGACCGGCCTCGAGCACGGGTATGGGATACACCTAAACCCCACGTCTCCGGAGGATGCGGCCGCCAACCTCGGAGAGGCAAGCAGAAAGGAGATTGCGCGCCTAGTCGGGATAGTGTAGCGTCGTGGGAATAGAGAGGTACATTGCAGCTGCCGGCATGGGACTCTTTGCCATGTTTGCCGCCGAGATCTGTGTGCTCTATGACTTTTTACAGGATCCCTACCGCACAATCGAGGCAGCGCCAAAGATACTCCAGTTCATCTCAATCGGCGTTGCGCCTGCGTCGATTCTTGCGGCAGTCTCGTATATCATGACAAGGAGGTACGGCTCGAGGCCAATAGGCATGATGATCTGCATCGGCGGGGTCGCGATGATGGCCGGCATGGCATACGCGCACACGCTAGTCGCCGGCATCGGCGCTGATCACCTCAATGCCACAGTAGAGTACACGCCGATCATCTTTGCGATCCTGTCGATTCCCGTGATCGTCGTGGGCGCCTCGCTCATGCGCGAAAAGCCGAAGCCGAAGCGGCACTCTAGTCTAGATCACACCTCATGGACACAGAGTGACGACTGAGTCCAAGGCCCTCATAGAACGGCACGAGGTCATCAGAGCACTCGAGGACGACCTTGTAGCAGCCGGCGCGGCGCGCCTCGGCGATCGCCGCGCGAACCAGGGCGCCCCCGATGCCATCACGCTGGTGGCCCTTGCGAACCGCGACGTCCTCGATGTGGCCCACAAGGCCCCCGTCATGGATGAACTTGCGCTCGATGAGGAGCGTCACGGTCCCGACTATGCGGCCGTCGCGCTCGGCCACAAGTGTCGTGTGGCCGTCGTTGGCCTCTATGGCGTCCATGACACGCATGGCAGTCTCCCTGTCCATGCCGCTAGCGCTGCGCAGCGAGTCAAGTGACTCAAGGAACCCTGCGCCAAGGTCAGCACGTCTCAGCGGCCTTATCACGGGATCCATGGCGCTCATGCGTCCTGCCCCCCAAGGCGGGCCTGTGCGCGCTCATAGGAGGCAATGTCGCCAATGTCGACAAACTCGCCGCGCGCGCGGTACTCGCGCACGCGCATGCCGCGAGCAATGGCGCGTCTCACGGCCGCATCCATTCCGAGTGCGCGATTTGGCGGGATGAGCGCAAGGACTGCCGGCTCGATGACATAGCAGCCGACGTTTATGAGCGACTCGATACGCGGCTTTTCGTCCCATGATGTCACCGTGCCGGCGCGCGTCGCAGTAATGACGCCATACGGGACTGTCGTTGTGTGCATGTGCGTGGCGATAGTCATTGCCGGACGCGTGCGCACGTGCTGCCTGACCATGGCACGAAGCGAGTGGCCAAATATCGAGTCGCCATACATGCACACAAACGCAGAGTCTAGGAGGCCACTTGCGGCACGAAGCTGTCCGGCAGTCGCCATTGGCCGAGGCGTTGCGGCGTACTCGATGCGCACGCCAAAGTCTGACCCATCGCCAAAGTGGCCCTCGATCGACTCGCGGAGGTGACTCACGCAGAGCACGATGTCCCGTATGCCGGCCTTGCGTGTCCACTCAACGAGGTGCTCTAGTATTGGACGGCCGGCAAGCGGGAGCATCGGCTTTGGCGTTGTTGTCGTGTATGAGCCCATGCGCTCCCCGAGCCCGCCTGCAAGCATCACGGCCTTCATGCATGAGCGTGTCGGCGCCTATAATTTATGTTGAGCAGCACGCGCGGCGATTCGGCGAACCTTGCGCAGCACGTCACCGGGATCGCGGCCAAAGACTAGGGCCATGGGCTCCTTGCCGTGCGCGCCGGCATGGTGAACAACGTCAGGCGGGGTCACTCGCCGCGCGATGGCCTCGCGCACGCCCCATGCGACAGTCGTGCCCTCGAGGCGCGCGCGCGCGCGCGGCTCGCGGGCGCGATCGTATGACGAGAGCGACATGCCAAGGCGGCGCATCGCGCCAAGCGTTGCCGGCGAGCGGCGGATGTTGGCGCACGAGGAGACGTCCGGAAACCTCTCACGCATGGCGGCCAGCGCAGAGGCGACGTGGCGCGAGCCGCCGCGCTCAAGGCTGCCTACGGGGATGAGGCGCGTGCCGGCCCTGACGATTCTCCCGCTCATGCCGATCATGTCCTGCGCCGAGGAGGACCCTGGCGTGGCGACGACAAAGTTTGTCTGGCACTCGGGGACTAGCGCGTGTGCGCCGCGCGTGGAGCACATGCCCGCTATTGCCGCAGCAAGTCCTGCGACATGGGGCGAGTCGCGCAGTCCCGTGATCGCAAGGCCGCGGCCGGGCGAGGCGGCCGCATCGAGGTGCGATGCGGCGATCGTGTGGGCCATGCGAGCAGCCTCGTATGGGCTGCGCCGGCGCGCAAGCGCAAACGCCAAGGCCGCCGAGTGCGCGCATCCGCCCCCGTGGCTCTGCTCAGCGTGTGCTGGACCGCGGATCACGCGCTTGCGCGGCGCGTACACGTGATCGCATATGCGTCCGGCGCACGGCACGCCTGTCACGATGACAGCGCCGCACCCGAAACCCAAGAGTGCGCGTGCGCTCGCGTCAGGCCCGCGCCTCGCCGAGATGGCCTCGGCCTCCTCGAGGTTTGGCGTGACGGCTGCCGCTAGAGGGAGCATCTCAGAGCAGAGGGCCGGAATCGCGGTCCGCCGGAGCAGGACACCTCCCGTCGTTGAGCGGATCACAGGGTCGACCACTATGGGGGCACTAGAGCCGCGAATCGCCGAGGCGACTGCGCGCACCGTGGCAGCAGAGTGGAGCATGCCGACCTTTATTGCGTCAAGCTCAAAGTCTGCCATCACCGAGTCGATCTGCGCGCGTATGGCCGCCGGCGCGAGCGCGTGCGTGCCCGAGTACGATGACGTGCCCTGTGCCGTTATCGCAGTTATCGCCGTGACGCAGTGGGCGCCGAGTGCCGAGAGAACCCTCACGTCACCCTGCACGCCGGCGCCAGAGGACGGATCAGAGCCCCCTATTGACAGAATGTTCACCGACGCTCACCGCGTTGCGCGGCATGGAGCCATGCGAGCCATGCTCAGGACGTCTCCTGTGCGCACCTGAATGAGCAGAACCTGCTCCCCGTGCCCTCAAACTCGCGGCCGCAATGCCGGCACTCCCGCGCTAGTCTCATGCTGTTGGTCACGCGTCTTGGCCAATATAACTGCGATCCAGATCCCTTATAGCCAGAATGGGCGCCCATGCAGTCTGAGGCGAGCCATCACAAAGGCGTGCTGGGCAGCACGTGGCCGTGGCACGTTCTGCCGGTGCGTCGAGCCGGTGAGGCCATGCGTTCACGCGGTACGGGCTTGAGCCTGTGCAGGAATTGCGTCTGCGACATGCCGCACGCCGGTGTGGCGCATTTCCTGATGGGCAAGCCGTGCCTGAAATCATGCGGCAAGAATCGCCCAATTGCGCACAATGCGCCGTGAACTAGTCATGTGCCATCCTATGGCCGATGCGCCATAGCCCATGGCATGGCCTGATGGCTCAGGCACGCCAATTGCGCGCAAAGGACACGCCATAAAGCGTCGTTACGCTAGTGAAACGGGTATGTGCTCCAGGCCGGAGGCTCGATGAACGTCCCCACCACGGTCATTGCCATGATAAATCCAAAGACACACAGTGATATCAGCATGATGTTCCAGTGTTGGGTGTGCTTTTTGCGGAGAAGAGACGAGTTATAGGCCACCGCGTTATGGAGCTCATCCACAATCTGGTTCCAATATGACCTAGTCTCATCATCATCCAGTGCAGACATTTCTGCGCCAGACGGAACTAGTTGTGGTCCCACAGCCAATGTCATGTTACTCAGCATCTGCACGCCAATCCTGATTGGAACCGCGATTGTAAAGGCCACTGCTCCGACAAGCGTGATCAGGTTCACTGCCGGGCTAAACGCATAGGCAAGCAGCATGGCAACTACTAGTGACAGAAAGAGGGAAGCCTTGATGTCAACGTGGTTGCAGAGAGCGCCCAGGTGATTACACTGCTGCTGCAGGTAGGGGGCAGTATCACGACTCGTCGTCGTCGTCATAGATGAAATCCGACCTCCGTGCGTCAAACGTGCTGTATATGTGAGATATCGGGAGTCGTTTGGGGCCGATGTATATCGTGTTGGCCTTGTCTGCCTCGCGACTCAGCTTGTACAGCTCGGCATCGCTCATCTCGCACCTGCGTGCAGCCGTCATCCAGCCGCGTAACCAGTCCCACATTGCCGCAGTTAGACGGGTCGGCATATATATATGATCTCTAGACGTTACGCACGAGCGCGCGTCTTGAGACGCGCGTTTGGCACCTGTCCTAATGCCCTGTTTCACAGCCCCGCCCCGGCGAGCGGCAACTCTGGCCAAAATGCAAATGTGGAAGCCCGCACGCCGATGCCGCGTCGACACGCGTGGCAGACGCGAGGTACGCGGGCAAGGGCAGAATGCCCGTAAAGAACCAGAGCACAGGGTGGGCAAGGCGCAAGATCTACGGGGCAGTATCACGACTCGTCGTCGTCGTCATAGATGAAATCCGACCTCCGCGCGTCAAATGTTGTGTACAGTGTAGTTATGGGCAAGCGGTTGGGGCCTATGTATACCGTGTTGGCCTCGTCTGTCTCGCGACTCAGCCTGTCCAGCTCGGCGTCGCTCATCTCGCACCTGCGCGCAGCCGTCATCCAGCCGCGAAACCAGTCCCACATTGCCACAGTTGGACGTGTCGGCGCATATATGTGATCTCTAGGCCTTGCGCACGGGCGTGCGCCCCACGACGCGCATTTGGCGCCAGAGGCAGCCACTGTTTAAATCCCTCTGTGCTGCCATGCGCGCCATGGGCACACAGATGGGAGCAGCAAGGCGCGGGGAGATAACCGATCAGATGCGCCGCGTTGCCGCTGATGAGGGCGTCGATGCGGAGTGGCTAGCAAGACGCATGGCCACAGGCTCCATAATAATACCCTCAAACGTGCGTCGGCCGCAGTCCATACACAACGTCGGCATAGGGAAGGGCCTCAAGACAAAGGTCAACGTGAATATCGGCACGTCGACGCTCCACGTCGACGTCGAGGCGGAGGCCCAAAAGGCGCGAACCGCCGTAAAGCACCATGCCGACACGATAATGGACCTCAGTGACGGGGGCGACGTCGGCGCGATAAGGAGGCGCCTCATGGACGAGGCCCGCATAACGTTTGGAACCGTCCCGATATACGAGGCATACAACCGCGGCGTCGAAAAGCACAGAGACCCGCTTGCAATAAGCGAGGATGACTTTATTGCGGCATTTGAGTCCAACGCGCGAGACGGAGTCGACTATACGACGATACACTCGGGCATCACCATGGACATTGCAAAACGCATAGAGCGCGTGCGAAGGCATGGCGGAATAGTTAGCAAGGGCGGAACGATAACTGCGGCATGGATGATGCGCCATGGCAAGGAGAACCCATACCACTCAAACTATGACTATCTCCTCGAGGTCGCAAAGGAGCACGACGTGACGTTTAGCCTCGGCGATGCGCTCAGGCCCGGCTCGATACTCGACTCGCATGACGAGCTGCAGGTGCAAGAGATGATCAACATTAGCGATCTCACAAAACGCGCGCACGAGTCTGACGTCCAGGTCATGGTCGAGGGTCCCGGCCATGTCCCGCTCAACGAGGTTGCAGCAAACGTCCGCATCGCAAAGGCGCTCATAGGCGAAGTTCCGTACTATGTCCTCGGCCCGCTAGTGACTGACATTGCGTCTGGCCACGATCACATTGCGAGCGCAATCGGCGCTGCAGTGTCAGCAGCCGAGGGAGTCGACCTGCTCTGCTACCTGACGGCATCCGAGCACCTTGCGCTTCCCAATGACGCCGAGGTAAAGGATGGGCTGATCGCGTACAGGATAGCGGCCCATGCCGGAGACCTCGTCAAGAACCGCGAGCGCGCCATAAAGTGGGATCGCGCCATGACCAAGGCGCGCCGCACGCTTGACTGGGAGGCGCAGATCGCCCTCTCAATAGACCCCGAAAAGGCCGCCGCGATCCACTCGCGCACAGGCCAGCACCCCGGCAACAACGTCCCGTGCACAATGTGCGGCGGCGCGTGCGTGTATGTCATGCTGCCGCAGCAGCGCTCCTATGACCCCGAGGAGCCATCTGGCGCCGAGCCCGAGGTCGTCCCCCTAGAGAAGCGAGTCGAGCGTCCCGGCCAGGCACGGGACGGAGTCTAGTAGCCGCAGCGAGTCGCGCGCAACCCAGCGGTGCTCAGAGCTCTCCCAGTTTAGCGTGACCTGTCGGTCGCGCGCCTCAAAGAGAAACGCGTGTATGCGCCACTCGCCGGCGTGCTTCTCGGACCTCACCATGGCCGGCGGCGCCGAGGAGACGAGGCGCAGCGAGTCGCGCGCGATTCCGGCCTCCTCTAGTAGCTCGGCATATGCGCGCTCTAGGGCAGCCTCGCCGGCATTTATGCTCCCGCTTATTGCCGACCACAGCCCGCGCATCGTGCGCACGCGCTGGCTGCGGCGCACCACAAGATACTCGTTATTGTTGCGCACAAATGACGTCGCGACGTTGCGCGCATCCAAGGCTACTTTTTGTCCATCACGCGCGACATTGCAATCATCTTTTTGTACGACTCGGAGGTTCCGCCGTTGGCCTCTATCCTGGCCTGGCACGCGCGCACATAGTCGGTGACCTCTTCGGACTTGTTCTCCTGGACTGCGGTGAGGAGGCGCCCGATGTCCTTCCAGAGCTCCTCGGCGATGCGGCGCAGCTGTGGGTTTGATATTATCGTGTCAATCAGGTCAGGCGTCTCGGACATTATGCTGTCAGAGAGCGCCTTTTGTATCCGGAACGTGCTGCCTGACATCTTGTGCGTGAGCGACGGCTTTTCATCCTTTGAGACAATGCTCGCAAATGCGATATTGACAAGGTGCGTGAGGCCGAGTATGACGGCGACCCTCTTGTCATGCTCGGCAGAGTCGATAGTGACGAACGTCGCGTCCGGAAAGAGCAACTTTGAGACGGTGATCTCCTTTTTCCCGTCCCTTATCGGCACAGAGATGATGTTCTGGCCCTTTGCGCCCTTGGCTCCCGGCCCGAACATTGGGTGTATGCAGACCGGAACGACCTTTGAGGGAACGCGTGAGAGGGCCGGCGCAGTCTTTAGCTTTTGCGACGATATGTCGATAAGGTACGCATCACGCCTCATCTCCTTGGCGATTAGCCTGATGATCTCTGGCGTCTTTCGTGTCGGCGTGCACAGTATCACATAGTCTGCCTCGAGGATCGCCCCGACGAGTGAGGAGCCCTTTGTGACCCCCTTTGGAAGTGATCTCGACTCGTCCTCGTCATATCCTGTAACGTCATACTTTGGCGCAAAGTAGCGACACATCCACGTGCCCATCTGCCCTGCGGCCCCAATCACGGACACCCGCTTCTTCATGCCCTAGGCTCCAGAGACGACGCTATTTAGTATATCCATTCCACGCGCCAACGTGCGCGCATCGCGGCATGCCGAGAGGCGCACAAACTGCCCATATCCGCCAAATGCGGCTCCCGGCGCTATCGCAAGACCCCTTTTGAGGCACTCGAGGGCAACCTCACCGCCGTCTAGGCCGCCCGGAAGGCGCGCAAAGAGGTACATTGCGCCATCTGGCTCGGCGAACTCGAGACCCATGGCCGATGCCTGCGGCGAGAGGCCGGCGAGCCTCGAGAGAATGTCGTGTGACGCACCTGGCGGCTCGGCCTGCAGTGCGGCTAGCGACGCATACTGGATCGGCGAGGGCACGCACGTGAGGCAGAGCGACTGTAGGCGACCCATGCGCCGTATCTCCTCGGGTGGCGCTATGGCATATCCGGCGCGAAACCCCGTCATCGCGTGCGACTTTGAGAGTGACTGCGTCACGATCGTCTTGTCATGGTCAAACTCCAGTGCACTGTGCCATTCCGTGCGCGAATAGAGCGAGTATATCTCGTCGCTCAGGACATAGAGCGAGTGGCGTGCTGCAATGTCCATGATCTCCTTTTGCCTGCGCCGTGGCAGAACCTTGCCCGTGGGGTTGTTTGGGTAGTTTATCGCAATCATTTTCGTGTTTGGCGTTATGGCCGACTCGATCTCAGACATGTCTGGCTCCCAGCTTGACTCTAGTGTGGTGTGGATGTGCCGAACCTTTACGCCAGCGCGCATTGCGCACTGGGCATATGCTGGCCATGCAGGCTCGATAACTATGATCTCATCGCCCGGATCAAGAAGTGACTCGATGGCAAGGTATATGGCAAATCTCGCGCCCATTGTGACTATGACATTGTCATGCGAGAGTCCGGCTGTGTGTGCAGACTCTACTCTGGCTATGACGTCGCGCAGCTCGGTCATTCCAAGGGCAGTGCCATACTTTGTGTGTCCCTTGGCGCACGCAGATGCCAGCGCGTCGACTGCGTGTCCTGACGGCTCCGAGTCTGGCTCGCCGACCTCCATGTGGACAATGCTCTGACCCTCCTCCTCTAGCCTCTTTGCCTCCTGAAATATCGCCGTGTGCGACGGTGCGGCGCCTGATGCGGCCGCAGACTGGACCTGCACGGACTCGTTTAGCAAAAAGTTCAGCAGCCTCGAGGCCATTGCGGCCTCGTCACCGTCGGCACACGACTCGATGACCTTTGTGCGCAGATCCCCCTCGCGCCCACAGTCATCAACTGGCGCACCCATGCCGCGCTTGGCCTCGCCTATGCGGCGTGCGAGCTCCGAGCGCCTGCCTAGGAGACGAACCATCTCCAGTGTGACTGTGTCCATCTCCTCGCGCAGGGGCTCGAGGGGACCGGCATCAGAGGACGGGTTTGACAAATCCCCCCACCAGTGCAAGGTCGGCCATAATGAGGCTCACAAGCGAGTCGACGACAGGTGGCGCGCGCGGAACCACGCATGGGTCATGCCTGCCGCGCACTCGCAGGATCGCCGGCTTGCGCGTCTTGGCATTGACAGTCGGCTGGTCCATCGCTATTGACGAGACTGGCTTGAAGGCGACGTTCATCGTTATCGGCATGCCATTGGAGATCCCCCCAAGAATGCCGCCTGAGTTGTTTGTGCGCGTGATTATGCGCGAGCGCTTGATCTCGTATGTGTCGTTGTTCTGCGAGCCCGAGCTGGCCGCGCCGGCAAATCCAGATCCAAACTCGACGCCCTTTACTGACGGTATGGAGAACATTGCGCGGCTTAGGTCTGACTCGATGGACGCAAACAGCGGCTCGCCGAGTCCGACTGGAACGCCTGTTGTGACCGAGCGGACAATTCCCCCCAGCGAGTCTCCGGCGCGCCGCGCCGACATGACAAGCTCGCGCATTCGTGACGCAGCCCTTGCGTCAGGACAACGCACATCGTTGCGGTACATTGCACGCAGCGCACTAGGTGTCGGCTCGCCTTCCATCGACACTCCGCCGATCTGCGCCGTGTACGAGTGTGTCTTTATGCCAAGCGTAACATCAATGAGCTTGCGCGCAATTGCCCCGCCCATGATGTGCGTGGCCGTCAGCCTGCCTGAGAATCGCCCGCCGCCACGATGGTCGCCGTGGCCGCCATACTTTACCATCGACGTATAGTCCGCATGGCCTGGCCTCAGCAGACGCTCAAGGGCATCATATGACCTCGAGTCGGCATCCTTGTTCCATGTCAGCATTGCGATCGGCGCGCCCGTCGTGCGCCCCCTAAACACTCCAGAGAGTATCTCCACGCGGTCAGGCTCCTTGCGCTGTGTCGCTATGGCCGACTGACCCGGTCGGCGCTGATCAAGCATTGGCTGTATGTCGCGCTCGGAGAGGCGCAGGCCGGCCGGGCACCCGTCAAGAACAGCACCGACGCACTTGCCATGGCTCTCGCCAAAGCTTGTTAGAACAAGGCGCCGGCCAATCGAGCTCTCTGACAATGCAGCGCGTTTTGCGGCCGTGGCGCATATAACTCCTTACAGGTTTACGGCCTCGTAGCATGCCGCAGGGGCAAGGCGCATCTCGAGCCGGCAAGCGTGCAGAGCCGGAGCAGGCGCAAGTGTCCCATGCGCGACACACGCGTGAGGAGGCGAGGCGTGGCGCAGGCGCCCAATATGATAAAATAGGGCGGATCGGCTCCGTGCGTCCGTGTCAGCCGATCCAAACAGCATACCGCCCGTACTTCGCGAGCAGGTCGAAAAGCTGCAGCAGATGCAGAGCAGCCTCCAGGGCGTCGCGGCTCAAAAGCAGCAGGTCGAAGTCGAGCGCCTCGAGGTCGACCGTGCCCTAGAGGAGCTCAAAAAGGCCGGCGAGGACGAGACCGTCTACAAGCATGCCGGCTCGATACTCATAAAGACGACGCGTGATGCCCTAATCGCCGAGCTCGAGGAGAGAAAAGAGCTCTCCGCGACGCGCCAGACCGTCCTCTCAAAGCAGGACGCGCGGCTGCGCGAGAGCCTAAAGGAGCAGGAGGCAAAGGTCACCGACATGATAAGGGGAATGCAGGGTCCCGGCGGGCCGGCTCCACAGGGCACCCAGCCCCCTGCGCAATCGTGATATAGCGCACAGCGTAACGTGTGTGCGCATGGACATCAAAAACCTACGCATCATTGCCGATGAGCGCGAGCGAAAGAGCCGCATACCAGCACTGCTCACAAAGCTCGGAGTGCAGACTGACTTTAGCACGCTAGTGACCGGCGACTATATCGTCGCAACTGACACGGGTGTGGAGCGCAAGAGCACACGTGACCTCATCGCGTCTGTCGTTGACGGGCGGCTAGATGAGCAGTGCAAGAGGCTAAAGTCAGAGTTTCGCCATCCCGTCCTAGCAGTGGAGGGGCCCTCTGAGGAGATTACGCGCCACGTGGAGAACTCGTATGTGTTCTATGACACCGTGGCAAGGGTTGCCATCGAGTCAGGCATCTCGCTCGTGCAGACGCCTGATGCCAACGGTACCGCAAGGCTGCTCATCGCACTCGGGACGCGAAAGGGCGTGCGCAGGGGCGAGCTCCTCAAGAGGCAGCGCAGGAGACCCGGCGCGAGCGTGCGCGAGCAGCAGCTTTGCACGCTGTGCAGCCTGCCGGGCATTGGTGAAAAGCTTGCCACGCGAATGCTAGACAGGTTTGGCACGCCGATGGCCGCCTTTGGCGCGTCAGCGTCCGAGCTTGCGCGCGTCGAGGGCCTTGGCGCCGTGCGCGCCAAAAGGCTTTGCGCGATCATGGGCTCGCCGGCCCGCAGTAGCGCCCCCGGGAGGCCTGCGAGTCGCCGGACGCCGGCTCGCCGGACCGCCGCAGACCGCACAGCGGGACTCGGAGCCCATGTCACGCGAGCACGCCGGACAGCGCCTCGTCCAGCGCCGCGGCGCTCGCGTGCCGGCCGTCATGACTGAGACGACGCCCATGCCCATCGTCTTTGCAACGTTGGAGACGGCATAGTCATCAGTGACGAGCTCGCCGCCAAGCTCGGAGCACAGCGCGATGACTGACACGTCTGCGCGCGAGAGCGCATCAGACTCGCCTGCGCGCCGTGCTGCTGCGCGTGCGGCAGCGACTGATGCCTCAGACGGGGACATGACGACGAGTCGTCTGACTGCGATGAGCGTCTCGATTGCGCCGTGGGCCGACTTTATGTGGCGGATCTCGCCATACACGTCCTCTGTCGTGTGCAGGATACCAGATGACGCAAATGGAACGCCCGCATAGAACGCCGAGGCGTCAAGAACCCTAAAAGCCAAGCTTTGTCATCTGTCTCAGGCCAGCCTTCCTCTGCCTCACAAAAACCGCATGGCGGCTGTGGCGCCTTATCGTTATCGAGCCGCCAAACTCGACTGGCCTGATAACCTGCGCGTCCATGACAACGTTGCAGTCATGTGAGCACTTCACCTCGATCTTTTCATCTGGCACGACGATCGACTCGAGCCTGAACACGGGGGCAACAGGCGTTATGATAAGCACGTCGAGCGTCTCGTGGAGTATCGGGCCTCCAAGCGATAACGAGTGTCCCGTCGAGCCGCTAGGTGTCGCCACGATAACGCCGTCCATCTTTTGCGTGACTGTGTCGTTCTGGAACTTTATCTCAAACTCGGATGTCCGCGTAAGGTTGGCGCGGCTGATGAATATCTCATTGAGCGCGGCCGGAAACTCCTCGCCGCCAGTAGAGGCTGACACGCGCACGCGCCGGTCAAGGAATATCTTGTCGTGGCGAACCTGCTCAATTGCGCCGTCAATCCCGTCCATCGTGGTCTCGGAGAGTATGCCGCGGTTTCCGCCGACGTTTACGGCAAGCATCGGAACCTCAGAGTCAAGGCCGCGCGCCGTCCTCAGGGTCGTCCCGTCGCCGCCTAGCGTGATGACCATGTCAAGGCTCTCGCCGCGCATCGACTCGACATCCTCGGCCACGCGAACGCCCTCAACAGACACCGGCGGCGTCGCGATGACCTCCGAGCCGGCAGCCGCAAGTCGGCCAGCCACCGCAGTCGCCGCCCTAGCAGCGTCTGCTGAGCCAAGCTTGCACACAATGCCAACCCTGTCGAGCCTCATGCGGCACACGCATGCGCGCCTCAATTAAAAACAACCGACTCGGCATGGGCACCATTGCGCGCGCCAGCAGCAGTGCACGCGCGGGATCGGTGCGGCCGGAGAGCCAGGTTCGCCGCACGCGTGGTCGGCGCGCGACATGGCGCCCACAGTTTAAACGAGGCCATAACGGGCGCGTGGCCAAGATGGTCGGCGAGCCCCCTGTTCTGTCCAGGGAGGAATATTCGACAAAGTGCGACCAGATACTTGAGGACTCGGAAATCAGGTTCTGCGGCTTTATAGGCGGTGACGCCGAGATCATAGTCAGCAGGTTCAGAAAGGACGTTGATCCCATCGAGACTGACGAGAACAGGCGCAAGATATACCAAGATCTCGTAGCCCGCATAACGAGGCGCAAGATGTTTGATGCCAAGCTCGGGCGCGTAAAGTACTCGGCATCACGCCGCGAAAAGGCCGTAATGATGAGCTTTCCGATCGGCGAGGACATCGTCATGGTCATGGCCGAGCCGCACGTCAACATTGACCGGACCGCATACAGGATTATCGAAAAGCTCGGCAGCCAGTGGTCAGAGTTTTACGGCAAATAGAAAAGATGGTGTGGGGCCTAGAACCCCTTTGGAAGCGTTCCGTGAGTTGAGCTAGGTGCCGGTGCGGTGCGCTTTTGCGCATTTTCTCGCGCAAGGCGCTCGAGCTCTGCTCGCTCAGCCTGCTCCTTTTCTAGTCTCTTGAGATAGTCTTCCTCGTATGACTCGAGATTGCTCTTTGAGCTGCCACCCTGCTGTGCTTGCTGCTGCTGCTGCTGCGGTGGGGGCGACATGCCCTTTGGCAGGCTTCCGTGCGTCGATGACGGCGGTGGTGGAGGTGGCGGTGCGCTATCCTGTGTGCCAGCCTCATCTACGCGCATGCCATAACCCGTGAAGCGCTTTTCGGGTGGATGGTATGCGAGTCTCTGCCTTGTCGCAAAGTACTGGTTTGAGGGCTGCGTGTATCCCGTGACATTCTTCTTTTGGAGGTTCCAGTCAGACGTTGCGACCTTGCCCGTCGGTGCCGTGTTGCGCGCATAGTAGCGGCTCGGCGAGGGCGTGTATCCCGTTATCTTGGCGCGCATCTCGCCAAACGTGTCAGTTATCGGAAAGTTTCGGTATGACTCTTCGAGTGCTGCAGCCACCGTTGCCGGTGGTGCGCTAGTCTCGGCGCTAGCCGTCTGCGGTGGTGGTGCCATGCCTTTTGGCAGGCTCCCTCGCGTCGATGACGGCTGCGGTGCAGGCTTTGGCGGCGGTGCTGTCTGCTGCTGCTGCTGCGATGGGGGCGACATGCCCTTTGGCAGGCTACCACGAGCCGATGACGGCTGCGGTGCAGGCTTTGGCGGCGGTGCTGTCTGCTGCTTTTGGGCAGTGCCCTTTGGCAGGCTTCCGCGCGTCGATGACGGCTCCGGTTTTGGCGGTGCCTGAGCCGAGAGCTTTGCGATCTGAGCCTCTAGGGTGTGAATCCTCTCCTCTAGGTCCTTCTTGGTCGTTCTCGATGACTTTGCCTTCCTTGTCGTTGCCATTGCCATGGCGCAAGAGGGGGTGCTTATTTACATTTTGGTTGATCGCAGCGGATTTCACGCCTGAGGGCGCCCGGACCGCTAGTCAGGCTCCCAGAACTGCATCACATAGAGGCAGTTGTTGCAGCGCCAGACGCTCACGTGCGGGCCGTTGGCCGTGTCAGCCCCATACTCGCCGCCCTTGAGCCTCACGGCCGTGGGCAAAAAGTGCGTATTTGGGCTCTGGAGCCACTCGTCCTGGCCGCAGTTGGGGCAGCGCGTCCTTGGGGGCAACGCGACGCGCTCGCGAGGCTCCCAAAATGTAGGTTTCGGGCAGGTCTGCCCAAAAGGGGTAATTAGGGCAGCGCGCTGGGTGCGCCATTGGCGCAGGTGGACGCGCAGTCTGGTCTTGGCGAGCTCGTCGACCGGCTGCGCGGCGATGGCGGTGTGCGCGACGACGAGGTGGACGCTGGTGCGATCGCCGAGCTGCGCGCGCTGGGGTACGGGATTGCGCATGACGGCCCGTCATGGAGGATGACTCGCAGGACCGAGCGCATCCTCCCATGGGAGCTTGCGCGCGGACTGCAGACAAGCGTGCTCGGCAGGCGCGCAGAGTACCATGACGAGATTGGCTCGACGCAGGATCGCGCAATCGAGGTGGCGCGCTCTGGTGACGCGCGCGGCACAGTCGTCGTTGCGCGAACGCAACTGTCCGGAAGGGGACGCCGCGGAAGGAGGTGGGAGTCGCCGGCCGGAGGCTTGTGGATGTCAGTTGTCATCGGAGAGTGCGCCGGTGACGCAAGCATTCTGCCGCTTGCCGCATCACTCTCCCTAAGGGACGCGGTTCTCGGCACGATTGGCACAGAAACCGGACTCGTGTGGCCAAACGACATTGTGGTTCTCAGGGACGGCGCGGCGCACAAGGTCGCCGGCATTGTCGTTGACGCAGATGCGCGCGGCGAGTCCATCGAGCATGCCGTCATTGGGGTCGGGATAAACATCGGCGTTGACGAGGATGCGCTAAACGCGTCGATTCATGGTGCGGCGCGAAGGGCAGCGTCGTTGCGCGGTGACGCCCATGCGCCAATAAGGCTTGCACAATCATTTCTGCTAAACCTCGAGTCAGTGTGCGCAAGGCTCGGGCGTGATGCCGCAGGCATTGCAGCAGAGTGGTCAAGGGAGTCAGGCATGGTGGGGCGAACGGCCACTGTCAGGACCGAGTCTTGCGCGGTTTCCGGGACCGTTGTGCGGATTGACCCTGACGGGGCGCTCGTCCTGCGCTGCGGCGGGCGCGAGGAGCGCTTTGTCGCCGGCGAGGTTGTTTGCGTCCGCTAGTGGCCCGCGAGCGCACGCTCCGGCCGAGCATCTCAGACAGCTCGGACTGGACGTCGAGGACCGAGTCGATGATGCCCTCGAGGCCTGATGCGTACTCGGCATAGAGGTCGATTATCCGCGACTTTTGGGCGCCGGATCGCGCGAGCGTGTCGTTTGCGCGAATCAGGTTTGCCGCATCGGTGAGTTCCGGGCTAGTCGGTGCCGGCTCGCCTATCTTGCCAAGGGCAGCCCTAGCCGCGTCTATCTGCTCGCGGAGGCTCGGTGAGCCCTGCGCGCGACCTGCCATGGGGCAGCGAGGGGTGCCGGGGCGTTAAAGCCTTTGTGCGGCGCCACGCACGAGATCGTGCGCAATATGCACAGGATAAATAGATTGGATGCGTCCCCGCCGACTGATGGCATGGAGACTAGTGGCCTGCGGCGCCGTGGCAGCAGCTCTAGCCGTTGCGCTAGCCGGAACGGCCGACGCGCAGGATGACGGTGTAATGAAGGAGGCCCGAAGCCTCTTTGCGCGCGGCGAGTATTCGGCGGCCATTGCGATATACGACGGCATTCTCGACGGGGCGCCAAGGGACGCAGATGTCCTGCGCCTAAAGGGAATAGCGCAGTCAAACAGCGGCCTGCATCGCGAGTCGCTCATATCGTTCTATACCGTGCTCCAGGACAACCCTGCTGACACCGTTGCGCTAGCCGGAGCCGGCGTGGGGTTTGGCAACCTAGGCGAGTACGCCGAGGCAAGGCTGTACTTTGCGAGGGCCCTTGAGGCAGAGCCGGAGAGCACGGTGTACCAAAACTATGCGACGTTTATCGATGGCGTGATAACAAAATACCCCTACAAGGCCACCGAAAAGCCCGACTTTGCGGCACCATCGCAGCGCCCCTCAAAGGTGCCGGCGTGGACCACCGGCATTGCGCTGTGGTGGGCCGGCGGGCAGATAAGCGGCGAGGAGTTTCTCGAGGCGATCACGTACCTTCTCGCCGAGGGCGTCATTGTCGTTCCCGTCGCCGGCATGGAGCGGACCGCCTCCCCGCAGACCGTGCCTGATGAGGAGACGCTCGTGGAGTGGGCATCAGGAAACGTCACAGTCGGCAGCCTAGCGCAGACCGTGCGCGAGATGCTCATCGGCGGCCTAGTCGACGGGCCGCCTGAGAGTGCCGAGGCAAAGGCTTCGCGCGACAGGGACGGCCTCTTTTTGTTCAAGAACTATCTAGGGCGCATAGTCTCCAACGTCGATAGCGAAAAGCGCTACATCGAGTACCCCAACCCCAGCGGTGATGTGATCAAAAAGTTCCTGCGCGACTATGTAAAGTGGAACTTTGACGAGGAGGCCGCGCGCGCCGCCACCAGTTTTCCGGATCCCGAGATCGACGTGCGGATCGGCGCGGGGGCGACCATACGCTACAACGTGTTCATAAACGAGCAGCCCTCCGGACTGCCCCTCAACCATGTCGAGACGCTGGGCGACTCGATGGCGTTCTGGGAGGCCCAGACGCTCCAGTACGGCGGCGAGGACGCGAGCATCATCTTTAGCGTGACGCGCGCAAAGCACGAGGCCAACGTGTGGGTCACGTGGGTGGTCAGGGATCTCGGCGAGGGCGTCCTGGGCCATGCGCACGTAGGCAAGGGGATTGTGGAAGTCGCCCTAGGCGACTATGCGTGCGACGGGAGCTTTCAGCTGTATGACGTGGGCACCGTTCAGGAGATAATGACGCACGAGCTGGGCCACTCTGTCGGCCTGGGCCACTCTGATGTCAAGACCAGCATAATGTACCCCACGCTCTCCCCCTCATACGCGTACTGCCTCCTCTAGCCGTCCCACGTGGCGCGCGGTGGGCCGCGGCGCATGACCAGAAAGACGCCGGCGGCAATGCCGACATGGTACAGCGAGTACATTGCGACGTGAAACTCGGTGGGGACATATCCGGCAAACCTTGACGCGAGGGCCAGGAAGAACGTGATGACACTTATTGCAAAGACAAAGTATCGCGCGATTGCGGGCAGCTCGGCGCTGCGAAAGAGGAGCATTAGCGAGACGGTGATGAGCATGGCGAGCGTTGACCAAAACCCGCCGTCAACGCCGAGGAGTTGCGCGATGATATTCGCGAGTCCCTCCAGGGTCTCAGGCGTTCCCAGTCCGGCAAGGTTCACGCGCTCTGGTGACGCAAAGCGCAGCGCGCTCAGGATGGCGTGCGCGAGAAAGACGATGAGGAGTATCGTCGAGGCGGCGCGCGCGTGTGAGCGAAGCGACGGAAAGCGCCGGCGGACGCCGCGCGCAAGCATTGCGCCCTGGAGCGCGCCGACGCCAAATGCGACTGCGAATGACTCGATATAGTGCGCCTCGGCGAGCCCTAGCAGTTCCTCCCCAAGCAACGCGCGCGCGGCGCGCAGTGAGGGGATTTAGGGATTGCCATTGGGCACGGAGGCCATGCGCGACATGACTGTGGTGGGGACGATGGGACTTGAACCCATGATCTCCAGCGCCCGAGGCTGGCAGTCCACCATGCTAACCTACGTCCCCGGCGGGGCGCCTGACGGGCCGTTATTATGTCTAATTCCGCAATGCCATGGCCGCCATGTGCCATGGCGTGATTGACCCTGTTGTGCGAATCCATGTCGCATGTCAGCAGAGCGCGCTCCAAAGTCGCCCCCCTGCCAGGTGACATGCCGCGCCCTATATGGGCGAGTATGCGACGCTCATCGTGCCGGCCAGGGCCACTAGGTCACAGACGGCGGCACGTCAGTCAGCGCCACACGGCTCCCGTGGATTGACACAGGGAGGAGGGAGCAGCCAGCCATGGCGCACAATCCAGTCTCGCCAGTGTTTCGCACATTGCGCCGCAAGGGTGCGCGCGACACGACGTCTGCCAGAGACGCAGAAACGTGTATCATCGCGCAGCCAACACTTTCATTGCCGACACATCACGCCAGGGCGCACAACTGGCGCTAGCCGTAGGACTCGAACTTTACCTCAAAGGAGCCGTCGGCTCGCTTGTCGCGCTGTGTCACAAATCCGGACGGCTTTAGATAGTCCATCGAGCCGTCTATTGTCCCCTGCCAGCCGCAGATGTAGAACATTGTGTTCTCCTTTGTGATCTTTTCGCCGACGAGCTTTTCGAGCGGCGAGCGGCCGTCCTCACCGGGGCGCAGGAACGTCTCGACCCTGCCCGTGTGGCCGCCCCATGACCGGTTGAACCACTCTTGCGGGCGGCTGATCGCGGCCCTGTAGGTAAAGTTCCACTTGTCGCGCCCGCGATCGAGGCTCTCGTGCTCTAGGTCCGTAAAGAGCGACTTGTAGCTCAGCTCGTCAACATAGCTTGCGCCGTGGAGAACGACGATCTCGCGCCTGTCCCCCACATCATGGAGGTGAGACGCAAAGCTCGCAAACGGCGCAATCCCCGTGCCGCCGCCGATGCACACAATCCTGCGATCATCGCGGCGACCGTCAGGAAGCTTGTCATTGATGAGCAGCGCGGCGCCAGTCGGGCGTATCCAGCTGACCTCGTCGCCCTCCTTTGCGTTAAAGAGCTGCGTCGTGAGCCTCCCAGGGAGGGGCTTGCGAACCCAGCGTATGACGAGCTCGATGTACTTGCGGTTCTCTGGATGCGAGGCAATAGAGTAGGCCCGGCGGATCAAGTTCTTCTCGCCGGGCACGTCCATGCCCAGCGTGATGAACTGGCCGGCCTTGTACTCGGGAACCTCGCCGTCGTTGGGCACTAGGCGGAATATTCCGAGATCCTCCTTTAGGAGCTGCACGTATGTCAGCGTCGCCTTGTTGTCCGTGACCATATGCGCCGCTCGCGCCGCTCGCGTCGTTAAATACCTTGTGAGCGCCATGGGCAACGGTGGACCAGACAGGCTCGCGTGTGGCCATAATGCCCTGACCTAGAGCACGGCAGGCCAGCCATGCGCCGGCGCTAGTGCAGGTGCCCCACAGGGCACGCCGGCTGCAGCAGAGACGGAACTAGGGGGCGCCCATGCTACGGTCATGGGCAAGCTGCGCGCGCGTTAAAGCCTTAAAATACCGCCGCAGCGCGCCCGTGCGCCGTGTCAAAGCCAGCAGACCTAGGATCGCTAAAGGTGGGCTCGTACATACTCTTGCCCGTCTCTGACCAGCCCACCGGCGAGGCGTGCAGGATTGTCGAATATGACACGAGCAAGCCGGGCAAGCACGGCTCGGCCAAGGCAAGAATCGTCGGCGTTGGCGTCTTTGATGGCCAAAAGCGCCCGCACGTCGGGCCGGTGAGCATGCAGATTCACGTCCCCCTGATCGACAAGCGGACCGCGCAGGTCATATCGATCAGCGGCGAGACGATACAGATCATGGACTCGGAAACCTTTGATACCATAGATGTCACGATGGTCGACGACGAGATAAAGGGCACAGTCGAGAACGGCCAGAACGTAGAGTACTGGACCGTCATGGGCATGACTAAAATAATGCGCGTCCGGGGCTGAGCGCAGCGCCGATGAAATGCGGAAAAGCCATCTGATGATGATGAGGATTATGAGTTACGAGGCGCCATGCCACCTGCAGGGTTTAGGGGCGGCGTGAGGCTAGCTGCACTAATGTCAGGTGGCAAGGACAGCGCGTATGCGGCGCATCTTGCGAGCTCTAGCGGGCACGATATCGCCTGCGTTGTCGGCGCGCTGCCAGAGAGCGGCGAGAACATGGTATATCACCACCCCAACGCGCAGCACGTTGCGCTGCACGCCGAGGCCATGGGCGTGCCGCTAGTCAGCTTTGCCGCACCGGCCGCCGACGGCGGCGCACTGGCACTGGCGCTCGCCGAGGCCGCGTGCGAGCACGATATTGACGGAGTCGTCCACGGTGGAATCAGCAGCGCGTTTCAGCGCGACACGTTTGCGGCTGCGGCCAAGAGTGCGGGCATTCAGGCCATTGCGCCCCTGTGGGGGCACGGCGGCGTCGCGCACCTGCAATCGCTCCTCGCCGCGCAGTTTAGGTTTGTCATAGTCGCCGTCTCGGCCGGCGGTCTCGGGGCCGAGTGGCTTGGGGCCGAGGTGACTGACGGGGCGGTGCGGAGGCTAGGGCGCCTCGCCGAAAAGTTTGGGTTTGACGCGTCATTTGAGGGCGGCGAGGCCGAGACGTTTGTCACCGAATGCCCGCTCTTTGCGCGCGCGATCGAGATTCGCGGCGCGACGGCGACGTGGGACGGGTACAGGGGAAGGTTTGAAATAGAGGACGCGGCCCTGCGCGCGCCATGCTCGACTCGCTAAAGACAGGCCTTCGCGCGGCGATAAAAAAGGTCGTCTCGGCCGGCGGAGTGGATGCCGAGCTCATAAAGGACCTCTCGCGCGACGTTCAGAGGGCCCTCCTCCAGGCCGACGTTGACGTAAAGATCGTCATCGCCGTGACAAAGCGCATAGAGGAGAGGGCGACGAACGAAAAGCCCCCGCCGGGACTTCCGCGAAAGGACCACATCATCAAGATACTCTATGACGAGGTCGCCGCGATGCTCGGGCGCGACTCGGAGTTTGAGTTCAAGGCCGGCACGCAAACGAAGATACTCATGCTCGGCATACAGGGGAGCGGCAAGACGACGACTGCGGCAAAGCTTGCGATGCACCTGACGAAAAACGGCTACAAGGTCGCCGCAGTCGGCGCAGACACGCACAGGCCGGGCGCACTAGAGCAGCTACGTGACATGTGCTCCAGGGCACACGTTGACGTGTACGGCGAGGAGGGAAACACCGATGCGACAGCCATAGTGTCTGCCGGCCTAAAGCACCACGGTGATGCGCCAGACGTCATAATAATTGACACTGCGGGCAGGCACAAGGAGGAGGGCGCGCTCCTCGAGGAGATGAAGACGATGGCAAAGGCGGCAAGCCCAGACCTGGTCCTCCTCGTCGTGGACGGGACGATGGGCAGGCAGTGCGGCGCGCAGGCCGCCGCGTTCCACTCGGCAGCAAAGGTCGGTGGCATTGCGATAACAAAGCTAGACAGCACGGCCAAGGGCGGCGGTGCGCTTGCTGCGGCAAGCGAGACTGGCGCGCGCGTCATGTATATCGGCACGGGTGAGCGCATCGGTGACCTCGAGCGCTTTTCGTCCACAAGGTTTGTCGGCAGGCTGCTCGGCATGGGTGACGTGCAGGCGGTCCTCGACATGGCAAAGAAACTCGAGGAGAACGCCAGTGGTGACAGCATAAAGAGGATGGCGCGCGGCAAGATGAACATGGATGACTTTTACTCGCAGCTTGAGGGAATGGCCAGCGGCGGCTCGCTGCGCGGCATGATAGAGTCGATGCCCGGCTTTGCCGGAAGCGTAAAGGATGGCCAGCTCGACAACATGGAGGAAAAGGTCGCGCGCTGGCGCCACATCATACAGAGCATGACGCGCGTCGAAAAGGACGATCCCGACTCGATAAACTCGTCTCGCGCAAAGAGGATCGCGCGCGGGAGCGGCTCGACTGAGCACGACGTGAAGGACCTCCTGAAGAACTTCAAGAACTCAAAGGGCATGATGAAGGCCTCTGGCGGGCGCCAGATGCAGGGATTTCTCAGAAAGATGGGCCTCGGCTAGTCCATCTCGTAGCGCTAGGATAGAATGGCAAGAAGCACAGAGAGCGGCACGAGCGTATAGTCGTCCCGTATGTCATACTCGCCCCATGTGGCCACAATCCCACGGCTCGCATCAGTCGCATCAAGAAAGCTTGACATGCCGCCGAGCCGGCGGCGATCCACGCGCTCAACATACTTTGACTCGATGGGCACAGGAGCCGATCGCGGCTCGCGGTACACAAAGTCGACCTCGCGTGCCGCATCATCACGCCAGTGGAAAACGCGCTCAGATATCGTGGACTGCATCATGTTGCTTGACTTTGAGAGTGCCTTCCTGGCGAGATGGTCGGCCAGGACGCACTCGGCCATGTGTCCCATGTTCGACGTATCAGACACGTACTCTGTAGCCAAGGCGTAATAGTCACGGTCTGTTGACCATGCGTTGAGCGCATGCAAAAAGAATGGGTCACGGACATGGATTTTTTTAAGCTTTTTGTGGGCAGCCCTGTCATGGCGCTCATCATACGTGTGCGTGAGCATGAGTACATACATGTCGCGCAATACCATCGTATAGCTCTCCACAGTTGTGCCGTTTGTAAGGTCAAGTTTTCTGGACATGCCGTTCCATGATATGGTGTCTCCGAGTCCCCTGATCATAAATTCAGCATATCTTTTAAGGCGATCTTCCCCATAGTTCATTTGACTCCATTCAAACATTATGCTGTGAAGATACTCTTGATAAAAGCGATCATCAATTGATCCGCGCTCTATTGCCTGATTCATGATTTGAGGAATTCCACCTGATAGCACATACTGTCGCAGCACATTGTCAAGCTCACCAGACATAAGGTACAGTTGCTGTAGAGTTGGATCTTTGTGACCCAACACCAGCTTGTCCCATAGCTCAGAGCGCACGTCAGGGCTGCAGATGTGGATGTCGTTTGTGAATTTACGCAGGGTTGGACTTGTCATAGTCACATATTCCATAAACCCCATAGGGAGGAGTGATTGGTAATTCCCTCCAGGAACGTGGCCTTTTCTTCCAATGAGGCTTTCAGTAGCACGTGTCAGGTCGATGGCGTTGGAGCCCGTTGCGACTAGCGCACAGTTGTCTAGTACCCCCATGTTAGAAAGCTCCAATATTGCATATTGCCAGTCTTTTATCATTGAGACCTCGTCAATAAAGATGTACGAGCGAGCGTCTCCACGCTGCAGTGGTGTCAAGGAAAAGTAATCAAGGATGATCCGCACAAGATCCCGTATCGTGAGGCCGCCGCCAAGTGAGAAATAGCACATACGCATGGGCATGATGCCCCTGTCAAGAAGATCGCGGATCAGGAGCTTTACCAGTGTCGTCTTGCCAACCTGCCTAGAGCCCCTAACTGTGTACAGCACGGTCTTGTCCGCATCAAGGCCATCGCGTATGGTCGCAAACAGCGCTGGAACGTACCGAGCCCTCGAGCCGGCCCATTGTGCGATATGGAGATCAGAGTCGATCGCAGCAGTGTCATCCCACCAGGGGTTGAATGCACGTAGCCACCGTTCATGTTGATCTGGCAAGGCCATATACGCGCAGCTCAAAAATTACTTTATATATTAATGTCATGAAAAATATGATTAAATATAAACGAATTGTATGATTAGCAACTCTAATGATTGGTTCATTATAAAGTTCAGATCATATGAGTTAAGAGTTCTTTATAAACTCGGCCTAAACCCAGTTAAGAGTTCTTTATAAACTCGGCCTAAACCCAGTTAAGAGTTCTTTATAAAATCAAAAAATTTAGTCTAAGAACCCTAGTATCATGGATCCCAAACCGGAATCAACCCGCCGACGACGAACTAGTCACGATGACAAGTCCAAGGAGCAGCCCGGCCAGAATCAACATGTCCACACCAGCACGAGTTGAAAGGCCGACGAATATGACCGGTGCCGACCGTCTCCTCGCCCAGTGAGGCTAAAACGCTTAAAATGATCAGCGCCTTCGCGAGAGGGTGATGAGAGGCAAGAGCAGGCTCAAGAGCCACATGGCACATACCGGCGGCTTGCGAACAACAGCGCACAGTGGCATAAACTATGCTCCGCGTCATATCAGCAGTCAGCATCCCCCCATATCGGCAACACACAGGCTCAAGATCTCTGATTTGAGTGGGTCAAATTGCATAGCGATGCCCACGTACAATTATAACATACGTGGCACAGAGTTAACACCGGCCCGTGCCCGTCTCCGAGCTCCGAGCTCCGAGCTCCGAGCTCCGAGCTCCGAGCTCCGAGCTCCGAGCTCCGAGCTCCGAGCTCCGAGCTCCGAGCTCCGAGCTCCGAGCTCCGAGCTCCGAGCTCCGAGCTCCGATAGACGATAGTAAAAAATACGTCAGTTTTTGGCTTCAAAATTTACAAAATCAACATTTTCCACTACAGCCCAATGTTGGCCACAGTAGACACGTAAACACAACGGAGTTGCCATAGATGAGCAGCAAGTCTGCTCCTCAAACATTTGATGATATTCTAGAGAAAATACGGCGTGAGTCAAAGAACGAGCCAGAGAAAGGCAAGATGTTTGAAGATCTAATGGTGGAGTTTTTGAGCACGGATAGTGTGTATTCAAACCGATTTAGCAAGGTGTACAAGTGGTCATCATGGCCTGGAAACAAGGATGAGCCTGACAGGGGGATCGACCTTGTGGCAGAGGAGAACGGTAAATTGTGTGCGATACAGTGCAAGTGCTATAGTGAAGACGCCGTACTTGATAAAAAAGAAATTTCTGGCTTTCCTGCACTAGCATCCGGAAAAAAATTTGATAGTATGATATTGATATACACAGGAGGAAGCATAACGTCCAACGCCAGAAAGCTCCTAGAAATCCACCACTGCCAAGTAATCGGGACAGAAGAGCTGCAGAGGAGCAGCTTTGACTGGAGCAAGTATCCAAAACGCGTAGTCAAGAGCCCCAAAAAGCTGCGCGACTATCAGGAACAGGCAGTCAATGACGTTATTGCCGGATTCAGGGACTCAGACAGGGGCAAGCTAGTCATGGCGTGCGGGACAGGCAAGACACTCGTTGCGCTCCACGTGGCCGAGAAGCTAGTTGGCCGCAACGGGACTGTCCTCTATCTAGTCCCGTCAATCTCGCTCATATACCAGAGCATGCGCGAGTGGTCAGACAATGCCGGAACCGGCCACTATTACGTGGCGGTGTGCTCGGACAAGAGCGTCGGCGAAGAGGGATCTATACTCGAGCTAGAGTGCCCCGTGTCCACAAATCCCGACGATCTGATGAGGAACGTGATGAACAGGCCAAAGGGGGCGATGACGGTGATATTCTCCACGTACCACTCCATAGAGGTGGCCTCAAGGGCGCTCGGAAAAAAGTTCGACCTCGTCCTGTGCGACGAGGCGCACCGGACTACGGGTGTTGAGAGCGGGTCGTACTATACGCACGTTCACGCTGACCGCAAAGTTCCGGCAAAGAGGCGACTCTACATGACTGCCACGCCAAAGATCTATGGCGAGGCCATAAAGGGCGCAGCGCGCGGGCGAGCCATAGAAAAGAAGGGCGCCGAGGCGGCGAGTAGCGAGCCTGCGATCTATTCGATGGACGACGAAAAGACGTATGGGCCGGTGTTCCACAGGCTGGGGTTTGTTGACGCGGTGCACAAGCACAAGGCGCTTGCTGACTTTAAGGTGATCGTGCCAATGGTGAGCACGAAATATGTCGACATGGAGTTCCAGCAGGCAGTGGCAAAGGATGGCGCGATGCCACTTGATGAGAGAACGCTCCTGGCCGCCGTGTGGCACGGGATCCAGTACCCGGAAGGTGAGGGAGACCCAAAGCTCCTGCAAAAGGTCATTGCGTTCACAAACAGAATAGACCGCTCCGAGATATTTGCCGGTGACTTGGAGGATAGCGATGTCAGGAAAAAGCGCAGCTTTAAGCACGTGGTTGGGGAGATAAAGACAAAGAGGCCAACGACCGGCAACGTGGAGGTTCGTCACATTGATGGCAAAAAGAACGCGCTAAAGAGGCGCAGAGAGATGAGGTGGCTTGGAGCCAGTGACGTTGATCCGAACACGTGCCGCATACTCTCCAATGCCAGGTGCCTGTCTGAGGGCGTTGACGTGCCAGCCCTTGACGGTGTCGTGTTTTTGAACCCACGCGAGTCCATAGTCGACATTGTCCAGTCAGTCGGCAGGGTCATGAGGCGAGCGCCGGGCAAGGATACCGGATATGTCGTGCTTCCAGTGGCCATACCCGCAGGAGTCGACACAAACAATGCCCTTGATAGCCACCCGTCGTATCGAACCGTCTGGCAGGTTCTCAACGCGCTGCGCTCACATGACGAGTCACTCGCACGCGAGATAAACTCGCTCATACTCGACAGGGGAGAGGGCGAGAGTTCCGGAGATGTGACTCCCAGGATCAGCTTTTCTATACTGGGTCTCGAAGGTGAGGAAAAGCTCCCCATGCCGAAACTATTTGACAAGATAAAGTCCACGCTGATACGGAAGGTCGGCGACGTTGACTATTACAACGAGTACGGCCGCAAGATAGGAACGGCGGCGGCCATAGTCGAGGGACGCATAGAAACCATGCTAGATGCATCAAAGTCAAGGAGGCGCGAGCTAGACGAGTTTCACGAGAGCCTAAAGTCAGTCATCAACGACTCGGTCACTCGTGATGAGGCGATCAGGGTGATCGCGCAGCACGTCGTGCTCGCGCGCGTCTTTGACGAGCTGTTCAGCGGAGAGTTCACGTCGCACAACCCAATATCAAAGGTTCTCTCCAAGATGGCCGCAAGCTTTGAACTAGACGCCGAGCTTGAGGATCTAGAGGAGTTTTATGCCAGTGTAGAGGATGAGGTCAAGCTCATAGATTCTACTGAGGCTCGCCAGAACTTTATCAAGACGCTGTACGAGAACTTTTTCAAGAGCACGGCCAAAAAGGAGACCGAAAAGCACGGTGTTGTTTTTACACCGATCGAGGTGGTCGACTTTGTCATACACAGCGTGCAGCACGTGCTCAAGACGCACTTTGGCATGGGGTTTGACGACAGGCGCGTGAAGGTCCTCGAGCCGTTCGCCGGCACTGGGACGTTCATCACTCGCCTACTTGACTCAAAGCTGCTAGGCGACAACGCGTACCAAAAGTACCGGAACGACCTGCTCGCAAACGAGATGATACTCTTGGCATACTATATTGCCACGGTGAACATAGAGACGACATACTCCAGCGGCAACGGCGGCAGGTACGTCCCGTTCGAGGGGATCAGCTACACCGACACGCTCCGGCAGAATCCGCGCTACCTCAGCGGCAAGGAGCACAGGGGCGAGCAGGCCACGATCGGCGGGATGTTCAAGGTAGCACATGAACGGGTCAGACGGCAGAGAGATACAAATGTGAATGTAATAATAGGCAATCCGCCATATTCAGCAGGTCAAGAAAATGCGAATGATGAAAACCCCAATACAAAATATCCCAATCTCGACAAGCGGATTAATAACACGTACGCACAAAACACGAATGTCAGTAACAAAAACTCGCTCTACGACTCGTACATCCGAGCCCTGCGGTGGGCCAGCGACCGCATAGGTGAGTCGGGCATCGTGGCGTTCGTGACCAACGCGAGCTTTGTGCGCTCCGACGCTGCAGCCGGCATACGCGCCTCGATCGCAGGGGAGTTTGACGAGGTGTGGTGCCTCGATCTACGAGGTAACCAGAGGACTCAAGGAGAGACCAGCCGCAAGGAGGGAGGCAAGATATTCGGAATGGGCTCCAGAGCCCCGGTGGCAGTCACCATACTGGTCAGGAGACCGCGGGGAGAAGGCCATAAACAGAGAGAGGCAAAAATCCGGTACAGAGACATAGGCGACTATATGACAAGGGAGGAGAAGCTTGAAGCGATCAAAAACATGGGATCCGTGCAAAATGTTCATGACTGGAAGATCGTACAGCCAGATAAACATAATGATTGGGTTGATCAGCGCGATAATACTTTTATGAGATATCTCGTAATGGGTAGCAAAGATGCTAAAAAAGGTAAAAATAATGCCGTGTTTAAAATGTACTCGCCCGGTATAGCAACAAATCGTGATGCTTGGGCATACAACAGTTCACAAAAAAAATTAGAACACAATATGAAAACTCACATAGACTATTGCAATGCACAAAACATAGACAAGCCACAGATCGATCCTAAAAAAGCAAAATGGTCAAGTGGATTGAGTAAATTAAAAAAATTAAAACCTACGTTTAATAAAAATAATATCAGGATATCGTTATATAGACCATTTTTTAAACAACATCTCTATTTTGATAGTACGTATAATCAAAGAATTTTTCGTATCCCACTAATGTTTCCATTAAATAATTCTGAAAATCAGGTAATTTGTGTCCCTTACAAATTTATTGGAAACTTTTCAACATTTATAACAAATATCACCCCCGATCTACAAATTGTTAGAAATGGTCAATATTTTTCATTGTATGTGTACAATATCGCCCATTCCAGAAAAGACAATATTACAGATCATGCGTTGCAAGAATATCGACAACATTATCAAAACAAACAAATTTCCAAAAAAGACATATTTTACTATGTGTACGGCCTTCTCCATCATTACGGGTATCGCAGCAAATTCGCCAACAATCTTGCCAAAGACCTACCAAACATCCCAATGGCCCCCGACTTCAAGAAATTCAGCCAGGCAGGCAAAAAGCTCGCAGACCTGCACCTAAACTTTGAGACGTGCAAGAGGTTCAACCTCGGAAGGCCAAAGGAAAAGTTTGGCAAGCCGGCAAAGGTAGCATTTGGCCGCATCGGCATGAAGGCCGACAAGACAAAGATCAGGATAAACAACGTCATAGTCTTTGAGGACATTCCGCAGCCAAAGTACACGGTGAACGGCCGCACGCCCCTAGAGTGGGTCGTCGACCGCTATAACCGCACAGTCGACAGGGACAGCCAGATAGTCAACAATCCACTAGAAGGCATGGGCGAGGATGACATTATAGCAGTCATCGAGCGCGCCGTGCATGTAGGCGCAGAGTCTGACCGCATAATCGCCACGCTTCCAGACGAGTTTGAGCCAAGGAACTGGAAGCCCAAAAAGATTGGCCTAGACGCGCACATTGGGGCATAGGCTGCAGGCCGGCCCGGCATCCTGCCCATGTATGTCAGCACCTGCCCATTTGACCCAAACTTGCCCCCACTGTTTGGCAGGGCGAACAGCACGCATGCAAGCCCAACGGTCGGCCTGACAATTCCTGACAAGGATGATCTCGTCACCACAAAATGGGGCTCATAGGCCACAATTTGAAAAATGGCACACGCGCCCAAACTCCAGGATTGGCCGCGTGGCAGAACTCATGCCAGGGTAAACAGATCGGACAGCCCCCCCTAAGCGGGGCTGCCGGACCCTAAGCAGTAGCATCTGCATACGTCCTGCCTAGGCAGGCTAGGCATTGTGAGATTATTTAACTCGTTATGCTGGCCTGGGCGCAAGGCGCGTGCGCATTGGCCATGTCATGACCCCAGGGGGCACGTCCTGATCTGTGCGCCCCGGACTCTGCCATTTCGCGACCTGTGATCTGCAGACGCCCTCGGCGCGTCGTGTGTGATGCCATCACCGATTCCTGTCCATGTTCAGGCAGGCGCCGCAGCATATGTGTTGGCGGGATCACCCTTTAAATCCCCGCCACGCCCACTCTGCGCCCGCATGGCATCAGGCATCAGGCGCCTCATATCCCGCAAGTCAGGCCTCGTCGTGCCCGGCGTGTACGACGCGCTAGGGGCGCGCCTGGCCAGACTCGCCGGCTTTGAGGCAATGTTTCAGACCGGATACGGCACGTCAGCGTCCATGCTCGGAATGCCCGACTATGGATTTGCCGGCGCCGGCGAGACTGTCTCCAACGCATCTCGCGTGTGCCGCGCAGCTGATGCGCCCGTCATTGTTGATGCGGACACTGGATACGGCAATGCGCTTAGCGTCTGGCGCCTCGTAAAGAGCCTCGAGGCAGCAGGCGCGGCCGGAATGTTCCTCGAGGACCAGCGCTGGCCAAAGAGGTGCGGCCACATGGCCGGCAAGGAGGTCACCGAGTATGCCGAGTATGCAGAAAAGCTCGGTGCCGCAATCGACGCGCGCTCCTCAAAGGACTTTGTCATCGTCGCGCGCACTGACGCTCGTGCCGCACTCGGACTGGACGAGGCCATCGAGCGCGGCCGCGCTAGCCGCAAGCTGGGAGCAGACGCCGTCTTTGTCGAGGCCCCGCGCAACCGCTCAGAGATGCGCGCCATCGGGGCCGCCATTCGCGGCCCGCTCGTGGCCAACATGATAGAGGGCGGCCGCACGCCGATACTGCCCTCGCGCGAGCTCCACTCTATGGGATTCAACATTGTCCTCTATCCGCTATCGACGCTCTTTGCCAGCGCGCACGCCACACTCGGCGCGCTGCGAGAGCTAAAGAAGACGGGAACGACGCGCAAGTCATCAAGGTCCATGGTGAACTTTGACTCGTTCAACGAGCTCGTCGACCTCTCGAGGTACCAGCGCATGGAGCGCCGCTACGCCAAGAGGCGCTAGCTTCGGCTAACTGCGATCGTTATCGTGGAGACGTTGCGCTGCTTGCCGTCAGTCGACTCGAGGGACTCGGAGCCGAGCGTGACGCTGTCTATCGTGTATTCGGCATTGTCGCGCTTTCTCGATATGATCTGCGCCACGTCGACTGCCCTAGATATGCTCATTCCGCGCGCCTTTATCGTCACCGAGGGAACCTCGGCGAGCTGCAGCAGCGTGGATGTGACATATGCCATGAGCGGCTTTTTGCCGATAAAGACGGTGTCCTTTGATTCCGGCCCCCTCGGCCCGCGCCGCTCGCCTGACCCGCGATCGGGTCGTGGCTGCTCGGTGCGTGGTGCCTCGGACTGGCCCTGTGCGGTCTGTGGAGCATCTGTTGGCGGGCTCGGCGGTGCGCCTGTTGGCGCATCAGTCGCCGGCGCGTCTCCTGCGTATGCTGTCATTGCCACACGCGCCCAAGCTCTATAATTTAAACCAAGATCGGGCACACAGCTATGGGGAGTGGTGGACCGGGTGGGATTTGAACCCACGATCTCACCCATGCCAAGGGCGTATCCTACCAGTCTAGACGACCGGCCCACGGGTCGGCAACGGCCGACCGTGCGCGGCGCGTGGCAAGTTGTCTAATTAAGGTTTCATGCAAGGGCGCAGGGGGCAGCACCCGGATCGCATACAGGCCTCACCTGCAACACCCTCCCAAATCCCCCACACCTGTTAGATAGAATCTGGACAGATGCCTCAACGACTGGTGTGAAATCATGGCGGGCCTGGTGGGATTCGAACCCACGACAACCGGATTAAAAGTCCGATGCGCTGCCTGGCTGCGCCACAGGCCCACTGCAGACGGCGGCGCGTGCCCTCTTAATTTAGCCTTTTGAGACCCCAGTAGTTGATCATGTGCCTGACTGTGCGCCGAGGATAGCCCCACATATCCATGGGGTCGTTTTGTGCCCGTCACGAGCACATGGCTAACTGCCAAATGGGTCACACTTAAAGGATGTATTGATGCAAGGCGGCGCGGTGAATGCGCAAGTTGCACGCCACGAACTCGTGCTAGATGACAACAAAAAGACAGTAGAGTTCCTCCTAGAGGAGGCAGGAGACGACACGGAGAGGATAGCTGAGGTCAAGAAATGGGGGGAGAGGCGCGCAAGGAGGATTGGCATGCTGCGCCGCTTTGTCGGCCTTCTTGAAAAAAATGGCATCTTTGAGAGGCCTGATGGAAAGATGATGGGAATCATTGCAGAGTTTGCCACAACGCAGTGCCTTGCGATCGCCACAACGTATGGCCTCGACGGCATGGGATACACGTTCAACGACAGCGAGTCCGGCCCACTTTGCGCCGATCTGGGCATTGACCTCCAGGCCGTAGAGTCTGCGTCAGTAGACTCGCCCACGGGGCTCTTTGAGAGCCCCAAGAACGAGTCAGAGTTCCTGGAGAAAATCAAGGGCAAGGACATCTATGAGCTAGGCAGGATTGCCAGGCTGCTCGTCATCGACGAAGAAGATCGTATGATACCCCTGAATGCCGAATAGATCGCAGGAACAGCGCACAAGTAATATCCACAGTCAACCTGTGTAGCGTGATTGTGCAGGGTGTCCTGAATCATGATGAGAAAGGTCATGGAGTCCTCGGCACGCTTGCCGTGCGCCATGTGGCCGAGAGCATTGGCCTAGTAAGGGCACAGCATGGACACCTGCTCAGTGAATCAGGCAGATTTTTTGCAGAAAATATCCGAGACCTGGCATTGGCGGCTCTTGGCGAGGGCAGCTCGTGCAAAACGCCAACATTTTCCCGTCTGCGCCAAGCTCTTCGCAACCTCGGCAGCGAGATAATTAGCATAGACAGCCCTGAACTAGTGGAGCGCCGAAGACGCGCGTCAGGAACAAAAGACTAGCCCCTGCACTAAAACCACACGCCACCTCTGTCTCCGACCTTTGCAGATGACGCAGGGCGCCATCACTTTCAGGCACATATCATGTAAATCAGGCCCGAGGCATATGCCCAGAAAGACCGTGCGAGCACCCCGGATTCCGGCCTCACACATGCAATTACAGTTGAGCACATGCCTGACAGGATGGCCAGCCAGGGAGCTTCCGGGGATTTACGAGCCCGTCGCGCCTCAGGCGATTCCCTTTCCGAAACAAGCGGGCTGCCCCGGGTCATCCCCCAATCGGCCTGTTTGCATTTTAGGCGGATCCGAGGGCCGTCTTGTGTCCGCCCCGAGCACATGACCAACTAATTCCAGTGCCCGCGTATGCGCGAGGCAGATCCGGGATACGGTTAAAGCGCGCCTGCTTGCGGCGCCGCAGCGCAGGTGGGCAGGATGGCAGGCACACAAGGCGCCGACGGGCACGGCAAGATCACAAAGGAGGACAAGGAGCGCGTTGCGCTCCTCAGGGTCGTAGCCGCCGAGGGCATGGACGCCCTAGACGGCGCGCAGCTCGAGCGCCTGCAGGAGCTAGTCGAGAAGAAGGACTATACGCACAGCAAAAAGGGCCAAAAGTCAAAGCTAAGGCTGCTCGCAAAGATCAACGTGGCCATATACGAGCGTGCCGAGGGCAGGCAGGGCATATAGGCCCACATTAGTGCGGGCTAACTTTCATTTACTTTATTTGCCGCCATGGTCACGTGGCACGCCATGAGTGCATGGGGGCGCTTTTGGGGATGGTACGAGAGCAAGATACTCGGCAGCGTGATAATAATCGCGATAATACAGTTCATCCAGATACCCCACATGGTCTGGAACGCCGACCTCTACCTTGGCCTCGGAGTCGTCAGCAAGGTTCACCCAATAATCGACTGGCTCCTCTATGGCGTCGACCTGATCGAGATCGTCTCGATCATCAACGTCGGCATGATAATGTACAGCCTCATGAAAAAGAGGCGCGCCAGGGGCGACAAGGCTATAACACCAGAGACTTCGGCGAACGCCGTGAAGCAGGTCATAGTCGTGCGGACCGACCTAGAGATGGGCAAGGGCAAGATTGCCGCCCAGGTCGGCCACGCGTGCGTCATGTGCGCGCTGCGCACAAAGTCGTCCAATCCGGACTGGTTCAAGGAATGGCAGTCCTCACAGGCAAAGGTAGTCCTGCGCGTCAACAGCCTGTCTGACCTCGAGGAGGTATGGCGCAGCGCCGCAGCCGAGAACCTCCCTTGGGACAAAGTGAGCGACGCGGGCCTCACGCAGCTAGAGCCGGGAACCGTCACGTGCGTTGCGATAGGTCCGGCGCCAGAGAACCTCATCGACAAGGTGACAGGCAAGCTCCACCTCCTCTAGCGCACTAGCTCGCCAATTCCACCCCGCCTCATCAATTCCCGTCTAGGCATTGGCCTGCATGGGCGGATGGCCGCATGGACCACACCCCACTAGAGATATAACGAGGATCCTTGGCCGATGCGGCGTGAATGGGCGCGCGTCAGCACGGGTGCGGCACGAATGAACCGCCGCATGAGGGGAAAGGGCGGCAAGTCGCGCCTGACCCTGAGCAAGAGCAAAAAGGCCTGGCTCGCCTTTGCCTTTTTTGGCGGAATAATGCTCACATCCACAGTCGTCATCGGCATACCGGGCATACTCCCGCAACAGCAGGTCACCATAACGAACACGCCGCAGGACCGCTTTGCCGACGTTGACCGGCCGGCCCAGTGCGGCACGCCGGGTGCGGGCTCCACGCCATACGTGCAAGAGTACGAGATAACTCGGCCGTGCACAAAACCGCTTGCGATTACCACTGATGATGAAGGCAACGTCTGGTTTACGCAGACAAACACTGGAAACCTAGCAATGTTTGATCCCGAGACTTCCGAGTTCTTTGAGTACTATAACCCGTCATGGCCACAGGCCGACTCGATGATGTGGGGCATCGAGCACTATGAGGACGGCAGCATCTGGTATACCGAGGATCGCCTAAACTCGGTCTGGAAGTACATTGTGGACGAGGGCGCATACCTCAATGTCAGGTATGGCGAGGGAGACGACACGTTCCCGCACAGGATAACAGAGTTGGGAACACAGCTCGTCATTAACGACTATACCGGCGGCCGCATCAGCTTTTTCAATCCCACTCCCGGCTCCAACGATCTGGGCTACTGGACCCTTGATGCGCCCAACCGCCTCGGCATAACGAGCGAGGTCGACTTTGACTCGTCCTTTGACATGTGGTACACAAACTGGGAGAACGGCGAGGGTGGCACGCTCGTGCGCTTTGATGTCGGCGACTATTACGACGCGTTCAACAGCCTGCCTGACAACAGCACGGACATCGACATAGATGCCGACGACTATGTCGTGACCTTTGAGCTCCCCGAGGGGGCACCGACGATCAACGGAGTCGCAGTCGACAGGTTTGACCGCATATGGCTGTCAGACACGAACAGCAGCAACCTCTACAGGTTTGACACGTCCTCTGAAGAGTACACAAAGTACACGACGCTGCGGCCGCGCGTGGCCTCGTACGGAAACGCCTCAGGCGCGATTATAGAGCCAATAAGCAGGCCATACTTTGCGGACACCGATGACCTTGGCAGGATCATATTCAACGAGCAGGCAAGCAACCGCATGGCCGTCCTCGACCCGTTCACCGAGAGGCTTGTAGAGTATACGATACCCTCGAGGAACCCAAACTGGGCCGACTGCGAGGAGGACGACTATGGGTGCGGGATCGCGCAGGTCCTGGGCTTTGACTCTGACGGGGACAAGATATGGTTCACCGAGTGGGTCGAGAACAACATTGGAGTCATCGACACGTCGATCGAGCTGCCCTATGAGGTCGAGCTCGAGCCGCAGACAGTCACGATGGGCGCAAACGCCACCGAGTCAGTCATCTTGCGCGTCACGATGAACGGGACGGCAGGGGCAGGCCTCAGCCTAGAGATGTCAAGCACTGCCGGCATCTTTGGCGTCGACGTCGAGGCCGAGGCCGTTGACCTGCACGACATCCTCGGCATTGACGTCGAGGGCGAGCCTGCAGAGCTGCCCGTCAATGCGACAGCCGACATTGCCGTCGAGGTTCGCGCCGAGGAGGCCAGGGCCGGCACGCACAAGGTGGCCCTCGGGGTGGCCGATGACGACGTTGCAGTCACGAGATACCTGACCATAGTCATCGAGGGCGAGGATGACGCAACTGCTGCCGGAGAGCCCCTTGAGATAGTCGTCGGCGAGCCCGGGGATGGCGAGGGGGCCGGAGAGCCCCTTGAGATAGTCGTCGGCGAGCCCGGGGTCGAGGAGGGCACCGGCGAGCCGATCGAGATAGTCGTCGGCGAGCCCGGGGTCGAGGAGGGCACCGGAGAGCCGATCGAGATAGTCGTCGGCGAGCCCGGAGAGACCGCCGCCGGAGAGTCGATCGAGATAGTCGTGGAGCCGCAGGGCGGAGACGACGCGCCTGAGGGCAGCGATGCGGACTCGCCGTGACGCCCGGAATTGACAAGGACATTGGAATCACCGTTTATGCGACATCCTTTGCCGGATGCGGCGGGACGATAAAGGGGGCCGTCGGCGACTTTGCCGTAAGCGAGGTCCTCTCAGACACGTCATTGGCGGCCATTGGCGCCGAGTCTGGCTATGCCGTGTACGTCATGAGAAAGGCCGGAGTCGACACGCCGCACGCGCTCCAGAGGATGCGCCGCGCGACGGGAATAAAGCTAAAGGCGCTGGGCCTCAAGGACGCGCGCGCGACGACAGAGCAGTACGTGTGCGCAACGTCAAAGTCTGCGCGCCTCGCCGAGTACGCAGACGGCGAGGTCTCACTCTCCCCCGTCGGGTATGCGCCACGCCCGCTTAGCGCAAGGGACATGGTCGGCAACTCTTTTGCCATAGAGGTTCGCGGGCATGACGGAACCCTCGGGGAGTTTTCAGAGTGGGATGACGTGCCCAACTTTTACGCATACCAGAGGTTTGGCTCGGCGCACACTGTCACCCATGTCATAGGGCGCGCCATGGTGGCCGGCGACTGGAAGCGCGCAGCAGAGGCCATACTGCATTTCGAGTCGCCGCACGGCATCGGCAAGGACGCCGAGCGGCGGCGCAGGATCGCCGAGTGCTCCACATACGACGAGATGATCCGCGAGATGCCGCGAGGCATGGACATCGAGCGCGGGGTCGCATCCTCCCTTGCGCGCGGAGGCGACGAGCTTGGGGCGATTCGGACCATACCAGTCGGGATCAGGCGCCTCTACGTGCAGGCATACCAGTCATACATCTTTAATCGCGCGCTCTCTGAGGCAATAGGGCGCGGCGAGGGCCTCACCGCGCAAGAAGGGGATGTCTGCTATGGCAAGGACGGGAGGCTTGGCCGATGTGGCGCAGTAGACGGTCCGGCCCTCGCGCTGCCCCTCATGGGCCACTCTTACTATGCAAAGACGAGGTTTGCCGATATCGTCGCAGAAATCATGCGCGAGGAGGGCGCCTCGCCGAGGGACTTTGCGGTGCCAGACATGCGCGAGGCCGCCGCCGAGGGCGGCTTTCGGACCGCGATGATGCTCCCGCGCGAGGCGTCTGCCGACGGGGGAACCGTTCGCCTCACGCTGCGGCGCGGCTCGTACGCCACGGCCATCATGCGCGAGGTCATAAAGCCGCAAGATCCCGTGGCCGCAGGCCTAGCGGCCTAAAGACAATAGACAAGCTTGACAAATGATTTGCCGTCTCGGCCTTTAATCGCGTCCTGCGAGCGTCTAGCCGATGGCCACGTCATGGGAGGGGCACGCGCCACGCGAGGGCATAATGGGCCACACGAACCTAGTCCTGTTTGTCGCCGCCGTCACTAGCTCGATAGTCGCGTTTCTCACGTTCCACCCCATAATCAACGCGCTCAACGCCGAGTCGTCTGCTGTCATTGCGGCAATGTTTGTCCCAGTGATGGCCATAGGGTTCGTCTATGGCATGAGAATGACCGAGCGGGCCATGCGCGGGGATCCCGGAGGCAGCCCGCTGTGGCGCACGATAACAAAGGTGTTCCTGTTCGTCTTTGTCATGGGCGGCATATTCAGCTCGGTCAACTTTGCGATAAACGGCGGAAGTGTCCCATCCGTCACGACCATACTTGATAATGGCCTAGTGGAGTGGGCCGGCGAGTTTGTCAGCGCAAACGGCGGTGTCGTGTTCCTGATAATCTCAAGTGTGACCATAATGGCCTCAGCGACGAGGAGAATCGTAAAGCTTGGCGGCAGGCTCAACATGATCTTTACGTTCGTCGGCACGTTCACCTTTGTCATGATGCTCGCAGTAAGCCTCACACAGGGAAGCCTGTCTGACAGCGAAGTCTATCTCTATACGTTCTACCAGGCCGGAGTCGTAGGCGGCGCGTTCTTTGAGATGAACCGCCTCACAAAAAAGCAAAACTATTGGGAAGACTATCTCAACGGCTACTAGTAGAGTCCGGCATACTTGGCGCACTCGGCGCTAGTAGAGTCGCGCTCTGAGCGGCATTCCTCAAATATCTCAGACTCGACCCACGTCGTGTAGCGCTTGCACTCGGGGCTCTCGAGGTCGCCTTCGGCAACGCAGCGCTCAAAGGTCACAAACGGCATGTACTTTTCGCACCCCTCGCCAAATTCTGACTCGACACACCCCTCATAGTGTGCCGTCTGTGCGCGCTGTATCTGGTCCGCATAGAGAACCTCCTCGCCGATCGACAGGTGAAGTATGCCAATGACTGCAAGCGAGGCGGCAACTAGAACCATAGAGTATCCCACCTTTGCGTGGTGTCGCGGCTCGGCCAACCTGCGCGCGCGGCTCGCAGAGCCGGATTTAACCCTTTCAGGATTGCCGGCAGCCCAACACGAAACGCGTGGCGGCCACTAGAGCAGGGCCCCACAGGCCAATCCCGTCGTTCGCGCCACAGATAAATAATGTAGAATCCGCGTTGCCGCGTGAACAAACTTGCGATACTCTGCTTGATGGTGGCAATTCCCGTTGCCGCAGCGGGCGCACAGTCTGACATACCCGAATGGGTAAAGAGCAACGCCGGATGGTGGGCCGACGGCTCGATAGATGACGCAACGTTCGTCGGGGGCATCGAGTTTCTCATCGGCGAGGGCATCATAGAGGTGCCGCCAACTAGCGCCGAGGGAGACGGAGGCGACTCGATACCCGCATGGATAAAGAACAACGCCGGATGGTGGGCCGACGGCTCGATAGATGACGCAACGTTCGTCGGTGCGCTGCAGTTTCTCATGGAAAAGGGCATCATCACCGTGGGCGCCCAGGATGATGCCAAAGTCGTAGACAGTGTGGGCGCGGGCATGTCCGATGGCACGGCAGACGCCCTAGAGGCCGAGCTAGAGGCGTGCGAGGAGATCAAGAGGGCACGCGATCGCCTAGACTGCAGGAACGAGATCGAGCACAAGATACTAGTAGAGTGGTACAAGGCAAACTCGGATGTGTATGAGGTCGGGCCAATAACGTACTATTATCCCGGACTCGGAACCGACGGCAACTCGTTTTACATGCAGGGAAGCCAGCCCATACTCGACATCACGATGCTGGCCATAAACGCGCGCGGGGCCGACAATGTCGCGCTCTCGTGCACGAGCCCGTCGATCTGCAGCTATGACGTGCATGACGGAGCACGTGCGTTCAAGTACACGTCGACTGACTTTACGAGCGGCCAGCACGTGATCAGGCCGGGCGAGGCGCGCGAGTTTAACATACTCTTTGGGCCGAACATCGGATATGGCGGAACGCAGTTAGAGTATGACGCCTCAAAGTCGTACACGTTCAGGATAGACGAGTCGTTCGGGAGCGCCGACGTTTCACTAGACCTGCAATAGGCGCATTCTGCGGCCTAACAAGCTATTTTAAGCAAAGAACTGCGCGCCCGCATGGGCTCCAGTGGTGTAGACCGGTCAAGCATATCGCCCTTTCAAGGCGATGATCTCGGGTTCAAATTCCACGGCGTGTGGGTGAAAGTCCCGACTGGAGCACCAACCACACCACTGTCAGCGGCGGTTCTTGCGGCGATCACAGTCCCCACGCTAGTCTTAAATCACGGCCGGCGTGGCGCCTGACGCATGGGGTCAGGCAGCGCGAGCATGGAGGCAAACCCCCTCCTTGGAACATATGGCACGCACATTGAGAGGATCAATGCGGCCCTTGATGCCGAGATTCAAATGTACGCCGAGTCCGAGTTTGCCGCACCGCTGCGCTATGCCATACGTGACGGAAAGCGCATCCGGCCCCTCATACTCGTGCTCGCCGCCGAGTGCGTCGGGCGCGTCGACGATAATGCGTACACGGCCTCGTGTGCCGTAGAGTTCCTGCACACAGAGTCAGTCATACATGACGACATTATCGACAACGAGTCGCAGCGCAGGTCACTAGACCCATTTCACATAAAGTACGGGTACAACACGGCCATACTCACGGGCGACTTTGTGCTCGGCATGATACTAAACATGTCATCAAAGATAGGAAACTCGCGAATCACGCGCGACCTGGCAACGACGGCGATGCTCATGAGCGAGGGCGAGGTCCTCGAGGGCACGCTTGCAACCGTGGCCGACATCACGTTTGATGACTATGTCAAGGTGATAAGCTTCAAGACGGCAACGGCGTTTGAGGCCGCCGCGCGGATCGGCGCACTCACTGCAGGGGGGGATGAGACACAGGTCGCGGCCCTCACCGAGTACGGGCGCAGCATCGGGATCGCGTATCAGATACGCGATGACCTAGCAGACTGGAACAATGAGGAAAAGATATTCAACGCGCTCATAAAAAAGTGCCCTGATCCACGCGGCGCATTTGACAGGATGGAGACGATGCTAGGCGAGTACGCGCAAAAGGCGCGCGCCGCACTCGAGTCCCTTCCGGCCGGCGAGGCCAGGGACGGCCTAGCAGGCCTAGTCGACTTTACTGCGCTCAAGGCATGAGGCCGACGGCTGGTGCGGCGCTCTGCGCGAACTGTATGAGCGGGTCAGGATAGACGCCAAATGCGACCATAAAGCCTATCGAGAATGCCAGGACCGCGATCACCGCGCGAGGCTCGCGCACGCGGGGCTCGCCAGAGTCCTCAAAGTACATCTTGCGTATTATCCACCCATAGTACGCAAGCGAGAGCGCGCTGTTCAGCACTCCGGCTATGGCAAGCCAGGGAGCCCACGAGACTGTCGCGCCTGCGTCGATCGCGGCGCCAAAGAGGACGAGCTTGCTCCAAAAGCCGTTTAGCGGCGGCACGCCGGCTAGCGCAAGGAGCGATATGGCGATTCCGAGCGCAGTTATCGGCATGCGCCTCCCGAGGCCGCGCAGCCTGTCGATCTGCGTGACGGCAAGGACAGTCACGGTGCCGGCTATGGCGATAAAGGCCGCACCCTTCATGACTGCGTGGTTTAGCACGTGGAGGAGCGAGCCGGGCAGCGCAGTCGCCGAGTATGGTGCCACGGCCAGGCCGATGAGAATGTATCCGGCATGCCCAATGCTAGAGTACGCAAGCATCCTCGAGAGGCTCTTTTGCATGATCGCCGCAATGTTGCCCACCGTCATTGTCATGACCGCAATTATGCCAAGCGCAATCGTCCAGTCAACGCTTAGCGCGGCCATGCCGATGATAACGACGCGGATTGCGGCTGCAAATCCGGCCTTTTTCGTGCCTGCCGCAAGGAGTGCCGTTATCGGCGGGGGCGAGCCCTCGTACGTGTCCGGGAGCCACATGTGGAACGGGACGAGGCCCATCTTGAAGCCAAATCCGGCCACAAAGAGCGCGCCAGACAGCAGCGCAAGCGGCATGAGCGAGGCGTCAAGGCCAGCAAGGCCGTTGACGACACCGCCGATGTCAGTCGTGCCCGTGAGGCCGTACGCAAGCGATATCGCATAGACTATGAGCGCCGAGGCGAGCGCGCCGAACATAAAGTACTTTATCGCCGCCTCATTGGATGACGGGTCGCGCTTGTTGAATCCGGCAAGGACATAGGTCGGTATGCTCATGAGCTCCCAGGCGATAAAGAGGACGATGAGGTCATTGGCATAGGCGACCATGACCATGCCGACAGCCGACAGGAGTATGAGCGAGTAATAGACGGCCGGATAGCGCTTTTCGCGCATGTACGAAAACGAGCTCACCGTCGTGAATATCGCGACTATGAGCATCGCGATGGCGAAGAATCCACCGAGCATGTCATCTGCAATAACTTCACCCGTGAGGACCTGCGAGGCCGCAACTGTCCCCATTGCGACCTGCGAGGTGACATACGATATTGCCGCAACTAGCGCGCCTAGCGCGATCGCCGCATAGAACGTGTTGGAGCCGCCATCGCGGCGAAGGACGTTGATGACCGGAAGCGCGACACCGACTGCGCCAAGAATCGCCGTTATGACAATCGGGGAGGATAATAGTTCCACCATGACACCCACCTACACCAGGAGCATCAGGGCCACAAAGAGCAGCCCTGCCCCAAACACGTAAAGATATGACTGTGTGATTCCCGTCTGCGAGCCCTGCACGACGCGCGCGGTCCACAGGACCGCCCTCTCGAGGCCGACGTTCATGCCGGCATCGATCGCCGTGCGCTCAAAGTACCTAAACACGCCGCGCGCAAGCCACAGCGGCGCGACGACAAATGACCAGTATATGGCCGCATTGAGGTACCACCTGTTGAGAAACAGCGCATGAGCCCCGCGAAAGACTGCGTTGGAGCCGACGAAGCGTGCTGGGTCTATCCATCGCCCGACATAGAACGCATACCCCAGGCCAATGCCAGTCGCAAACGCGGCAAGCGAGGCGCCAAGCGCTATCGGGTTTAGGCCCGCGAGCGGCCAGGGCAGCGACGAGGCGGCCTCCTCGCCGTGCGAGACGTGTATGCCAAAGGACTCCTCGAGGTACCCGCCAAACAGCGCGTGAAGGGACTCTTCAAAGGCGAGGCCCATTATGCCCACGCCGATCGTTATTGCCGCAAGTATCCCATAGGGAACCCACATCGAGAGCGGGGCCTCGTGGACTCCATGGCCGTCTGACTCTAGTTTCTTGACGTGCTCGCTCTTTGGCCCAAAGAAGACCATGCCGATCATGCGTGTCGTATAGAACGCCGTGATGACTGCAGTCAGGACCGCCATGGCAAATATCGGCAGTGCCCACTCGCTGCCTGACTCAAAGACGGCCGCAAATATGGCATCCTTGCTCCAGAATCCCGTCGTTATGAACGGCGCGCCCATTAGCGCAAGGCCTGCGGCCCACACAAAGACGTATGTCTTGCGCATGTGCCGGCGAAGGCCGCCCATGTCAGTCATGAACCTCGAGCCGACGACGTGAATGAGCGAGCCGGCGGCCATAAAGAGCGACGCCTTGAACATTGCGTGCGATATGAGGTGGTAGAATCCCGCAGTGTACCCGTCGACGAACTGTTCAGAGAGGCCCGCGACCCCAAAGGCCATCATCATGTAGCCTATCTGCGAGCCCGTCGAGTATGCGAGAACCTTCTTTATCTCGGGGTTTACCATGCCCTGCGTCGCAAGAAGGAGTGCGGTGATTGCGCCGACCCATGCTATAACCTCAAAGAACTGGTCGGCGAGGATGCCGGCGGCCCCGAGCGCAAAGACTATGGGGCCGAGGCGCGCGACGAGAAAGACGCCGGCCTTTACCATCGTGGCGGCATGAATTAGCGCAGACACTGCAGTAGGACCGGTCATTGCCTCAAGAAGCCACTCGTTTAGCGGAAACTGCGCGGACTTACCGATCGCCCCCCCAAAGAGGAGCACAAATGCGGGGACGAGCAGGCCCTGCGCGTCCATCGCCGTGGCCCATGCCGTGTCACCGACTAGCTCGCGAAAGCCAAACGTGCCGGCAAATGCGAATATGAGGAACATGCCGGCGAGCATCATTATATCGCCGATCTTTGTCATGACAAAGGCCTTCATGCCGGCGTGCGTCGGCGAGTAATAGTCCAGGAGGCCCAAGACCGTGCGCCCCTCGGTGCCCACGTGGTCCTTTTTCTTGTCACGGTACCAAAAGCCAATGAGCGCGTACGAGGCCAGGCCGACGCCCTCCCACCCAAAGAACATCTGCAGGAGGTTATCAGACAGGACGATGAGCTGCATCGAGCCCACAAAGAACATGATCCAGAACCAAAATCGCACAATGTTCGGATCGCCCTTCATGTAGCCCGTGGCGTATATGACGATGAGCAGCGATATCCACGCAACGACGTTTGCCATGATCACGGCGAGCGGATCCGCAAGAACGCCGGCCTCGAGGCCGATCGCCGATATCCAGCTAGTCTGCGCGTGAACCTCCGCACCAGAGAGGGCGCCGGGGAGCATCGAGGCCGCAAGGAGCGCGCTTGCGGCAGCACCTGCGATCGCGGCCCAGCCGGGCACGCGCCCGCGCCACCTGCTCAGGGCCGGCATGATGAGGGCCGCGGCGAATGGCACAATCCAGACGAGCCATGCGACAAGGCCGGCGCCTTCAAACATCTCGGCCATCTAGTGCGCCTCCGCCGGCACTGTTGCCGGAACCACATCCACGAGGGCCGTCGCGCTGCCCGGACCGAGGGACTCGACGCCGGCGATGCCAGACATGTATGGGACGATCTGCTCGAGGAATATATCAGGATATATCCCAAGGACCACCGTAAAGCCGGCGAGGACCATCATGGGGGCCAGCATGTGCCAGCCGGCCTCCTTTGTCTTTGCGAGCTTTTCGGGCAGCTTGCCAAAGAACACGCGCTTTAGCATCCAGAGCATGTACGACATTGTGAGCGCAGTGGCCACGAGACCCAGGCCAAATGTCACATAGCGCAGCGTGCTGCCCTCCTCGACTGCAGTCTCTAGCGCGCCATAAAAGACGAGCCACTCCCCCATAAAGCCGCTAGTCGGCGGCACGCCGGCGATGGTGAGGGCGCCAATGACGGCGCAGACTGCAGTTATCGGCATGCGGCTTGCCAGGCCCCCGAGGCCCGATATGCTCCGCGTCCCCACCCTTACGATGATCACTCCGGCCATCATGAAGAGGATGCCCTTGCCGAGCGCGTGCGTGACGTACATCATCTCGGCGCCCGAGTGGCCCAGGACCGACTGCGAGCCTATGCCAAAGAGGAGGTATCCCATCTGGCTTATGCTAGAGTATGCGAGGAGGCGCTTTAGGTCATCCTGCATGAGCGCCATGGCGCCGCCGTATATCATCGTCACAAGGCCCCAAACGTGAAACCAGACTGACAGCTCGGCAAAGGCTGCCGGCAGGAGCTCCATGATTAGCCTGAATATGCCATACGCGCCGATGCCGATCATGACCGGCGAGAGGAGTGCGCTTATCGGCGTTGGTGCCGCACCGTGGACCCAGGGCAGCCATATGTGGAACATGAATGCGGCGAGCTTTACGCCGAGGCCGATGGCGATGGCAACGGCGGCTATGATGATGATATCCGGATCAAGGGCCGCTGCTGCGATTCCGGCAAAGTCAAACGTGCCGGCTGACAGGCCGATCGCCAAAAAGCCAAGGAGGAGGATGACTGCGCCGACGTGCGTCCAAAAGAAGAACATTAGCGCAATCCTGCGGCGTGGCCCGTCGCCCCAGAACGCAATGAGGAAAAAGCCCGGTATGAGCATGACTTCGAAAAAGACGTAAAACTGTATCAGGTTGGTCGCAAGGACAGTCCCGAGCATGCCCATCGCAAAGACGAGATAGAGCGCATGGTATGTGCCTGACTTTGCGCTCACATACTCGGTGAGTCCCACCTGCGAGCCCTCGCCGTGGACCTCCCTGTACTGTTCGGCGAACTTGTGCTCCATGTAGGGCCGCGAATAGATCGCAAGTATCGCCGATAGCGCGTATATCATTATGGCAAACGGCGAGGCGAGGCCGTCTAGGACAAGGCCAAACTCGCCGAACATCTCTGTCCACGCATAGCGCTCCTCGGTTCCGCCGTCAAGCGATCCGAGCACGACGAGGATGGCACAGTATGCGAGGACGGCAAACGAGAACCACGTCACTGTGGCCATCCCGTAGCGCCTCCCGATGAGATATGCGGCAGGCGAGAGGAGGAGCGGGATAAAGACTGCCTGGAGGAGCATGTGGTCCATTCTATCCCCTCAGTGCCCCAAACTTTGCGACGTCGATATCGCGGTACATCCTGTATGCCACTATGACTAGCGCGAGGCCGACGGCGACCTCGGCGGCGGCAACTGCTATTGAAAATAGCGCAAGTGTCTGCCCCGCGCTGTCTGGCACAAAGCGCGCAAACGCGACGAGGTTGAGGTTGGCCGCGTTTACGACAATCTCGACGGCAAATAGCATGCGCAGCGCATTGCGCTTTACGGCCAGGCCGTATATGCCGACGCACAGGAGTGCGACGGAGACGAGCGCAAAGTCAATCAGCTCGTTGGTCATCCTCTATATCCTCCCTCCTTGCGAGCGTCATTGCCCCCGTCACGGCACCGGCCAGAACCAGGCCCATGAGTATGAGGGCCGGCCAGTACTTTAGCAAAAAGTCGGCCCCGATCTCCCTAAAGTCGACTGCAGGCTCGTCTGTTGTGATCTCCGAGATGCCAGATGACACGATAACTGCGCCAAGTGAGGTCATCGCCACGAGCATGAGGCCGATTCCGGCCCAGCGCCTGCGCGTGTCCTCGACCTTTGTGAATATGAGCTCGCGCCGCACAAGCATGACCGTGAACAGTATGAGAACCGCTATCGAGCCGACGTAGACTGCTATCTGGAACATTGCCACAAATGGCGAGTCGAGGAGCAAAAAGAGGCCCGCAATGCCCCCGAGTGTCCCCATTAGCGCGATCGCGCCGTATATGAGCGAGCGCAGCTCGAGGGCCGCGATCGCAGACGCTATCGTGAGCACGGCGAGCGCAAGGAATGTCGCATCAGCCATGTGTCGCACCCCTGTCGCTTATGACTATCTCCGAGTCCTGCGCGACGTTTGGCTTTACGGCGAGCTGGCCGGGCGTGTAGATTAGGCCCTCCTTTGTGAACGAGGAGAGCTCATAGTCGTTTGTCATGTATAGCGCATAGAACGGGCACGCATCCACGCACAGGCCGCAAAAGACGCACTTGCCATAGTCTATCTGCGGCATTATCGACTTTTTGTTGTGCTTCCAGTCCTCGGCAACCTTTACCATCGATATCGCCTCGGCAATCCCCTCGCATGCGATCGAGCAGAGCTGGCACCCCGTGCACTTGTCGTGAAAGAGCATGTGGCGCCCCTTGTATCCGGCAATGCCGGCCCCAGACGCCGGGTCAAACTGGTACCCGTCACCTACGAACTTTAGCTTTTCCTCCGGGTATCGCAATGTGAACCTCTTTACGGCGAGGTGCTTTGCGCCAGAGTTTAGCGCGCGTATGATGCCGGCTGCCGTGCCCATTAGAATATCCCTCCTGGCCCGACCACGCCGGCGTAGACTAGGCCGAGTGCGATAAAGATGTTGACAAAGGCCATCGCGATTAGCTTGTACCATCCTATTTTCAGGAGCATGTCAATCCTTATTCTCGGAAACACGCCGCGAGGCAGCAGGACAAAGAATATCACGCCCATCGTCTTTAGGACAAACCATATCACGGCGCTAAAAAACTCTTGTGAGAATAGCGGTAGGCCGGGCAACTGCAGCTTTATCGGGCCTATCGTCTGGCCTGACTGCAGGAGTGACTCCTCAAGCGGCGGCCAGAACGACGGGCCGCTCCAGCCCCCAAGAAACAGGACCACAAAGAGGCCAGAGAACGCATAGAGCTTTACGTACGAGCCGAGCTGCACCAGGCCGTACATCATGCCAGAGAACTCGGTGAGCCATCCGGCGACTATCTCGCTTTCTGCCTCGGGGAGGTCAAAGGGGATGCGCTCGAGCTCGGCGAGCATGCACACAAAAAAGACGATCGCCCCTATTGGCATGAGGACGATCCACGGTATGACGCTCTGGCTCTGGGCTATCTCCGTCAGGTTTAGCGTGCCAGTCAGGAGGACGACGCCGAGGCATGAGAGTATGAGCGGTATCTCAAAGGAGACCATCTGGTAGAGCGCGCGTATGCCGCCGATGAACGGGAATTTAGAGTTCGCCGACCACGCCGAGAGGACCGTGATGATGGGAAAGAACCCGATTATCGCAAATACGGCAAGGAGGCCAACGTCGACGTCTGCGACGACCCAGCCCGGCGCGACGGGTATGAGCGCGACGAATGCGGCTGCTGTCCCCACAAAGAGGAGCGGGCCCACGATAAAGAGCGGCTTGTCAGCCTTTGCGGGGATGATTATCTCCTTTGATATCAGCTTTAGGCCGTCACCGGCCAGCTGCAAGAGGCCCTCTATCTTGCCGCAGTAAAATGGGCCGACTCGCAGTTGCATCTTTGCGAGCATCTTGCGCTCGACGAAGATCGTGCCGGCCGCAAGGAGCGCGGCGAACCCAAAGCCCGGAAACGCCAGTATGCGAAACGCGTCTGATGTGAGAAACGACTTTAGGAGCGGGAGCGCAAGCTCTGGATGCGAGAGCCATGTCAGGACAAGAAACGGCGTGACTAGCGAGCCGTCGATCACCGGCAGGTCCACGTAAAATAGCGCGATCATCGCAAGAGGGAGGCCTACTAGCGTGAGTATGATTATGATCCAAAACACGTTCTCAAGTATCGACTTTACAAACTCGCTAAACTTGAAGCGCGGGGCGATGACGGACATTAGCGGTCAGCCTCCACAGGCCAGTAGTTTAGGCTCCAGTACACGGCAGGCATGTTGCCGAGCTTTTCGCCCTTTAGCAGGTACGGCAGCGCGATGAGGTTCCTGAACGAGCCGACGCTCATCTTTACGCGGTACGGCTCGGGCTTGCCATCAGAGATGACATAGCACCCGAGTGAGCCGCGGCCGGACTCGACCCTCTTGTAGGAGACCATTTCCGGACCCTTTGGGTTTGGCTTTAGCTTTACGCGCACAGAGCCGGACTTTGGCATCTTTGCGAGCGCATCGCGTATGATGCGGCAGCTCTCCAGCATGTCAAGCCACGGCACGCGCGAGCGCGCGTACGCGTCGCCTGCGCTCATCGTGTTCGTCTCAAAGTCAAGCGAGTCATAGCAGTCGTATGGCTCCTTTTTGCGAATGTCATAGTCGACCCCGCTAGCGCGCAGGACAGAGCCCGTCGTTCCAAGGGCAATGGCATCAGAGCGCGAGAGCTTGCCCGCATCGCGTGTCCTAGAGATGAGTATGGGGTTGTCATAGAATATTGCGGCGTACTCGCGTATGCGCTTTTCAAAATAGTCGACCTGCCGCAGGCAGACGTCCTCAAAGTTTGCAGGCACGTCGTTGCGAACGCCGCCGGGCACAAAGTACGCGTGCGTCACGCGCGCGCCGGTCATCTTTTCGAGTAGGTCGATGAGGAGCTCGCGATCCCCCGTGGGCCACATGAACATCGTAGAGTGCCCAAGGAATATCCCGTATATCGCAAGCCAGTACAGCGTGTAGACGCACCGGTTCAGCTCGGCGGCAATGACGCGCACGTGCTGCGCGCGCTCAGAGACCTCCACGCCGAGTATCTCCTCGGTGGCCAGGCAGTACGGGTAGAGTATGTTGCACGAGTCGTGTATCACGGGCCTCTCGAGGTGCGGTATGTTTTGCACATAGTTTCTGTACTCGGCCATCTTTTCCTCGCCCCTGTGCACGTAGCCGGGATCGGGGTCGCACGCGACGATCTTGTCGCCGTCGATCTGCACGATTATCCTCATGTGGCCCGAGCCGGGGTGCTGCGGGCCGACGTTGAGCGTCATGATTCGCTCATCGACCTTTTGGAGCGCAAGGCCCGGCGGAAGCTGCGCCATTGCCGGAACCGTGAGCCTCTCCTCCATGGTCATCTCCCCTTTATCGCAAAGTCCTTGCGCATTGGTGGCATGTCTGCCCAGTCCTCCGGAAGGAGGAGGCGGCGGTTGTCAGGATGGCCCTCAAAGTAGACGCCTAGCATCTCAAAGGCCTCGCGCTCGTGGAACTCTACGCTATAGAACACGCCTCGCAGGCTCGGAAGGCGCGTAGAGTCCTCGCCGGGCGACGGGACCTCCTCGCGCGGGGCGCGCGTCGATATCGCCATGACGTATCCGGCAAGGTCAGGGCGCGTGTACGAGCCAAGATGGTACACGACCTCTATCTGCCCGTCAGATGGCCTGTCCACTCCGGTGACTGACTCGGCGTGGTCAAACCCAAGCTCGTCGCGCGCAAAGCGTGCCAGCTCCACAATGTCACTGCCAGACACGTCAAGCTGCATCCGGCCTGGCCTCGCAAATGCGACGCTTGCGCGATCGCCGAACGTCGACTCGATCCTTGAGCGAAGCGTCATGTCAAGCTCTGGCAGCGCGACGTCATCAGACTTTGCGACATCCTTTGCGCCATCTCCAGTGTCGCCGGACGCGGCCGGCACGTCCTTGTCTGCCATCACACGTGCGTCCTGGCCTTCATCCTCTTGATCTTTTCCTGCAATAGCATGCATCCCTGTATGAGCGTCTCTGGCCGCGGAGGGCATCCCGGAACGTACACGTCGACCGGAAGGACGCCGTCGATGCCGGGCAGGACATTGTACGAGTCAAAGTAAAGGCCGCCCGTTATGGCGCACGCGCCCATCGCAATGACGTACTTTGGCTCGGGCATCTGGTCATAGACTAGGCGCAGGCGCGGGGCCATCTTGCGCGTTATCGTCCCCTGGACCACGACGAGGTCGCACTGGCGAAGCGAGCCAAATGCCTCAATGATCCCAAACCGCTCAACGTCATAGCGCGGGCCTGACGCTGCGCCAAACTCGACGCTACAGCACGCAGTCTCGATATGGACCGGCCAGAGTGACCATATGCGGCCCCAGTTTATCGCATAGCCGAGCGGCTTGTCGACTGCCTTTTCGAGCATGTCGCCGAGCTTGCCGACAAAGACGTTTGCCGTGTGAGGCGTGAGGAGCTCCTTCATCAATGCCACATCGCCTCCGAGATCACCAGATGTTGCGCCTCCCTGACTGGCGTAGCGCAAAGGCCATGGCGGCAAACATGATTCCGAGGAACACGATTATCGGGATCGTCGCCTCGCGCGGGAGCTCGAGGAGCGCGCTGCCCCACGCGTAGAGGAATATGGCCACGACGTCAAAGACGACGAACATGAGGATATACGCGTAATACTGCATCATGAAATGCGTGCGCCCCTCGCCCTTTGGGACCTGGCCGCACTCCATGGGCAGGAACTTTACTGGCGTCGAGTGGCGCCTAGGCGAGATCATGCGTGATATGAGGAGTGCGGGGGCAGTCGCGGCAACTGCAAAGCCGAACATTAGCAGTATCGGGCTATATGTGGAAGCGGCCTCGCCGACCAACGTGGCAGCGTGCTTTGAATATTGGTATAAAAAGCTACTCGGATTTCACGGCTGGCGTGGCGGTGTGGGCACCGACAGGGCAATGTAGCGCCCACTGCAGCCCCTGTCTGCTGCGATCATGTTTTTGCGCGTGAGCCACGACTCATTTGCACGTCCTGAACCCTAGCAGGCGATCATGCCCCTGTTCTGGCAGCCCGGCCATCGGGGCTGTTCCCGTAGGCGCATAGCCGTCTGGCTCGATCATGGGCACAAGCCACACCGGAATCAACTCATCTCGGGGCATCCGGATTGCCGGATCAGGCGGTCGGATGAAAAGATTGATGGGCGGTCCCGGTAGAGTTCGTTGCCAGGATCGGCGCAGCGGTTCGTGCGTACACCCTCGGATTTTTCTCTGGCTGGCCGCGAGGGCTATGCGCAATCATGTGCCAGGTTTGAGAAAAAGCACATATAGGCACAATATCCACTCTTCCACGGTTGAAGGACAATACAGACGAGTTTGCCGCAGGATTCATCAATGGACTAAAAACGGCAAGGGATGTGTATGCCAAGTGCCCTAGTTGTGAGTTCATATTCTCTTTGCATGGCGCAGTGCTAATTCATGGTAAATCGCCGCCCAAGAGCATCCTGGCAAAGTCGCAAAAGCAGGTGGCGCAGGCACAAGACGAGCGGGACAATGCAAAAGAGCGTCTTAGCGATATCACATATAACCTGAATAATAAGATCGCAGCGGAGAAGATGGAACATGCCTACACCAAAAATAATGCAAAAGAGACTATACGACACTATAAAAAAGACATTGCTGCGGCTCAAAAAGAGGTAATAAAAGAAAAGGTGGACAAGGCGTTAATAAGTTCCCGCGGAGTAATCGAGAGCCACATAGCTGAGCTGTTCCCACACTTCCAGAAGACAAACATAAACCCGGTCGATCTGTGCGGTCTAGTGCCCACAAGACCGCTAGATTTTATCGTGTTCAACGGGCTATACAACAAAAACGTCAAAAGCATAACGTTCATGGACGTTAAAAAGGGACAAGGGCGCCTTACGCCTGTTCAGCAACAGGTAAAAAACGCTATTCATGACGGTCATGTGGACTTTAAGACCATCAAAGTAAACTTTGGGAAGATAAAGGGCAGCGCAGTTGAATCTACGTGACTGGCAACCGCTGCACATATGTTCACGCGAAAATCGACCCTGTCTCATAATCTAATTCTGGGCGCGCCGCATCCTAGCGCGCCGACTGCGCGCCGGGAGCCCCACGTCCCACGAGGTCAACGCCTCCACCGCCCATTTGGCCAAATTAGCACATGGCCGGAGAAACCCGCCGTGCCACAGGCGAACCCAGGGATCCGATTCTGGGAAGAGAGCCACACTTAATAGGTCACACACAGCCCACGTGTCGCATAATGGCAATCCAGGTGGGTCAAAAGGCACCGGACTTTGAGCTCCACGACACTGACCTAAAGCCCGTCACGCTCGCTGGCCTCAGGGACGGCGGCGGCAAGGTCGTCCTCTCGTTCATTGTAGCTGCAAGCTCGCCGGTCTGCGAAAAGGAGCTCTGCTCGTTTCGCGACTCGTGGGATGACATAAAGTCAGCAGGCGCAAAGGTGGTCGCGATAAGCAACGACGGGCCGTTTGCGAACAAGGCCTTTGCGCAGGCGCACTCGCTCAACTTTCCGGTTCTCTCCGACCACGACAGCCGCGCCATACGCGAGTACGGCGTGCTCATGGAGGACCTCTTGCACATAAAGGGCTACAATGCCGCAAAGCGCTCAGTCTTTGTCATTAACGAGGACGGCACAGTCGGCTATGCGTGGGTGTCTGATGACCCGCTAGTCGAGCCCAACTATGCCGAGATTCTCGACTATGTGAAATCCTAGGATATCTCGGCGACTGTGTCGCCCTTGGCCACAATGTCACCGGTCTTTATCGCAATAGATGAGACCTTGCCGGCCTTTGCCGACTTTATGCCGACTTGCATCTTCATCGACTCTAGCGTGCATATCGTGTCGCCTTCGGCAACGTCATCGCCGGCGCTCACTGCGACAGAGACGACCTTGCCGGGTATCTGGCTCTTTAGCGTCCCGCCGCCGGCGGCCTCGGAGCGCCCAGAGTTCATGTAGACAATGTCATCGAGGCCCGTGTGGCGAAACGCGCTCACCTGTCGGCCATCAAGGATCATCCTGGTCTCAAGGGCCTCGCCGGGGAAATACGCGACGCGGTGCGGCACGTCATCGAGCATAAAGTCCATGCCGCGCGAGTCAGACGAGACGACGCGCAAGAGTCGATCTTTGCCGTCAATGCGCACGACATACTCGCCGGCGCCTGCACTGCCGACGATCGAGCACTCGCGCTCGCCGTCAATGCCGCCAATCCTGTACCTCATTGCTGACCAGGCCTCCCGCGCCACCGCGGTTGTGCGGCAACCCCGCCCTCGACTGTGCGCACCGCGTGCTCTTGGCGCATCGCAGCGGCCGCAAGGGCCGCGTCGGCGAGGTTTTTCGTCTCAGCGGCAATGTCAGCCTTTAGGCGCTCTATGATCCCATAGCGCGACAAAAAGTCAGTCGACAGGTCGCCGCGCGCAAACTCTGCAGAGCGCAGGATTGTCCGGTATAGCGGTATTGACGTCTCGACGCCGTGTATGTCAAAGGAGTCGAGTGCGGCGAGCATGCGTCGCGTGGCCTCGGGCGTGTCCTGGCCCCACGTGCACAGCTTTGCCATGAGCGAGTCATAGTACGGCGAGACCGTGCAGCCAGGAAAGAGGTACGTGTCGCAGCGCACGCCCGGACCGGCCGGAATCTCGACGTGCGGCACAGGACCCGTTGACGGCGCAAAGTCCATGAACGTGTCCTCGGCGTTTATCCTGCACTCGATCGCGCACCCGTTAGGAGATATGGAGCCGGCCTTGAAGGGCAGCGGCTCGCCGTTGGCTATGTCAAGCTGCATCTTTACGAGGTCCATGCCCGAGACTAGCTCCGTCACCGGATGCTCGACCTGGAGTCGCGCGTTTATCTCTATAAAGTAGAACGTCCCGTCATCCAGGCGAAGGAACTCGGCGGTCCCGAGGTTTGTGTATCCCACGGCAGCCGCCGCCTTTGCTGCTAGCGCGCCGATTCGCTCGCGCGTCTCGGCGTCAACTACGGGGGAGGGCGACATCTCGATCAGCTTTTGGTTCCTTCGCTGTATCGAGCACTCGCGCTCAAAGATATGCGCAGACGCGCCGTGCGTGTCGCATGCGAGCTGGAACTCTATATGCCTGATCTTTTCGAGGAACTTTTCGACTAGTATTGCGGACTTGCCAAAGGCGGCCATCGATTCGCCGGTCACAGAGTCAAAGTTCTCGCGCAGCTCGGCGTCGCTTCCGCACAGGCGTATGCCGCGCCCGCCGCCGCCATAGACGGACTTTAGGAGGACTGGGTACCCGATGTCGTTTGCGACCGAGAGTGCCTCGTCAACGTCGGCGACTAGTCCCAAGCTGCCGGGAACCGTCGGCACGCCCGCCTTTTCCATGGCGGCCTTGCACTTCATCTTGTCGCCGCACAGCGACATCGACTGCGCGCTCGGGCCAATGAACGTAATGTTCTCCTTTTCGCACCTGCCCGCAAAGTCATAGTTCTCCGATAGGAACCCGTATCCCGGATGGACCGCATCGGCGCCAGATGCGGCGACTGCGGCCATCACGCTGTCCTGGTTTAGGTAGCTGCTAGACGGCGCGGCAGCGCCAATGTGGTACGCCTCGTCGGCCTTTTTGACGTGGAGTGAGTTCCGGTCCTCATCCGAATAGACTGCGACTGTCGCTATTCCAAGTGCGCGGCACGTCCGCATGACCCGTAGCGCTATCTCGCCCCTGTTTGCTATGAGAACCTTTTCAATCATGGCAGATCACAGGTTAATGTTCCCGTGCTTTCGGGGCACATGCGACTTGCGCTTGTCAGATAGCATGTCAAGGGCAGAGATGATCGACGCGCGCGTCATGGCGGGGTCGATAACGGCATCTATCGTGCCGTGCGAGGCGGCCCTGTAGGGGTTGTCGAACTTTTCGGCAAACTCGGCAGTCAGGCGCGACTTTAGCTCCTCAGGCGTGTCAGAGGCGGCAATATCCTTGCGGTTCATGATCCTCACGGCAGCCTCTGCCCCGAGGACCGCGCAGCGCGCAGTGGGCCACGCATAGTTGACGTCGGTCCCGAGGTTCTTGCTGCCCATGGCGATGTATGCCCCGCCGTAGGCTTTTCCCACAACGAGCGTGACCTTTGGGACAGTCGCCTCACAGTACGCATAGAGGAGCTTGCTCCCGTGGCGTATGATTCCGTTGTGCTCCTGGTCTGAGCCCGGCATATAGCCTGGCGTGTCCACAAGTGTGATGATTGGTATGTTGAACGCGTCGCAAAAGCGGATAAAGCGAGATGCCTTTGATGACGAGTTTATGTCCAGCGCGCCGGCGAGGACCATCGGCTGGTTTGCGACAATGCCAACGCTTCTCCCGTCCATGCGCGCGTACCCGACGATAATGTTCTGCGCAAACCCTTCGTGAACCTCGAGGAACTCGTGGTTGTCGACGATCGAGCGGATTATCTCCTTCATGTCATATGGAGTCTGCATGTCCTCGGGCAGGACCGAGACTAGCGCATTGTCGGTGCGCGCTGCGTCATCAGACGGCTTTAGGCGGGGAGGATCCGTGGCGTTGTTCTGCGGCAGGAACGCGAGAAGCTCGCGTATGCGCTCCATGCACTCGTACTCGTTGGCCGCGACAAAGTGCGCAACGCCGCTCCTCGTCCCGTGCGAGTCGGCCCCGCCGAGCTCCTCAGCGCTTATCTCCTCGCCGAGGACCGTCTTGACCACGTCCGGGCCGGTCACAAACATCGTTGCCGTCTTTTTGACCATGACGACAAAGTCAGTCATCGCCGGAGAGTAGACCGAGCCGCCGGCTGACGGCCCAATGCTCGCAGTTATCTGCGGGATGACGCCAGAGGCCATGCGGTTGTGGTAAAAGATGTCGGCAAACCCGTCAAGGCTCATTATGCCCTCCTGTATTCGCGCGCCGCCAGAGTCCATGATGCCCACTATGGGACAGCCGACATCGACGGCGTGGCGCATGAGCTTTGTTATCTTTTTGGCGCCCATCTGGCTCAGCGTCCCGCCGAGGATCGTAAAGTCGTACGCAAAGACAAAGGTCTTGCGCCCCAGGACCGTCCCATACCCGCCGACGACGCCATCACCGGCGAACTTTTTCTTTTGCATGTCAAACTCGTGATAGTGGTGCGTGACGAGGGCGTCGATCTCAAAGAACGAGCCCTCATCGAGGAGGAGGTCTATCCTCTCCCTGGCCGTCAGCTTGCCCTTGTCATGCTGTGCGCGTATGCGATCCTGTCCCCCGCCCTCATTGGCCTGTCGCCTGTGGCGTGCCAGTGTGTCCATCTTTTCAGAATGCATTGCGCGCGTTGCGCGCGCCCGAGGCAGCATATATTAATTTAGGCAGTCGAGGCGGCGCTCATTCCCTGAGCTTTGAGCGGCCGCCCTTGGCGGTCCTAAAGACGTTCATGCCCAGATGATAGTTCTCATACAGGTGGTCAAGCGTCCGGACGCCCTCCTCGGCGGCCGCACGCTCGCCGCCTGACGCGTCAGGATCGGCCATGAGGCGCTCAAGCTCGGCCCTCTTTTGGCCCCTAAACTCGTCAATGCTGTTCTCATAGTTGCTCATGCCCCCGAACTCGGGGCTCAGGACGTGCTTTGGCACGTATGCGGGCGTGTTGTCCCTGTATGACTCTACATTCCTGGAGATCTCCTCGATCTCCTCAGGCGTGTACACGCGTGGCTCGGGCTCGGCCTCTTCCTCAGGCTCCTCGGTCTTTGCCGGAACCTCAGGCGTCTCTCCTGCAGGCGTGTCTGCACCCTTTGCCTCCGGGGCGCTGGCAGCCTTTGCGTCGGCCTTTGGCTCATCAGCTGCTGCAGGCGGGTTTTTGCACGCTGCACCATCCCCCGATCCGGCCTTCTTGTCGTCCTTGTTCTTGCTGGCCAATGCGACCGGCCCGCCGCCGCCTGATTTTAAACCTTGACGTGAGAAGGCCATGCGCGCAGTCTAGGTGCTGGCCTCATACGAGTCTCAAGGCAGGCCGCACGGCGTGACTGTCGCGTCCTCAGGGTCGATGCGCACCATCAGGATGAGACGAAGGGGCCAGGCATCACGCGAGCGTGGACTGGCCCACAGTGCGCGACGGGTTTAGGATTGTGAACTTTTTGAGCACGGCTGTGCCATACTTTGCCAGCGCGTCCTCCTCGGCGCACGCCCTGCATATGCACATCTGCGACACGCGCTCGAGGTCACAGTCATCGCGAGACTCGCACTCGGCGCATCCCGCGGGCCTGCCGCACACAATGCACGGTATCCTTGGCGTCCCGTTCACGCACTCGGGATGCTTTACGCCCTCGCCCTTTAGCCACATGACTGACGTACCCACCGCAATGTCGGCCCCGCACTCGGCGCACTTGCCGGCGAACTTCATCGGTATCTTGCGCCAGCTCATCGCACCCTCTCGACCTCCTTTTCCACTATGGCGCGATGATCCTCGTCAATGGCCTCAATCGGTATCGCGCCAGACTTTACGCACGCGGCGATATAGGGCAGGTGCAGCGAGGAAAAGTCCGATGACGAGGAGTGGAGCTCGGGGGCCGCAGAACGCGCAAATGCCCTTATCGCGCTGCCGTCCCAGCGTATGCGGTTTAGCAGCGGCCAGGAGATGCCATATTTCGAGTACGCAACGCCGAGTCCCGGCTCGTGTCCCATCGCCAGCGTGGAGTTTAGGTATCGCAATATGCGCCACTGCTGCGTCTTCATTATCCTCCCGTGGAGCATGTCAGCCTCTGATATCGCGCGCATGAGGCCTGCTGCCTTTGCCAGGGGCAGCGAGCTTGCCGAGACCACGCTAGAATAGAGCGCGCCTATCTTTTCCCTTGGGTCACCGCGCATGGACTCTAGGGCAAGGCGCGCGTCATGGCGCGTCTTTGCGCCAAAGAACGCCGTGACTGCCTCCTCAGAGGACAGTATTCCGCCCTCGTGCGACATGTCCGGATTGTATCCCTGCGCCAGTGCCTGCGCTAGGTTGAACATTGTGCGAATGTCCCCGCGAGACCTAGCCAGAATCTGCACTATGGAGCCCGGACCGATGCGCGCGCCCTCTTGGCGAATCACGTCCTCTAGGTATATGCGCATGAGGCGCGGCGGGAGCGGGCCGAGGCGCATGACAGTGGAGGCCTTGGCGATGTTGCGCATCTTGTCCGTAGAGTCAGAGTTTGCGGCAAGTATCACGGGCACCGTCGGCTCCTTTAGAATTTTCACAAGCGCGTCGGCCCCGCCATAGTCAGAGCGCCCGTGTATCCCGTCGACCTCGTCGATAAAGACGAGTGTCCTTCTCTCAAGGCTTCCCCTGGTCCCCATGATCGGCTCAAGGAGTGCCGTCAGGCTGGACCGCGTTCGCGTGTCACTTGCGTTGATGCCGACTAGCTCATAGCCAAACCTCTCGGCGACTAGTCCGGCAAGCGTCGTCTTGCCCGTGCCCGGCGGGCCCACGAGGAGCGCTGCGCGCGTGCCGACCTTCCATCTCGCAAGCCACGTCACGAGCTCGGCGCGAACCTTTTCGTTTCCGATCATCGACTCTATTGACTTTGGCCTGTGCGACTCTGACCACATCATTTTCGCATCCTCTCCAGCGCGAGATCAAACGTGTCGGCCATATCGCCGGCGCGCGCGTGCCAGAACAGGCCATAGTGGTCGATCGTCAGGAACAGAAACTCGAGAAACTCGACATTCGTCGTGCCCGCCGGAAGCGACTCTAGGGCGTCTCGTGCGCGCGCCATGTATCCCTCCTCACGCTCGCGCGTCTTGCGCAGGCCGACAGCGGCATTGCCGGCGCCGAGGGCCTCAAAGAGCGCCCATGACGGGACCTTTAGCGAGCCGCGCGAGACCGAGTCCTCTAGCTCGTTGCCGCACCCGACGCATTCAGACGCGTGGGCCATGCCGTCATAGAACGCCTGGCCAATTGCGCCGTCGCCGGCGGCCATGTTCCTGCCGGCTGTCCCCATGACGGCGCGGTACTTTTTGTACGACACCTCCATGTCTGCAGCCGTCGTGCGCAGCGGATCCGCCTGGATGCGCTCATCGACTGCCTGGCCGGCGCGCGCGTCGGCAAAGCCGGACTCGAATGACTCGAGCACTTCCTCGCCGCCGCTAGCTATCATCGAGCGCGCCGTTGCGAGTATGTGCGGGTTCATCAGGCGATAGTCATCGAGGAACTCTAGGTCCTCATCACGGTCAATTATGCGGTCCATCGGCTCGCTGAGGTCTATTGCGATAATGTGCCCCTCGACTATCTCGCGGCGCGAGCCCACCGACGCGCCGGCTGCAGAGGCCGAGTCATAGAGCGCGTTGAGGACGGGGAGTGTCATCGTCACGAACTTTGAGTCTAGTATGCGGTCTATGCGACGGCGCAGCTCGGCCGGATCAGAAAGTCGCGACTCGGCGCGCGCGATCTGCGCAGAGTCTAGCTCCATGGACGGCGAGGCGACCTCCTCGGTAAAGGCCCTCTGCGTGGAAGCCGGCGTCGAGTCCGACCGTATCCTCTTGTGGACCTCGTGCGCATAGCGCTCGGCAAGGCCCGCCGTCTGCGAGGCCGCCTCGCGCGAGTAGCGGCGATACAGCGAGTACCCGCGCCGGCGCAGTGCGCCCTGCCACAGGATTCCCCGTCCCGGACCTGTCGAGAGGAGGGCGCGTGTGGCAGTGACTGCGGCGCACATGCGCGACGTGCGCGCGCATTTGTATTTATGCGTTAGAGGGGTCACAGGAGTTTGCCTTGTACGAAAAGTAGTGGACATGGCAGCAATACCTGCCGGGCAAGACGTCAACAATAATATAACAATGTGCGTTTTGCCGTCTTGATGAAAGGCGCGATCTATCGCACGGTCAGCGATGCCGATACGCTCATGCCACACGTGCCGCTCCCAGGTGCAAACAGGGGAGTCCTTGCGCCCATGACCGGAATGTGCCAGCCGGCCGTGCCGAGTGCGCCAAAAAGGCTGCTCCGCAAGAAACCAATAGCGGTGCTGCCCAACTTTGTAAAGCCGACCACACAACCCAATGATCCCATGTCCGCTGAAGGGTCCTATAATCGCGGTCGAGGCACATACGAGACAGCGGCCATTGGCGCCATAATCATGCTAGCCGTTGGCGCCGCCATCATTTGGGGTCGCGCGACCAGGTGACCGAGGCGAGTGACCATGGTCACAAAAGCCGCCATGGCGTTCAGGTGATTTCAGATGAGATGACACGTGATGCATGACATAGACATTTTCGAAATTTTGTACTGGATGGCGTGGCCGTATCATCTTCCCGTAGACTATATGTGGAGAGAGTTTGTCGCCACTGTGGTTGCTTCATTTGTGTATTCGATTACCGGTGTTACAATTGGGTGGGGCACACATACGATACGGTGCGCCAGACGCAGGCGCCGCCTGTCTGGCCAAGAGCACTAGTCTCCGGCGCACATGGGCTCATAAACGTGCAGGAGTAATTCCTCAAACAGTAATATAGCAATGCGCATCTTGCCGTTCTTGTGAGGGCGGCGGTTCGTGTTCAACTGGTCAGTCATGCCAAAGTAGACATGGTGCCCATAGCCTTGCCTGACGACCGGGCAAGTTCAGTCGAGCGCAAAGGCGGTGGTGACTGTGGACATTAGCCAAGTTTTTCCCTGGTTGGTACAACTGGATCACGCATCCGTGGATCATCGATGGTCGATTCTGTTTTCGGGCATACTGTCAACGCTGACGTTTACGATCACCTTTTCGGCGGCCGCTCTGCTAATATACAACAGGCTGTTCAGCAGGAACACAGAGCGCGCAGGCGCGCCACCGTGACTGTGGGCTCGATGCCATCTCCCCTCCTCGATGGCTAGAGACCGCACCGTCTCTAGCTCACAGTTGCGCATGAGGGCGCCGTGTGCGCACAGACCCTTTTTCACTTAAATTATGCCCATGCGCGACACGACGGCGTGAACGAGGTCGAAGTCCTGCGCGAGGCATCCGTGCGCGCGCAGAGGGCAGTGGCAAAGATCGCCGGAACGCCGGCCGGCGGGGGAGACTATGGCACCGGAGCCGGCGGGGACACGTCGCACGCAGTTGACATCGCCGCCGAGGAGGCCATACTCGCGTTCCTCAGGGAGAGGTCGTTTGGATGCACCGTGCTCGGCGAGGAGTGCGGGCGCGTCGAGATCCCCGGAGAGCCCGGAGGCCACGTGGTCATGGACGCAGTCGACGGCTCGGTCAATGCGCTTCGCGGGATTCCGTTCTACTGCTGCTCGCTGGCATACGCGCCGGGCGACACGCTCTCATCAGTCACAGGCGCAGTGGTGACTGACATGTCAAGCGGAGAGCAGTTTTGGGCAAAAAGGGGAGGCGGCGCGTTTGTTGGCACAAGGCCGATGCGAACCGGCTCGGCGCCGGGCTCCGAGTACCGCGTCATAGTCGTCAACGTCTCGGGAATAGATGCGGCCACTGCGGCGCGCATACAGCCCGTCATGGCCTCAAGCCACACGCGCCACTTTGGCGCCAATGCGCTCGAGATGGCCCACGTCGGGCGCGGCTGGCTTGATGCGCTCGTTGACCTGCGCGGGCGCATACGCGTTCAGGACATTGCGGCCGGTTGCCTCCTGGTTCGCGAGGCCGGCGGCCTAGTCGTCGACGGGAGCCTCGAGGAGCTCGACTCTGACCTTGGCTACTCGACGCGCCTCTCCTTTGTTGCTGCCTCGGGCAGGGAGATGCTCGAAGGGATAGCATCCGAGATTGGCGCCTAGCGCACAGGCACCACTGGACAGTCTAGTTGTGGCGCCCTTGGCGGGATTTGAACTCGCGTCTCAGCCGTGACAGGGCCGAATTCTGGACCTGGCTATACTACAAGGGCGTTGCGCGCCCTGCCCGTGGGCCGAGTTTAAAATCTTGCGCCTCACGCGCGCCTGCGCACGCGTGGCGAGGCGGTGATGAGCGCGCACGCCTGCCGATAGTGAACCTCGTCTACCATCCGGCCATCCACGCGAAGGGCGCCCCTGCCGCGCCCACCGTGAGCCTCGTATGCGTCAATGACCCTGCGCGCCCAGGCGAGCTCGGCACGTGTGGGCGCAAAGGCGGCATGAACGGCAGCTATCTGGCCCGGATGTATAACGCTCTTGCCGACATAGCCTAGTGAGCGGCCGTGCCGGCAGTCACGCCTCAGTCCGGCAGCCGAACGAAGGTCCTGCCATATCGAGTCAATCGCCACTGCCCCGCCGGCCCGCGCGTGGAGCGGGACGAGGGCGCGTGCAGCCTCGGCACCGGCGCCCACATCGCCCTCCATGCCCATGTCGTGCATCAGGTCAAATATTCCAAAGATGACGGCGCGCACGCGCGGCGAGGCCGACGCGATGGCAGCGCACGAGACGACGGCAGCAGCCGACTCTATTGATGGGATGATCTCGATCCGGCCAAGTCCGCGCGAGCGCTCGAGTGCCGCAATGCTGCGCGCTATGGCGCGAACCTGCGCTGCAGAGTCGACCTTTGGGACCACTATCCCATCAAGGCCGGCGCGCACGACAGCCGAGATGTCCTTTCGAATGTCCGGCGTCGACGGCGCGTTTGTGCGCACAAAGACCCTGCCGGCGTGCTCTGATGCAAGCGCTGTGCGAATCATGCGGCGCGCAGTGGCCTTGTCGTCAGGCCGCACAGAGTCCTCGAGGTCAAGGCAGACAATGTCGGCCTCCATCGTGCGCGCCTTTGCCAGAAATCGTTCACTATTCCCCGGAACGAATGCGAGACTGCGGTACAGCGCCGCGTCCATTGCCTTACTCTGGCTTTAGCAGTATCTTGCCAAACATGCCCTTGCCCTTGAGCATCTTTGTGTGCGCCTCGGCGGCGTTCTCAAAGGAGTGCACCGAGTCGATCACAGACTTTATCTTTCTCTGTCCCATCCAGTAGAGGCCCTGCTCGAGCTCGGCGCGCGTTCCCTGCGTGGAGCCGAGTATGTTTGTGCCCTTGAAGAATATGTGGCGCAGGTCAGTCATCGCGTCATAGCCTGTCGTCGCGCCGCACGTGACGAGCGTAGAGCCATACTTTAGGAGCTGTAGCTGCTTGTTCCAGTGCGTCTGGCCAATGTGGTCAAAGGAGAGGTCGATGCCCGGAGGCGTTCCCTTTTTGAGCGCTATCTCTTTTGATATCTTGCGAACCTCCTTGTGCCAGTCGTCCTTGCGGTGGTCGACTGCGTGGTCAGCGCCCAAGTCGAGGCACTTTTGGAGCTTGTCCGGACTCGCAGTCGCAATAACGTCACAGTTGAAGAGCTTTGCTATCTGGATGCCAAAGCTGCCGACGCCAGAGCCGCCGCCCATGATGAGAACCGTCTGGCCAGGCTTTATGCCGGCGCGCCCGACGAGCATGTGCCATGCCGTGAGTATCGTCATCGAGGCCGCAGCCGCATCATCATAGCTCACCGAGTCGGGCAGCTTTACGACGTTGACCTCTGGCAGGTGCGCGACTGAGGCAAATGCGCCCCAGAGGGGACCGGTCTGGAAGCCCCAGATCGTCCTCTGCGTGCAGTCAAACTCGCGTCCGCTTGTGCACGCCTCACAGACCCTGCATGACATGTTGGCGTGCGAGACGACCCTGTCTCCAGGCTTTATCCCGCGGACGTCCTCGCCTACGGCGATAACGTCGCCGGCGGCATCCGAGCCTGATATGTGGGGAAGCGTGACTGGTATGGGGACACCCCTCATGCCCCAGATGTCGTTATAGTTGAGCGCGGCGGCCTTTACGGCAAAGACTACCTCGTTGGGCTTTGGCTTTGGGTCGTCGAGATCCTGAACCTTTAGAATCTTGGAATAGTTGTCATCGGGGGCATACTCTTCGTATACGACTGCCTTCACGACACGCAGGCCCCAAATGACCCTAATTATATTTTGCCAGATGCCCCGTCGGGGAAGACGTGCGCCGGCCGTGCCCCAGAACGGGCAGCAGGCGCGCCCCAAGGGGCAGAATGGGTCACTCGTGGCCGGCTAGCGCAGGCATGGCCGGTGGGGCACCCATGCCACATGTACTGCCCTCCCTAGGATGCTGACGATGGGGCTCGTGGAGGCCACGCCGGTCATGGACAAGGCCGCGGCCAGGGGCAGCGCCGGCTACACGGCAGGGCCGACTGGCAGGAACGGCCTGGCAGCGAGCCGCCTGAGAGGCGTGCCCCAAGACCCACACGGTCAGCTACCAGGGCGCCGTGGCAGCATGGGCGTCATCAGGGGCCAGTCACCATTGTGGCACACCTGCCCCGAACGTGTGCCCATACGCACAGTTGCAGAGGTTGGCCACCAGGGCGCGCAGTGCGAAATCCCGGCACCAACGCTACTGCTAAATATAGACGCGCCGGCGCGGCTGCGCGTTGGCAACGGTTCCGTATGACGACTTTGCAAAGTTGGACATTCGCGTGGCAAGGGTCACGGCGGCAAGTCCCATAGAGGGCAAGACGCGCATACTGGAGGGAACGATCGACATTGGCGGCGAGGAGAGGAGCGTCATAATCGGCGGTGCCGAGCACTATGCGCCATCTGACCTGGTCGGCCGCACCGTCATAGCCATTGTAAACCTCGATCCAAAGAGGGTCGCAGGCGTAGAGTCAAACGCGATGCTCCTGGCAGCAGATGACGGCGAGAGGCCGATATGGCTCACAGTCGGTGAGGAGACGCCTCCAGGAACCAAGATAAGATAGGCGCACACCGGCGCCACCATGTCTGCCATCTTGTCATGCATCCACGATCACAGATGTCCTTGAATCACCAGTGTCACAAGTGTCACGTCAGCCGTTCTGCCAAACGTGCCACCGGCCAGGACAGTCCCCCCTAGAGCATGACGAGCTTTACGGTGTCCATCTTTTTGTTTGTCCGAAACCCGTTTGTGACCTCGGATATGCGCGAGCCGTCACCATCGAGGACAAAGAGCTCGACGCAGCGCTCGCCGTCGATCTTGTTGTGCAGGTGTGTCCGCACGAGATCCTCATAGTCGTGCTTTATGCCTGCAACCTGGTCGTCGTACTCGTCGGCGTGGACGACCATGAGGATTGCGTTCTGCTTGCCTGTCGCGGCGGTTCGCTGCTTCTCCTCTTGCGCAAATGAGCGTATCCCGGCGCGTATGAGCTCCGAGCGGCCAGCAAAGCCCATCGCATCGCGCATCGCGTCTAGCTCGCGCAGTATCGAGTCGTTGAGCGAGACGGAGATTATGGCCAACGGCGCGGCTCGCCCATGACCGTCAATATATCCATATCAGGCAATGTTAATAACCCATGGGTGCATTTTCATGCCGATATTACCAATAGTTGACAGATATATAGGTAATATTAATAATAAAAAAATAATAGTTATTACTAACTATATGGCCCATTCCGCCAATGCAGAGACAGTCATGGCTCATCGTGGCAGCCGTGCTAGCAGTGGGTATCGCGCTTGGCTCAGTGGCAGCACTCGGAGGGCAGGATGTGGCGGAGCCCGATGCCGGTGAGGCAGGCGGCGCCGTGATATACGCGACGTTCTATCCCTATGCGGAGCTTGCCGGCGGCGTTGCCGAGGGCATAGCCGATGTGAGGCAGTTCGGGCCGGCCGGCTCTGGCGCACATGACTGGGAGCCCGGCGCCGGTGAGATCGAGTCACTCGACGATGCAGTCGCGCTGATCCATAGCGGTGAGGGAGTAGAGACGTACATTGGCGACCTAGAGTCCATTGACAGCCTTGGTCACATCATGTTCATAGCGGCATCCGGAGAGCACCATGACGATGACGCGGGACATGACGATGAGTCCGAACACGGTGACGAAAAGACGCACCTGTGGCTCGATCCAGTGGAGGCCATTGCGCAAGTCGACCGCATACGCGACGCGCTCTCTGCAATCGATCCGGCCAATGCAGGGGCATACGCTTCCAATGCAGACATGTACGCCGTAGGACTCGAAGGGCTCGACGCGCGGTACCGTGACGGTCTTGCAGAGTGTGACCACAGAACCATAGTGACGTTTCACAACGCATTTGACGCAATGGCCGCAAGGTACAACCTAGAGGTTCTCGGCATTGCGCACTCGCACCACGCCGAGCCGAGCGTCTCAGAGATCGCAACGCTCGTCACTTACCTGCGAGATTCTGGCGCGCGCGCCATATTTTCAGACGACCTGACTGACGGGAGGCTCGAGGTCGCCGCTGCCGAGGAGGCCAGCGTCGACGTCATTGCGCTAAGCACGCTTGAGGGCCTGGCGCGCACAGATGCGGCAGGCACAACATACATTGAAAAGATGGACACCAACCTTGATGCGCTAAGGGAGGGCCTGGCTTGCCGGTAAACGCGCTTGAGGTCAAGGACGTCACTGCCGGATTCGGCGCGACGAATGCCATAGAGTCCATAGCATTTGAGCTCGCCGGCGGCGAGATACTCGGCATAGTCGGCCCCAACGGGGCAGGCAAGACGACGCTCTTTCGCGCAATGCTCGGGCTCCACGCGCACTCGGGAACGGTGTCCATATGCGGGCGCAGCGGCTCGGCGCGCCTGGCCCTCCTGCCGCTAGTCGGGTATGTCCCGCAGCGCTTTGTGCCCGATCGCGGGTTTCCGGCCACGGTTCGCGACATCGTCTCGATGGGCGTCCTGCCGGCGCGGCGCCTCGAGGCGTGCGCACGCCTAGCCGGCGAGTCCGGATACGAGTGGCGCCGCGAGTATAGCCGCCTCGGCGGGCGCGACGAAAAGGTCGATGCGGCCATGGAGGCCGTCGGCATGGGCGAGCTTGCCTGCAGGAGGATAGGCGAGCTCTCTAGCGGCGAGACGCAGCGCGCATTCATCGCAAAGTCCCTCGTCAACGATCCGCTCCTCCTGATACTTGACGAGCCCGCATCGAGCGCTGATGCCGGCGCGCGCGAGCTGCTCCACGGGATCATGCGCCGGCTCAACACGGAGCTCGGAGTGACCATAGTCTGGTCATCACACGACCTCGACGCACTAGAGCGCGTGGCCACGCGCGTGGCGTGCATGGACCGCCGGCTCTTCTTTCACGGCGGCAAGGACGAGTTCTTTGCCGACGAGGAGGCGGTCCGGTCATACACCGAGTCGGCGATGCAGGCTCACATGAGGGAGCACTGAGGGGCTGTGATCGAGGTTCTCTCGCACGCGTTTGTCCAAAAGGCCATCCTGGCCGGCGCGTGCATTGGGGTGGCATGCGCGTTTCTCGGCGTGTTTCTTGTCATGCGCCGCAACGCGCTCTTTGGCGATGCCGTCTCGCATGTGGCCTTTGGCGGCGTCGCCGTCGGCCTCCTGTCCGGCATCTATCCCGTCTGGACCGCACTGTGCGCGGCGATCCTCGGGGGCGTCTGCATGCAGCGCCTGCGCGGCGTGCCCGGCATCAGCGGGGATGCCGCAGTGGCCATACTCCTGGTCGGCGGCCTCGGAGTCGGCGTCCTGGCAGCTAGCGCAACTGGCGGGTTTGGCGTCGACCTCTATGCGTTCCTCTTTGGCAGCATACTCCTGGTCGGGACTGCCGATGTCGTGACGATCTGCGCCGTGAGCGCCGGCGTGGTCGCCGTGCTCTATGCGCTGAGGCGGCAGCTCCTCCACGTCACGTTCAGCGAGGAGCAGGCAAGCGTCGCCGGCGTGCGCGTCGAGCTCCTCGGGTACGCCTTTGTCATACTCACTAGCGTGACTGTCGTCATGTCGATGAGGCTAGTTGGCATACTCCTCGTCTCGGCCCTCGTGGTCCTTCCGCCCATAACTGCGATCGCGCTAGGCGGCGGGTTTGGGCGCACGGTGGCCACTGCGATCGCAGTCGCAGTCGGCTCCGTTGTCACCGGCATCGCCGTCTCGGCGGCATACGACCTTGCGCCCTCTGGGGCCATAGTCATGGTCGGAATTGGCGCGCTCCTCGCTGCCCTGGGGGTCGCTGCCCTAAGGCGGCGCGCGGCCCACTAGGCGCAACCGCACGCGCAGCTCACGCCTGCCGAGTCAAACGAGCAGTCATGCTGCGAGCCGTCAACTGGGCGCGTCACCGGAATCCTGCGCATGCACTCCCCATGCCTGCCCCGCCGGCAGAACCAGCAGACCGTGCGGCCTATACCGGCGTCAGCCATTCGGCAAACCTCTCGTCCTTGCCCGTGGCCGCATCCATGTACGAGCGGCGCAGCGCGCGCGTCACCTTGCCGGCCTTGCCGTCGCCTATGCGCGTGCGGTCGACAGACGCCACGGGCTTTACCTCGGCTGCCGTGCCAGTCATGAACACCTCGTCGGCAACATAGAGATCCTCGCGCTTTATGGCCGACTCGGCGACATACCCGCCATCACCCTCGACTATCTGCACAATGCTGTCCCTGGTTATCCCCTCGAGTATTCCCGAGGAGAGCGGCGGCGTCGATATCTCGCCGTCCTTTATGACAAATATGTTCTCGGCCCCGCCCTCGGCGACGTTGCCGTCTGAACCCAGCATTATCGCCTCGTCGTACCCGTCATCGAGGGCCTCGACTCGCGCGAGTGCGGCGTTTGCATAGTTTGATGCGGCCTTTGCCTTCATCGGCTGGGAGCGCGAGTCGATGCGCGTCCAGCTCGACACCTTGCACCTCACGCCAGACGTCCCGCGGCCGGCGTGCGACTCACCAGACTTCCATGACCAGCACGCGATGGCAAGGTCGACAGGGTTCTTTGATGGCGTCAGTCCCATCCAGCCGTACCCGCGGTATGCGAGTGGGCGCACATAGCACTCGCGCAGGCCGCTGGCGCGCACCGTTCTTATGATCGCCTTGGATATTTGCTCTTTTGTGTATGGCACGTCCATCGAGTACATCTTTGCAGACCTGAGGAGGCGCTCGACGTGCTCATCGAGGCGAAAGATCGCCGGGCCGCGCGGCGTCTCATAGCAGCGCAGGCCCTCAAAGACTGCCGAGGCGTAGTGTAGCGCGTGCGTGAGCACGTGAACCTTTGCGCTGCCAAATGGCACGAGGCGCCCGTTCATCCATATCTTGCCAGTCTCCTTCAAGGCGCCATGGCGCGCCCTGCATGATAAATAAAATGATCGATCCGGCACGACAGGCGCACGCTAAAATAGCGCAGGCATCTCGCGCATGAGGCAATGGAGTGGACACTCGGGGGCGCGGCCATTGCGCTCCTAGTCGTGGGCCTAGTCGGTCAGGGCTTTGAGATGCGCCGCATAAACGCCGAGGGCGGGGACGAGGAAGAGGGTCGGCCAAGCGCGTTTGCCGACAGGCGCAACTTCAAGTGGTACGCCATAATCGGCGCCGGAATCGCCATCTGGTTTGCCGCCGAGAGGCTCTAGGCCATCTCGGAGCGGCGCGCGTGTATGGCGCGTATCGCGCGCGCTATGGCGTCATCTGCGTCATCAACTAGGACGATAATGCGCGAGGTCTCCTCCTGGGCATCCATGTTGAGTATGTTGAGGCCCGCCTCGCCGATGCACGCGCTCACGCGCGCCACGACGTGCTGTGCGCGCGACATCTCGTCGCCTATGAGCGTGATCACGCCACGCCCGTGCGTCACGCTGCAAAACGGGTCAAACTTTCGGAGGTAGCGAACGTTGCGGCGGACATACTCACCGTCAAGGAACAGTATTCGCGCGTACGTGATGCCGGATTTCGTGAACGGCGACAGTATGACATACTCCTCATAGCGCCGCTCGTCTCGCAGCGAGTCGATGAGCGCGCCGGCAGCAGACGACTCTAGGCCAACGATGGCGCAATCGCTCTTGCCGGTGACTATCTTTAGCGGGTTGCCTCCGTCACTAGCCGGCTCACGGGCAATGCGCGTGACCTTTGAGGGGTTGCGCATGCTAGTGATGGTCACCGGAAACCCCGCGCCGCACTCGTGCATCTCCTTTATCGCAATCGGGTCCAGTATCGTCATGCCAAACATTCCGGCAATGCGCGCCTCGTTGTAGGAGAGCTCGCGTATCTCATCCACAGTGTCGACTATGCGCGGGTCAGCCGAGGCGACGTTGCTGTCCTTTTCAAGGTCAATGACAACGTCATAGTCACCAGAGAAGAGCAGGCCAATGTCGACTGCAGTCCTGTCAGAACCCCCACGCTCGTACGTCGTGACCGTGCCGCCTTCACTCTTGCCGACAAACCCGCCGATAGTCACGACGCTGTTGGACTTTACAAGGTCCGCAATGTGCGAGCGCGCCTCCATGGACTTTTCGCGCAAAAAGTTCGTCGACTCTATATTCTCGTCAGTCACTATGGGCCATGACCCAAAGTCCACAGCAGCGGCGCTTATTCCGGCATCGCGCATGGCAGCAGCGGCAATTAGGGACATTGGAAGCTCACCCGAGTGCGCAAGTGCGCGCGAGCGAACCTCGTCGGCAAAAGAGCGCGAGGCCGCAGCCTCGCCGAGGGCAGCCTCAAAGTGCGCAAGGTGCTCCTCGACTTGCGGGCCGCACGCCTTGCGCGAGTCGGCACTGAGCCTCGCCATGATCGCCCCATACGCACGCCGGACTGGGGAGGCATCAGGCTCCTCTCCGAGCTCGGCGGACTTGCCGCACGATATGACGACGTCGGTGAGCGACGTGGACTTGCCGCCGTGCTCAGTCGGCGGAGCGGAAAAGACGGCTACGACCCTAGAGGTGGCGGCCATCTCCGAGACGCGCCGCGATATGTCATGGATCGCCGAGGCGTCCACGCCTATCACGCTGCCGCCAAACTTTGCAACCGTCATGCGCTCCACACGTGCCCACCTGCACGCCCCCAAAGCACCCTAAGTTTAAATGGATTTTGGCCCGCGCGCGCAGACGGGCCCATGGTCTAGATCGGTCATGATATCGCCCTTACACGGCGAGGATCCGGGGTTCAAGTCCCCGTGGGCCCACCCCTCCATCACGCGATAGCCGTGCGCGCAGGCGTCCCCTGCGCGCCTGTGAATTGGGGTGCAGTTGCCGGGATTTGAACCCGGGTCACGAACTTGGCAAGCTCGCATAATAACCAAACTATACTACAACTGCGCCAACGCGCACGGCTCGGCGGCCAACTCTATTAAACCATACCGCCGCGCGACCCTAGTCGTCCGTGCCTAGCTTCGAGAGCCTGTCGCCGGCCTTGAAGAGGAACGGCGACATGAACGCAGTCACTACGGCGACGACTCCGACGAGCGGAAAGACAAAGGCGCTCACTGCGCCAATGTCGACGCCGGACTTTGCGATGACGATCGAGAACTCTCCGCGCGGCGGCCCGAGGGCAAAGGCGGCCCGAAACGACCTCTTGCGGCCCTGGCGGCCCAGGATGCAGCCGGCAAAGTTTGCCCCCAGCTTTACTGTGACAGAGACTGCGATGAGGGCGATGGCAACTAGAATGTACCCCTGTATCTGCGAGACGTCCATGAGCGCGCCGACTGACACAAAAAAGACGGCGACGAACATGTCCTTTATGGGACTAGAGATGAGCTTGGAGACCTCAGACGAGCGCGACTCGGCGACGAGCACGCCGGCGAGGAACGCTCCAATGGCGACAGAGAGGCCAACGATATTGGCTAGGAGCGCATAGCCAAAGCAGACGCCAAGAACGCTCAAGAGGAGTATCTCGCGGTGCTCAGTTGCCGCCATCCTGTCGATGAGCGGCGGGATGACGCGCGTGCCAACAGTGAACGTGCCGACGATTAGGCCGACGGCGACTATAATGACGACGGCGACGCTCTCGACTGATATGGTACCTGCAAGGACGACTGACTGGAGCGACGTGATGAGTATGACTGCGATGATATCCTCGACGATGAGCACGCCGAGGACGAGTATGGAGGAGTCCTTGCGTATGCGCCCGGAATCCTCGAGGAGCTTTACGATTATCGCCGTGCTGCTGATCGACAGGGCCGCAGCTATAAAGAGCGCATCAGTCGTCCCCATGCCAAAGGCAGTCGCGACTGCAAGCGTCGCGCCCATTGTGGAAAAGACGCCGAGCGTGCCTATTCCCATGGCCACCTTTCCTATAGAGCGTATGCGCGCATAGGGAAACTCGATCCCGATGACAAAGAGGAGCATGATTATGCCGATATCGGCAAAGAGGTTGAGGGCCGATGCGTCAGAGAGGAGGCCCAGCGCGCCATCTGGCGCAGGCGAGCCGACTGGCAGGAGCCCGGACCAGAGCGGGGAGAGCGGGCCGATGAGCATTCCGGCAAAGAGGTATCCAAGGATGAGCGGCTGCCGTATCTTGAAGAACGCAAGCGTCACTATGGCGCCGATTATCATGATAACTGCGAGATCCGTGATGAACGACGCGTGCGGGAGCTCGGGCGTTATCTGCTCAATGATCGCCGAAAAGCTGCGAGTTATCGTTCCCTGGATGCCCGAGTCCGGCGTTGCAGACTGGAGAGTGTACGAAGTTATCATGTACCCCACGGCATGAGACGGTATTGCGGCCTAGTTTGTGAGCGCCGATTAGGCGACTTCGAGGTGGCCAAACTTGCCCTTTGTGAGCGACTTTTTGCCCTTGAACTCGTTGATGTAGCCGTTGTTGATCCTAACCGTGCAGCCCTCTGTGACCTTTGAGATATCCTCGCCCCAAAGCGTGAGGTCTATCTCGCCGCCCGAGCTGTCAGCGAGCGTCATGTCACAGACGTCTGCCGTGCCGCCCCTCTTTAGGTTGACCGTGCGAACCTCGCCCTTTTTCTTGAGCGAGCCCTCAAAGTTGACTCCGCTAGTCATGCCCTTGGCAACCTCTGCGGTGACAAATTCAGCCATCAGCAGCACCCCCAATATGTGGCATTATAAAGCTGTCGCACGACCCGCACGGCGCAGGCCTAGGGGGCCGGAGGCCTGTACTCTACTGTAGGCGTCGCAGCCGTGTCCTCGACTGTCGCATGGTGCAGCGTGACTGACGTGGCACCCGAGAGGAGGAGCGCGTGGGCCGCAGGCACGCCAGGGGCCGGCGAGACGCCAGAGGCGACCCCACCGCCGATGCGCCAGTCAGATGCCACGAGGAGGCCGCTGACTGGCTCTAGGAATGTCACCTCAGTCATGCCCCTGCCGGCAGTCTGCGCGCCAAACGTCGGGAGGACCGTGTCGACGACTATGCGCGTCTGGCCGGCGTCGATGTCAGCCGGACCCACGCCGATGGCGTTGCCTGCGGCATCCCAGGCCTGTATGGCAAAGGCGAGCTCGCCCTGCGCGGCCCCTGTTGCCGGAACGACTAGCGCGTATGTCCAGGATGTCGACTGGTCTGACGGCGAGGCGGTCATGCCGGCAGTGGCTCCGAGAATCTCGATCGTCGGCGTGTTCGAGCCGGCCGGCTCGTCAAGCGTGAGTGATGCAGTTATCATGTCATCGGCATTTGCGTATCTCGGTGCTGACGGGGAGGCCACGCTGCCGTCATGCGTGAGGGCAAATGAGAGCGAGGCGGCAGCCGGCCTGAACGCGTCATCAAACATTGTGACATCGGCGTTGGCGGCCAGGACGTTTGCCGGAGTCGCCCAGTCGCGTATGCGGCCCGCGTCATCAGCACCGGCGACATATGCGACTGTGAGCTCGGCGAGTGCGCCTGAGGATGGCGCGTGCGTGAGGAGCAGGCCGCGCCAGTCATCGACGATCGTGACGTCACTGACTGCAAGTGGCGTGTCATCACTCGTCTCCGTCGTGCCGTGCGTCTCGGTCACCGTCCAGTGGGCCGCGCGCATCTCCGGTGTGGACGCGTCATCAAGGCGTATCCTGTCAGTCACGGGATCAAGGCGCACAACTGTTCTGTCTGTCGAGATTGCCACTGCCGTGTGCGGCCGTGGGGGAGTCGTGTCACCATGGCTTGTGAATAGCGTGGTCGGCTCAAACGACACGCCGTTGGCGTCAGTCACCGAGGACGATATGGTGATGCGCACCTCGGGGTATTCGGGTGTCGGCACGGAGAGATCAGGTGACCCATCACCATCATCAAGGGAGTCACCATCAATGGCGCGCAGGGAGTTTATCTCGATAATGTTGGCGCCTTCACTGTACGAAATTGTGGTGTAAAAACCACTTGTGCTAAAGCCCCCTATGCCAATACCAGCAAGGTTGGTATCATCAACTGTGCTGACATCAAGCGGCTCACTCACCGATACGGCCAGCGTGTACCGGTCAGAAAAGACCACTTGTGAGGCAGTCGGCGGCGTGGCGTCATATGTGGCAGTCACCGGATCGGCAGGCACGTGGGCGTTGCCGCGCGCATCCTGCAGGGCAGCAGAGGCACTCACGCTATAGACTGTCGTCTCCACGGCATCACCGGCCAGGCCAAGCGTGACTCGCCGCGAGTGCTGTGTGTACGAGACCGCATCAGAGGAGGCCAGGAGGTTGTCAGTAGAGCCCGGAGCCGTGACGCTAAATGCGCCGCGTGTCACCGTGGAGGCCTCTAGCGGCTCGTCAAACTCGGCATGCAGCGTCCTCGGGCCGGTGAACGAGGCGCCGACGAGCTTCGGACCGGCCGTGTCAGTCGCGCGCGTCACCGTTATCGGGTCAGTCGCCGGCGCGTTGCCGGCAGCATCGCGAATCTCTGGCGGGAGCGATAGCGTGTACGGGGCGCCTGCCACAAGATCACCGAGCAAAAAGAGGACCAGGCGGCTTTTAGGCGTGGTCTCCAGCACAGTGCGCGCCGTAGGGTCGTCTGGCACTGCACCAGGCGAGTTGTCGACCTGCCGGAGATACACGGGAGTCTCCAGGCCGCCCTCTGCGGTGAGTGTGAGGCCAGGTGCGTGGAGGTATGGAGGACGAGCGGTGTCAACAGAGAATGGCAGCAGATACCGTGTGGCCGTAAAGGCGTCAAGAACCTCGTCAAACCACACATGGATCTCGGCATGTACGGCGGACATGGTGTCAGTTCTGGGCACAAAGGCTGTAGCAGTGGTCGCCACGGCCGGCCCCACACCGTCAACGGCCGACGATCCAGGATACGCAACGCTGTTGCCGCCAAAGTCCTCAAGTGAGCCGTCTCCCGTTGACACGTATGACAGGGCCGGCGTTGCGCCGGGACCAGAGTTTGTGGCGTGCGTTATGGTTATGGTGGTGTCATCCGTTCCAGGCTTTATGGCAACAGAGCTCACGGCCCTGTCGGTGCCGTCAGTCACTGTCCACTTGTTCAGGCGGTCTGCTGTGTCTGAGTCCCTAAATCGCACGGGCTCGCTAAATGTCACGTCTATGGTGGTGCGCGATGTGGTGAGCGCAGACGCAAAGGTCGGAGTCGCGCCATCTGTGGCGATCGTCGTGTGCGCAGGCAGTGCGGTGTCGCTCGCACTCAGGCGGTTCGCGTCTGTGGAGGGCATATACGATACTGCCGGTGTGGCGCCCGTGGTTCCAAGATCACGGTGGATTAGCGTGATGGTCGTGGTCCCCTGCTCCAGGGTGGCAGTAGACTGCTCAGAGGAGCCATGCCTGATCAGGCCTGCCGGAGAGCCGTCCACTGTCCACTCTTCAACAGACGTCGTCCCGCCCACTGCAGGACTGAACGTGACGGCCGTGCTCGCAGAAGTGGACGTCCTAGCCGTGAACGGCGCCGTGACTGCAGCATATGTTGAGGCTATTGGAGAGGCCGGTGCCGCATAGTGGACGCCATTGGCGTCGGTGACTGACGTGGCCACTGTCACCTCGTGGGACACAGCAGCGGCATCAGAGGCGAGGCTGAGCAGCACGGTTTGTGAGCCACGCGAGTGCGTCACGGCGTTTGATGCCGCAAGGAGGTTTGTCTCGCTTTCGGCCACGGTTACAGAGAAGGCGCCGGGAACAATGGTGGTGAATGCCAGCGGCTCGCTAAACGTGAGGAGGAGGGCTCGCGGGCCAACAAACGTGGCGTCGCTGACCACCGGCGCAATCGCATCAGACGCAGGAATTCCAAGCGACTGGGGCAGCTCTTGTGCTCCAGAAAAGAGTCCGTTTGTTCCGCCCATGCCAAGAGATGGAATATAGTCGATCGCCAGCGGAGAGCCGCGCGATGCCAGTGTGGCCGCGTCTGGCGCGGCGGCATGGGTCAATGTCATGGAGTCCGTGCCGACGGGCACAAAGATGCGCCCCGTCGCAGTTATTGGCACATTGTCCAGGCTCTGTATGCCCAGGGCAGGGGCGTCCTCCACTGCCCACGCGCCAGCTGACGTGTACCCGCCAACAGGGCGGTCAAACTCGACAACAGTGAACGTCGCGGCGACTGACCTGGCCACAAATGACGGCGGCCGGACGTTTAGCACTGGCATGTCAGAGACAGCACCCAGCGCGTTGGGCGGGGACGCAATGTCAACGACATCCCCGCCGTCGTCACGTGGCGAGTACGAGACGCCAAGCGCCGAGAGCGGTGGCGCAGCCTCGTGCGTGAGGACAAGCGTCCTTCCAGCGTCTGGAGTGGAGAACACGGTTCCATCCTCGAGCACCCTTGTGAGCGAGGGCAAGTCCACTCCAGTCACGCCAAGTGTCTGTCCCGGGACTGCCGACACTGTCCAGTGGGCAGTCCTTAAAGCTGTGCGCGAGAGGTCACTGAACGTAACGTCTTCGTCAAAGATGATCGCCGTAGTCGAGGGTGTGCGCGACTCGGCGCGCATGATGGTCGGCGCTGCTGCGTCTTCGTATGTGGCCGTGATGGAACTAGTGCGCAGTGGCTGACCGGTTCCGTCGTCGGAAAAGTGCGTGCCCACAGTGTCCGTCACAGACGATGGCACGATGACCAGGTACGCCTCACCGTCGACGGGGGTGCCCGTTACGCGAATTGTGAGGGTGGACTGGCCGGGCACGTATGACACATCAGAGTCCCCGAGGCCGCGCACGTATATGCCGCCTAGCGTGGCCGGATCAAGGGCCTCGCTGACTACAAGGCGAACCGCGCTCTTGGAGGCAAACGCCGCACTGAGTATGGCCGGCGCCCTGCCATGCGTGACCGTTATAGTCTCGACAGTTGACGCGTTTGTCCCGTCAGACACCGAGGGCACAGTTATTTCATAGCGCGCACCGTCAAGCAGGACGTGCGTGTCCAGGTCCAGGCTGACTAGAGATCCTGCGTTGGCGGCATCATGTGATGGCGTGACGGCAAGTGCGCCTGATGCCCCAACGCGGCTGACGGCAAATCCGGTCAGGGTTGGATCGGAGAGATCCTCGTCAAAGTGGACGTCAAACCGATTGTCCCCACGATGGACGATCCTCACGTCCGTGACCTGCGGCGGGCTTGTGTCAGACGGGGCGTTGTACGTAACGTCGTGTGTGCGTGAAATTCCAAATCTTCCGTCATATGCGCGAATGGACGAAAGGAGGCGCACCTCATATGTCGAGCCGTCCACCGCCTCGTTCTCCGTATGCAGCGTCACAATGTTGGATCGCGGGACATAGTCTTGCGCTATTGCGCCAAGGCCGGCGACCATCACGCTCTCGACGGTTGTGGGGTCAATTGGCCTGTTGAGCGTCACAATTATGGTGTTTGGCGAGGAGAACGCCGCAGAGACGACATTCGGGCGACTGTCATCAGAACGCCTGACGTTCTCGATCGACAGGTCACCAGATATGGCCACGCCGTTGTCGCCCCTTATGAGGCCGTGCAGGGTGACAGTATAGTCAACACCGCTGCTCAATGGAGATGTGGGGAACAGGTTTAGCGTGGTCGAACCCCTGATGTAAGAATACCTGGAAAAGAGGTTGGTGTCAGGCGCACTAGATTCCGCTATTGCAAACGAGTCGCCACTTAGCGAGTTGGGATCCAGTGGCCTCGTGAGCAGAACGGTCACACGGTCACCACTGCTGCTGGCATATGCGGACAGCGCACGTGGTGGATCCACGTCTGCCGGAGTAACTGCGAGGCTACGTGTCGGAGACAGCAGGCCGGAATATCCGGCGCCCGGAATCGTGGCAAACCTCGCAAAATGGTCTCTAGATCGGTCGTCCCTACTGGGCATGAACGTTAACTGTGTACCAGGGGGCAGGATAACAGAGTGTGCCGGTGGCATGGTGTCCGGCGCGCGCATGGTATGAAGCGTGACCTCTGTTGAGCCTTCGTTGTATTCGGCCACAACGTCCCCCAGGGGCGGTGAGACTCCAATCGTGACTGCCCCACGAAATCCAGCTGTGCTTCTCGGGGAGGCCGGCTTAAGTAATTGGGGCTGCATGTCAACAAATGGAAGCGGGCCGGCAGAGAAGTCCAGTGGGCGATCAACGGAGATGCGAATGGCACGATCGCCCACAAATGCCGCCTCTCCTATTCGGGGACTCGCCTTGAGACCCAAAAGCGAAACAGACACCCCAGATGACCCTGTTGCCGGAATGGGCAGCTCTCCGGCAAGCTTGTTCGTGTTGGCAGCGGCGGGTGTGTATTCCACGCGTAGTGTCCTCGCAGTAGAGTCCAGCACATAGTCAGTCACCAGGGTCATCTGCGTAATCGCGTCGGTGCGCGATAACTGGCGTGCAAGGGCAGAGTCGTCAGCCCCGATAAGGCGTGGTGACGAGGACGCCACGACGGTGTTCGAGTCGTTGATCAAGGACACAGTCCACTCGGAGGCGCTTGTGCTTCCTGTTATGGCCTGCGAAAACGCGATCGAGAGACCCACATTGCCCGAGGAGTGGGGCATGACAGAGTCAGGCACGATGGAAAATGACGGAGCCGCAGCCGATGAGATCGACTGTGATAGTGTAAAGGTTGTCGGATTATACGCATTGCCGGCTCTGTCAGCGAGTGTGGAGTGTATCGCGAGCGTGTGCGTCCCCTGCGCGGCCAGGGGATCCAGGGTCAGGATCACACGGGTCGAGCCTGGCGCATATGACGGGGACACTGTTGGCGCAGTTCCGGAGTCAGGCGTCACGGTGAACGCCGCACCAGAGACGGTGTTGCCATCAAGCGGCTCGGCAAACTCTAGGAGTATCGAGTTGCGCGCCGTAAACGACGGCCTAGGCGGCGTGGGGGCAGTCGTGTCAACCACCACGTTGCCGCCCGAGGTTGTGGACGCAGGCGTGTATTCCGCCCCCGCACCATGCACGCGAAACACCGCAGACCCTTCAGGTGTAGAGCTCGTGACGGCATATGTTGCGCGCCAAGTCCTGCCAGTGTCACCCACAGCAGACATTGGGGCAGGCGATCCCCCATAGAATGACGCTCTTGGGGGATCATCAGACACTGCAGATGCTAGACCCAGGGTGACCACAATGGTCTGGCCTGCTGAGGCGAGGCGCGCGCCATCACCAGACTTTGGCGATCCGCCGTCGATCACGTGAACCGTCAGCGATGCTGGATATTTTGGGTATGAGGGAATTGTGTTTATGGCAAAAACCTCCCCCAGATCCGGATATCCTCGAGCCTCCCAGTCCTCCCTGAACTCGTGTATGGTCAATGCCGGAGGCTCCGATGACGCATCTGTGGATCCTCGGAACGCGTCCCATATCATCTGCGTTGCGCCGCGTATGGTGTCACCGCTCTCCACAGTCGAGTCGTGCAGGTCCCAGAGCAGCGAGGATATGCGCCCCTCCACAGCATCGCCGTGACCAAGTGGAAGTGTGGTCAAGCCATCACGTATTGTAGTTGAGGACTCGAGATCCCACGTTACCTCCGGCGACCTCACGGTTTGATGCGTGCCATCCACGAGCGCAGGAACAAAATTTGCCCATCCCTCAAACCATGCGCATGTTTCAGAGGACGGAACGAAAAAGTAGTGGGGGCGACAGTATGCCAAATTAGGCAGAGAGATCTGTCCGTAAACACTGTTATGCACATGATGGCCATATTCATGTAAAACCGTGCTGCGGATGCTCACACGGTCCATGGCATCGTTAAGCGAGATCTGCCGAGCAGCTGCGCTATAAAACGCACCATCGCCCGTCGAGAAATATGCAAGTACACGCGGAACATTATATCCAAATGTGGACTCAAAGAAATCATGAGCCTCTGTGATTTCGTCAAGCGCCCAGAACGCCGTGTTGAACGGTTGGCCTGAAGCTATCGTGTGAGTCATAAGATTAAGCACTCCAGCAGGCGCATTCTCCTGAGTGGGAAGATCAAACATATACAGCACCAGGAAACCTTCTGATATATGACGCACGCTCGAAAAAGAGTTGAATGTAAGCACTCGAACCACTATGTCCGGGCCGCCATCTCCATCTGGATCAGTAGAAGACACGGCAGCAAAAAATAATCCATTAGAATCCAAAATCCTGCAGACATCTATGTCAGAGTTACGGAGAAGCACGAGGTCATCATCTGAATTCCTGTCATATAGGCACGCAGCAGCGTTTGCTGCAGGAACTATATTTCCTGTCCTATCGTGAACTAGCACTCTTCCATACACTAACACCTGGTCAGCGGCACTTTGTCCGCTCGGACCAATAGCCGACTTGATAGTCTCGGGCAGGTCATTCTCTGCGAGAGGTGTCACGATAGGAGGCGGAAACACATACGTGTGCCGTAGTTCGGGCACGATTGTGGCAGTGCCGGCAGCTCCGCCCGCGCCGGCAGCTCCGCCCGCGCCGGCAGCTCCGCCCGCGCCGGCAGCTCCGCCCGCGCCGGCAGCTCCGCCCGCGCCGGCAGCTCCCGCAGCTCCGCCGGCAGCCTGTGCTGCTGCCGCATACGCCGCAGGACTCGCTGCCGGAATCGGATTTTTCGCCAGGTCGTCCAGCTCATCGGCAAATGACCGCACCACAAGGGAGTCAGGATCAATGGACGGGTATTCCGTAGAGATTGTCGCCTTGAGGCCCTGCGCATTGTTCACAAACCACACGAGAGGCGCCGCATCTGCCCCAGAGAGGCCCAGATCCACGTACAGCTCTGTCCCACTGTACACCACGGGCTCGTTGAGAACCACGTTGAACATCACATTGTGCGCGCCAGTGCCAGGCCGATATGGCAGCAGTCCCGTATACTCGTACGTCGAGCGCCCGTTGCCGTCTATCCAGAGGAGCCTCTTTGTGAGATCCGTGGCGCCGAGGAGCTCAAACTCCTCGGGGAAGCGCAGCAGGATCTCACCACCCGTGTATCCCGCCGGAGGCGTGGCGACCCCAAACTCGGCAGGCCACGCATAGTATCCTTCCGGAGGAGTCCTGTCAGAGGCCTTGCCGATGGCCGCGTTGCCCGGCACCTCCTCCCACGCATACCACCAGCTGACCGGAAACGGCACGCCGACTGTGATGGTCTCTGGTATCTCGCTGTGGGTTCCCATTGGCCACTGGCACTCAAAGTCGCACGGTATGGCCGAGGGCGTCGCGTGAGCCAGTGCGGCAGAGCCGGAGGCTGCCAGCGCGGCGGCCACGATGAGCGCAAGCGCCAGTGTTCTGACCCCCATTACGGCACGGATCATCGAGGCCTTATATAATAAGAGATCTCTAGCAGGACAGCCCCGTTATCGCCATAACCGGCGTAGTCTGGCACCACCCAAGTGCGCCCCAACCCACGCGCAAGGCGGCCATGACGGGTTAAATACCGCATCCGCAAGGCGTGCGGCGCAGGGGTATCAAAGCCTGGCCAAATGAGGGGGACTCAAGACCACAGTGGGCAATCCCCTCCCTCAGGGGTTCGTGGGTTCGAATCCCGCCCCCTGCACCAACAATAGGTCACAACAGCAAATCCTGAAACAGTGAAATACGCTCCGGGTCTGTGCGGCATGCATGAACCGCCTTGCGGACCAGACGAGCCCCTACCTCCTCCAGCACGCGTCAAACCCCGTTGACTGGCACGCGTGGGGGCCGCACGCCCTCGAGCTCGCAAAGGAGAGGGACGTCCCCATATTCCTGAGCGTCGGGTATAGCGCGTGCCACTGGTGCCACGTCATGGCGCACGAGTCATTTGAGAACGCCGGCATTGCCGAGTTTCTCAACGAGAACTATGTTAGCATAAAGGTCGACCGCGAGGAGCGGCCAGACATTGATGACATTTACCAGAGGGCGTGCATGGAGGCCACCGGCCAGGGCGGGTGGCCGCTCAGCGCGTTTCTCACGCCAGACCAGAGGCCGTTTTACATTGGCACATACTATCCGCCGCTTGACACTGCCGGCAGGCCGGGATTCTCCAGCCTCATCAGGCAGCTCGCACAGACGTGGAGCGAGCAGAGATCATCGGTCAATGACGGCGCAGAGCGATTTATGCGGCGCATGGCAGAACAAGGCGTCGGATCCTCCACAGGCGACACGCCGCACGACACTGTCGAGCGGGCCGCAGACACGCTCATGTCAATGGCAGATATCACCAACGGCGGCTTTGGCCACGCGCCAAAGTTCCCAAACGCCGCATGCCTCACGTTCCTCCTCTGCCACTCTACGCTCGAGGGCCAAAGGCACTCAGGCGCGCACGCGCTTCGCACGCTGCGCCGCATGGCAGCCGGAGGCATGTACGACCACGTCGGTGGCGGGTTTCACAGGTACTCGACTGACGCGCGATGGCTCGTGCCGCACTTTGAGAAAATGGCATACGACAATGCGCTCGTGCCGCCAGTCTATGCGGCCGCATACGCGCTCACGCGCGATCCCGAGTACCTGCGGCCGGCAACACGAACCATGGACTTTGCGCTGCGCGAGCTCGCCGACGGGGACGGCGGGTTTGCCTCTGCGCTAGATGCCGACTCGGAGGGCGAGGAGGGCGCATACTATGTCTGGTCGGCGCGCGAGGTTCGCGACATCCTAGGCGAGGATGCGGACATGTTCTGCCTGTACTATGACGTGACTGACGGCGGCAACTGGGAGGGCAAGACGATACTGCGCAACAGCGTGGCCCTCTCGGCAGTCGCGTTTAGGTTTGGGATCGACGAGGCCGCAGCGCGAACGCGCCTTGATGCGGGCCTCGCGAGGCTCCTTGATGCGCGATCATCGAGGGAGAGACCCGGACTTGATGACAAGAGGATCGCCGCATGGAACGCAATGATGGCCGTGTCCCTCTGTGCTGTCGGAGCTGCCGCACAAGAGTCAATGTATGTCGAGGCCGCCGCGCGCTGCGTGGACTATATGCGCGATCGCCTCTGCTCGCGCGACGAGCCGGCGAGCCTCCTGCGCTCACGGCGCGGCACGAGGGCCGGAGAGGTGCCCGCATACCTAGAGGATCACGCGTGGCATGCTGAGGCCCTAGTCGACGTGTTCTGCGCCGGCGGCGATCCGGCCCTCCTCAAGCGTGCCGAGGCAGTCGCCGACACGATCCTCGAGCGGTTTTATGACGGCGAGGGCGGCTTTTACATGACCGGCGAGGGAACCCACGAGGCCCTCATAGTCAGGCCGCGCAGCATGCATGACCTCTCGGTCCCGTCAGGCGCATCAGTGGCAGTGCGCGCGCTATGGAGAATAGGCCATCTTGCCGGCAACGAAAATCACATTGGCGCAGCAAGGCGCGCGATGGCCGCGCGTGAGGCAGCAGCCACCGAGAACCCGTTTGCCGCAGGCGCGATGCTCTGCTCCATATTTGCGCGCGAGCGCGGTCCAGTAGAGGTAACGCTCCTTGACGGGGGCGGCGCGTCCGGAATGCGTGCAGCACTAGAGACGCGCTTTGCGCCAGAGGCAATATCCGTAAGAATAGGAGAACGGCGCAATCTTGACGCACTCGCATCGCGCGCATTCTTTGCCGGAAAGGAGTTCAGCAACGGCGAGCAGGTAGCATACGTCTGCAAAAACTCCACATGTTCGGCGCCAATATCATCAGTTGACGGACTCGCACGCCAGATGCGCACCTAGCGCGGACGCATCGCACGGCGAATGTCTGGCACACGTGCATTGATGAGCGTGACCAGCTCGTTTATCTCGCCAAGCGCAGGCGAGGTTCCGCCATCGCGGCAGAGCTGTAGGAATGCCGAGTATATGCAGCCGACGATCATGCCGACTGCCGTGTCCTCAACAGAGCCACCATCGGCGCACGACTCGGCGAGCTGGCGGTAAGACCTTGCCTCAGACACATAGTGCGCGATGAGGCCGTCCACATAGCTGCGCGTCTCCTCGGATATCGCCATTGGCACGGCGCGGGGAGCACGGTGATATTTGTGTGTCGTGTGCGTGTGGGCACGCTGGCTTGGAGAGTCAAAAAAGGAGGCCACATGCGCGTTGCGCGAGGGTCAGGATTTGGAGGAGAGGGCGTTCTTTCGTATGAAGGCCCAGATCTTTTTGTTCATGTCGCTTGGCGGAATGGGCTTTTTGCCAAACACCTGCTCTAGCGTCTCGCGCCTTCCGGAGAACGAGACGGCATAGCCGCCAAATGCCTTCCGTGCTGACTTGGGCTTCTTTGTCGTCTTTGCCTTGGGCTTTGCCCCTGGTCTTGAGCGAACCGACTTTCGTGCGGTCCTCTTGGCAACCTTGGGTTTCTTTGCCGTAACCAATCTGCAGGAGCGCCGGCGTGTTGGTATAATAACCTAGAGCTTGGAGTAGCGCACAATGAGCTCGCCGGCGGACCTTGTGGCAGACACGAGGCGCATGTGCGGCGAGGAGGCAACACGCGCAAAGCCCTCACCACCGACCAGGCAGGGCGCGCCAACGCCTCCGAGGAGGCGGGGCGCGACGCATATGGCCATCTCGTCGATCAGGCCACGGCGCGCGAGATCCCAGTTGACTGTGCTTCCGCCCTCTACGAGCACGGAGCGCACGCGCAGTGACCACAGCCGCGAGAGGAGTGTGCGAACTGACACGTGGGTCGCACCAGCGACGATCGTCTCGATTCCCATGTCATGCAGCCTTGCAATGCGTCGTTTGGGTGCAGCACGCGAGACGCCGAGTATTGTGCGAACCGAGTCACATGTTTTTGCGATACGCGATGTCAACGGTAGCGAAGCGCGCGAGTCGAGTATGACGCGAATTGGATTCGATCCGTGCACAAGTCTAACGGTGAGGAGCGGATCATCAAGACGAACGGTGTTTATCCCAACAAGAATTGCGTCATGGGCAGCGCGCATGCGATGCACACGTCGCAGGTCACGGCGCGATGAGAGTGACGAATCACCTGTGCGCGTAGCTATCTTGCCGTCAATCGACATTGCGGCGCTGAGCGTCACGCGCGGCCTAGATGCGGCCATGGACAACCTTCCCTCCAACAATCACTGCGCGCACTGCACGCGGAGTAGTTCGCGCGACTATTGCCGCATGAACGTCATGCGCGGGATCTATGTCAATGTCTGACATGTCAATGATTGCACAGTCAGCGGCCATCCCCACAGAGATGGCGCCTATCTTGCGGCGCAGCATGCGTCCGGCGTTCACCGTTGCCATGCGCAGTATGTCAGATGGCCTGACTGCTGTGCGCGTGCGCGCCATCGTGGACTTCCATGCATAGTCCATCTCGGCGAGCATGTTCGGCGAGTTGAGCATGACATTGTCCGTTCCGAGGGCAACGTTGCATCCGGCGGCCATGAGGGACGCAATGTCTGGCGAGCCCTCGGCGAGCGTCGCGTTAGCCCGTGGGCACACGACGACGCCACGGGTGCGGCGCGCCACGGCGCGCATCTGTGCACGCGTGGCCTGCGTCATGTGGACTATGATGTGGGGGCGCGCGCGGAGGGCGCGTGGGACTTCGGACCGGCCCGTGAGGCGCCTCGAGAGGGCGTCTCCGGCGGCCGTCTCGGCGGCATGTATTGCGCGAATGCCCCGCGTGCGCGCATACGCGCATAGTGCGGCGTCGCTGTTCTCGTTGGCCCCGCTCAGGCCAATCCCGTCACACGAGGTCACGAGGCGCGCGAGGCGTCCCCTGCGCCCCGCAGGCGGCGGCGCGTTGGCGCGCACGCGCGCAGGCGAGTCATACTCCTCAAGACGCGCAAGTGCGACAGTGCGGATGGGAACGCGCGAGGTCGCGCGGCGCAGGAGCGCGACTCCGGCCTCGCCGCCCTCCCTAAAGTCGACGAATGTCGTCGTGCCGCAGCGCAGCATCGAGGCAGCCGAGCGGGCCATATAGCGCACAAGTGTTGCAGGCGGCGTTGACTCTAGTATGCGCCTCTTTGCGCCGTGCACCGGATGTATGCGCGATGCGGCATCAAGACCGGCGCCGGCATCCTTTGCGACCGAGTCGCCGATATGCGTGTGCGCGTTTATGAGTCCGGGTATGGCGATCAGTCCCTCACAGTCAGCCGAGCTATCGCGCACGCCACGTCGAATCCTAATCTCGGTGAACTTGCCGTGTGAGATACGTATGGACACGCCGCGTGCGTGGCGCAGCGATGGGCCGACGAGCGCGTCAATGTTGCGCAGGATCAAGGTGCCTCATACACGCTGTCGGTTTTGCCATCCTTGCGCATACAGCGTATCTCGTCAAGCGATCGCGTTGCCGCCGAGGCGGCCTTGCGCGCCGTAGAACCGCGGCCAATCCCGCAGTTGAGCCCCAAGCCGAGGCGGCGCGACACGTCAACAAAGTCCTGCGCGTCACTGCGAACCTTTTCAATGTCGGCTCCCGTGACGACCATAAAGTTGTCACCCCCCATGAAGAACGACATTGCGCCGCGCGACATGAAGAACTTTGACATCTCGGCGTACAGCGAGTATATCGATGACGTGATCTCGTACGGCGAGCTCTCGCGACGCCGCGCAGACAGGCCGTCGACGTCCATGTGGAGTATTGTCAGGCCGCCTCCCCCGTCAGCGCACGTCTCGCCGCAGACGCGCGCGTCCTGCGGTGCCGCAAGCGATGCCCCGTGCGCAGCCCTGTTGGCATCTAGCGCGCCGGCGGCGCACCCAATGGCGGCGCGCAGGTCAATGTCGGCAAACCGTGGGGAGACCTCGCCAATTGCCGCGTCATGGTCGGCAACTGACATGCCGTTGGTCAGCGCAAAGAGCTCATCAGACCTGTTCTGGAAGACGAGCGCGCCTCGAGCCGAAAAGGCGTCCTGCAGCGAGGCATAGAGCGTGGCCTGCAGCGACTGGAGTCGGTGCTCGCGGTCGCTTCCGAGCTCTAGGGTCCACGGGCCGTATCCGGCAATCCTGACTATGCACACCTGCACGCTCATTTCAGGACTCCCGCAAGCTCGCCATGTGACTTGATCGCCGCATCTACTGCGTGCTCGGCAACGGGCCTGATCCGCGCGTACGCCTGCCGCTCGCGCATCGCCGGCCCCGTTATTCCCAGCGAGACGGGCTTTGAGCGCGCGATCGAGATGGCAAGGAGTGCCGAGGCCGTCGCGTGTGATATGACCTCATCATGCTTTGTCTGCCCCTTGATGACAGCCCCAAGCGCGACGACTGCATCAACGTCATCGCGCGCAAGGAGCGCATCGGCGACAGTCGGTATGTCAAATGTTCCGGACACGCTGCTCTCATGGACGATCGCCACGTCTCGTGACCTGGCGCGCTCGCGCGCGACATCTAGCATTCGAGACGATATCTCGGGATAGAACGTCGCGCTGACTATGGCGATCCTCATGCGTGATGCACCTCGGCGTGCGCAAGCAGGTCACGCGCATCAACGAACGGAATGGACTCGCGTTGGGCCAGGCGGCGCGCGCCGTCAGCCGAGAGCGCGGCATGCGTTCCAGAGTCCATCATCTCGCATATCGCCGCAGCCGGCGGCAGTCCGGCAAGCTGTGCAAGGTACACGGACATCTCTGTGTGGCCACGGCGCGCCGAGAGGAGTGCGGCATCCGCAATTAGGAGATGGACGTGGCCTGGCGCTCGAAACTCGGAGACAAACTCGCGTTGCGGCTCGGCGCTGTCGTACAGGCGCGCAAACTCGCGAATCGTGCAGGCCCTGTCCGTGTCGGTGATTCCCGTGTACGTCTTGCGATGATTCACCGATAGTGAAAATGACGGGCGGTCACCATATGGCGAGGACTCGGCGACCATTCCGAGCGTGTCATCATCTAACGAGGAGCGCAATATATCGTGCATAAAGCGCAGCCCGAGCCGGCCGGCCATCTGCGCGTCGAGCGCAAGGCAAATGAGGCCACCGGCGCGCTCGCGCATCGTCGCCACGTGGTCTGCGCTTGCGTGGCCGGCGGCGACGACCATGTCAACTTCGTCCTCGCGCCCCTCCGAGTCGTGCAGGAGCACAAACCCGCCGCGGCGAAGCGACTCGAGCGCATCGCCCAGATCCATTGCGCGCGCTCGCATGATGAGGGTATTTCAAGCTTACCAAGATTTCGGTTATTACCACTATTTCGGTAGGTGGTGCGCAAGCGCATACTTTGCTAGCACGTCAGTCTCGACGTTGACTGCGTCTCCGAGCCCAAGGGAGCCGAGGTTTGTGATCTCTAGTGTGTGCGGGATGACATGGACGCGAATTCTAGTGCGGCCCCTGTGCGCAACAGTCATGCTCACGCCGTTTATGGCAACAGAGCCCCTAGTCGGAAGCTCGCGCGCCATTCGAGCCGGCACGTCAATTGACAGTATGGACTCATCATCGCGCCTCTCTATGCGCGCAAGCGTTCCGCGGCCATCGACATGACCTAGGACAAAGTGCCCCTCGACTCGCGCGCCGGCGCGCATGCTGCGCTCGACGTTTAGCGAGTCACCGGCCTTTACGCGGCCCAGTGACGTTAGTCGCGCAGTCTGGCCAATGACGTCAAAGGCGCACTTGCCGCCTGCGAGGCGGCGCGTTACAGTAAGGCAGACGCCGTCGAGCGCAACGCTCTGGCCGGTGGCCAGGCCAGATGCGCGCCGGCCAAGCTCGACGACCATCCGGAGCGCCTTACCGTCGCCCTTGCCCTTTGAGACAGAGGCCACCCTGGCCGTCCCCTCGACTATGCCTGTGAACACGGCAGACTCGCGAGGCGCGCTTGTATAAAATGATTTAGCCCCCTCAAGAACCAAAGAATAAACTTAACATATCATAATTAGGGCAAATAGCGCAGAATCACGTGTTGACACACATAGTCATAATAAGTCACCACATAAAACAACAGCCAAGATTTAACGACGTGATCGAGGTTTTCGCGCATTGGAAAATGTATCATTACATCGTGTTGTTATAAGTCTATATCGTGTTGCTTTGGTGGATTTTTGCTTTAAAGATCTCATCCTCACACTAGATCCAGGATGGGAAGGCGCCACTATAATTAGATAGATTTGATAATCGGCAGTAATTTGAGACTCTGCAAGGATTTGACGAACTATGTTTGCTCCAGCATAGAGCTGATCAAGGGTGTGGCGTATAGGATAATTTCTTCCTTTAATTTCAATTACGCCAATATGTAATAATTCAGTGTGATGAAATATTATACAGTCGTTAATCACCCCAGTTTTCAATATACTTTTTTTGATTTGATCACAATTGAGAATTATGGAATTATTGCTAGAACGAAATTTGCAAGCGTGAATCTTGCTAGTGCTTCGACAACAATCATCTCTAAACACGCTCCACCGAGCAGGGAGTGAGAAAGGAGTCATCATTGTTCAAGATATTGATCAATTTTCAGATCTTCTTCGTACATTATCTCTGTAACGCGGTTAAATTCATCTTGTGGTATTCCGTAAGCAGCAGAATGATCCATTTCGTGAATAGTGTAGCCCCCACAAGAATCAGATTTAAATGTGTAAGGAGCAACATAATCATCGTCAATATAGTCGTTAACGTCATATCCAAGCTTTTTTCGTTGTTCGGGTTTTAATTTACTCATTTTTACAAACATGCTGAGTTGTTCAAGAAAGAACACACTATGAGTTGTCAAAAGCACGCACACGCCACTGTTAATTAATCTGATTATGTGTTTAGCTAGCTTAGTTTGATTGGCCGGGTGCAAATGCGCTTCTGGTTCTTCAATAATTATCAGATCAGAATAGGGCAGTCTTTTCTGAATAAAAAGCTGTAGGGGGACGGTTTCTGTTATGCTCGACGAGGATCTGTTTAGCGGAATATTTATGCCTTTAATTTTAAATGAAAATCGCGGCAGTCCGATTTTTTGTTTTGACACAGATATTCGACCTCCAAACATTTCCTCCATCATGGTAATGGCACTTTTTTGAGAAGCGGGCTGCTGTTTCCTAGTTGTTCCAATAAGAGATGCAATAAAGTCCGACACAACACCATTAAACTGTTCAATATGAAGGAGGTCAGCTCCCCCATATTTTGCACTTTGAATAATGCTCGATGCTATCGTATTGGATGAAGACAGTATTCCAGCACGTGCGGCAGGAAGATAATAAGATTTGTGTAAAGAGGTATCAAACGAGTATGACATATGTAGCATAAGAGATACCAATGCAGACAATCCCAGATTAGTAGATAGTTTAAGATCGGGGGAAAGGAAATGTAAATCATCATAGACTAGCCTATCTATGAAATCTACATGGTTTTTTGGTTGTGTGTGATGATCATGAAGTTTTATGATTGGTGCAGATTTAGGAGAGTGTTTAACAGCATATTGAATGTTATGGGGACGGAGTTTTATTGCGGGTGGTTTTGTTTTAAATATAGAAATTTTCGCCTCTATCGGATGTGTTACTTGAATTGTAGAAGAGCGGGATCCTATACGCACAAGATCACGTAATTCAGAGCTAAAATTAGTTTTAAGAGTGTTAAAAAAATGATTGCCAAAGATGTGTGTGAGAGTGAGATCATAAATTTTATTGGAATGGGCAACTGGCACTTTGGAAAGTTCTTTAGACCTAGGAGTAGATGAAACAATCTTGTTCATGCCGCTAACCAACTTTTGAAATTGACTTTGTTTAGATTGAGTATTAAGCCAGTCTTCAAACCCCCACGGAAGTAAATTAGCATCTGGGGAACCAAGTAGCGAGTGAGCCAGCGTGGCAGCATATGTCTTGCCCGAGTTGTTTGGGCCCACAAATATTGTCAGTGGCTTTATCTTGAACTTGCCCTTGGATATCGGGCCAAAATTGGTGATCTCTACCTCTAGGGGCACATACGGCTGTGCGGGAGCTGACACCTTTTTCTTGGCCATGACGCAGGAGCAAACAGGGGGCACATTTATGAATTTAGCACATCCACGCCTAGCGCCCCCCACGCTAGGCAAGTTAGAAATAGACGGGGCACGAAGGCGTGGATCATCATGGAAAAGATGCGCGCGATGGTGCTCAAAAAGTGCGCCCCCATCGAGACCAACCCGCTAGAGCTGACCGAGATATCACGCCACCGCGTGACTAGACCCGTCGACGTCCTTGTAAAGATAGATGCGTGCGGCGTGTGCCACTCGCAGCTCCACAGCATAGAGGGTGACTGGAAGGACCTAGGCATACCGCCAAGCCTTCCGACGGTGCCGGGCCACGAGGTCATCGGAACCGTCGTAGAGGTGGGCAACGACGTGGCAGCAATTGCAGTAGGCGACAGGGTCGGCATATCGCCGCTCCTCGAGTCGTGCCTGGCGTGCCGCTACTGCAACGAGGGCAAGGAGCAGCTCTGCGAGTCGATGAAGGTCCTCGGCGAGTCGATGAACGGTGGGTATGCCGAGTATGTCACAGTCTCCGAAAGGTTTGCCACGCGCGTCCCGCAGACCATGAAGCCCTCGTATGCGGCACCGCTCTTTTGCGCCGGCGTGACTGCGTACGGCGCAGTCAGGGCGTGCGACGCAAAGGAGGGCGACAAGGTCGGCATATTCGGGATTGGCGGCGTTGGCCACATGGCAGTCCAGTTCGCAAAGAGAGAGGGCCTCGAGGTCACGGCAGTCTCGCGCAACGCCGGACACCTCAGCGTGGCATCAAGACTCGGCGCCGACAGAACAGTCGGGTACTCGGGGAGGGATGCGACATCAACAGAGGTCGCCTCTCGCGGACACCTTGATTCTGCCATGGTCTTTGCGCCCAATGACGACGTCACGCGCGAGGCGCTCGCGTCGATAAAGAGGGGAGGAACACTCGTAGTCGCCACCGTGGGCGGCATTCCAGACTTTGTGGCATTTGAGGAAAAGACCGTGCGCGGCACGCTCATCGGATCGAGGGCAGACATGGCCAACGTTGTCAGGATTGCGCACGAGGACCACATCGAGGTCGTCCACGAGACGTTCCCCCTAGAGCGCGCAAACGAGGCGCTCCAAAAGCTAAAGAACTCGAGAGTCGAGGCGAGGGCCGTACTTGTCCCATAAGCCAGCGCGCGGCTCGCCGGCCGAGCGCATGCGAGAGGAGCTCGACGCGGTGCGCTCAAAGGCCAACGCGCTAGAGGCGGTGGCCACTGACGAGTTCCAGCTAGGCGTCGCGCGCGCGATTCGCGCCCTAGCCGAGCATCAGATCCACACGCTAGAGGAGAGCGAGCACCTCAAGAAGGCCATGGACCTGCTCCTAGAGCAGATCTTCAAGGCGCAGCGCAGGGACTAGTGCGCTACCCGTGTATGTTTACCGTGACAGAGGCCCGTGCGGCCTCGCCGTCCCCCGATGCGCCCTCTGAGACGATGCGGTACGTTCCCGGATGGACCGGCGTTCCATCAGGGCGCCCCTGATCCCAGGTAAACTCTACAGAGTCGCGCGGCCCTAGTGGGCCGGCCGTGTCTTGCGGTGGTGCGGCATATACATGCGTGCCATCAAGGAGCATCACCTCGAGGCCATAGTGCGTCCCGTCGGCAAACTCGACAGTCACGCTTCCCGTGTTTATGAGCCTAGCATGGATATCCTCGCCGAGGCCATGGTCGGCGCTCTCCACTAGGAGCGACAGCGAGACGCCCTCGACGTACACCGGTGCGGCATCGCGCGCATATGGCGACATTATCACGCCCAGTGCGGCCGCGACTGCGACACCGGCGGCCGTTGCGATCGCAAGTCCGCGCGGTATCACGTGGTGGCGCCTCCGGCCTCGGCGGCAGGCTCGCGCGTGCCGTCCGGCTCGCCGTCCCCTGCGCCATCCGGTGCGCCGTCACTTGGGCTGGCCGGCTCGCCGTCTTTAGTCGTCGTGCGCGTGCGCCATTGCTTGGGGTACGTGCCGGGCTTCATTATGATCCTGTTTGTGCGAAACGCGTTTCCGTGCGAGGCATCGGCAATCTCGCGCGCTCCAAGCTCGGCAGAGGCGAGGGCGACGACCTCGCCCTTTTGCGTGTATACTCCCACCGTGTCCCCCGCGTGGAGGTCAGATGAGACGCGCAGGACCCCGGGAACGGCAAGCTGTGCGCCATGGCACAGCGCGTCGACTGCCGAGTCGCGAATGACGACGGACTTTAGGCCCTCAAAGGTGTCCTCGACCGGACGGATCATGCGCACGAGGCGCGCAGAGTCGCCACTCTCCTTCCACCTCGCGTGCGCGTCGGCGAGCTCGTGCATCGTGACGAGGCCGCACGTGCGCTCCTCAAAGTGGTCCACGCGAGTGCGGCGCAGCTCTATCATTGTCGCGCCGGGGCCCATGAGCTCCCCCATGTCATAGAATAGCTTGCGTATGTACGTGCCGGCCTCGCACACGACGCGCAGCAGCGCAAGCTGGCCGCGCCGCTCGAGGAGGTCCATCTCGTGGATCGTGCGCGTGCGCGTGCGCCTGCTCACCGCAGAGCGTTGCGGCGGCTTTTGGTATATCTCGCCGGTGAACAGGGCCATCGTTTCTTCGAGTGAGTGCTTGCCCTCGCCGTGGATGCGCCCTAGCGCATGGTACTCCTTTGGCCCGAGGAGGAGGACGCCGAGGGCCTTTGTCGCCTCGCCGAGGCCCAGCGGCAGGACGCCGGAGACCTGCGGATCCAGCGTGCCGCTGTGGCCGATCTTTGGCAGGTCGAGCATGCGCTTTGTCCACGCGACGACCTCGTGGCTAGTCGGCCCCGGTGGCTTGTCAAGGAGTATGAGGCCATAGTCGAGCATCTGCTCGACTGTCCTTGACTCTGGCCTCGTCCCGTACGATTCGTCCGTCTCGTCCTCGTCGATGACCATGAGGCCCTCGAGGCGCGACGGGCTCAAGCGTGCGCCTCCACTGCGCGCACGGCCGCCTCGATGACTGCGTCGGCGTCAAGCGAGTCCGTCTGTATCACGCTGTCAAAGACTGACAGGTCGGCCCCAAAGTCAAACCCATAGAGGCGCTTGTAGAGGGCGACGTTGGACCTGTAACGCCTCTGCGTGACGGCGAGGGCCTCGTCGTGGTCCATGCTGTCGCGCGCTCTCATGCGCCTGGCGCTGCTCTCATGCGAGCCGGCAAGCCATATCTTTGTCCCGTCCTTTACGAGCCAGGGGAGCGTATAGCTCGTGATGACTGCGCCGCCGGCATCAAATATCTCGGCGAGCCGGCCGTCGACCTCGCGGTCAAACTTGTCATCGTGCATGCGCTGCTCAAGAAACGCCATGCCCTCTGGCCTGTCCCACCAGTCATCGCCGCCGCCAGCCGAGCCGCTGCGCTGCGCTATCTCCTTGAGGACATCGCCGCCGCTCACGTGGCGCATGCCGAACTTGCTGGCGAGGGCGAGGGCGACTGTGGTCTTTCCGACAGCGGGCGGGCCTGAAATCACTATGGATCTCATCAGCCCATTTCCATCGACGTCTTTGTCAACTTCATGATAATGCCGCTAAAGGCGACAGATGACAAAAAGTACCACGCCCAGAAATAGACGGCGTTCTCCTCCTCACAGACGTGTTCTGGATCGGTGGCCTGTTCGGCGGTGCACGTGAGCTGGAAGAAATCGCCCGGTATGACGTTTAGCGGTATTGGCGAGAGCGCGACGGTGAATGAGAAGAGCGGCGGGAGGACAAAGTAGAATATGAGGATGAGCGGGACAAACGTTATCATCATTGGACGCATGTTCATCTGCATCATCTCCATGTTGAGCTTGCTCATGTAAGAGGACTTTTTTGAGAGGTCTGCGAGCTTTTTCTCGTCCTTTGCGCGAAAGGCCGCCATGCGCTCCTTTTGCCATGCGCGCGTCTCGCGCATTATCCGCTTTAGCTTTGACTGGTCAACGAGCTTTCTGCGTATGAACGCGTTGAACATGTTTAGCATGATCGCAAAGCCGAGTATGCCGCCCATCGAGGCCACCGTGCCGCGAATGAGCGGATCCGCACTGCCGAGTGGCCCGCCCGAAGACACGCCAAAGAGATCCCCCTGGAGCGCAAAGTGCGAGAGTGCCATGATGACTCCCTCTAGCATAGCAGACCCACGCTCCTGAGGATCGCCTCGGCGGCCTCGGCGGCCTGGCCGTCGGCGTTAAAGACGGGCATCACCGGCGAGCCCGAATGGACCGAGCATGCCGAGAGCATGGCGTCCTGTATGGCAAGCTCGCGCTTTATGCCCGATATCGAGTTCCGGTCGCGCGTGCGCGACGTGTCGCTCTCACGGCGGCTGAATATCCTCTCTGGCTTTGCAGTCAGCGAGATGAGGTGCGTGGGCCGCACAATGTCGAGGATCGGCGAGGGGAGGCCCGGATAGTAGCCTGAGGGCGTGGCGATGAAGGCGTGCGTGTCTATGACGACGACCTCGGAGGCTATGCGCGCTATCGACTTTGCGGCCTCGCGCTGCAGGAGCTCCTGCTCGTCGCGGCCCTCCTTGCGAAGCTCGTCACGGTCGTCGATTCCGCGCTTTTGCGCCTGCTCTAGCATCTCGGTCCCAAAGCTCACAACGCGCACGTCCTTGTCCATGCTCTTTAGAATCCTGACGACGTGTTCGACTACGGTGGTCTTGCCCACGCCTGGTATTCCCACGATCACCACCCGCCTAGTGCCGTCCAAGTATAGCACCGAGCCTTGGCATGACAACCTCGACTTGTTCGCGGACGAGCTGGTTGTAATAGTTGATGAGAATGTCGACCATGAGTAGCACGCCGATTCCGGATCCAAACACGCCAAGAACGTCAGATATGCCGGCGAGGAGCCCGAGTATGACAGAGCCGAGTATGGTGACTGACGGGATGTACTTGTTCAATAGCGCCTCCACTGGCTTGTTTGAGCGGCGGAATCCCGGTATCTGCACGTCGGCATCAAGGAGGTTCTTGGCCGCGCTGCGCGGCGAGAGGCCGCCGAGCTCGACCCAGAGGCGGCCAAATATTACGACAATGCCGACCATAAAGAGCACATAGAGCACGGCGCGCGACGGGTCGAGGGCCGCAATGTCCAGGCCGCGTGGCGGCGTGACATAGTAGACCAGACCCCCGATCGGCGTTGACGGGTTTGTCGGGTCAAACTGCGCAAGGAGGTTCATAAACACATTATTGTTGAGGGGATTGGCGTTTGCCCATAATATCTGCCCGATAAACACGGCGTTTGCCGTAAGCGCAGAGGCGAGTATGACAGGGATGTTTGAGACGTACATTAGCTTTATCGGGTAGACTGCCGAAAAGCCCCTGTACTTTGTCGAGACTATGGGGATCTCGACCTTCATGCCCTGCGTGTAGACAAGTATGAGCAGGACGATTCCTGTGAGAATGAGGCCAAATATGCTTGGCAACTGGTTTGATCTAAAGAACACGTCAGAGAGGTCGCCGGCGGCAATTGACTGGCCGAGGAAAGGTATGATTCCGATAGTCCCGCCGTCGCCGGCCGGCAGCGGGCTGAAGAGGCTCCAGAGTATCTGCTGGGCGACTCCGGCCATGATAAAGAGGCTGATTCCGCTTCCGAGGCCCCATCCCTTCTGGATGAGCTCGTCAAGAAACATGATGATCACCGAGGCTGCCATGAGCTGTCCCACGAGGATATAGAGGACGTTGGGGTCAGTTATGCCGGGGCCGTACACGGCAATGCCATACACTATGGACTCGGCTACGATAACAACATAGGTCACAAGCTTTGTGGCCGTCTGAAAGACACCACGCTCCTCGGGTTTTTTAAAGTTGAACTTTATGATCTCTGATCCGCGCAATAGCTGCATGAGCAGGCCGGCCGTGACTATGGGGCCGATGCCAAGCTCGACGAGGGTGCCCTGCTGCGACGCAAATATCACGCGCGCAAACGCCAAAAAGTCAAACTCGGGCGTCGTCGCGCCAAAGAGCGGCGTCTGAGCCATGACCATGTAGATGAGGAGCGCAAGGCCTGACCAGAGGAGCCTAGACTGGAGCGGGAGCTTGCGCTTTGGCTTTGGAACCTGCGGCAGGTACGGCTCGGCGACTGCCACGACGCGGTATATTGTGGAGGTGAGTGACCCCTCAGCCATCCTCGTCCACCGTGCCGCCGGACTGTGCCCCTGTGTCCTGCGAGACAATCTCGCCGCCGGCGTCGCCGACCTTTTTGGCCGCAGACGGCGTAAACCTGTCGACGATGACGGCGTACGCGCCCTGAACAGAACCGCCGCCTAGGAGCTTTTCATATCCGCCGGCGCGCAGGTCAACTATGCGCTTGCCGCCCTCCTCGCGGCCATGGTGCGCATAGAGATCCCCGAGATCCCGCACGGATGCCCACTTTTTGGCGTCATTCGAGTATGGTGGGTGCGTCGAGTCATGGCCAAAGTGGTCGGGATCGTCGCGCAGCATAGAGCTAAAGTGGTGCTTTAGCTGCCCTGATGCGCCAAGGCCGCCCTTGTGGCCGCTGGCCCTGTGCTGTCCAACCTGGCCCCAGCCGTGCGTGCGCGACCCTCGAAGCTTTCTTGTCTTGCGCATCCTTGTGGCCATGTCTATCCCATCATCCTCCGCACAATCTCCTCGAGGTCGGGGTTTTTGCCGAGTATGCCGTTCTGGCCGCGCATCTTTTTTGTGCTCCGCCTAAACCCATGGCGCGGCGGGGCCAGCGCAAACCACGGCTTGAGGCCCTTGACGTTGCGCATGGACACGCTTCCGGAGGCGAGGGACTCGGCGAGCTCCGTGGTGCTCGTGTATCCCTCTGGCATTGGGCCGCCCTCGAGCCGGCGGTAGCCGCTCGTGTGGCCGCGCGAGTCGAGGAGCTCGCGCGTGAGATCAGCATTTGCGTCGGTCCAGGAGACATAGTGCTTTACCTTGTTTAGCATGCCCAGCGTGTTCTCGCGTGCCGGAACTATGGTCGCGCGGAACTTTTTCTCGAGGCGGAGGAGCTCGAGCGTGCGCGATGCCCAGTGCGGCACGTCGGCCTGCCCCTTTATTCGAACCACGAGATACGCTCCTGCCACTATACCATCAACCCTGGCTGAACGTCTGCCTAAGGCACGCGAGGAGCGCCTTTGACGTTGACGTCATTGTTGTCGTTGAGCCCTTTGCCGATGTCCACGCGTCCTTTAGGCCGGCGAGCTCGAGCAGTCGGCGCATCTTGCCGCCTGCGACGAGGCCGAGACCGCGCGGTGCGGGAAATATCTCGATCGTCACGCTGCCCCCGCGTCCGCGCACCTTGAATGGTATCGAGTGGTTCTGGTCACACCTGCACTCCCAGCTCCCGCATCCCAGCCTTATTGGGCTGACATTGAGGTATGCGTGGCTCGTCGCCTTTTCTATGGCGACGCGTATCTGCTTTGACTTGCCCTGACCTATTCCAAGCCAGCCATTAGAGTTACCGGCTGCGACTATTGCCTTGAAGCGCGTTGACTGGCCGTTGGCAGTCATCTTTTGTATGATTCCAACATCGACGACCTCGGTCTCAAGGTCAGGGAGGAGCTTTTTGATGATGCCGGCCTCCTGTATGCGCAGGCCGGACTCGAGTATCTCCTCCATCGAGGTGACCTCGCCGGCGGCCACGCGCTTTCCAAGCGAGGTCTTTGGAACCCACGGCTCCTCCTCCTCGCGCGAACGTCTCTGCTGTGGGCGATTCAGGATTGTGGCACCTCGGAGTCTATGGCAGACTTTATCGCCGCAATGTCGTTCTTTACGCGAAGGTGCGCGCCTTCGAGGCGCTCCTGCGGCGGGAATGACTCAGCCGAGGACGGCACGTCAAGGCCAGCGTCGACTAGGCCCTTTAGGGCAGCGGCCATGCGCTGCGTGTAGCGACGCGTGCCGCTATAGAGTATCGCAGTGGCCGTGCCTCCGGCAGCGGCCCTCTTGCCGGCAAGGTATCCGGTCATGTAGGCTGCCGGGATGCTCTTGCGCGAGCCCTTCCAGCCCTTGCCTAGGAGAAAGCGCGAGTGGGCCGAGGCGACGACGAGGTCGCCGGTCATGCCTGCCTTGAGAACCTGCACCTGTGCGTTCTCGTTGGATATGTGAACGGTCACGAACGGCCTCTTGCCCATGAGCATGGCTCTGCGCTTGCGATAGTTGGTCTTCTCCTCGCGAAGCCTTCGAAGTATCCTAGCGTGGCCCATTACGAGACGCGCGTGCCCAATCTGCTCTTTTTAAGCCTACCCCGCCATGGGAGCGCGACCCCCATGGGGCCGACTAGACAGGCGCAGCCTCACCCTGCCCATTTGCCACGGCATGCCCGCAGTGCCGGCCACACCTCACCGATCCACGTGTCCTGAGCCCCAGACTGGATGTCTCCCAGAGCCAGTCAGGGCACACGCGAGACGTGCATGTGGGCAACCTTCCAGGAGCCCTCCCTGACGAGCGCAAACGTTGCGCGCGAGACTGTCGTGACGTGCTCGCCGCTAAACGTCTTGTTGTCGACTAGCATCCCGCTCTGCTCCAGCGTAAAGGCGGCCACGGCCATGTCCCCACGGGAGATAACACGCTCGTCGCGCACGCGATAGTCATAGTCCGATATGGCCGCCAGGCGCATCTCGGCGAGCACCGAGGTCGTCTCGGCGTCATGCATGCCATACGGCGGCACGTCAGCAAAGCTCGAGAATGCGGAATCGTCGGCATGCATGAGGCGCATCGCCGCAAAGTCCCTTGACTTGCCCGCATCAAGGTACGCGCGCACGGCATCCATGACGGCACCCTCCTCTGTGACCATGTCTCGCGTGGCGCTTCATCAGGGTTAAATCTCTAGCTTGCGCGCCACTCCCCATGGGCGCGTTGGGTTAAATAGTTGCGCGGGTTGGTGGCGAATCCATGAGGCATGACGTAGTCGTCGCCGGCGGGAGCATTGCAGGCCTCCTGTGCGCAAGGGAGGTGGCACGTCAAGGCCACAGCGTCATGGTGGTAGAGCGTAATGGTGAGATAGGGTCACCTGACCACTGCGGCGGACTCGTCAGCGCCGATGCGCTAGATTCCCTCGGCGTGGGTGGCATGCAAGAGTATGTCGGCAACGCAATAGAGCGCGCAGTCGTTTGCTCTCCCGGTGGGCAGAGTTTTGAGATCTGTGTTGGAAGTAGCGTTGTGGAGCTGAGCCGGCGTGCACTTGACAGGAGGATCGCACGCGAGGCTCAGGACTGTGGGGCACACATCCGCACGTCTGTGCGCTGCACGGGAACAGGTGACGGCACCATCCACACTAGCGCAGGGGACATTGCGTGCAAGGTCATAGTGGACGCCACGGGCATCGCCTCGCTCGTCTCCAGGGGAATGCGCGACGGCGTTGTGGCCTCGGCGCAGGCCGAGGTTCTCGCTCCGTGGATAGAGCATGGACGCGTCGAGATCATGCTTGACGCAGCGAGATATCCCGGATTTTTTGCGTGGGTCATAGCGTCAGAGGACGGGCGCGGCAAGGTTGGCGTCGCCGGCTCTGGCATCGACGCCACAGGCACGCTGCGCTCACTGCTCGACTCGAGGGGGACGCACTCGGAGCTCAGGACGGTCAGCGCGCCCATATGGGTCGGGGGGCACGCCGGCGAGTTTGTCGACGGGCAGACCGTGTACGCAGGCGATGCCGCAGGCCAGACAAAGCCGACGACTGCAGGCGGGATACTCTCTGGCGGCATGGGCGGCATAATGGCCGGCGCGGCAATATCCTCGTTCCTCGAGTCCGGCGACCCCTCAGACCTTGGCGCATATCGCGGCACGTGGGAGGCCATGTTTGGGGCAGAGTTTGGCAGGCAGCTCCTCGCGCGCCGCGTCCTGGGCGCCCTGGACAACGCCGCCCTTGATGCGCTCGTGGGAGCCGTGACGCCGGGGGTCGCAGCATCAGTGGCAGAGGCGGGCAGCTTTGACTTTCATGCCGGCGCCATAGCGAGGATCCTGGGCGCCAGGGGCGCAATAGGCCTGCTCAAAAGGCTCCCGGCAGCCGACGTGGCTCGCCTCATGGCCTCTATGGCCGGCAAACTATAAATCTCCACGCGCGCGGGGTGCGACCATGTCGTCGCTGTCGCTGCCCGTGTGCAGTTGCTGCCATAGGCACATCATGCCAAATGACAAGTGCGTAAAGTTTAGCTGCCCCGAGTGCGGAAACGAGGCCGCAACGATCTGGCGCTGCCAGAGCTGCCGCGAGGCGGCCACGCCGTACAAGTGCACAGCATGCGGCTTTGAGGGACCCTGAAGAGCCATGGCAAAGCTGGTCATAGCCGCAAAGATACTCCCGACGGACATCGATGTAGACCTCGATGGCCTAGCCACCGGCATAGGCGGTGCGCTCAAGGACGGCATAACGATGAAGAGGCACGTAAAGGAGCCGATCGCCTTTGGCCTGTTTGCGCTAAAGGCCGAGTTTGTCTGTGAGGACAGAGAGGGCCAGATGGACTCACTCGAGTCATCCGTGAGGTCAGTCAACGGAGTGAGCGAGTTTGAGGTGCTAAATATGAGCCGCTCCTCGGTGGAGATGAAGTAGGGTTCTGCATTGGCACGCAAGCCAGGCGAGCCGCTGTCCATGAAGATAGGCGAGGCAAAACAGCGAGATGTTGGAAAAAAGCGCGCACGCATAGGGCCTGACGCAATGGACTACCTCGGTGTCACGCCGGGCGACTTTATCGAGATATCTGGAACAAAGTCCAGCTGCGCAATTGTGTGGCCCGCAGACGAGGACGAGCGATCCCCGGAGGTCATCAGGGTTGATGGCCAGATGCGCAAGAACATTGGCGCAGCGCACAGTGAGATGGTTCGTGTCAGCAAGGGCACGGCAAAGACGGCGCGCATGGTGGAGATTATGCCGGCCAATGACGCGATAACAGTTGATGCCGAGTTTACCGACTTTGTCAGGAGCCGCATATCCGGAATGCCGCTGATTCAGGGAGACGAGGTGTCCGTGATGGTTCTAGGCAACACCATAGCCTTCAAGGTCAGCAAGGTCATGCCAAAGGGCATGGTGGAGATCGACAAGACAACTGCAATAAACATACTCACAGAGACTGCACGTGACAAAAAACCGCACGTCACGTACGAGGAGGTCGGCGGGCTTGGCGCCGAGATAAAGGCAATGCGCGAGATAGTCGAGCTTCCGCTGCGCCATCCCGAGCTCTTTGCGAGACTCGGCGTGGAGGCCAACAGCGGCGTGCTCCTCTACGGGCCGCCGGGGTGCGGCAAGACGCTGATCGCAAAGGTTCTAGCAAGCGAGTCAGATGCCAACATGTACCTCATAAACGGGCCGGAGATTATGAACAAGTACTATGGCGAGACTGAGGCGCGCCTGCGCGACATATTCAAGGACGCAAAGACCAACGCGCCGAGCATAATATTCATCGACGAGATCGACGCCATTGCGCCAAAGCGCGAGGATGTCTATGGCGACGTCGAAAAGCGCGTCGTCGCACAGCTCCTGGCCCTCATGGACGGCCTGACTGACAGGGGCAATGTGATAGTCCTTGGCGCAACGAACAGGCAGGACAGCGTGGATCCCGCACTGAGGCGTCCCGGCAGGTTTGACCGCGAGGTCGAGATATCCGTTCCCAACGAGGACGGGCGACTCGAGATACTCCAGATACACACGCGCGGCATGCCAGTTGACACGGGGTTTGACATTAAAGAGATGGCATCTGCGCTCCACGGGTACACTGGGGCGGACATAAAGTCGCTGTGCAGAGAGACGGCCATAAAGGCGATAAGGAGGTACCTGCCAGACATTGACCTCGAGACCGAGCAGATACCTTCCGGTGTCCTCCAGGCAATGCGCATAAAGACAATTGACTTTTACGATGCGATGCGCGAGGTGGTTCCCACGGCGATGCGCGAGTTTTACGTCGAGCGGCCAAAGGTGTGGTGGGTCGACGTAGGTGGACTAGGGAACGCAAAGCACACACTGCAGGAGAACGTCATACGCGCAATGTGCGAGCCCGAAAAGTTCACGAGCATGGGCGTTAGGCCACCGCACGGCGTGCTCATATACGGGCCGCCGGGCTGCGGCAAGACAATGCTCGCGCGTGCGCTAGCCGCCGAGAGCGGCGCGAACATGATAGTCGTAAAGGGTCCGGAGATACTCTCAAAGTGGATCGGCGAGTCCGAAAAGGCAATACGCGAGATATTTCGCAAGGCCGTGGCTTCTGCGCCATGCGTGATCATACTCGACGAGCTCGACGCGCTAGCGCGCCACAGGGATGGTGGGGACGGTGGCTATGGCGACACAATCCTAAGCCAGCTGCTCACGGAGATAGAGGACAGCCCTGCTGCAAGCGTCGTGGTAGTCGGAATCACCAGCCGGCCGGATCTCCTTGACGGCTCGCTTTTGAGAACCGGTCGCCTCGACCTCTCTGTATACACTCCTCCGCCAGACGAGGCCGGAAGGCTAGAGATCATGGAGATCCTCTCGCGAAAGATGCCCCTTGATGATGACGTCAACCTCGGCGAGGTGTCCATGATCACCAGGGGGTGCTCGGGCGCCGACCTCGCCGCGCTGTGCAGGGAGGCCGCCGTGGCGGCAATCCAGCGCAACTCCAAAAAGATCGGCGGGCAGGACATCACAGCCGGACTAAAGCGCATAAACCCCTCAATAACCGGAGATGTCGACAAGTGGTACGAGTCGATGAAGGAAAAGATCACCAACGCCGTGCCAAATACGCATGACAGGGAGATATACGGTTAGCCATGGCCATTCCCCTGCGAAACACCATAGTCGAAAAGGTCACCTCGCACGGCACGCTGACTGACTCGGAGCTCACAAAAATGCTTGCAAAGGACGACATAGACTTCACGCCGGCCACGATCGAAAAGGCGCTTCTTGACCTAGAGATACTCGGTCTCATATCCGTCTCCGTGCTCGCAAAGGGCACTAGGAGGATAGAGGCCGTGGTGGCCGACGAGGATGCAGTGGAGGACGAGTCTACGCGCGAGCATGACTATGAGGCAAGCTTTCCAAATGTCGATGGCTAGATTCTAAAGTGGAACGCAGCGTCGAGGGCGACTGCGATGAATATTATGGTGAGGTATGGCGCAGTCACCTTGTAGGCCTTCCACGCAAACTCTGGGGTCGGATCGCGCGTAAGGCGATAGTGGTACGCAAGCATTAGTCCACCAGAGGCAGCAGCTATTGCCATGTAGACAAGGCCGAGGCCTGCCGCATACAGCGCAAGGGAGTAGGGCAGGAGTATTGCCGTGTTGGCGAGTATGTACCTCGATGTCCTGTGCATGCCGATCGTAACAGGGAGCATCGGGACGCGTGCGGCAGCATACTCGTCCCTTATCTTCATCGCGAGGCACCAAAAGTGCGACGGTGTCCACACAAACACCAAAAACCCGACGAGAAACCCCAATAGATCCATCGAACCAGTCGCGCCTGCCCATCCGGCCATTGCCGCGCAGCTTCCGGCAAACCCGCCAATGACAATATTGCTAGAGTTTAGGCGCTTTAGCCATATTGTGTATATGACAACGTAAAAGAATATGCCAAGCGCGACAAATAGAGCTGATGCGATATTGAGCGCAATGGCCGCATAGATGACAGAGAATGAGCTTGTCGCCAGGCCATACACGAGTGCCACGCCTGAGCCGATCCGCCCTGACGGTATGGGCCGCGAGCTCGTGCGGCGCATCAACGGGTCAATGTCACGGTCGTAATAGTGGTTTAGCGCGCTAGAGCCGGCTGACGCGAGCGCGCCGGCGACGATGATGTGGACATATAGCCACACGCCAGGCTCGGAGGCAGGCGTGCCCAGGACGCCTCCGGCATACATCGAGGTGACAGCGGTGATCACCAGGAGGACGACTATGCGCGGCTTTGATATCTCGTAAATCTCCCTGAGGGCCAATTCTGGCAGGGCGTGCACGCGCGTCTGATTTAATACCTTTGGCGCGCCGGTGCGCGTGCACCGGCGGTGCCTGGCAGCATGGCCGGCGTTCTGGCCATTTGGCCCCGTCGCAGGCCACGTCCGGCGCGCAGTATGACCCATATGCCTACAAAAGGATTAAGTACGCTGTTCAAGCGGCCACGGCGCAGATGAGCAACTGGGATCTCATGATGCCGGGTATGGGGCTCACGTCGATCGGCCTTGCAGGCGTCACGGTCTCCTATTCGGGCATAGCCCACACCTTTATCGACGGCATGCATGCGCTGACTGGCCTGACGATGTTCATCGGCCTCATATTTCTCGCCGCCGGCATACTCGAGGGGGGCGTCTCGACGAGCAACAGGGCAAAGGCCACGGTTCTCGTCGTCGCCTCGATATCGCTGGCATTTGGCATGTTTGCCTTTACGCTAAACACCGTGAGCACGACGGCGACGTTTGCGGGCATACTAGTCGGCATTGCGTTTCCGGCGATCATGCTCGCATACGTGATCACAAAGATGCCAATGTATGCCAGGCCCGTGGGCACGATATTTGGGCTGGCCGCCGCGACCGGAATAATCGCATTTGTCGCCTTTGGCCTCGTCTCGCCAGACACGTACCTCATCAACGAGGAGGAGGACGTGGCAGAGCCTGACGTGCCAGATGCTGCGCCCGCACAGCCTGATGCGCCAATTGTGGACATTTCCATATTGGAGGGCTCGGCAGTCTCAGGGGCGCCAGACTATGATCCTGACTCGATAGACGTCGAGCGCGGCAGTGTCATACGCTGGACAAACGACGACTCTATGCTGCACACCGTGACGAGTGACGGTGACTTTGGAGAGACGTTTGACTCTAGCCTCATGAACGCCGGAGAGGTGTTTAGCCTCAACACTGCCACACTAGAGCCTGGAGCGTATGAGTATATCTGCGTGGTTCATCCGTGGATGCAGTCAAGCTTTGCCATAGTCGACGGCAGCTAGCAGGGCACCTGGCCATCGCAGAATAGGCGCGCATCCTCTGCCCACGTGGCATCGTTGATGGTTGTGCGTGTGCATGGCGTGCCCAATGTGCGGCATATTCAGGCCAAATGCGCCACAGGGATAAAATAAAACCACATTGCCGCCAGAGGCAGAGACTTGGAACCCCATGGAACCATCATAATGACCGCAGGACAGTTCGACGAGCTTGCCGACCATGCGGCAAGCTGCATGCCCAATGAGTCATGCGCGCTCTTGATCGGGCGATATGTTGCGAGAGACGCCGTGGTCGAAAAGGTCGAAGTCGTGAAAAACATTGACGCAAGGCCAGAGAGGCAGTTTAGCGTGGGGGCCGAAGAGCTCATCAGTCACTATAGGAAGGCAGAGAGTGGCGGAGCCGAGGTGGTCGGCATATTCCACAGCCATCCCACCTCTGGCATGCATCCCTCGCCCACAGACGAGCGCTACATGGAGGTAAACCCCGTCGCGTGGGTCATATACTCGGTTCGCGATGACGATTTTTGCGCGTATGTCCGAGACGGCCATGGCAAGAGCATCGAGGTCGGCCTCGGCATGGCCTAGCGCGGACGCGCGGACGCAAGAACCCACGACGGCAGGCCACCCCTCCGCACATATGGGATCTACGGACAACGCATCCAGGGAGACGAACATACGCGTGACAGAGCGGTCAGTCAAGAGTATAACTTCCATATATTTACGATCAAGACACGTATCGGGAGGACTCCAATCGACCCGCTTGTATTTTTGGCGGTTTTTAGTGGTATTTGTGGCCTATTTCAAATGCATAATCAACTACTGAGATCTCTCCCACATATCACTGCCAATGCACAGGAGATCACTGACCATAATATTCGAGAACGCGGTATGGATCGCAGGCATTTCATGTAGCATAAAATTGTTGAGTTTAGGAGACACGGGATTGTCGCAATATTCAAGATGCAAGGTAATCAAACCAATATGAAATTCAATGTGCATGTTATGAACCTGTCATGTAATGACGGCGATTCTCATTGTGTCATCTTCTACGCCTCACCGTAGATGGCAATCATATTAACAGCTATTGTGTCGTGTTACTACATATGTCAAGATCCCACATGACCATAATAATCCACAATAGGAACGCCATGGTGACGAAATTCCAACATCACAACAAAGATTTATGCGTATCAGAAAACAGCCAGTAAGGACGATAGTGTCCAGAATGAATAAATGCTATCAACTTAGAGCAATTTTGTGACGGGTGGAAAAACATTGATCAAGATTGTTCACATCTAATCGAAATCCAGTACCATGATCATGAATCTTGCCATCGTCACGTGTACCAATACGGATATCCACATAAATGATCCGGGCCGCGAGTAAATTTAAGAATTTTTTAAAGCTAAACCCCGATAGAACATACGCCTCATTAAAGAAAAACTCTTCGTTTGTTCCCGTGCCACGAGAATCTGCACGAACATAGAGAAGTCGACGCGGATATTTGGTCGTGAATCTGTCTTCTAAAGATTTTTTGGTCCAATACGGTGTAGGAATATTAGCGTATGGGATTTTATGCACGAGCTTTATTGCGTCGGGCAACATTGATATTTTAAATCCTGGTTTTTCATATAATGAGTTAAAATCATGAGCGTCAACTGTAGTATGTAGAATTTTTTGGTTATGGTGTTCGCTGCTAGGCTTGCCGTAATACTCAACAAGTTTTCTGTTGACACCACGTGGAGATGGCGATTTAGTAAACAGTGTTAACATTCCAGCAGATTTCTTTCGTTTAGATTTTAATTCAGTCTGATCTCCGTTAGGACCAGCGATGTTATTTTCCTTGATGCCTAGTAGTGACTCAAGAGTGGCTCCAACTCCGGTATTGCCAGACCGTACTGTCTTATGATACCCCTGTTTCTTGATTCGGCGGAGGTCATTCACAATATCCTCAAACTGTCGGAGTTCTGCCAACACACAGCGCTTAGTAGGACATGATAATAACCATTTCCCTCGTCATCGTGGCACATGTATTATTAGTAATATTTTCAGGGGCGTTTTTGGACGGCAATACTTTGTTTGGTATAGTACGCGGGATCTGCAATATCGTCTTTAGACCATATTTTTTCCCAAGCTCAATCGTTATTTGATCGGTGGGTATGCTCACACGCCTAACCGTCCTGTTGGCAACAACAAAACAGCAATGACTTTTGCGAGGTACAAGATTAAGAGACAGTTCGTGCATGCACCGATCTAGATCATAAAAGAACGAATACACCTCATTAGCGCGATGAGGGTTATTGTTACGTGTAATCACAAGATCATTTTTATGTACTCTGTTTAACGTTTTGTTAAGTGTAGGAGAGTCCAGATCACCAAAATCACGTTTTGTGCCACCCAGACCATTTCTATCCACATGCAACACATCATCTAGAGGAAGATCAAGCCAGAGTCCAAGATGACGAGAAAATTGTCCGTACGCCACAGTTGTTTTATGATCTCCATACGGAGGAGATGTCACAACCAAATGCGCTTTTTTATTGTCTAAAATTCTGGATAGAGGCGAAAACTGACTCGTAATATCCTTTGAATCTCCGCACAGTGGATAAGCGGCGCCTTTGGGACAAGCAGCCACCAGATCATTCATGCGCAATATGTTCGACTCAGAGATCTTTTGGAATATTGGCAAAGGATCTGGAGCAAATCGTTTGCGTTCATCAATTCCCATTCTGTGTAGTTTCCAAGAGCCATTTCTTTGATAGCTCACCTTACGCGAGGTCAGAGAAAAACAGATTTTAAAAAAATCCCTAACATCAGCATCACGCAATCGAAATAAATGGTGTCTCAGCGCAACAAGAGCATTAAGTGTAGCACGATTATACCATCCAGGCAGGTCTAAATGCTCAGGAAGTTCATCCGAGTAGAGTGTTTTACGTGATTGATCAGCTCGTGACTTGGCCAGTATATTTTCCAATGTTTTCGAAAGGTTTTTGCGCACTGCTGTGGTCTTTACTTTAGAGAGAAGCACTGCAAACGGGTTGATGTCTATGCCAATCGCAGTATTTCCCCGCAATATGGCCTCTAGGAGCACACCGCCGGATCCCATAAATGGATCAAACACCACATCATATGGGTCTTTGGCATATTTGGTGATCACGCGGCGCGCTATTTCTGGATGCATACGGGCAGGGTAGAGGTGCATTGCGTGTGTGTACTTGGTAGTGCTCTTGTTCATAAATGTCCATTCTGGTCGTGGAGATGTATGTCCAGCGGAGCGAGGAAGCGTCTGTGCGATCAGGCTTGTCAACAGACCAACAACGACTCATGCGGTATATATCTATTCACAGCGAACCTAAAAGAACAAGCGCAGTATAGCGTAGAACACGATCCACGATGTGGACACATATGAGCGATTGTGCAACATCATTCTTGTTTTGCGCATGAGCACACTATACACCGCGTAAACGTGTGAGAAGGCGCCGCGCTTTTACCCGCACCGACAACAAATTCCTCGTATGTCATCTCGCCTGGATCGCACTCGTCGGTGCATTCCATATAGCCCCCATCATATCCGGGGTGGTTTTTGACCTCTTCCAGGAGACCATGTGGGACATACTTGCAGAATGGCACCACGACCACAGTCTGGGTAGTTTTCCTGCAGTGAAAGCACATAGAGATGGCCATATTTCCAAATATGACGGGTAATTTTACTTAAAAGGAGGATCCCTGTCGAAATTCAATATAGAAGGCTTATAAAGTAAGGTAATAACTGTTGTGGATGGCGTAAGGGTGATGTGCCCGTGTGCTGTTTGACAACCGATGGTATGCGTGGCACCTGCGGACACGCCTATGCCGGCCTGCCACGGATCACCAGCCATATCGCTCAGCTGACTGCACGTACGCCATGAAGGGCAGTTCATGGCACATAACCAACTACTGCATTTCTGATCCAAGATATATAGCCCCATTTTTGGCAATGCGCGCAATGGAAATCCACGTGTACGACACGTACGTCAAGGCAGCAGATGGACACACAATGCACTTTGACGTCATAACCAAGGAAAAGAACCACGACAAGGCAATCGAGTACGCCAAGGAGTGGCTCTCAGCCGTTGGCGAGGGCGACTCAAAGGTGACTACCGAAGAGTGCAGCTTTTGCCACTCGCAGGGAGCCCCCGAGCCCGTAGAGAAGGCCATAGCGGAGAAGGGGTACTTTATCCAAAAGATGGAAGGCTGCCCACAGTAGGCGCCTCCACCCACATTTTTTCCTATATTGTTGGAAGCGGCACGATGGCCACAAACGTGGACACGAAGACTATTGCTATCGTGTTTAGGAGCTTTATGACCGTGTTTAGCGCCGGACCGGCAGTGTCCTTGTAGGGATCGCCGATAACGTCACCGACCACGGCGACCTTGTGCTCCTCGCTGCCCTTTTGGCCGTTCATCTCGACGAGCTTTTTGGCATTGTCCCAGGCGCCGCCCGTGTTTGCGAGGTGGTACGCAAGCACTATACCGGTGACGACGGAGCCCATGAGGAGGCCGGCTACGGCCGTGGGTCCGAGGAGCACGCCGAGTGCGATCGGCGCGACGATGGCAATTACGGCAGTCTTCCAGAGCTCCTTTAGCGAGGCGACAGTCGCAATGTCGACGCATCGCGCATAGTTTGGCTTTGACGTGCCGGCCAATATGCCCGCATCGGCCTTGAACTGGCTTCGGACCTCGTCGACCATGCGAAATGCCGCGCGCGAGACGCCGCTGATGAGCTGCCCCGTGATGAGAAACGGCAATAGGCCGCCGACGAGAAGGCCGATGATCACCGTCGGGCTAGTCAGGGTGTAGTTTAGCGCCGTGTGGAACACCTCGGCGGCCTCGAACTGGAACGCCTGTATCATGGCTAGTGCGGCGAGGCCGGCACTGGCGATCGCAAATCCCTTGGTCACAGCCTTTGTCGTGTTGCCGACTGCGTCGATCTTGTCTGTCACCTTGCGGCGCTCCTCGCTCATTCCAGTCATCTCTACGATCCCGCCCGCATTGTCTGCGATCGGCCCAAAGGCGTCAATGCTGAGCACGATTCCGGCAAGGCTCAGCATCGACATTGCCGTGAGCGACGTGCCAAATATCCCATAGAGCAGTGCGCTCTCGGCATCGGGGGCCGCTGAGGCCGACACGGCAAACGACAGGATGATCGCCACGATAAGCGCGATCATGAACGGTCCGGTTGACTTCATTCCCTTGATGATTCCCATGAGAATGAGTGACGCGTATCCCCACTTGGCAGACTCGGCTATCTCCCTCACTGCACCATAACGATAGCTCGTATAGCTGTCAGTTATCTTTTGTATTACGGGAACTAGCGCGACGCCGATGATGGTTGACGCAAAGAGCGCCATCGAGGCGTCCGAGTCCCCAAGAAACATCGACGTTAGCACATAGTTTAGCGCGACGGCGACGGCCGCTGACACATAGAATGCCTTGTTGAGCGGCCCCATGACGTCATCCATTCCGCCCTTTGCGCGAATTGTCGCAACGCCGACCATCGAGGCGAGCATTCCAGACGCACCAATGAGTATCGGGTACAGCGCGTACTCGGTGAGGCCGATGAGCGCGGCGATGAGTATCGAAGCCAGCATTGTCACAATGTACGACTCGTAAATGTCCGAGCCCATGCCGGCCGCATCGCCGACGTTGTCGCCGACATTGTCCGCAATGGTAGCGGGGTTTCGCGGGTCATCCTCGGGAATGTTGGCCTCAACCTTGCCGACGAGGTCTGCGCCCATGTCAGCAGCCTTTGTGTATATGCCGCCGCCAATCCTCATAAACAGTGCAATGAGGCTAGCGCCTATGCCGACTCCGGCGATGGTTATGGGGTCAGGATAGACATAGTACAGGAGCGCCATGGCAAGCAGGGCCATCGCCGGCACGGCCAGACCCACGGTGGCGCCCCCGCGAAACGCGAGGACGAACGTCTTGCCCAGGCCGCCCTCTGTGGCGTTGGCCGAGCGCACGGCGGCCTTTACCGTTATCTTTAGCGATATGAGGCCAGAGACTGCCGAGAGCGTCGCGCCGACGGCAAAGGCTATCCCGTTGGACGCCCCGATAAAGTAGCCTATTATGACGGCCATGCCTATCGATATAGGCACGATTATCTTCATCTCACGCCTAAGAAAGGCCGACGCGCCGACGCGCACGGCCTCGGATATCTCCATCATCTCCTTTGTGCCGGCCTTTTGCTTCACGACCCAGGCGGCAAAGCCGGCTGCCATGGCAAACGACGCCACCGCTGCGATGACGGGTAGGAGCTCGTAGGCGTCCATTAATGCGCGCACGCCTCTTACGCATGAATATAAACCATCAATCGGCGGCGGCCCGCGTTCGCCGCCGGTAGGGCAGGAAGCGCCTTCCGGCCAGCCCGCGGCGCACAAGGCGGTTAAAGCGCCTCCCGTGCGACAGGTACGGGAACCTCATGTGAACCAGCTCGTGGACTATGGTGTTCTCGAGGGTCTTTTCGTCAGGGATCTTGCGCACGTTGATGAAGACGAGGTTCTGCTCTAGGTACGAGACGCCATAATACTTGTAGGCCGTTGTGCGCCTTCCGTCGGTGATCTCACGCGGCATGGAGAGGACCTCGCGCGAGGTGAGCAGGACGACAGGGGCAGGAATCGAAAAGCGGGCCGAGTATATGCCGACCTTTTCAAGAATCGCCAGGCGGAGGTCGTCATCAAGCCTCATGGCAGGCAATGCGCGTACGAGTGTATATCATCGTGGGTCAGCTCTTGCTCGTCGCCGAGTCGAGCAATGTTGAACGCGGTTCCCGTGTTAAGTTATTATACGCGTGGGGCATCGCATGCAGAATAGCGCGAAGTTAGTATAGCCTGGTGGTACACCAGCTTCCCAAGCTGGGAGTCGCGGGTTCGAATCCCGCACTTCGCACCATTCACATGCATTTAAAACATCACACGTTTTGGGCTTGACCATGGACGAATGGGAAGCGCGCGTGGTCGTCAAGCACCTGGCCGATGAAGAGGAACGCGAGGTCGGCTCGCTCCTGCTGGACATGGGACTAGAGCTTGTCGCCGTGCATTCGCCTGTTTCGCTAAGTGATGAGAGAAACAACAGGGAGGGTGAAGTCGACCTGCTCCTCAGGCTGGGGGACACGGCGGTAATTGCCGAGGTGAGTGTGCAGAAGAGCAGAGGTTCCAAAGTAGATCATTTTTTCAGTGTGTTTGGGACAAAAGACGTGTTGGATGAATTAAAAAGAAAGCATGTGAAGATAAGAGATGCACGCAACTTTAGAAGGATTTATTTTGATATGCATCACAGCTATAATATGAAGGAATTTGACGACATTAAAGAGCAGCTAAAGTTGGAAGGGAACTTTATGGTGCTAAAGGACGAGTTTGGCGCCATAAAAGAGTGGGTCGGCGAACGCAAGAGAACGCAGACACAGCAGCTCTTTGACGTCATGGTGTCAAGAAACGGCAATGAGGCCATATCGTGCCCCAAAGCCTAGGACGTCGGCAAGATGGTCACAGTCAGAAATTGGTAGCAAATCACTGGATCATTCAGCCACCGGTTCATCATCCCTGTGTTTCATCGAGCCCATGATGCGGCGCGCTTTATCCCTTACCCCCGCACCCACGACCACGATCACCATGCCCTCACCAGGCTGTCCATAGGCCACAACAGAGCCGTCATCGCACATGTCACATAGCGGAACCGTGAGTAGATCCTCCTCGCCATCAACGGTGATGCGCACCGGTCGCGGTGCGTCGAGTGCGGTGCGCAGCGCGCAGAGTGCGCCATCTGATATGGTGCCTGCTGCGTTTGAGCATGACAGGGACGTTGCCGGTGAGCCGTCCGGATATGTGCGCGAGGTGCGCCTCTCGTAGCCGTCAACGACCTGCACGCCGGCCTCCATGCCAAGCTGCGCGAGGCGGCCCGTGGTCGCATCTCCGACTGCAACGACTAGCGCGCCGTCAGGAATCTCAGAGCGCACTCTTACTGCAGTGATCTCGCGATCCGGAACAAGGACTCCAAGTGGCTCCTTTAGCGCAGCACGCATGGCCTCCGGGAGGACTAGCATGGTGGCGCACCTAGGGCGAGGCCGCCGTTCCTAGTGCCTGCCCCGCCTGCTGTGGCTGGGCAACTGGCTCGGGCTCGGCGGGCTCGGCGCCCGTAGCCTCCTCGCCGGCTGCAAGGCGCGCGGCAATGATGCTGCACTGCGCGGCGACATTCTTGGCGGCGGCCTCAAACGCGCGTGCGCTAGGCGATTCGGGATCCGTCAGCATGACAGGCTTGCCCGTGTCCGAGCCGGCCATTATCCCCGAGTTGAGCGGTATGTCCCCAAGGTTTGGTATCTTGAACTGCTCGCTTATCCTCTCGGCCCCGCCGGTTCCGAACACGCGATGGCGCTCCCCGCACTTTGTGCACTCAAATGCGCTCATGTTCTCTATAATACCGAGTATTGGCACATTGAGCTTTGTGAACATGCCAAGGGCTTTTACTGCAACGCTGCTGGCAACTTGCTGTGGCGTGGTCACCACGAGAATTCCCGTTATTGGTATGGTCTGGGCCAGCGTGAGCGGGATGTCCCCTGTGCCCGGCGGCAGGTCCACGATAAGATAGTCAAGATCGCTCCAGTCAGTGTCCACAAGAAACTGGCGCAGTATTCCTGAGATGATCGGACCCCTGTATATGGCCGCCTGGTGCTCTTGCTCGCCAAAGAACCCAAATGACACAACGTCAATCCCGTTGGACTTTGTGGGGCGCAGCTTGTGCTTTTCCTCGTCTACCTCCATAAACCCCTCTGTGATCCCGAGCATGAGCGGTATGGACGGACCGTAAATGTCAGCGTCAAGGAGACCAACCTTTGCGCCGGTTCGTGAGAGCGCCAGTGCGAGGTTTAGCGCAACTGTAGACTTGCCAACGCCGCCCTTGCCGCTAGCCACGCCAATGATGTTCTTTACTGTCTTCATGCCCATGTCATCCTCAAGCGAGCGACCCTCCATGACCTTTGCCGTCACGTTTAGGTCGAGCTTTGAGACCCCCTCGATCTCCGAGACGGCGTTTCGCACGTCACGCTCAATGTCATCATTGAACGGGCATGCCGGAGTCGTGAGCTCTAGCGTAAACTTTAGGTTTCCGGCATCAAGCTCTAGATCCTTTATCATTCCCATCGAGACGATATCCTTTTTCAGATCAGGGTCTATCACGGTTGCGAGCTTTTCTAGCACCTGATCAACGCCAACCATGAGCAAAATTGCCGACGCACATTATTTAAAGATAGACAGATTTTCGTCACCGTTACGCGCCACAGGGCGGCACGGGTCGCGCCGTCCATGGTGCGCCATTGTACCGTACACCACGATAGTACGTGAAATCGCCGGCGTGATTTTGCGCATAGGGTGGCAAACGTTCATAAACTTTGGATCGTGCGTTGGCACAACAAGTTGTTCTCCATATCGAGCCTAGTCGATGTCGTGCGCATACCTCCAAACCTCTTTGGAACGACGATGAAAAAGGCCGCGATGAATATACTCAAGGAGAAATACGAGAGCATGATAAACGCCGAGCTCGGCTATATCATCATGATCCTCGACGTAAAGGTAGAGGAGATGGGAAGGCTGATTGCCGGTGACGGCGGGACGTTTCACAGGGTCGAGTTTGATGCGCTCACGTTCTATCCAAAGCTGCAGGAGATCGTGCGCGGCGAGATTGTAGACATTACGGACTTTGGCGCGTTTGTGAGGATAGGCCCGACTGATGCCCTCCTACACCTCTCGCAGGTCATGGACGACTATCTAAAGAGCGACGTAAAGGCCGGCACCATATTTGCAAACCAGAGCGAGAGGACACTAAAGGTCGGCTCGACTCTGCGAACAAGGATAACTGCCGTGTCCCTCGGCAAGGCCGCATCCATGGGCAAGATTGGAATAACGTGCAGACAGCCGTTCCTTGGCGCCGATGAGTGGGTTGCCGAGGAGGTAAAGGGCTCAACAGGTGGCGCAAAGGCCAAAAAGCCCGAGGGCAAAAAGGCAGAGGCGGCTGCCCCCAAGGCCAAAGCCAAGGCGGGATCAAAGTAGCCATGGCTCGCGAGATGGCATGTCGCAAGTGCAAGTTCGTGACGACTGGCAAGGTCTGTCCCAGCTGCAAGTCATCTGACCTTACGCCGGACTGGAACGGGATCGTGCTCGTCGTGGATCCCGAGACTTCCAACATTGCCAGCACGCTAGGCATAACTGGAAAGGGCAAGTATGCCCTAAAGGTAACATGAGTTGCCGCAAAGCCCAAGGGGCCAGATTGCGCGATTTCTAGCCGAGGACATTGGCAGGGGCGACATTACCAGTGCGCTCCTTCCGCGCACGCGACTTGATGCCACTCTGATCACAAGGGAGGCGTGCGTGATCGCCGGCGCAAAGTGGGCGCGCGTGGCCTTTGAGCTTCGCGGGTGCGCCGTGCGCGCTCACGTGCGTGACGGCCGGCGAGCGCGCGCCGGCCAGGCCATAATGGATGTGCGCGGCACGGCACAGGGCGTCCTCTCCGCCGAGAGGACTGCGCTCAATGTCCTCTCTCGCATGAGCGGAATTGCGACACAGACGCGGGCGCTCACGGCCATGCTGCGAGGGACACGTGCGCGCATCTATGCGACGCGCAAGACAGCACCCGGCATGGGGTTCTTTGACAAGGAGGCAGTCGCTACTGGCGGCGGAATGAGGCACAGGATGGACCTGGGCGAGGCGATTCTCATAAAGGACAACCACATCCTTGCCGCAGCAGCCTCTGAAATCGGCATGGAGGAGCTCGTGAGGCGCGCCGTGCGAAGGCACAGGAACGTAGAGGTCGAAGTCGAGGACGTGCGCGATGCGCTGGCCGCAGCGCGCGCCGGCGCGCGCATCATAATGCTTGACAATTTTACACCGGCGCGCGCGAGGAGTGCCGTGGAGTCGATCAAGCGCGAGGGGCTTCGCAGGCGCGTGAGGCTAGAGGCCTCTGGCGGCATTGGCGCGCGCAACATTGCCGCGTACGCAAGGGCCGGCGTTGACATGATATCAGTGGGATCGATAACGTCATCCGTGCGCTCCATAGACATGAGCCTCGAGGCGCGCGTCTAGCCTATCTCAAGCATACGCCGGATGGCACGCCGCGCGAGCTCGGCAGTTCGCGCCGGAACCCTCACCTCGTGCTGCGAATGGAGGAGTGAGTCACGGACCTTTTCGAGCGTTATCATCTTCATGTACTGGCATTCAGCAGTGTCAGAGGCGGCAACAAAGCGCTTGTCAGGATTTTGGCGTGCAAGGCGGTACATCATGCCAGTCTCCGTTGCAACAACAAAGCTGTTAGAGTCAGACTCGGCGGCGCGCCTCATCATGCCTTCTGTGGACAGGACGCTTGCTCGAATGTTCCCGTACCCGCCAGTGGCGACATCGTGGAGTATGGGAGTTGTGCAGCTGCATTCGGGGTGCACGAGAAACTCGGCATCGCGCATTGAGTCCATCTTTTTGGCAACATCCTCTGGCCGTATGCCGGCGTGAACATGGCACTCACCGGCCCAGATTCGCATGTTCTTGCGCCCCGTCATCTTGGCGACGTATGCGCCAAGGAACATGTCAGGGAGGAACAGTATCTCGCGCGAGGGGGGGATCGCGTTGACCACGGCAACGGCGTTAGATGACGTGCAGCAATAGTCGAGCTCGGCCTTTATCGCCGCCGTCGTGTTGACATATCCCACGGCCACCGCACCCTCGTGGCGTGCCTTCCACGACCTGAGATCATCGACTGTTATCGAGTCAGACAGCGAGCATCCCGCATCAAGATCAGGTATCAGGACACGCTTTTGGGGCGATATTATGGCCGCAGTCTCGGCCATAAAGTGGACGCCGCAGAACAGTATGGTCGAGTGCGGGGTTTGCGCCGCCTGCCTGGCGAGCCCAAGCGAGTCGCCGACATAGTCGGCCACATCCTGCACGCCGGGAACCTGATAGTTGTGGGCCAGTATGACCGTGTCCGTCTTGGCCTTTAGGCGCATGACCTCCTCTGTGAGCGCCTGTTGGGCCGCATTGCCAACCATTGCGCAGGGGACTGCCGCGTCCCGCATTTAAAGAGTGGCGAGACGGCATTTTGTGCGCAATGCTGCGCACAATGTGGCAATTATTGCCCGCTCAGGCGCCCAGTCTAACCGAGCCGCGCGTGCCACACACGCGCGCGAGCAGGTCGAGTGCCGAGAGGGCGGCCAGTCGGCTCGTCCGTGGGTTTGATGCGTCAGGCACATTGGAGACGGTAATCTCCATGGAGCCAAACGCGCCGTGGGCCTCAATCCTGTGCGTATTGGATGATGTGGCACAGTCTGCAACGATGCGCACCCTAGTGCGGTGTGCGCCCAGAGTCGCGAGGCTCAAGAGTGCGGCAACGTTGATGTTTTTCGGAAATCTCAAGACGGCATCAATGGCACTGCCTGAAAAGATTTCAGCCGATCCTGCAGTGGGCAACTCACTTGCGCCGGGTGCGCCGCGCAGCGAGTCAGGATGCTTTGTGGTCGTCAGCGTGACTGCGTCAAGCTCGTTGCGTACTGCACGCAACGCGTCAAGACCTGCCATGGCGCCTGACGGCAGGTAGATGAACCGGCCGAACTCGGCACATGCCTCAGAGAGCACCTCAAGGATCGACTCGTCTAGCAATGCGCCGACGCTCATGACCACAAGGTCACGCCTGTTCTGTATGACGCTTAGAGCATAGTCACGCACTGCATTCTGCGAGGCGGCCTCGACGACCATGTCGACCGGGTACGAGGAGAGCATGTGCGCGTTCTCGGCAATGGCCGGAGGCGAGGAGAGCGAGGAGACGAGTCGCGCAGAGGCCTCTGGAACCTCGTCATACACGTGCGTGAGGCGCGCATCGACTGCGCCCGAGTCGATTGCGCGCGCGATCTGGCTCCCAATTGCGCCACACCCAAGGAGGGCTACCCGCTTCATGGTCGGGGCGCCGCCGGCGTGGCGCAATTAATCCTACGCATTGCGGCAACCCATGCCACACATGCCACGTGCGTCGGCAAGGGAGAGTGGGCAAAGAGCCTTTAATAGAGAATTTCCGGCGGTTGTGAGATGCTCAACGAGGTATACCGGCACGCCATGGAGAACAGGGAGAGGCTAGTCGGCTCGCTGGGCAACTATGGCGACATTGTCGATGAGGCAAGGCGCCGCTGGGTGTGCCACGAGGCGCCCCGCAAGGAGCACCCCGAGACGCTCGGCGTGGACGGGAGCTGCAACAGGGTCTCGTATCAGGGCATGGAGCTGTGGGTGTCCACCGCAGTGGCAGCATCAGCGGACGGCCGTACCGTGGTGGGCATGGAGCCGAGGATGGGCATAGGGCGCAACACGAAACTGCATGACACGATGCGCCATATGGAGGCCGACGCGTGCGCCAAGGCGTCTGACATGGCCGAGATTGTCCTCATGGACGGCTCGCTGCGCACGGTCTTTATCGCCGATGACGAGCGCGCAAGAGATGAGCTCCTGCGCCTCCTGCGAGGCAACGAGACGCGGATCATATTCGTCTCAAAGACATCCGAGGTCGACTTTGAGTTTGGCGACATGGGCGCAATGGCAGGTGACATTTACTATTATGGGCTAGCGAGCTCCGAGCCCGGATTTAGCGACATTTTAGTAAAAGAGGCGCCACGCACAAGCATGTCGATATCCTCGACATACGCGCGACTCGCGCATTCGACACCGCTAATGAAGGTGGAGATGCTCGGTGACGGCATAGACGAGGGCGACGTTCGCGGTCTCCTCGAGCAGCTGGGAGCGCAGTGCGCAGGCGGGTACCCGCAGGCGCTACGGCAGGCCCACAACGAGTGCACGATCACCAATGACACGATGGACACCATTGCGGCGATATTTGGCATCAACGCAGTCGGCTCGAGGGCGATTCTGCAATGAGTGATGAACGCCGTGGCTATGTGACCGGTGAGCCGATCTCATCGAGGGTGGAGGCCATAACGTCCAGGCCATTTGCAGTGGGCGAGTATGTCATAATTGACCTTGGAGACACGCGCGTTCTTGGCATGGTCGAGGAGTCAGTCGTTCGCAGCGCGACGCTCTCGGATGTGCCAAACTTTGAGCACGCAGACGAGCTTGTGGGCATTGTGCGCTCCAACACGCGTGACAAGCGCCACACGGCGTCAATATCCATAGTCGGCTCACTAGACGCCATCAGGCACGGGCGGCCCGAGATACCGGCGATCCCGCCGCTTCCGGGCAGCAACGTCGGCATAGCTAGCGCAAGTAGCCTAGCTGAGGTCTTTGCGCCAGACGGAAGCCAGTGGGCAAGGGTCGGCACGCTCTTGCGCAACGATGGCGTGGCCGTAAAGATAAACCTCGACAAGGCAGTCTCCAGGCACGTCGCAATACTGGCAATGACCGGAATGGGCAAGAGCAACACAGTCTCGCTGCTAACGCGCGAGATAGCATCGCGCGGCGGAACCGTCGTCATATTTGACTATCATGGCGAGTATTCCGCGCTGCGCATACCCGGCATAAACATACTAGACGCAAAGATAAACCCGCGACGACTCGGCGCCGATGAGCTCGCCGAGATGCTCGACTTTAGGGCCAACGCCGACAAGCAGCGCGCCATCATCTCAAGGGCGCTCACGACTGAAGTCAGGGGGGCAAGGGACTTTTGGGCCGCGCTAATAGACTCGATACAGGTTAGCGCCGATGACGCAAAGTCAAAGCACGTCATCCACAGGGTCACCGAAAAGGTCAAGTATGCAGTAAAGAGGATGGGCGACATACTCGATCCAGAGATAGACGATCCCATGGCCCTCATAAAGCCCGGACGCGCCAACGTGCTCGGAACATCCGAGTTTGGCGAAAAGCAGGCCAATATTGCGCTCGCATTCTATATGAGGAACATGCTAGAGGACAGAAAGGAGGCGACCATTGCCAGCAGGCATGGAAGGGGCGCAGACGTCAGGTTTACGGCCCCTGTCTTTATCGTGATAGAGGAGGCCCACGTGTTCGTGCCAAGGGACCGTGACACGGGCGCAAAGGACATGGCCGCAAAGATAGCGCGCGAGGGCCGCAAGTTTGGCGTCGGGATGTGCATAGTGTCACAGAGGCCGCGCGCGCTGGATCTCGCCGTCCTGAGCCAGATGAGCTCGTTTGCCGTCATGCGCATGATACAGCAGGACGACCAGAGGCAGGTCGAGGCCGCGTCCGAGTCGGCCGGAAAGGCACTCATTGCACAGCTCTCCACGCTCAACGTAGGCGAGGCTGTCCTGACTGGCCAGTGGGCGCCGCTCAACGCCATGGTTCGCATTGATGAGATAAAAGAAAAAATGTCCGGCGCAGACCAGAGCGCAACGGCGGATTGGGCTGCAGAGTCAAAAAAGCAGAGTGCGGGCGTCGAGAGAGTCAGCGAGATGATCCAGACGGACAAGCTAAGGCCACGTAGGCCAGACAAGGCAGAGCAGAGACGGGCATGAGGTTTGCGCACATATCTGACATGCATCTGGGCCATACACAGTACGGCAGGTCAGAGCGTGAGGATGACATGTATGACGCCTTTGATGAGGCAGTGGACATCTCGATCAAGGACAGGGTCGACTTTGCCGTACTCGCCGGCGACCTGTTTGACAAGCCGGTGCCAAGCGGCCGTGCCATAGTCTCCCTTGGCAACTCGCTCAAGAGGCTAAAGGACGCCGGCATAAAGGCGTACTTTATACTCGGTGAGCACGACGTCAGCAGGGTCAGGGCAACACCGGTCGCACAAGTGTACCACAACCTCGAGGTCGCCGATTACATTGGCAACGGCACGCCAGTGATGCACGGGGACACGCTTCTAGTCGGCATGGACAAGAAGCGCCGTGATGAGATGCCCGAGCACGCCGAGGTCATGGCCAGGGCAGATGCGGCCGCAAGGGCGCACACTGGTCGCAGCGTGCTAGTCATGCACCAGGGCCTCATGGAGTTCAACAAGTTTGCCGGCGAGATCGCCGTCTCGGAGATGCCAAGGTCATTCTCTTACTATGCGATGGGCCACCTGCATGACAGGCACGAGAGGAACTTTGAGGCCCTCGGCGGCCCCCTTGCGTATCCCGGCTCGACGGAGGTCACGTCAGTTGAGGGCATACGAGGCACGACAAAGGGGTTCTATGAGGTCGACATCTCTGGCGAGGAGGCGTCCATGGACTGGATCGCCCTAGACACGCGCCCGCACGTCTCATTTGACACAGAGTACGACAGCATGGGCTCGCGCGTCGCCGAGATCGTCGCCGAGATAGGACGCCTCAAAAAGAGTCCAGTCGTCAGGCTCAACGTGAGCGGCCCAAAGGTCGACGTGGGCACAGCGCACGAGCAGTCCGCACCTATTCGTGACGCGTCCCTCCACCTGCAGGTCATCGCAAACCACACCGGAGGCTCAAGGGGCTCCGGCGAGGTCATGGACGAGAGGCCGGCGCACATGGACACAGAACGCGCACGTCTAGTCGAGAAGGCCATAGGCGACAAGTCGCTCGCTGAGCTTGCGCTAAAGTCCCTCCTTCCCCTGCTCTCGGCAGACAAGATGGACGAGGCACTAAGGGTGGTACTAGACGACTATGAGAGCTTTAGGAAGGGGCGCGCAGCATGATTATCGAAATAGAACTCGTGGATTTTTTGTCGCATAGGATGACGGATATAAAATTTGAACCTGGGATGAACGTCATAGTGGGACCCAACGGTGCGGGCAAGTCAAGCATTGTTGATGCGGTAACATTTGCGCTTTTTGGAAAACATATGCGCAAGGTCAACAAGTTGCTCATACGACATGGTGCCACTTCGGGATACGCAACGGTGATCTTTGAGTCCGGCGACAGGCGATTCAAGGCCACAAGAAAGCTAAAGGCCGGTGGTGCCGCAACACCCACGCTGTACGAGCGGTCAGGCGAGTCATGGGTCAATGTGGCCGCAGGAGAGCGAAGGCAGATGGACGAGTCAACTACACGCGAGATCGAGGGCATTTTGGGGATGAACTTTGAAAAGATGCAGATAGCGTCAATAATAAGGCAGGGCGAGCTGGCAGACATAGTACGCGAGTCGCCCAAGGAGTTCAAGACACGCATCAACGACATTATCGGGAACAGCGACCTCGATGTGGCAGACGGGAACATGGCCGACTTGCTTGCGGGATTTCGCAATAACATCCGTAACAGGTTTGGACACGATGACACGCAGCTTTCCACGATCACTGCCACGCTAGAGAGCGACAAGGCCGAGTCTCGGGATGTCAAAGCCAAGATGCGCACACTGTCCGCCGAGCGTGCAAAAGGCGAGGCGGGAATAAAGACGCTAGAGGCCGAGCTGGCTCGCGCCGAGGAGGGAGCAAGGGCGCAAGACGCGCTAGAGGCTAGGAGTGCCGAGCTCGCCGAGTACGCGAGGCAGAGGGGCGAGGCGGCGGCGGCCGACAGGGACAAGATCTCCGGCGAGGCCGCCGAGTGCCGCAGGCGTCTGGGCGAGTACGAGGCCGGCGGGGGTGTGGCAGGTGGCGGGGCGGCGGCCATGAAGGCACGCGTGGTGTCTGTAGAGGCCGAGCTGGCTCGCGCCGAGGAGGGAGCAAGGGCGCAAGACGCGCTAGAGGCTAGGAGTGCCGAGCTCGCCGAGTACGCGAGGCAGAGGGGCGAGGCGGCGGCGGCCGACAGGGACAAGATCTCCGGTGAGGCTGCCGAGTGCAGTAGGCTTTTTGATGTTGCCCGGACTGCCGGAGAGGTGAGCACAAGTCTCAAGGAGGCGCGACGTGAGTTAGAGGCAGAGTCCGAGCTTGTGGCAGCCGGCGAAAAAACCATGGCAGTTCTGAAGGAACAGACGACTATTGCAGGCAAGCTCACCCTAAAAGATGGCAAGTGTCCCGTGTGCGACTCGCGCGTAAGCAACCTAAAGCCACTGTTCGTAATAGAGCACATCAAGGACGAGATAGAGCGTGCCTCAACAGACATGAAGGTTCACAAGGAGGCCGTGAGGAGACACGCATCAAAGATTGACGAGCTCAAAGAGCTGGAGAGAAAGGCAATGGAGGCGAAGAGCACACTTGATGCGCACAATGTGAGCAGCATGGATGACATTGAGGCCATGTCCAAAAGAGCCGCCACGCTAGAGGAGATGATCAGCATGGCCGAGGCGTGTGCGCGCGGCGACTGGCAGGCCGGCGCGGGCATCGACTCGCAGGCCAGGGCGCACTGCAAGGCCATCGCGGCCCTGGAAAAGACCGCAGGCGCAGGCGGGAGGCCAGTAGAGGAGCTTGAGGTCGAGCTCGCATCCGTGCGGCACGCGATCGGCGCAGCGGCGTTCCTGGAGGCTCACTCGGTGAGCAGCGCAGCAGACATTGAGGTCATGGAGCGCAAGGCCGGGGAGCTCAGGGCCGTAGTAGAGATGGCCGAGGCGTGTGCGCGCGGCGACTGGCAGGCCGGCGCGGGCATCGACTCGCAGGCCGGGGCGCACTGCAAGGCCATCGCGACCCTAGAGGAGAGGGTAAGACGCTCCGGCGGGAGGAGCGTCGCGGAGATCACAGCAGAGCTCAAAGATGCAAAGTCTGCACTAGATGGCATAAACAAGAGGCATGGGGGTGCCGAAGAGCGCGCAAGGGCACTCGCCGACAGCATCTCGCAGAACGACAGGCTCTTCACGGAGCTCGAGACGGTCAGCGCGTATGTCAAGAGGCTAAACTCGATCAGGGACGCCTTTAGGCGCGACGGGTCGGTTGCAACTAGCCTGAGATCATGGGCGCTAAACGAGATATCAAGGGGGAGCACCGAGCACCTCAGCCTCCTTGACACGAGAATAAACAGAATTACGCTCACAGAGAAGGACAGAAACGTGACAATAACATGCCATTCCGGAGTCACCACAAGTGACGTCTATGCGCTAAGCGGCGGCGAGCAGGTGTGTATTGCGCTGGCGTTGCGGCTCGGAATGGCCAGGCTACTCGGGCCGAGCGGGCCAAGGTATGTCATACTTGATGAGCCAACTGCACATCTTGATGAGGAGCGCAGAAAGGCACTGGCGTACGTGCTCACAAACCTGTCGGGGGCATCAAGGGGAAAAGCCCCCATGCAGTTTATCATGATAACGCATGATGCCGAGATATTTGACGAGGTTCCAGTGGAGAAGTGCTACAAGTTTGAGCCTGGCGAGCGCGGAACTGTCGTGTCCGAGCTTGGTCATGGGGACTAGCCGCCCGTGAGCTTTGCAAATTTTGGGTTCTTGCTCAGGTTCTCCATGAACTCAATGTTGGATAGCGCGACTACTGCAGAGTCGACTACTGGCTTGTCAGCATCGCCCAGGGCAGACTCTAGGGCCTTGCGCGACTCGGGTGAGCCGATCACGCCAAGGGCAATGGCGGCCTCGTGGCGCACAAACATGCTAGAGTCCCCAAGGGTTGCGTCGGCTAGCGGCGCCACGCATGACGAGTAGCACATCTGACCTAGCGAAAAGGCCGCCTCGTGGCGCACGAGCTCGTTTGTGTCATCCTTGAGCACGCGCGCAATGTGGGGAACCTTGTCCTCGCCCCCAAAGTCCACGAGGATGCAGGTTGCGCGCGTGCGAACCACATAGTCATCGTGGTCTAGAAGAGCCACAAAATAGCCCGTGTCCTTGGCCTCATACCGTGACTCCATCTCGGCGAACGTGCGCATCCTCTCCTCGGTTACTGCCTGCAACGGCGCGCGTCGTCTAGCGCCCCGTATTATACATTGGCAGGCCCGCGTCCAAAACACCCGTGCAGAACAGATCGATCCATCTTGCAACGATCCTGCCGCAGCAGCCACTGCCACGATGGCGCGCATGGCAACATCTCGTGCCGTGTCAGCCTCCCGCCCGTGTGCTGCCACCTCCCACAATTGCCAACTAGCGGATCATCAACGTTGTGTCACGAGTGTGCCCTGAGGAGATCGCATGGGCATTGGCGTCAGGGGAGCCAATGTGCCAGGCGCTGCTAGCCATGGTATGCCACGCTGACAGGCCAGAGCGGCATTTCCAAATTGGTCTAGCGCACCACCTGCCAGACAGCACACAGATGATGACACAGGGGCAACTGTTGTCCAACGAGTCTTCAATGAATTCCTAAACCAGTCAGTCGCCTTTGTGATTTTAGCAGCACGTTAGCTATGACGCAACAGAGGGCAATCCCATACGCGAGAGAATCATGTCCCTAACCTCATCAAACCGTCCGTCAAGATGAGCCTGACTCTTTTCAACATTCGCAAGTCTAGAATCAACCACCTGCATTTGATCTGCCCGTTCCTTTCGATCCTGCGCACGCTCGGCCTGGCGATCCTTGAGATCCTGCGCACGCTCGGCCTGGCGCGCCTTGATATCCGCCTCACGTTCGTCCTTGTGTGCCTTGAGATCCTTCTCGCGCTCGGCCTGGCGATCCTTGAGATCCTGCGCACGCTCGGCCTGGCGATCCTTGAGATCCTGCGCACGCTCGGCCTGGCGATCCTTGAGATCCTGCGCACGCTCGGCCTGGCGATCCTTGAGATCCTTCTCGTGCATGACATTTCTGTTCGCGATCTCGCCGTCGAGCTTGTCGCATATCTTGTTGAGCGCCCCAAGGAACTCCTTCCGGTCTTCCTCACGGTCTTTCTTGCGCTGCTGTTCTGTTGCGCGAGCCCACTTTCGCGTCTCTATTGCGACGTACGTGATGACTCCGAGCAGCGACAGCGCTATTGTGAGGAATGTTGCCTCGATCACGTCAAGCCTTGAGCAATTTTCAATATAAGCATATCCGGGGCATCAGGCGTGGACTCGCAGAATATCGGCAGGCGGCAGGAAATATCCCAATCTTGCCCACGGGGCACCCCGTGGCAGCCACGCCCACGCACTCCCTGATCCCCGCTAGGCAGGCGCCCCCACACAGCCTGCCAGTCACACAGGGGGGAATAGGAGTAGGCCCATTAAATTTATCAATGAATAGGTTGTGAGACAGGGCAGGCATGGACACGCACATGGAGTCCCACGAAGGCGCCGCAGGGCAGCACCCACAGACGAGGGATGCCAAGTGCGTGTATCATGGGACAAGGTGCCTAGTTCCATGCGACGGCGAGATTGTGTGCAGGCTCTTTGGCAATGTCGTGGGCAGGGTGGAGGAGTCAGACATGGCCCACAGCGATTCGCACGAGTTCCCCTCGGCCAGGTTTGGCGTTGGTGCAGTTTCTGAGTCCCTGGGAACCGCAAGCCCCAAGATTGGGGGCAAGGCTCGAAAAGTCTACACAAAATATGATGGAGACCGCATTTGGAGATATAGGATAGGCCATATCGCCGACCATTTTGGCATAGGAAGATCAGTCAGGAGCGAGATAGAGTTTGTCTTTTCTCAACTCAGGCGCAAGACCAACCGCAGGCCATCGCACATACTATTTTTCGCAGTTTACAACACGTGCAGGGAGAGAGGGGCATGTGTGGTGAGTGAGCACGAGTTGCGCAAGGTAATGTGCCATTGCTGCAACCTTCAAAGCATGCACAGCGCATTAAAGATATACGGGATGTTTGCCGTGGACGCAAGGAGGCTTGGGCTGTACAGTGGACACAACACGTCTGGATTTTACTTTAACACGTTCCTCAACACGACTGCCAGGGCACTCGACCTAGACGAGTCAGACAGGCAGGCCCTGTGGAGAAAGGCCCACCAGCGATACTTGCTGCTTCCTGCATCCATGAGTGAAAAGTACCGCACGAGAAGCACGTTTCGCGCAGTGCTAGGAAAGCGCGTGTTTGAGTCCATAAAGGGCGAGGTGAAATACTGATGAAAAAGGCAGGCATTGAGAGTGGCGAGATACGCATGTTGAGGATAGATGAGCTGATTCACGCGCCGGTGCCCATACACGTGCATTCACAAAAGCAGATGAACCACATTTCAGCCAAACTGCTCAAGAATGAGCAAGAAAAGACCATACTAGTTGCGGCCCTAGGCGATCAAATGTACATAATAGACGGGCACCTAATGGCCGAGGTTTACCGCAGAAATGGCAGGGAGGCCATAGCGGCGAGGGTCTGCACCGCCAAAAACGAGCAGGAAGTCATAGCCATGCACATACGCCATAACATGAGCAACCCTCCCAACCCCGTACAGCTCCTCGAGGCAATAATGTACATGAGGGAACGCAGTGAGACTGACGAGGAGATATGCGACAGCCTAAACATGAACAAGGGCACAGCAGGGATACTCAAGCTGAGCGTCAATGCGGATGCGCTAAACGAGATGAGGGGAGTTATCAAGGACGTCTCAACGGTCTACTATTCGATCCACCACACATTTCCCATGTATCTCCTAGAATGGGTCTTCAAGCAGCATATAGAACGCCAGCACGATGCCGCAATTGCGCTGCGGCAGGTAGTCGTAGATTCCTGCAGGGGGCTTGAGCACAAGTTTGTCTGGCCCACAATAATGGAGGTGCGCATCAGGCAGAGCTACAACGGTGATGACAGGGATGCAGACGCCGGACCAGTTGGAATACCCCTGAGGGTCCATAGCGACGGAGCCAGGGGGAGGCCTTTGGGGAGCAGCAGCGCATCTGACATCATAAAGGAGGCGCCAGGCACAAGCGAGTTGAGCCACATAAACGACAACACCCCCACATCGCGCAGGAGGGTGGTGTTCAAGTGCCCGCACGGCTCGGTGATGTATGTCGACGGCAAGTCGCGCGCGTACCATTTGGACGATGAGGGCGCCGACAATGTCACCTACATGCGGCGCCTAGACGGCGAGGAGGGCGTGTACCAGATATCCGGCAGAACGCTGAGGTTTCTGCGCGCAAAAAATGGCAAGGTGTGCCTTAAGGAGTGCACGCCGGCGCAGCTTGCAAAGCTGCTCACAAAGGTCAAGAAGGGACGGATAAATGTCTGCATTCTTTCCTCAGAGAACCTATGATAGCGGGATATTTGCCCCACAGGGGCAATGCCGCAGCGTGGCTGATCAGGCAAACGCGCTTGTGAACCTGCGGGCGATCAAGCGCAATGGCCGGATGCACAACCTGCTCTGCCTTTTGCATCTCGCAAACGAGCACTCTGGGGGGCCTAGTGTGGTCATACCCCAGGGGGACGTGCGAAATTTTAGGAATTTTCGCGGTCTAGCGTACTCGACGAACCTAGTGGACGTAAGGCTGTGCGCCACGGAGGGTGCGGCCCCATACGGGTTTACGCGCCTCACGGACACGCGTGGAGGCGGGATTGTCGCATCAGACACAGGCGGGAGATTTGTCTGCATGCGGCTCACAACCATCGGGCGCTGGATGGCATTTGGCCTGTTGTGGGACATGAGTCCATTTGCGATGTGTGTGGCAGCAGTAATCAACGTGGCCATTACGCAAAGTGCGAAAAACTGGACAATCTGCAAGGACTCTTGCACGTGCCATGGCACACGGATAATCGGAGTGCATGAAAAGAGAAACTGGAATCCGAGCCCGTTAACTGCACTAATGTGCTCACGAAAGTTTCCCGAATGCAGCAAAACCAAGATTATGCGCGCGCTGAGGGAACTTGAGAATTGCGAGATGATCACAATTAGCAAGAAAATGCGCTGCGCCATCATAAGGTCAAATCCCGATCATCCCCTATTGTCCTGCCATGCGCACATACTTGCCAGGCTAGCAACGGTCATTAACGACCAGGACACCCTAGAGAACGCAACACGGCACGTAAAGTTTGTTCAGCCGACGCCGAGGAGATCGAGTTGTCAGAGATCATAGCCGATACGGCAGGTGCCATCCTGTCAGCTGGAATGGTCGGCGCGGCGGCATGGTTTGACCTGCGCGAAAGGGGCATCCCGTATGGCATGCTGGCAGTCATCGGCATTGCAGCGGCAGTGTTTATGGCCGTCCGGTGGATCGCGCTAGGCATGTGGCCATCAGGCCACGACATTGTGTGGATGGCCATCGCGTGTGCCGTGTCCCTCACAATGCTCTTTCGTGGCACGCTAGTTGCGCGTGGCGACGCGCTGATGATCATGATAACAGGCACCCTAGTTCCGAGCATAGTCGGGGTTCCGGCCCTTCCCATGACAATGGGAATCGCCCTAGGAGTGGCCATCGTGGCGCACATTGCAGGCACCATAGTGCCAAACTTGGCAGAGCTAGCGCGAACCGGCCGCGTGTTTGCGGGTGTGGACGAGCCGGCGATCCGCAAGGCCGCAGCGTTTCTTGTGGTGCACAGGAGAAGGAGCGGCGAGAGGTTTTGCTTTGCGGCCGAGGCGACTAGGGGCGGGCGCAGGAGGCTCGTGCTCCTGCCCGGCTCCCTCGATGATGCCGACATTGGCGCGCAGACCGTGTACGTGATCTCCGCAATACCGTTCATGGTTCCGTATCTTGTCGGCGCAGTCGCCGTCGCCGCGCTTGCCATTGTCGCCATTTGAGTCAGTGCAGTTTAGCTCATGCGCAGTGGTGAGTATTAGCTCGAGCACGTCACCGACCCTGTCTAGCACGGCCATTGCGAGTCGAAGCACTGCGCGATCATCAGACCCCTTGGTGTACCGGCGAATATAGTCACGCGTGAATGCCCTAGTGGATCCCGTGCCATACATCTCAGACAGTACACATGAGGAGAGCTGTGCCACTGCCTCCTGTATTGGATCCTGGCAAGCCTTTAGCCGTTTGCCAGAACGCGCTAGCACCATATTGTCAGCTGCGTGGCTTATCTCGTGAAAGAACACCCCGGGGTCTTCGGTTCCCAGGCGTATGACATGCAAGTTTGTGTCATAGCTTCCCATGGTCGTTTCACTGGGATCCACCTGGTAGCGTATGGGAATTCCCCATTTTTGTGCCACATTGGAGAGTGGTGGTGCCTGTGCGGGCATGTACTCGGGCAATGATGCGCCCACCGTGTCCTCCACTCGAAACTCCGGCTGGCAGCCAAACCCCCGAAGGGTGCGAGTCACGCGGGATTCTGGTTCGCGCCCAATCGCGCCCGGTGAAAGGGAGAGGCCGCATGCGTTGCAAACAAACTCGCGTGCGGCCTTTTTGTACCAAAGGCGCACCTTGCGCGTCGTCTTGTCAGAACATTTTTTGCACGAGTACAAATATAGCGGCTTTATGATATAGATCGCCGATCTGCGCGCAATGATCTTTCGGTCTACACGGTTCCACTGGGAAATGTTGCGCGCGTCAAACGTTCCCTGTCCCACCATAAGAACACGGTTCTTGAGTGACCATTTCATGCACGGACGATCGTCCTTCGGATCCCCGATAAAGCTGATTTTGCTGATCGTCTCCGTTATTTTGCCGCTCTTGAACTCATCGACGATCCTTTGGAGGATAAGGTCAGCGCGTTCGGTGTTGCCCGAGCGCCGTCCACCTGCGCGCGCACTGTTGCGCCGTGCGCCCTTTGCTCCCCTTGCCCCACCAGCGATCCCGCTCACGCCCAAAGAGGGGCAATTTTTGATTTAAGGAGGCACATGCCCTGCAGGTCAGGCCGCCATGCAGTGGCAGTGCCGGCCATGAACACGGTCACGGGGCCGGCATGGCCAAACTGCACCGGCCATAGTCGCGCTCACGTGCGATCAGTTTTATAATTCCCAAATTGGTGTCGGCTTCACCATGAAAAAGGGGTCCATTGCAAAAAGGCTGTGGTCGGGGAGAAGGCGCTCCAAGGAGGATCACGCGTCTGATGAGCGCAAAGTCGAGGAGATCAACGGCAAGAATTTTGTGTGGATTGACCTCCAGAATCCGGACAGGGAGAACGTCGAAAAGCTTGCCTCAAAGTACAAATTTAACACGCTAAACGTGGAGGACTGCCTGACAAAGTTTGAGCTTCCCAAGCTCGATGCGTATAATGACCACATGTTCCTGATATTGCACTTTCCCCCGCTTGTGGCCAGGCAGGCAATTCCAAAGCACAACCAGCTCTCGATATTTGTGGGAAAGGACTTTCTCATAACTGTCCACCAGGGAAACCTAAAGCCGCTCGTTGACCTAGTCAAGACGTGCAAGACCGGAATTGATCCTGAAAGGCGAGATCGACTCATGTCAAGCTCCACTGCGGTCTTGCTCCACGAGATAATTGACGTGCTAGTTGATGACCTGCTCCATACGCTCAGGCGCGTCATGGCAAATCTTGATGACATTGAGGATGATGTCTTTGATGAGAGCAAGTCTGTCGCAAAGAACATCCACGTGTTGAGGCGCGAGATCACCGTGCTGCGCAGGATAGCCAGCCCACTAAAGCGCATAGTGCTCGGCGCGGCCAAGAACATAGCGAGCTATTCGCCAGAGGAGGATCTGACGCTATACTTTGATGACGTGATCGACCACATAGACAAGGCCATAGACACGCTAGAGGAGTCAAAGGAGACCATGGAGATATACAAGGACACAGACTTTGTGCTAAGCACCGAAAAGGCCAGCAAGGTTCTAGCAGTCCTGACGATCATATTCACGCTCGCAATACCGGCCACGGTGATAGGAACCTTTTACGGCATGAACGTTAGCCTTCCCGGAGGCATTGGCGATGCGGGCGGAACGGCCGCTGATGGATCATACAACACGTTCTTTGTCGTCATTCTAGCATCCATAGTGCCTGCAGGGATTATGTACCTTTATTTTAGAAAGCTCGGATGGATGAGCGGCTAGGGGTCAGGGCAGCCGTCCAAATCAGAGACGCCATCACGATCTTCAGGCACAGTCGGGCACATGTCAGCCGTGTCTGGTATGCCATCAGAGTCGGTGTCTAGGGAGTGCCTAGACTGCTCTGGAGTGGTGTCTGGACATCCGTCATGGTCACGGTACTTGTTCCACGTTTCAGGCGCAGCAGGGCAGAGATCCACGATATCGGCAATGTTGTCATTGTCAATGTCCGATCTTGTTGGCTCAAGCGGCCCGTCGGGAATCTCATCAGGGCAGCCGTCAGTGTCAAGATAGTCGTTGAACGTCTCGGGGGTAAGGATGCACTGGTCGAGCCTGTTGTCGATCCCGTCACCATCAGTGTCGGGGTACGAGTAGACCGTTCGCTCCTCAACTACTGTGTCAGGGCAGCCGTCGCTGTCTTCAAACCTGTTGTATGTCTCGGGATCTAGGACGCACTCATCGGCCGCATCAGGCACGCCGTCAGAGTCTGAGTCAAGCTGCGGAGCCACATCATCGGGGCAGCCGTCACCGTCGTCTACGCCGTTGACAGTCTCACGCGCCGTAGGGCACACGTCAATTATGTCAATTATGCCATCACCATCAGTGTCTGGTATCGAAGTCCCGCTGAGAACCACATCGGGGCAGCCGTCCTCGTCTTCATGCATGTTGTACGTCTCAAACTGGTCCGGGCACCTGTCAACCGTGTCAGGTATGCCATCAGAGTCAGAGTCGAGAATTGCGGCAGTAGAGCGGGCAGTGATGTCAGGGCAGCCGTCTTCGTCATAAAACCCGTTGTATCGCTCGCTGGCAGTGGGGCACCTGTCCTCGTGGTCAGGTATTCCGTCATTGTCAGTGTCAAGCACCGGCAGGGTGCGCTCAAGCGTCGTGTCTGGGCAGCCGTCCCAGTCAAGGTACCCGTTGGTCGTCTCGAGCTCGTCAGGACACTGGTCACGCATGTCAGGAACTCCATCCCCGTCAAGGTCAGACGGCACATATGCAGGAATCTGCGCGATTGAGCTGTCATCCGGGCAGCCGTCGGTGTCATCTACTGCGTTGTATGTCTCAAATTCTGTGGGACACTCATCAGACACGTCATTGATCCCGTCGCCGTCCGTGTCCGCAGAGATCGCATCAGAGTCTGGGCAGCCGTCAGTGTCGCTTATGCCGTTTACCGTCTCGGCCCTGGTGGGGCACGAGTCCATCGCGTCAAGTATCCCATCACCGTCAGTGTCAGGTGCGACAAACTCAATGTCCACGCCGTCAGGGCAGCCGTCACCATCGTTTATCCGATTGAACGTCTCGCGCTCCTCAGGACACTCATCAACGTGATCGAGGATGCCGTCAAAGTCCGAGTCTCCGCTGTGCGCAACCTGCGGAATGTCAGGGCAGCCGTCGCTGTCCATAAACCCGTTGTAGCGCTCCCCAACACCGGGGCACATGTCATATTCGTCAGGCACGCCATCATAATCCGAGTCAGGCGCCGTGCTTTGCGTGTCGTATCCTTCCGTGTCAGGGCAGCCGTCCCAGTCGAGGTAGTTGTTACGGTTCTCGGCCTCGTTTGGGCACTGGTCCCACCTGTCGTCTATGCCGTCAGAGTCCGAGTCTGGAAACTCAAACGCGACCGTTGACGTCACGACAGCATCAGGGCAGCCGTCGGCATCCTCAAACTTGTTGTAGGTCTCTGGTTGTGTCGGGCACAGGTCATTGGGGTCAATGATCCCATCGGCGTCACGATCGCCGGCCACGCGATCCATGTCAGGGCAGCCGTCAGTGTCCATGTACCCGTTTATTGTCTCTGGCGTTATCGGACACACGTCAACAATGTCAAATATCCCGTCACCGTCAGAGTCTGGGGTGACCGAGCCTACTGCCACTGTGTCAGGACACCCGTCATCGTCATCAACCATGTTGTAAACCTCACGGCTTAGTGGGCATAGATCTACATTGTCCGCAACGCCGTCACGGTCAATGTCTCCAGTGAGCTCGACGGCGACCTCGTCTGGACACCCGTCAGAGTCCAAGTGCTTGTTAAAGATCTCGCGCTCCTGTGGACAGTGATCCTCCGTGTCCGGAATGCTGTCATAGTCGCTGTCGATGGCGCCTCGTGCCGTGACGCCGGGTCTGTCAATGCAGCCGTCCCAGTCAAGGTAGTCGTTGCGGTTCTCGGCCTCGTTTGGGCACTGGTCCCACCTGTCGTCTATGCCGTCGCCGTCGGTGTCCGGAAACTCGTACACTGTGCGCTCGATTTCGACATCATCGGGGCAGCCGTCGGCGTCCATGAACCGGTTGTACGTCTCCTGCTCAAAGGGGCACAAGTCGACGCTGTCGGGAACTGCGTCCTCATCGTTGTCGGTGATCGGGATATAGTCATCAGGGCAACCGTCGCGATCGAGAACGCCGTTGGGCGTCTCGGGCTCATCAGGGCACGAGTCGAGGCCGTCAATAAACCCGTCACCATCCGAGTCCTCAAGGAAGGCGCGATTCTCCGCCACTACCACATCAGGGCAGCCATCCTCGTCGAGGTGCTTATTGTAGCTCTCCTTGACAGTTGGGCAGAGATCGAAGCGATCCTCAATTCCGTCATTGTCCGTGTCATACCACGGAACAAAGTCCGACGGGCAGCCGTCGATCTCCCCCACATGGTCCTCGAGAACGTAAGGGCACTCGTCGATCGAGTTGGGGACGCCATCAGAGTCGATATCGATGTCAGTAGTCTGTCCTAGCGCGCCGGCGGGCAACGACATTAGCAGCGTCGCGGCCATGGCCATAATTGCCCAATACCTGCCCATTATCAACGATCTGCGCATGTGCGTCTTTATTAAACTTCGCGGCAAGGCCACGAGAACCGCAAGAGTCACATGCGGCATGAGAGCGCCGGGGCTAGTGACACGGGATTGCATTACGAAGCTACCCTACCGGAAACGAGTCTGGGCACCCGTCCATGTCGTCAAACTTGTTCCATGTCTCGGGCTCATCTGGGCACTCGTCGTGGGCATCACGCAGGCCGTCATTGTCGGTGTCAGTATGAGCGGGCGAGAGTGTGAGCTCGTCAGGGCAGCCGTCATAATCCATGTATCCATTGCGCGTCTCATCAAGGTCAGGACACACATCAGACGCGTCGGGCACGCCGTCAAAGTCCGTATCTAGTGGCGGCCGCACGTCTGGGCAGCCGTCAGTGTCAAGGTACTCATTGTATGTCTCGGCGTTCAGCGAGCACTTGTCAGATATGTCCGGTATGCCATCACCGTCGGCATCGTTGACTTCCGTTGTGGGCGCCGCGTCTGGGCAGCCGTCAGTGTCATCGACCATGTTGAACGTCTCGATTTGCGAGGGACACTCGTCTACCGAGTCTGGAATGCCATCACCATCGCCATCAGTGACTGATTTCCTGTCTGGGCAGCCGTCAGTGTCGAGTATGCCATTGAGCGTTTCGGGAACTGACGGGCACAAGTCGAGGCGGTCAGGCAGCCCGTCGCCGTCTGAGTCAGGGTTTTGGTCACGCGAGTCGGCCACAAAGTCAGGGCAGCCGTCGGAGTCCTCGAACCTGTTGTATGTCTCCGGATCTAGCGGACACTCGTCATCGGTGTCAAGCACACCGTCAGTGTCTGCGTCTCCCACAATGGGATCCGAGTCAGGGCAGCCGTCAGTGTCGAGTACGCCGTTTATCGTCTCTGGCGTTATGGGACACGTGTCAACTGCGTCAAATATGCCATCACCATCAGAGTCTGGCGTGTCTAGTCCATATTGCGCCACGTCAGGACACCCATCGGTGTCATCGACCATGTTGTAGACTTCGGGAAGCAGAACGCACAGGTCCATGCTGTCCAGTATTCCATCAAGATCAGTGTCGGCGATGGTGGAGAGCGTCAACGTGTCAGGGCAGCCGTCAGTGTCAAGATAGCGGTTAAAGTTCTCACGTTCCTGCGGACAGACATCCTCCGTGTCCGGAATGCTGTCATAGTCGCTGTCGATGGCGCCTCGTGACGTGACGCCGGGCATGTCAGGGCAGCCGTCCCAGTCAAGGTAGTCGTTGCGGTTCTCGGCCTCGCCGGGGCACTGGTCCCACCTGTCGTCTATGCCGTCGCCGTCGGTGTCCGGAAACTCGTACATTGTGCGCTCGTCTTTGACATCATCGGGGCAGCCGTCGGCGTCCATGAACCGGTTGTACGTCTCCTGCTCAAAGGGGCACAAGTCGACGCTGTCGGGAACCCCGTCCTCATCGTTGTCGGTGATCGGGACATAGTCATCAGGGCAGCCGTCGAGATCGAGCATGCCATTAAAGGTCTCAGGCGACGTAGGACACACGTCGAGTATGTCAATTATCCCGTCGCCGTCGGTGTCGACTGTCATCGAGTTGCCAGTGCCCGCAACGGTGTCGGGGCAGCCGTCCTCGTCCATGTACCTGTTATAGTTCTCCTTGACTGTGGGGCAGCGGTCAAGCCTGTCCTCCACGCCATCGCTGTCCGAGTCATACCACTGGACAAAGTCCGATGGGCAGCCATCGATCTCCCCCTCAAAGTCCTCTCGCACGTGCGGGCACGCGTCCATCGCGTTGGGCACGCCATCAGAGTCGATGTCAGCATCACCATATTGCGCAAGGGCACCGACCGGAGTGGCGACTAGTAGAGTCGAGGCCATTACCATGAGCGCCCAATGACTGCGCATTACTGCCGATCACGCACTATGCGTCTTTATTAAACTACGCGGTGGATCCTAGATTGACACGCCGCAGAGATCACGTCCATCATGTGATCGCAGCTTTTGCGCCAGGGTCCTATTGACCCGGCAGCGTGTCAGGACAGCCGTCGGCGTCCATGTACCTGTTGACCGTCTCGGCCTCAGTCGGGCACGAGTCGACGCTGTCAGGCACGCCGTCGCGATCAGAGTCCGGCGGTCCTGGCGCGTCGGGGCAGCCGTCCTGGTCACGATCCCCGTCATAGTCTTCGGCATCAGTCGGGCACGAGTCCCGTGCGTCGACGATGCCATCAGAGTCGGTGTCCACAGTGGGTGGGCCGGCCTGCTCGATGCCGTCGGGGCAGCCGTCCTGGTCTCGTATGAGGTTGAACGTCTCCTCCTGCAGTGGGCACAGGTCGCGTGAGTTCGGTATGCCGTCACCGTCGGTGTCATCAACCGTAGAGCGCTCATCAGGGCAGCCGTCCTGGTCGTTGATTCCGTTAAACGTCTCAGGCTGCGTTGGGCACCTGTCGACCGAATCAGGCACGCCGTCGTCATCCGAGTCCGCAACCCTTCTCTCGTCTAGTACAGAGTCCGGGCAGCCGTCATCGTCCTCAAACCCGTTGTAGCGTTCAGGCTGGAATGGGCACGTGTCGACGGTGTCCGGAATCCTGTCAAAGTCAGTGTCCTTGGAGGTGATCGACTCGACCGTATCTGGGCAGCCGTCATCGTCCTGGAAGTTGTTAAAGAGCTCGCGAATGTCAGGGCACTCGTCTATGATGTCCGGTATGCCATCATAGTCGGCATCGTACGTCTTGCGCTCATCAGGGCAGCCGTCAGAGTCAAGGTAGCGGTTCCACGTCTCGGCCTCGTTGGGACACATGTCGAGCTCGTCGGGCACACCGTCAGAGTCAGAGTCCGGCGCGGGTATCGTGTCGGGGCAGCCGTCATCGTCCTCATATCCGTTGGTCGTCTCGGCCTCAAGCGGGCACGTGTCTACAAGGTCGTTAAAGCCATCGCCGTCGGCGTCATTGACGCCGCCAATGACCACTTCCTCAGGGCACCCATCGGTGTCATTCACAAGGTTGAACGTCTCAGGCTCGTCTGGACACTCGTCAAGCGCGTTGGGCACACCGTCACCGTCTGTGTCACCCGTGACTCCTCTGTCAGGGCAGCCGTCGTTGTCCATGTAGCCGTTGCGCGTCTCCGGAATTGACGGGCAGAGATCCAGGCGGTCAGGCAGCCCGTCACCATCCGAGTCTGGGTTTTGGCTTCGCGAGTTGGCCACAAAGTCAGGGCAGCCGTCGGCGTCCTCAAACTGGTTGTACGTCTCGGCCACGCCGGGGCAAATGTCAGCCGAGTTTGGTATTCCATCGTTGTCAATGTCAATGATTGGGCTGGAGGCCGGAAGCTCGTCGGGGCAGCCATCAGAGTCAATATACCCGTTTATGGTCTCGGCCTCTTCGGGGCAGAGATCCATGCGGTCAGACAGGCCGTCAGAGTCAGTATCAAATATGGTGATTGCGTCCGGGCAGCCATCAAGGACACCGCCTATTCCGTATGTCTCGGCCTGGTCTGGACACGCGTCCATTGCGTCATGTATGCCATCAGAATCCTCATCTGCAAACGGCACGGCATCAGGGCAGCCGTCAGTGTCCTCAAACCCGTTGAGCGTCTCGGCGGCTAGCGCGCAGCTGTCAGCAATGTCCGGAATTCCATCATTGTCGGCATCGCGTGGGGACATGACGGGAACCGCGTCAGGGCAGCCGTCATCGTCATCGATGAGGTTGTATGTCTCAAACTCCGATGGGCATGCATCGACGCTATCCTCTATACCGTCGCCGTCGGTGTCCAGCTTGAACGTGCTTTTCTTGTCAGGGCACCCGTCAAGCGATCCTCCAGTGGCAGTCTCGGCTTGGTTTGGGCACAGGTCCAAAAAGTCTGCAATTCCGTCACCATCAGAGTCATGAACAGTGCTCTGCGTCCCGATAAAGTCGGGGCACCCATCATCGTCCATGTGTCTGTTGTACGTCTCGGGTGAGCTGACGCACTCGTCATTAGAATCAAGTATCCCGTCAGAGTCTCTGTCGGCGTCAGTTACGTAGGGAGGTATGTCAGGACATCCGTCAGCGTCCTCAAACCCGTTGTAGCGCTCAGGCTCGTCGGGACACAAGTCCACGTCATCTGCTATGCGATCACCATCAGAGTCTACGCCTATGCGTGAGGATGTTGCGGGTCGCACGTCAGGACAACCGTCAGAGTCAAGAAATCGGTTGTATGTCTCGGCGTCATCTGGGCATGCGTCGATCTCGTCATGCACGCCGTCACCGTCACCGTCAGGAAGCGCGTCGGCCTGTGAATCCGGGCACCCGTCGGAGTCCATGAACCCATTGCGCGTCTCGGCTGCAAGTATACACTGGTCATTCACATCGAGAATGCCGTCACCGTCAGAGTCTGGAGCCGACGTCGTTACAAACGCGCCGGTGTTCTCGGGGCACCCGTCGGCGTCATCAATCCTGTTGAACGTCTCCTCGGCTAGCGGACACTCATCAAGCGAATTGGGTATGCCATCTCCATCAGTGTCATGGTCGCGCTCTGGATCGTCTGGACAACCGTCTGTGTCCATGTACCCGTTGAGCGTCTCGGGACGCGTTGGGCACGTGTCGATCCCGTCAGGGATGCCATCATTGTCAGAGTCCGCCGGCGTCGTAGGTCCGGCATTGTCGCTAGCGCTGTCAGGGCATCCGTCAGAGTCGTCTATCCCGTTGTAGACCTCTACGGAGAGTGGGCACTCGTCATCGACATCTGCTATCCCGTCCCGATCCCTGTCATGCCACTGAACCCTCGTGGACGGACACCCGTCATCGGCGTCACCACGATGATCCTCGGGCAGGTTGGGGCACATGTCTGACGCGTCTGGCACGCCGTCACGGTCAAGATCTGATGCGACCTGTGCGTGCGCTGGGAGGTAGGCCGGCGCGCTAGCCATCACGGATAGCAGCAGGATCACGATGCCTAGCCTACGGCGCACTACTGACATGCAAGAAGCGGGTCGGCAATTGGGTTATTAAACTTAATACCGAATTCAGGCGTGGGATCGGCCATGTGGCACGATAGGTTAAATTGAAGCGGCACGACCATGGCGAACCCTTGAGTTGCTCCGGCGAGACCGTAGAGCCTGATGGCGTGATCCAGATCGACACGCTCAAGGCAGCAAGCCTGAGGCGGGCAAAGTACGGCATATCAGACCACGGAACCGTCGGCATCTGCCACTGGACCAAGAGGTCATTTAGGCACCGCGGCACATGCTACAAGCACTCGTTCTATGGCATATCGACGCACAGGTGCATGGAGTTCTCACCGGCCGGAATGCACTGCCAGAACAGGTGCGTCTACTGCTGGCGGCCAGTGGAGTTTTACGACTCGATGGCCATGGAGCCCTCTCGCGTGGCGTCTCCCGAGGAGATGATGCGCGGGCTAATGGCCGAGAGGCGCCGTCTCCTCATGGGCCATTACGGTGATGTCGAGTCAGACGCGTCGCTAATAGACGAGTCACAGCTGCCAAGCCACTATGCGATATCGCTGTCCGGCGAGCCGACAATGTACCCGCTCCTTCCAGAGCTCATCAGGCACCTAAAGTCACTCGAGGCGACAAAGTCCGTGTTTCTAGTCACCAACGGGCAGGAGCCCGACATGATTCGCCGTCTGCGCGATGAGGACGCGCTTCCGACGCAGATTTACCTTTCTGCAAATGCGGCTGATCGTGAGTCGTTCATGCGAATCAACCGTCCGCGCTATGCCGATTCCTGGGAACGCTGGAACGAGACGCTTGGGATCATGGGGGAGCTTGACACGCGCACCGTGATTCGCGTGACGCTGATACGCAACCACAACACACAGGCCTCAATGCGTGGTGCCTTTGCGCGCATGCTAGACTCCTCGAATGTTCACTTTGTGGAGACAAAGTCATACATGCATATCGGACGCTCTACGGGGAGGCTAGAGCGCGAAAACATGCTAGAGATGGACGAGGTTCGTGAGTTTGCATCAGACATGGAGTCATATGGCGTGTTTGGGCACATGGATGAGAGTGAGATATCGAGGATCGTCGTTATGCAGAACCGTCGTCGTCCTATTGAGCGCATGATTGAGGCGTACGCGTAAACCAGGCGGCAAACTTTTCTAGCGCGGCTGCCCTGTGTGACACGTCATTCTTGTTGCGCATCTGCGCATATGTCTCCTCAAATCCATCCGGAACAAAGATTGGGTCATATCCCCACCCGTCACCGCGCTCAGTCTCAGATATCATGCCGCGCACGCATGACTCGAATATGCGCGGCTCTGGAGTGTGCGGTTCGGCATACGCAACGGCCGCACAAAAGCTTGCGCTGCGACCCATCTGTCCCAATGCGCGAAGCACGCCGGCGCAGCCTATAGTGCCGTAGACAAATGCCGAATAGGGGCCCGGAAAGCCGCCGAGCGCATCAACGAACAGGCCCGCGTCCTCCACTATAACGGGGCGCGCGCAGAGCGAGAGTGCGCCTGTGGCCTTTTTTGCCGCAATGGCACCTAGTGAGTCAGACTGGATCTCCTCAAGGTCACACTCGAGATGGCCAAGGTCCACGCCGTGGCGCGCAAGTATCACGCGCGCCTCATCATACTTTTTTCTGTTTGATGAGGCAAGAAGGAGCTCACGTGACTGTCGCATATCGCCCCCTCCGCTCAATGTCAGCAACTATGCCCAGCACGCGCGTAAAGCGCGCCCTGCCAAGGGCAGGCCCGTATGATGACACAAAGGCATCCCATGACGAGTCGACATCATCGGCATGGACGCTGTTTAGAACCTCCCTGAACAGGCGCAGGTCCACGGCGCAGTCCTCATCGCGCACTGATCTAGAGGAGAGGCCCAGGTCGATCACAAATGTCCTCCCGCGCGATACGATAAAGTTTGACGTGGTCATGTCACCGTGAACTACGCCGTTGCTGTGGAGCCTTGCGGCGATGAGTCCAATCTCGGCACATGCCGACTTTAGGCGCGCAGCGCGCATTGTGCCGACGATCGTGCCGCGTATGCGCTGCATGACTATGCGGTGGCGTCCAACGTCGAGATCCAGGACTAGTGGGGCCGCGACGCCAAATTCCTTGATCGTCGAGATCATCTGCGCCTCGCGGATCGTGCGAGACCTGCGTATCCGCGCATCAAGGCGCGCATTGATGTACTTTCGTGGCCTGCGCGCCTTTAGGATCGCCGGACGCCCCTCATGCGACGTGGCATAGATGTCAGCCTCTGCGCCCCTACAAAGCAGCCTCATTGCAGCAGTTCGGTCGACACGGGCAATTTAACGATTCTAGCGGCGCTGCGGCGCATAACGCGTGCGAGCACGTCGCACAAGCTCGCCGAGTGCCCACAGTGGGGACACGCCACCGGTGTGCCGCAGGCGCCGCCAGATCACAAGGGCAGCCATTGTGGCCAGGGCCATGGCCAGCGCGCCAGAATAGTCCTGGCGGTATGACGCGTGAACCTCAGTGTCGCCGCTGGCGACAAAGCGTGCAATGTTGTCCTCGTGTGTGGCACTGTCCGGAAGGGCATCCCAGCGCTCAAAGACGCTGTATGCAAGGAACGGCACGATCTCTGTGGGCTCGGCGACGAGCTCGACGCTTGTGCCGTACGCGTGAACGCCGGCGCCAGAGACTCCGCGAGTGGCGCTTACCGTAACGCTGCCCTCATAGACTGCGCGCACGACCATGTCGCCGCTAGCCGAAAAGTGGACGCTGTCGCCGCCGTACTCACGGCCGTTGACCGTTGTGCCGGACAGGACGTAGCCCCCGCCGTGCTCGTGCGGAAACTGGATCTCGACGGAGGCGATATTCCCGTACTCTCGGCTCCACGGGAGCGCTATTGTGGACTCGGTTGTGCCCGAGTCATGCGCGTGCGCTACAAGGCGCACGCCCTCAATGGCAAGACGCTCACCGTCTGTTCCGGCCGCCGAGACGTCTAGGAGCGCATACTCTTCGGCAGTGACGTGGATTGTCTCGTGCGAGGGCTCGTACCCGCGCTTTGATGCGGATATCGTGACCGGGAATGTGCCCGGCACGTCGGCAGTCACGTCTATTGACGGCGAGTCGCCCACTTGTGCCCACGGGATTGTGGAGCTCACGTCAATGTCAATGTCATCTGCTGCTGTAATGACATCAATGCGAAACGGCACGCCTGTTCGCGCAGTGGCCGCCGAGGCACGCACATCAAGGCCAAGCACGTTTGAGAACACGCTGATTGAGCGCTCATGGGCGCCGTGATCCGCCAAGACGGACATTGTGATCTCACCGGCGCGCTGGGCGCTCATGCGGTGCGTGTCCCAGTACGCCTCAATGCCGCTTGCTGCAATCTCTGTGGAGTCTACAGTTGAGAGGGGCGTGCCAAGTGAGTCGACAAGGTGCATCGCAAACGGAAACTCTTCGTGCAGGTGAACGCGCGGGGGGATGTCAAGGGCCACGCCGGCGACAGTGCCCGGAAGCGAGATCTCGGCAGTCCCGCGCCCAAGTCCCTGTGCCGTAGCGGTGATCGTCGTGCCGACCCCAAGGTCAGCACGAAGACGTGCCGAGTCGTCCACTATCATCAGGGTGCGCTCGACGAGTCCGTCTCCGGCCACGGTCACCTCCTTTGGGCGCCCAAAGGCCCCGCGTGCGTCAATTAGGGTGCCGTCTGCATCGTGTATGGATACTAGCGCAATGTCCTGCACGCCGCCGCCCGGCGCTATGCGCAGAGGCTCGATGTGCAGCTCATACTCGCCAGAGTTTGGCGGGATTGCGCTAAAGTTTGCCAGTGACGTCCCGACGTTCGTTGCAGTAGCCGCGAGCGTATAGTTTCCCACATCATGCGCCACAATCCCATAGCTGGCCGCAAATGATCGAATCGTCCCCTGCGTGAGCTCCACAGTCGCGTCATACTCGGTGCCCGGTGGGGATACGGATAGCGACACTCGCCGGCCGTCAACTTCCATCGGGTGTCGCAGTGTAAAACACGCTCCTTCCGCTTCACGGCCGTCTCCACACGCAATGTCTGCGCTCGTGCCCTCCATCTCTCCAATCGAGGACGCACACGCGCCGCGCGCATCCGTATCATGGTATGGGGAAATCATAATGCTTGCCGCACCTGAGGTCACAAGCGGATGAACCCATGCTCGTATCGAGTTGACATTGGCGTCCGGACGCGCCGTTGCGCATGCAGCCGGGACAGGCTCAATGTTGACATCACTCATGGCTGCAAGCCCGCCAAGATCGCCGATATTGTCCAAGTATGCCGAACCGACCACAATCCGGCCAGTCGCCGTCCCGACGTCGGGAACCGACACGGTTATTGTGGCCACGCCGGCTCCGCGCGTGTACACGAGTCCGCTTGCCACGCCGTTGCGCATGTAAAGTGCGGCGTGTTCAGAGTTCTCAGAGGCGACTGGCAAAAACCCCGCCACGGCCGTGTTGTCTGTGTGAACATTCCCAACGAGCACACCGGGATGCGCGTACGGGCGGCCTCCCTCCTCGAGCCACGCGTGATACGTTGCATGGCTGCTCTCGCCGGCCGGACTTGGGGCGACTTCCATGCTGATGTCCACGTCGCGCGTAACCTTTGCAATCTCGGCACTGGCCGACTCGAGCCCTCCGGTGTGCGCACGAAGCGTGCCGTTGCCGTACACGCGCAGGGCAAACCTGGCGTGAAACTCGTCCTCGGGTATCACGGCCTCAGCGGGGGACACTAACGCACTGTCTGACTCTAGGCGAACCGTCGTCTCTGCGGGGACGCGAGTCGGCGTGCCGTTGGAATCGAGCGCAAAGACGTACGCCGTGACGCTGCCTGACATTGTCCTGTTTGAGGCAAGGATCACCTCGAGCCTCGAGGGGACGCTCTTTTGCGAGTATATGCGCGACTCGGCGCTGACTAGGGGGCCGTTGATCGACGCAAATACGCCCACGGCATCCCTTCCGGCCGCAAGCGGACGCAGCTCAAAGATTGCGTGGTTGTCCCCTGCCTGCACAGTCGCCTCGCGCTCTACTGCAAGTGCGGCAGGATCACTAGACGTGATGAGTATGCGCGCACCCTGTGCATGCGCGTCCTCGGTCACGACGATGCCCTCGTACGTCCTGCCCTCGAGCATCGCCGGCGGTATCCACAACGATGCTCGCGCCGGTGCGCTGTCAGCCTGCGCCGCAGTGAGCGCAAACTGTCCGGTCGTGGACAGGTGGCCCTCGGCCTCGGCATCAACGCGCAGCGTCATTGCTCCAGGTTCAGCAGAGCCCCACTCGATCGCAAACGTGCCGTCATCTAGCGCCGTGGCCTCGCCGCATGTGCAGTATGCCCCACCGGGGGCGCCGACGAGCTCTAGGCCAAGCTTTGCGCCGGCGACCGGAGAGCTGCCCGAGACTGCGCTGATGGTCAACGTCTGCGGATCAGAGCCCACGACATGCGAGCGCGAACCGGCGACTGTCACCGAGAGCGGCAGGTCTGCGCCATCGACCTCGTCCTGCGCGAGTGCCACCGGAGCCACACACAGGAATGCCACGAGTGCTGCTCGCGCAATGTGTGGCGCCCTAGCCAATTATTATGCTCCCGCCGTGTATGTTTGCCGTTGCGCTCGCGTCACTTGACACGTGCGTGCGAATCGTCCCCGTGCCGCACCATGTTCTTCCTTCCGGTGACGGAAATGCGCTCTCGGCGTATATGTTGGCGTGTATGTAAAACTCCACAAAGTCTCCAGGGCTGACATTGCTGACATTGACCGTGTTGCTGATTGTTGTCCTATCATACGTGAATGTCGTCTTTGTGCTTCCATTTCCGTTGGCCAGTACCTTGCTAGTCGCCGAGATTTCAGGCGCATAGTTGCTCATGCGCTCGCTTTCATAGACAAGATCGCCATTCCTGTATGCTGCGACCCAGCCCGTTAGTGGATCGCGCGCGCACCGCGGCATCTGCGACTCCCTGTGCGTGTGCTCAATGTGCGCATGTCCGGACACCGTGCCGCTAACTATGGCAAGTATTGGCCTGTCTGATGTCGCAATAGTGTATGCTGATGCGCCTGCTGAGGCATCAATGTGATCGATCGGCTGCTCAAAGGAGACGCGTGACACGGTGCTAGTCGAGGACGGAATCACCCTCACGTTGCTGCCACCGAGCACGTCAGAGTAGCGCAAGACCGCATCAACACCGTTTACCTTCATGTGTATGGAAAAGTATCCCGGCACCACCGGAACCCACATGCGACCCTCGTCATCCTCGCTTGCCGAATACTCGCCGTCAAGGTACTCAAGGCGCATGGCCGTGCCATCCCTTGCGCGAACCTCAACGTCGCTGACAGTCACGCTGCCGGCCACGGGTATCTGGGCCCATGTGTGAACCGTGTAGATGTGATCCTCTGGCGTCGCGATCCTCATGCTCTTGCCGGCTCGCGGGTCAAAGATGATCGTGCTAAAGCTTCCGCGATACGACGCAGCGTCCGGATACGTGTGTAGCGTGAATGACTCTGGCATGGACTCGATGAACGGAATCGTGCCATGCTTTGTGGTAAATCCGAAATGGAGCGTCTTGCCGTCGATCGCAAACCTGTATGGGACAGAGGGCGCCAGGCCCACAATGCCCTCATCTGAGACGGCATCAAGCGTGACTGTCGAGCCGCGGGTATGAACCAACGCGTAGAGGTTCCGCGCATAGACACTGTCACGCTCTGGCATCTCCACCCTGTGCGCAGCAGAGTCCGAGGAGATGACGGTATCCACGACGTATTGCCGCTCGGCAATGACACAGAGCGTGTCGCCCCACGTGAATATGGCAGTGCTTTGCGCCCAGGAGGTCTGTGGGTGGCGCTCGATTGACGTGCTGTTGGAGCTCTTTGTGGTCAGCGTGTTGAACTTTATTCCCGCCAGGCTAGCATAGTCGTCATTTCCTCCCGTGCCCTCGGTAAACATCATGGACGGCACACCATAATGCGTGTGAACCTTCCTGAGAAAATAATCAGACGAGGGGTTATTTAGCGCAAAGCGCTCCTCGCCCGAGTTGGACGCAATGGCGTGTGCAGGTGCCGTAATGTAGACGTCAGGGTAGGACGTGGCATAGCGCTCAAAGGCATAGCCGATCGGGGTGCCATAGGAAAAGCGCTTGTTAGTCAAGGTCAATGGCTCATCAAGCGTGACGCCGGAATTCGCAATGATGTTGTCACTGCCCTTTTGGATCACGTGCATACGCGATTCGAGCGTGGGCTCATACGCCACATGGAACCGTGCGCCGTCACGCAGCAGCAGTCCAGTGCCCGGAAAGGCCATGGATGTCGAATTGTGCTGAATCTCGTACTGTCCCGGATGCTCATAGTATGGAAACTGTGTGCCAAGGAGTGGGAGGCTATATCGATGATCCTCGGGATGCGATATGTCGTGTGAGTGTGCGCGCGAGTACGGGTGCGATGCGGGGAGATGGTGGCTAAAACCCCAGTATTCGGCGTGCAGCTCTCTCATCGGCGTCGCGCTCTCCTTGGAGTACGTAATAGTGTCCTTGGAGATGCTTGATGTGGGCAGCGTTCCCGCATAGATCAAAGAGTTTTCTGGCTTGTTGACGTCAATGATCCATCCTGTCGAAATTGCGATCGGAGATTCTTTAAGGTGATCTTTTGGATTGGCCTTCCACGCGAGTCCACCACATTGCCCCTTTAGCTGCGCAATGCTTATCGTGTCAGCAAGCGTGGCGTACGGGGACGTGAGTATCTCCACGCTTCCACCGCCAAGTGTGGCGTTGAAGAGCAGCGTCTTGCCAAGCATTGCCGAGTCGAGCTTTAGGAGCGCGCTCTGGCCGCCTGAGACGGTCGTGGTTCCCCCCTCCGAGCTCACCGTGGCGCTCCCGCGCGAGGCAGTATAGGAGGCGAGATCCGGCTTTGTGGTGTTCCTCGCCGTGCCGTCTGGCGCAACGGTGATGAGCGCCTTGCTCGAGTATCCCGATATTGCAGTCGATGTCCTTGTGTCCGAGTCAAGCAGGAGCGACGCAAAGTTCGGCGCGGCCTCTGTTGCGTCCACGTCCACTTCAATATGCGGCCTGAGCGAGGCTATGTTGATCCACGTGTCCGAGCCGTATATGACGTGGCCAGAGTGCTCGGCCTGCTCGAGTCGGCTTCCAATGCCCATGCCGCTCACCGTCTCCCTTGCGGGGTTTGCCGGGCCTGACGTGTCGATCTCGGCGCCAAACGTGTTGCCCATGCGTGTAACGGCGACAATTGAGACGCTGCCGTTCACGTCCTCAGGCACGTCATAGCCGATGCTCGCCTCGCCAAATCCCGCAAGCGGCATCCGGCCGGCAAACTCGGGCAGGCGCGCGACTGTCCCGTTTTGGAGCATCGACCTGACCTCGATGATCTCCACGGGATCGGCGCGCTCGTTGCTGACATGAACCGTGTATGACCGGCCGTCGCCTCCCGTCACTCCAACGCCGAGGCTCTCGTGAACCGCGCGTCTCTGCGAGTCAGCCGCGTCGGCTGCGCGCCTATTGTACTCGTCGACGCCCTCGAGGTGCGCATGGAGGAGCGCCATCGAGGCGCCCATCACCGCAAAGACGATGATGGCCGCCAGGATCGCGCCCACTACCGGCCACACCCCTGGGCTGCCCACGCGTGCAGGGCAAACTCGGAGCTAGCGCACTGCGACTCGTCGAGCTCGGCCCCGCCCGAGTCCACAAGGAGCGCGTTTACCGGCGCGTCCGGAGCGCAATAGACGGCGCCCGTTGGCCTGCCCCCATGGTCAATTGGCATCATGTCATCAATGTCCACCGTTGCCCACGAACCGGGCGCACACTCGGAGAGCAGGAGGGCATCTGCTGCGTCATGTGCGCCTTCTGCCATGCGCACAAGCGAGAGGCGCGTCTCGGTTCCGTTAATGCCAATCATGCCTGCCCCCGCCGAGGTGACTATGCCGCGATAGCACGTCTCCTTGAAAAGGCTGCCCGAGCAGAGACTGTCATCATGCAAGTCGTTCAAGTCATGCAAGTCGTTCAAGTCGCGCAAGTTGTGCAAGTTGCTCAAGTCGTGCAAGTCATCATGCGGAACCTGCGTGTCGGCCCATGAGCCCCGCAGGGAATTGTCGAGAAGCGCACTCGAGCAGAGCTCTGCAATGCTTTGTGCGCCATCGGCGTCCCCGCACACGCTAGACAGCATGGCTGCCGCACCGGCCGGATCAGAGGCCACAAGGCGCTCAGTTGCGGACATGTCATCCAGAAGGCGCTCCGCAGGCGGGTCTGCTGCGCCACTGCCTTCCGTAGAATGCCCAAGGAGGTCAAGCTCAAAGAGCAGGCGCGAGCTAGGCCCGAGCTGCCTGTGAACTGTCGCATCGAGTGGAAACGGAAACCCGTCAAGTATCGTGATGCGCGTGCTAGGGGTGTCCGGATACCCCACGTATGCCACCTCGACGTCCTCCCCGCCGACTGTGGCCATGTCCATCGCAATCACGTGCAGCGCACCATCACCGTCTCCCCACCTTGCGCCGACCTCTAGATCCCGCGGTGTTCTGCTGTTCGCGTGCGCATCAATCCAAAAGAGCGTCTCGCGCAGGACCGAGACCATGACGCCATGCTGCGCATCAGCAGACACGTCAAGCCTGCCCCCTGCGCCGATTCGCAGTATTGCGTCCTGCCAGGCAGGCTCGTGGTCTCCGGTAACGCCAAACCTGGCCTGCACGACCCACACGGGGCCATGCCACTCCTCGAGCATGCCGATAAACTCGAGCTCGGCTGTGACGCACTCGGAGCCGACTGAGGGCAGCGTGTGGGCCACGCACATCCTGTACGCAAACGAGTCTAGCGCGCTGAGGCCTTCGCCAAGGTGCCATGTTGGCACCCCGGCGTCGGACGCTGCGTTGGCCGTGGCATCAGGCGGCGACGGAGCCGGTGCGAGTGCGACTAGCGCGAGTATCCAGGCATACCCCACAAGGCGGTCAAAACCATGTCGGATTGCCGACTGCGCCAGTGCCTGCACCACACTCTTCATTCTGCCGACCACACCATAGCACGCGTGGGACTCACGTGAATTTTGAATAAAAGGCGCGCAGCGGCCCTATGAAACGCTGATCATGCGCGCAAGGCGATGCGCGATGCGCCATGCCACGAGGGCAGCGACTGCCACGATGAACGCCAAGAGTACCGCATCGACATCAACGTCAAGGCCGTCTGTGGCATCAGGGAGCCCCACGCCCACCGTCGCGCTAGCGGTTCCCCCCCACACGTTTGTGAGCATCACCGTGTTCGCAATTCCCTGGATCGCAGACACCGTGCAGCCATGTATCGACGAGCACACGCGCTCCATGGGCACGCCGTTGCGCTCGACTGATGCGATATCGCCAAACGCCTCGCGTGGGCGCGCCTGCAGCGTCGTGTGCGCGCACGAGGGGCACGAGACCGCATAGTCCATCGCGTTGTCCGTGGCGACGTTGGCGATCTCGAGGATCGGCGTCGTAAAGAGGACCTCGGCAGTCATGTTGCGCGAGTGGGCAGCCGTGCCGTCGGTGACACCGTAGGAGAACTCGTATGCCGATGGGGCCTCGTATATCGTGTTTGAGCCAAGCTCGGCGACGCTGTCGGCCATCAGCGCATACACGTCAGTAAAAGAGACGCCGGTTCGATTCAGGATATAGTCCACACGCCCACCACCAGTCGATTCGGCTGCCATCTTGCGCGGATACATGTCCGAGACGACCATGTTGGCGATCTCGGCGTCATCGGCCTCGAGCTCGACACTCTCACATATGCGGTCATGCAGGTATGACGGTCCCACAGTTGCGGCAAACGCGCCGACTCCAACAGTTGGGACTATCTTGACGGATGCGCTGCCGTCGGCGACCGGACCGCTGCCGTCGACCATGACAAGGCTTGCCGGAACGGCAAAGCGTGCACGCGGGTACGTATAGTCGTACGAGACCAGGTCGCGCAGCTCGTGACCGGCAAAGTCCTCGGTTCGCACCGTGTTGCGCAGGCTCGCAACGTCTGCACCGCTCTCTGCCATGAATGCCGATATCGGATACTCCATGTAGAGGCGCCCGTATGCGGCCTGTGTGAACATTGCCGAGGCCGCATGCCTCCCAAGCCGGAGCGCGCCGTCGATGAGGCTCGCATCATGCACGGTGCAGCGTTCGGCATCGTGCGCAGACGGGCCGGCCGTCGCGTTCCATGCCAGGCTCGCATCAAGGGGGATCGAGCCTGTCAGGTAGCGTGCCGTGCCCTCGTGGTCCATCTCGTTGAGCAGCGCGCGGCGCATCTCGTGCGGGCCGGCATCCGCATCATCCCTTCCGCCCCCCAGGGATCCATCATACCTCACTGCCATGACGTGCCTCTTTGACCATGCCCAGTCGCCATGCTCGGGAACCGAATCGGCCAGCGAGACGTACGCGTAGGGCTCGCCGAACTGTGGGTCATACCTCACTATGAGCGGCTCGATGGACTCGGTGACGTCGTGTGCGCGCGCCTCGCCCGTGCGCACGCGCGCATGAGCGTGGATGTTGTGGAGCGTTGCGGTGTAGTCGATCTCGTGGCGCTCGTGGTATCGGGCGCACGCCGGCTCGGCAGCACCGTGCGCCGTGCCTACCGCACACGACGAGTTGTACACGGCCGAGCCGCCCGTGTAAGAGTGCGCGATCGCCTGCGCGTCATACCCGCCAATTCCCCCCGCGGCCAGGACACATGAGGACTCGTCACAGTCAAGCTCCTGCACCAGCTCAAGGATTCCGTGGTTCTTTGTGTGAGTGGCATAGATCGTCCCAATGCGCTCCTCCTTCCACGCATAGTCGATCTCGTGTACCACGTTTATAGGATCCCACACATAGTACGTCCCATCAAGGTTTGCCGCCGTGTGGCCCGCCGAGTCTGTGAGCGGCTCGTATGAGAGGCTCACCGAGAGGCCTGGATCGATCACGCGTGCCGGAAATGCCGACTCGGAGACAAACGCGTGGTACCCCGTGTACAGGTGGCCTCCTAGCATGACTATGACCTTTGCCATCACATGCGCCTTTTTTGCCACGCGGTACGACTCGTCAGGCCCATAGATGTCGTGCGGCAGCACCACGCTGCCCTCCTCGCTGCGCGGCCCGCTGCCGCCGTATCCCTCGAATCCCGACGGTTGGCATCCCCCACGGCGGCTATAGGAGCACTTTACCTTGAGCGGCGTGCACTCACCACCGCCTCCCGGAACCTCCACGGGGCACACCTTTACGGCGCTGCACCCCTCGACGCGCATGTTGGTGTGGTATCCGAGCGCGTCGCCCGGATAGAACGTGCGGTCGGGGTTGTTTCTCCTGTGGCCGTTGTGGAGCACGGGCGTCACCGCGAGCTCTGTGTGAACCTTGCACTTTTCGCGAAGGTACATGTAAAGCTTTGAGCTATGGTACACCTGATCGCTTCCGGCCGTGTTTTTTTGCGTGGAGAGGGCACCATCTGTGTCGTGCCTGGCGTCAGCCTCCCCCATTGCCGCCGACATTGCAAGTGCTGCGGCAAGTGCCATTGTGAGTGACAGGAACGCCAGGGGCGCGCCAGTCATGGCTTGCCCACCAGCCGCATAACGTTGCCAGGTCCGGTGACCAGGAGTATTCCCACATCCTCGCCATCATGGCCGTCTCCAAGTGTCGGACTAAAGCGCATGTCAGTTATCTCGCCGGCTGGCAGCGTGCATGCGCCAACGTGATCCTGTGTGGTGATCTTTTGCATCGTAGAGCATCCGGCATCTGAGACGACCGTGTCAGCATACACATAGTGGATCCCGGCAATCTCAATGTCCGCATCGCCGGCGTTGACGATCTCGATCCTAGCAGTCCACGCCGACGGTGAGGCGGCCTCTGGCGCACTTGAGTGTATGACGCGCAGCGACTCGCCGAGCCGCGAGATCTTTTGCCGTATGAGCGACTCGCCTGCCTCGCCGGCCGAGTCGAGTCCCTCGCCCACAAAGTGAAGGAGTGCGGCACCGGCTGCAGACACGATGCCAAAGAGCATGGCAAACCCGATAATTTCTGAGGCGAGGCGGGCACGCATGCTCTCACCTCGCGAGGACTCCCACGGTCATCACGATTGAGCCGCCAGAGAGCGGCTCGGCGAAGACCGAGATCGCATACCTTGCGGATGGGGTCACAGACAGGGCGTGAACCGACGGGCCAAGACGGATCGACTCGCCCGGCAGGAGCGTGCATGGCATGTCATCCTGCCCAATGGCGCACGCCGAGCCGTCAGCATGGCGCAGGCTTGCTGACAGTGCGCACCCCTTTGGCGCACACGTGCCCTGTTCCGGAGACGCCAGTGTGAGCGAGGCGAGGCGCACGGCCTCGGTTCCCCCATTGCCCACCATCCCGTGGAGAACCGCATGGCTGCCCCCAATTGCCTCAAGTCCAAGGCCTGACACGTTGAGTGAGGGGAGCGAGGACATCTCGCCTATTCGCGCGTCGAGATGGTGCGACACGGCGAGGGCGAGTCCGGCCGTTATGAGGACGGCGAGGGCGACGGAGACCATGGCCGTCATGCGCGCCCACCCCGACTCACGCATGCGCGCCTAGGAGTTTGGGTTTGTGTCAAACATTTCATACTCGTCATTGAGGGGCTCGATGGTCACAAGGAGCCGGTGCTTGTCCGTGAGAAGGAGGCATTGTCCCGTGTCAAAGGACGTGATCGCATCCTTTTCTTCCTCAGAGAGGCTCATGTGCTCAAGGAGGAGCTGGGCTTCGGACTCGGTGTTCTTCATGAGAAATTTTGTGCCCGCGTTGCTCAGGTATGACTTGCCCTCTGCAGTGCTGACCATGTCGCTGAGCTCTTGCACGATGAATATGCACCAGACATTGTATGCCCTGCCAAGCTTTGCGATGGACATGACATACTGCGCAATGCTGCGGTGCCTAAAGAGCTTCCAGCCCTCGTCAATTATGAGCAGCTTTGGAACATGACGGGGCATTGAACGGATCATCTTCCAGAACTTGCCAAGCGAGAGAAGCAAGAGTATGCGTTCATCATCATCACTTGCGTCATTGAACGCAAGAACTGTCCTGTCACCAAATGTTGCGCTGCCCCTAAACACCTCGGACTGTCCTCCCATGACAAAGTCGTCAAGGTATGTGTGATAGTCCTTGCCGCCGCCGATCGCGCGCAGGTGCTTGTGCATGTCATCGAGCGACGAGCATTTTTGCGCAACTGCCTTGAAGGCCTTGCGGGCCTTTATGTCGCTGCCAACCTCGGCTATGTCGGCAAGGAACCCTGCGGCAAGCGTGGGGTTGTCATCAAACACGAGAAACGGGTCAAAGCCCAAGCGACTCGACATGGTAACATCAACTATTTTCATCCCTTCGACGTCTGACAGTCCTGCGGCATACTCGCTCTTTGGGTCTATTCCCAGGAGCACGGCGTCCGGGTTTTTGCGCAAGAAACGGCGCGCGAGCATCTTTGTTAGAAACGACTTGCCTGCCCCTGACCACCCGATTATTGCAGTGTTGTAGTTTGGCCTCATGCGGTAGTTGAATACTATCGGCGCGCCGGTGTGCGATGACGTGCCAATGGCGATTCCGCCTGGCGCCTCCATGAGGTCATTTGACGTGAACGCAAAGAGCGGCTGCATGCTCTCAAGGTCAATTGTGAGATCCACGCCGAGTGAGTGGTTGGCGTTCCACAGGTCAAGGTGGAGTGCCGCCGGCGCATCGACCCTGCAAAAGCTCTGCTTGCAATACATCGCAAGGCGCCTCTCCTTCCTGCGTATCTCAGCAGGCGTTCCGGCAAGTATCGCCGTGATCGTCACGCTAAAGAGGCGCGTGCGGTTGTTGGATATAAGAGCCGTGAGGCGCTGCGCATTTTCCAGCTGTGCTGATATCGTGTCATCACGCGAAGCCATCACCTTTAGGTTCTCGGTAAACCCGCGCATTCGCGTGGCCGCAATGTGCTGCTCGATTGGGCGAACAGTCACACATGCGGCCTCGAGAAGCCTGCCTGACGCGCCGTTGCCGTACGCCTCGACGTTCATGTTCATCATGTCCATTATCCATGCCGGAGGCATTGCGCTAGGCAACGCATAGAACACAAAGCATCGCGCAGTGCGCCCGTCGGCGAGCTCGAGGCCAGCGAGGTTATGCCTCCTTACTGCAGGCCTCATGAGCCCAGAGCTCACCGTGAACTGAAACCCCGAGGGCATGATCGCCGCATCAAGGGGCTCAGAGGAGGCCAGGTGCGTCTCGGGAATCACCATCTCGACTGTCCGGTCGCCGACCTCAACCTCGACGGTCTTGCGCGACACCCATATCGTCATTGGCCTCGTGATCCCAAGGAGGATTGAGGAGAATCCCGAGAGTGCCTTGGCGCGCTCGTCATCATGCATGCCATCAAAGTTGACCGGATACACGCGATAGACATAGCGCCGGTTCATCCTCTCCGTCTCCGGAACTGCAGTCGCGCCGCTGTCTGCCATCGTTGCTAGCCTCCCCATCGAATCACCGCAGGAAAATCCGATTTAAGGGCGATAGTAGCGTGCCGTGGCGTCCATGACCTCAGCAGGCGAGGCGGGGTTGGAGGCGACACACTCCTCGAGGATTGACACTCGGCGCTCAAGGTCGGCTGCGGGGTTCTCTAGCCCAAGGGCCTCGGCCGCATCGCGCAGCCTAGCGCTCCTCTTTACAAGATCGTGCGCAGAGTGCTCGGTGAACGTGTCCCCTAGGGCATCATACCTGAATATCGTGTCCATGCGCGGCTCCGAGCCGGCATGGGCGCCCATGCTGACCTCGTCGACGCCAAAGACCCTGCGCACAACCCTGCCGAGGCGCGGGGAGTGCAGCTCGCGGCAGTGCCACACTGTCCAGAGCAGCGACAGGTAGCTATTGTCCACACCCGCAAACCGGACACGCTCAATCGTCTTTTTTGCGCTTGGCGCGTGCATTGTGGTCACGCCACCGTGGCCGGCGGCCGCGTTCTCAAAGGCCGCATATATCGCATCGCGGCTGCGCGCCTCGCCGATGATGACGAGGTGCGGGTTGTGCCTGAGCGTGACGGGAATCAGGTCCTCTATGCGGTACGCAAGGCTCTTGTTGAGCGCAGATGCGCGCGTGCGAAGCGAGAGGAGGTGCGCGTGCGGCAGGCGCATCTCTGGCGTGTCCTCGACTGTCACGATCATCCAGTTGGGGTTTGCCATGGCAAGCAGCGCATTGGCCATAGTCGTCTTGCCCGAGGAGGTCACGCCGACGACAATGTTAAACGACATTGCGTCAACTAGCATCCACCAGTATGCGGCCATCATTGATGTGAGCATTCCCCCACGAAGGAGATCCGCGATGGTCAGCGGGGTGCGTGAGAACTTGCGCACATTCATGGCAGTGCCTGCTGACACCTCCCGCCTAAACGCCACTGACACCCTGTCCCCCTCTGGCGTCACGGCATCGACTATGGGCTCAGCGTTGCTCGCGTGCGCGTCGCACTTTTCAAGTATGCGCGTCACGAGGCTGTCAAACTCGGCGTCCGTGCCGAGCCTGATGTTGGTTTTGTACACGGGGTATCCCTTGTGTGCGCGCAGAACCACCCCGACATCCGTCCTTTTTGGTATCATAATGTCCTCAATGTTGTCGTCACGAAACAACACGTCTAGGTTCCAGTAGCCATAGGCGCGCCTGACGTAATAGTTGATCTCGGCGTGGTTGCCAGACACAAGCTCAGAAAAGCCGAGCTCCGATGCGGCTTCCCATATGCGCTCCTTAATCTCCTCGGCGCCGGGTCGCGCCTCGGCGCCAATGTCCATTGACATGTAGAGGTGGCTCGCTAGCGCGTGGACTGCCCACTCGAGCTCTGGGGACACCTCTGGCTCAGAGACGACGTAACGCCCGTCGCGCGTCACAAACACGCGAGCGTCGCCGACGTCATACGAGTCAATGACGTCTGCTTCTGTGATTGTGTGCGGCACAGAGGCGTGGCCGATGTCAAGTGCGTGGAGCTCCTTGTGCAGGCCGTCGCGAACCATGTCGCGGATTGCCTTGTCCATCATGTCGGTCCGAGCCCCAAACGCCCCGTCGCGGCGGCGAATTCCCAGCATGGCTCAATGTGCGCAAATGCGCATTTAACGCGGCGCGGGGGTTCCCTCGAGGCCAGACTCGGTCAGCGCGGCGCGATACAGCGCGAGAGCCGAGTTTATGGCATCGACTGCAGACGAGGCGCGGCGCGCCGAGACGCTGATGCTGTGGCCATTGTGGTGATAGAGGCCGAGGCGGCCGCCCCGTCTCCCGCGCTCTGGTGAGAGCAGGCTGCACGATGCCATCTCGGCGTACCCGAGAACCATGATGCACCCTAGTCGGCCGTTCTCGAGCAGGACGCGCTTGCTGCTTACGTGCATGAGGCACGAGCCATGCCTAGTGGTGACCTCAAAGGCCGCAATGACCCTCTCGCCGTGCTGTGCGAACATCATCACACACATGTGGGGAAAAATGCACTTAAGGCCGCACGGCGACCTTTTTCCTATTGGCGATCAGGCTCTAGCATCCACTTGCGAAAATTTGGGTCGTCGTGCGCATCTTGCGCGTCATGGTGCCGCATTGAGCCCCCCGCCGTTCCCTGCGACCCCCCTGCCACACTGACGTTCTCGCGAAGGTAGTTTAGCTGGTCAATGACGCCACGATATGCGCTCTGCGCATACTTGCGCATCTCAGAGTTGAACAGAACCGTCTCATGGACCGACACGGGCGCGTGAAACCGTGGCACATACACGCCGGCAGGATCAGTCAGGTACGTCAGGTGGCGCTCAGCAGGCTCAGACACCTTGTCAAAGGCCATTGCCGACGTGAGCATCTCGGCTCGTATGGTGGACAAGAGTGTCCATGCGCTGCGCATCCCCCCGTCTCCGTCCCACTTTCGGTTCACGGCCGGATACCCGTGGAGAAAGCTCACATCGCCCTTTGCGAGGGTCACAGAGCCGTCAGCACGCCTAGAGTCGTACATGCCATGCGACCCCGGACCCAGCACGTCATCAGCCCTGCAAAAGAGGGCATTGTGCGTCACAAATGATCCTGCCTCGCTGTCATACCACGCGTCGTTCCAGACGTGCCTGTCAGGCACCTCCCACGGTATGCGAGTATCCCTTGGCGTCACAACTGGGACTTTGGAGGATGCGAGAACGACGGATTTTTCCGTCACCTCTGTTGCGTGCCAATGGCACTCGTTGTTCCCAAAGTCCGTGCGCGTCCCGCCTGAAGGTTCCGGCTCTGTCCCCCCCTGCGCTGCCCGCAGCGATTCCACAAGGCTCACCTGCGAGGCATACGCCTCGTTTGCCGCCCTCATCTCGTGCATGACAGGGCCAGGATCCCCAAAGGCCAGATCGTATGACACAAGGTGCCCTGCCCCGTCATCCCAGGACAGCTTTATGCCGCTCTTGCCGCGCCGTGTGGCCGTGTAGAGCCTGTCCCAGGCGATATCAAATATGACGCCATGGCGCACGCTCACAAGGACGAGTCCGGCAGTCGTGATGTGCAGGATTGCGCTTCCGACATTTGCGCCCCCCTTGGTCTCAAATGCGGCCGTCTCGCGGGCGCTCTCGTCTGGCGTTGAGCCCATGGCGGTGCGCGAATAAACTGAATTTAAGCTAAATATCGGCATATCTCACGGCTAGCAGTCGAATTACCTTTAAATTGAAAATTTACGCAGTGCTTTCGTGGAAACGGAGACCATAGCGATAGTGGTAGGCGTTCTCGGGATGATGGGAATGCTCTGGGTCACGCATGTCCGTGGCAATGCCCAGCTGGACAAAAAGCTCGAGTCCGAGGGCAAGGCGAGGCGCGAGGAGATCGCCGATCTAAAGAAGGCGAGCGAGGCGGCGAACGAGAAGATCAGAGACGAGATGAAGGAGGGCTTTGGGTTGCTCCACGCCGAGATCAAGGCCGAGGGCGACGCGAGGCGCAAGGAGATCAAGGAAGCGGTCGACAAGCTGAGTGCGGAGATCAAGGCCGAGGGCGACGCGAGGCGCAAGGAGGTTAAGGAAGAGGGCGATGCGAGGCGCAAGGAGATCAAGGAAGAGGGCGACAAGCTGAGTGCGGAGATCAAGGCCGAGGGCGACGCGAGGCGCAAGGAGGTTAAGGAAGAGGGCGATGCGAGGCGCAAGGAGATCAAGGAAGAGGGCGACAAGCTGAGAATCGAGATCAACAATCTTCGAGAGGAGAGACGTGTGGACAATAAGCAAAGACACCATGATAACAAGGAGCTAAACGGCAAGATCGAGAACTTGGCAGGCAGGTTCGAAGAGGTTCGAGACGTGCTCTTTAGGACGATGGGCGCCCAGAGACACATACTGCCCGAGCAGAAATAGCGTGCCGCAAGTCCCGCAACTGAGACCACATGATGCGCCTACTTTGCGGACTCTTTGGCGTCAGGGATCACGTTCCCCGAGTCGGCCTTGCTAGAGAGCCCACGCCGAATCGTGTCATCCACGTTGCCAATGTGCGTCCGGGCGTCAGGTCGCTTCGGCGCATGTGCCGACTTGCCAGATTGCGCCATACTGAGCTTCGCGTGGTTCATGTTGGCCTGCTTTAAGAATTCCGTGGTTTGCCCAGATAGATCGTAACAAAAGTCCTGACGACCGTACCTTATCAAGTCTGCTGCACGCGAGCCGGCCGTTCGCGCAATTGTGTATCCACGAGCCGCAATGGCCGGGGTATACGGCATGGCCGAGCGGATGCCAGACATCATTACTGTGGCTCCAAGGCCCGTTGTCGAGACGTGCTGCTGGACTGAAGACATGATCCGCGATATCATCGGCGCGAGCATTGCGGGAAAGTATATCGCCAGTGCGAGCACGGCTAGTGCCATAAAGAACTTGCGGACGCCATGCGTGAGCTCCTGGATCGCCGGAGGTGGAACCATCGTGCCAGAGTCCTCGCATGTGGGGTCGTCATCGGCACCACACGCGTCTGCGTCCCGCCCGACGTCACTCGGGTCGATCACAACCTGCACGACACCAAAGTCCCCGCTCTCCAGGTCAGCTAGGACAGCCACTCCTGCAGACACCGCAAGTGCCGAGAAGAGCGGCACTATTGTCAGTGCCACTAGCGTGTCACGCATGAGGGCTGTCACACGCGCAAACTGTGGAAGCAGCGAGAGCGCAAGCACAAGGGGCACAGCAACTGCCAAGAGTCCCGTGAGGACATACCGAACGGTTCCAAGTAGGAATGCAGTGAGCGTCATTGTGAGCAGCGCGATCGCCTTGAGAAAAAAGAGCATGATCTCAGTCAGGAACGCCGTGATGGTTCGCTCGTACCCCTCCCCGATCGCCTGAAGCGCGCCGCCGCCCTCGCGCGCAGTCACAAAGTCCACAATGGACGAAAATGCCGCATCCGCAATCGCCGAGCCTGCGCTGCCAAACAGCCGCGCATAGTCAACCTCTGGATACTGGCCGGGGCTCATGTAGACGAGGAGCTTGGCAACGGTGTCATGCGCACGCGAGGGATCCTCCGGGTTTAGTATCCACAGCGACATCCATTCCACGGCATCGGCGATCATGTCCCAAAAGTGCGGAAACACCATGATCACAATGAGGTAGAGCATCCCGTTGCCGAGTATCTTTGAGGCCGCGTTTGGCGGCACAATGTTGACCGATTCGAGGCCATAGCTCAGACCTGCCACAATTATGGCCACTGACATGACAAAGAACGATATCGTGCGAAAGTTGAGGTACATGCCATATAGCGCGTTGCCCGGCTCGACTGACCCGTCAGCCGAGACGAGGGCCTCAAAGCGCGGCATTGACGTAAAGAGAAAGAGAAACGTGGCGGAGAGCTCCTTTTGGAAGAGGAGCGAGACTATTGCGATTCCTAGCAGTGCTGCGATTCCGGTGATGATGAGGAGCGGGCCGGTGATGAGGCCGGCTCGCCGGTGCGCCACGCGTCGCGAGCGCAGTCGCACATGGCAGAGTGGCTCGATGCGCGCAGCAAGGCTTGCGGCGATATTGCGCGCGCGCGGCGCTCCCACAAGGCGCAGTTGGGCCCTCACGCGTGGTGTGCCGGAGTTTTCCTAAAATGCGCGCGTGTGCCCATGAGCAACCCCGGATCCCGCTTTAATGCAAAATATGCGCACATGTGACGTGTGCAATGCTCCTGCCGAGAAACGGGCCCCGTTTGTGTGGTCACTTGGTGCCCGTTCTGGCATGTGCAGTGGTGGCCATCGGAGCCGGCATCGCGGCCCAGGGGGGCGTAGGCGAGCCGACATCCGTTGCGTACACCGGCACCACGGGTGCGGGAATCGGCATTGTGCCATCCTTCGAGCCGGTTCCCGCACACGGTTTTTCCCATGCGTCCCCGTCCCCCTCGCGCTCCATAGCGCACAATGACGGATTTGGCGAGATTGGCATCATGCCAGACACTGTCCAAAAGAAGAGGCATGGCGAGCAGTATGTCGAGGTGTCCGGACGCGTGGAAGGCCAGCACAGGGTCGACATTGAGATTACGCTGACTGATCCATCTGGCGAGACTAGCGTCCACGTCGTTCCAGCAAGCTCGGACGGAGAGTTTTCAACCGTCATTGCAGTAGGCTTTGAGACGCCCTCTGGGATCCACAGGATCGTCGCACACGAGCCTGTGCGCAACGCGACGAGCCCAACACTGACGCTTCTTGTGCATGATCTCGCCGGAGTGCCAAACAGGGTTGATGTGGGATCACACTCGCGCTCATGCGCAGTGACTGGCTCGTGCAACACGCCGCAGGACATCCACGTGATGCCCGGCGACACGGTGAGCTGGCTCAATGCTGATGCGGCTGCGCACACCGTGGCAGGCAATGACACAGAGACACTACCCTCCGGTGCCGAGGAGCGCCTCTTTTACAGCTCGCTCATGGCCCCGGGCGACTCGTTCTCCCACAGGTTTGCCGAGTCTGGCAGGTACGGCTATTCGTGCTCCATCCACCCATGGGCCGTTGGAACGGTGATCGTGGACACGCCGGCGAGTATCGATGCGCCCATTGTGCCGCAGGAACCCGCAGGGACTGCACGTGACGCCGATGCTGCGCGACCCGCCGTGCCATTGCGCGCAGAGCGAGCCGAGGCGGCAATGTCAGTAGGCATTGCCGGAGGTGCACGCGGGCCATATTCTCCAGGGGACACAGTCAGCATCATGGCCAGGCTCTCGGGGGAACCAGACGTCATTGACGGCAAGGTGTACTATGATGTGTACGACCCGTCAGGGAAGAGGATCTCCCGCGGAAGCGTGCAGGTCGGGGACTCGGCCGAGCTTCGCCTTGAGGACCATACCGTCACAGGCAGCCATGTTAACGGCACGCACACGTACAAGGCGCTCGCCAGCGTGAGCACGGGGAGGACACTGGTCGCATCCGGCGAGTTTGACGTGGCCGTTCCCGCAGAGCATGTTGCCGAGGCGGCAGCCACAGGGTCGCAGGGCGGCGGCTGCATGATAGCCACGGCGGCATACGGCAGCGAGCTTGCGCCGCACGTGCAGCGGCTCAGGGAGGTGCGCGACTCGGCAGTCATGGAAACAGACGAGGGCAGGGCGTTCATGGAGTGGCTAAACGTGGCATATTACTCCGTGTCACCGGCCATCGCCGATGCGCAAAGGAGCATCCCCGAGCTTCGCGTGGCCGTGCGCCTTGCAGTCTCCCCCATGGTCCATACTCTGGGCATCCTAGAGCATGCGGGGCACGGGAGCGCACGTGACGTCGTGACCCTCGGGACGCTTGCAATACTGGCAAACGCGCTGATCTATGTCGGCGTTCCGGCAGCCGTGCTGTCCCTGGCGCGACGCGCAAAGGCGCAATTCTCCGCAAAGGCCGCAGCGTGCTCGCCGGCCAGGACAACCATGGCTGAGGCCGCCAGGACGCGCGCGTCGGCCAGACCCACGTGCGCCAGTGCCGCAGAGAGCGCCACGATGCAGGAGGCCTCTAGCGCAAGGTGTGCAGGTGCTGCCCACGCTCCAAGGCGCAAGTAGAGCGCCCTAAAGATCGCGTTTGACTCCCGCAAGACGATCGTCATGCGTCCAAAGCCCAGGGTGTGCAGCGCGTCGGCCCAAAAGCACGCGACCCATGCGGCCGTCGCGGCCGCAAAAACCCAGACCGGAATGTCCCTGACTGTGCCAACTGCCACAGCTGCCACTCCGACTGTCAATGCGGTGAGAAGGAGCGAGGGCAGCCTTATGCGCATCGCCGACTGATGTCCTTGCGCGCCGCATCATCTGCGCCATCCCCGCAGGGTCGCCTCCTGCCGCGCGGCTCAGAGAGGCGAAGCTTTGCTATCGCCGCGAGCATAAACAGTCCAAGAATCGCTATCACGATGGTGCGCATGTTGTCATTGAACCTGTCAAAGAGATCCTTAAACCCCGCGTACACGGTGTCATTAGAGTCCGTGCCGGCGAGAAACGTGATCAGTCCAGGACCTATTGACACGATTACTGCCGCAAAGATCATCGTTATGATGACCCCATAAAGTTTCTCGCGGGTTTCGGCATCCATGCTGTCTCGGCTGATTACCACGTACATGTCGCCACAAAATCCAATAAAAGGGCGATCGGCGCAACTATCCGCGCTGCACGTCAAAGCTCTCAACGAGTATGCGGCGGCCCTCAACGCTGACTGTGAGCTCCTTGCGCCCAAAGGAGGTCACCACGGGGTATATCTCAAACTGCCCGTTGCTGTCTGACATTGCTGCATACTTGCGGCCATCAAAGACAACATCAGCGCGTGTCCTCGGATAGAGGCGTCCGGCCGAGTCGTACACCGTCACCTCAAGGGAGATCGGCGTGCCTAGTTTTGCCGCATACATGCGACGCGGCATTGCAAGGGCCGCCTCCGGACCTGCCGCCGCACGCCTCGGCGAGAACTTTGCCGGAATGACGAGCAGGCCGTCACGGTGGATATCGCCGTGGCGCGCCGATCGCCGCCTTTTGGTCGCGCTGCCCACCACGTGGCGCCTCAGGAAGAACCGCAGTATCGCAAGCGCATGGCGCTCCGGATAGAGCGCCTTTCTCTCCCTGGCCGCAATGTATGCGAGGAACACCGAGGCCGGCGCGAGGTGCCATGCCGGCCCAATGTATGCGGCATACGCGATGAGCGAGGCGAGGCCCATCAGCAGGAGCTGCTTTGGGGACATTTTTGACATGAACGGTATGGGCACTGGGAAGACCTTTTGGTTGAACGAGTTGATCGACCGAAAGTAGACCATGTCGATATAGTCTGTTCTGCGCACGACACGCACTCCCAAAAATTCCTAAAAAAGGAGAATGTTGCGCGCGGGTCTAGTACCTAGAGGTCACCGTGACGGTCTCTCTGATCGTCGAGTCCGTTCCGGACGCAGTTGCCTTTACGCTCAGGACATAGGACGTTCCGGCCGCTATGTTGACTGACGGGCTGGCGCCCTCGCAATGGGTGGTTTTGATCTGCTCGCTCACCCCATGCGTGGAGCCAGGCTTGATCGTAGTCGACGAGGTTGTTATTTTGGCGTCTGTTGGACTTGATCCAGCCTCGCACGCCCCCGTGAGCGTGATCTCGGGGTTTGCGAGCGGCGATGTTCCCGTGTTCTTTATGGACAGCGAGAGCACGTCAGCTGCGTCTGTCTTTAGGAGGCGCGGGCCCGTAAGGCCGATTCCCTCTTGCGTAGTCAGGACGTTTGTCTGCTGTGTCAGGAAATAGGCCACACTGCCGGCAAGTCCTAGCGTCACGGTGATCGCAAGGGCCATGCCGATTATGTTGGAGGCTGCCCTCACTCGGCGTGCTGTCCACGGGGTGCGGTTTTGACGGTTGTTGCTTTGGCGCATTGTTACACACAGGCGAGAAAATCGCATAAAAGGGCGCACGCAGCAGATCATCGGCCAAACCATGGCGGATGCGGGGCAGTCTCGCCGCACGCGTGCCAAACCCGCGATTATGGGCCACAGTGTCGCATCACGCGCCCATTTAAGCAAAAGGCACACACGACAGTGATGGACGCCAGGACAGACTCGGCCCAAGTGTGCAGCCTGGTGGCGTGTGCGGCATCGGCAGGCGCATATGTGATCGGCCACTGGCCGGCAGCACTTGCGGCATTCGTCGCGTGCGCTGCGGTGTTTGGCGCAACTGCGCTCCTTGGGGCACGGCGCGGCAGGACGCACCGCGCGCCGGCGCGCCGAGGCGCCGTTGTTCGGCGCAGCAGGCCACGTGCGGATGCTGCCAGGGTCGCGCGCAAGGCAGTCTCAGAAGCAATGTCCTCGATCGCCACGCGCGCAACAAGGGCGCTTGACCCGTTCATCAACGCCGGGGCGCTGCGGCGCACGTACGGCGGGCTAAACCCCAACATGGGCAGGAGCGTGGCGCTCTCCGGAATGGCGACAAACCTTGGAGCCTTGCGCAGGGAGGCCGGAGTGGCCCTTGTGGCATCAGTCGCACTCGCCGTTCCGGCAGCCATTGCGCTCGCGGCGATAACTAGCCGCGCAGAGCTTGCCGCACTAGCGGCCATACCGCCAGTCGCGGCGCTCTTTTACCCGCGCACAAAGCTCAGGCTTGCTGCCTCGGGGCGAAAGGCCGCGCTTGCTGACGAGATGACCTTTTTTGCAGTCTATTGCCTGCTCCTCGCCGGCGTCGGTAAGACGATGGCCCACGCGCTAGACGGCGTTGTCGGGCGCGGCATCTTTCCGGCCCTCGAGCGAGAGGCACGCGTCATGGGCCGCGGGCGCACGCTGGGCATGGGCAGCATTGCGGCACTCGGCGACCTTGGGCGAAACCACCCAAACCGCATGTTCGGGGACCTCCTCTGCGGGTATGTCGCCGCGTTTGGCGCCGGGGATCCCGAGGCCCACCTAAAGTCACAGGTCAGCGAGCTGCTCGGTCGCATGCGCCGGCGCCTCGAGGCATACAAGGAGCGCGCATCATCGCTCTCCGTCATGGTCGTCTTTATGATGCTCTTTTTGCCGGTGATGGTCACGCCCGTGGCGTTCATAGCCGGCCCAAAGTCAGCCACGTTCCTATCGCAGATCGCCTTTATGGCCATGCCCCCAATGGCAGTCTCGGCGTGCATCATTGCGCATACATCGCAGCCAAGGTTTGGCGACACGATCAGGATCGACTGGAGGATTCCCATCTGCGCGGGCGCAGTGGCCGGAGTTGCCGTCGCGCCGGCATCCCTGGGCATATGGACGATAATGGCAGCAGCATCGCTTGCGTTCTCGCTGTCCATGGTTGCGCTGACCCACAGGCAGCGCCGTGGTGCTGCGGCGATAGACTCGGGGCAGGGAATGTTCTTTCGCGACATGACATCGCGCATCAGCGCAGGTGACTCGAGTGTCTCCCACGCGCTTGCCGGCATTGTCGCGTCCGGAACATCACAGTACGGGAGGCACTTTGGCGCCATTATCGAGCGCGCAAACACGCGCATACGCCATGCCGGCGAGACGACACAGGACGTTCTTGCAGACACGGCCCACGGATCGTGGCTAGGGAGGTTTTCGTTCTTTTTGCTCTCGCGAATTGCCGACACGGGATCGATTGACGCGTGGATACTGACACGGACGACAGAGTTTGTCGAGAGGTTTGTTCACGCAAAGCGCGACATTGCGTCTGCTGTCAGGCCATACATGCTAGTATCGGCGGCATCTCCTGTCGCAATAGTTGCCATGACATGGTTTCTCAAGGGAATGCTCGTCGGCCTGCCTGACAGCGCTCCTGACATTCCCGGACTTGGCGCGAGCGTTGGGATAACGCGCATGAGCCTCACGCCGGGTTTTGACGAGGCGATCAATGCGTTGACTGTGGCTAGCGCAATATGCGCCAATGTTGCCGTCGGCAAGATATCTGCCATGAGCATAACGGATGCGCGTCCGCTCCTAGCCGGAACCATCGCCGCAATCGTGTCTATACTTGCCTCGTCTCACATTCCCGTGGGGAGCCCTGTCTAGGCGTGAAATGGGGTGCGCGTTTGTGTAACATGATCTTGTTACACAAAAGCGCAATCTTGCCCCCAATGGGATTGTCGGTGCGCACGCCATCGGCCGGTCTGCCCTCACTGCAGCACGCAGGTGGGCATGCATGCATGACACAGGTGTCACCACCGGTGCGGAGTCTCTGATCCCGTTGCGTGCGCAAGGACATCACGGTCATGGCGCTCAACCCCTGTTCTCCTCCGCCATCTTGATCAGCTTGTCTATTGACCCTTGCATTGTGGCCATTGACTGATGGAGCTTGTCAAGCCTCTCGTCGGTCTTGGCCTGCCACGCCTTGGTCTTGGCCTGCCATGCATGTATCTTGTCCAGCGCGCCGGTTTGCGAGTCGACCTTCTTCTCGAGTCCCGCCAGCGCGCCGGTTTGCGAGTCGACCTTCTTCTCGAGTCCCGCCAGCGCGTCGGCTTGCGAGTCGACCTTCTTCTCGAGTCCCGCCAGCGCGTCAGCTTGCGAGTCGACCTTCTTCTCGAGGCTCGCAATGTCCTCCCTCATCTTGTCCATCGTGGAGGTGTGCGAGTTGACCCTCTCCCCGAGGCCCGCCATGGCCTCCCTTAGGTCGCCCATCGTGGAGGTGTGCGAATCAACCTTCTTCTCGAGACCCGCCATGGCCTCCTTTAGGTCGCCCATCGTGCCGACTTGCGAGTTGACCCTCTCCCCGAGGCCCGCCATGTCCTCCCTTAGCACGGACTGCCCACTGGCGAGGTCCGCTAGCGTGGAGGTGTGCGAGCCGACACTCACCCCGAGGGTCGAGAGGACTGCCTTGATCTGGAGAATATCCTCCCTGTGTGTGTGAGACGTGTCACAGAGGAGCCTTATCGAGTCACTCTGCGAATCCACAAGTTTAACCAGGTTTTTGATCTCGACGCCGTATTCCACAGAGGCGGCATCAAGTGACTTTATGCTTTTCCGGATCTCCGAGAGCCCCGAGTCCACATTGTCCATCGACTTGGCCATGGCCTCGTAGTCCTTGCGCAGCAAGTCGGTGTCTGACTTCATCCTCCACGCCGTCCTGATGAACGATATGACTGACGTTACCCCTCCTGTCCCAAAGGCGTTCGATGCGGCCTCTGTCATGGCGACCATGCCAGTGGATAGGGCGTAGTGTATTTAAATTTTGTAGTATGATCTCACACTTGCTGGCCGGGAGGCGCTAGAAGATTAAAATACGGTGCGGGGTTTGGCGCGAACCATGAGACGAGGCAGCGTTGCTGCAGGGGGCAGGCGCCAGTGATAAACGTGCCATGGCGCGCCCAGGTCGCCGCGGCCCTCAGGAGGGACGTGCGCCTCACGGCCATAGCGCTCGGGATAATTGCCATGAACGGCGCAGTCGCCCTGTACTATCACCAGACTGACCGGCCGCTCATGTCACTAGTCTTTATCGCCGCGATCATCATGCTCGTCATGGTCATGGCAAAGCTCCTAAACAGCCGAATCCAGAACACGCAGGTCTCGCTCATACTGGGGTACATACAGGACAGGAACCTCATCGCCGAGTGCGCCGAGTGCCGCGTTCATGCGGCAAGCTATCTCTCTGGCGGCTTCAAGTGGGGCGCGTATCGCGCGTGGGCCGCGCACATTGAGGAAAAGCACGAGCGCCACGTCGAGTATGGCATCTAGGGCGCTGTCCCCTTTAGGTTAAAATGGAGCCGTGCGCAGGCAGCGCGCAATGCGCACGCGGGCCGGTCTCTGATGGCTTCCAAAAAGAGGGCAGTTAGCGCCAAGGAGCGCCAGGACTCGCTCATTGCGCTCTTGAGGAGGCAGGGCGAGCTGATATATTCCGAGCTTGACGCAGGCGAGTTTCCAAAGTTCTCGATACCGAGCCGGTCCGTCTCAAACATAACGTATGACAAGGCCCTGCGCCAGTATATCCTCGGGGCAGGAGCCGCCGTGCGCAGCTCGCGCAACACGTCACAGCTGCGATCCTTCACGCAGCTCATGTGGCTTGCGTTCTTTGCAAACCGCCTCACGCAGGAGAAAAAGTCCTCGACTCTTCGTGATGTCTACTATTCGTCACAGGCCTTTGAGATCGACTTTGACAACCAGTCCGAGTCTGACAATATCATCGTCGACCTTGAGGCCATGCTCTCTCGCGCGCGCGAAGAGTTTCACATATTTCCCGAGGAGCGCAGCGCCGTCTTTGGCGACCTCGACATAGAGTATACTGTTCCCGGATACGAGGGCAAGAGGATGAACCTCTCAAACCATCCTGACGGGTATGCAGTCGGACCTAGCCTGACTACTGCCGAGCTAGTCGAGACTAGCGCCGAGCTCGTCATTGCCATAGAAAAGGGCGGACTCTTTACGAGGTTTGTCGAGGAGAAGGTCCACTCGCGCTTCAAGTCCATAATCGTCGACACTGGCGGGCAGGCCCCGCGCTCGACTCGCACGCTATTGCGCAGGCTCCATGAGGAGCTCGGCCTGCCTGTCATAATACTCACTGATGGTGACGTTTATGGCGAGCACATTGCGATGGTCATAAAGTCCGGCTCGGCCAACGCCGCGCACCTGCGCGAGCTCACGGTTCCGGACGCAAAGTGGATGGGAGTCTGGGCCACTGACATTGAAAAGCACAAGCTTCCCACGATACCGATGACAGAGGCCGACATAAAGCGCTGCCACGACCTACGGCGCGATCCGCGCTACCAAAAGGGCATATGGAAGCGCGAGCTGGAAGAGTTTCTGAGGATAAAGCGCAAGGCCGAGCTAGAGGCGTTCTCAAAGTACGGCCTGACGAACATTACTGACAAGTACCTGCCGGCAAAGATCGAGGAGTCAAGAAGCCTCTGAGGGCCCTATGCGCAGCGTCAGGACGCCGTTGCGGTACTTGAAGTCGTTAATCTCCATCCCGTCCGAGCCGTCTATCGGGACCTCCTTTGAAAATCCCCCGCTGCCGCGTATGTGGAGCGTCGCGCCGACTAGCCTGACTTCGATCCTAGAGTCCGGTCCGGGCACCTCGGCGACAAAGATGAACTTTTGTCCGTCCTTTATCAGGTCATAGACCCAGTTCTTTGTCTCGTGCTCCCTGCCTGCTGCAAACGTCGGCTTTTTGTCCTTTGCTATCCCCTTGAGGTGGTGGACCCAGTAGACCATCGTGATCGATGCAGCACCAATGAGGATAAAGCTCGCAAAGCTTGCGCCAAACCTCTGCGAGAGCACATAGATGATCCCGACCATGAGGACGACTAGGACCGCGATGGCAAAGCCCATCGACTGCTCATTAGAGTAGGTGCCCTTGTAGCTTGACAACGCGTGCGCGTGGTCGCGCCCAACAATATAAAGCGTTGCCGAGGCGGCCATGCGCCGGCCCTGTTGGGGGGTCTTGGCGCCGATCCGGGCTCGGCTGATGTGCCTAGACGGACACCAAGTATGCGGAGTTGAGCCGCGCCCGAGCCTTGTCGTACCGCCTCTTGTATGCCTCGTGGCCTGCCTCTAGGCGCTCCATGTACTCCTCGTGCCGCTCCGTGCATGCGTCGCGCTCGGCTTGGATCCACTCCACGCGGGCGTCATGCGCGGCGCTGATTCTATCCCGTGTGGCAAAGTGCTCATCAAGGCTCTGCTCCTCACGCCTTGCGCCCTCGGTGTCGAGGCGCGCCATGTAGGCAGGATGCGCCCATTTGGCCAGATGGGCAGTGTGGACGTGCTGATATCATGCACGCCTAGGCACGAGATCGGCGCCTAGCGCCCACATGGGCCCATACCGAGGCGCACCCTAGTCCTTGTCGTCAGGCTCCGGCATGGCCGGTTGTGGCACGACCTGCCTGTACGTGGGGCGCATGAACGCGGGATTGAGAAACCCGTGCAGCTCGTCAAAGCGGCCGTCGAGGCGCGCCATGCCTTTGCTGATCTTCCCCATTCCTTCGTGGACCTTGTCCATCTCATCCTTGCGCTCCTTGCGGTCGGCCTCGCGCTGCTCATCACGCTCCTTGCGGTCGGCCTCGCGCTGCTCAGCGCGCTCCTTGCGGTCGGCCATGCGCTGCTCATCACGCTCCTTGCGGTCGTCCATGCGTTGCTCAGCGCGCTCCTTGATGTCGTCCACGCGCTGCTTGTTGCGGCCGGCGATCTCGCCGTCGAGGCGGTCGCACAGCTTGTCGACGCGTTCGCACACCCTGTTGATGGAATCCTTGAGCTCCTTGCGGTCGGCCTCGCGCGCCTTTTCGTAGCGGTCCAGGTCGGCCTTGCGCGCCTCCTCGTAGTGCTTTAGCTGGCTCTCGCGCGCCCTTTCCTGGCGGTCCAGGTCGTCCTTGCGCTCCTTTTTGTCGTCCTTGCGAGCCTCCTCGTATTGCTTTAGCTGGCTCTCGCGCGCCCTTTCCTGGCTGTCCAGGTCGGCCTTGCGCTCCTTTCTGCCCTCACGGGCGCTCTTTTTGGCCTCATAGACGATGTACACGACGATTCCGACGATCGAGGCGAGCACGGGGACGAGGACCGTGAGCGTCTCGGCGAGTGTCTCGTGGATCACACCACCCCCTGAGTAATTTTCAATTTAAGCATATTCGCCGAGTCGCCCGAGGCGCCAGGCGGCGCCAGAATGCCTGATATCGGCGTCCTGTGGGGCCATGGGTGGCGGATCTGCGCATAAAATGACCGGATATGGGCGTGTGGGCGGCGGATCTGCGCGCTAGCCGTCCGTGTTCTCGTCGTCGTCCTCGGGGAGCATCTCGGGATAGAGCTCTAGCATGGCTAGCTCGGCGAGGTTTATCTCACTCGCAATCCTCTCCTGCAGGCGCTCAAGGTATGGAGGGAGCCGACCCCGGTGGAGTTCATGGCCTGGATCAGCTGAGGCGGCTCGTGCGTGCGCCCCCGGAGGCCGCCCCCATGGCTGACCGTGAGGGTCGGCACATGATCATGTACTGTGCACCACGTCACACATTTTATGACCCATGTTTGTGCAGTGCACGATTATACTTGATCATGGTATTCTGATTGGCAGTGTCATATAGCACATCAGTCTTGTTGACAAGAGCTATCCGGTTACCGGCAGGGTCCGTCAATAGCAATCTTCCCTCGTCAAAGTCTAGAATCACACTCTTTTCATAGTGTTTTGTAATTGTGGCATGATGTAATGCGTTAATGTACAGCATATTTTTCCAGTTATCAAGTAGTTTAAAATGTTGTTTTGATTCTGCAGTTGCAAGAGGAATTATATGATGCATTTCAAAATCAGAGTTTTTTTTTAATTTATGTTTAGCAAAATATATGGATTTTTGGCTGTTTGACCTAGATAGTCGTATGCCCAGGGGTGAGTTCTGTGGATCTGCCAACTTTAATGTTGTGTTGTCCGCATGAAAATACACAGTTTGATTCAACAAATGAAAAACTTGGCTTGCCTCATTACGCCAGTTTCCATAATCTCGTTGTTCATTTTTAGGATATTTCTTGTTGGGTTGCAAGTCACCCACAATAGTGTCACGAACTAATCGCATTCTATTTTTGCCCAACTTTCTGTAAGATCTGATCAAATGTGCTGCACTACTAACACCTATTGAAAATGTGGTGTCAATGTCAATGGCCGATACAAAAAATTGATATTCATCCAAGCGAATAGTTTTTAGGCCTGTGTCTTCATAGCGAAGCAGTTCAAGTATAATTTCAATTCTGCCATCAAATAGATTGTTTAGCCCTTTAGTGTACAGAAAATGGCTTTGGCTCAAGTTAAACGAAATTAGCTTTGTCCCTAGTGCTGATAAAGACACAAATTTTGTGGAATACCGCTTGTGAGAAGGAATAGGCTTTTTGTGCTTATCATATCTATTGATAAAATTCATTCGATGCAGATCAGGAAAGAAATTTTTTCTTATTGAGTCCTGCGTTCCTCTTTGTATTTGAGCAAATAGATCATCACAAAAATTGGAATAGGTTTTTTCGCCAAGGAGGATTTTTGGTCGTTTAGAAATATCAGTAGTCCTTATCTGCATAAGTGTGTTATTGGGAGCATGTTTGTCAAGAAGTCGCAAGAGTAGCATTACATCATCATAGTCAAATCGATTATGTTGTGATGTGTGCTTTCCACGATATTGCAGATTGTTGATTCTTTGATTTATGAACTGCAGTCCCTCATTTTCTGGAGATATGTTAAGGAATTTGTTAGTCCAGCTCAACTGACAACACACCTGTTTTAATACGTTGTTTTGCTCCTATAGTATATTTGGGATTATTGTCACATCCAACAAAATTGCGTCCCAAATTTTTACAAACTAGTGGGACTGTCCCACTTCCTAAGAAGCAATCCAGAACAAGATCACCCTTGTTGCTGCTTGCTTTGACAATCCTCGTGATCATGCTTTGGGGTTTAATTGATTCATGGGTAAGCTTTTTTATTTTGCCGTTCACTTTATTGACATGTCGTTCGCTAGGAAAATGCCATATTTCTCCGCAAAGCTTGCCATCAGGGTTAGGGTACCAACGTTTGCCATTTTTAATAATGCCTTTTTTCTTTGCATGGTTAATTCGGTCAGTCGACGCGTATGGGATCCTAATATCATCATAGTTGAATGTGTGCTTGTTGCCTTTGGTAAAAAATAGTATGGTTTCTTGCCCGTTGACAAATTTTTTGGTCGCGTATCCAAATCCATCTCTTTTATCCCACGATAGCCAATTTTGAAATATCATGTTTTTTGCAACAAGATGTTGTAATATGTAGGCAGAATTGAAAGCGGTGTTGAACACATAAAGACTAGCAGTTGTTTTTAGTTTTGGGATTAGTTTGTCGATCCACCCGAACGTGAATTCCATAAAATGCTCATGAGAATCAAAGGTGTCCCAATCTGAAATTTTCAAGTTGTACGGAGGATCAATTATTGCCAAGTCTACAGTGTTGTTTTTTATTTTCTTGTCCAAAAAATCAAAACAGCTCATCGTATGCAGCTTTATGCTCATTCAGTCCATCTCCTGAAGTTTTTTGGTAATACATGGTTTGTATGATTTGATTATTTCATATCCAACATATTTACGCTTTAGCTTTTTAGCAATTTTGAGGGTTGTGCCAGAGCCGGCGAATGGGTCAAGAACCACGTCACCCTCATATGTAAACAGACGAATGCAACGGTACGCTATCTCTTCAGGCATTAATGCTGAATGCAGTCCATAGGCACTATCACGTTTGTTTGGTACCGGTATGTCCCACACCTGCTTTGTAAATTCAACCCATTCTTTTTGTGATAATTTGCTGTGCGCTTTTCTAGTTTTGGCAATGCTGTTCTGAGATGGGCCATCTTTGACGTATACGGCCACAAATTCCACCGTGTTTTGCGCATAGAAATTTCTCGGATACGGATAGCTCCCAAACATCAGCTTTTTGGAAGGGTTAGTCCTATTCCATATATAGACATCAAGAAGATAGAGTTCAGTGTGTTTCAGTATTGAGTTCTGTATGGACGCATTAATGTCAAAAATATGCCTGTTAAAATGCGTGTTTAGATCTTTCTTTAGCATGGGCATCAACGGGACATTTATGATCAGTTTGCCGTTGGAAGTTAGTATGCGTTGACATTCCTTCCATACCTGCAACAATTCATTGATGTATGTGTCAAAGTGTCGTATGTCACCAATCTGGGGAACGTCAGTTTTTGAGTGCCGTTTATTCTGATGGCCGTCAAGGGAGTAATCCTTTATGAAAAAATATGGTGGGCTTGTTATGACGCAGTGGACAGAGCCATCAGGCAACTCTCCCATGCGGCGCGAATCCTTATAGTGTACTGTGTTGACATAGGCAGGGTGGCGCACGACTCGCCTCTTGGCAGTGAGCGCCTTGTTGGCTACCGGTCTAGATCTAGCCACCCAAAATCACGCTCCCAGCCTCAAGAATGCTCCTGCTTACGGCACGGTCGTAGGGATGCCCTGTGGGCGGGCTTTGGCCCGCCGGCGCGTACTCCTCCCCGGAGGCGGCTGCGAGAGTCCGTGAGCCCATCATCGAGCCCATTGCGCCCATGTCGATGTGCACCACATCCCAAAGTGCTCCCGCAAACTCCCCGCCGCCGTGAACAGGCCCCATCCTCGCCATAGCCGCCCTCATGACATGCGTGGCACCACATGGGCGATATATTGATTGTCTCCCTTTCCGTCATGCTCACCCCACGTTGACGTGGGAGGCAGTCAGCGCAGGCGCAGGCACATGATCATGCACTGCCGTCACAGCATATGGTCATGTGCCGACCCTCACGGTCAGCCATGGGGGCGGCTTTCTGGGGCGGCGGATCTGCGCGCTAGCCGTCCGTGCCCTCGTCGTCGTCCTCGGGGAGCATCTCGGGATAGAGCTCTAGCATGGCCAGCTCGGCGAGGTTTATCTCATTCGCAATCCTCTCCTGCAGGCGCTCAAGGTACACGCTCTGGTCCTCGGGCTCCGGCGAGGCGACATACGAGGGCTCGGCCCCAGGCAGCGCGACTGCGATGCCCATGAGGCGCAGGTACTCCTCGGCGATGGCCCGCTCCTTTTCGAGAATCTCATCAAAGAGGGCCGTCCCGCGCGAGGCGCCATGCGACGTCAGGCGGTTCTCCTCGTACATTGACTCGTCCACGTCATGGTGGAGCGAGGCGAGGTTGCGCAGCGGCGCATACGTCCCGTCAGGCGTGAGGCGGTACACGCGGTACTCGTCATCGAGCATGTACGTCACGTGGCGCGCGTCATAGTCGATTATCCCGTCAGCGTCATCATCGACGTGACCCGCGAGGAGCGGGTATAGCGTGAGCGTGCCGCCGTTGACCTCGATGCCGTGGCTCGGGTTTAGCGACTCGCCGGTGACGTGCACGCCGTGGTTGAAAAAGTTCTGCCACGAGTTGCGCCTGTCGTCCCAGACGACTGTCGAGACGACGTCAAACTCTAGTGGCTCGAGGAACGTGTGCGATATCGTGACGATGAGGCACTCGGCAGCCGATCCGGCCATGCACTCGCCGACTGCTGACTCGGCGCGCAGCGTCTTGACGTCAAGGGCAGATGCCGGATCCTCAAGTGACACTGTCGGCTCGCCGCTAAATGGCAGGCTTACCCTAATTTCTGCCTGTGACTCTGAAAAGTGCTGCCCGCGCGTGAGGCCAAATCCGAGACCCACGTGGCGCACGTTCTGCGGTCCGGTGTCCTCAAATATCTTGATGACTGCCGTGTTCTCCTGGCCCGTCTCCACCGTGATTAGCGGGAGCGGCGTGTAATAGTACTCGGCGTCTATCGTGTCGGCATTGTACGAGAATCCGCCGGCGACCCTGCGCACGCCCGTGCTGTCTATTCCTAGCGTCGGCGGCGTGCAGTCATCGCACCCGTCGCCGCCTCCGCCCACGCGTATGCCCTGCGAGCTGCCGCCAAACTGCGTAAAGTGGTTCGTCCAGATGAGAATGTCCCCGCCGTCGCGCACGTGGCAGTCGCGCGCAAGGGCCTCTGTCATCGCGTCGCCGAGTGCAGGCTTTGTCTCGGCGTCAATGTCCTCGAATCCGGCGTCATCGCAAGTCTGTATCGCAGTCACCCGCACGCGGTCCTCGCCGGCGACGTGGAGCGGCTCTCCGTCCTGGACCGCCTCCATGTAGAATATGTGGTCTGACTCTGAAATGCCATCTAGCCTGATCAGGACCGGCGCCGAGAACAGGACCATGTCTGCATCAGACCTCTTGCCCAGCGTGAGGAAGGCCGCCGGCTCACTGGAGGTGATGGCCCGCGCTGCGCGCTCGTTGGCCGTTTGCGCTGCCTCGTCATCGGCGTCAGGTGCGCCGTGGTATGTCAGGTCGTCCAGGCGGCGCGCGAGCTCGGCGAGGAGCGTGCCCGGCGAGACGCCCTCGTCTGTCTCGCCTAGCGCCCTGATCACGGTCCCGCTGAATATCGTGACCTCGTGGCGCCCGAGGCGAATCGTAATGTCCGCGTCAATCGTGCCGTCATCGGCCACAACGTCGTCTGTGAGGAGCCTTACCGGCCCGATGAGCCTTCCGCGATCATCAGGCGCGCTGATCGTTACTGGGAGTGCGCCGGTGGGCGGCACGATGAGCGTGTCTGACTCGATCTCCCCGCCCTCGCCGATCGTGACCTCTTGTGGCACAAACGAGTTGCCGGCAAGGTCGGTGATGCCGGCCTCTATCGTGAATATGTACGTGCCCGGCTCTAGCGCGAGGTCCGCAGTCGCGTCACTGGCCGAGATCACGTCGCTGCCTGCCGGCTGTTCTGGCCTGATCTCCAGGGCCGCTGACGGGTCTGTCGCGCCATCTGGCGTCGCGTCGTCACTCGCCGAGACGTCGCCCGTGCCGGTGACGTCCTCGGAGAAGACGAACTGGACCAGGTCTGATGACGTTCTCAGGACGGCCTCGATGCTCGGCATGCTGACGTCCACGCGAACCGGCGGATCGCTGGTCTGGTCCTCCCGCGTGAACATCGCCTCGTTGGAGGGGATCACGGCGTCATTGACGGTGATGGTGAACTCTAGTGGCCCGTCAGGCGTCCACGAGCCGGGCACGGCGATGTCTGCTGATGTGGCCGTCATGTCGCCGTTGCTCAGCGCCATCGTGGCCTGCACGTTTAGCGCCGAGATGGTCGGCAGCGAGGTGGTCGAGGACGGCTCGGAGAGCTCTAGCGTGACGCGTATTGCGTCACCCTCGCCGGCGATATGCGCATAGGCTCCGGTCTTTGGCACCCTTGGCGTGGCATCATCGAGGACCACGACTGCGAGCGTGACTACCTCCGGCGGCGCGCCGTCGGCGACTCCACGTACCGCCGTGCCGTCTGCCAGGGCGTTGGCCGCCGGCGAGGCGTCAGTGATGTCAGATGACTCTCCGGCCGGCACACGGTATCCCACCGTCTGCGGGACGGCCGCCGTGTCAGCGGATCCCCATCCGGTTGCAGGCTCATAGTCTGACGGGAGCGTGAGCGTGAGCGTTTTGCCGTCTAGCGTGGCTGAGGCAAACGTCGTGGTTGCCGCGTCAAGCTCGGCGCGCGTTGGCGGGTCGACGGCCGAGTCATAGTGGAACCAGCGCGAGGCGTCGATGCCGCCCTCGGCTGCCATGACGTCCTCGTCAAACGTCACCGTGAGCGCCGTCGAGCTCGCAGTGGCCGGCTTGAATAGCGGGGCCAGGCCGTCAGCAGCTATCACTGCGCGATCGGATATGGGACGCATGTTGATCGTCGAGATTATGGGCGTCGCGCCGTCTCCGGTCGGCGCCCTGTACGCCACGAGGGGCGTCGCGCCCGAGTTCGGCGCGACGTATGCGAGGTATATCGTGTTGGGCTCAGGCTCGGCCCCATCTGAGCATATGTCGACCATGTTGACAAGCGCCTGTACCACGGGGTCTGCGCCGGCCGTGCAGACTGCCGAGAGCGAGGCTGCAGCCGCGCCGCCGGTCCCGTCGGGATCCACGCCGATGAACCACTCGCCGGCAGCCGTCCTGCCCGCCGTGCTGTCATCGAGGACGATCCTGATGTACTCGCCAGAGGCTGCCCTGAACGTCGATGCCGTGAACGCGAGTATGTCCTGGAACATGACATTCACAAATGACGCGTTTGCCTCTAGCGTGTTGCCGCCGCCATCCTGCACGCTTGCGCGCGCGATGCTGACTGTGTGCGCCACGCCCTCGACTGCCGGCGGATCGACGGTGAGGACGACTATGCTGTCTGACATGCCGGCCGTGGCGTCGGTGACGGTGAGTCCGGAGACTGTCAGGCCGGCGCGGTTCCTGATGCTGACATCCTCGTTGAACGTGATGTGGACCTCTGTTGCCGTGTCAAAGACTGCCGAGACTGCCTCTGGCGGGATGGCATCAGCGGCAGTCACGTCAGTCGTCGTCTCTAGCGCGTTGGCCATGTCGCCCTCCAGGGGCACGTCGGTGAGGCCGTTAGACGGCATCGTAAAGCTCACAGTCGGCGTGGCGCCCGGTCCCCAGACGGGGAATGGGTTAACAGCGGGATCCTTGTGGCCGACATAGAACGGGGTGGTGAACTCGGATGACGCCAGTATCGTGTCATCGTTCCTCTGAGCACTCATCGGATGAGGCTCGTCAGCCACCGCGTTTACGGCCCGCCCTGTGCCATCTGGCGTCACCAGGTCAGATGACGGCACGTCAAGTGTCCACTCGGTGGCCGCAGTCGTGCCCTGGACGGGCTCGCTGAACGTTACGATGACGTGCGAGGCGTTGAACGTGCGCGCGACATACGTCGGCGGCGTGACGTCAGGCGCATAGTCTGAGGCAGAGCCGGGCACTATGTCGTTGCCGTTGGCGTCAGTCACGCGCGTGGGCAGCGTGAGCGTGTACATGACGCGCTCTGTTGCCATGTCCGTCCTCAGCGTGAACGACTCGGCGTTAGCCACATAGTTGACCCTGAGCGAGCCGAGGCGCGGGTTTAGGCTGTTCGTTGGGAGCGTCGTGCCCAGGGAGCCGGCGTTGACAGGCTCGCTCATCGTGACTGTGATCATGGTGAGGCTCGTGAACTCTATGGACTCGAGGCTCGGGCGTATGCGGTCCATTGCCGTGACCATGGCGTCATCAAGCGGGTTGCCGGCGATATCAAGGAGGGCTGGCGTCGCGCGGGCAGTGAACTCGACTGTCGGCGTCGCCCCGCCGCCGGCAAGCGCGCCGGCCTGCGAGAGGTCGAGTGTGATCGTGCGCTCATCTGAGAGCGTCAGGTCGCCAGTCTGCGTCGAGCCCTCAGAGGTGATGCTCTCGACAACAGTGCCACCGACTGTCCACTCGGCGGCCTCTGTGGTTCCTGACACGTCCTCGCTGAATGACACGGTGACCTCGTCGAGGTCGACCGTCTGGGCCGTGATCGTCGGCACCGTGCGGTCTATTGCCGGCCGCGTCACCGAGAGGGCCGTCTCGCGTATCTCGCTCATCGCGTCGCTCACCGCGCCGGTGGCCGACATCACAAAGGTAAAGTCAATGTCCGTTGTGCCGGCCTCGACGGTGTACGCGGCGGTCCACTCGTCAGTCATGCCGACGCGCGTCATCGTGACTGCGTCAGCTGGGGCCGTCTTGCCCACAAAGAGGATCGTCGGCGCCTCGCTGACGTCCTCATCAAGCGTGACAGACACTCCGATCACGTCTCCGGCGCGCGCATATTCTGTGTACGGTGCGGCGCGCGGTGTCGTGCCGTCAGACTCGAATACCGTGTACGATATCGCCGTCGCCATCGGCCCGTCAGTGGCCTCGGCCTCTATGCGCGCAGATACCTCGGCGCGCGCGTTGCCGGCCACGTCAGTGACTGTAGCCGGTATGGCGATCTCCCACGTGCCTTGCGCCGGCATGGTGGTGAACGTTGCTGTCGCCGTGCGGTCGCCGTCGTCGTGCGTAAAGGCCTGCGTGGTCGTGCTGTCGTTTGGCCTCGTGAGCGTTAGCGTGTCTACGCCGTTGACCGGCTCGCTGAACGTGATCGTGAGCGTGCTGCCCGAAAAGGCCGCGTTCGCCGTCGGCCTCACACCGTCAGTGGCGGTGATCTCGGCGCCTGACGGCACGACGTTGCGGCCGGCGTCTGCGAGGCCCGTGCCCGTGTACGTGAGGACCGGCGCAAATGACGTGTCGTCGATCGCCGTGTACGTGATCGTCACGGTGTTGCCCGAGACTTCCGCCGTGGAGATTGCGGCCGTCACGTCAGGCTCCAGCGTCGCGTCGGTGGCGGCCCAGTCGCCGGGCTCAGTGTCGGCCGAGGACGGGAGCGACTCTGAAAGCGTGACTGTGAGCCCGCCTGTCGAGACCGTGGCCGCCGAGGCCAGGCTGGGCACGCTCGAGTCGACGGTGACGTTCGTGCCCGTCAGGTCGGCCTGCGTGAGCGCCGCCGTGTTGCCGGCAGTGTCGCGTATCGTCAGGCTGAACGTGAGCGTGCCGCTGGCGTCCGAGTCGAGTATCGTGCGCACGTACGAGTACGCGTTGCCCGCCGCAGTGTCCACCGAGTCGGCGGCAGTTGACGCCCCAAAGAGTGCAATGTCGCCGACTGCCGTGAGGAGCGGCTCGCTGGCCGCGACGTTGACGCGGACGTCATCGCCAATGCCGGCGATCGTGCCCGATGCGGCGTCGCTGCCCTCGCCCTCGAGCCTCACAGTCGCAGTTACTGTCGCCGTCGGCCGTGCCGTGTCGATCAGGGGCAGCGTGACTGTCGTGGTCGAGGCCAGGCCGTCCATGTCCGTTATCCTCGCGACGTTGCCGTTGTTGCCGGTGGCCACGATGAGAATGTCCAGCGGGTCTGTGGCCGTGGCGCTGCCATGCTCTGCGTCCACGACATAATCGTGGCGCCACGTCGAGGCGTCAGCGTCGCCTGCGTCAGTCATGGCCGCCGACGTCGTGCCCCTGCCGGCCAGCGTTATCTGCGGCACCGCAGTCACGTCCTCGTCGAGGTCGAGGGTTATGCGTATCGTGTCGCCTATTCCGGCCAGGTTGGCGTACGTGCCGGACTTGTCGGCCAGCGGCGAGCCGACCCTCACGGTGAACGTGAGCGTGGAGGCCTCTGGCGGGCTGTACGTCGCGTCCTCGGCGCTCGTGGTGAACGCGATGCCGGCCCTGTCGCGCAGCTCGGTCGGCAGCGTGACGGTGTGGACGACGTCGGCAGTCGCGCCGTCTGCGAGCGTGAGTGTGATCGTGCGGGCCGTGGCGTCATAGTTTACCGGGTCTGTGGCCGCGAGCGGGACATCGTCCGGATCGGTGCCCGAGTCGGCACCGTCAGGCACAGTCACGTCATACGTGTAGCCCTCTATGGCAGAGTCGGCGCCGGCGAGTGGCTCAGACAGCGTGATGACAATCGTGTCAGCCTCGGTGAACGCCGCCGAGGAGATCGCCGGCGCCACGCGGTCTATTGTCGGCGGCATCGTCGAGGCCTCCGTCACCGTGCCCTCCGCACCCGTGTCGCCCGTGACAGTCGCGATGAACGTGAACGCGTTGCCTGTCGCTGCCGTGTCACCCGCGTCTGCCAGAACGGTGTACTCGGTCGACCAGTCCCTGGCGGTGCTGCCCTGCGTCATCATGACGGAGCTTGTGGAGCCCGCAAGGCGAACCGTGGGTGGCGTGGTGACAGTCTCGGAGAGCTCGAATGAGAGCACGATCACGTCACCGACGACGGCGTGGTTATCGTACGGCGCTGTCTTTGCGTTGCCCGTGCTCTGGTCCTGCACCTCATAGGTGACTGTCGCCGTCGGCGCGTTGGTGCGAATGGCATCCACGGTCACCGTGGCGCGCGCGTTGTCAGAGGCGTCAGTGACCCTGGCCGGTATCGTGACCTGCCACGTGCCGACTGCTATTGGCGTGCTGAGTGCTATTGTCGCAGTATTCGTGCCGTCGGTGTGGTCGACATTGCGCAGGACGGCCGAGCCGGTTGGCGGCCTGACGCTCAGCGTCGGCATCACATTGTCGACCGGCTCGCTGAACGTTATGAGGATCGAGTTGGCCACAAAGGCCGCCTCAGCCGTCGGGTTTATGCCGTCAGCGGCGGTGACGGGGCCTCCGCCCAGCGCGTTGCGCGCCGCGTCAGCCGGCGCTCCAGAGGACGGCGCCGTGTACGTGACCTCTGGGCTGAACGACGTGTCCTCGATTCCCGTGTACGTGAGCGTCACGGTACTGCCCGAGACGTCTGCTGTGGAGATGGCGGCCGTCACGGCTGGATCCGTGTCGATTGCCGACCAGTGTCCGGCCATGGACGTTCCAGTGACTGCCTCGGAGAGCGTGACTGTGAGCGTCGTAGTCGATGCCGTTATCGCAGACGTGATGGTCGGCGCGTCGGCGTCGACGGTGACGTTCGTGCCGTCCACGTCGGCCTGCGTGAGCGTCGCCGTGTTGCCGGCCCTGTCGCTCATCGTCAGGCTGAACGCGAGCGGGCCGTTGGCATCCGAGTCGACTATTGTGCGCACGTACGAGTACGCGTTGGACGCGCCTGTATCCACCGAGTCGGCATCAGTCGACGTCCCAAAGAGCGCAATGTCGCCGACGGCCGTGACGAGCGGCTCGCTGGCCGCGACGTTGACGCGGACGACGTCGTCGATGCCGGCCAGCGTGACAGTGGACGAGTCTGTCGATGCGCCCTCGAGCCTCACCGTCGTGGTGAGCGACGAGTCCGTCGGTGCCGTCCTGTCTATGGCCGGCCGGTGCACACTCAGCGTGCCCACGTGTCCGGTCGTGGCAGTTATCGTGCCGGGGTTGTCGCCGTCGGTGACCATTATCGTAAAGTCCAGCTCGGCCGTCTCTGTCGTCGTGGTCGACACGGTGAGGTCATAGCGCCACGTCGTCGCGTCGCCGTCTGCCCTGTCGTCCATCGATATGCCTGTCGCGCCGGCTATGTCTATGGTCGGCGTGCCAGAGGCGTCCTCGTTGAGCGTGATGTCCAGGCGGATTGTGTCGTCGATGCCGGCAAAGCCTGCGGCGGCGCCAGTCTTTGCCGGAAGCGTGGCGGCACCGTCATGGACCGTGACGGATATCACCGTGGCCATTGGCGGAATCGTGTCCCTCTTTGGCACCGTGACGTCGCTGTCGTCAGTCGCCGCGTCCCCGTCTGGGTTGGATATGGGCACGTACGCGTTAGTCGCCGTGTCCATGACTGCCGCATCGATGACGACCTTGTACGCCTCGTACGTGTCGTCTGCGCTCAGGCGGATCAAGACCATCGAGGCAGCAGAGGCCGAGGCGCCGTCCATGTATCTGACCCCGTCATCGTCGTATGTCGCGTCAAGTGCCAGCTCGGCCGAGCGCGTCGCAGGCTCGGTGAACCCATAAACCTCAAAGTTGGCCGCGATGACGGTGGACATGACAAGACCCTCGTTGAACGTGAGCGTTATCGTGCGCGTCGTGTCATCATGCGACGTGTTGGTGACTGACGGCGCGACGGCGTCGACATCCACGTTCGCGGCCGTCAGGTCGGTCTGCGTGACTGTCGCCGTGTTGCCCGCAGTGTCAGTCATGGTCAGGCTGAACGCGAGTGGGCCGCTGGCGTCCGAGTCAAGTATCGTGCGATCGTACGTGTACAGGTTGTTCGTGCCCGGCGTGACTGCGTCGGCGTTGGCGCCGGTGCGGCCAAAGAAGACAATGTCAGTGGCGGCCGTGACGAGCTCCTCGCCGGCCGTGAGGCGCACGAGGACATCATCACCGATGGCCGCCACAGTGTTGGCTGCCGCGTCGGCGGACTCCCCTGAGAGCATTACGGCGGCGGTGAGCGCCGTGGCCGTCGGCAGCACCGTGTCGATCTCGGGCAGCGTGACTGTCGTGCCCGAGGCCAGGCCGTTCATGTCCGTTATCCTCGCGACGTTGCCGTTTGTGCCGGTGGCGACGATGAGGATGTCCAGCGGGGCCGACGTCGTGGTGCTTGCGTGCGTTGCTTCCACGACGTGGTCGTGTCTCCACGTCGAGGCATCAGCGTCGCCTGCGTTGGTCATGGCCACCGATGTCGTGCTCCTGCCTGCCAGCGTTATCTGCGGAGGCGCCGTCACGTCCTCGTCGAGGTCTAGGTCTATGCGTATCGTGTTGCCGATGCCGGCCAGGTTGGCGTTTGCGTCAGTCTTTGCGGCCAGCGGCGAGCCGGTCATCACGGTGAACTCGAGCGTGGAGGCCGCTGGCGGGTCGTACGTCGCGTCATCTGTCCTCGTGGTGAACGCGATGCCTGCCCCGTCGACCAGCGCGGTCGGCAGCTCTACTGTGTAGGCCACGTCGGCAGTCGCGTCATCCTCGAGCGTTAGCGTGATCGTGAGGGCCGTGGAGTCATAGTTTACCGGGTTTGTGCTTGCCAGATCTATGACGTCCCGATTGGCGTCCGCATCGTCCGGCTTGTTCGTGTTGTCAGGGGCAGTCAGGCCGTACGTGTATCCCTCTATGGTCGAGTCGGCTCCGGTGAGGACCTCAGAGAGCGTGATGACGATCGTGTCAGCCTCGGTGAACTCTGCTGAGGTTATCCTCGGCGCCACGCGGTCTATTGTCGGCGGCGTCGCCAGGGCCTCTGTCACAGGGCGCGTCGAGCCCGAGTTGCCCTCGATAGTCGCGGTGAACGTGAACGGGCTGCCGGCCGCTGCCGTGTCACCCGTGTCTGCTAGAACGGTGTACGTCGCGCGCCACACGTCAGTCGAGCCGACCTGAACCATCGTGACGGGGTTTGTCGTCGCGCCCGCAAAGAGGACAGTCGGCGCCGTGGTGACGGACTCTGATAGCGTGAGCGAGAGCCTGATCATGTCGTCGACGCGCGCGTGGTTTGCGTACGGCGCGGTGCGCTGCGTTGTGCCGTCAGACTCGAATACCGCATAGGCTGCCGTCGCCGTCGGCGCCGCGCTGCGCTCGGCAGTGAGACTTGATGATGCCGCGGCGCGCGCGTTGCCGACCACGTCAGTGACTGCTGCCGGTATGGTGACCGTCCATATGCCGGCCTCTATGTCCAAGTCGGTGATGGAGCTTATTGTCACAGTCGTCGCGCCGTCGGTGTGGTCAGCCGTGCGCGAGACTGCCTCCGTTGTTGGTGGCTTTACGCTCAGCGTTGTCGGCACGTTGTAGACGTTCTCGTCGAACGTTATGACTATCGAGTTGCCCGAGAACACGGCCTCTGCCGTTGGCGCGGCGCGGTCGATTATCGGTGAGGTCTGCGTGTCGGCGTTGACGGTGCGCGTCGAGCCCGTGTCGCCCGTGAGCGTCGCGGCAAACGTGAGCCTGCCGTCGATGTTCGGCGCTACGGCTGTCGTCTCTACCTCGTATGGCGCCCGCCACTCGTTGGTGTCGCCGACGCGCACCATGTTGCCGCCTGTTGCCGTCCTGCCCACAAAGGTGACCCTCGGGGCAGTCTCGACGTTCTCGTCGAGCGTGAGCGAGAGGATGATCGTGTCGCCTGCGCGCGCGTGGTTCTGGTACGGCGAGGGCCTCTCATTGCCGGTGCGCTGGTCCTGCACCTCGTAGTCGACTGTCGCCATTGGGGCATCCTCGCGCTCGGCCATGACGCTAGCCGTGGCGCGCGCGTTGTCAGACGCGTCGAGGACTGTTGCCGGTATGTCGACTGTCCACGTGCCTATTGCTATCGGCTCAGTTAGGGCTATCCTCACAGTCGCCTCACCGGTGGTGTGGCTTGGGGTCTCGGTCGTGGTCGTGGGCGTGGGCGTAGTCGGCGCCGTGACGTCCATTGTCGTCACGCCTTTGACAGGCTCGCTGAACGTTATGACGATAGAGTTGCCCGAGAATGCCGCCGTGGCAGTCGGCGCGACGCCGTCATCGGCGACTTGCTGGCTGCCAGACCCCAGGGCGTTGCGGCCGGCGTCGACTATGCCCGTGCCCGTGTACTCTACTCTTGGCGCAAATGACGTGTCTTCGATCGCCGTGTACGTGAGCGTCACTGTGGTGGGCATCCCTGACGGGGTCGCGAGAACCGCACTAGAGATCGCCGCCGTCGTCGTGCCATCACTTGCTGACCACATGCCGGCGCCCGTGACTGCCTCAGACAGCGTGACTGTGAGCGTCGTGGTGGATGTGGTCTCTGCAGACGTGATGGTAGGTATCGTGGCGTCGACTGACACGTGTGGGCTGCCAAAGGTTTCTGTAAGGGTCATTCCGAGTTGGTTGCCGGCCCTGTCACTGATGGTCAGGGCGAACGTGATCGAGCCGTTGGGGTCACCTTCCGCGATCGTGCGGATGTACGCGTACGTGTGAACGGGGACGGTGATGCCGGTACCGGTGTCGGTGAACGTCTCCATGCCGGTGAACACTACCGAGTCGGCGTTCACGGTGCTGTCGCCCGTCAGGCCAAAGAGCGCAATGTCAGTATTCACCGTGTCGAGGGGCTCCTCTGTCTTCACGATGATGCGAACCTGGTCGCCGATGCCGGCAAGTGTGACAGTTTCCGAGTCTGATGACTCGCCGGCGAGCCTCACGCTTGAGGTAATCTCGCGCAGCATCGGCGCCGTACTGTCTATGGTCGGCAGGCTCGGGCTCAGCGTGCCCACGTGCCCGGTCATCGCCGTTATCTCGCCTTCGTTTGAGCTGCCGTCGGTGGCCGTTATCGTAAAGGTCAGCACGCCCTCGTCCGTCATGGCCGACACGTCGAGGTCATAGCGCCACGTCGTCGCGTCGCCGTCTCCCCTGTCGTCCATATTCTCGTCAGTCTCGCCGGCCACGTCTATGGTCGGCGTGCTAGAGGCGTCCTCGTCGAGCGTGATGTCCAGGCGGATCGTGTCGTCGATGCCGGCAAAGGTCGCATACTGGCCGGTCTTTGCCGGGTTTGAGTCAGGTGCGCCGTCGTGGACTGTGATTGTTATCTCTGTGGCCCGCGGGGCAGTCATGTCGGCCTTTTCGACGTCGATGTCGTCAGTGTCTGCGTCACCGTCGGGGTTGTCTATGGGCACGTACGCGTTGGTCGCCGTGTCCGTGACTGCTGGATCGATGACTACCTTGTAGTCGGTATGCGTGTCGGTGGTGGCGAGCCTGATCGTGACCGTCGAGGTCTCAGAGTCCGAGGAGCCGGCCGTGTAGAGGACTCCGGCCGTGCCGTGTGTCGTGTCGAGCGCCAGCGCATCCGAGCGCGTCGTGGGCTCGGTGAACCCGCGCACCTCAAAGTTGGCCCCCACTGCCGTCGACGCGAGAAGGCCCTCGCTGAACGTGAGCGTTATCTCGCGGTTTGTCTCAGCGTATGTCGCAGTTATCACGAGCGGCGCGACTTCGTCAGTCGCCGTGACGTGCGGGGAGGTTGTGGCCGGCACGTTGGCCGATGCGCCAGAGGCCGTTATCGTTCCCATCCCGTCATACTGCACGATCGGCGTGACGCCTGTGCCCATGGTTGGGTAGACGAGCGTTATCGTGTTGGTAGGCGTGATCGACACGTCTCCCATGTCCAGCGTCGCCGACGGCGTCGAGGCGGCCGTGGTGTGGGAGCCGGCCCGCAGCGAGGTTGGCTGCACCGAGCCCAGCATCCAGTCCGAGACGCTCGTCTCGCCGAGGGCCAGTGTGCCGCTGAACGTGACTGTTGTCGTCTCGCGGCTCGTAGTCTGCGCAGACATCACAGTCGGCGTGGAGATCGTCCCTGCCGTTGCGGGCGCAGTGACCGTGAACGACGCCGCCGCTGCCAGCTCGTTTGGCGTGCTAGAGTTGTCAGTCACCGATGTCGGAACCGCCAGCGTGTACCTCGTGTTGGCCACCGCATCGCTTGTCGTGACGTGGACCGTGTGTGATCCCGAGGACTCCATGTTTGCCGCAGACGTGACAGTGAGGGTTGTGGAGCCGCCCAGCTCCGTGACGGTCAGGCCGGACACGACAGAGTCAGTGTCAAGGGGCTCGCTGACCGAGAGGACTATGGTCGAGAGGTTCCTGAACGCCGCCGAGGAGACCGTTGGCGCGGTGAGGTCGAGTATGGCGGTGACCGAGCGGCTCCCGGAGGCGACTGCGTTCATTGCCACGTCTGTGACTGCGGCGTCGATGGTGACTGCGTACATGGCAGACTGTGTAGGCGCGGTGTCCAGGGTAAGGGTCACGTGCGGGGTCGGCGCCGAGGAGGTCGGCGCGACATAGGCGGCGGTGAACGCCACGGCGTTGCTGTTGCTCACGAGATCAAAGTTCTCCGTCAAGACGGTGTTGCTGTCGAGTGCCTCGCTGAAGGGTATCCATATGCGGTAGACTGTCGGGTCAGTCGCGTCGCGCCTGAACTCTGTGCCGTCAATGACAGTCGGCGGCGTCTCGTCCCGTAATGAGCGCGTCGCGCTCGTATCCGTGGCCGCGAGGGGGTTGTTTGCGTCATCGAACAGGCCGAACGTGTTTGAGCCAACTGTCGTGCTGGGGAGCGTGACTGTGTGGGCCGTGTCGAGCGCCGAGTCCGAGGCCAGCGTGAGCGTGATTGTCGAGGTGGTGGCCTGCTCGGCATAGACGGCCGAGCCGGTGAGGGTCACGGTGCCGCTGGGGATCGTTGTGGGGTAGCTGGCAATGTCTGTCGGAACCTCCGCCAGGCTCACATCACCAGAGCGTTCTCCTGGCCCACGAGCCGTCATGTGTTCGCTGAACGTGATGGTGAGCTCGTCCGTATCGGTGAACATGGAGGACATGACCGTGGGGGCGGTCTTGTCGATGCGCACGCGGTATCCCGCGTTCGGCACAGCGACGCCGTCACCGTCAGTCGCCCCTGTCGTGAGATCCTCGTGCGTGAACGTCGCGGTGTTGCCTGCGACATCGCGCACCGTGAGCTCGAACGTGACGAGACCCTCCGGCGATCCAGCTCCGACACGGTGTGAATAGTTGTAATACCCGAGACCGGCGTCGACGGCGCGCTGACCCGTCACCTCAAAGGCCGTGTCGGGGAAGAACCTGATGTCGGCGGGCGCAACGGTGTCGCCGGCGCCACCGGTAATACTGTCACCCAAGATGGGCCTGTTATCCACGTAGAGGGTCTCGGTGGGATCTATGCGCACCCACACGCCTTCAGTCGGATGACTGCTCAGGCCGGCCGGCGCAATTGGCACTCTTGGATCCAGACTGTTCTCCCTTGTTTGCATAGTCAGCGAGTCGCCGGCGTCGAGCGCCGGCGGCACGCCGTCAGCCGCCTCGGTGTCTCTCGTGTCGACCTCAGAGGTGCCCTCGGTGAGGAACCCGCCGGTCGGCGCGGTGCCGGGCTTTGCGTACGCGACTTGTGGCATTGCGCCAGTCGAGGAGATCGACTCGTGCGTGATGAGGAGCTGCGTGGCAGTCGAGGCGTCCGGTATGTCCGCAGTAGAGCCCACCGTGGCCGCAGTCGACGTCGCGGCGCCGCTGAGCGCAGTCGCCACGCTCGATATGGCCAGCTCCGTGTCCGCCGCGCCGGCAATGTCGTTCTCGGTGACAGTCCAGTCCCTCACGTCGAGCGCACCCGAGAGAGCGCCGCCGGTAAAGGTCACGAGCGTCGTCGTGAGGCTCGCAGTGGAGGCCGTGAAGGGGACCACCACGACGGGCGCCGTGTACGTCGCAGTGTCAGACTCGGTGGAGAGAACCCTGTTTGCCGTCGGCATGACGCGGTCGTCGATCGTGTCGGCGACATTGACGGTGTATGGCCTGTCAAGCACAGCGTTTGAGCCCAGCTCTAGCGTGTACGTCGCCGGAGCCGTAAAGTCCACGTTGTCCACGTCAAGGCTGCCTCCCGGGGCAGTCACGGTCCAGCCTGTCGTCGTTGACGAGACGTCAGTCACTTCCTCGCTAAACGTCACCGTTATCATGTCAGCGTCGGTGAACGTGGCCGACTCTATCGTCGGTGACGCCTTGTCGACCAGTGCCGTGGCAGTGGAGGGGACGCCTGGCGCTCCAAACGGCTGGCCATTCGAGTCGGTTAGCCCGCGACCACTCGCCGGCCTATAGGTGAAGGCCGAGGCGGTGAGGTCGGTGCCGCTGCCGTCATCGAGGTCGGTGCTTGGGCGCGGCTCGGCGAACCTGACAAAGAGCTCGTCAGCCGGACCGAAACTGAAAACGCCATCCCTGGCGGTCCCACCGTCCGCAGTCGAGAGCGACATGACAGTCGAGCCTGTGAACTCCCAGTCCCCGTCTGCCGTAGTGCCGCTGACGTTCTCGCTGAACTCTATCCTTGCCGTGCTCGCAGACGTGAGCTCGGCGCTAAACGTCGGCGGAGTCGTGTACGTCAAAGTTGGATCAGTTCCCCCATACGTGTTGCCGGCGCTGTCAGTAATCGTGTCTGGCAGATGCACCGTGTATGTCCCCAGTTTGGTCAGGGTGATGGCGATATCGACAGAGGTGCCGGCAACAGGCGCCGTGTATGTGGACCTCACCATGTCTGGGTCTGTTATGTCAATCCCAGAACTAGATGACACCATACGCTCGCTGAATATTAATGTGAAGATGTTGTGGCCAACACTCGTGGACTCAATTGTCGGCGGTGTGCGGTCGATCGTCGGCGGTGGGCGGAATCCGAGGCTAGTGACCCCAATCTCACGCTCGTTACCCGTGTCGCTCGTGATCGTGGCCTCGAACGCGAACGCGCCGTCGGCCAGGTTAGAGTTGTCCGTCTTGGTCTCCACCGTGTACGTCGCGATCCACGTGAACGCGTTGGCACCCTCCATCATCTCCACACTAGCGGACTCGGCATGGTTCACAAAGACGATTGTCGGTGTTATACTGACTTCTTCGCTGAGCGTGAAGGTGACTACTATCTGGTCGCCTACGCGGGCATCGTCGTTGAACGATCCCGTCCGTGGGGCATTATCGGCATCCAAGACCCTGTACATTGCTGTGCCAGTAGGCGCAGCCACGACCACCGTCTCTACCACGGTGTTGGCCGCAACAGGGGTGCCGTTGGTGTCCGTGACAGTCTGCGGTATGGCGATGCTCCACGTCCCGGCAGCATTGCCCTCTGTGCGCGTCACTGTGGCCGTGGCCTGGCCGTCAGTGTGGGTGAACGTCAGCGTTTCGGTCGTTGCGTCTGGTTGCGTGGCCACTAGTGTCCCCACGCCGTTTACCGGCTCGCTAAACGTTATCGTCAGCACCCTGCCGGCAAAGGCCGCCATGGCAGTCGGTGGCACCCTGTCGTCCAGGGCCGTGGCTGCGACCTTGCCGGCGACCGTCTCAAACGCGTTGGCGGCCCTATCGACTAGCGCGCTGCCGACGCTCGGCGTGTACGTGACGCCCGAGGCAGTCAGGCCGCCGAGGTCGGTGCCAGGGCGCGCGGCGGCGAGATTGAGGTAGAGCTCGTTGTCTGCGGCGAGGGTCGCCAGGATGTCGGCCCCGCCGTCCGTAAGCGAGATCGACGCGACAGTCGAGCCGGCGACTGCCCACTCGCCAAACGCCGTCGAGCCGTCGACGTTCTCGCTAAAGGTGATCTTTACCTTGCTAGGCGACGTGAGGCTTGCGCTGAACGTCGGCGCGTCAGAGTCGACCACGACGTTCGTGCCCGTCACGTCGGCCTGCGTGAGCGTCTCCTCGTTGCCTTCACTGTCGCGTATCGTCAGGGTAAACGCAAGTGGGCCGCTGTCATCCAAGTCGACTATCTCGCGCACGTACGAGTACGCGTTGCCCGTCTCAGTGTCCACCGAGTCGGCGTCAGTCGACGTCCCAAAGAGCGCAATGTCGCCGACGGCCGTGACTAGCGGCTCGCTGGCCACGACGTTGACGCGAACGTCGTCGTCGATTCCGGCCGTGGTGACTGTCAGCGAGTCAGACGACGCGTCCTCGAGCCTCACGCTCGTAGTCACCGTCGCCGTCGGCGGCGCCTTGTCGGCCAGAGCCGTGGCCTGCAGGGCGGTGTTGGCCGTGCCGAGGTCGTTGTCCGCGTCGTCCTCTATCGCGCCCTGGGTCGGCGCCGTGTATGTGACGTCCGCCTCGGTCAGCCCGCCAAGGTCGGTGCCTGGGCGCGACGCGGCGAGAGTGAGGACGACCTCCGTGGCCGAGGACGGTGCTGTCGGCGCGACCGCCGTGACTGTCGAGCCGGCCACTGCCCACTCGCCAGGCGCCGTCGTGCCGTTGACGTTCTCGTCAAAGACGATCCTCACGGAGCTCGCCGAGATCAGCTCGGCCTCAAACGTCGGCGGCGCGCCGTCGGCCGCCATGGTGTCGCGCGTGGCGACGTCCGAGGCGCCCTCGGTGAGGAACCTGTCAGCCGGCGCGGTGCTGGGCTTTGTGTACGCGACTTGCGGCGTTGCGCCAGTCGAGGAGATCGACTCGTGCGTGATGAGGAGCTGCGTGGCAGTCGAGGCGTCCGGTATGTCCGCAGTAGAGCCCACCGTGGCCGCAGTCGACGTCGCGGCGCCGCTGAGCGCAGTCGCCACGCTCGATATGGCCAGCGCCACGTTGTCTGCCGCGTCGGCCGCGTCGTTCTCGGTGACCGTCCAGTCCCTCACGTCGAGCGTGCCCCCGAGCGCGAGGCCGCCGTTGAACGTGACGAGCGTCGTCGTGAGGCTCGCCGTGGCGGCCGTGAAGGGGACATACGTGTACGTCGCGCTCGTCGTGGCGCCGTCGTCTATCCCGTTGGCCGGCGTGGCGAGGTCGGCGATGTCGTCGGCCAGGTTGATCGTGTACATGCCAGGCGGGGCGGCCGCGAAGGTGAGCGTGTACTCGTCGCCTTCGTGGTCCACGTCGAGCACGGACAGGCCGTCCACAGACCATCCGGCTGATGAACTAAAGTCGGTTCCGCCGGTCACGTCCTCGCTGAACGTCACGATGATCTTGTTGGCGCCGTCAAACTCGGCTCTGAACGTCGGCGTCACCCTGTCGGCTATCGCCGTGGCCTGCAGGGCGGTGTTGGCCGTGCCGAGGTCGTTGCCCCTGTCGTCCTCTATTGCCCCCTGGGTCGGCGCCGTGTACGTGACGCCCGAGGCGGGCAGGCCGACAAGGTCGGTGCTTGGGCGCGGCGCGGCGAGCGCGATAAAGAGTTCCCTGGCATCGGCGAGCGTCACTGCGGTGGTCTCGTCCGCCCCGTCCTCTGTCAGCGAGAGCGACTCGGGGACCGAGCCGGCCACTGCCCACTCGCCAAACACCGTCGTGCCGTCGACGTTCTCGTCAAAGACGATCCTCACTGTGCTAACCGACGTGAGCTCGGCACTAAAGGTCGGCACGTCAGAGTCGACTGCCACGTTCGTGCCCGCCATCAGGTCGGCCTGCGTGAGCGTCACCGTGTTGCCCGCATTGTCGCGTATCGTCAGGGTGAACATGAGATCGCCGTTGGCGTCCGAGGCGGCTATCGTGCGCACGTACGTGTACGCGTTGGACGCGCCGGCGGCCACCGAGGTGGCGGGAGTCGACGTCCCAAAGAGCGCAATGTCGCTGACTGCCGTGACGAGCGGCTCGTTTGCCGTCACGGTGACGCGAACGCCGTCTCCGATGCCGGCGATCGTGCCCGATGCCGCGTCGGTCAGCTCTCCGGCGAGCCTCACGGCCACAGTTACGGTCGCCGTCGGCGCCGTGACGTCGACTGTCACGCGTGCCGCTGCCGTGGCGTGCGTCACCGGCATGGCCACCTCGTTGCCGGCACTGTCGCGGAACGTGATGCTAAACTCGATCTCGCCGTCGGCGTCAGTCGCCTGTATTGTGCGCTCGTACGCGTTCCCGTAGAGTCCACCGTTGGCGTATACCCTGTCGGCGTCCACTGCGGTCGCGCCGGTTCGGCCAAAGAGCGCAATGTCGCCTGTATCCGCGACGATGAACTCGCTTGCCACAAGCGTAACGAGAAGCCTGTCGCCGATGCCGGCCACGGTGCCCGATGGCTCGTCGGCAGTCGAGGCTCCAAACCTGACGCTCGTGGTGACTGACGTCGCCGTCGGGCGCGTGACGTCTATGGACGGCTGGTGCACAGTCAGCGTGCCCGAGTGGCCGCTCGTCGGCGTTATCGTGCCCGCAGTCGTCCCGTCAGTCACCCCTATCGTAAAGTCCAGCGATGTCGTCTCAGTCGTACCTGTTGACACGGCGAGGTCATAGTGCCATGTCGTCGCGTCGCTGCCGCCCGTGTTCACCATGGACTGACCCGTGAGCCCGCCGATGTCTATTGTCGGCGTGCCGTTGGCGTCCTTGTCAAGCGTGACCGCGACGCGGATCGTGTCGTCAATGCCGGCAAAGCCCGCAGCGGTGCCCGTCTTTGCCGCAACCGTGGCCGGATCGCCGTCGTGGACTGTGACTAGTATCGCAGTCGCCACGGGCGCCGTGCTGCGCGTGGCCACGACGCCGCCGGCGGCGTAGGGAAGGTATGCGGCGTTGGCGAGCCCTGTGCTCGGCGTGACAGTGTGAACCGCCGAGATGGCGTCACCGGCGAGGTTGAGCGTGACTGTCCTTTCGCCTGCAGTGTATTCGACGCCGGACAGCGCGACAGTCTCGGCGATGCTGTCAGCGTCGCCGCCGTCAGGCGTCGTCACCGCAAAGTTGGCGCCCACGACTGTCGCAGGCGCGAGGGCGTCGCTGAACGTCAGGTCAATGACCCTCGGGCCGGTGATCGCAGCGGTGAACGTCGGCGCAGTCGTGTCATACGTTATGGTCACCGTGGCCGTGGCGACATAGTCGTTGCCGGCGAGGTCCTCTATGGCGCCTCCGCTGATCCCCAGCGTGTACTCTGTCCCGTCGTTGGCGGCCGTGAGGCTAGACGTCACGGGGATCGTTATCGTCCTGTCATCGACTGTCGCCGTGCCGAGGGTGACTGTCGGCGTGCCGGCCAGCGTGAACGTCAGCCCGTCTGGCAGCGTCGGCTCTATCGCCTCGCTAAAGAGCATCGTAACGCTCTGGCCGTCGGCGGCAAACCGTGCTTGGACCAGCGTCGGTGCCACATTGTCGTTTCGCACGCCTGTCAGCTCGGCGCTTTGGGCCACTCTCACGCCGTTGGCGTCCTCTATGGCAGTCGACAGGTCCAGCGTGTAGGAGCCCTGTGCGGCGTTGGAGACCAGCGTGAACACCAGGCGCGAGTTGGCCACGCCACCGGGCGGGGTGGAGAGTGAGGGGCTGCCGTTGTCCACTATGGTCGTCTGCGTGCCCTCGAGCGTGGCCGTCAGCGTCTGGGTGGTCGGCGCCGCCATGGCCTCGCCAAAGTCAACCTCGACTGTGTTGGCCGACGTAAAGCGACCCGCATTCGCAACCGGCGTGACCCCGTCGTCTGCCGTACGCTCCAGTGGCGTGCTGACGGTGCCCATGACGAGGCCCACGCGGTCGGCCAGCGTTCCGGTACCCGACTCAGACGGCCTGGTGTACGAGACTGTCGGCTCGGCGCCCGTCGAGTCGAGCTCATCGTGGATGAGGGTCAGTTGTCTACCAAGATTCAGGGTGATCTCGGGCGACGAGGTGATGAGGCCGGCGTCCGTTAGGTCGAGAATTCCCGTGATGGGTTTCATCGAGCTCCCGTCAGAGATCGACCAGTCGCCCATGCGGGCGGTGCCCGTGACGTCCTCGGTGAACGTTACCCTCGTGTTCGTCAGGGAGCGCGTGAGGGCAGTAAAGTCCGGCGCCGTCGTGTCCGGCTCTGGCTGTACCGAGGTTCCGTCGGCCAGCGCGTTGTTGTTCGCGTCGACTATCGAGCCCATCCTGTCGGCGTGGTCAGCGCTAAACGTGAGCCTGATCGAAGTCTCACGAAGATTATCGAATGTGATGGTTGTTCGGCTGGATCTTCCCGGACTTGGCACCATCGTTGCCGTGTCCTCGTCCAGGTTGAGGGTATAGCCGATGGCCCGCGTATTGCTGCTGCTGTTAGGGGGTGAATACTCCCCAGGCGTGATCGCAAACGTGCCCTGAATAACTCTGCCACGGCTAATGCCGAAGCCGGTGAACGTCCAGTCCGCACCTGTCGGCTCGTCCTTGCCGTCGGCAAGCCTGACCGGCTCGGAGAAGCTCACGATGTAGGTGAGGTCAAACTCATCTTCGTTAGACCCCTCGGCGGTGAACGTCGGCGCGACGCCATCAGTGGCCTCGGTGTCGCGCGTGGCGACGGCAGATGTGCCCTCGGCGAGGAACCCGCCTGCCGGCTCGGTGCCGGGCTTTGTGTACGCGACTTGGGGCGTTGCGCCAGTCGAGGAGATCGGCTCGTGCGTGATGAGTAGCTGCGTGATGGCAGTGCTCGACAGGAGCGTCTGCGTGACTGCGTCACCGGCCCCCGTCGTGGTCTCGGGTGTCGCCTCGACCGACGTCTGCCCCGCCTCGACCACAGTGGCCACGCTCGATATGGCCAGCTCCACGTTGTCCGCAGAATCGGTCGCGTCGTCCTCGGTGACAGTCCAGTCGCCCACGTTGAGCGTGCCCTCGAGCGCGTCGCCGTTAAACGTGACGAGCGTCGTCGTGAGGCTCGCAGTGGCGGCCATGAATGGGATAGACGGCGTGTACGTCGCGCTCGTCGTCGCGTCCACGGCGAGCTGGTTGCGTGCGTCATCGGTTATGTTGTCGGGGAGCGCCACTGTGTGGATCGTGTCCGTCGCCGCGGCCGAGGCCAGCGTGAGCGTGACTGTCGAGGTGGTGGCCTGCTCGGCATAGTCGGCCGTGCCGGTGAGGGGCACGGACTCGCCGCCGGTGAGCGTTACGGGGTACCCGCCAATGTCTGTCGGAACCGCCTCTCCATAGCGCAATACAACAAGATCATCACCATCATCACTATCGACCGGTATAAACGCCGCCAGGTGCTCGCTGAACGTGATGACGAGCTTGTTCGGCTCGGTGAACTCGGAGGTCCTGACCGTCGGGGCGATGCCGTCGGATACGGACACGGCCTCTAGCGCCATGTTGACGGTGCCCATGACGTTGGACGCAGAGTCGGCCAGCGTTCCTGCCTCCGACTCGGACGGCCTCGTGTACGAGACTTCCGGCGTTGCGCCAGTCGAGTCGAGATCCGCGTGGACTAGGTACAGCTCCGACTCGCCCGTGAGCCTGAGCGTGGGCGAGGCGGTGCCGGTGGGGGCGGAGACGACGCCGGTGGCATCCGTGCCGGAGACCGACCAGTCAGTCGCGCGCGCCGTGCCCGTGACCGGCTCGTTGAACTCGATCAGCGTGAGCGTCAGGCTTTGCGTCCTGGCCGTGAACGTCGGCGCCGTAAAGTCGCCCACCGGCGTCGAGGCCCCATCGGCCAGCGCGTTGCCCTCGGCGTCGACGATCGAGCCGACCCTGTCGCCGTGCTGCGCGTCAAAGGTGATCATGACCGTGGTGACGTCAACCCGGGAGAACTGGAGGAACCGGTTCACATCACGCGGCACCAGCGTCACCCTGCCGCCCGTGTCCAGGTCGATCGCGTAGCCAGAGGCCGGGCCACCCTCAACTGACGGCGTGTACTCCCCGCTCCAGGCAGGGAACGTCGTCGACGGGAACCGGAGTCCCGTACCGGAGAAGGTCCAGTCCGCAGGCTCCGGCGCGTCCTTGCCCGAGGCCAGCCTGACCGGCTCGGAGAAGGTCACGATGTGGGTGTAGTCTGTGCCGCCCCTCACCGGCCTCTCGGCGATGAGCGTCGGCGGCGCCTTGTCGGCTATCGCCGTGGCCGCAACCTTGCCGCTGACTGCCACGAACGCGTTGCCCGCCGTGTCTGCCAGCGGGTCCGTGCCGCGGGGGGTGTACGTGAGGCCCGCTGTGGTCAGGCCGCCAAGGTCGGTGCTCGCGCGCGGCTCGGCGAGCGTGATGTAGAGCGTGTCTGTGGCAGTGGTGATCTCCAGGTCGCCCTCCACGGCCGCCCCGTCCTCTGCCAGCGAGAGCGACTCGGGGACAGAGCCGGCCACTTCCCACTCGCCAAACGCCGTCGTGCCCTCGACGTTCTCGCCAAAGGTGATCTTTACCGTGCTAGCCGACGTGAGCTCGGCCCTGAACGTCGGCGCAGTAGTGTCTGATGACGTGTACGCCACCGTCTCTGACACGGCCACAAGCGCGTTGCCGGCGAGGTCGAGGACCGTGGCAGGTATGCTTACTGCATAGTCCCCGTCCGTGTCGGCGTTAACGTCGACGCTGATAGTCATGCCGCTCGCCGTTGCACCGTACGGCGTCAGGCTTCCGGACGGGGGCGTGACTGATATGTCGCCGGTGACCGTGACGGTCTCGCTGAACGTGAGGACGATGTCATTGCCGTCAAACGCCGAGCTCACAAACGTCGGCGCGACGCGGTCGATCGTCGGCGGCGTCGTAGCCGACAGGGTCGTCTCGTCCACAGGGCGCGTCGAGCCCGAGGCAGCCGTCACCGTCGCGTCAAACGTGAACGCGCCCTCTATGGAGCCCGTAGTCTCGACGAGGTACGACGCGCGCCACTCGTTGATCCCGGTGACTTGGGTCATCGGTACTGCGTCAGCAGTGGCAGTCTTGCCCACAAAGAGAACGCTAACCGAGCTCGCCGCGCCGTCAAGCGTGATCGAGAGCCTGATCGTGTCACCGGCGCGCGCGTGCGAGGCGTACGGCGAAGCCCTCTCGGTGGTCGTTGTGCCCTCAAAGACCGTGTACGCCACGGCAGTCGCCATCGGCGCGGCAGCCGGCGTGAACGTGTGCGACTCGTCTGCCGCCACGGGGTTGGCGGGATCGGCGGTGTCCGTTATCTCGTCGTCGACTCCCACCGTGTACTCCCTGCCGGCCGTGAACGCCGAGGCGAGGGCGAGGGCGTACACGGACGGTGATTCGCGCGTGACGGACGACACTTCTATGTTCGTGGGGGCACTGAAGTTGTCGTCTTCTGTGACAACCCACTCGTTGTCCGTGCCGTCGATGCCCACGACGTACGGGACGGAATCGTCGGACGGGTCGGAGCCCTCTGTGCTCGCCACGAACATGACGGGCTCGGTGAACGTGACGTGCAGCGTGGTCGACGAGCGTATCGAGGTCGACATTATCTTCGGGGGCGCCGTGTCAGCGGCGGTGGCCTGGCCTGTCTGCAGCACCGTAGAGCCGTAGGTCACGTCCCCGTCAGTCGACGTGTATGTCACCTTTGGCGTCGAGGCCGTCGAGGCCAGGCCATCGTGCTTTAGGATGATCGAGCGGAGGAGCAGCTCGGCTGGGCCCTCGAGGGTCCCGGTCGCCGGCGAGACTGCCGTGACGCGCCTGTCCGTGCCGTCCTCGGTCACGGTCCAGTCGCCGGCATCCAGCGTGCCGGCCGGCTGGAGCGGGAACGTCACGGCGATTATCCTCGAGTCTATCGTCCTGGCCGTAAAGGCCGCCGGCGGGGCGTCCCCAAATGCCGCTGACACCGAGCGCTCGGTGACTGCGTTGCCCTGCGCGTCGGCCAGTCCGGTCGACGGCAGGCTGACTGTGTGCTCGACGCCAAGCGTGGCCGCAGAGGCCAGCGTGATGGTGAGCGTGTTCGTGCCTGCGGCGTACGCCGGCGATCCCGTCGCCTGCGGCACGGCGTCCGGATCGCCGCCGTCGTCGTCCCCGTCAGGCACGGTCACGACGTACGCCAGGCCCGCTATCGTCGCCGCGTTGGCCATCGCCTCGCCAAAGCTGACCCTGATCGTGTTAGCCTCGCCAAACGAGGCCACGGGCGCCGGAGGGGCGCCGTCTGCGGCCTGTTTGGGAACCCCCACGTCAAGCGCGTGGCCCGCACGGTCGGATATCCCCGGCGGGGCGTCCTGACCGGTCGGCGCCGTGTAGGTGACCAGCGGCGTGGCCCCAGTCGAGGCCGTCTCCGCATGATACAGCGTCAGCACGCCGGAGGGCTGGACGCCGGCACTCGAGGCCGGATACCCGTCAACCTTCCATCCGGCGGCACGCGCACCGGCGACGGGCAGCGTGACTGTCTCGGTGAACCCGCCGGCCGGCGTGTACGTCACGCTAGCTGACGGCAGGATCACGGCCTCGCTGAACGTAATGTCCGTCTCGGTCCGGCTCGCAGTCTCTGCCGTGTGCGTCGGCGGTATGTTGTCGGCTGCCTCGGCGTTGTGGTTCAGCACTGGGAGTGCAGTGGGGTTGAACAGCTGTCCCAGCGGGGGTGGCAGCGTGGGTTGCAGCGGGGTGACGCTGTGACTCACATTCGGCGTGGAGCCCGTCGATGAGAGCGGCGCGTGCGTGATCGTCATCTCGGTCGCCGTGTTTGATGCAGGCACCGGGGTTGGGACGGGTTGCGAATAAGTGTCGCCCAGCAAGAGCGACGTTATCGCCCTCCTCTCGGACGTATTCCGATCACCGTCATCATCATCAGTCACACTCCAATGGGCAGGGTTGAGAAAGCCACTAGTCGGCGCGCTCGGGAACGTCACGATCGTCGTCGTCAGGCTCGCAGTGGCGGCCGTGAAGGGCGCAGGCGGCGTGTACATCGCGCTCGCAGTGCTCGAGGCAAGCGTGTTGCCGGCCCTGTCGGCCAGCGCGGCCGGCAGCGTGAGGGTGTGCTCTACGCCCGCCGTCGCGAGGCTGGCCAGCGTGAGGGTGATCGTGCGGGCAGTCGCGTCATAGACTATGGGCCTCACCTGCGGGTTGGCTGCCAGGTCCTCTGTGGCCAGCGAGACGGTGCTGTCGCCGGCGCTCACGGCGAACGCATAGACCTCCACCTGCGTCGGCGTGTTGATGAGGGCCTCGCTTACCGTGATGACGAGTGTCCTGGCCCCGTCAAAGACCGCATTCGCCGTTGGCGCCGTGGTGTCTATGGTCGGCACGCTGACGGTGACTCCCGTGTCCAGGCCGGAGGACTGCGTTATGGTCGCCTCGTGGGTCGCCGCGTCAGACGCCGTGATCTCGAACGTGAAGTCCAAGTCGTCCGTCTCGGCCGTCGTGGACATTATGGTCATGTCGTGCTGCCACGTAAGGACGTCGTTGTCCCCGCCGTCGTTCATGGCCTCGGCCGTCTCCGTCCTGTCCGTGCCGGGCACCGTTATCTGCGGCGCGGCGGTGACGGCCTCGTGGAGCGTGAGGCGGAGGCGGACAGTATCATCGGCCATCGCGTGCAGCGCATAGTCGCCGGTCTTTAGCGTGGACGTGTCCAGCGTGTCAGTGTCGCCGTACACCTCGAATGCTATCTCAGTCGCCACTGGCGGCAGGCCATAGTCGGCAAACCCAGGCACCCTCACGTTGCCGCTCACAGAGTTGCCGACCGCGTCGCTTATACCGTCCACGTTCAGGAGGTACATGCCCATGGCCACTGGATCGGCCAGCGTGAAGCGCAGGCCGGTGCCCGGCCCGTACTCGTCGCCGGCCGGATCGAACGGGTTGGGGGTCGTCCCCGTGTGGGCCGTCGGCGAGCCCGTGGTGACAGCGCGTGTTTCCATGGTGGTGACCACCAGGCGATTGCCGCTCGGCAGCACGACTGCCCCGTCAAAGAGGATCTCGACGGTGTTGGCCGCCGTAAAGCTCGCCAGCTGCGGCCGCGGCGGCACGCCGTCGTCGGCGCGCACAGTCGCCGTGGCAAGGGGGTTGTCGGCCCCGTCGGCCAGGAGATCCTGCCCCATGGCCACATCCTGATCGGTCAGGGTCGGCCGCACGTACGAGACGTCTGGCGTCGAGGCCGTCGAGTCGAGATCGTCGTGGTGGAGGATCACCTTGGTCTTCCCGGTAGCCGACATGAGGTTGAGCGTCTCCAGTGGCCCCACGGAGAGCACGGTCACGCCCGTGACGGTGAGCGTGTCGTCCCCGTCTGAGAGCGACCAGTCGGCCGCGCGCACCGTGCCCATGAGGGTCTCCTCAAAGTCGACTTCCGTGCGCCCCGGGACCTGCGTCCTGGCCGTGAACGCCGGCGGCGTGGTGTCCTCCACGGCAGACGAGGTCCCGTCGGCCAGCGCGTTGCCGGCAGCGTCGACTAGCGAGCCGGCCCTGTCCGTCTCGCCGTCCGGCGGGACGTTGAGCGTGAGCGTGAGCGGCCTTTCCGTGTGGAAGGAGAAATAGTTGATGCCGAACCGCTGGCCCAGCTCGGGCACGACAGTGGCGGTGCCGGCGTCCAGGTCGACGGTGGCCGTCTTGGCGTCCAGCGTGATGTCGGCGGTGTCTCCAGAGTTCCTCCCTGTGAACGTCCAGTCGTCCTCTGTCGGCAGCATCTTGCCGGTGGCCTGCGAGATGGGCTCGGAGAAGGTCACGATGTGGTCGGTCTCAGGGATGCCAGTCAGCGGCCTCTCGACTGTGAACGTCGGCGGCGCGCCGTCAGTCGCGTCTGCACCGCCGTCGTCGACGCTGGTGCCGCTGGCGCCGCCCTCCTTGAGGTCACCGTCGGCATAGTCGACGCGCGGTGTGGCGCCAGTCGAGGAGAGCGCATTGTGCGTGATGAGGAGCTGCGTGGCCTCGGGGCTCGACGGGATCGTCGGCGTCTGCGCCGACGCGCCACCCGGCACGGCCGGCGTCGCGGCCACCGAGCCGGAGTCGGCCACCGTCGCCACGCTCGATATCGCCAGCTCCGCGTCGTCCGAGCCGGTGTCGTTGTCGGTGACCGTCCAGTCACCCACGTCAAGCGTGCCGGCGAGCGCGCCGCCGTCAAACGTGACGAGCGTCGTAGTCAGGCTCGCAGTGGCGGCCGTAAAGGGGTCTGCTGCGACGGGCGCCATGCGCGTCGCGCTTGTCGTCGCGGCCGCGAGGAGGTTCTTTGCGTCATCTGCCAGTGCGGTGAGCGTGTTTGGGTCAGCTCCCACGACGGGAAGCGTGACTGTGTGGGCCGTGCCGGCCGCCGCAGCCGAGGCCAGCGTGAGCGTGATTGTAGAGGTGGTGGCCTGCTCGGCATAGACGGCCGTGCCGGTGAGGGCCACGGTGCCGTCTGGGGTCGTTGTGGGGTACCTGGCAACGTCTGCCGGAACGCCTGTCACGTCCCTGATCGCCCCCGCACTCGTCGGTGCCGCAAGCGCCACCAGGTGCTCGTCGAACGTGATGGTGATCTCGTTCGGCGCGGTGAACGCGGAGGATGCGACCATGGGGGCGGTCCGGTCGACGCTCACGTGGTATCCCCCGCCGCTTATCAGGGCGCCTGAACCGGTGTCAGACGAGTCGTCAGTCAGGTTCGCCTGCGTGAACGTCGCCGTGTTGCCGGCGCCGTCGCGCACGGTGAGCGTGAACGGGATGGCGCCCTCCGGCGAGGAGGCCGTGACGGCGTACGAATAGTTGTACACCTGCGTGCTCTGGGCCTTGCCCGCGACCAGGGCGCCTGCAGTCGAGGACGTGCCGGGGAAGAACGCAATGTCAGCGGCGGCGGCAGACGGAGTGTAGCTGCCGTCGGTAGGATTGTCGCCAATAAACGCTATGGGCGAGCCGCCGGCATGGAGGGCCTCGGTGGGCTTTATGAGCACCCATGCGTTATGGCCGGCGCCGGCAGGATTCTGGGTGTAATATTGTGACTGCGCAGTGTGGCGATCGGCCCTGAGCATAAAGAGCGAGCCGCTGTCGGCGAGCGCCGGCGGCGCGCCGTCTGCGGCGTCAACAGGACCTGTCGGCACGGCAGTCGTGCCGGCCACCAGGCCGTCAGACGCAGGGCGCGTGTACGTGACTATGGGCGTGGAGGACGTGGTGGAGAGCTCTGCGTGCGTGATGAGCAGCGACGTGACTGTGGGCGTGGATCCCAGCACGTGCGTGACTGGCGGCGTGGAGCCGTCAACTGGCGTCGCGGTGACCTGGTTCATCCCGTCGGCAGTCACCGTCTCGATGCTCGATATGCCAATGCTCGCGGCAGTCTCGGGGGCCGCCTCGTCGACTGCCCAGTCGGCCACGTCGAGCGTGCCGGTGAGGCTCTCGCCGTCAAACGTGATGAGCGTCGTGGTGGACGTCTTTGTCCTGGCATCAAGCGGCCCGTCGTAGGCCTGCACTGGGTATGGCACGATGGGGCCACTAGTCCCGCCGCTGCCGGTTCTGGGCGCGGAATTGCCATAAAAGTCCAGGACGTGCTCGTCTGGGACAACCATGTACGCCCTGCCAGGAATGGTATCGGTGCCATCATCCAGCGTGAGCGTGTACGTGTCAGAGGACGTGCGCTCGGCGGACTCCACGGTCAGGTCGCCCCTCGGCGACGTCACCGTCCACGCGTCGTCTGCCGCATAGTCCACGGCACCAGTCACGAACGTGACATCCGTGCTGAATGTGGCCGTGATCGTGTGCTCGGCCGTAAATGCCGCCGACGTGACCGTGGGACGCGTCTTGTCCCCTGCCAAGGCTTCCGTGCTGCCGGTCTGCACCCTGTTGGGCGTGTCTCCGGCGGGCAGCACGTCGGTGAGGCCTCCGGTCGCCGGCTGCGTGTACGTCACCGTGGGCGTGTCAGTGAGCGCCAGGAATGGGGTGGCCGGGGAATTGCTGGCGCCGACATACAGCAGGCCGTCGAACTCGTGGGCGGCCAGTATGTTGGCGCTGCCCTTGAGGCGTGGAGAATTGTTGCCCGCACGAGGATCCTGAGTCGCCACGGTCAGCGTCGGCGTGGCAGTGCCCGTCAGGGCGATCGCCCAGTCTGCCACGACTGTCGTGCCCTGTATGGGCTCGTCGAACTTTACCACGACATGCGTGGTGTTGAACACGCGCGCCGTGAACGTCGGCGCCGTGGTGTCAGTCTGCGTCGATACCGTGTACGTTGCCGTGACGCCACCGGCGGCGTACGGCACGTGCGCCACGTTGGTCAGCGAGTCAGTCGGGGTGATTGTGTGGACCACGGCCTGCGGCGCGTCGGCGGCGAGCGTGAGCGTGACTGTGAGCGCAGTAGAGTCATAGGCGATGGGCATCACCGGCGGGTCGGCTGCCAGGTTCTCTGTGGCCAGCGCGACGCTGACGGGGTCGGCGTCCTGCGTCGCGCCGGGCACCGTCACGCCAAAGTTGGCCGCAACGACTGTCGCCGGCGCGAGGGCCTCGTTAGAGGTCAGCACGATGGTGCGCGCGCCGTGGAACCCTGCGGTGAACGTCGGCGGCGTAGAGTCGTATATGATGTCCACAGGGGTTCCGGCATAGGCGTTGCCGCTGGGGTCCTCTATGGCGCCCGTGCCGCCGATCGTCAGCGTGTAGACCGTCCCGTCATCAGCACCCGTGATGTCAGACGTCACGGGGATCGTTATCGTGCTGCCCGAGGAGGTCACCGTGCCGAGCGTAGCCGACGGCGCGCCCGACACCGTCGGTGTCAGCGTAAAGGTGAGCGTGGAGGGCAGCGAGGCGAGCGTCTCAGTAAAGGTCAGCGTCACGCCAGTGCCTTCGGTCGCAAAGGCGGCGCGATCCAACATCGGTGCGGCGCCGTCAGTCGGCGTTATTCCGGAACGCGGAACGCGGTTGTTCAGGCTCTCATCATCATTTAGCGCGTCGCTAAGATAGACTGGCTGCTCGCGATATCTGACCCTTGGTTGCTCACCTGTGCCAAATTCATCCGCAAGTGTGAACGTATAGACCGTGCGCACAAGATCGCTATCTGGTGTCGTCGCGCCAGCAAGCGTCCTGTTCGTCGCGCTCACCGAGAACGGCTTGACGCTCTCGGCGAACGCGGCTCCGCCGATAAACCAGGGATCAACAGCCGTGTATTTGGGCCTTTCTGACTTGTGGATGAGCTCGCTGAACGTGACGTCGATCGTAGTCGCGCTCGTCGTGCGCGCCGAGAACATCACCGGAGGCGCCTTGTCCTCCACTGACATGGCCTCAGTCATGCCGCCGAGCTGCGTCAGCGGGTTGCCGCTACGATCAGTCAGAACGGTGTCAGGGGACATCGGCATGTGCACAAAGTCTGATGCCGTGAGCGCCGTGAGCGAGCCGCTGCCGTCAGGATCGTCCAGGCTAGTCAGCGTTCGCGCCGTTTCGAGGACGCCGCTTATCGCAAAGGAGGGGCCATAGATAGGATCATCGGGGAACGAGTAGTTGTTGCCGGTAAACGGTGGGGTCAGATCGACGCCGTTGACCGTCCAGTCGCGTGCAGCTGACGTGCTGCCGCTGGGCGGATACTCACTAATGATGAAATTCGCCGTGGTCGCAGACGTGAGCTGGGCGCGGAACTCGGGCTGCGTAAAGTCGCCCGCCGGAATCCTGATACTCGAGCCGGCCGGATAGCCGTTGTTGCCGTCCGTGTCAGTCACTAGCGGCAGGATGACGCGATAGTCCGCCCCCTCTGTGGCCGGATTTTGCGTCATCAGCGTGACTGTTGCGGTGTTTAACGTCCTGTCGTTGACCCGCGAGGCCGTGACTGTGCCGAGGGCCTGGGCGGTCTGGCCCGGGAGCGCCACGGTAAAGTCGAGGCCCGCGACGTCGTTTAGCTGGTCGTCGTACACGATGAATATGCGGTAGGGTGACGTGGTGAACCCTATGGACGTGATCTCCGGGCCGGTCATGTCAGCCGCTCCCACTCCGACCGCCGTGATCGTGCTGCTGGTCCGAGTCCCGGAGCCGTCAGAGGCAACCAGGTCAGGATACCTGATGGTGTATACGGTGCCCTCTGTGGCATCGTTCTCGGTATCTAGCGTGATCGTAAACGTGGACGTGCCGGCGTCCGCCGAGTATGTCGCAGTGACCGTGCCGAGTGCCGGGGTGACAGAGAACCCTGTGAGGTCGGGATTCGTCACATCCACGTCGACGGTGAGCACAATGCGCTTGGACGTCGCAAAGTGCGCCTCGATCGGTGGAGGCACGGGGGCCTGCAGTGACATGGCACCCGAGGTCACGGAAAGCTCGCCGGCGTCAAGCGCGTTGCCCGCAACGTCAGAGATCGACGGGTGCACTATGACATACGCGGTGGCATCAGGCGCAGCATCAGTCGTCGTCAGTATGAGCATATCCCTAGACGCATAATAGTTGTATGACACGTCGCCGAGGTTCATTGTGCGATCCGAGGCAAGCTCGACTTCAAATTCGAGCACTCCCGTGTCGACAATCTCCTCGCTCACGTCGATCTCGATCGTGCGCGAGTTGACAAATACGGGGTTTGAGAGCGCAGGCGGCGTCACCTCATACATTACGTCGATGCTAGCGGTGTTGGGCGGGTTGGCGACCAGATCGGTTATCGCGGCAGACTCGATGCGGTACGTCGTGTTCTCTGTCGCCGCAGCTACTGTGAGCGTGATAGTGTTCGACGAGGCGTCAAATGACGGCGGCGGGGAAGTGCTCACCGCAAGCGGTGTGAGTCCAGGCAGCGCGCTGACTGTGAACGTGCCCAACGGCGAGGCCGAGATCTCCTCGCTAGTCGTGATCTCTATGGTCGTCGAGGACGCGAATCTGGCCCCGGTGAACGTCGGCGGCGCGAAGTCCAATACCGCGTACGGCGAGCTCACAAGCACGTTGCCCGCCAAGTCTGCCAGCCTATCGGTAGACGACGGCGTGTAGACGATCGAGGCCGGCGTGAGCGCAGGTGGCGACGTGATGTCAGTGGCGCGCTCGGCAGCAAGCGTGAGGACAAGGGAAGACGACACCGCGCGTACCGGGACGCCGGCGACTGTCCACTGTGGGGCGGTAAGTGGGCCACTTACGCCTTCGGTAAGGTATATCTGCACAGTAGTCGAGCTTAAGAGGGCCGCGGTCATGGTTGGCGGCGCCTCGTCGGTGACTGCCTCGGCGTCTGCCGTGGCGCCGGCTGCGGCAAGGTGGAGAAGTGCGTCGTTCTGGAGCGTATTGTCCTCAGTAGTAGAGCCGGCCGCGGGGCGCGTATAGACCACGCTATCCGGCGTGATCGGCGTGAGCGGGCCGGTGGTACCGGGGAAGTTGTCGGGGTCTGACAGGTCCGTAAGCGCGCGCGCCGAGGTGAGTGTGAGGGTGATCACCGTGGCACGGGATGGCGAGGCCGGCTCGACCGCGCTGACCGTCGAGCCGGCTACAATCCACTCGGCAGGCGCCGTCGTGCCGCTGACCGCCTCGTCGAACTCGATCTCTACCGTGTTTGCAGACTTTAGGGCCGCCGTGAACGTCGGTGCCGTGGTGTCCGTCGCCACTCCGACAGCGGTGATCGAGCGGGCGCTCTGCTCGTTGCCGTTGAGGTCAACTAGCCGCGGGTACTCGATCGTGTACGTTGTGCCCGCCGTGGAATCATCCCGCGTCGTGATCGTGAACGTGTCAGTGGCCGCCGAGTACGTCACAGTTATCGGGCCAAGGGAGGGGGTGACGGAGAACCCTGTGAGGTTGGGATCCCGCACATCCTCGCTGACTGTGAGCACGATCGTTTTGGGCGTCACAAAGGTCGCCGTCAGGACCGACGGTAGCGAGCGTTCAGCCTGGGCAGGGGAGATCGTGCCGGCCAGAGAGGAGAGGCCGATGAGGTTGGTCACCGGCGGGTATGAGACCACGTATGCGTCTCCCACCCCGGCAGTCTCAGTCGTGAGCGTAATAGTCGACGTGTCTGTCTCGTCGTCATTGGCGCGAGCCGCCGAGACCTCGCCAAAGGCCTGCGCAGGGAGCCCTGGCAGCGAGACGGTAAAGTCGAGCCCTGAGACGTCGCGGATGCGGTCGTCCACGTCGATCGTTATCGTGTATGGCGTGGTGCGCCCAACGCCAGAGAGAACCGGCGCAGTCGTGTCATCATATGTCGCCAAGAGATCATCGGAGCGTCCGCCATTGCCCTCGAGGTCGGTTAGCGACGGGACATAGATCTCGTAGGCCCGGCCTGCCGTCGCTGCAGTCGCCGTGGTGATGGTGAACCTGTCACTCACATCCGAGTACGCCACTGCGAGCGCGCCGAGTGCGGGCGTGAGGGCAAACCGCTGGCTCGTGAGGCCGGTTCCGGCGGCCGTGTGCGCTATGACGCCATCGGCGTCGCTAAGATCCTCGTTCACGTCGATCAGTATCGTGTTGGCCTCAACAAAGTGCGCGTTGGAGAGAATCGGGAACTCCCCAAAGTCGGCAGTAATCGCCACAGTCGTGCCAGGTGCTGCCGCATTGCCGTCCGTGTCAGTTATCGCCGGATATGACACATAGTACATGGTGGATGACCCAAAGCTGAGATCATTGGTGAGCTCTAGTGTGATCGTCGCCGTGTTCGCTAGTGTGAGCGTCCCCGGGTTCACCGAGCCGTCATTCACGCGCGAGGCCTTGGGCGTGTCTATTGTCACCAGTGCCAAGCCCGGCGAGGCCGGCGTGTCGCTCCGTAGCTGGAACGTGAGACCCGAGACGTCCTCGATCTGGTCATTGACGTCTATCTCTATGAGATTCCGCGAGATGAACTTTGCGCCAGAGAGGGCAGGCGGCGTGTTGTCTCCCCTGCTGACCTCGGGCTGGAAGGCGCCGTGGTGCAGCCTGTTGTTGTAAATGTCAGACGTTGCCGGAATGTAAACCCTGTAGAGCAGGTCATATACGGCAGCCCTCTCAGTCACCAGCGTGAGCGTCGCCGAGTCCGTGGCGGGGTCATTCACGAACGAGTGCGTGATTGTGCCAAGGTTGCCCGGATCCTGGGGGCCGGGGAGCGGGTACACGGCAAACTGCGTATCAGTAATCACGATGGGTGAGAGCTGGTCGGTGACGTCGATCAGTATCGTGTTGGCGTCAGTAAAGCGCGCATTATAGTATGAAGGCGGCGTCGTGTCAAGAGTCGATCTCGCGGTGAGCTCGCCGGCGGCAAGAATGTTGTACCTCACGTCCGATATCGACGGGTACTCTATGACATATGTCAGCCTGTCGCTGTTGGGGCGATTAAGCAGGTTGGGTGCGGCAGTCTCTGTCGTCAGTATGAGCTTGTCACTAGACGCGCGATAGACGTATGACACGTCGCCGAGGTTGGTTGTGCGGTCCGTGCGGAGCTCGACGGCAAAGCTGAACAGTCCCGTGTCGACAATCTCCTCGCTCACGTCGATCTCGATCGTGCGCGAGTTGACAAATACGGGGTTTGAGAGCACAGGCGGCGTCGTGTCATATGTCACCTCGATGCTGGCCGCATGGTCGTCAGTCTGTCCGGCCTCGGTTATCTCGGCAGACTCTATGAGGTACGCCGTGCCCTCTGTGGCTGCGGCCACCGTGAGCGTGATGGTGTTCGACGAGGCGGCAAATGACGGCTGCGGGGAAGTGCTCACCGCAAGCGGTGTGAGCCCAGGCAGCGCGCTGACTGTGAACGTGCCCAGCGGCGAGGCCAGGATCTCCTCGCTAGTCGTGACCTCTATGGTCGTCGGGGACGTAAAGCGTGCCCCAGTAAACGTCGGCGGCGCCTCGTCTGTCAGGGCACTGGCAACAAGGGCCGTGTCGGCCGTGCCGAGACCATTGCCTGCGCCATCCTCTATGGCCCGGACGGCCCGCGCCGTGTACGTGACGTCCGAGGCAGTCAGGCTGCCAAGGGCGGTGCTAGCGCGCTCAGTGGCGAGTGTGAGGTAGAGCTCCTCGACGTCGTCGAGCTTTAGGTCGCCGGTCACGGGGATTCCGCCGGCAGGCTCGGAGATCAGGGCCGGCGCCGTGCCGTCAAAGCTCCACTCGCCAGGCGCCGTCGTGCCGTCGACTGGCTCATCAAAGGTGATCCTCACGGTGCTAGCAGACGCGAGCTCGGCGCTAAACGTCGGCGCGGCATCGACGATCGCCGTGTACGTCGCGCCCGTTGATGCGCCGACGTCGATCCTGTTGGTCGAATCGGCCACGTCTGTGATCGTGTCAGCGGCGTGAATCGTGTATGCCGTGCCGTCAGTTGCCCCGGTGCCGAGCTCTAGCGTGTATGTCGAGTCTGCCGTGCGCGAGGCCGACATCACCGAGAGGACGCCGCCGTCGTGGGTCACGCGCCAGCCGTCATTCGTGTTGGCCGTGCCCACGTTACTCACGTCCTCGCTGAACGTCACGCTGACCGTGTCGGCGTCGGTGAACGTGGCCGACTCGATGGACGGCGCAACCATGTCAGTGGCCGTGATTCCGTCACCAGTAGTTGATGCGAGCTTTTCGCCGGACCCGCTGACTAGCACGACAGTGGAGGGGACCCCGTCTGGGCGCCCGGGGTTTATGCCAAAGTTGGGCGGCTGCGTGTATGTCACCAGTGGCGTCGCGTCAGTCGCCTGGGCGACAGGCAGGGCGAACGTGATGGACGTGACGGGCAGCTGGAACGTGCCGGCAGTGATGTCACCCGGTATGACCGGCGCCGTGCCGGCGACGGTCCAGTGGCTTGCAGCCGTTGAGCCGGTGACCGGCTCGGAGAATCTCACCGTGAGCGACGTCGGCGTGTCAAGCGTCGCAGTTATCGTCAGCGCCACGCCAAAGGGCATCGGCGTCCTCTCGGAGGCCGCGTGGGCCACAGGCGACGGGGCAGCATCAGTGAGGGCCGAGCCGACTGCAAGGTGGTATGTGCTCCCAGACGTGACAGGCGTGTCAATGTCCACCGTGATGAAAGAGTTGAGGATGTGCGCGGCGTTTGAGGTGCGCGTGGGCGTAAAGCGCACTGGCGTGCCCGTGCCGGCTGCCACCTGCGCCCCGTCAGTCGCAGAGTCATGCAGCACAAAGGCCGAGGCCGGAGGCGTGTTGACCGGCTCGCTAAAGGCGACTGTGATCGTGTCGGCATCAACAAAGCGCGCGTGCAGGATTTCCGGACCAAGGCCATCGGTGGCGACATCAGTCCAGTCTGCAGCGTCGCCCGCGTACACTGTGCGCGGTGTCGCATCAGTCGCCAGTGGCGCATCAATGTGCGCGCGGACCGTCTGCGCGCCCGTGACATCGACGCTCGAGGAGGGCAGCGCGCCGCCAATGGAGACGCCAGAGGCCACGATGCCGTCGACGCGTATGTCTGATGCCGCCACGGGCACTGTCCCCGTGAACGTGAACGCCATGTCCACTGCAGTCGTGCTCGCCGTCGTGGCCTCAAAGAGCGGCGTATAGACGGCGCTCAGTGCAGGGCCAGAGTACGGCACAAACGCGGCGTTGGAGACGCTCGGGACGATGGTGTATGACCATCCGGCCACGGCGTCACCGGCGAGGGTGAGCGTGACGGCGCTCGTGTCGGCATTGTACGAGACGCCGGCCAGCTCCACGCCAGACGTGATCACGCCATCTGTGACACTGACTGCAAAGTTGTCCGGCCCGAGCGAGGCGCCGCCTGCCAGCGCGTCATCAAAGTCCACCAGTATCGCCCTTGTGCCCACAAATGCCGTGGACTCGGCGACAGGTGCGGACGCGTCGCGCGTGATTGCGATCCTGACATCGCCGAACGCCACTGGCACAGACGCCTGGTCCGTGAGCGCACTAGTGGCCGCCAGGTGGTACACGCCCTCTGCGCTCACCTGCGCGTTGAGATCAAGCGTGATGACTGACTCGGCTATGCCGCCGGCCGGAGACGAGCGCGCAGGCGTGCCCGTGGCAGCGGCGAGCTGCGTCCCGCCCGTGGCCGCATCATGCAGCGCAAAGGCCGAGGCCGGAGGCGTGACGACTGCCTCGCTAAAGGCGAGCTCTATCGTGTCAGAATCAGTAAAGCGCGCCGAGAGTACAGTCGGCGGCGCGCCGTCAGTCGCCGTGGCCGCGCTAGTCAGGACTGCCGTGCCGGCAGTCAGGCCCGTGCCGTCATAGGTGACGCGCGGCGTCGCAGCAGTCGTGGGGAGCTCCCCGTGCGTGATGACTAGCTGCGTGGCCGCCGGACTCGACGGTATGGCCGGCGTGGCCGCATCACCGGCACCCGTGGCAGTCTCTGGCGTCGCAGTCACAGAGCCAGTCGTCGCCACCGTGGAGACTGACGCCGTGCGCACAACGTCATCGCCGTTGGCCACGGTCCAGGAGCCGGCATCAAGCGTGCCGCCAAGGGACTGCGTGAACGTGACGCGCGTCTGCGTCGCGCCTATCGTCTCGGCTGCGAACGCGGGGTCGCTGTACGTGACTGTGAGCCTCGATGCGGCAAAGGCGTTTGGCGGGACTGCCAGGTCAGCCAGCGTGGATGGCACAAAGACTGTGTACGGGACCCCGGAGATCGTGTTGGCGATGCCTAGGCGAACCACCGAGGCCGACGCGCCGGCTGCCACCGAGGTGATCTCGAGCTCGTGGCCGGTGAACGGATCGGGCCTGACCTCCCAGCCAGTCGCCGGCCTCGTGACTGGCTCGCTGAACGCAATGTCAATGTGCGTCGAGCCGACAAAGGCCGCAGACACCAGGCTCGGGGGAGTGGTGTCATGGGCAACTGCCGTCGTGAGCGGAATCACGGCCCGTCCGCTGCTATCGACGTACAGCCTGTACTCGTCAGAGGCCCTGCTCACCGCGGTCTCTGGCGAGTAGCGGATCACGTGCGCCGTGTCTGAGCCGAGCGCATTGGCCGCCGGAATGGTCAGCATCAGCGTCATGCCGTCTGCTGCGAGATCGGCGCCCTCAAAGCGCACCGTGCCCAAGGTGCCCAAAGAGCCCACCCTGGGCAGGTCATCTGGCGTGTTGTCAACGATCCAGTGCTTGCCCGTGGCCACAAACGGCACAAACACGTTCGCGCCGTCGACAAGACTGCTCACGCCGTGATACTCCCCGTCGCCCGAGACGACGGCCTCGGTGAACGTGAGCTCGACTTGCGTCGGCGAGACGATGCGTGCCGTAAAGACGGGCTGCTCGTCAGTCGTGAACGTAAAGGGTATTGTCACGAGCGGATTGTTGTCGTCTAGTGACGTGTCGCCAACCGAGAAGAACCTTTTGAGCGATGTGGGAATCTCGACTGCATACGACGGCGGTGTCGCAAGGGCAGAGTGCGAGCCATCGACGTGTAGCGTGATCGTCGAGCCATCAGGCGTGCCGACGTATGTCGTGACCCTTGCGTCAAAGGCGTCGCCGAGTGCCACGCCGCCGGGCAGGCCAGCGCGCACGGGCGCGACGCGCAGCGTGCCCCAACCGTCAAGCGGGCTCATGCTCGCCATGCCGGCAAGCGTTCGCATGTCCGGCACGTTGTTCCCGCCAAAGTGCAGGATTATCTGCGATGCCTCGCCGGTGCCGTCACGGCGCACAATGTCCACCGGCGGGCGAACGCTCTCAGTCGAGCCGGCAAACAGTCCGCCGTTGACGTTTGCTATCGTGGCGGGCAGCACGACAGAGTACCTGCGCACGTCTGCCCTGTCGGCAAGGTCCACTATGATCGTCATTGCGTCAGCGGGGTCGATGCGTGCTGCGTGTGCCGTCGTACCGCCTATGGCCGGCGTTATCGTGAGTGTGGACGGGACGGACGAGGCGAGCAGGTCGTCATCAAATGTCACGCGGAGCTCCTCGTACGCCGAAAATGCCACGCCGGAGAGCCCGATGATGCCGTCAGTTGCGACCACCGAGGCGGCCGCCACGGGGTTGTTCGTGGCCACGTCGCCTGCTCCGGCAGTCAGCGCGTCGGCGAGATAGTTGGATGCCGGCCGCACATAGCTGACCGTCGGCGTGGCGTCCTCGCCAAACGGAGTGGCGGTTGTGAGCGTATAGACCGTGCGCACAAGCTCGCCTGCCGGCGTCGTCGCGCCGGTGAGCGTCCTGTCAGTCGCGATCACGGCGCTCGGCTTTGTGCCGTCGACTGTCCAGTGATCCACGTTCTGGTATGCGGCCTGGCCAGAGTTGTGGATGAGCTCGCTGAACGTGACGTCGATGGTAGACGTGCTCATCGTGCGGGCCGTGAAGACCGGCGGGGCCTTGTCCTCGAGTGACACGGGCGTGGAGGTGCCGCCGAGCTGCGTCAGCGGGTTGCCATCACGATCAGTAAGAACGCGGTAATCGGCCAACGGCATGTGCACAACGCTTGACGCCGTGAGGCCCATGAGCGGGCCGCTGCCGTCAGGGTCATCCAGGCTAGTCAGCGTGCGCGTCGCGCCGAGGTCAATGTCCGCCACTTGAGCAAAGTTGGTAAAGACATAGTCTCTATAGACAGGGTCGTCACGGATCCACCCGAAAGTAATCGAGGGCGAAGGGACGCCGTCGACCGACCAGTCGAGTGCAAGTGTGGCTTCACCCACTCTCTCGCTAAAGATGACACGCACCGTGTCCGCAGACGTGAGCTGGGCACGGAACTCGGGCGGAGTCAAGCCCTCCACTGGAATCTGGACCCTCGAGCCGGCCGGATAGCGGTTGTTGCCGTCTGTGTCAGTCACGAGCGGCAAGATGACCTCATAGTCCACCCCCACTGCTGCCAGGATTTGCGTCCTTAGCGTGACTGTTGCGGTGTTTGCCGTCATGTCGTTGATCCGCGAGGGCGTGACTGTGCCGAGGGCCTGGGAGTTCTGGCCCAGGAGCGTCACGGTAAAGTCGAGGCCCACGACGTCGTTGATCTGGTCGTCGTACACGATGTATATGCTGCGGGACGGGTTGAACCCTATAGCCGTGATGTCCGGTCCGGTCGTGTCAGCCGGCCCGACTCCGATCGCCGTGGTCCTGCTGGTGCCCTGACCCGCGGAGCCGTCTAGGGCATCCAGTTGCGGGGACCTGATGGTGTATGTGGTGCCCTCTGTGGCATCATTCTCGGTATCTAGCGTGATCGTGTCAGCGGCCGCCGAGTATGTAGCAGTGACCGTGCCGAGGGAGGGGCTGACGGAGAACCCTGTGGAGCCGGGATCCTTCACATCTATGTTGAGGGTGAGCACAATGCGCTTGGACGTCACAAAGTGCGCCCCGAGGATCACTGGGGCCACAGCGGCTGTCGAGACCGGAGAGATCGTGCCGGCAGCAGAGGAGACGCCGGCGAGGTTTGTGATTGGCGGGTATGACACGACGTATGCGCCTCCGGTTCTTACTGCAGTCTCCGTGGCAAGCCAGATAGTCGAGGTGTCTGTCATCTCGTCATTGACGCGAGTAGCCGAGACTGCGCCAAAGGCCTGCGCAGTGCCGCCCGGCAGCGACACGGTAAAGGCGAGTGTGGAGACGTCTGTGATGCGGTCGTCCACGTCGATCGTTATCGTGTATGGCGTGGTGCGCTCCACGTCAGAGAGAACCGGCGCCGTCGTGTCATCATATGTCGCCGAGAGCGTCACGGGGCTTTCGCTTCGCTCTTGGAGATCCCTTACGACAGGGTATCGGATCGTATAGGTCTGGCCAGCCGTCGCCGCCGTGGTCGTGGTGATGGTGAACGTGTCAGCCGCAGCCGAGTACGCAGCCGTGAGGCCGCCTAGGGCAGGCGTGACTATAAACGCCCTGATCAATTCGGGATTCCCTTCGGCCGTTGCCGTTCTGACAAATCCGACGTCTCGTTCGATGAGATCCTCGTTCACGTCGATCACTATCGTGTTGGCTTCAGTAAAGCGCGCGTTGGACGCACGCGCCGGCGTCGTGTCAGCTGCCAATGCGTCAGTGCGGCCCGATGCTGCCGCATTGCCGTCCGTGTCAGTTATTGCCGGATATGACACATAGTACATGGGCGGGTCATCAAAGGAGACGGCGCTGGCGAGCTTGAGTGTGATCGTCGCCGTGTCTGTTTCGATGTCGTTGGCGCGCGAGGCCGTGATCGTGTTGACTTGCACTAGCGGCATGGCCGGTGAGCCCGGCGTGTTGCGCTCTAGCTGGAACGTTAGGCCCGAGACGTCGCGGATGCGGTCATCGACGTCTATCTCTATGAGATCCTGCGAGATGAACCTCGCGCCTGAGAGGACAGGCGGCACGGTGTCTCCACTCGAGACCGCGAACCGGATGGCGCCGCGGTCGTGTGTGTTGCCTAAGAGGTCAGGCACTGTGGGGAAGCGAATCTGGTAGGGCGTGTTCTCGGCGGCTGCGATCGCAGTCACCAGCGTGATCGTCGCCGTGTCCGCGTCGCTGTCGTTCACGCGCGAGGCCGTGACTGTGCCAAGGGTAGAGGCAGTTGAGTCAGGGCCCAAGTACACCCTGAACTCCCTGTCCGCGACGGGGAGGATCTGCTCGTTGACGTCGATGACTATCGTGTTGGCGTCAGTAAAGCGCGCATTGTGGAATATCGGCGCTGACGTGTCACGCGAGGTCGCGGTGAGCTCGCCGGCGGCAAGCGGGTTGCCCACAACGTCAGAGATCGACGGGTACTCTATGACATAGGCAGTCTCACTAGTCGCAGCATCAGTCGTCCTCAGTATGATCTTGTCCCTGGACGGATAATAGACGTATGACACGTCGCCGAGGCTGGTTGCGCGATCCGAGGCGAGCTCGACGGCAAAGACGAGCGTTCCCGTGTCGACAATCTCCTCGCTCACGTCGATCTCGATCGTGCGCGAGTTGACAAATGTCGCGCCTGGGAGCGCAGGCGACGTCGTGTCATACCTTGCGTCGATGCTGGCCGAATGGTCATCATCCTCTCCGGCCTCGGTGATGTCAGCAGACGCTATCCGGTACGTCGTGCTCTCTGTCGCCGCAGCCACCGTGAGCGTTATCGTGTTCAACGTGGCGTCAAATAACGGCAGCGTGGAAGTGCTCACGGTGAGCGTGTCTGTGAGTCCAGGCAGCGCGCTGACTGTGAACGTGCCTACCGGCGAGGCCGAGATCGCCTCGCTCGTCGTGATCTCTATGGTCGTTGGGGACGTGAATTGTGCCCCTGTGAACGTTGGTGGCGCGTCGTCAGTCAGCGTGGACGGCGAGGTCGGAATCGTGTTATCTGTCGCGTCTCTAAACGGTAAGCTCGCCGGCGGCGTGTAGACGATCGAGGACGGCGTGAGCGCCGGTGATGACGTGAGGTCAGTGGCGCGCGCGGCACCAAGTGTGAGCACAAGGCCGTCGGCAGACGATATCGAGCCTATTGCCTGGCCTCCTACCGTCCAGTCCGGAGCATAGGGCACGCCGACCACGGTTTCGCTAAAGTCCAGCGCTATGGTCGACGAGCTTGTGAGGCGCGCGCCAAAGATAAGCGGCGCGCTGTCAGTCGCCGCAGTGTCGCGCGTGGCGATATCCGAGGTGCCCTCGGCGAAGAACCCGCCGGCCGGCCTCATGTCGGGCTTTGTGTACGCGACTTGCGGCGTGGCCGTCGTCGAGGAGAGCGCAGGGTGCGTGATGAGCAGGCGCGTGGCAGTCGAGTCGTCCGGTATGGCAATCGGGGTGTCTGCCGTGGCCGCAGTCGCCGTCGGGGTGCCGTCGGCCTCAGCAGTCGCCACGCTCGACGGCGTGTGCTCCACGTTCATCGAGTCGGCCGTGTCGTTGTCCGTGACCGTCCAGTCGTCCACGTCGAGCGTGCCCCTGAGCGCGTCGCCGGTAAACGTGACGAGCGTAGTCGTGAGGCTCCTCGTGGCAGCCGTGAAGGGGACATACGTGTACGTCGCCTTCGTCATGGCGCCGTCGCCTATCACGTTGGCCGACGTGGCGAGGTCCTCGATGTCGTCGGCCAGGTTGATCGTGTACTCCGTGCCGGACGTGGCCGCCGAGACGGTGAGCGTGTACTCGTTGTCTGTGTGGTCCACGTCTGACACGGTCAGGCCGGTCACAGTCCACCCGTCTGATGCCTCAAAGCCAGTCTCGCCGGTCACGTTCTCGCTGAACTCCACGGTGATCGTAGTGGCGTCATCGAACGTGGCGGTGAACGTCGGCGGCACGCCGTCAGTGGCCGCCGTGTCGCGCGTGTCGAGATCAGAGGTGCCCTCGGCGAGGAACCCGCCGGCCGGCTCGATGCCGGGCTTTGCGTACGCGACTTGCGGCGTGGCCGCCGTCGAGGAGAGCGGATCGTGCGTGATGAGGAGCTGCGTGACGTCTGGGGTTGACGGGATCACCGGCGTCTGTTCTGCCGCGCCGCCCGACACGACCGGCGTCGCCACAGTCATCGTCGCGACGCCGCCGACCGCAGTCGCCACGCTCAATGTCGTCAGCGCCACGTTGTCCACCGCGTTGGCCGCGTCGTTCTCGGTGACCGTCCAGTCGTCCACGTCGAGCGTGCCCTCGAGCGCGGCGCCGGTAAACGTGACGAGCGTCGTCGTGAGGCTCGCAGTGGCGGCCGTGAAGGGGTCGGCTGCGACGGTCGCGGTGATGCCGTCGGCGGCGATCGCCGACGCGCCGTCCATGACAGGGTTGTTCTCGACAGGGTCAAGGTGGCTAGGTTTAGCATTCACCGTGTCGGCAAGGTAGCTGGAGGCGGGGCGGGTATAGGTGACTGTGGGCATGTCGTCCACGCCAAGGGTCGCCACGGTGAGCGTAAAGACCGTGTGTGTAGCGCCGCCCTGCGTAACGTTGGCCGCGTTCAGGCCGCTCGGCGGGGCGCCGTCTACGTCCCAGTTCCCCACGGCTCTAAAGGCGGCGTTAACAGCGGCGTCTCCCGTGTTGCGTAGCGTCTCGCTGAACGTGACGTCTATCATCGCCGTCGTCGACGTGCGCGCCGTGAACGTCGGCGGGGCCTTGTCGGTGACGGCCGTGGCAGATGTCGAGCCGGCGGCGGCCGCAAGGTAGAGCTCTGCCGAGTTCCGGAGCGTGTCATCACCCGTCGACGGGCGCGTATAGGCCACGCTCGCCGCGGTGATCGCAGTCAGGTCGCCGTCACCGTCGGGGTCGGCCAGGCTGGTGGAGGGGCGCGCCGCCTCTAGCGTGAGGACGATCTCTGTGGCGTCAAAGGGCGAGGACGGCACCGCAGTCCTGACTGTCGAGCCGGCGACTGCCCACTCGGAGCCGGCAGTCACGCCAAAGACGGCCTCGTTGAACGTGATCCTCACGGTGTCCGCCGAGGTCAGCTCGGCGCTGAACGTAGGCGCCGACGTGTCCTCGGCGTACGTGGCAGTCACCGAGACGGCGGCGAGCGCGTTGTCCGAGGAGTCGTCTATGCCCGCGGGCAGCGCGACAGAGTACTCGCCGTCAGACGGCGAGGAGATCGTGACTGTCGCCCTGTCGGTGTTGTCGGCGTGGTCTGCGTTCAGCGCGCCGCCGGGCGTGACGGCCAGCGTGTCCGGCACTCCGTTGACCGGCTCGCTGAACAGGATGACGATCGCGCTGCCCAAAAAGGCCGCCCTGGCAGTCGGCGGCGCGCCGTCAGCCACTGCCGTGGCCGTGGCCCTCGAGCCGGCGGTGGCGACAAGGTCGTTGCCGGCGCCGTCGGCGAGCGTGTTGGACGCAGTCGCCGAGTCGGCCGCAGGGCGCGCATAGACCACGTTTGCCGTCGTGATCTCCTCGAGCGGGCCTGCACCGTCTGGGTCTGCCAGCGCCGTGCCCGCGCGCGAGGCCGACAGCGTGAGGACGATCTCGTCGACCGAGGAGGGCGAGGAGGGCGTGACTGAGCTGACTGTCGAGCCGGCGACGGTCCACTCGGCCGGCGCCGTCGTGCCGCTGACAGCCTCGGTAAACATGATCGTCACGGTGTCAGCAGACGTGAGCGTCGCGCTGAACGTCGGCGCAGTAGTGTCTGGCATGTCCGCCGTGTACGCCACCGTCTCGGCCACGGCCACAAGCGCGTTGCCGGCTAGGTCGAGGACCGTGGCAGGTATGCTTACGGCATAGTCCCCGTCCGCGCTGGCGTTGACGTCGACTGTGACAGTCATGCCGCTCGCCGTCGCACCGTACGGCGTCGGGACTCCAGACGGCGGCGTGACCATTATGTCACCGGTGACCGTGACGTTCTCGCTGAACGTGAGGACGATGTCATTGCCGGCAAACGCCGAGCTCACAAACGTCGGCGCAACCTTGTCCACGATTGGCACGGCATCAGCCGTACTGCCAGTCGCAAAGCCCGACTCGGCCACCGAGCCGGACGCCGTCGTTATCGTGCCGGACACCGTGCCGTCGGTGACCGATATCGAGAGGGCCATCGTGCCCTCGGGCGCCGAGACGCCCACGGGCAGGTCGTACGTCCACGCATTCGCGTCCCCTGAGACGGCGTTCATGGCTATGTTCGTGACCCCGGCCCCGCTGAGGCGCGGCCTCTCGGTGATCGCCTCGTTGAGCGTGAGCCGTATGCTCACGTCGTCGTTGAGCTTTGCGTAAAGCTCCGAGTCGCCGGACTTTTCCACGCCGGCGCTAGCAAGGCCGTCGTACACCGTAAAGGACATTGCAGTCGCCAGCGGCGGCGCGTCATAGGTCGCCGTGGCCGCCGCGCCGGCGTACGCGTTGCCGGCCCTGTCGGTGACAGTCGCCAGCGCGACAGAGTACGACCCGCCCTCGACGGGGAGCGCCGTGACGGTGAGGACAGTGTCCTGCGCGTCGGCGTCCCTCGGGCCGGCCACGCCTGGCGCCGGGGGCGTGAGCTGCAGCATGGCCGGAGAGACGACGTTCTCGCTGAACGTGATGACAAGCGAGCGAGCCGAGAAGGCCGCGGACACTAGCGTCGGCGCCGTGCGGTCAATGGTGGGCAGCTCCGTAGGCGCAGCGCCCACGTGGCCGGCCGTAGGCGTTATAGGCACCGACGCGTCGGCGGCGTCGGCCGCAGTTATCGTAAAGTCCAGCGCGCCCTCGGGCGTCGTGTCCGAGACGGCGAGGTCATAGTGCCACGTCGTGTCTACGCTGCCGCCCGTGTTCGTCATGGGCTTGTCCGTGAGCCCGCCGACGTCGATCCTCGGCGTGCCAGAGGCGTCCTCGTCGAGCGTGAGCAGGAGGCGGATCGTCTCGCCCTCTTTTGCGTGCAGCGCATAGTCGCCGCCCTTTAGCGTGTTGGTGCCCGGGGCCGACGTGTGGACCTCAAAGGAGATCGAGTCGGCCCTCGGCGGCGCGCCGAACTTGGCGCCTCCCGGCACGGCCGTGTTGGCGGTCAGGCCGTTCCCCCCCTCGTCGTCTATCCCGCTCAGGATCAGGGCGTACGTGCCCGTGGCCACACTGTCGTGCAGCGCGAAGCGCAGGCCGGTGTTCGGCCCGTGCTCGGTACCTGGCGGATCAAAGGGGTTGGGGGCCGTCGCCGTGGACTCTGGCGCCGTGCCCGTGGTGACCTCGGCGCCGTTGGCGGTGACCGACAGGGGGAGGGTGGTGGGCCTCACGACTGCCTCGCTAAAGATGACCTCGACGGCGTTGGCCGCCGTAAAGCTGCCCTCCACAGGGGCCGGCGGCGCGCCGTCGGCGGCGGTGACGGGGCTCATGCCAGTCGAGTCCACCGCGTTGCCGACCCTGTCGGCCAGGAGCGCCTGCCCCATGGCCAGATCGGACTCGGCCGGCCGCACGTACGAGACCTCCGGCGTCGAGGCCGTCGAGGGGAGATCGCCGTGGTGGAGGATCACCGTGAGCTCCCCGCGCGGCCCTGTCGTGTCTGCGCCCATTGGCGCCCCGCCGGGCAGGTTCACGCTCGTGACGGTGGGCGTGGAGCCCCCGTCCGAGACTGACCAGTCGGCCGCGCGCGCCGTGCCCACGATCGGCTCGGCGAAGGAGAGCGCCGTGCGCCCCGGGGCCTGCGTCCTGGCCGTGAACGCCGGCGGCGTGGTGTCCTCCACGGCAGACGAGGTCCCGTCGGCCAGCGCGTTGCCGGCCGCGTCGACTAGCGAGCCGGCCCTGGCCGTCTCGCCGTCCGACGGGACGTCGAGCGTGAGCGTGATCGGCCTGTCCGCGTTGAAGATGTTATAGCTGGGGTCGAACCGTCCAACGCCCGCCGCGGGCACGACCGTGGCGGTGCCGGCGTCCAGGTCAACGGTGGCCGTCGCGGCGCCCAGCGTGGCGTCGGCGGTGTCCCCGAGGTTCCTCCCGCTGAACGTCCAGTCGGCCTCTGTCGGCAGCGTCTTGCCGGTGGCCATCGAGACGGTCTCGGAGAAGGTCACGGTGTGGACGGGGCTAGCGGTGCCGGTCAGCGGCCTCTCTACGGTGAACGTCGGCGGCGCGCCGTCAGTGGCCGCCGTGCCGCGCGTGGCGACCTCGGATGTGCCCTCGGCGAGGAACCCGCCAGTCGGCCTGTCGTCAGGCTTTGTGTACGCGACGTTCGGCGTGGCCGCCGTCGAGGAGAGCGGATCGTGCGTGATGAGGAGCTGCGTGACGTCTGGGGTTGACGGGATCACCGGCGTCTGTTCTGACGCGCCGCCCTGCACGGCCGGCGTCGCCACAGTCGTCGTCGCGACGCCGCTGAGCGCAGTCGCCACGCTCAATGTCGTCAGCGCCACGTTGTCCGCAGAATCAGTCGCGTCGTTCTCGGTGACCGTCCAGTCGTCCACGTCGAGCGTGCCGGCGAGCGCGGCTCCGTTGAACGTGACGAGCGTAGTCGTGAGGCTCGCAGTGGCGGCCGTGAAGGGGTCTACGATGGTCGCGGCTATGCCGTCAGAGGCTATCGCCGACTCGCCGTCCATGACAGGGTTGTTCTCGGCAGGGTCTGTGCTGCTAGAGCCGGCCTTCACCGCGTCGGCGAGGTAGCTGGAGGCGGGGCGGGTATAGGTGACCGTGGGCATGTCGTCCACGCCAAGGGTCGCCACGGTGAGCGTAAAGACCGTGTATGTAGCGCCGTCCCGCGTAACGTTTTCCGCGGTCAGGGCGCTCGGCGGGGCGCCGTCCACGGCCCAGTGCCCCACGGCTCTAAAGGTGGCGCCAGCATCGGCGGATCCCGTGTTACGCATCGTCTCGCTGAACGTGACGGCCATCATCGTCGTCGTCAACGTGCGCGCCGTGAACGTCGGCGGGGCCTTGTCGGTGACGGCCGTGGCAGATGTCGAGCCGGCGGCGGCCGCAAGGCGGAGCTCCGCCGAGTTCCGGAGCGTGTCATCGCCCGTCGACGGGCGCGTATAGGCCACGCTCGCCGCGGTGATCTCCGCCAGGTCGCCAGCACCGTCGGGGTCGTCCAGGCTGGTGTAGGGGCGCGCCGGGTCTAGCGTGAGGACGATCTCCGTGGCGTCAAAGGGCGAGGACGGCACCGCAGTCCTGACTGTCGAGCCGGCGACTGCCCACTCGGAGCCGGCAGTCACGCCAAAGACGGCCTCGTTGAACGTGATCCTCACGGTCTGCGCCGAGGTCAGCTCGGCGCTGAACGTCGGCGCCGACGTGTCCTCGGCGTACGTGGCAGTCACCGGGGCGGCGGCGAGCGCGTTGTCCGAGGCGTCGTCTATGCCCGCAGGCAGCGCGACAGAGTACCCGCCGGCAGCCGGCGAGGAGATCGCGACTGTCGCCCTGTCGGTGTTGTCGGTGTGGTCTGTGCCAGTCGGACCGGCAGTGACAGTCGAGCCGGCCGGTGGCGTGAGGGCAAGCGTGTCCGGCACGCCGTTGACCGGCTCGCTGAACAGGATGACGATCGCGCTGCCCAAAAAGGCCGCCCTGGCAGTCGGCGGCGCGCCGTCGGCCACTGCGGTGGCCGTGGCCGTCATCCCGGCTGCGGCAAGGTCGTTGCCGGCGCCGTCGGCGAGCGTGTTGGAAGCAGTCGCCGAGTCGGCCGCAGGGCGCGCATAGACCACGCTCGCCGTCGTGATCTCCTCGAGCGGGCCATCACCGTCGGGGTCGGCCAGTGCCGTGCCCGCGCGCGAGGCCGACAGCGTGAGGACGATCTCGTCAACCGAGGACGGCGAGGAGGGCGTGACCGCGCTGACTGTAGAGCCGGCGACTGTCCACTCGGCAGGCGCCGTCGTGCCGTCGACATCCTCGGTGAACGTGATCGTCACGGTGGTCGCAGACGTGAGGCTTGCGCTGAACGTCGGCGGAGTCGTGTCCGCCGGCGCCGTGTACGTCGCGCTCGCCGTGGCGCCCGTGGCAAACGCGTTGCCGGCGAGGTCGGCCAGGCCCGCCGGCAGCGTGACTGTGTGCTCGACCGCGTCCGCGTCGGCGGCCAGCGTGAGCGTGATCGTGCGGGCCGTGGCGTCATAGTCGACGGGCTTTACCGGCGGGCGGGCCGCAGGATCCGCCGTGGCCAGCAGGACGTCCTCGGCGACGCCGTCCGAGTCGGTGTCCGGCACCGTCACGCCGAACGTGTAGCCCTCCACCTGCGCCTGCGTGTTGAGGAGCGCCTCGCCTGCCGTGATGACGAGCGTCCTGGCCGCCGTGAACCCCGCAGTCGCCGTCGGCGCAGTCAGGTCTATGGTCGGCACGGTGACGGTGACTCCCGCGCCCAGGCCGGCGTCCTGCGTGATGGGCTCCGAGTTGTTCGCCGCGTCGGCGGCCATGATCGTGAACGCATAGGCCGCCTCAGTCCAGGAGGACGTCACGAGCAGGTCGTGGCGCCACGTCGTGGCCAGCGTGTCGCCGTTGTTGTCCATCGCGGTCCCCGCCGCCGTCCGGCCGTCCACCTCTATCGTCGGCGTGCCGGCGGCGTCCTCGTTGAGCGTCAGTATCAGGCGGATCGTGTCCCCGTCGCTTGCGCGCAGCGCGCTGTCGCCGGACTTTAGCGTGTCGGCGCCCGGCGCGCCGTCGTGCACCTCGAATAGTATCGAGCTTGCGACCGGCTCAGACGTGTCCGGCGCCGTGTACGTCGCAGTGTCAGACTCTGTGGAGAGAACCCTGTTTGCCGTCGGCGTGACTATGTCGTCGATCATGTCTGCTGCGTTGATCGTGTACTCTGTGCCGGGCACCACGTCGGACACCGTGAGCGTGTACGTGGGGGAGGCAAACCCGACATTGCTCACCGTGAGGCTGGCAGAGCCGACCACCACGGACCATCCCTCCGGCCCTGTCGTCAGGTCACTCGTCACGGCCTCGCTAAAGGTCACCGATATCTTGTCGGCCGCCGTGAACGTGGCGCTCATTATCTCCGGCCTTAGGGCGTCAGTCGCAGCCACTGTGGCCGCAGACGTCGCGGAGTCAAGCGCTATGGCGTTGCGGGCAGCGTCGACTATGTCCGTGCCCGTGTACTCTACTGTCGGCGCAAATGACGTGTCGGCGATCGTCGCGTAAGTGAGCGTCACCGTGCTGCCCGAAACGTCGACGCCGGAGATCATAGCCTCCGTCGCGCCGTCCTCTGCAGACCACTCGGTGGCGACGCCGGCTCCCGTGACTGCCTCTGAGAGCGTGACAGTCAGCATGCCCGTCGTCGCCGTGGCCGCCGAGGAGAGCGTCGGCGCGTCCGAGTCGACTGTCACGTTCGTGCCCTCCAGGTCAGCCTGCGTGTACGTCGCCTCGTTGCCCGCAGTGTCGCGTATCGTCAGGCTGAACGCGAGCGCACCGTCGGCATCCGAGGCGGCTATTGTGCGCACGTACGAGTACATGTTGCCCGCCGCAGTGTCCACCGAGTCGGCGGCAGTCGACGTCCCAAAGAGCGCAATGTCGCTGACTGCCGTGACTAGCGTCTCGCCGGCCGCGACGTTGACGCGGATGTCGTCGTCGATTCCGGCCAGCGTGACAGTGGACGAGTCTGCCGTCGCGTCCTCGAGCCTCACGCTCGCAGTCACAGTCGCCGTCGGCGCGTCGCGGTCGATCGTCGGCGGCGTCGTCGCCGACAGGGTCGTCTCGTCCACAGGGCGCGTCTCGCCCGAGGCGGCCGTCACCGTCGCGTCAAACGTGAACGCGCCGTCGATGGAGCCTGCAGACTCTACGACATACGTCGCGCGCCACTCGTTGGTTCCTGTGACTTGGGTCATCGTGACTGCATCAGCAGCGTCCGTCTTGCCCACAAAGAGCACGCTCACCGAGGTCGCCTCGCCGTCAAGCGTGATCGAGAGCCTGATCGTGTCGTCCTCGCGCGCGTGGGATGCGTACGGGTCAGGCCTCGCGTTGGCCGTGCTCCCGTCAAGGACCGTGTACGCCACGACAGTCGCCATCGGCGCGGGAGCCGCCGTGTACGTCGCCGTCGTCATGGCGCCGTCGCCTATCGCGTTGGCCGGCACGGCGAGGTCGGCGATGTCGTCGGCCAGGTTGATCGTGTACTCCGTGCCGGACGTGGCCGCCGAGACTGTGAGCTCGTACTCGTCGTCTGTGTGGTCCACGCCTGACACGGCCAGGCCGGTCACAGACCAGTCGCCTGATGCCGAGGAGAAGCCGGTCTCCTCGGTCACGTTCTCGCTGAACTCCACGATGATCGTCGTGGCGCCGTCGAACTCGGCCTCAAACGTCGGCGTCGCCTTGTCGGTGACTGCCGTGGCCTCGACCATGCTGTTGACCGTCACAAACGCATTGTCCGCCGTGTCGGCCAGCGCGCCCGTGCCGCGGGGGGCGTACGTGACGCCCGAGGCGGCCAGGCCGCCAAGGTCGGTGCTCGCGCGCGCGGCGGCGAGCGTGATGTAGAGCGTGTCTGTGGCCGTGGTGGTCTGCAGGTCGCCAGTCACGGCCGCCCCGTCCTCTGTCAGCGAGAGCGACGCGGGGGCAGAGCCGGCCACCTCCCACTCGCCAAACGCCGTCGTGCCCTCGACGTTCTCGGTAAAGGTGATCTTTACCGTGCTAGCCGACGTGAGCTCGGCGCTAAAGGTCGGCGCGTCAGAGTCGACCACGACGTTCGTGCCCGTCACGTCTGCCTGCGTGAGCGTCGTCTCGTTGCCTTCACTGTCGCTTATCGTCAGGGTAAACGCGAGTGGGCCGTTGGCGTCCGAGTCGGCTATCGTGCGCACGTACGAGTACGCGTTGCCCGCCGCAGTGTCCACCGAGTCGGCGTCAGTGGACGTCCCAAAGAGCGCAATGTCGCCGACGGCCGTGACTAGCGGCTCGCTGGCCACGACGTTGACGCGGACGTCGTCGCCGATTCCGGCCGTTGTGACTGTCGCATGGTCAGCACCATCGCCCTCGAGCCTCACAGTCGCAGTCACCGTCGCCGTCGGGGCGATCTTGTCAGTAACGTGCTCTGCTGTCACCGTGTCGCCCGCATTGGTGGCGAGATGGTTGTCCGCGTCATCCTGGATCGTGTTGGTGCCCACCGTCGGGCGCGTGTACGTGACGCCCGAGGCGTCCAGGCCGCCGAGGTCGGTGCCCGCGCGCGCCGAGGCGAGAGTGAGGACGACCTCCGTGGCCCTGGAGGGCGATGCCGGCACAACCGAGTTGACAGTCGAGCCGGCCACTGCCCACTCGCCCTGCGCCGTCGTGCCGTCGACACGCTCGCTAAAGATGATCCTCACTGTGCTCGCCGAGGCCAGCTCGGCCTCAAACGTCGGCGGCGCGCCGTCGGCTGCCACCGCGTCGCCGAGCGTCACGGCGGTCCCGCCCTCGGTCAGGCCCGTCCCCCTGTACAAGACCGTCGGCGTCGCCGCCGTCGAGATCTGCGTGTGCGTGATGAGTATCTGCGTGACGGCGGGGTCTGCCCCGATCGTCACCGAGGCCACCGGCGCGCCGTGCGGCGTGCCGACCGTGTTCGACCTGACAGATTCGGCGGGGTCAGTCGTGACGGTCTCCACGACCAGCGCGACCAGGCGCGTCCCCACGCCACCGCTCTCCATGATGGACCAGTCGGCGACTGCGAGCGCGCCGCCCAGGTCGCCGCCGTCAAAGGTCACGATCGTCGTAGTCGCGCTGCGCGTCTCGGCTGCAAACGGCGGCACTACTGGCGCCGGCGTGACCGCCGCTCTCGTCGGCGAGGCCATCGCCACGCCGGCCGCGTCGGCCAGCGCCAGGGCGCCGGAGGCCGTGTACGTCAGCGTCGGGCTGCCCTCCGGGATCGGGAACAGCGGCGTGAACGTCGAGGACGACCTGATAATGACCCTGTCGGGCACTGGGTCGGCCGCGGCGGCGTGGGCGACCCTGTCGACTGCCGCTGTGGCCGTCCCGAGCGTCACGGCCCACTGCCCGTCCGCGCCGGCCGGCGTTGCCGCAAAGTCCGCCGCGTCCATCGCCTCGGACATGCGGGCCGCGTAGACGGCGTACAGCGCGCGGCCGTCGTCGTCCGTGACGCCTACGAGGGCCTCCTCGGCCTCAGTCGCCTCATGGACCGTGAACGTCGGAGGCGCGCCGTCAGTCGCGTCTGCACCGCCGTCGGCGACGCTGGTGCCGCTGGCGCCGCCCTCCTTGAGGTCGCCGTCGGCATAGTCAACGCGCGGCGTGGCCGCCGTCGAGGAGAGCGCATTGTGCGTGATGAGGAGCTGCGTGGCCTCGGGGCTCGACGGGATCGTCGGCGTGGCCGCGTCGCCCGCGTCCGGCGCCGTCTCGGGCGTCGCAGTCACCGAGCCAGAGGCGGCCACCGTCGCCACGCTAGATATCACCAGCTCCGCGTCCATCGAGTCGGCAGTGTCATTGTCTGTGACCGTCCAGTCCGTCACGTCGAGCGTGCCGGCGAGCGCGCCGCCGTCAAAGGTCACGAGCGTCGTCGTGAGGCTCCTCGTGGCGGCCGTGAAGGGGTCTGCGACGGGCGCCGTGTACTCCACCGTCCTCTGCACGGGCGCAAACACGTTGCCGGCGAGGTCTTGGATCGCGGACGTCACATATATGATATAGCCCCCTTCCACCGAAGCGCCGACCTCGACAGTGACGGTCATGCCGCTCGCAGTCGCCACGTACTCCACAAAGCCTCCAGACGGCGGCGTGACCAGCAGGCCGCCGCCGCCGATCGTGACGTCCTCGTCGAACGTGAGGACGATGTCATTGTCCACAAACTCCGCGTCCTGGAGCGTCGGCTGCGTCTTGTCCACGACGGGCAGGTCGTCGGCCATGCTGCCGGTCGCAAAGCCCGACTCGGCCACCATGCCTGACGCCGTCGTTATCGTGCCGGTCACCGTGCCGTCGGTGACCGATATCGAGAGCGCCAGCGTGCCCTCGGGCGTCGCGGCCCCCACGGACAGGTCGTACGTCCACATGGTGGTGTCCCCCTGGACGGCGTTCATTTGGACGTTCGAGACACCGGTCCCGGTGAGGACTGGCCTCGCGGTGATCGCCTCGTTGAGCGTGAGCAGGATGCGAACCGTGTCGGTGAGCCTTGCGTGAAGCTCGGAGGCGCCGGACTTTGTATGGCCGAAGGACGCGGGGCCGTTGAACACCGTGAAGGACATCGCAGTCGCCAGCGGAGGCGCGTCATAGGGCGCAGTTGCGGCCGCGCCGGCGTACGCGTTGCCGGCCCTGTCGGTGACGCCCGCCAGCGCCACAGAGTATGTCCCGCCCTCGGCGGGGAGTGCCGTGACGGTGACTGCCGCGCCGCTGGCGTCGGCGGCCCTCGGGCCGGCCATGCCTGGCGCCGGCGGCGTGAGCTGCAGCGTGGCCGGAGAGACGACGTTCTCGCTGAACGTGATGACAAGCGAGGCGCCCGAGAACGCCGCAGACACTAGCGTCGGCGCCGTGCGGTCAATGGTGGGCAGCGGCGCCGGCGCGGCGCCCACGTGGCCGGCCGTAGGCGTTATCGGCACGGACACGCCGTCGGCGTTGGCCGCAGTTATCTCAAAGTCCAGCTCTCCCTCGGTCGTCGTGGCCGACACGAGGAGGTCATAGCGCCACGTGCTCGCGTCGCCGTCTCCCCTGTCGTCCATCGAGGCTCCAGTCGTGCCGGCCACGTCTATGGTCGGCGTGTCCGAGACGTCCTCGTCGAGCGTTAGCAGGAGGCGGACAGTCTCGCCCATCCTTGCGTGCAGCGGATAGTCACCGGCCTTTAGCGTGTCGGCGCCGGGGGCCGACGTGTGAACCTCAAAGGAGATCGTCTCGGCCCTCGGCGGCACGTCATAGGCCGCCACATACGTGTCGCCTCCCACACGCGTGTTGTCGTCCAAGGAGTTGTCTGCCGCGTCTTCTATCTCGCTCAGGGTCAGGGCGTACGTGCCCTCGGCCACAGGCGCGGCCAGCGTGAACCTCAGGCCAGTGCCCGGCCCATAGCCCTCGTCGGCGGGGTCAAAGAGGTCGCCCGCGTTGTCGACGCTGCCCGTGGTGACCGCCGTGCCGATCACGGTGCCGGCCACGCTGGAGACCGTTAGGCGCTCGCCGTCGGGCTGCACGACGGCCTCGCCAAAGAGGATCTCTACGATGTTCGACGCCGTGAAGCGGCCCACCGCCGGGACCGGCGGCACGCCGTCGGCCGCCTCGGTGCCGCCGTCGTCGACGTCAGAGCCGCCGGTGCCGCCCTCCTTGAGATCGCCGTCGGCATACGCGACGCGCGGCGTGGCCGCCGTCGAGGAGAGCGGCGCGTGCGTGATGAGGAGCTGCGTGGCCGCCGGACTCGACGGTATGGACGGCGTTACCGCATCATCGGCCCCTGCCGAGGTCTCCGGCGTCGCCACAGTCGCCGTCGCGACGCCGCCGGCCGCAGTCGCCACGCTCGATATAATCAGCTCCGCGTCGGCCGAGCCGGTGTCGTTGTCGGTGACCGTCCAGTCCGTCACGTCGAGCGTGCCGGCCAGCGCGCCGCCGTCAAAGGCCACTAGCGTCGTCGTCAGGCTCGCAGTGGCTGCCGTGAAGGGGCCAGGCTCCGTGTACGTCGCGTCTGCCTCCGCGTCGGCGCCTATCGTGTTGGCCGTCGGCGTGGCCTTGTCCTTGATCGTGCCAGGCGCGCTTATCGTGTACTCTGTGCCGTCAGTCGCGCCAGAGACGGTGAGCGTGTACGTGTCGTCGTCGTCAAAGTCCACGTCAGACACCGAAAGGCCGCCGCTCGCCGACCAGCCCGCGGTAACCTCGGTCACGTCCTCGCTGAACTCCACGATGATCGTCGTGGCGCCGTCGAACATGGCGGTGAACGTCGGCGGCGCGCCATCCACTGCCACGGGCAGCGGGGCAGACGTCCCGAGCAGCGGGTCAGCGCCGGCGGCGTCTGTCATCGAGGCGACGCCAGAGCGCACAAACTCGACAGTCGGCGTTGCGGCCGTCGAGGAGAGCGCGTCATGGAGGAGCGTGATGCTCGTCGGGGAGCCGGTGATCTGCGTCGTGGTCGCAGTCGCCACCGATGCGGCCTCGCCGGCGGCGATGCCGTCCACCGCAACCCTAGTCGAGCCCTCAGTGAGCGTCCACTCGAGGCTCACGGCCGTCCCGCCGACTGTCTCGCTAAACGTGACGAGCGTCCTAGTCGCGTCTAGCGTCCTCGCTCCAGTCACATAGGGGCCGTCACTAAACGTCACGGCGCGCGAGACGGCGACTAGCGCGTTGCCGGCTCTGTCGAGGATGGTCGCCGGCAGCATTGCCGAGTAGGTGTCGCCATCGGAGGCCTGCGTGACTGCCAGCGAGAGGGAGCGCGAGGGCGGCACGTGCGTGACTGCCGCGTCGGCGACGTCTGCGTCAGTGTCTGGGTCATCGCCGTCCGGCGAGCTCACGCTAACCGTCGCTGGCGCTGCGGTGATCGGCTCGCCAAACTCGACGAGTATCGCCGACGCGCCGGCAAAGCGCGCGCCGGCTACGGCCGGAGCCGTCGTGTCGATGATGGCGTTGCCCGCCGCGCCCGTGATGGCCTCCTGCGTGGCAATGCCCGTCGTCATGACATCCTCGGCATCGCCGCTAATCGAGTTTGTCACGGACCTAGTGCGCACCGCTGACACCTCAAAGCCTGCTGGCCCCTCGGCGTCAGCCGCAGCTACCGTGTGCCGGGCGGTCCATGCCGTGCGCGCCGCAGGCGCGGGGCTGCCTGACGTGACCTCGTCCATGCCCGCAGCGACGCCACCAAGGAACGACGCCCTCGGGGAATGGTCGTCTCCGGCCTGCGCCGCAGTGTCCAGCACGACGCTGATCTCTATTGTGTCACCGGCCATCGCGTGCTGCGCGTGCGCGCCCGTGCGCGCCACGAGGTTCTCCACGTCGTCATTCGGCGAGGCCTCGCGCAGGACCCTGACGTCCATCGACGTGATGCCCAGGCTGACAGGCGGGCCGTCCAAAAGGTAGACCGCCATTGTCGCCAGGGTGTTGGGCACGGCGGCGTCATCTGCAGCAGACGTCGTGATCGTGATGGTGTATATCGTGTTGGCCATCGCCGCCGTGCCGACCTCGGCGCGAAGCCTAGTGCGCGTCTCGTCAAGCGTGACGTCACCGAGCGTGCCGAGTGCGGCGTCTATTCCCACCCAGCTGGCCGCCGGTGTCCCCATCGCCTCGCTGAACGTGGCGAGTATTGCGCCGCCGCCGATCTCAAATGATGCGCTGCGCACAGTCGGCCTCACCGTGTCGGCTGCAGGCGTTGCGCTAAACGTCGCCAGCTCATTGCCCGCAACGTCAAACAGTCGCGTGGCCGACGCCGTATAGGCGACAAGAACCCCGCCTCCCGTGTGCCCAAGCTCGTCGTGGCGCAGCGTGAATGACAGCGGGAGCCCGGAGAGCGTGTACGAGTCAGCCTCGGCTCCCGAGGACGTGATGATCTTTGCGGGGTTGCCTGACGTCGCACCAGAGAGGCTCAAGTCAGTCCTGCTCACCGTTCCGGTGAGCGCCTCGTTGAACGTGAGCATGACATCAGACGTCGTAGTTGACTTTGCGGACACGAGGGTCGGGGCGACCCTGTCAGTTATGGGCCGTGTCGGTGCGGCGTATGAGGGCACATGGCCCGCAGAGCCCGTCACGACTGTCATGTTTGGCGTGGGCATTGCCTCATCAGACACGCTCATCATGAACTCAAACGTACCGTCGGCAGGCTCGCCGGCTCCGGCGAGCACGAGATAGTCGACGGTCCAGCGCGTCTCGTCTCCGGCGGCCACGCGCGTCATTGTCACGGTGTTGGCGTCATCGGCCGTGGTGCCAGGATCGTCGGTCTTGCCGTCGAGAAGTATCGTCGGCGGCTCTACAGCATCCTGGTTGAGCGTGACTGTGAGGCGTATCGTGTCACCGGCGCGCGCATAGTTCGAGTACGGCGCTGCGCGCGCCGAGAGCGCCCCCATCGAGTCGGCCTCGAGGACAGTGTACGAGATCGCCGTCGCGAGCGGAACCATCGTGTCGACTGTCACGGTGCCCACGAGGTCAGCTGCGGGGCTGTTGGATGCCGGAGAGGCATCACCAATATCCGTGGTGGCCCTGAGCGTGTACTGCGCGTCAGCTGCGGCGAGCGGAAGCGTGAGCGCGACTATCTCGGGGGAGCCGGTGACCGGGGCCACGGTGACGCCGGCCACGGGCGTCGTCCTGCCAGTCGACGTCGTGTCACCGGCCTCTAGGTAGACTGTCGTGCCAGAGACCGTGGAGGCGTCAAGTGCCTCGCTGAACGTGGCGTGTATCGTTCGCGTCGGCAGTTGCTGAAGCACGGACACGAGCGTCGGCGGCACGCTGTCGGCTACCATGACTGGGCTCTGCGGCGTGATTGCCGCAAGCTCGCGGTCGATCCTGTCAATCACGCGTCCGGCCGCAGAGGTGCCCAGGGCGTACTCTAGTGTCGGCGTTGCGCCAGTCGGGAGCGGCGCGTGCGACATTGTCATCACTGTGCCCGATATGGAGACAGAGCCTGTCGCCGCCTGCGCACCGGCATTCTTTATGGCCCAGTGGCCTGCGCGCTCGGCGGCGGTCCCGCCGTTAAACCTCACTATCTCGTTGAATTCCACCGTTGTCGTAGTCGTCGACGTCATTGTGGCCGAGACGACTGTTGGGGGGTTGTGGTCCACTATTGGCCACAGTGCGGCAAAGCGCGCCTCATTAATGTCATTATTCCCACTGTCGTTGACACATGCGTGAGCTCGCGTGTTTGCGTCCCTGGTGCAGTCGGCGCCTCGCGTGAACGTTGCCTCGTTGCCCACCGGAATGTCAACCGTTGTAAACACTGGCACTAGCTGGCCCTCCGGGATGCCCGTGGTCACAGTCAGCGTGTGTGTCCAGTTGTCGTTAGCAGCATCATAGGAAAGTGGACGTGATGTGTCATCATCAAAGTATTTGACCTTCGCAGACGCTATGGCGTATGGCGGATCAGCGCACTGTGGCTCTGGTAGACGGCAATCCGGATCATCTGGGCCATTTGGCGTGTATGACGGTATCTCCGGCCGCACTGTTACGGTGTCTCCGGCCTTTACGAGCAGTGTGCCATAACCCACTGACGGGTCTGCGGCCGGAAGGCGCGCCCTGCTCACGTCAAGATTGACGGTGTATGCCTCCGGCCCAGCCCTGTCTAGCATGCGCTCATTGGGCACAACTAGCCTCTCTGCGCCCACCCGCAGCGCATTGCCGGCCACGTCAGTCAGCGCAGTGTCCGTGTACTGGAGGGTGGCGCCATGGTCTCGTTCGCGCTTGCCCTCATAGTAGCCGATCTGCGTGGAGGAGAGCAGGGCGTGTACAATGACAATCTCACTTGACGGGGATGATGGTGGTATAGAGAGCGTCAGCGCGGCGGGTTTATCAGGCAGTGAGAGTCCCTGGACACTTGGAAAAGTGCTGGACGAGGACTCCTCGTCACGGATAATCCACGAGTTGAGTCTCGTCGAGCCCGCCATGGGCTCGCTAAACTGCACGAGCATCGAGGTCGGGCCCGTTATGTGGACCACGCCGATGACCGGCCGCACCCTGTCAGTCGCCTCGGTGCCGCCGTCGTCGACGTCAGAGCCGCCGGTGCCGCCCTCCTTGAGATCGCCGTCGGCATACGCGACGCGCGGCGTAGCGCCAGTCGAGGAGAGCGCGCCGTGCGTGATGAGCAGGCGCGTGGCAGTCGAGGCGTCCGGTATGGCAATCGGGGAGCCCGCCGTGGCCGCAGTAGCCGTCGCGACGCCGCCGGCCGAGGCAGTCGCCACTCTCGATGGCGTGAGCACCACGTCAGCCGAGCCGGTGTCGTTGTCGGTGACCGTCCAGTCCGTCACGTCGAGCGTGCCGGCGAGCGTGCCGCCGTGAAAGGTCACGAGCGTCGTCGTGAGGCTCCTCGTGGCGGCCTCGAATGTGGCAGGCGCCGCGTACGTCGCGCTCGCCGTGGCGCCCGTGGCAAACGCGTTGCCGGCGAGGTCGGCCAGGCCCGCCGGCAGCGTGACGGTGTGCTCGACCTCGGCCGCGTCGGCGGCGAGCGTGAGGGTGATCGTGCGGGCCGTCGCGTCATAGGCGACGGGCTTCACCGGCGGGCTGGCGCTCGGGTTCGCCGTGGCCAGCGGGACGGCGTCGGGGCTGCCGTCCGAGTCGGCGTCTGGCACCGTCACGCCGAACGTATAGCCCTCCACCTGCGCCTGCGTGTTGAGGAGCGCCTCGCCTGCCGTGATGACGAGCGTCCTGGCCGCCGTGAACTCCGCAGTCGCCGTCGGCGCAGTCAGGTCTATGGTCGGCACGGTGACGGTGACTCCGGTGTCCAGGCCGGCGGCCTGCATGATGGGCGACGTGTTGCCCGCCGCGTCAGCCGCCGCGATCGTGAACGTATATGCCGCCTCAGTCCAGGAGGACATCACGAGCAGGTCGTGGTGCCACGTCGTGGCCAGCGCGTCGCCGTTGTCGCCCATCGCGGTTCCCGCCGCCGTCCGGCCGGGCACCTCTATCGTCGGCGTGCCGGCGGCGTTCTCGTTGAGCGTCAGTATCAGGCGGATCGTGTCCCCGTTGCTTGCGCTCAGCGCGCTGTCACCGGTCTTTAGCGTGGCGGGAGCCGGCGTGCCGTCGTACACCTCGAAGGCTATCGAGCTTGCGACCGGCGCAGTCATGTCCGGCGCCGTGTACGTCGCGTCTGCCTCATCGCCGGCCACTATCGTGTTGGGCGTCGCGGCCTCGTCCATGATCGTGCCGGGCGCGCTTATCGTGTACTCTGTGCCGTCAGTCGCGCCGGAGACGGTGAGCGTGTACGTGGTGGCGTCGCCGACGACAAGGGCCGCGTTCGACACCGTGAGGCCGCCGTCCGCCGTCCATCCCGTGGTGACCTCGGTCACGTCCTCGGTGAACGTGACTTCGATCGTGTCAGCCGCCGTGAACTCGGCGGACTCTATGGACGGCCTGACCTTGTCGGCGGCCTCGACCGGGTTTGCGCCCGTCGGGCGCAGCGCGACGTCGTCGGGGTCGAGCAGCCCGCCGGCGGCGTCCGTGTACGCGACGTCCGGCGTCGCGTCGGCGGCCTGCGCGCTGGCCAGCGTGAGCGTGATCGTGTCGGTGGCCGACGTTATCGTGATCGCGGCGTCGCCGACCGTCGTCAGCAGGCCTGCCGTGACGGAGTCGGGCTGCTGGCCGGCCACCGTCCACGCCATGCGCGCGGTGCTGCCGTCAAGATCATCGGAGAACTCGACGGTGACTGACGTCGGCGTGACAAGCTCCGCGAGCGTTATCGTCGGCGGCGCGTTGTACGTCGCCGTCTCGGTCTCGCCGGCCACTATCGTGTTGGGCACCGTGGCCACGTCCGCGATCGTGCCGGGCGCGTTCACCGTGTACGACCTGCCGTCCACGGCGTTGCCGTCCAGCTCGAGCGTGTACGTGCTGCCCGAGTGATCCGCGGTGTCCACGTCGAGGCTGCCCACCGTGTCGGTCAGCGACCAGCCCGCGGTGACCTCGGTCACCGGCTCGGTGAAGGTGACGGTGATCATGTTGGGCTCCGTGAACGTGGCAGACTCGATGGACGGGGCGATCCCGTCGGCGGCCTCGACCGGGTTTGCGCCCGTCGGGCGCAGCGCGACGTCGTTGGGGTCGAGCAGCCCGCCGGCGGCGTCCGTGTACGCGACGTCCGGCGTCGCGTCGGCGGCCTGCGCGCTGGCCAGCGTGAGCGTGATCGTGTCGGTGGCCGACGTTATAGTGATCGCGGCGTCGCCGGCCGTCGTCAGCAGGCCTGCCGTGACGGAGTCGGGCCGCTGGTCGGCCACCGTCCACGCCGTGCGCGCGGTGCTGCCGTCGAGCGCCACGGAGAACGTGACGGTGACTGACGTCGGCGTGTCGAGCGTGGCGGCCACTATCACCGGCTGCGCGCGCGTGGCCGCAACGCCGGCGTCGGCGTACGGCAGGTATGCGGCGTTGGCCAGCCGCGACGTCGGCGTGACGGTGTGGGTAGCCGAGGACGCGTCTTCGGCTAGCGTGAGCGTGACGGTGAGTGCGTTGGCGTCATAGGCCACGGGGTCAGTCGAGGCCAGCGCGACGGCGTCAGGCAGGGCGTCTGCGTCGATGCCGTCAGGCACCGTCACGCCAAAGTTGCCGGCCACCACGGTCTCTGGCGCCAGCGCGTCATCAAAGGTGAGGACAATTGTGCGCGCGCCGGTGATCTTGGCCGTGAACGTCGGTGCCGTGGTGTCGTACGTCACGGCGGGGAGACTCGCGGGGTTCTCGACGTACGCGTTGCTGCTTGGGTCTATTATGCTGCCCTCGCCCATGATCCCCAGCGTGTACATTGTCCCGTCGGGGGAGCTCGAGGCGCCGGGCGCCACCGTGAACGTTACCGTGTTACCTGCGACGGTCACCGTGCCGGCCGTGAGTGCAGTGGCTCCCGCGCTGCCCGTCAGGACAAAGGTGACCCCTCCAGGGGTCAGCGCGGCCAGACTCTCGCTAAAGGTCATCCTCACGCTCGCGCCGCCGAGTATAAACTCGGCGCGATCCACCACAGGGGGCGCACGATCGGTGACGGACCTGGCCATCAAAGCCTCGCCCTTGCCCACGAGGGGGGTGCCCCCTGCGTTAGAGAGCACGTTGGCGCCCTCTGACGGACGAGTGTACGACACGGTACTCCTGTTAATCGCAGTCAGGTCGCCGGAGGAGCCGTCGGGGTCAGTCAGGCCCGTGGAGGGGCGCGGCTGCTCAAACGTGAGGAGGACAGAGCGCGCCGTCTCAAGCATGGTCGGCACGACTGTCCTTACAGTCGAGCCGCCCACTTTCCACTCGCCAGGCGCCGTCGTGCCGCTGACGGACCTGCTAAAGTCGATCCTCATGGTGCTCGCCGACGTGAGCACGGCGTCGATTGCGGGGAGCGGCACGTACTCTACGGTGCCCGGCACGCGCACGGCGGTGAGGGCATCATTTCCGAGCGAGTCCGTCGTTCCGGTCACGCGCAGTATGAACGCGCTGCCTGTGGCCACACCGCCGGCCAGCGGGAACCTCAGGCCCGTGTCCGGGCCATAACCCTCGTCCTCCGGGTCAAAGGAGGCACTGGCGGTGCCCGTCTGGGCAACAGTGCCGGAGCTGAGGGAGATCTCCAGGCCCTCGTCGCCCTGCAACACGACGGCATCATCAAAGAGGATCTCGGCTATGAACGCGCTTGTAAAGCGGCCCACCTGGGGCTTCGGCTCGATGCCGTCAGCGGCGCGGACGGGGGTGTCACCCGTCGAGAGCATGGTGTTGCCAGACGCGTCGGCCAGGCGCACCTGCCCGGCATCGAGCGCAGTCGAGGCGTCGTACGCAAAGTCCGGCGTCGAGGCCGAGGAGGCAAGCGTGGGATGGTTGATGTTCACGCTGCCCGTAGACGACGCGGTGAGCAGGGTCGCGGTGGCCGAGTCAATGCCATTGGCTGTCATCTTTGTGCCGTCCTGGCCCTCCGTGAACGACCAGTCAACTGCGCGTATCGTGCCGTCGACAGGCTCGCTAAAGGTGATCGTCGTGGCGTCCAGCTCCAGCGTCTTGGCCGTGAACGTCGGCGGCGCCTTGTCAGATACTGCCGTGGCCGTGGCCATCTCGCCGGCAGCAGCAATGTCGTTGCCAGAGGCGTCTGTGATCGTGTTAGACACAGTACCAGGGACGGTCGCGGGGCGCGTATAGACCACGTTCGCCGGCGTGATCGCCACGAGCGGGCCGGTGCCATCAGGGTCGGCCAGTGCCGTGCCCACGCGCGAGGCTGACAGCGTGAGGACGATCTCCTCGACAGAGGACGGCGCGGATGGCGTGACTGTGCTGACCGTCAAGCCGGCGACTCTCCACTCATCAGGTGCTGTCACGCCGTTGACAGGCTCGCCAAAGTCGATCGTAACGGTGCTCGCAGACGTGAGGCTTGCGGTGAACGCCGGTCCGATCGTGTCCGTCAGCGGGAGCGTGACCGCAACGCCGGCGCCGCCGTACGGCAGGTATGCGGCGTTGGTCAGCAGCGACGTCGGCGTGATCGTGTGGGCCACGCCGCGCGTCGCATCACCGGCGAGCAGGAGCGTGACTGTGAGCGCATCTGCGTCATAGGTGACAGCGCCTGTTGAGGCCAGCGCGACGCTGACGGGGGAGCCGCCCTGCGTAGAGTTGGGCACCGTCACGCCAAAGTTGCCGGCCACGACTGTCCTCTGCGCGAGCAGCTCGTTAAAGGTGAGCACGATGGTGCGATCGCCGGAGAACGCCGCGCGGAACGTCGGCGGCGTCGTGTCGTACGTCGCGCTCACCGAATCCTCAAACGCGTTGCCGTTCACGTCCTCTATGGTGCCCCCGCCGATCGTTAGCGCGTAAAGAGTCCCGTCATCAGCACTCGAGACGCTAGACGCCAGCGGGAGCGTTATCGTGCTGCCCGAAGCCGTCACCACGCCGACTGTGGGAATCGGCGCTCCGGTCACCACGCTGCTCAGCGCAAAGGTGAGCCCCGAGGGCAGCGTGGCTAGCGTCTCGGTAAAGGTCAGCGTCATGCCGTTGCCGTCAGTCGCAAAGACTGCGCGATCCAGCCTTGGGTTGGCCTCGTCGGTCACTGCCGTGGACATGGCCCTCGAGCCGGCGGCGGCAAGGTCGTTGCCGGAGAGGTCCGTGATCGTGTTAGACGCAGTCGTCGTGCCGGTCGCGGGGCGCGTATAGACCACGCTCGTCGCGCTGAGCGCAGTCAGGCCGCTGGCGCCATCGGGGTCAGACAGGTCAGTCGTCGCGCGCTCCGTGGCTAGCGTGAGGGTGATCTCCCTGACCGAGGACGGCGAGGACGTCGAGGACGGCTCGACCGTGCTGACTGCCGAGCCGGCGACGATCCACTCTTCAGGGGCGGTGGTGCCGCGGACGTCCTCGTCAAACCTGATCGTCACGGTGTCCGCAGACGTGAGCGTCGCGCTGAACGTCGGCGCAGTCGTGTCTGGCGTGTATGTCGTCTCTGACACGACGGCGACGAGCGCGTTGCCGGCCAGGTCGGTGATCACACTCGTCAGCTGCACGGCCCACGACCCTGCCAAGTTTGCCATGGCATCCACGGTGAGGACGGCGCCCTCGGCGATAGCACCCCTATTCTGCTGCTGGACGCCTGACGTAAGCGGCGGGGCGACATTCACGGTGAACGTGTCCGGCGTCACGATCACCTCGTTGAACGTGATCACAATCGAGGTGCCCCTAAAGAACGCCGGCATTGCCGCATCAAGCGTCGGTGCGGTTCGGTCCACGGTGGGCAGCTCGACTGTGATGTCTCCGGTGTGGCCGTCCTCGGCCGTTATCTGTCCGTCGATGCCGGCTGCATCCTCGACATCTATGGTAAAGTCAAATGGCGCGACAGACGACGTCTCGGGAGTCGTGGCCGACACGGCGAGGTCATAGTGCCACGTGCTCGCGTCGCTGCCGCCCGTGTTCACCATGGACTGGTCCGTGAGCCCGCCGACGTCGATCTCCGGCGTGCCAGAGGCATCCTCGCCGAGCGTGAGCAGGAGGCGGATCGTGTCACCGGCAGCAGCTTGGAGCGCCGAGGCGCCGGACTTTAGCGTGGACAGCTCCAGCGTGTCACCCGTGCCCGAGCCGTCCGTGTCGGTGTCATCATACACCTCAAAGGATATCTCAGTAGCCCTCGGCGGCGCGTCATAGGTGCCCGTGGCAGCCGCGTCGGCGTACGCGTTGCCGGCCAGGTCAGTCAGCGTGGATGGCAGTGCCACAGAGTATGCTCCCGGCGCGTATGTGGCATCGAGCACGGTGACGACCGCACCGACTGGCATGGTGTTTCTGGCCATCGCATCAGACGCGCCTGACGGCGGCGTGACAGTCAGCGTGGTCGGAGAGACGACTGTCTCGCTGAACGTGAGGACGATCGAGGTGCCCGAGAAGGCAGTCGTCGTGAGCGTCGGCGCCGTGCGGTCTATGGTCGGCACGCTGAACGTGATGCCGCCGGCAAGCATGGTATCCTGCGTTATGGGCACAGGGTTGTTCCCCACTGTGATCGAGAACGTGAACGGCGCAGTGGACGACGTCTCGACTGTCGTGGCGCCCACGATAATGTCGTGGTGCCACGTCGAGGCGTCAGCGTCACCGGCGTTGCCCATCGGCGTCGCAGTCGGCGTCCTGCCCATGCCGGGCACCGTCACTGACGGCGCGGTGGCGACGTCCTTGTCGAGCGTGAGCGCGAGGCGGATCGTGTTGTCGGCCATCGCGTGGAGCGCCGAGGCGCCGGACTTTATCGTTAACAGGTTCAGCGTGTCGGCCGTTCCGGAGCCGTCCGTGTCAGTGTCGCCGTACACCGCAAAGGAGATCACAGTCGCCATCGGCAGCGAGTCGTACTCGGCGCCTCCAGGCACGGCCGTGTTGGCAGTTATGATGTTCATCGCCGCGTCGCGTATATCGCTCAGGACCAGGGCGTACGTGCCATCGACCACATGGTCGGCCAGCGTGAAGCGCAGGCCGGTGTCCGGCCCGTGCACGGCGCCGGGCGGATCAAAGGGGTTGGGGGCCATCTCCGTGGATTCTGGCGCCGTGCCCGTGGTGGCCTCGATGCCGTTGAGGGTGACCGACAGGGGCTTGTCGGTGGGCCTTATGACGGCCTCGCTAAAGATGACCTCGACGGTGTTCGACGCCGTAAAGCTGCCCTCCACAGGGACCGGCCCCACGCCGTCGGCGGCCACGACGGGGCTGTCGAGCGTGGAGCCCACGAGGTTGCCGGCCTTGTCGGCCAGAAGCGCCTGCCCCATGGCCATCTCCTGATCGGTCAGGGTCGGCTGCACGTACGAGACCTCCGGCGTCGAGCCCGTCGATTGGAGACTGGCGTGGGTGAGGAGCATTGAGGCCGCCCCGCCTGACCCGATCGTGATTGCTGGCAATGGCGTCCCGGTGTCCAGGGTCACGCCCGTGATGGCGAGCGGGGCGCTCCCGTCCGAGATTGACCAGTCGGTCGCGCGCACCGTGCCCACTAACGGCTCTGTGAAGTGGATCCTCGTGTGCTCCAGGGATCGCGTCAGGGGCGTGAACGTCGGCGGCGTGGTGTCCTCCACGGCCGAGAAGGTCCCGTCGGCCAACGCGTTGCCGGCCGTGTCGACTATCGAGTCGACCCTGCCGTCGGCCTGCGCGTCAAGGGTGAGCACTATCGTGTCAAGGCTAAACTGGGAGTAGACGTCAAACCTTCTAACGTCTAGCATGGCCGTGGCGAGCTGCGACGGCATGTCATAGACGACAGAGTCGGCGGTGACCGAAGTGTCCGTGCTGGCGCCAGGCGCCCTCCCGCTGAACGTCCAGTCGTCCTCTGTCGGCAGGGTCTTGCCGGTGGCATGCAAGACGGGCTCGGAGAAGGTCACGGTGTGAACGTTGGTAACCGCGTCAGTCAGCGGCCTCTCTACCGTAAACATCGGAGGCGCGCCGTCGGTGACTGTCGCAGCCGTGGCCGTGCCGCCAGCAGAGTCCACAAGGTAGAGCATTGCAGAGTTTTGGATCGTGCTGGTGCCCGTCGACGGGCGCGTATAGACCACGTTTGCCGTGGTGATCGCAGTCAGGCTGTCGGTGCCGTCAGGGTCCTCCAGGCCCGTGGAGGGGCGCGCCGCATCAAGCGTGAGGACGATCTCTGTGTCGCCAAAGGGCGAGGACGGCGTGACGGTTCTGACTGTAGAGCCGGCCACTGCCCACTCGCCGAACGCCGTCGCGCCAACGACTGGATCGCTAAACGTGATCGTCACGGTGTCCGCAGACGTGAGCGTCGCGCCAAACGTCGGCGCAGTCGTGTCCACCGCGTACGTGGCCATCACGGAGGCGGTGGCAAGCTCGTTGCCCGAGACGTCCGTTATGTCCGTGGAGAGCGCGACAGAATACTCGCCAGCAGTAGGCGGGGAGATCGGGACTGCCACCCGAATCTCGCCGTCACTGTGAGCCACGGTCACGCCGCCAGTGGTGGACGCAGGCGTCGTGACCTGCAGGCTCGAGGGCATGTTGTTGACCGGCTCGCTGAACAGGATGGCTATCGCGTCGCCAAAGAAGACGGCCCTGGCCGTAGGCGCCACACTGTCAGTCACTGCCGTGGCCGTGGCCGTCCCGCTGGCGGTGGCAACAAGGTCGTTGCCGACGCCGTCGGCGAGCGTGTTGGACGCAGTCGCCGAGTCCGCCGCCGGACGCGTATAGACCACGTTCGCCGCGGTGAACGCAGTCAGGCTGCCGGTGCCGTCAGGGTCTTCCAGGCCCGTGGAGGGGCGCGCCGCATCAAGCGTGAGGACGATCTCGTCAACCGAGGACGGCGAGGAGGGCGTGACTGCGCTGACCGTAGAGCCGGCAACCGTCCACTCTCCGGGCGCCGTCGTGCCGCTGACATTCTCGTCAAACTCGATCGTCACGGTGTCCGCAGACGTGAGGCTTGCGCTGAACGTCGGCGCAGTAGAGTCTGGCGCGTATGTCGCAGTCACCGTGGCCGGCGAGGCAAACGCATTGCCGGCAAGGTCGGCCAGCAGGGTCGGCAGCGTGATGGTGTGCACGATGTTCAACGTGGCATCATCGGCGAGCGTGAGGGTGATCGTGAGGGCCGTGGCGTCATAGGCCGGCGGGTTGGAGCTGTCCAGCGAGACAGCCTTGGTAGTTCCGCCAGAGCTGGTGTCTGGCACCGTCACGCCAAACGTATAGCCCGCTATATCCAAGGCCGTGTTGGCGAGGGCCTCGTCGAGCGTGATGGCGACCTTTCTGATTGCCGTGAAGTCCGCCTCGGCCGTGGGTGCCGTGAGGTCTATGGTCGGCACGCTGACGGTGACTCCGGTGGACAGGCCGGCGGCCTGCGTGATGGGCTCCGAGTTGCCCCCCGCGTCAGCCGCCGTGATCGTGAACGTAAAGGCCGCCTCGCCCGAGGAGGACGTCACGGGCAGGTCGTAGCGCCACGTCGTGGCCAGGTCGTCGTCATTGTCGTCCATCGCAGTCCCCTCCGCCGCCGTCCGGCCGTTCACCACTATCATCGGCGTGCCGGCTGCGTCCTCGTCGAGCTTTAGCACGAGGCGGATCGTGTCCCCGTCGCTTGCGTGCAGCGCGCTCTCGCCGGTCTTTAGCGTGCCGGAATCTGGCGTGCCGTCGTACACCGTAAAGACAAGCGAGCTTGCGGTCGGCGCCCTCGTGTCTGACACCATGCGCGTCGCGCTCGCCGTGGCGGCTGCTGCGATCATATTGTCGCTATCGTCCTGTATGCCATCGGGCAGCTCGACTGTGTGGGATACGTTGGGAGCCGAGTTTGACGCCAGCGTCAGCGTGACTGTCGAGGTGACGTCCTGCTCGGCATAATCGGCCGTGCCTGTGAGGCCCACAGCCGAGCTGCCGGAGGTCATGGGGTACGACGAGGTCGTAGAGGGCACCGTGCCGTCCTTTAGGTGCTCGCGGAACGTGATGACAAACGTGTTGGGCGCGCTAAACGCCGAGGAGAGAACCTCGGGGTCGCGCACCTCTACGCGCACGCGATAGCCCCCGTCATCGATCAGGACTCCTGCCGTGTCTCCGGAACGGGTGCGGGGAATAGACGAGTCTTCAGTCAGGTCCTCGTGCGTGAACATTGACTCGTTGCCGACGGCGTCGCGCACGGTGAGCATGAACGTGATGTTGCCCTCCGGTGAGGAGGCCGTGACGGCGTGCGAATAGTTGTATATCCGCGTGGTTTCGCCGGATTGTCCTGCGCCCAAGGCAGTCGCAGACGAGGGCGTGCCGGGGAAGAACGTGATGTCAGCGGAGGCCGCAGAGGGAGTGTAGGTTTGTGAGGCAGGATTGCCGGAACCTATCGGTATGGCTGAGCCGCCGACATAGAGGGTCTCGCTGGGCTTTATGAGCACCCATGCCACATGGCCAGCGCTGGCAGGATTCGAGCTGTAAGTGGGAGCAGACCCAGGGTTGGGTACAGCCCTGAGCATAAAGAGCGAGCCGGTGTCGGCCAGCTCGGGGGCCGCATTGTCAGTAAAGGTGGCGCTAGTCGCCGTTGGTGCCAGCGCGTTGGACGAGGCGTCAACTATCGACCCTGTGCCCGTGTGGGCGAGGACTGCGCCGGTGGCGACTGCAGTCGAGGGCAGCCTGTTCGTGGCGTCCCTCGTGAGCGTGACTGTGGTGCCCGAGACCGTGCCAGAGTCAAAGGTGATGCCGGTGCTGATATTCCACTCCGAGCCAGTAATCGTGCCGGTCACGGTCTCGGACATTGTCGCCGTCACCTGCGTCGAGGAGTCAAGCGTCGCCGATAGTATCGTGGGCGCTATCCTGTCAAGGGCCGTGATGTGGGGTGCGATCGTCGACTCGAGGGCGACGTCGGCTGTGCTGTCAAGCGAGTTGGGGTCCTGTCCCGCAGTGGGCCTCGTGTACGTCACGACAGGTGTCGCGTCGACGGCCTGTGCGCTGGCCAGCGTGAGCGTGAGCGTCATGGTTGCCGTACCTATCGTGAGCGTCGAGCCGGCGTCTACTGGCGAGCCGCCTGCGTCCACCGAGGCCGGCGCCACGTTGTCGACTCTCCACTCGTTGGCGTCCGTCTCGCCGTCGAGCGTCCCCGAGAACGTGACGGTGACTGTCGTCGGCGCATCAAGCGTCGCGCCCATTATCGTCGGCGGCGCATTGTACGTCGCCGTCGTCGACGCAGAGGCGCCGATATTGTTGGCCATCGGCGTGGCTCTGTCCTTGATCGCATTAGCCGCGTTGATCGTGTACGTCAGGCCGGCCTGCGCGGCGTCCTCGAGCTCTATCGTGTACTCCGAGTCGGCCGTGCGCGAGGCCGACTCTAGGTCGAGGGATGTGACACCGCGCGTCACCGACCAGCCGTCGTCTCCCTCAATGTCAGTCACGTTAGTCACGTCCTCGCTGAACGTCACGGTGATCGTGTCAGCATCGACAAACAGGGCCGACTCGATCGTCGGGGCTATCCCGTCAGCGGCCACGATGCCGCCTGCCGGCGTCGAGAGCAGCGGGAGATCGGCGGCGTTCGCTAGCGAGTTGGCGCCCGCTCCCGTGGGCCTCGTGTACATCACGACTGGCATCGCGTCGTCATCTTGCTCGTCCTTGTCTGCCAGCGTGAGCGTGATCGAGCGCACCGCCGCAGTTATCGTGATCGAGCCGGGACCAGTCGTCGTCTGCAAGCCAGCCGTGACGGAGTCGGGCTCATCACCGTCGACGCTCCACTCGCCGCGCGCAGTCTTGCCGTCAAGCGTATCTGAAAAGCTCACCGTGACTGACGTCGGGGAGGTGAGCCTGACAGAGGATATCGTGGGCGCCGAGCTAATGACAGCCAGCGTGCCATCGCTCACGGCATTGCCCTGCGCGTCGGCGATCGAGAGCTCCCTGTTCACATCAACGGCGTCAAACTCTATGCTGATGGGCGTGTCTGCCTTGAAATCGTCATACCCGTGATTGCCGGTGGCCCGCGGGCTCAGCGTGACTGTGTCAGCCGTGACAAGGTCGATCGCATACCCCGCGCTCAGCGCAGGAACCCTGATGGTCGCATCCAAGTTGTTCAGGCCGACGAACTGCCAGTCCTCGTGTGTGGGCAGCGTCTTGGTTGCGACAAGCTCTGCCCCCTCGGTGAACGTTATCGTGTGCTCAAGGTCGGCTCCCGTGCCGGTCCGCACGGCGATATAGTCCGGAGGCGCCCCGTCAGTCGCAGTAGCAGTCGCCGCGCTCACGGTGCGGCCAGTCGCAGGCGAGAGGCCGCCCGCAGTGGCAGCATACGTAATGGTTGGCAGCGAGGCCGTAGAGATGGGCTCGTGGAGGAGCGTTATCTTGTCAGAGGTGATCGACACGGCAGCCGCGCCGGCCGTGACCGCATCGACCTCACCGGCGGCGATTCCAGTGGCCGGACCGGCCGGCTCGCCATCAAGGCTGCCGTCAACGGTCCACTCTGACGGCGCACTAGAGCCGGTCACAGCAGAGGTGAACGTGATGACGGTGAGAGTCGAGGAGCTCGTCACCGCAGATATCGTCGGCGTCGCCGGTATGCTAATCGTGCCGGCAGTCACGTTCGTCTCATCAGCGGTGACATCGACACTGGGTGCTGCGCCGTCGCGCGCGACAATGTCAAACTCGACCGTTCCTGACGCGTCATCAACTCCGACGGTGTGCGTGTGCGTCCAGACGGTCCGGTGGGCAGAGCCCGCGGCGGCGACCATATCGACTGTGGAGCCGAGTATCGTTATCATGGGTTCAGAGGCCGCCGAGGCCGGCTCGTTGAGGCTCGCCGTTATGACAATGTCCTCGCCCACATTGGCCACGCGCGCAGACTGGCCCATCTTTGCAGTCTTTGGCGTGCTATCATTATCATCCTCATCGACAAAGACGCCGGCCGTGGCCGTTATGGTCAGCGCAGTGGTGTCAACAAAGTCCGCAACCCCGACTGCGCTAGTCAGGACGCGCAGCGCGCCGGCGTCTGACGAGAGGCCTGACGTGCGTGGCGTGCCGTCCGCGCCTAGATAGCGCACGACGGGCGTCGCGTCTGCCGGAAGGGCAGAGGCCGCCCCAAGGGTGATCGCAAGCGAGGCCCCGCCGGCTGCAAGCGTCGCGCCCGAGGGCACTATGTGGCTCGCCGTGTCACCAAGCCCGCCGGGGAACGTCGAGGGCGTGAGGTCGAGTATCCATTGGCCAGGCGTGGTCGTGCCTGACATCGAGTCAGAGAACGTCACGGTTATGGCCGTAGGCGAGGTGAGCGTCGCGCCAAACGTCGGTATCGCGCCGGTCATCACGTCATAGTCGCCGCCAAGCAGCAGAACATTGTCAGACGGGTCAGGATCAGAGGCGACGTACGTTCTAACCGTGGAGGGTATCGTGATCGTCTGCGAGGACGGCGTGCTCGCATCGGCCCGCAGCGCGACTGTGAGCGTCGAGCCGTCAGTAGCGGCCGCTATCACGTCGGCCCTGTACGACTCGCCGTCAGCAGTAACCACTGCAAGGTCGCCAAACGGCGGCGTAGTCGACGGCCTGTTTGGAAGTGTTGTCGGGTCTGGGGTGCTGCCCGCAAAGGCGAGGCTCACCTCAGACGCCCCGCGGCCGGCGACCTCGCCGACAGTCACCGTGACTGTCGGCGTGAGCGAGGCCGAGCCCGGACCGGCCACGCCGTTGGCGTCAGTTATGCCCGCAATGGTCACGGCGTGTGACACGTCGCGCGCGGCCGCACTGGGCAACGTAATGAGAATCGTGTCTGGTGCGACAAACTCGGCCGGAAGGTTCACAGAGGCTGCCGTGCCGATCGTGACGCCGAGTGCGGACGGAACCGTCTCGTCAGCGAGAGCCTCGCTGTACTCTAGGCGCAGCGTGTCCTGTGAGGCCAGCGTGAGTGTCACAGTCGGCGCAGTCGTGTCACGTACTACTGGTGCCGTAATGTCATCGGTGGTCCCGTTAGAGTGCGCGTCTGCAATCGCGGGCATAGCGGTCGTGGAGGCAAGGGTGAGCGTGTACATGGTTCCCTCGGCGGCATTACTGATGCCTGGAGGCTGATAGTTTAGGATCAGTGTGTCCGCAGGAACGGGATCGCCCCTAAAGGTGCCGCCGGGAACCCCGGCGATTGAGAAAGTCGGAACCGGCGCGTTGACGCTTGAGATTCCGTGAGACAGGCTTCCGGTATTCACGTTGATAGGCTCGCTAAAGAGGATGCTCAGAACAACGCCAGCAGAGTCAAACGTCGCGCGAACGAGCGTCGGATCCAGGCCGTCAGCGGCAGTGACGGGCGAGTCGCCAGTAACTTCGAGGTCGTTGTCGTTCACGTCAGCCAGGCTCGTTGCGGCATCAGTTATCTCATACGCCACAGACGGCCTCGCGGCAGTAGAGTCAAGCTCGGCATGGACCAAAAAGAGCGTCCGCGCGTTCGTTAAGGTCTGCGTCGCGGCACCATCAGAGTCCACGGCAGTCGCGACGCCCGTGACGGCCACGCCGGCGACTGTCCAGTCAGCCACGCGGGCAGTCCCCGTGACAAGCTCGCTGAACGTGATCTCGGTCCGGTCCAGCCTCGCCGTCTCGGCAGTAAATGTCGGCATCATGGTATCAATCACCACTGCAGATGACGTGTCGGCCACGGCGTTGTCGGCCATATCGACGATAGAGTTGGCCCTGGCAGACTCGCCATCACTAGGCACGTCGAGCGTGAGCGTGATCGCCTTGGACTGGTCAAAGGCCGGATAACCGCTAGTCGCGTCATTGCTGGCCACGACGGCAAGCGTGCCGGCCGTGGCAAACGCCGTGTTGACCACCGACGTAGCCGAGACCGTAATGTCCGCATCAGCGGCGTTCTTGCCGGTGAACTTCCAGTCAGCTATCGTCGGCAGCGTCTTGCCGGTGGCCATCGAGACGGGCTCAGAGAAGGTCACCGTGACGGTGTGTACGCCGCCCACTATGGAGATCGAGGCGCCAAACGTGGGCGAGACGCCATCAGAGGCCACGACAGAGTCTTGCCCCACGGCCAGGTCATCAGCGTCGGCCAGCGCGCCAGTCTCGCTGCCGGAGGCCACAGTATACTTGACAGTCGGCACAGAGGCCGTCGAGGAGAGTGCTGCGTGCGTGATGGTAAAGGACAAGGCGCGAGCTGACTCGGGTATGGTATAGTCGGTGCCGACGATTGCCGCATTTGAATCATCAACGCGCAGCACGGTTACGACCCTAGACCTGTCGCCCTCGCCCGCGCTGTCAGTCACCGCCCACTCGCCGACTGCAAGGCGGCCGTCAACTGTTACATCGGCACCAGAGGGGCTCTTTAGCGTCACGACTGTAGTCGTCAGGCTCGCAGTCGCAGCCTCAAAGGTCACTGTCGGAACGCGCTCCACGTCACCATCGGGAACGGCCCCCTCGTTGTCGCGAAGCGCGCCGCCTGTGACGCCCTTTAGGTCCGGAAAGCCCGAGTATGCGACATTTACCCTGTCCGGAGTCGTAGACGAGCGAGTCGCGTGCGTGATCGTGATCGAGGAGACAGGCGCCGAGGGCAATATCGTGAGCGTGGCGGCCGCAGTCCCCCCTGCGCTGAGCGTCGAGATGACACGCTCTGTCTCGGTCTCGCCGACCGTGTCAGTCACCTCCCAGTCGCCGATCGCAGTCGTGCCAGCTACTGGCTGCGTGAACGTGACTACTGTCGTAGTCGGGTCGATGCTAGAGACGCCAGAGACAAAGGGCGGCTGCGTGTTTGTGGCAAGCGCGCTAGTCTGCGAGGCGACATCATCGCCGTCAGCGACTGACTCGATGCCGGCCCCGCCAGAGGAGGGCACATAGCGCACGATGGGCGTCGCGGCAAGCGAAAAGGCGTTGGCATCAGGGACCGTGAGCACAAGGGAGACGCTGCCTGATATCGGGCCGGCCGACGCGGCGGCAAATGACTCTGTGTCTGTCGGCGTGGCTATGCGCGTGGCGGGCGTAGAGTCGACGAGCCACTCGGCGGCCGCAGGCGCGCTCAGCGTGCCGGTGAGGCGTATATGCTCGCCAAAGGTCACGCGTATCTCGGTGGGCGAGCGAATGGTGGCCTCAAAGCGCGGCGAGCCAAACGTCGCAGTCACGGTCCCGCCGTCAAATGACGGCGAGCCGTCGGCATAGTCTATCGAGTCAGGCAGCACGAGCGAATGGCCGGCCGGCGTCGTGACCGAGGCGCTCAGCGCCAGGTCGACAACGGTGGAGCTCGCCGCGGTGATAGCGGCAACAGGCGCGTCATACGCCACAGTGGAGCCGACAGGCGTAACCGATATGGTCGCAGGCAGTGTAGAGACGGAGACTGCCTCGGCAAAGGTGACGCGCAACAGGAGCGCGTCGACGAACTCGGCGGTGGCGACCTGCGAGGTCGCAGTAGCGCTCAGTGCGCTGGCGGCAGTCACGCCGTTGTGGTTTGCGGCTGCGCTCGGCAGCGTCACCGTGTACGTCGTGGATGGCAGAACGTCAGGAATGCGGATTGTGAGCTTTGTGTTGCCGTCAAACTCGGCATCGAGGTGCACAAGCGTGCCTCCGGCCGGCGTGACAGATATTTGCAGGCCGGCAGCCATCGCATCCGTGTCAAGCGTGGGGCCGCGCATCCGTTGCGTAAAGGTGAGCTCGATAGTGTCATGTGTCAAAAATAGCGCAGTCGGCGCAGTGGGAGCAGCAGTATAGTATGTCGCCGTGACAGTCGTGGCATCTGTCGTGTTTGGCGTCGCGACGAGATCAGAGATCGACGGAACCGAGATCATCACCGACGCGCCGGCGGCGAGTGCCGGAGTGATGTTGAATGTGACCTGTTCGGGGTTTGTCGACGTGCTGTGGGCCTGACCCGAGGCCGTAAATGACGAAGTGCTCACGCTAAATGGGCCGGGCGGCGCGATGGCCTCGCTAAAGACGATCGTCACGGGGCTCACCGGTGTAGTGTCTGTGGTCGGCGCGCCGACAGTGACTGTCGAGACGACCGGTCCGGCGCCGTCTGCGGCAGTCGCCATCGCGCCGGCGGCGAGCGCATTGTCGGCCCGATCAAGGATCGGGTTTGCCGGCAGCGTCGCCACCTGGGCCGCCGCGTCGCTCCCGCCGAGTCCGGCAAGGAGCGTTATGGCAGCTAGCATAGCAATGCCCGTAGAGGACAACCTACTGTGGCTCAATTGGGCCATTCGGGCGCGCGTTAGGTTATAAGCATAGTGGCAGAAAATAGCGCGATCAGGGCATGATCGCGCCCCCCCCCCCCCCCCCCCAATTTTGGGCGGTGAATGTAGGCGGGCAAGACGCCAAACTGTCAAGTCGGCCCAGGGCTGGGCATCGGGCCGGCGCAGGCCGACAGGTCGGCAGGAGTCCCGTGTCGCACTTTTGCGCAGGGCGAGTCGGACAAGCCAATCATCGATCGCAAAAAAAGCGGCGGCCGTGCCGGCGCAGAAATCCTATTTGGCGCGAACCATAAACCCTGGGAGGGAGCTTGCCGAGCCGCTGTAAGCTGTGGCGCAATAGCGCGCAACAGTCAGCTCGTCATCCCCACAGTGCACTGCAGTGGGGCCACTGATGAACAGTGGCCCGCCGCGCATGGATGTCACATAGGCCACGTCATCAGGAATATTGTCACTTTGCAGAACCGTCAGTCCAGGGAAGCAAAAGACATTGCCATACGGCGAGTCTGCGGCATCGTCATGTTCTACTGTTATGGACCGACCCACAAACATCGTGTCGAGCCGGTATGGCAAGTCACTGCCAAGGCTCTTGACAAGGTCCAGTGCAAGACTTGGGGACATTGGGCGGTCGATATTTAGGGTCTGCGCGTGCTTGGGGAGCTTGGCAAGCCGTTCCCGGCAAAGTGAGTCCTCAAGGGACCAGATTTTTGGCATGATATCGTTGAGAAGGCCTGTAGGGTCGGGATTGTCAAGCAGGTGTTTGGCGACGGAGAATGTTCTAGGACGCATGCCAATTAATCTATCATGTAAAGGAAGGTGCATAACTTCATGAGGATATGACGACAGTTGGAATGCCATATCGCTAAGAAAACGCATCTCAAAGTGGGTTGTGCGGAACCCATACGGCAGGTGAGCCTGTATCGCATGTTCAAAAAAAGAGTCAATTTGTGGCGTGAGATCCTGTGACGGGTATGTGCACAGGCCATAATTATTTAATGAGTATTCTACATGATGATATTTCGGATCGCCATAGTCAATATTATCAGAGACGCCAACATGGCATACAGCATCACGGTGATCAAATTCACTGCGCATGACGATAGCAGAGCTGCAAGGAGAAAGAGAGCAGCGTTGGGCATGGTCGAACACAGTTGAGCTGCTTGTCCCATGATGCAGTCCATGTATATGGGCTAGCGCTAGCGGCAACTCTTCGGGCACATACGCATCAAGGCTCACACGCCAGGGCAACAGACGGAAACATATACGTGTTTGAGCAGAAATGGCACAAGTCCTGCAAGTCATGCGGCAAGGATCAGTGCGCGCGCATCGCCCTGAGGAGATGGCATGGTGTGGGACTATTGTATAAACGGCCTTGGCCGATACCCGCACTCCTGAACAGTCTCCCCTAGGCACGCTCTTTGACCAGCATGTGACAAAAGGCTGTCAGTCATTTATGGCCAGGCACGGGATCGCGCACCCAAACCCCCAAATCGCCATCGGATCACATGGCGCACTACCAGTGTCCAAGCCTATGCCCCTCCCTTAGCATCCAGGCAAGCCGCCCAGAGTTGACGCGCAGCTGGCCCACCCTGTATGGAATGTCAACGAGCACGCAAAACAGCACGTGGTCAGCATGGGACTCGTACATGTCAACCGTGATGTCGCGGCCGAGCCTGTCAGGATACCGGCCAGTGGAATTGTGCAAGAACAGCGGCATGTAATGTGGTGCGTGCGAGATCAAGATCTGAAATCCAAACTCCATGACCAGGCGGCGAAGAAACTTGCCATATGGAAAGTCCCCCCCCCCCCCCCCCCCAAGGCGTGACCTTGCGCCATCAGAAAGGAATGCCTGACACTCGCGAAAATGGCGCGCAAAGAGGGCACGTTCGGCAAGATTCTCCGCAAGCGCCATATGGCCCGCACGGCATTTTGAGAGGGCGGCATAGTCCAGGGTTTTGTGGGAGAGCAGCGGGGCATCCAGGGTGCGGTTGGATATTTTAGGCAAGGCCATGCCAGTCCGTCCGGTGAGGGAGAGGAGTGAGGAGGTGTGCTTTTTTTGCTGCGAGTTGAGAATGGCAATGGCGTTTTCTTTTACCTGAAATCCCATATGGCTCTTCCATGTGCGAGACTTCCACGACGAGTCACCTAGCCAAACTTTCCAGGCATGGGCCATGAACTGGGCCGCGTTCTCATCACGGGCCGCATCTGGCCCTGGTGCGGCATTGATATACGAGGCGAGCAGGTCACCAGACGGCACGGAGGGCAGCCCTATTCCGGCAATGTGGTCGGCATATAGCCGGTATATGTGGGGATAGAACTGGTGTCCAAGTGAGCCCAGGATGGACGTGCCGATGTCCCGGTCAACCTCCTCGCAAAGCCTGAGAACAACGGCCTTTAGCTGCTTTTCAATGGACTGCTGGCCAAGATACATGGCAGACCCCAGGGCGTATCCGGACCGGCAAAACCTTGCGATGAGCTGGGACTGGATCAGCTCAGAGGCGGCCTGCTGCTCAAAATGCCCCGACATTTGGCGCATGGGCAATCACGTGACATGTCCCGTGCCATCCATTGTCAGTAGGGTCATGCGCGCGCACGGGCAGCCGTGCCGCAGGCGAACAGGGACAGATCCGTGCGCAGTCATCTAGTGCCCCCCTCGGACTGTTTCTTGCTTTTTCTCCACTCCATTGTAGAGTTGAACTTTACTCCCCACGGAACGCCTTGCGCGCCAGTGGTCGGTGGAAAGGCCAGATCACAATAGCGCTCAACTTTGATCTCAGAGTCCGTGCTGCGCAGTATTGACGGGCCATGGACAAACACCGGACCCTGCGCAGACGACGTGGCAAACGAAGAGTCAGGGGGCATCGAGGATGAGTGCAGGAACGTAATGCCGTTCAGGCGAACCATGTTTCTATAGTCTGGATATCCCTCAGACCAGTCAAGTGTTCTCGGATCACGGCCAAAGAGCAAGAGATACAGGCCATAGTCCACAAATACCGTGTCAAGGCGCATGTCGTCCGGACGCGAGCGGTTTAGCCTGCCGACAAAGTCCTCGAGATCGGCGAGTGTAGAGTCCCAGTGGCACGCAAACGTCTCTTCGCCGTCTAGTGCCATCAGCTGCTCAAGGCACATGGCATCCTCACGCCACCATATGCTGTCAGCCATGTTATAGTAAAAGTCATTGGCGCCAGGACGCATAAAGTCAGGCCTCTTGATTTTAAGCGCAAAGTGCGGCATGTCTGCCATGCCCGTGCGCCCGTGATCGCACACGGCCTTTCCGTTGGCAGGAGACGGAACCTGGGATTCTGCACATTCCTGCCTGGCAAGACGTGTCCGTTGCACCCTAAATCCGGCGGCAAGGGGCGCAGACGGCGCATTGCCGTCCGGATCCATAACGCGCGCATCGGAGAGCTGCGGCACGTCGGGGGACCCGATGAGGCGCCGGTCAAGCTGGAGCATTGCCTGGCCCCGGGAGCCGGCCTGGCGGACAGACGCTGCCCTAGAGTACGTGATCCTGCCGTGCGCGCTGACCTCAACTGTAGAGCCGGGCTCAAGCGCGCAGCACGGCACGCTATCGACTAGGAATCTCCCCGAGTTGGGGCCTTGCGGGCATGTTGGGGGGACCGCATCGGAGAACTGCGCCTCGCGATGGCAGTCACAGTGCCCAAGGAATAGATCGACTGCCCTGCTCAGCGAGGTCTGATCCGCATAGGAATAGTGGTCTGCAGGCCCGGCGCGCCCGTCGTTTGTCATGCAGATGATTAATGGGCGGCATTATAATAATGTGATGGTGTGTGCTAGGCATGAGGGCCGCACCCCTGCCCATTTGGTCAGATAGGCGCGCTGACCTCATACGAAAATGGCGTGATCAGGCCATGATCGCGCCCCCCCCCCCCCCCCAATTTTGGGGGGGTGAATGCAGAGCCGCAAGACGCCAAACTGCCAAAGTCGGCCCAGGGCTGGGCATCGGGCCGGCGCAGGCCGGCAGAGGAGTCCCGTGTCGCACTTTGCGCAGGGCAGCGACGTGCAAGAACTAGTCGCAGCAGCAGATCGTGCAAACGGTTCGCGCAGCATCGTTTTCGCGCGCACAAGTTGTGCGGCCGCGCCGCGTGGCAGAGAGATGCGGCATGAAAGACGCGGGTGGGGCGTGTCGGCCATGCCGCACTGCCATGTCATGCGGCCTGTCTATAGTCTGGCAAGAGATGGCGCGTGGGTGGGGCGTGTCGGCAAGCCACGGCGTGCGGTGAGCATGGCACTGTGTCGCAGTGGGTTTTGGTGGCTCGAATCGCTCGCGTCACGCGTGCAGGCGCAATCCTGTGTCATGAACATGGCGCGCAAAGAACTGTGCAGCACAAAGCCTGCACACAGTTCTATCGGCACAAGGTGGCACAAGATCGGCGATCACACAGGGCGTTCCAGAGAACGCGTGTCCTGATCAGGGATCGTCTGGAGCCATGCGCGCAAGCCAGGCGACTGACATTGTGGGCGTGTGTGCAGCCGATCAGGAGAACAGGGCATTGCGCGAGATGGCCACATCACGCAACGGCCAGAGATGGGCGAGCCGGCACGGTGGCGCCACTATGGCATCGCATACGCGCAGAACAGCGTGCGGTTCATCTTTACGTTGACAATGTTTCTGTGCACTATGGGGACGTTGTGGTATGTGGCGGCCTTGCTGCTGCAGATCACCAGTGTGGAGAAATACATGTCTTGCGCATTCTGCCAGGGATATCGTGTATGTCACCGGCCAGTGAACTCAAGCCCGCAAAGGCACACGTCAGTGATATACGAGAAGGAAATTCTAGTCTCGGATATATGTGGTAAAGTCGCGCGTGTCATCACGGCGCTGATAGACGTGGAACTCGGTCTGGTTTTTCTTTACGTTTGCAATGTTGCGGCGCACTATGGGGATGCCATAGTGCTCTGCGGCCTCCCTGTTGCAGATCACAGCAGAGAAGGGAAGGCGGTGTTTACTCACATATTCCGCAGCAGCCGCCGTGTCTGTTATCTTTATGGATCCTGGAAGTAACGGCATTCGGAGCATCTTGTGGCTCTCGAGAAACCTGCTGCACTGGTCGAGTGGCTCAGACTTTGAATAGACTCCGTGAATGTCATCTAGCTTTCCATATGAGGCCAGCACGTGAGCCACGGTGAATGCGAGTGTGTGGATGTTTTGTAGGTTCAGCCTCTTTGCTATCTCAATAACAGGTGTGGCCTTGTCGCTCCCACAGATCAGCCCGTTCACGGTGTTTCTGACTGGAACCACGGCAACATCAGCCCTTGCGCGATGCACTGTTTGAAGGCATTTGTCAAACGTGGGAAATGTCAGCACGTGCCCAGAGTCACCAAACATTTTGCGTGTCGCAAGGTCGCTATAGCTCATCTTTTGGCCGATTCGCGCGATCACGATCTGCACAGGCGATCTGTTTTTCATCGCATTGGCATAATGCCTGATCTTTATAAGAGCTTAACAGGCCTCGCCAAACCCCCAGAGGCAGCGTCTCGGGCGCATCCCTGCCCTGATCATCGAGCACAAGTCCTTAGAACGGCCAGTCAGGACGCATGACCCACAATGCGCGCACATGCCACATGCTGCAAGCCTTGTGCACGCTCAATAGTCCTGTGGAGGGTTGATAGTGTCCTTTATGCTCACAAAAGCCTGCATCTTTATTGCCATGTCTCGCACGTTGGGGTCACAGAGCGTCTCATAGACCAGGGCGTCCATTAGCTCCTTTGATGGCTTTTCACCCATGGAGGAGACGAGGCCGGCGAGGTAGCCCTGCACGTAGCAGAGAGTCTCGGCCAGGCCGTTGCGCTCGTTGATCACCGGAAACATTGGGCAGGCCTCGGGGTTGGCCAGTATCCTTTTCGCATATTTCTTTGTCTCGACTACGGCGACATCGAGGGAGAGGCCATTGTCTGACTCTTGCAGATTGCGGGTGGTCGTCCTGCGCTTCATGTGGCGCCCCTCAAAGGGGGGCACATTATTAATCATTCGTGCCATCCACCGCACAGGCGCAGCGCAGCGCCCGCTAGCCGGCAGTCGCGATCCGGCCGACGGGTCTAGCCACAGCGACGCCACTAGGCAAGAGGCGGGGCACGCTGGAGGCACAAAGTCCGTTGACCCCACAGGATCCCGCGTCATGGCAGGACAGAGGGCTCTGGAGCCCAGGCTGCTCAACACGGACATCACGAGAACGGCGTAACCCCCGATCGTGCGCGCAGATGATATGGCCACGTGGGGCACGCTCAATAGTCCTGAGCGGGATGGATGACGTCTTCCAGGGATGGCGCCATCTTTACGACAATGTCGCGCACGTTGTCATCAGACAGCGCGTCATGGACCAGGGCATCCATCACTTTCCTTGACGGAATGGCCCCTGTAAAGCCCACGATTCCGGCAAGGTACCCTTGCATATAGCAGAGCGTCTCTAATGGCCCGTTGTGCTCGGTGACAAGCGGAAACATTGGGCAGGCCTTTGGGTCGTCCACTATGCGCGCCGCGTATCTCTTTGTCGCCTCGACGGCGACGTCGAGGGCGAGTGGGTTGGGCTTTTCTGCCTTCTCTTTTGTGGCCGACTGCAGGCTCATGCTGCGTCCGACAGGTGTGCGCCATATTAAATATTCTAATGATCGTGGATTTTGGGGCTCAAGCACGGGCTAGCTCTGATTCCTGCTAGACTCTACATAGAGCATGCAACGGCGCCCCATGACGCTGGAGCTAGCGCTGCGGCTCAATCACCACTGCGCCAAAGTTATAGTTCAATTTCGTGCCAGAGCCATCATCTGTTAGTATCTCCACCAGTCTGCCCAAGAATGCCTTGCCCGTCACGGGGTCTGACATCTCTTCAGCAGACATTGCGCGCACCCGCGCCACGGATTGGCATAGATCTGTGGGGGATCTTGGGGTTCAAGCCAGCAAAGACTTATCAAAGCGCATGAGTACGGATCGGGGTGAAAATTCGGATCAAGGGTGCGAGGCAGAGGGTAGATCTCAAGAGTGTCACAGGCCACGAGTCCAGCGCGTACAGGCAGGCCAGCGCAGGCATGCACAGATCAATGATTGTGCCGATCCGAAACGAGTGCCTTGTAGGGGGCGGAACGGATGCGCCACATGCGTCAGAACCACAATTGGCCGCCACGAGGCAAGAGGGCGCAGGCGCGCACGTGAACCATACGGGCACCGAGATTGAGCGCATGGAGCGCATCGGAACCCTGTTCAGGTTTTTCAACTATCTGCATATGAAAGGTGTTCTGGCCGACGGTGACACGCTCGACAAACCAGAGGTGCAGCACAAGCTGCAAAGGTGCGCCTATATCGCAAAAAAGCTGGGGACAGACATGGGATACGAGTTTGGCTTTTTGGACAGTGGGGCGTTCTCAACGGACATTGCAATAGACATCTATGATCGCGGATGTGGAGAGGGGGGCACAGAGCCATTTGTGCGCGATCCCGATGCCTCGCGGATGTTTGTTCATATGGTGCAGGGACGCAATGTGGAATGGTTGGATGTTGCGACGTTTGCCCTTCGCGAGAACCATGGAAATGAGACACTAGACGAGTTCGTCAAGCGCATGAAGCGCGAAAATATCGAATATGGCAAAAAGCTGGTTATGGACGTGTTTGGCCATGTTCGCGCATGCATGAATGGGGAGGTCACGGGGCAGGCATGAGCTCGACTCCGCGGTGGCTAGGCTGGTTAGGTACCCTAGCAGGAATCGTCTCCATAATGATGCTCGTTCCGGACATCAGGGAGCATGCCATGATCGTGCTGGGAATCTTTTCTGCAACATTGGCAGTAAACGTGATATGGGTGGCCGTAAAATCTGAAAAAGCGCAAAGGATGGAGGATTACAGCATGATCATGGACGTGCAGTTTGTGGCAAGGCAGTGCGAGCACGCTTTAGAGATGTTGAGCAGAACTGCAGGAACGCATGATGGGAGCACACATCGTGCGCTTGACCAGCTTGCCACAAGAATTAGCCTTTGTATTACTAGGTATAGACGCTATCTCAACCCCGCAACTATAGAATCCCTAAAGGGCGTCGAGATGGTCATCATGGAGGCCCAGATCAACAGGGACACACGGATGACACTTACCATCTTTCCCATCAAAAAGACCATCATGGGAATAAAGTACGGCATACGCGAGATCGATGACGCTGACCTCCAAGCCGCACGTCGCAGGATATAGGCCAGCTTTGGCATGTCACATGTAACATACGCTGACTGTAGTGCGTCACTTTGAAATGGGCGGGACTTTTAGTGTCGGAGCCATGGCAGCCGCAAGATCCAGCTCTTCGAGAGCCTCGTCGTAGCGTCCAAGCGATCGTAGCGCGTAGCCGCGGCAGATGTGCGTGCAGGCGTTGTCCGAATCCAGCGCTAGCGCGCGATCAAGATCCTTGAGCGCCGCGGCGTAATGTCCAAGTTCAAGGAGCGCATGACCGTGGCCAAGATGCGCATCGGCGCTGTCGGGATCCAGCTCGAGCGCATGATTCAACGCAAGACGAGCCTCATCGTAGCGACCGAGTCCTAGGAGCGCATGACCCCTCCCAATATACGCGTCGACGCTGTTCGGATCAAGCCCTATCGCAGAGTCCATCGCGATGAGAGCCTCACCGTAGCGACCGAGCGAGTGGAGCGCCCTGCCGCGACAAATGTGCGCATCAGAGTTGTCAGGCCTGATGTGAATTGCGCGATCAAAGGCAGCAAGGGCGTCAATGACGCGATCAAGCTGGAGCAGTGTGTCACCCCTGCCGATGTGGGCCACAATATTGCCAGAATCAAGCTCGAGGGCACGGTCTAGTTCCACGAGGGCGTCTTCATGCCATCCAATACTGGCAAGTATGGCGCCTTTTTTAACGCACACGTCAATATTCTTGTGATCAATGCTTTTGATACGATCGAGTTCTTTTAATGCCTCATGAAATCTGCCATGAGCGGCAAAAATCAAACTTTTGTTTGTCGGCTCTATGGAGAACACAGGATCAATCCTATCAACACATTCAAAAACTGCGAATGGGCGCGAGTCGTCAGCAGGAGTGGACAATGTGGGTTCGGAACCTAGGTGTGGTCTGTCCCCGGAAAAACGCGCGCGAAATGTGATATGACGCATGGACGTCAGGCTATCGAGGGAATCAGCGACATCTTTCTGGTTTTGCAAACCCGGCAATTGTTTTTGATATTTGAGGCGCACCCCCCTGCCATATGCGCTTATGGCATCATCGTAGCGTCCATTCATATACAGATCTTCTCCACGGCTCATGCAGAGCTGGGAATCCTGTCGGGTGTTTGAATCCATGCCGTTTCCATCCTCAGGGCAAGTGGAGACTACTTTTAACCGTTTATTGGGCGTGTCGTTTGCCTCACGCCTGTATCGCCACAATATCCCCAAGGTGGCCGTTCTGCACAGGCTCGTCGATTATAACCAGCATTTACATATGGTCAATAATCCCGACACCCTGGATCACTATGAATGTGATGCAGGCGCATGGAAGACAGTGCAGGCGGCGGCATGCCGCATCAGACTTGGAACAGTAATCGTTCCGACATGACCGTTACGCCAAGCCCCTGTCACAGGCCATTCACAAGATTGTGTCAAGCCGCACGTTCGGCAAGATTTTGTCGACGGACTGCATGTCAGCCGCACCTGCCATGTAAAACAGGTCCGTCCGCGTTCTGACGTAGCGCAGGCAATATCAAGTCTTTAAATAGAACCATGAGTATATGAGTGCGTGAAATGGCACGAGGCAGTCATAGTTGGCGGCGTGCTTGTGGGACTTTATGCCATTCTCTCATCCAAGAGTGGCGACAATGATGCAGACAACAGCGGGGAACAGAACGAGGACGACTCCAACAGTGACTAGTGTGCCAGAGCACCCGGAACCCGCACGGCATTGCGCAACAGATGATTGAGACCCGACGCATAAAATCGAATGGTGAAAAGACCCCGCAAGGCGCAGCAGAGTGCATGGGCGGCACGACACCACCGCGTGTGCGCCTAGTACTCGCGCGGAGGGTTTACGCAGTCAGTCGGCAGGGCAGACGTCTGCATGGCTACTGCGATATCGCGCACGTTGTGGTCACAGAGCGTCTCGTAGACTAGGGCGTCCATCTTTTCCTTTGTCGGCTTTTCTCCCATTGACGAGACAAAGCCGGCGAGGTAGCCCTGCATGTAGCTGAGCGACTGGAGAATGCCGTGGTACTCATTGATGACCGGAAACATCGGGCACGCCTGTGGGTCGTTGCGTATGCTCGCCGCATACCTCTTTGTCGCGTCCACTGCGATTTTAAGGGACAGATCGTTGTCTGGCTCTTGCACATTGCGCAAACTCGTCTTGCGTTTCATGTGACGCGCTCTAAAGTGAGCGCATTATTAAACACTCGCACCATCTGACCGCACGAGGGCAGCGCAGCGTTGGCCAGGCAGGCGCGAACAGGCCGACGTGTCTGGCCACAGCGACGTCACTAGGCAAGAGGCGAGGTATGGCGATGAGCGCATAGTCGACTCTGCAGGAACCCGCGCCATGGCAAGACAGAAGGCTCGAGGGCAGGGGCTGCTCAACATGTACATCACGAGAACGGCGTAACCCCCGATCGTGCGCGCAGACGATATGGCCACATGGGGCGCGCTCAATAGTCCTGCGGGGGGTTTATGCACTCGTCCAGGGACAGCGTCATCTTTAAGACAATGTCGCGCACATTGTCATCAGAGAGCGCATCACGAACCATCGAGTTCATCACATCCCTAGTTGGGGTAGCCCCGGCAAAGTCCGCGATTCCGGCGAGGTAGCCGTGCATGTAGCAGAGCGTCTCGAGTGCCCCGCCGTGACTGGTGAGCACAGGAAGCATTGGACAGGCCTTTGGGTTGTCCACTATGCTCGCCGCGTATCTCTTTGTCTCGCTCACGGCGACGTCTAGCACGAGTGGGTTGGGCTTTTCTGCCCTCTCCTTTGTGGCCGTCTGCAGGCTCATGCCTCTCGCAGCATATACACACCATATTAAACATTCCAATGACTGTGGCTTTTGTGGGCTCAAGCGCGAGCCACCGTCGATTCTGGTCACGAACTTTGCACAGGGCAAAAAGCAGGGCATGACACGGCGCGCGTCTTCCTCACTCAGGGCGCACAGTGTGGCAGTGCCATGTAGCCTGCGATCAACAGGGCGCACACTATCCGATCAAAGTGAGGCGCTGTAGTTTGGGAAGAGCTCGCGAGGCACACCAATGGCGGCAGGCAGGGCCAACACGCTTAAAAATCGCCATCGTGTGAGCGGGACATGGAATTAGCCGCAAGCCCGACATTGACACACTATGTGTTCTCGGACATTACGGGGGATTTGAGCACCCGCAGTAATGATGACCATGTTGGGATCGCAGGAATCATGGTCAGTGCGGAGCGCGCCCTAATGCTTGACAGGGGCCTGCAGGAGCTCAAGGACAGGCGGTATCCGAAGCACGATCCCCTAAAGTTCATGCTTCATGGAACCGAACTAGGCAGCGGGCGCATTGGGCACATTGGAGACGCGGTCCCGCCGCCATATGAGAGCGTGTTCGGCGAGGTCCTAAAAGTGCTCAATGATGCCAATGTGAGAGTCATCCATGTCAGTTTGAGCAAAAAGGCCAACCGCACCGACAATAGCACGGATGTCAGCATGCGGGATCAGTTGTGGAACAAGTTTTTGACAGGATGCGACAGGGCGCTAGAGTCCGTCGGCGGGGACTCTATGGCGATGATCGTCCACGACAGGGACCGCACGAGTGAAATCATCTCCGGAATTCTCAGCGCACACGTAAAGGGGCATGCTGGATGCAGGATGAGTCCTCCAATGAGGTTTCACAGATCGCGCAGCGTAAACGCCCTGCAGGGGGCAGACATTGTGGCGTATATCGAGCGGCATGCGCACAAGAGTCCCGTGTTTGAAGAGTGGCACAAGAGCATCACGGGTATGAGATGAGGGGCGGACGGACGGATCCATTACGGATGCCGCCCATCCTAAAGGCGAATCAATCGCGCGCCTCTGGGCAGGCAGGCAGGCGGCACACATTATTAGCGTTGCCCAAAAACGGACATGTCATCCCTCATGCGGTGATCTGTGGCCGAATCACGTCAGCGAGGCCATCACGATCCCTGACGTGTGCGCCCACCCTGTCATCAAGTATGGCACTCGCGAGGGACTCCATCTCCCTTGTGCTGACCCGCAGCTCGTGCAGCCTCAGGAGCGAGTTTATCCTGTCATATGCGCCATGATCGCAGGGCGCACCGTCCAGCTCGCCGAGAATTTCGCGCGCCGCAGCATTATCGCCCATGCCGGCCTCCATGGCGATTGTGTGTGCGAGGCCATTATGGTCGGAGACGGGGCGCAGTCCGACGGTGCGACTGTCAAGGGCCTGCAGCTTGCGTACGTCGTTCTTTCTTTCAGGATATCCAAACCCGCGCGTTGTGGACAGCGCCACAAGGTCAGCGCCCCAGAACGGCATGCAATGGATCGTCGAGGCCCGATGATCCGCAAGGTTTGCGCGCGGTATGTTGGTGGCAAGAAACGCGACATCCCTGTGCGCATATTTCTGAAGGCACTCATAGGCGGCCGGAGCCGACTCGGGCGGCCGGTACAGTATGTTCACCATGTTCAATCCAAGCTCGTCAACAATATACTCCAGCACATCGGCAAAGGCAAAATATCCCATGTCAATTGAGGGAAGTGTCTGCTTGCGGCAGCTCTCAATCTCCCCGTGTACGCGCCAGAGCTTTTTTTGCAGCCAGTCAGGTGCCGTGCGGCTCTCGATGTTGGATTGCGGCACTTCTTCAACGTGTGGCGCCATCCTTGCCTGCTCGGGGTTTAGGCCCATGTGCGGCACGGACACAATGTCATAGCCGGCCCTCATCTGTGAGCGAACAAGCGCATCAACTAGGTGATCTTGCGCATCGCCACACTCGAGTATCGGATTTGGCGCGCCCATCGCAATGTCGCCAATCTGGAGCGAGCACACACGGAGTGGGGCGTTCTGCGCGTTGAACTTTGCCAGGTCATCGACGAATTGCCGTTGCCCGCCATGGTAGGCAAGCAGCGTAAACGTGTCATGGCGGTATATTGTCTTTGCGTACACGGCCACGCGGTTCTCGAGCTCGATTCCGAGGTCATGACGGGAGTTCATGTCCATCTCGTATCCCGTTGCGCATCTCGCCGGAGTCACGATCACCTCGTCGCCAACGCGCATCTCAAGTGAGCGCAGTGCGGGCATGTCGTGTGTTGCCTCCACAACGCGCCTCACGCGCACGTCTAGCAACGCAGGGTCACGCCCCCGCACGCGAGGCGCACGTGCCATACGCGGCATCCCCGTCGCATTCCATGTCGCGCAGCCTGCGTGGACATATTTATAGCTGAGCGCCCATGATGTTCACGGCCGACGTGTGGGCGCGCCCGCACTGCAGGCATTGCTGTAAATCACGCGTGATCCAGTTCAGTCTGCAGCGCAAGACATATGCGATCTATGGTGTCCGGCGGGAGCGGTGTGGTGGCGCAGTCGTTCCTGATGAAAAATGTGTTATAGTGCATGTCCACGTGCTTGACAAGGAGTATGCCCCCAAGGCCAGGCCTGCGCTGAAGCCTGTCATGGAGAAGCTTGCGCAGATCCTTGCTGTAAAACTCGCCCCAGTCACATTCGACAGCCAGGATCGACTGTTCTCCTGTAAAGTATTCTATCTGCTTTTTGTCCATTATCCTGCAGCAAAGGTCCGGAATCGAGGCAGCATCGAGACGGGCACTGTCGGCAGTTGTAAGGAGGAGATCAAGCGGAAAGTATGCCTCGATGTAACAGTCTTCCACTAGCAGGTCAAGGCATCCCCTGTCAGCAATTGTCGGACAGGGTTTGATATTTTTAAAATGGGATGCACAGTGTGCGTATAGATTTATCTCTAGGAGCATCTTCCAGAGCTCCGAGGCGCGGATGCCATGTGTCCATGGTTTGGAGCCGAGTTTTGGGTCAATGCGCAGCTTTTTCATTGTCTTTAGAGTCGTTTCGAGCTCCTCTAGCGCCCCGTTGGGGTAATATCGCAGGTTTTGTTTCTGTGCCTGACGGTAAATTCCCATCTGCGCCGATATGTGGCGAGCCAGATCCGACTTTGACGCCACCATTTGGCCGATATGCTTCTCTATATGCAGAAAGCCATGTGAGAGCGGACGTTGGTCGAGGATCCATGAATTGAGCTCATCGGCGCTGTACACCCTTCGACGCTGCATAATGTCAAATTCGAGCTCGCGAGCACTTTTCAACGCATCTCCGTGGTAATGCGCGAGCGCCAGGCCCAGCCCGAGTGCCCCAGATCTTTGCTCAAGGATGGTTCCGCACCGCCGTACGATGGAGTCCGCATTCTCGGGGCGACACCTTTCCATTGGGGCAAGAATTATGCCGATTATGGACTCGGGCAGCCGTGATGCGGCGATCCTTTGCGAGTCAGCGCCGCCAAAGTCCACCATTGCCCCACATATGTCACATGCCTCGCCATAAAGACTGCGATCCAGGTAGAGCGTTGTCATGACTGCGTCTATGAACTCATCAGGAATTCCGGAGCCAAATCGCGCCATGTCTAGTATGTGGCGCTTTGTGGCCTCCCCCACTGTCACGTCCTTTGACACGTATGTCAGCATGAACGACAACGTGCTGCGCAGCTCGCCAATGTGCTGTATTCGCACGCGCCCAAGGCGCTTGACCACAAGATCAAGCTCGCGACGCGCCTCTTGTTCTGTATGGATTGAGCCACGCTGTGGGGGTTTTGACTCTGGAAACTTGGAAAACGCGCACCGGAACGGGTATTTCTCAACGGCTGACGGCCGAGACCCGTCATCATGCTGGAGTCGCCGTTCCATAATGACGCGCGCAGTTCGCGATATTGCCTCAGGCGCAAGAGCCCCGTCACGTGGAATCGCGATATCCACCCCTAGCGCATCGATGCGCCGGGCCAGAATGTCACTGCAGGACTTTGCAATTTTTGGATCCATTTCTGTTCTCTGTGCAATGGCGTGTTTGGCGAGCCTTTCAATCGAGGCCTCTGGAACAGTGGAGGCCAGCGCACACTGTGCGTCCTCGTAATCAAAATCCATAATCTTGTGGCATATGGCGAACACATCCCCATACTGTCCACGCTTTATGCAAAGCTCGTCGATAATTGCAACAGGCACGTCATCCCCAAATCCAAATCCAAACCTAGATCTAGAGCCAAACCTCACCATGTCCGCCACATAATTCTGCGCCGCAGAGCCGATCCCTGCGCCATCATCAAGGCGCATAGCCAGGTCACGCAGCTGTGATTTCCAGGAGTCAAGGCTCGACACGTACGCGTCCATGAATTGTGTGCAGACAGAGCGGATTGCCGGGAGCAAGTCATCTAATGTAGTTACAGAGTTCAGCGTGCTGATGTGAACCAGCTCGCACTCTATGGCAATGATGTACTCTAGATCACTGTCCACGCTTGCCAGCTCGTCACGAAGGCGAACCCAGGAGGCCAGACCCGATGTGGGCTCGATTGTGTCCAGTAGCCGAAGCGCGCGCTTTTTGGCATCCCCGCCACCTGCCATGTCGGACAGGCCGTTGCGCACACGAGTCAGGATATTTTTGCGCGTGTCGTTGCGCGGGTGATCCCGCAGCGGTGGCTTGACGGATGGCGCACCGGGGCCACGCTCCGAGCCTGTAGGCTGTCCTGCGCGCCGTGTCCCGTCTGCCATGCCTCCACGGGCAAGCCGGCCCCCGCTTAAGTCTATTTCTGCGAGCCCACACGGGCAGACATCACAAAAAACAGAAATTTGTGATGAGCAGGAGTGATCAGCGCAGGCAGCAGATCTTTGTTCAGTTATAGCGAGAAGTGCGCGAGGATGGCTCACGAGGCGACGAATCAGGCCAGAGGCGCCGGCGTGCCTCAGGCCAGTGATCTCTTGGAAGGAGCGAACCGTGATGCACGAGTTTTTGCAGTGTCCCGGCATGGACATCGCCGTCTGTGGCGGTGACGTATTTGCAGCAAACGAGTCGACAGAAGTGGCTAAAAGGCAATAACCGCCCACCCTGGCGAGCCGGTATACATTCACGGCAATACGATCCTGTGCACATCAGCACGGGTATGCCCATTCTCCTGCAGGAGCACGGTGTTGGCGCATCTCCATGGGTGATGCCGATGCAGCGTGCCAGCAATCCCATTCACAAATCTGCAGGTTCATCATGACACCAGAGTGTCATGAGATACGCCAGGGGCATGACGCCGGGACACACAGGCGCAGCAGGAATCTGGCAATGGCCTAAAACTAATTAATGCCCCACTGCCCGCACCATGCCATGTCCCAGAGAAGAGTCCACATACACGTGTCAGGAACCGTGCAGGGCGTCTATTACAGGCTCACGATGCAAAAGTCCGCCGCAGCGCACGACGTTGTGGGCTGGGTGCGCAACATGGAGGACGGCAGGGTCGAGGCAGTCATCGAGGGCGATGCGGACGGCGTCGAGCGCGTGCTCGAATGGTGCGCGCGCGGGCCGGGTGCAGCAAAGGTAGACGGAGTCTCTAGTGCAGAGGAGGAGCCGACTGGCGAGTTTGCGTCCTTTGACATACGCGACTAGACGCGCCCGTAGGCGGCAGCTATCGCATCACGCACACGTTTCATGTCATCGCCGGCGCGCACGGTCAGCACGCTGGGTTCTGCGCGCCTCCCCTCGTTGAGCCTCACGATAACAGAGTCCCCGTCAGGTGACACGTCGGCAAACCAGCGCATCGCCATCGACCTGCCAAACACGACCCTGTGCATGCGCACGTGCTCGACGACGCCAGGCCCAATCGTCATGCACAGCTCGCGCAGGAGGACGAGTGCCTTGCGTGCCGAACCGGCATCATGCAAGAGATCCCCAAACGTCCTCGGCGCGTCCATCGTGCGCGCACGCGCACGGCCAAATATGTAGGTAGCAGGCCCGGTGGCCCCACCATAGGCCGGCGACCCCATCTCCCGGCGCGCAAGATCCACCACGTTGACGGGGAAGCGTGGATGCTCCGACTTAGGGCTGCTCCCTCCCGGACCTGGCCCATTTCGACGGCTCGCCCATGGGGTTCGGCCCTTCGGCCGGCCCCTGTGCTGCAACCACCCGCCCCGGCGTGGCTTCATGTCCGCTCGCCAAGCGGGAACCGTCAACCTAGGGATTTACCCACCAGTTGCTGGCCTCTGCGTATAGCCGGTTTCAGAACGGGGCACGGCTAGCACCCCGGCCCTCCCTGCTACCGCACGGCCCGCCGGCGCCGAGGTATATTTGCCTAAGGGCGCGCGTGGGCGTGGCGCTGCGCCTAGGTGGCCGTCTCTGGCGTCTTGGCCTGCAGTCCCTCCAGCGTCAGGCATGCGGCGCACTGGATACCAGTGCACGGGGCGCCGCAGCGCGAGCACGCCGATGCGGCAGCCTGCGGGCTCGCCGAGCGCAGCCTTGAGGCGATGCTGACAGCCGAGCGGTACATGCCGTTCTTTATGCCGCTGTGTCGCGACTCTAGCGCGTTGAGAAACTCGCGAACCTCCGTGCGCACGCCCTCGTTCATGTGCGGGCACGACTCGGACTGGAACGGGAGCGACTCAGAGTATGCGTAAAACGCGATCTCGGCCTCATAGATGTCGCAGAACGGCTTTATCCTCCTCGTGCCCGTTCTTGCCGGCGCGTCGGGGTCTGTGCGCGCAATCCTGCCAATGTCACCGGACATCATGTTGATCAGCGTTGTCTGCACAATGTCATCCAGGTTGTGCGCAGTGGCCACAGAGTCCGCATCAAGCTCGGATGCGGCAATGTCAAGGGCTCGGCGCCGCAGGGTTCCGCATATCGAGCATGACGTCGGGCGCGAGTCTGACTCTAGTGCGGACTCTAGCGTTGTCCCAAAGAGGCCCTCGTACGAGTACACGTGGTGGCCCAGTCCAAGTGACGAGCAGAACGTGGAGACGATGGATAGCGCCTCGTCCCTGTATCCGGGTATTCCCTCGTCGATCGTGACGGGAACCAGCTCGACGCCCTTTTTTGGCGCCATTTTGATGAGGACGTGCAGGAGGGCGAGTGAGTCCTTGCCGCCAGACACGCCAACGCAGATGCGCTCTCCCCGTTTCATCATCGCGTGGCGCGAGATGGCCGCAGCCGTCTTTTTTTGTATCGAGCGCGCAAAGCACGATGAGCACAGTGACTCGCCCGAGTATCTGCGCGTGTATGCCGGCGGTGCGCCGCATATGCACACAGGCGTGCCGCTCAAATCGTAAACCAGCCGGACTTTGCGTACGAGAGGCCGATGTTTAGCGCAAAGAGCGCAAACGTCACGCCGTATATGGCCCACATGGCCACATTGAGGCGCGCCTCAGAGAGGCGGGCCGAGAGGAGTATGTGGACAAACTTGCCGCCATCGAGTATCGGCAGCGGGAGCATGTTGATGATTCCGATAAAGAACGATATCATCCAGAGCCAGAGGAGGAACATCGAGACAGACGGGTTGTCCCAGGCGATATAGTCGTGTATTGGCTTGAATGCGGCCGTATTGTCGCGCATGATGCCGACTAGGCCGACGGACGGGTCATTTGGCGAGGGCATTATCTCGACCTCCATGGAGATCTCCTCGCCCCCGCGCAGTATGCGCAGGTCAGCCGTGTCGCCTGGCTCTAGGCCTGCGCGCGAGAGATCCACAAACGAGGCTATCTCTAGGCCGTTGACGCCGACTATCTTGTCTCCGGCGAGGATTCCGGCGCGCTCGGCACCAAGGCCCTCCATGACCGAGAGGACGCCGACGCCGCCGGGCGTCTCATAGAACGCGTCAACTAGGGGGTCAGGCAGCACGATCGCAAAGACGGGGTTTGTCAGCAGCAGCGCGCCGAGGACCATCGAAAAGGCAACGTTGGCAGTCGCGCCGGCCCCGATGACGCGCAGTCGCGAGAGGCGGCGGGCAGATTCAAACGCCTTTTCATCAGGCTCGACAAAGCCGGCAAAGAGTGCGATAAAGACGGCAAATCCCCCGTTCTTTATGCGGATCCTCTCAAGGGCCGCCACGATACCGTGGGCGCCCTCGTGCATGATAAGGACTATTGGTATCGAGAGCAAAAAGAACGCGATTGCAGGTCCCGACGTGAGTGTCACGCCGGGTATGAGGACCGTGACCTCGGCGAACTCGGTAGGCGCATCAAAGTAGGCCGTAACGTTTGCGGCAAGGAAATAGAACGCAAAGGCCATCATTGCAAATCCCGCAACGACGCTCACGTCGGCAAATATCCTCACGGCCCTGCGCGTGCGCGAGAGGAGGCGCTCGAGGACGTCGTTGACTGACTCGTTCCTGTACACGAGGCTGTACGGCTTTAGCGAAAAGCCGTGCCTGTCAAGGCCGCACGCCTTGGCTAGGACTATGGTGATGACCCACGCGATGAGCACGTAGACTATGGGGTTCTCGGATATGAACTCTAGTACCATTCTGACGCGCACGTTTTTTAGGCACGGGGGTTTATACCTTGCCCATGGGACTGGCGATGGTCATCACGACATACGCAGACATGGCGTCAGCTCGAACCGAGGCGCAGCGCATGGTCAGGGCGCGACTTGCCGCGTGCGCAAGCATGACTCCCGTGACGTCGATATACGAGTGGAACGGCGCAATGCAGGATGCCGGCGAGGTCATGACAATATTCAAGACGGCGCAGGACAGGGCAGGCGCGCTGCGCGAGGCCATACTGGCGGGTCACGCGTACGACACGCCCGAGGTCATTACGCTTGATGCCGAGTCGGCCGGCCCCTACATGGACTGGGTCTGCGCGCATGTCGGCTCAGGTGCCAAATCGCAGGGTCGCGATAACGCCGCCTAGGCCAGAGACGCGCATCCCGACGTCGGTGCTCGTGTCAACGGCATAGACGTCCGCGCCGCCTGACTCGGCGTCATTGAGGAGGCGGACTGCGGCATCCTCGCCGGCATCAGCTAGCAGGCGGTCAGAGAAGACGACTGCCGAGGCTGCGCGCGAGGTTACCGCACGCAGGACGTCAGCATGGCCCATCGCATACAGCCTCGAGCGCGAACCGGCCATGCGCATGACCTCCTCGACTATCTCGAGGACGCGCGCGAGCTTTGAGCCAGACATGATCTCGCGCATCATGGCCGACTTTGCGAACGTGTGGATGCCATCCTCACCGCCCGAGTCGATGCCCTCGATGACGTGCGCCTCGAGTCCCTCTATCTTGTCGAGCTCGGCGCACACGCGCCTCTTCTCCTCGCCTGGCCCAAATACGACGAGACCGTCGCCGGCGTGTGCGATCGACGAGACGGCAACGCGAACGCCGGCGCGGTATGCCGTCGCATCAGTGCTCACGCGGTAGCGCTTGCCGGCAATTCCCGAGTATATGTTGGGGAGTATGTGGAGGTGCGTGCCGACAAGCCTTGCGATTCCGCACTCGCGCGTGTCAGTGGCAACAAGTATGAACGCGCGCGCCGCGCGCGTGCGGCCGAGGAGGCGCCTGTGGAGCGGTGTCCATGACCTCTTGCTGATCGTGATGCGCTCACCCGGCGTCACCGTTATCGAGTGGTGCGAGCCGTGACTGACTGACTCGTGGCTCGAGCCAGTTATCGGGCCGGATACTCGCAGACGGTCAAGGACGCTGTCAAGGGATGCGCGCTCGACTCGCAGAGTTATACGAATACGCACACGCTCGCCCCTGTCAGGGCGCGCGTGCTCGCGCTCTGCCTTTATTGCGCGCGTCGTGCTTGCAGTCACTAGGTCTCCCGGCGCAAGAACGCGCCGGAGCGCTATGAGGTCATCGGGTTCCTCGGGCGTGACGTGCATCGAGCCGTCGGCTGCGCGCGAGGATATCATGCGCCGACTACCGCAAACCTCATGGCGAGCCTAGGACCCGTCGGTCTTGCCCTCGCGCTTTTGCTCGGCATAGTTCTCTATCCACTTTAGGTCGACGACGCCGGCCTGGGCCATGTTGACTATGGTGTGGTCAGAGGCCACACCGGTGACCTTGCCGCTGTACTTGCCCTGCTGGCGCCACTTTAGCGACGTGTTGCCGCTCTTTGAGTTGTATATGACGCCGAGGACGTCGCGCGCGTTGACGAATGTGATTCCGCGCATGTCCTTGAGCGTCACCTTGTCGGCGGCCTCGACGTATATCACGCCGGGCTCCTCGGAGCGCTCGGGGAATATCTCTGAATCATCAAGGTAGCTCTGGGGCGCAAAGGACTCGCACGTGCTCGCCATGATGAACCTCCTAAAGCTGTCTAGTGACGCAGACGCGTCTATCTCCACCATCGGGGCGCACCGCCATGCATGCCGTTTATCAAGGTTTTTCAAGGGTCGCCCGTGCGCTGTGCCCTTAGGCACGGCGCGGGCTGTGATGAGCGCATCCTGATGAGGCAGATGATCTGGATCTTGAGTTCTGAGCCCGCAAGAATCGCCCTGGGTGCCCTCCCTAGCCAAAGTCCGTGTCGCGCTTTTGGCTGCCTGACTCGTTGGCCCTCGCGGCGGCGCGGAACTCGTCTTCGTGGTTCTGCGGTCCGTGGCCACAGCTCACACACGCTATCTTGAAGCCGTTCTCGTTTCGGACATACTCGTCACACCCGCAAAAGCACGCCATCGCGCGCGGCGTGCGGCACGGGGACGTTATAACGCTTTACTAGCTTCCAAGCATCTTGCCAGCAAGGTTGTCGCGCCGGCGAATCCACTTGAGTTCAAGCGAGGAGAACTCGCCGATGATGGGCCATATCTCCCTGGCAAGCGCGCGCAGCGAGTCGTTGTTTATCCCGTACTGGTGTTTTACCTGTGAGACCATCGTCTGTGAATCGCTGTATATCGTGATCTTCTCTGACTGTGCGCCCTCTGAGCTCAGCCACTCAAGGGCGAGCTTTAGGGACATGTATTCGGCCTCCATGTTTGTCAGGTTTTGCGCACGCTCATAGCTGGACTTGCCGGACTCTTTTACGAAAAATCCAAACTTTGGGTCATCACCGGCGCCACCATCGATGTATATCGTCATGGCCATCGACGCGCGTGGCGCGCAGGGCGCGATATAAGCGTGATTGTGGCCGCGCAGGCTCACTCGAGTGCCAGGCGCAAGAGTATGGCAAGTCCGGCAAGCTCGGCGATGCCGACTGCTAGCATATACGGGAATATCGCATGCGAGAATAGATCATCCATCGAAAAGTATGCCAGCGCGCCTATCGCGTTGTGCAGGATCAGGAGCGAGGAGACGAGCATCATTCCCAGGGGCAGGCGCGCGCTCGTCGCCTGGCGCATCCTCGCATAGACTGCGATGAGCACGGAGAGTATTCCAATGTTTGCGAGCGACACGGCAGACAGTGCCGCAGACGTGGCCTCCATCATGCGTGTGTGTGACAACATGGTTTATTTGCTTTTTTCCAGTTTTGCTGCGATCTCGTCAAACGTGGCCATGTTTGCCTCTAGGAGCGCAGAGGCCGAGTACGTCACGGCATAGCGTTCGCCGGCGCTTGAGACCATGCCGTCGCGCGTGAGAACCCTGAGATGGTGCTGCACGGCCTTATAGTCCACGCCTAGCGCGCCGGCCAGCTGGTTTGTGTTCATGGGCCGATCACGCAGAAGCGATATGATGCTGGTTCGCATGGGCCCGCCGCGCGTGCCGGCAAAGAGCATCCACAGCAGCCTCCTTGTGTACGGGTCGCTTGCCAACGTCACAGGCACACGGGCCGCCATGCTATAATAGCTCACGCGACACGTGCGTGCGCCTTGTCGGAGATACATGACCCACGCGGGCGAACCGCCGTCGTCATGGCCGGCTTTGCGCTAGCCTCCATGGCCATAGTCGGCGGGGTCATGTGGGCAACAGTCGACACGGGCGGCGCCTCGCATGGCGCCTGGACGGCGATAGCGTATGCGGCGGGCCTCTCGATGATAGTCCTCCCGTGCACGATGCCGCTAGTCTTTGTCATCGTGCCGATGAGCATGGGTCGCGGAAACCACAGGGGCCTTGCAATGGCAGGACTATTTGGGGCCGGCCTAGTCATCACGATAACTGCGTACACTGCCGGCGTTGCCGCGCTTGGTGGTGCTGCCTCACTTGAGACTGCATCATCGGTCATGTTCGGCCTCGCCGGTGTCATAGCATACGCGTTTGGCCTCTCGCAGCTTGGCATAATCTCGATTCGCCTGCCAACGTATACCGGAATGCCAAAGTTCATGCAGGGTCGCGGCGAGCTTGCGCGCTCGTTTCTCATGGGAATACTGCTCGGAAACGCCGGAGTCGGCTGCCCCAACCCAATGTTCTACTGGCTCCTCGTCCACGTCGCCACAGTCGGCAGCGTCGAGCTCGGCGCGTCACTCGGCGTGGTTCACGGGATCGGCAGGGCAGTCCCGCTCGTCCTCGTCTCGGTTCTTGCCATACTCGGCGTTGACGCAACACGCCGCCTCGTCGGCGCGCGCATGAGACTTGAGCGCATCACGGGTGCGACGCTCATAGTCCTCGGCGCGTTTCTCGTGATCAATGCGCTGCCCTCCGGACACGCGTGGTACGAGCAGACAGTCGTCCATGGCGGATGGAACGCGCTAGTCGCCGAGCTCGGCATCCCATCCGAGCTTGCCATGGGGATCCACGACCACGGCGAGGTCGCGTTCCTGCCGCAGTGGATCGCACCTGCGCTCCTCGGCGCGCTCATCACCGCGCCGGCCGTGGCATGGGCATTAGGGCTGGCGGTGCGCCGCGCGCGTGCGCCAGGAGACACGCAGGACGCATGAGCGTGTGACGGCCAACTCTTGCCCCACGGGGCGCGACAGGCGCGCGGCCACGCAAACGCATTTAGCACAACGGCCTCCTCGTGCGCACAATGCTCACGAGCATAGAGTCACTCTCCACGGCCATCGATGACGCGCGCACGCTCGTCATCGATGCGCGAGCCTTCTCCGAGTACGCCAAGGGCCACATACCGGGGGCAGTCAGCGTTGACCTCTTTTCACTGCACTGGGTCGACACGACGCCGGCCGGAATAGACGCGTTCACGTCGCACATGCGCCTTGTCCTCTCGATGGCCGGAGTTGATGAGACGCGCAGGGTTGTGGTATATGACAACTCTTCAGGCATGCTCGCCGCGCGCGGCGTGTGGCTCCTCCAGTACCTCTCGCATCCAGACGCGACGATGCTCGATGGCGGCATGGGCCTGTGGAAGGCGCGCGGACTGGACGTCGAGACTGACCTGCGCGCACCAGTCCCCTCGGAGCTAAAGACTCCGGCAAACCCCACGCTAATAGCCGGCTATGGCGACATACTTGCAGGCGGTGGATCCCTGGAGCTCATCGATGCGCGGTCTGCAGACGAGTATTCGGGCAAGGTCGTTCGCGCCGCGCGCGGCGGACACATACCGGGTGCTACGAACATTGACTGGGCCGGCACGCTGGACTCTGAAGGGCGCCTTGCGGGGCGCGACGAGCTGGCCAAGGCGTACGGCATCACGCGAGACGCGCGGGTCATCACGTACTGCCAGGGCGCGTATCGCGCTGCGCACGCCTACGTTGCTCTAAAGGTTCTCGGCTATGACGACGTTCGCGTTTACCTTGGATCGTGGGGAGAGTGGGGCAACCGCCGCGAGCTTCCAGTAGAGCCCTAGGCGCGCTTCCACGACAGGCGGTTGTAGACGGTCTCGGGCACGAGGGAGCTGAACGCCGGCGCGCCGCCGTCATACCATTTTGTGAAATACTCGTAAAGGTGGAGCCTGAGCGACTGTATGTACACGATGAGGCCCTCGATTATCATTATCCCAATGTTGCCCCCGATGAGGAGCGCAAGGGCCGCGCCGGACTCGACGCCGCCAAGCGAGTGGAACGCATTGTTCACGGTGAGTAAGAGTGCCGCATGGACCAGCAGCATGATGCCGATTCGCGCATAGCTTATTGTGTGCGCAAGCGCCTCTATCGTCTTGCCCAGCAGAACCTCCATGACTACTGCCGCAGCACCTCCGCCCTCATCAGGGTGCCTCTTGGAGTGGAGTATGCCGCCGACCATCATCGTGGCCATCGACGCAATGGCTGTAACGACTGCAATCCTAGTCACGATCCAGACCTGTGCCCACTCGCCCAGAAAGACTGTCACCCAGGGAACCGCCTCGGCGTGCGCGCGCGAGTACATGTTGATGACATCATACTGTGCGCCTATGGCGCACATCATGATAACCACAATGCTCCCATAGAGCGTGAGGCTCGGCACGCCCTCCATGTAGGCCGCTATCTTGTGGCCCGCGAGTATGAGGCGCCTTATGCGCAGGACCATGGCCGCGACGAGGTGTATGATGCCGATAAAGAGCGAGACCTTTAGTATGTCGATGACCTGCTCGAATGTGAGCTCCGCTACGCTTATCGCGCCGACTAGCCACGAGACAGAGTGGAGCGGACCGCCCTCATGGAGGAGTGACTCAAAGGGCTCGAGGTGGTCGAGGTGGAATCCAAACGCCTCGCCCGCACCGACTCCGGCTATCGCAGCTGACGCGCCAGAGATGGCGATGAGCATTCCCCAGCGCGAGAGCGTCCCCTGGCCCTTTAGCTTGAACAATAGTCCCATGCCCATCAGGAGGAGGCCGTGGCCGAGGTCGGCGAACATTATCCCGTAGAATATTGGCCACGCAAGCGCAATCATTGGAGTTGGATCAAGCTCGCCCATGCGCGGTATTCCCTGGCTCTGCGTTATGGGCTCAAACGTGCGCGCAAACCGCCTGTTCTCGAGCAGTGTTGGCGCGCCGGCTGCAACATCACCGCTCATCTCATCCACCATCGCCGTCCACTTTGGGAACGCGCTGGCAAACTTTGATGCGAGCCTTGCCGGTATGTATCCCTGTATTACTGCAAACCTGCGCGTCCCGCCGGGCTTTCGCAGAGTCTCTAGCACATCCTTTGCGACGAGGGCCGCCTCGCGCATTGCGGCAATCTCGGCGCGGCCGGACTTTGATATGGAGGCAAGGCGGCGGCGTATCTCCTTTTGCCGTGCGCGAAGCTCGGCGGCCTTTGAGGCTGCCAGCGCGTGGGCCTCGCTTGGAACCTGCGGGAACCCCTCGGGGATGCGAAACGGCGCGGCGCCAAACCCGCGCATCACCTTTAGCGCGCGCTCCGAGTCCGACGCGGCGCACACGACAAGAATCCCGACGCTCTCCTTGGAGCCCAGGTCGAGTCGCAGAACCGTTGCGCCATCAAGTGAGCGCACGACCTCGTCATGATCAGATGCGCCAATGACAAACATGTCGACGTAAAAGTTGCGCATCAGGCCAAAGCCGCCGAGGTTGACGCCAAGGCCAGAGGCCGCGCCCAGGCCTGCGCGCAGTGCCAGGTACTCCTCAAGTGACCTGCGCGATTGCGCAAGCTCCTCGAGGAGCTTTGTGGCCTCGCCGATGACGCCAGGCGCGCGCGAGCGCATGTCGGCCATCATGCCCTCTATCTCGGAGAGCTCATAGTCGCGTCGGCGAATCGAGGCCCCCTTGAAGAGAATCTCCATAATCCCGACGCGCTCGGGTATGCCCAGGCCCCGAGCCGCCTCGTCTATCTCCTGGAAGAGCTTTTGGGCCTCGAGGAGCAGGTCGTCAAGCTCGGGCGTGACGAGCTCGTCCTTTGAGTCGATCTTGTGGAACCACTCAAACTCGGCCAGGCGCGAGACTGCCTGCGCGGCCTCTGATCGCGGGAGCGCAAGCGTGGCCAGGCGAAGCTCTGCTACTCCCAATGTGGCACGCGTCCGGAGTTCTACTTTTTAATACCTTTCTGATGTCCTGGACCCCTTTTGGCCCTTTTGCGATCCCAGTTGCGCAGACTGGCGATCGGGGCAGCATCGGCCATGGGCACCTTGCCCCACCAGAGCCACCGCTAGTGGCGCAGGATCTGCCCAAGGCGCGCATGTCACGGCAGGCGCCATGTCTGCCGCATGGTCGCCGCCGGTGCGAACCCCGGGGTGCGCAGTCACCCTGCCCTGGGATGGGCACGCCTCGCTGCCATTGGGCACCCCAGAACGTGGGCCTCGCGTGCATACGTGGACAGCCGACGAAAGGGGCCGATCAGCGTTCAAGACATATATAAGAACTAGCAGTTTGGCGTCCCATGGAGCGCATGTCCGGAAACGACGAGTCTATCTCGCAGGGACCAATGGCATCCCGCATTACACCATCAAACCCCCAGACTGTCAAGGTCACACCCTGCGTGCCGAGAGGCGCATTCACAATGCCCAACATACGCCATGCGCATAAAGCACAAAGCAGGCGAGGCGACACGATGACAAACGTCCTCGGGGAGATCGACAGTGCGGCACTCGCCAACAACATAGCCATGGGCGGATCCCTGTTCACCCAGGCTGATGCCGCACTCGCACTTGATGTCATAGAGCGCATGGTGGACGTTCACATTATCAAGATAAAGTCCGCAATTGCAGGATATCGGAGGGACAGTGTCTGATGCAAGACGCCGCGAGTCTTGAAGACATAAAACGGGAGATTGCCGACCTGCATGCACGCAAGGCAGTTGCAACAAGGGCGCACAGAGAAGCCATGCATGACTGTGTCAAAAAGGACGGCTCTCCGGACACTGCGATACTAGTCCAGCGACGCGCCGACATCAACAGCATGGAGGCACGATTACGCGAGCTAGAGGATCAATACTATCTGATATCCCTCAGGGGATCCCAAAAAAGGGATTCAGCAGAAAAAACAGTCGCAAAGGGCGACAGCACGTAACGTCGGCGCGCAATCATGGCGCCATTTATGCGAGCGGCCATGAACGCAGCCACAGACATCGTGCCACAGCGCCGCATCCCGCACAGCATGGACACGCCGATGACTCTGCCCACAGGCGACCCTGTGGGCGTCACGTGATCTCGGTGCGCCCAGGGCGCCGGTGGCGGCCGATTGGGCAGCCTAGCCCTAGGTGGGCGCCCATGCCATGCGGCACCGGCGGGGTCTGGCATGGCATGTGCCACGTGCGCTCATTGGCTCCCCATCACATCAGAACCACGGCCATGGGAGCAAGATCGCCGATCTGCCCGAGCTCGCCGTGCCGACTCTTAGGGCACAGACGCGCACGCGTGGGAGAGGCCGACGCCGGACCAAAATGGGCGCATGATCCGCCCAAACTGCCAAAAACCAACAAACACTAAAATCTGCGCCGCCGGACGTGTGCCCGATTTGGCCTCAAATGTGCCCCTTGAGAGGACGATCAGCACGGTTCTAGAGCAGGCCGGCGGGGAGCTCCTAGGAAGCCTCGCCGAGTCGTACGACGCGGCCCAAAAGTCCCTCGCAGCCTCGCTGCCGGGCCTAGAGGCCGAGTATGACCGCATAATATCCGAGGCCGGCAAGGAGGCAGACAAGCTAAAGAGGCAGATCACCGGCGGGGCCGACCTCGAGGCGCGCAATGCGCAGCTCCGCCTCGTCGAGGGAGCCATCGACAAGGTCTTCGGCGAGGTCGCCTCGCGCATACGCGACGCGCCCCGTGACGAGTCCTACTCACGCCTGATCGCAGGCCTCCTCTCAGAGGCGACGACTGCCCTGGGAACGACGGACGTTATAGTCTCAACTAGTGCCGCTGACCGCGAGGCAGTCTCGGCTGCCGTCTCGGCAGTCTCGGGCGCCGAGCTTGCCGCCGAGCCCATAGAGTGCATGGGCGGCCTGCGGGTCGTGACGCGCGATGGCGCGACCTCTTTTGACAATACGCTTGACGCAAGGGTGGAGCGCATGAAGCCTTTAATAAGGAAGGAAATTGCCACGCGCTTTGGATTAGGTAACTGAGATATGGCGGTGCAGGGCAGAATTGTGTGGATAAGCGGTCCGGCCGTCAAGGCCGACGGGATGGCCAGCGCAAAGATGTACGAGACTGTCACCGTCGGCGAGGCAAAGCTGATAGGCGAGGTCATCCGCCTCACCGGCGATGTCGCCTTTATCCAGGTTTACGAGTCAACTAGCGGCCTGAGGCCAGGCGAGCCGGTCACGGGGACGGGAAACCCGCTCAGCGTCCTGCTCGGACCGGGCATCATCGGCCAGATATATGACGGCATACAGCGTCCCCTTCGCGAGCTCTCAAAGGCATCAGGCTCGTTCATCGGGCGCGGGATCACCACTACGCCCATAGACATGTCCAAAAAGTACCACTTTGTCCCCAGCGTCGCCTCAGGCGACACCGTTGAGCCCGGCAGCATAATAGGATCCGTAAAGGAGACTGACATGATCGACCACAAGATAATGGTCCCGCCAGACCATGCGGGTGGCCGCATCACGAGCCTCGTGGCCGAGGGCGACTATGACCTCGAGACCGAGCTCGCCGAGGTCGAGGGCGGCGATGCGATAAGGATGTACCAGAGGTGGCCGGTTCGCAAGGCGCGGCCATACAAGGATCGCCACAACCCGACGATACCGCTGATCACCGGCCAGCGCGTCATCGACACGTTCTTTCCCATAGTAAAGGGCGGCACGGGCTCGATACCCGGCGCGTTTGGGACTGGCAAGACAGTCACGCTGCACCAGATAGCAAAGTGGGCCGACTCGCAGGTCGTAGTCTATATCGGGTGCGGCGAGCGCGGCAACGAGATGACCGAGGTTCTCGTGGAGTTTCCGCACCTAAAGGATCCGCGCACGGGCAAGCCGCTAATGGACAGGACGGTCCTCGTTGCCAACACGAGCAACATGCCAGTCGCCGCGCGCGAGGCGAGCATATACACGGGCGTCACGATCGCCGAGTACTATCGCGACATGGGCAACGACGTCGTCCTAGTCGCCGACTCGACGAGCCGCTGGGCAGAGGCCCTCAGGGAGATGAGCGGCCGACTCGAGGAGATGCCTGCCGAGGAGGGATATCCGTCATACCTGGCCTCGAGGCTAGCCGAGTTCTACGAGAGGGCCGGCCGCGTGCGCGCACTCGGCGGTCCGGACAGGGACGGCTCAGTCACTCTAGTGGGCGCCGTCTCGCCGTCCGGAGGCGACTTTACAGAGCCCGTGACGACGCACACGATGCGCTTCATCAAGACGTTCTGGGCGCTTGACGCAAAGCTCGCATACTCGCGCCACTATCCGTCGATAAACTGGATGAACAGCTATTCGGGATACCTCGGCGACATATCGACGTGGTGGGAAAAGGAGGTCAGCGAGGGATGGCCCGCGCTGCGCCAGGAGGCATACGGCATACTCCAGCGCGAGGACACGCTAAAGGAGATAGTCAGGCTGCTCGGCACAGAGGCCCTCCCTGACGAGGAGAAGCTCATACTAGAGATCGCGCGCATGATAAAGATAGGCATACTCCAGCAGAACTCCTTTGACGAGGTCGACACCTATTGCAATCCCAAAAAGCAGTACATGCTCCTAAAGATAATGATCGCGTTCTATGAGCGCAGCAAGCGCGCACTAGTCGACGGGGCCGGCATTGCCGATATCCGATCTCTTCCGGTGATATCGTCGATACTAAAGGCAAGGATGGAGATAAAGGATGACGAGATGCCAAAGCTAGAGGCCATCCTTGGGACGATGGAGAAAGAGTTTGAGCAGATTCACACGGGGGCAAAGGCGGCATGAGCCAGTCCGGCGGCGTCCAGTACAGCAAGATAGCCGAGATAAAGGGTCCGCTAGTCATAGTCGAAGGTGTCGAGAACGCCGCCTTTGACGAGCTAGTCGAGATAACTGCCGGTGATGAGCGCAGGCTCGGAAAGGTTCTCGAGGTCGGAAACGGCAAGGCAGTCGTGCAGGTCTTTGAGGGCACGACAGGCCTCTCGGTCGCCGAGACGAGGGCAAAGTTTGTCGGGCGCGCCATGGAGATGCCCGTCTCGCGCGAGGTTCTGGGCCGCGTCTTTGACGGGCTCGGAAGGCCAAAGGACGGCCTGCCTGATCCCGTAGCTGACAAGTTTATTGACATTAACGGTGAGCCGATGAACCCCGAGCAGCGCGAGTACCCCAAGGACTTTATCCAGACTGGCGTCTCGGTCATCGACGGGATGATCACGCTTGTTCGCGGACAAAAGCTCCCGATATTTTCGGGCTCGGGCATATCGCACAACATACTTGCCGCGCAGATTGCGCGCCAGGCCACGGTGCGCGGCACGGGCGAGGAGTTTGCCGTAGTCTTTGCTGCAATCGGCGTCCAGTACAGCGAGGCCGAGTACTTTAGAAAGAGCCTCGAGGACTCGGGCGCGCTAAAGCGCAGCGTCCTGTTCCTAAACCTCGCCGACGATCCCGCAATAGAGCGAATCATCACGCCCCGCGTCGCGCTGACTGTCGCCGAGCACCTGGCATTCGAGCTGGGCATGCACGTGCTAGTCATACTTACTGACATGACAAACTATGCCGAGGCGCTCAGGGAGATAAGCGCGGCGCGCGAGGAGGTGCCCGGCCGCAAGGGATACCCCGGATACCTATACACTGACCTCTCGACGATATACGAGAGGGCCGGCAAGCTCAACGGCAAGCAGGGCAGCGTGACGCAGGTGCCCATACTCTCAATGCCCTCAGATGACATCACGCACCCGATACCCGACCTGACCGGATACATCACGGAGGGCCAGATAGTCCTGGGCCGTGACCTCTTTAGGCAGGGCGTCTATCCGCCGGTAAACATACTCATGAGCCTGAGCCGCCTGATGAAGGACGGGATCGGCGCAGACCGCACGCGCGATGACCACCAGGAGATATCAAACCAGAACTATGACGCGTACTCGCGCTCACAGGAGGTTCGCGCGCTCGCCGGCATCGTCGGCAAGGCCGGCCTGACTGACATTGACCTAAAGTACATGGATGTCGGCGAGGTCTTTGAGAAGGAGTTTTTGAGCCAGGGCGTCGACGAGAACCGCACGATAGAGGAGACGCTGAGCATACTCTGGAAGGTCGTCTCGATGCTCCCGAGAACCGAGCTCACAAAGGTCAAGGACAAGTTCATCGACGAGCACTACGGCGGGGGAAAGTGACGCAATGTCCTTTGGCCAGAGCGTCGCAGTCACAAAGATAGAGCTTTTGAAGTACAAGCGCTCAAGCCAGGTCGCAACGATGGTGCAAAAGATACTCGATGACAAGAGAAAGGTCCTCCTAAAGAACATCGAGGAGATGATCGACGAGGCGATGAAGGCGCGCGGCGGCATCTGGGAGCCGCTCCAGGACATTTACACGTCAGTCAACGAGTCATACCTCGCGCTAGGCACGCACACTGTCGACTCGGTCGCCGAGTCAACGCCGGCCGTCATGGAAGTCGACGTCAGCGTTCGCCGCATAGTTGACGTAAAGGTGCCCACGCTAAACGTCACTGAAAAGGACACAAAGTCCGCACCCTACGGGTTTGCCGACACAAACGCATCGATGGATCGCGCTACAAAGCAGATAAAGGAGCTCCTCCCGAGAATCTGCAAGGCCGCCGAGTATGAAAACTCGATATTCAGCCTCGCCAAGGCGCTCGAAAAGACGCAAAAGCTCCTCAACGCCCTAGAGAACGTCATAATCCCGCAGTACCAGCAGCGCATAAAGTTCATCATGTCGGTTCTCGAGGAGCGCGAGCGCGAAGAGTTTGCCAAGCTCAAAAAGGTAAAGGCGGCAATGGAGAGGCGCAAGTGACCATGGCGCGCGACGCCATAGCGGGGATGCTCGGCGAGGCCGGCAAGGCACTAGAGGCCGAGCACGGCGCGCTGCGCACCGAGATCGAGTCTGGCCTCGAGGGCCTCAAAAAGAAGGCGCTGTCAGGGGCATGATCGGCGTGCGGCGCACGGAATCGCGTGCCGCAGTCGAGCACCGTCTTTTTATAATGACGGCGGCTAGTACAGATAGGTTAAAGTACGGTACGCCTAAAAGGCAGGCGTGAGAGTCACGGAGGACACAAGCATCGTCAGATCCTGCCGCAGTTCGATGTGGAACAGACTGGCAAGTTGGCAGATTTGGAGAATATCGAGCGTGGGCATTAGACCAACAGCGGAGACGAAGGCGCAATGATGTCAAGACAGGCATCAAATATAACAAAATGGTCATCGAGAAGTACGAAAACGCCGCACGTAAATCGTTTGACAAACCTCAAGGCCACGCTAGAAAGCGCACACAACAACAAGATGTTTGTAGACACGACATCCGTAAAGACTCCAAGAAAGAAACCCACCCACATAGACCTGTTCTCCGGCGCCGGCGGAAACATGGAGGGGTTGAGACAGGCAGGATTTAGCACAATATTGTCAGCGGAAATAGATGATGACGCGTCTGACACTATAGAGAGCAATTTTCCCAAGACACGGCACATTAGAGGCGACATTACCAAAGTGCCCAATTCCCAAATCAAAAAAAACATAGGTAAGAAAAACATCGATGTGCTTTCTGCTGGATTTCCATGCCAGGGATTTTCAATTGCCGGATTTCAGGACATAGATGACAAACGCAATATCTTGTATCGAGAAGTGGTAAGATTTGTTCGGTTAGCACAACCAAAGTATGTCGTGCTTGAAAATGTTCCAGGAATAATAAGCATGAATGACGGGAAATTTGTTGCTGACATAAAAAGATCATTTACAAAAATTGGATATCCAAATATGTCTGTCCTAATACTCGAGTCAGCCACATATGGCGTACCACAAATAAGACCACGAGCAATTTTTATGGCAAACAGACTAGGCAAAAAAAACCCATATCCGCTCCCCATATTATCTCCAGACAATTACAGGCCAATTGAATCAGCAATTGGAGATCTTGAGAAAAAAAAGAGGGAGAAACGCACCAATCACGAATGGACGGCACACCGACCAGACATGATAAAACGGATAGCGCGTATACCTCCCGGAGGATCACTCTATGAGACTTATGTAGACTGCGCAAAGCGCCAATATGTAGGAGTTCCCTCAATGACGATAAAAGAAAATCATGGAGGAACTCACATACACTACAAGCTTGATCGCATGATCTCGGCAAGAGAGATGGCCAGATTACAGAGTTTCCCAGACAGCTTCAAGTTTTCAGGCAGGATGAAACGAGTCATGTGGCAGATTGGGAATGCGGCGCCGCCACTTTTGTTTAAGCACATAGGCAAGTCAATAATCAGCCAAATCAAAACATAGAAACAAGTTAGCGTTCCTTAATGAATCGATTGAGTGCGTTACGCCATTTAGCGAAATCATACCATCCACAGCCATGACACCCACGTTCATCAAATTTTGAGAATGAGCCCCAGTTTTCATCACCTTTGTAAAAGAACGATATGCCAAATGGCGTACCACGCTTATTGGTCCTAACACATCGTTCACAGGCTCGACTTTTGAGCAGATTAACACTCATGCTGCTATGAATACCTTTGAACAGTTGAAACCTTTGTTTAATTTGCGCATTAGTCATATCACTCTTATCAATATCTCCATATCCCGGAGGCCATCTTATCATGGGAAGTTTATGATCAATGGTAAAATCTTTGGGATGTTTTTTCGTTTGATCTATCACATCTCTATATTTACAGCATTTTAAAATTTGTTTTTGTAGCTTTGGTGATAGACTGCTAGAAGGGTGCTGTAGGACAAATTCTCCAGTCCACCTGTCATGAAAAAATAATTGAGCGCATTTTTTGCAATGACGACGTTCATACTGAAGTTGCAATCCAGGACGACTGCGCGTACCTTTTTTTAGACCCATAATGCCGCCACTTCCAGCAATCTGACTGCTTCCAATAGAACGATAGGCGTGGTTTCGACAGTGCCATTTTTTATCACGAAGTATCAGGTATGTTGACTGCAGTTTACTACGTTTCTGAAAAGAGCGCTCATACTCTGATATGCTGACGTCCATCGATGAATCCAATAACAAAGCTGGACACATATGACCTATTTAAAATAGAGGCCAGTAAAAGACACAGCAGGCGGCAGGATCAGGAAGCAGAGATGTGTCACAGGGCTCAAGGGGCAAAAGTGATCACTCGTGCCGTAATCAAGAGTGGGCACCAAGCCAGTGCATAGCAAAGACCAAAAGATCGCCCGAATCAACGATTTATTACCGTTTCCTCATGAATTCACATGTGCGCGATAGACCCAGTGGGGTCAATACGGCCACGGTGTATGCTCCTGCATGACCAGCATACCTAAATCCATGCCATCGTGGGACGGCGGCAGAATGAAGGTCGCCGTCTTTGCAAGCTGCACCGAGGATGAGATCACAGTAGACGGGAGGACGAGCGTGACGCAGGGCGGACCAGGCACATATTGCAGCATCATGGCGCGCCGGATGCGCGCAGACGTCGAGCTCCACACAAGAATGCCGCCTAGCGCTAGCGCTCGCGGCGTCCTCGAGGAAGAGGGCATATCGATACACGGCACGCCGGCGTCAAGCATCATGCGCTTTGCGCTTGACGTCCATGGGCGCGAGCGCACGGTTCGCCTCCTTGATGCCGGAGAGCTCATCGAGTACGCCGGAGGACTGGGAGTCGACGGGGCGATCATAACTCCGGCGTGCGGTGAGATGTCACAAGAGACGTTTGGCGCGATAAAGGCCGACGCGCCGTTTGTGTTCTTGGATCCGCAAGGGTTCCTCAGGAGAGCCGGCGCAGACGGCGTTATCACGCTGGCGCGCACCGAGATGGACCTGCAGGGCGTCTCGGCGATAAAGGTAGACGACGACGAGCTGGCCGCGCTCACGGGAGGCAAAAGTGTCGGCGCACTAGCCGACGCCGGAGTCGAGCACGTCCTTCACACGTCCGGGCCGGACATATTGATGGTGTCAGGAGGCCGCGAGTACCGCCTTAGGCTGCCAAACCGCAGCGTCGCAGACACGACCGGAGTCGGCGACATGTTCTCGGCGTCCTTTTGCGTCACGATGCTCAAGGAGCGCGACGCGCTGTGGGCGTTCTGCTTTGCGTGCGGGGCCGCGCACGCCGCACTAGACACGGGCGCAACAGGCACCAAAAAGATCCCCTCGCGGCGCTCAGTCGAGACTAGCGCGGCGTACTTTTACAACACTGTCGAGTTTTCAAGCGCATAGGTAGTGCGCGCATCGCGGCGATCACGGAGCCTTTTCTCCGGCATTCCCATGCCGCCTTGCCATGAGGAGGCCGCGCGAGCGCATCGCCTTGCGAAAGAGCACAAACCCAAGGGCCGTCGTTATCGCGCCAAAGAGTATGTTGGGGAGGCTCGACTCGCCTGCAGACGTGGCCATGAGCGTGAACACTAGTCCCATGAGCATCATGAGCACGCCGAGGCCGGCGAACGTGACGAGGACTAGGGGCAGCTGCTTAGGAGCCTCGCCGAGTGACTTGTCAGGTATCACGCCCTTCTTTACTGCGTCATGGCACACGTCGCAATAGTGGCCCTGCTTTTTGTCGCGCCATGCCGACTTTAGGTAATAGAACTCTAGTTCGCACAGGTCGCATGTCTTTTTTGGCAGCGTGATGCGCGCGTTCTTGTCAAAGTCATCCCCCAGGTGCAGCATGCACTCCTTGCAATAGTAGCCCGGAACGCGCCACATGCGGTGAAACCTGTATTTTTTGAAGCCGAGCGTGCGCCCGCAGCCGGCGCATGCGGTCATGCCGATTCTGTGTCAGCGGCAGGCTTGCGTCGGCGCGCGACGCTCGCGATTCCATGCCGCGCCTCGATGAGCGGCAGGCCGATGATAAAGAACGATGCGATTGACACCCATGCGACAGCAATGCCGACCCACAGGTGGTAGAACGCAATGTCAAAGACATATCCCGAAAAGAATAGCGGGAGTGGCCATCCGACGATTAGGACGAGCGTCATTATGCCGCCGCCCTTTAGGCTAAACTTGAACGCACGGTTTAGCGAGGCCTCGTCTTGCGCGAGGGACTTCTCGTGTGCGTCGATCTCTTCTTTTGACATGTCGACGAGCTTTATCTTTTCGCGTATCGATGACCACTCAAAGTCCGTCTTGCGCACGAGGCTCCCGATTATGGCTATTGCGCCTCCGGTGAGTATGCCCGCAATGTTGCCAAACAGCATCGAATAGTTGTGGCCCAGGCTGTCAAGGGAGACCACACCGCCATAGTCTGGCAGCGACGAGGCCACGCCCACCCATGTCGTGAGCGCCACGGCAAGGCCCGCTATGGCGCCGGCCGTGGCGGCGTACTTGTTTGTGCGCTTCCAGGTTATCGTCAGGGCTATCGGTATGACCGCCGAGCCGATCAGGACGCCCATCGCAAGGTAGACGAAACCCAGGCTCAGGCCCATCCCGAGGAGAATGACGGCCAAGCCGCCCATCCCGATGCCAAATCCGACTATGGCCGCCCGCGAGACGCGCAATAGCTGCTTGCCTGTCGCGTTGGGGTTCTTGTACGTGCGGTACACGTCATACGTGATGAGCGACGAGACGGCGATCAGCTCGGCCGAGCCGGCTGACGTGACTGCCATAAAGAGCATCGTGAGAACCATGATCGCGCCGACCTCGCCCATGAGCACAGAGGCTGCCGCCGGCACCGTGAGGCCGAGCTGGACCTGCTCGGGCGTGAGGTCGACACCAAGCGCGACGGCAGTGAGCCCCATCGTTGTTGCGAGCGTAAACGGTATTGCAAACCAGCACAGGCCGCCGAGGAGGAACCCCTTGACAGTCGAGCGCGGCTGCGCGGCGATCGCGCGCTGCCAGTAGGCCTGGTCCACAAAGACTGTCCCAAAGTTTCCGACAATGTTGATTATTCCGAATATGAGGCCGCCGACTGAGGCCATCGTGAGGTACATGCCTGCGGCGTTGCCCTCGACGGGGCGAAGCTGTGCGGCCTCGACTAGCTTGTCGTACATTCCCTCTATGCCGCCAGTGATTGGGCTCACAAAGTACACCGTGCCGACAAATATGAGTATGACGATAAATATGATAATCGTGTGCATATAGTCGGCGATAAACGTGGCCTTTAGCCCACCGACGAGCGTGTAGATCATCACGCCAATAGGAATTAAAAATGCCGCAAGCGATATGTTCATGCCGGTAAGACCATTGACGACTGCGGCACCGCCGAGAAGGAGCATTGCAGTGACTATCATGTTGGTCATTAGCGCAAACACGAGAAAGACCCTGTGCGCGCCATCACCAAAGCGTGCGCGTATGATCTCGAGGAACGTGTGCGCGTTGGGAGCCTTGCGCTTTAGCTCTATTGCAAGGATTCCAAAGAGGAGAACCTGGATTGATGCGCCGGCCGCATACCAGAACGGGCCGCTAACGCCATACTGGTACGCAACAGTTGATGACTGGAGAAGCGTCGCTGCCCATGTCCACGCCGACACGATTGCTGCGGCCGTGAGGCCAGTCTTTATGACGCGGCCTGCCGTGTTGAACCACTCTGACGTCTGCTTTACGCCGAGGTACTTTTCCTCGACCTTTATCTCCAGCGATATGACAACTGCAAAGACCGCACCGAGTCCAACTACGATAAACCAGCCGACTGACTCGTCGAGAACCTCGCCGATCTTGAACTCGCCCTCAATGACGCCGGCTCCATAGGCTTCGCCGACACCTAGGGCGGCAGCTGCAAGGGCGGCAATAGAGATTGCTGCAAGGGGGACCAGTCTTTGCACTGATTTAATTACGGCATGCTTGGCTATAAACATTATAGATAGAATTATAAGGTCAATTGGACATAATAGGCGCGCCAGACACGCCCTAGAAGAGGCTGTAGAGTCGACCGAGCGGCACGGTTCGCGCAGGCTCGGCGCTGGCGATCCGGCCATCAACGCGCACTTTGTACGTCTCGGCGTTGACCTCGATCTTTGGCGTCAGCGAGTTGTGAACCATGTCGGCCTTGCCTATCTTGCGGCAGTTGGAGACTGGAACCATTCTCTTTTTCGTGCCAAGCCTTGACTGGAGGCCAGACTCGTGGGCCGCAGCGGACACAAAGGCTAGCGACGTGGAGCTTCTCGCGCCGCCGAGCGCGCCGAACATCGGACGGTACCTCACCGGCTCGGTGTTGGGTATAGACGCGTTGGGATCCCCCATGAGCGAATATGCGATGAGGCCACCCTTTATGACGAGCTTTGGCCTGATGCCAAAGAACTGTGGTGACCACAGGACAATGTCAGCAAGCTTGCCGCGCTCTAGTGATCCTACGTATGAGGATATGCCATGCGCAATTGCTGGATTGATCGTTATCTTTGCGAGATAGCGCATTATGCGCGCATTGTCAGCGTTGCCATCACCTGCGAGCGGACCGGTCGCGTCCTTCATCTTGGATGCAGTCTGCCAGTTTCGCACCGTCACCTCGCCGACTCGACCCATGGCCTGGCTGTCTGAGGACATCATGCTTATTGCACCAATGTCATGGAGGACATCTTCGGCTGCAATCGTCTCTCCACGTATGCGCGACTCGGCAAACGCGACATCTTCCACCACTGACGGGTTGAGGTGGTGGCAGACCATCATCATGTCAAGGTGTTCGGCAAGCGTGTTTACGGTAAACGGTCGCGTTGGGTTTGTCGATGACGGCAAGACATTGGGCTCGCCGGCGATCTTGATAATGTCAGGCGCATGTCCCCCGCCGGCGCCTTCTGTGTGGTACGTGTGTATGGTGCGGCCTGCAATGGCGGCTATTGTGTCATCGACATAGCCGCACTCGTTGAGCGTGTCCGTGTGGATCGCGACCTGCACGTCTGCCTTGTCCGCAACGCGCAGTGCCGCATCAATAGTTGCCGGAGTCGTGCCCCAGTCCTCATGGAGCTTTAGGCCGCACGCGCCGGCCCGCACCTGTGCCATGAGGGTCTCTTCGCGCGAGTCGTTGCCCTTTGCGAGAAACCCGACATTCACGGGGAGCGCATCGGCGGCCTCTAGCATCCTGTGTATGTTCCACTCGCCCGGCGTGCACGTTGTGGCGCACGTCCCGTCAGCCGGCCCTGTCCCTCCGCCGATCATAGTAGTCGTGCCGGCGCATATTGCGTGCGTGGCCTGCTGCGGCGAGACAAAGTGGATGTGGCTGTCTATTGTGCCCGGCGTGCAGATCGCGTGCTCGCCGGCGATGACCTCCGTGCTAGAGGAGACGACCATGTCAACTGCGTCCATTGTTCCCGGATTGCCCGCGTTTCCGACGCCGGCGATCAGGCCGTCCTTTATCCCAATGTCGGCCTTTATGATCCCAAGGACGGGATCCATCACGATCGCGTTAGTTATGACGAGGTCAAGGGAACCCTCGCGAGGCGTACCGCTAGCCTGACCCATGCCATCGCGCGCGCTCTTGCCACCGCCAAAGACAATCTCGTCACCGTGGCGCAGCAGATCGCGCTCGACGCTTGCGATGAGCGACGTGTCAGCAAGCCTTATTCTGTCGCCAGCCGTAGGCCCGTAGAGGTCAACGTACCTGTTGCGCGCAATCTCAAGCGTCATGTGTCATGCCCCCAAATCCTGACGCACAGGCGCGCCGCATCGCATCCTCGCGCCGCTCCTCAAGGTCGCCGTTGACGAGTCCAGAGAACCCCCAGACGGTGCGCGTGCCGCCATACTCGACGAGCTCTACGTCTATCGTCTCGCCAGGCTCAAATCGGATCGACGTGCCGGCCGGTATGTTTAGGTGCATGCCATATGCGTCAGGACGCGCAAACACTAGTGCCCTGTTTGCCTCAAAAAAGTGCGCGTGCGAGCCGACCTGTATCGGGCGATCACCAGAGTTTGTGACGGCCATGCGCGTCGTTCTCCTTGACTCGTTGGCGAGTATTGGCTCATCAGATATAATGTACTCTCCCGGTATCATACGCGCATCACACCACCGGATCGTGGACGCTCACGAGCTTTGTGCCGTCCTCAAACGTGGCCTCCACGTGGACTGATCGTATAAGCTCGGGCACTCCCGGAAGGACGTCATCACGCGAGAGAACGTGTCGGGCCGAGCTCACCAGCTCTGGAACGCTCCGGCCATCACGCGCGCCCTCGAGTATGTGATCAGATATCAGCGCGACGGCCTCGGGATGGTTGAGGCGCAGTCCGCGCGCCTTGCGGCGCATGGCAAGCTGTGCTGCCATGAACACATGGAGCTTGTCCTCGTCTCTCGGCGTGAGCATCATGGGCCGCTCGTGGGCGCCAATCTATTTTAATAGTTCGCGCCATGCGTGGGCGTGTCACGATGGTCGGGGAGTGGACGATAGAGCGCAACGCTGGAGCCGATCCCCACGACGGTGACGGCAGTCTAGAGAGGCTGGCTCTCACGCGAACCGAGCTTGCGCGCTCGCGCGTGAGGAGGACAGCAGCGCGCGGGACAGACGTGGCCATATCCCTTGGAGCCGGCGTCCACCTCCACCGCGGCGACGTTCTTGCGTGTGGCGGCTTGCGCGTCCTCGTCGAACAGTCCCCCGAGAGCGTCATTGCAGCAAAGATTCCGGCAGGCGCCGGCGCGGGTGTCCTCATGGGCCACATTATAGGCAACATGCACCGGCCGATATCTATAGACGGCTCGACTGTGCGCTTTCCAATACAGGCCGACTCGGAGCTCGAGACGTTTGGGCGCCTCCTCGGCGCAGTCGACGGCGTGGAGATGACAGTCGAGGAGGCCGTCTTTGAGCCGCACGCGGGGGCAGACACGCATGGGCACTGAGGCGCACATTGAGGACCTGGCCCTCCTCCAGGTATCTGACTCGTTCTTTCCGGCAGGCCTCTATGCGACATCAAGCGGGCTTGAGACGCTAGTTGCGCGCGGCGATGTCTCCGGGCGCGAGGCCCTAGAGGAGATCGTGCGGCTGCAGATCTCCCAGCAGGTCGGCCCGTCAGACTGTGTGGCCGCAATAGAGGCGCACCGCCTCGCCGGAGCCGGCGGGGCCGAGGCCGTGCGCGAGACTGACATGATGGCCATGGCCCTAAAGCCGGTCAGGGAGGCCAGGGAGGCGTCTGCAAGATCCGGCGCTCAGACCCTGCGTGCCGCACGCGAGATGAGCGATGCCGCCGTGCTCGGGCGCTACGCGGAGATGGTCCGCCTAGCCGAGACGCCGGGGTCATATCCTGTTGCCCTCGGCGTGTCATGCCTTGCGCTAGGAATAGGCGCGCCGAGGGCTGCGCTCTCGCTCCTCTACGGGTTCTCTGTGAGCGTCATCGGCGCAGCACTACGGCTTGGGATCATAGACCACCTCGAGGGTCAGCGCACGCTCGGGGCGCTGCGGCCAGACATTGCGCGTGCCGTGGAGCGCGCGAGTGCGATGCGGACCGTGGACATGTGGCAGTTCACGCCACACCTTGACATATGCCAGATGGATCACGAGAGGGTCGATACGAGGATGTTTGCGACATGAGTGAGACTCGCAGGATTGCGCGCGTCGGGATTGGCGGGCCGGTCGGCTCGGGCAAGAGCATGCTAATCGAGCGCGTCGTTCCCATCCTAGCGCGCAGGGGATACAGCGTGAGCATCATATCAAATGACGTCATATCAAAGGAGGATGCCGACCGCATGCGCGAAAACCTCGCCACGAGGCGCGGCCTCCTGCCCGAGAACCTCGTCATTGGGCTCGCCACGGGCGGCTGCCCTCACACTGCAGTGCGCGAGGACCCCTCGATGAACCTTGCTGTCATCGAGGATCTCGAGCGCGACCATCCTGGCCTTGACCTGATAATAATAGAGAGTGGTGGTGACAACATAACGACGACGTTCAGCCCGATACTTGCGGACTATTTCATATACATTATCGACGTTGCCGGCGGCGACAAGTATCCCAGAAAGGGCGGACTTGGCATAGAGACGTGCGACCTGCTCGTGATCAACAAGGTTGACCTTGCAGCCGGGGTCCACGCCGATCTTGACGTCATGCGCGCAGACGCGAAAAGGACGAGGGGTACAAGGCCGTTTATATTCACAAACTGCATGACTGATGAGGGCATAGCCGACGTGGCCGGCAGGATAGTGTCTGATGTCCTCTTTGATGCGCCGCCGGGGGCGCAGTAGCGTGGGGCACACCGCATCATGCGCGGGCCTCCTCGCCGTCTCCCTTGAGCGCCGGCATGGGGGTCGAACCGTTATTGCGTCACAGGAGAGCCGCGCGCCGCTCCTCTCGCAGCGTGCAATGTATGCTGATGCGCAGTTTGGCGGACTCGCAAGCGTGTGCATGATGTCATCATCAGGCGGCATCGTGCAGGGCGATGCGCACACGACGCGCATAGCGCTAGGGGTCGGCGCGCAGGCCCGCATCACGGCCCAGGGGGCAACTCGCGTCTATGGCATGGACTCGGGCAGCGCGACGCACAACGTGGACGTGAGCGTCGGCGAGGGCGCATACCTCGAGATGCTGCCCGGTCAGCTCATCCCGTATGCGCACTCACGCTATGCGCAGTCCACCGAGTGCGTAATCGACGACTCGGCGACTGTCATCTGCTCGGAGATAGTCACGCCGGGGCGCGTTGCCATGGGCGAGTCGTTCATGTATGACGCGTGCCACCTGTCCATGGCAGTGCGCAGCCAGGACGGTCGCCTTCGCCTTGCTGATGCAGCACGCCTCGAACCACGCGAGGGCGACATTGCCATAACCGGCGCGCTAGGCGGCAAGACTGTGGCCGGCAGCGCATACATACTCGCAGCCAAGCCGCTCGCCTCGGAGATGTGTGAGTCCATAGCCGGCATGCGCGTCACCGAGGGCGTCTCGTGCGCCGCGAGTCCCATCCATGGTGGCGACGGCCTCACCGTGCGCATGCTCGCAGACCGGCCCGAGGACATCGTGCGCACGATACGCGGCATTGCATCCACGCTTCGCCACCTTGCGCTCTGCGAGCCGCCTACCCCATGACGATGCGGTCACCAGAGACTGACATGACAGAGCCTCCGGCATCCCGCACTGCCCGCTTTAGCGCCCTGTCCATCGTCGCGACGATCCCGCCGTTGCGGCGCACGTGCCCGACTATTGCCGCATCGGCATATTGACCCCCTCCAAGGTCGACTGTCCTGCGCGAGTCCATTGCCTCAAGGGCGCGTGCTGCGCCATGGCTCGAGTCGCGCAGCCTGCGCAGCTCGGCGACTACGGCGTCGGGGACGACAAATGAGACATCGCCGATCTCCTCGGTGAGTGAGTCGATGTTGAGTATGCGCACGCTGTGGATGTGAACAAGAAAGCTCGTGTCACAGAGAACGTCAGCCAACCGTGCCAGCACCTATGAGGCGCCACCTGTCGGCCATCTTGCGGCTGATCGCGACACTGCGACCCCCAAGAAGGCAGACGCTCCGGCGAAATTCCACTGTTACGCGGTTGCCCTTGGCCGACTTTACCTGGCACAGGGCCGGCGCGGTTCCGACGCTCAGGCGCAGCATCTCGCCTGCCTTTATCGGGGAGATCTTTGTGTCAGTCTCGCCGACTGCCACATCAAAGAGGCTGACCTCCATTGTGGCCCCCGAGACGTTCTCCGGAAGCGAGCCGGGCACGCCGATGACCGAGCCGGTCAGGCTGTCACCGGCCGTCATTGCCGGATCGAGCCTAGTGCCTATTGCCACGAGGCCTCCGGGCCTAACCTCCTCGACACGCCCCGCACCGGTTCCAAGCGAGACTATTGTAGTCGTGAGCGGGTCATGGCGTCCCTTGCGCTCGTCTAGCACACCGGGCCGAATCTCGATCTCGTCACCGACGCGCAGCGAGCCCTGCGTGAGGCTGCCGCCGATGACGCCTCCGGAGATTCCGCCAATGTCAGTGCCCGGCCTATTGACGTCAAATGAGCGCAGGACGTGCATTATGGATTGCTCAGAGGGGTCGCGCTCCGGGGTCGGGATCGTCTCGTCGATCGAGGTGATGAGCGCATTAGTGTTGAGCGAGGACTGGGCAGAGACGGGAAGTATCGGCGCAGACTCCCTCCCGCTGCCCTTGAGGAACGCGGCTATGGCGTCATGGTTCTCGATGGCCTGCTCGTACGTGAGGAGGTCGACCTTGTTCTGAACCACGACGATCTGCTTTATGCCGAGTATGTCAAGGGCTAGGAGGTGCTCCTCGGTCTGGAGCTGCGGAACCTTTTGGTTGGCCGCAACTACGAGGAGCGACCCGTCCATGAGGGCTGCGCCTGAGAGCATGTTTGCCATGAGGCTCTCGTGGCCGGGGCTGTCGACAAAGCTCACGACGCGCGAGAGCTCGGACTCTGAGCCGCACTCGGGGCATTTTGGCGACGTCGAATGCCCAAGCGGCGGCTCGCACGATGCGCACTTGTAGAATGCCGCATCCGTATAGCCGACGCGTATCGTGATCCCGCGACGCAGCTCCTGGCTGTGAACGCTCGTCCAGCGGCCTGTGAGCGACTGGATTAGCGTGGTCTTGCCGTGGTCGACGTGACCTGCGGTGCCAATGTTGACGCATGGCTGCCTTCCGTGTTTTTTGACGTACCAGTCAGGCAACGTGTCGTTCCAGCTCAACGAGGCCGGATCGCGTGCGTTCATATGTTAAGCTTTTTGCTTTTTGGGGCCGTCTGCGGCTCCCGCACCCACGTCGTCCTTTGCCGACTCCGCTGGCGCGTCGCCTGAGCCCTCGCCGGCGCTAGCTCCAGGGCTGTCCCCGGCGGCCTTTGGATCCTCAAGCTTGCCGTCATACAGGCAGTTCACCTGAAAGACCTCCTCAGTTATCTCGCGTCCGCGCACTAGCTTGCGCACGCGCTGGCCGCGTCGCGCATGCGGAAGGCCAACGCCGCGCGAGAGCATGACATACTTGCGCGAGCCTCCATGGACGTCACCGCGCATGGGAACGCCAGACTTGTCGCTGCCCCCTGTTATCGTGATCTTGCCGGCAAGACCGGCGGCGGCCGCATCAAGCTCGGTGCCGATGGCAGCGCCTATGAGCTGGTTGGCCTCGGCATCCTTTAGCTCGTGAGTCGTGGAGCGTCCCCGCGTGTCCGATATGGCTAGCTTGAATGTCGCCAAGTGCGCACGAGGCACGTGCCTTGGTTAATTAACCTTGTGAGCGAGTCAGGCCGACGCGCGCACGCCTACCCTATCGTGTATGTTGCCAGATCTGAGCTAGCAGAGTCAGCAGCGCGTATCGTGTACACGCCCGGATACTGGTCACGCGGAACGATCCACTCGCCGCTAAATGCGCCCTCCGCAGTAGAGCGCGCAATTTGTGCAAAGATAATCTCGCCGTTGTCGTGTGTCACCGTTATGTCCACGGGCTCACCCCCAGCGGCGCCTTCACCACGTATGGTGACTGTCTTGCCAGTCGCTGCCGGAGTCTCGCTGATCTGCATCTGGATTCCCGAGGTGACCTCGATGACAACGTCAAATGACGTTGTTGCCGACTGTGTCCCGCTGCGCGCCATGAGCGTCCACGTGCCCTGCTCGGGGCTTGAGCGCACAAAGAATGATCCCGTGAACTTTTTTCCTTCTGTCGTGAACGTCTCGAGCGTTCTTACCTCCTCGCCAGATGGGTTGATCATGACAATCTCGACGAGCGACTGGGAATTTTCGCTCACGCCCAAAACCGTGACCAGCTCGCCTGGCGTGTAGAGATCCTTTGTAGTCGAGATCGTCATCGTTCCAGCATTGTTCTGGAGCCCCACGGTGAACGTGCTCTCAGCCGAGTTGTTCCCATAGTAGGCAATCGCGGCGTATATCCCGCGAGTAAAGTTGGAAAGATCGAACATTTGCACATAGTTGCCCTCAACGTCAAGGGAGATCTTGATGCGCTTCTCCTCCTGCTTCTTTGCCGGATGCACCATAACGAGCGTCGCGTCTGACTCGCTGCGTCCTGACACCGATATCGTCGCCGTCTCGCCGAATGCATAGTTGAGCTTGTCCATCTTTACGATAAACGGAATCTCAGGCCTCGCACCCAGGCCCACATATGAGAACGCCTCCTCGATTCCCTGCGAGAGGAGCATGACGTATGTCCCTTTGGAGTATTGTGTCTCCGTTGAAATCTCAAAGGCCACGCTGCCCGAGTCATCCACGACGATAATGTCCTCATAGACTGAGGTTCCCTGCGGGTTCTCGAGGATCACTGCAAGGTCGAGGTTTGGCTGTGCCGTGCCCCTAAACTCGAGCGTATCGCCAGGGTTGTACATGAACTTGCGCGGCTGTATGCTTATTGGCAGGCCCGATTCGAGATCCCAGCTCTGGCTGACCGTCGAGCTTCCGTCGTATATGACTGCAGTGTAGCGCCCTGGACTCCAGCTTGACTGCGTGTTGATGGTGCGCGACCACGTGCCTTCAGGGCCGACCTGGAGCGTATTGACCGATATCGCATAGTCAAGCGGGTGCTTTAGCGTCACAAGGAGCGATGTGCCGGGCTGAGCCGTGCCGGACAGGTTCACCTCCTTGCCACCGAGGATCATCTGCGCGACGTCGGCGGCGGTGAGCGGTTGCTCGATGCTGTCGTTTATGACCGTGACTGCCCCGACTGACCGCTCGCGAGGCTCGTCGATCCGCACGGGCTTTTGCAACGTGTTGCCCATGTCATCAGACAGCGCAAAGTCAACCCTGGTCGCCGGTGCGGTAAGCGGCACTGTTGTCGTGTACACAAACCGGCCCGACTCACCGGTCTCTATGGAGCCGAGGTCAGTCGAGCCGAGCGAGAGCGAGAGCGTGCTGTTGGCCCCAAAGCCGTCACCGACGACTCGTATCGCTGAGCCCTGGTGTGGTCCACTTGGAATCACCCTAAACTGCGACGTGCCGTCGATTATGCCGGCCGGCAGCGCATCCGGGACATCCGGAGCGCCGGGCCCCTCGCCTGTCCCATTGTCATCACCGGCCCCTGGTGGCGGTGGAGGCGGAGGCGCCTGGCCTGGCGCGACCTTGCCCTGGTCAAGCGTGTTGCCGGCCGCGTCTAGGGCGCGCCAGTTTATCCCATCGGCTGCAGCAGATGTCTCGACGCCAAACTGAGCAGACTCGCCGGCCATCGGCGTCACTGATGCTCTAAACGAGAGGAGCGCCTCGGCCTGGCGCGAGCCAGTCCAGCCGGCGCCAGTCTTGAAGGACTCAAAGGAGTTCCCTGCGGCAAGCCACATGTCGACTGAGGCGACTGGCACGCTGCCCGAGTTTACCATCGTGATGATTACCGTGTTGCCAAGGGAGTGCCCCGTCACTGACACGCCTGCGTCCTGCGCGAGCGCTGATCCGCCGACCATCGCAATGGCCACAATGAGCGTGCCAAGTACTGCCCCATGCCGCATGCGCGCCGTCTGGCGCGCCTCTAAATTAACCATGCTCCCACGGCGTGCGCATCACACGCCGATCCTGTCGAGCTCGCCGCGCGCGGCAATGTTTTCGTACTGGCGTATCCTCTCGGCTATGAGCCTGTAGAGGGACCGAAAGTTGTCACGTGTCTTGTCTGACAAAAAGTCGGCCTCGTCGAGCGCAATCTTTTCGCAGATATAGCGCGTGATCTCCTCGTTCTCAAAGGTGCCCCAGTTGTCCTCCCTGTGATCCTCCCAGATCGAGTGGAGGCTCTCAATCATCCCATCCTTGCTGCGTGCGGCAATGTCCTCTGGTGTCAGGTTGCCGTACCCCTCTGAGCGCAGCTTTATCTCGTATGTCTGGTTTACCGCATGGAGATAGTCTTCAGTTGTCATATAGTCCTCTATTGAACGCATCGTGCCGCCCTCGCGCTCGAAGAATATCATCTGGACCTGCGAGAACTTGTTGGCCACGAGCTGCGAGGAGATCTGCTTTGACTCGTCGCTGTTGTCAAGGAGGACAAACGTCCTGTACCCATGGTTCTTGTAAAAGACGGCTAGCGGCATGACAGAGTTCTTGTTGAACGCAGCAACTATGTTGAGCGGGTTCATCGATATGTTCGGATCCTTGAGAAACTTGTCAAACGCGTTGAGGTACATGCAATCAGACATCGTCTCGACGATGATGACAGGCCTCGAGTTGGTCCCTATCTCCCTGTCTACTATCGAGTCGACGAGCCCCCGCGAGAGGCCATAGAGTATGGGCGTGAGCGTGTTGTCATCGGCGTTCCAGTAGTCATAGAATATACGGCTCAGGTGCTTGCGCTTGTCGAGCTCAACGACTAGGAGGTTGCCCGGCGTGTAGTCAAATATCATGAACGGCGAGTGCGTCGCGTAGAGGACCTGGTTTGAGCCCGCAAGCGACTTGAGGAGGTCAGATATCCCGCGCTGCTGCGTGGGGTGCAGGTTGCGCGCCGGCTCGTCTAGGAGGAGTATGGCCTCCTTTAGCTCGGCCCGCTGGGTCTCGGCGGCAAAGTTGACGATAAACGAGAACGTCCACTTGAATCCCTCGGCGCGCCTGTTGAGGAGTCCCGTGTTGGTGACTGTGCCGTCACGGTGAATGTCAGAGATCACGACGCTGATGATGTTGCCCGGCTGGTAGCGCAGGTCCACGCGTATTGGGTCGCCGCGCCATGCGGGGTTTAGCCTCTCGGTCAGGCGGTTGCTCGCAGTTGTCAGGAACTTTATGACCTTGGAGGGGCTGTCGCGCATGTCGTCAAGCTCCTCTATCGCAAGCTCAGAAAGGTAAAAGAGGTTTCGCACAGTCTCGGCCTTGTCAAACTCCTCGACATACTCTATTCCCGAGCGCGCCTGTGGATCCTTGATCTTTGTGTACTCGTTGAGGTCAATGTTGCCGTATATCTTTTTGTAGTCAGAAAAGTAGACAAAGCGCGGATGGAGCTCGCTGGCGATAAAGTTCTTTAGCGCCTCCAGGTCCGACGTGCCGCTCAGCAGGCTAGAGAACTGGTTCTCAGGACTCGAGTAGAGCTTGTCCCACTCTGCAACGACGCGCGATTCGTCGCTTGAGAGCATATGAAAACGGTTGCTGAATTCGGCCATGAGCGTGTCAAACTCGGCCTGGGTTCGCGGCGGCGCGCGCGAGAACGCCGACGTGTCAAGCTGTATGCGAATGTGATTTGGTATCGTGTCGAGGAACGCCATTATTTTGCCGATAAAGTTCTCCCATGAGTTGAGAGCCTTGTTCTCCGTGTCGCTTATCTCAAGATCCCCAAAGTCGTACTGAACCCCGTCGCTCTTGTTGGTCCGGTACACGCGGACGCGCTCTATCTCGCGAATTGCGGGGAACATCTCCCTGATCATTATGGTTTCCTTGGCACTTAGCTCAAACTCGCCCTCGGCGAGCGTGACTTCGGACTTTAGCTCCTCGGACATCTCGTCGCACAGGTCAAGCTCGGAGACCTTCTCGTCCCTGTTGAGGAGCGTGAGGGCCTGCAGGATCGTCGTCTTGCCGCTCTCGTTGCGACCCACAAAGGCGGCGAGGTCACCGACATTGATCTCCCCAGAATCGTGTATGCAGCGATACGCCCTGACTCGGAACTTGCGGAGCCTCATTTGGGACACCCTTGCGCAACGCGTGATTTAACCCGTTGGTCATATTTGGCTACATTATGGCGTAAATTTTGTTAAATAGATATAAGGGAAACTTGGCGAGGCGTGCCTAGAATCATGGCCTCACGCGTCAGCGCCACGCTCGTCTTTATCCTCCCTGCAGTCGCCTCAGTTGCCCTCGGCGGCGTGGTCATGGCCCAGATTCTCCAGGAACCCGGTCGCGGGGGCACAGATGCCTCTGAGCACGTCACGATAGTGGGTCTCGAGGACGCATACGTGGCGCCGGTGGCCGTGAGTGCCCACGTGCATGTAACGCACAACGCTTTTGACTGCGGCGACCTAGACATCAGGGTCAGCGAACGCCAGACGGGGAGGATAGTGGGCAACAGCGGGTTCTTTGGACAGTGCTTTGCGAGCACCAACACGATGATACCCGTCGACGGGGCATTCTCCATAAATGTCGCCGAGGCCGGAACGTACGAGATGACAGCCACCATCAGGGATGCGCAGGGAAGAAACAGCGCTAGCACAACAGGGGTGTTTACGGTAAGCTGACCGGCATGGCAGGCGTGGTGGAATAAGTGGCCAGGGAGACCAAGGCCGAGCGCATCAAGAGGGCAAAGGCCGAGCTCGAGTCACTAGAGGAGAAGAAGCGCGTCCTTGAGGAGACAAGGCACAGGACAAGCAAGCAGAGGGTCGCAGAATCACACGCCGGAGACAGTGCAGAGTAGGATGGCAAACAGGGGCACACTGCCATTAGATCGCGAGACGGAGCTGAGAGAAAAGATGAACGAGCTCGAGATGCTAAAGGAGAAAAAGCGCATACTTGACAAGAATGACCAAGCCCGCACGGCAAGCAGTGGAACGCATGTCAAAAAGGCCACAAAGAAAAAGGCAAAGGCCAAGCCAAAGGCGGCAAAAAATGCTCCTGTGAAAAAGTCGCCAGTGGCCAAAAAGGTGCCAAAGAAAAAAGCCGTGCCAAAAAAGCCAAAGGCGCCAGTCAAAAAGTCCCCCGTGAAAAAGGCCACAAAGAAAAAAGAGGCGGCAAAAAAGCCAAAGGCGGCCAAGCGAGACGACAAGCCAAAGCGAACAAGGCGAAGGTCACGCATGGAGCCGATCGAGCTAACAGATGAGGAGCAGATTGAGGACGCCATAACTGACGAGGAGATTGCAAACTTTCAGGTCGGCAAGGCAAACATGGAGCAGCTAATCAACAAGGTGTGTGAGATACTCTCAGGCGGACCTTCAGGCGGGACGCTCCAGTCTGACGTGTGGAGACGCCTAAAGCTCACGCTGAGCGACGGGTTTAGGCTGGCCCTAAAGCTCGAGTGGCTTGGCCTCATAACGCGCGAGAAGGTTCTCGAGAACGGCAGATGGACGTACAGGCTCATACTAAAGAGGACGCCAATTAGCACTCGGTCAATAGTCGACGCGCCATGCCTAACATGCAAGGTCGAGCAGAAATGCACGCCAGAGGGAGAGGTCAGCCCGCACACGTGTGACCTCATCAGGGACTGGGTCATCGCCGAGTCAAAGAGGTCACGCAGGAGGGGATGAGACCCCACGAGGCGCGACGCGACGCTTACAGGCGGCTTGCGCGCGAGCAGGGGTACCGCAGCCGCTCGGCATACAAGCTAAAGGAGCTCAACAAGGCGTACAGGGTGATCGGGGCAGGCTTTGGCGTCCTAGATGTCGGTTGCGCGCCGGGTGGCTGGACGCAAGTCGCCGTGCAGCTCGCCGGCAACCGCGGGCGCGTCATGGGAATCGACAAGTCGCACACCGAGGAGGTTCCCGGAGCACACGTCTGCAGGCGCGACGTCGCAGACGACGGGATCGCCGAGGAGGTTCTCGCTCACTTTGGGCAAAAGATCAACGCGATGGTCTGCGACCTCTCCCCGCAGGTGAGCGGCAACTGGGCAGTCGACCATGCCAGGCAGGTCGCGCTCAACTATGATGCTGTGCGCATACTAGGCCGCGTCCTGGACAGAAAGGGCAACGCGGTGTTCAAGGTGTTCGATGGTGAATACTCGGCAGAGTTTTGCACATACATGAAAAAGAGATTTGCGCGCACAAAGATTACAAAGCCAATGGCAAGCCGAAAGACGAGCAGCGAGACGTATATCGTGTGCCTCGGGTACCTCCACTAGAGCAGAGCGAGTATCTCAGGCATCGTCGCATCAGTCCGAAACCCTGTCGTGTCAAGCGATGTTGGCGATGCAGAGTGGCCCGCGCGGCCCAACATCTCTATAATCCTCTCTAGGCGCGGCGGCGACCGGCGTGCGCGCGAGGCGATCTCGTCTATCGTGTAATAGCATGGCGGCATGGCCGACTCGGCAGCAGCCCGCTCCATTATGCGCGCGCATGACCGGTCGACTGTGTGCGTGGCGCACTCGGCGAGCATTGCAGACGAAAACTCTGCGTCAAACATCGGTCCTGTCCAGAGCGGGCCGGCCACGTGTGGCGCAGCGCCACACTCACACTGGCCGTGGCCTTCGAGTACGCCACGCCTGCCGCACGCGTCACAGTGGAATATTCGCCCGTGCGCCTCGCGCGTGTCAGGGCGGTTTGCGGCCTCGAGGTAGACCCTGTAATAGTGCATGTCGCTCTCGCAAAAGATCGGCGTGAGCGTCATGTCGAGTCGCGCCGCCACTGCCATGGCGCATCCGGCGATCAGGCGCAGAGCCGTCTCGCGCGCATGCGGCGTGCGGCGTATGGGCACCCCACCGTAGCGGCGCGCGCACGCGGCCGGAAAGAGTCCATGAAGAACCTGCAGGTCCGTGGCCGTCAGCGAGAGCATGCCGCCGTGCGCAGTTGCCCTGATCGCGCAGTCAAGGTATCGCGCCGGCGAGCCAAACGGGTCAACGTCTACGACGAGTCCGCGCATGCCCTTCCTAGCGCGCGCCGAGAGAAAACGGCACGCCTCGTCCTCAGACGTCTCTACGCGCTCCGAGCAGTCGTTGAGGGCTGCCGAGCGGGTGGCGAGGTCTAGCGCAACGGGGTTTAGATCGTTGAGCATTACATGGATCGAAGGGTCAGCCTCGTTGGCAAGCCGAACGCCGCGCGCGCCGACTCCGGCAAGACCCTCGAGGACAAGAAGCTCGCCTGCGTGCGACCTCGCGCGCGCAGCGCACGCGAGAACCGAGATGTCGCGGTTTAGGCGCGCGCGCGGGTTGTAGAACGCCGGCTCGTGCGGCGGCGAGGCAGCCGAGAGCGACTCGCGCGGAACGAGGAGGCGCGTCGTGCCCTCGACAGTCTCGGTCATCTCGGCAGTCTCGGTCATCTCGGCAGTCTCTGTGTCGCCCAACGGCATCGCACCCATACGGGGCGTGTCTTAAGCATTGTATGGCCCGCGCGTGTGGCGCACGCGCGACGTGGCAGAGCGCGCACGAGTCCCATATGGCTTTATACGGAGATCTCTGGCGTGCGCGCGATGCTCGTGTGCGGTGTTGATGACGCCGGCCGTGGCCCTGTAATGGGTCCACTAGTGATAGCCGGAGTCACGATCGAAAAACGACACCTCCCGCGACTGTCACGCCTCGGCGTGCGCGACTCCAAGGAGCTCACTCCGGCGCGGCGCGAAGAGCTGTATGACGAGATCGTGGACGTGGCCGTCGATCACCATGTCTCGCGCATACAACCACGCACGATAGACAAGCACGTCAAGCGCCACGAGCTCAACCTTGTTGAGGCGATCCACATGGCGCGCGTCATATCAGGGCTAATGCCACACACGGCATACGTCGACGCGTGTGACGTCGATGCCAAAAGGTTTGGCAAGATGGTCTCAAGCCTTCTAAAAGATGGCTGTGCCGCAAGAGTAAGACCATATCACAGGGCAGACAAGAGATTTCCCATAGTGTCAGCCGCGTCGATCATCGCAAAGGTCGAGCGTGATCGCGCAGTCGCAAGGATTCGCAAGATCCACAGCATCGGCAGCGGTTACCCCGCAGACCCCGCATGCGTCAGGTTCCTAAAGCGACACGCGAGGAAAAACGACGCGCCGCCAAGGTTTGCGCGCGCCACATGGATGACGGTTCGTCGCATATACGGGCTCAGCGAGCCTGAGCCACGGCGAGCGCGTGGTCGCGGTCATAGGGCTCAAGTCCCATTGATTGGAGCACGTCAAGCTCGCCGGAAACCTTTGCAAGCTCGTCGCTGATCACCGACGCCGGTGTGCGTGTCACGTCAATGCTGCGCGCCTTTATGACAAGGATGAGCCAGCCGTGATCGCGCAGGTGTGCGCGGCAGTTGGCCAGGGCAATCTCGGTCTGGTCAGGCTGTGCGATATCCGAGTACACGACATCAACCTTGCCATAGACTGAAAAGTACTCTCGTGGTTGGCGTGCATCCTGCATCACTGGTGTGACGTTTGTGCGGTGCGAGGCGACGCGGTCGAGGAGCTCGCGCGCGACGCGGCTGGCGTGCTCGACGGCGAACACGCGGCCAGTGGCGCCCACAATGTCCGAGACGTGGCTGACCGTCGTGCCCGTTGAGGCTCCAAGGTACAGGACAGACGAGCCGCGCACGATCGGAACCGGCTCAAGGCCCTTTAGTATCGCCGCGGCGAGCTTGCTGCGGTGCGGATCCCACACGCGCCATTCAGTCTCCCCGCGCAGCACGAGATCCTCCCCATAGACGCGCCTGCCGCGCGCGAGGTTTGGCGTCGCGAGGCGGCGCTGGCCGTCATGCTCTATTGTCGCGTGAGCCTCGTCTGTCCTTTTTGTCAAATCTCCTCCGTGGCCCCCTAGAGCCCTTTTTGCCCTGGCCCCGTGACCCCTCTTGTCGCTCGCGGCCGTCGCGACGTCCGCGACTGTCGCGGCGCGGCGGACCGCCATGCCTAGAGCCCCCATGGCGTGGGGCACCCTGGCGCGCGCCATGATCCCCAGAGCGCGCACCCTCGCGAGGCTCGGGGCGCGGAACAGTGCCGATCTCCCTGACACGCACGTTGAGCTTTTCAAGGAGCGTCTCGTTGAGGCCGCCGCCGTAGACGTCAACGCGCGCGGCGATTGCTGCCTTTGAGGCTATCGCGCGCGCCATCCGCCCGCGCTGCCAGCGCGGCGCAGCATGAACCAGCGCGTGCTGAAAGAGCAGGCCGTGCTTTGGCGGCAGCGCGCCAGTCTTTAGCGATCGAAAGAGCGCCTTCTCGGCGCCGAGAACCTGTATGCTGCTAGCCGGCATCGTCGCAAGCCTCGTGAGGCTACCGGCCCGCGATATCACGCGCGCGCCAATGAGCGCGCCGAGTATTGCAGACGTGTTTGGCGCAACGCTTTCCATCTCGGCGTTCACGTGGGCCTCGAGCTCGTGGCGGTGCGCCGACAGGTGCAGTATGTGCTCGGCTAGATCACGAACCATGGACAGGCTTCCGGCCGCAATCTCGCCACCGCGGCTCTTTGGCGCCATGAGAAGAACCATCTCGGCAACAGACTTGTCGAGTCCGGCCTCGATGAGTGACTCGCCTGATATGCCAGCACGATCGCCGATGCGCGCGACGCGCGCGTATGGCGCAATGCCATCGATGACGTTCTCTAGCTCGGGAAAGTGGAGGCCATACCACTCGCGCAACCGCGAGTTGTGCCCGTTGAGTGCCCTGTCGGCCTCATCCATCGCGCGAATCGCCTGGATAATGTGCGCGTCTGGACTCTGCGAGGCCTCACTCACTTTTGCCGAGGACAGGCCCATCGCAAAGTCGCGCAGCTTTGAGGCCGCATCCTCCTCGCCAGACGCAAATCCCGCCTCCACAAGTATCGCTATCTTGTCAGCCTGTATCTTTGAGACCTCGGACTCCTCAAGGGCGCGCGCCTCCACGGACCGTGCGCGAAGCGCGTCAAGCAGTGCCTCGTCATTCACCGTGACGCCCGAGTCAAGTGACTCGGCGTGTGCCACGAGCGCGTCGATCTCGCCCTCGCCGCGCCTGATCGCCATGTACTCGGCGGCCGCATCGGCGAACGGGAAAGAGGCCACGCGCCTCGAGCCGTCGAGGGCCACGATTCCAAGCTCGGTGAGCACGATTGACTGCATGCGTGGCGCGCCGCGCCGGCTCGGTTAAAAATGCTGTTTGGGAGACGCAAGCCCAGGCAGGGCGGCGAACTGCCCCGCACATGTGCAGCCATGACGATGAAAACATCATGTTTTAATATGATGTATGATTTAATCACTAGAAAACCAATTTTTAAGTGTCCAAAAACAGAGTATTAATATAATATAATTGATATGTGTGGCCATGCCAAGAACCACATGGGACACGAGCGGGTTCACAGAGCCCAACGGTCGGTTTGTGAGCACACAGGCCGGAATCAAGGCATTCGTCCCCAGTCCGCTCCCAGTGAAATGGACGGCGCACGGACAGCTCCTCAACATGTACGTAAGGGCCGAGAAGGCCATGAGCTCCCTAAACACGGTTGCAAACATGATTGGCGTGTCAGACCTTTTGACAGCGCTCTATATACGAAACGAGGCCGTTCAAAGCTCCATAATAGAGGGCACGCTGGCAAGCTTGGATGACCTGTTGCAGTATGAGGCGGCCAAACACATCGATGCAGAGGAGGCAGATCGTCTAAGCATGGCAGAAGTCTCCAATTGCGTAAAGGCCATGGAAGAGTCAATGGAGGAGGTTACGAAAACTGGTGAAATCGACATCGACCTGGTAAAAACAGCACATCGCACACTATGGCTCAGAGTTCGCGGACAGGAGATGAATATTGGCACATTAAGGAAGGGGCAAAATGCCATAAAAAACGGAAGAGGGGACATTGTGTTTGTGCCGCCTCCGCCTGATCATGCAGAATCCCTCATGGAAGGGCTCATTAGTTTTATGTCGGTTAAACAGCCTGAAATTCCAACCCTTATTCAATGCGCCATGGCACACTATCAGTTCGAGGCAATTCACCCATTTGGGGACGGGAATGGACGTGTGGGCCGTATGCTCATACCGCTCATACTTGCCAAAAATGGTGAACTTGGCAAGCCATTGTTACAGCTTGGAGAATATCTTGCGGCAAATAGGTCAGAGTACTATATGCGTCTGGAAATGGTAAGCCAGAAATCAGATTGGGACGGGTGGTGTATGCTGTTCATGCGGGCATTTGCTGAACAGGCCGAAGCGACCACAAGGAGCATTATGGCCATGGCCGAGATTCAAGATAGATATGCCAAAATGGTCTCAGGAACCGGCCGTTCCATAGCAGCGCGCATACTAGAACTGCTGTTCTCAAACCCCTACATCACCACGCGGCGTGTGCAAGGGGACCTCAGGGTGTCACATACCGGTGCCGCGCGCGGCATAGCACGGCTAGAAAAGATGGGCATCCTCACAAAAATCTCGGGCACGCGACGCAGACGCGTCTGGGTCGCCACGGAGATCATCAACACTATGCGCAGTGCCGTGCCCACAGGCACGACACGCGTGTAACCGTTATATCGCAACGTCGGCGGCAGGGGTGCGATGGCAGCATCATTGGAGACGCGCGTGGGTCCGCTCACGCTCTCGTCACCGACAATGCTCGCCTCGGGCATACTCGGCATATCAACAGACGTGTTTGCGCGCATACTCGGAGCCGGAGCCGGCGCGATAGTCACAAAGTCGCTCAGCACCGAGGCCTGGGAGGGCTATGCAAACCCCACGGTCATAGGGGCAGCCGGCGGCGGGTGGCTGAACGCAGTGGGCCTCTCAAACCCTGGTGCTGCCGAGTTTGCCGCGATGCTGCGCGCCTCACCAGACACGCCGGCGATCGTCAGCCTGGTAGGCTCTTCGGAGGCGGACTTTGAGCGCATGGTCGCCGAGTTTGACGGCTGCAACGTCATCGCGTACGAGCTAAACCTGTCGTGCCCGCACGTCGCCAAGGTCGGCCTCGAGGTCGGCGATGACGTTGAGCTAGTCGGCAGGATCGTCGAGTCCACGCGGCGCGCATCGCGCGTGCCCGTCATCGCAAAGGTCGGACTCGGAACCGCCGACTATATGGAGACAGTCAGGGCAGCAGTAGACGCGGGAGCCGGCGCAATAACTGCAATAAACACGATACGCGCGATGGCCATAGACGCCGAGGCCGCACGACCGGTCCTGAGCAACAGGTTTGGCGGACTGTCAGGCACGCCGATAAAGCCAGTCGCGCTCCGCTGCGTCTACGAGATAGCATCACGCCACGATGTTCCAGTTATCGGGTGCGGTGGAGTCTCGACGTGGGAGGATGCCGTCGAGTTTATCCTAGCCGGCGCGTGCGCAGTCCAGGTCGGCAGCGCGCTAGCAGGCGGCAATGTCAAGGTATTTGGCGAGATCAACTCTGGAATTGCGCAGTACATGGACCGCAAGGGTCACACGTCAGTGTCAGGAATGGTGGGAATTGCAAGGCGATAACGCGCCGTCGATGAGGACGATAGTCTCAGTCCGTGACGAGACGCCGACGGTGCGCACACTAGAGTTCGCCGACGGTGCGCTTGCCGGTGCGCTTGCCGGCCAGTTTGTCATGGTATGGATTCCCGGCGAGGGCGAGCTGCCAATGAGCATCATGGTCTCCGAGACTGCAGGCCACGCCGCACTGACCGTGCGCACACATGGCCCGTCCTCTCGCGCCCTCTACTCGACTCCCGTCGGCGGTCTTGTCGGCATCCGCGGGCCGTATGGCAACTCGTTTGGGATTCGCGGACGCAACGTCCTCCTCGCCGGCGGAGGCACGGGCCTGGTGCCGCTCATGCGCCTCATCGCACAGTCGCCACCTGATGCGCGCATAACGCTGGCGATGGGGGCGCGCACGGCCGAGGAGGTCTTTTTTGAGGAGATCGCCGCGCGCCTTGCCGGCCCGAGGAGCCTCGAGGTCGTCGTGGCCACCGATGACGGGACGCGCGGGGAGGCCGGAACCGTCGTCGACGCCGTGAGGCGCATCCTCGAGTCTGGCTCCTTTGACTCGGCACACACGTGCGGGCCGGAGCCCATGATGAGTGGCGTCGTCGATGCGGCCCGCTCAAAGGGCGTCTTTGTGCAGGCGAGCATCGAGCGCGTCATGAAGTGCGGCGTCGGCATATGCGGGAGCTGCGCAATGGACGCAAGCCTCGTGTGCTGCGACGGAACCGTCCTCGACGGGGAGCGCCTAGCGGATAGCGGCGAGTTTGGGCGCATATACCGCTCAAAGTCAGGCGTGCGCACGCCCTACTAGGGCACAGTCGCCGATCTCGGGCTGCGCTTCCCGCCACGCACAGATCCGGCGCCCGGACGCGCGATCTAGGCGATCTTGCGCACGGTATCATGCAATACAGGCTCCAAAACACCCGATATGAGGCGGTTTTACGGCGTTTTGCCCCCGCAAGACCCGCAAGACTTAAAATAATTCATGTGTGCCCTTGATGATGACACCAAGGATGGGCCACCCCAAAATTGTCCTCACGGCCGACCGTACGCTCATGTCCCCCTACAGGAACATATCGCTTGCCACGTTCTTTGGCTGCGCACCGGCCCTTGACCCCCACAGGGACAAGGGGAGCTTTTGGTACAAGGTCCTAGGCAACCAGGTCACGCCTCGCATACTCTTTGACTTTATCTGCAACCCCATCCCCAACACGAACGGTGTGGCGGACTTTGCGCCATATGGCCTGCGCAAGATCGAGGCCGGCCTCCTCAGGGACGGTTATGCGCGCAAGGACGTTGTAGTCGCGCACCCGGACCACGTCGAAAAGTTCATCGGGCCGGAGACTGAGGTCGTCGGAACCTACGAGATGGATCCACTCGGCATGGGTCCGGTCACGATGACGTTCACGTACGGCAGAAAGCAGATCTCATATGATGAGTTTTACTGCGCGGATCTGCACAAGAGCATAAACGACGCCAAGAAAAAGAACAAGAGCAACGCAAAGGTCATCGCCGGCGCGTCAGGCACATGGCAGTACAACTATGATCCCGAAAAGATAAAAGAGTACGGCCTGTACGCCATACTTGAAGGCGAGCTCGGAGGGATTGCCCCGGAGGTTGACGGCCATGCCGGCAGGTTCTTTGACCACCTAATCGCCGGTGACTTTGAGAACATGGACCCTTTCAAAAAGAATGACCGCTTCAAGGTCAACATAAAGGAGTTCAGCCGCAACGGCAAAAATATCCATGGCAGGTTTGTCAACTTTTGGGACAGGCCAGATATCGATGACATACCGGACATCGTTGAGCCTAGCATGCACGGCATGGTCGAGGTTATGCGCGGGTGCGGTCGCGGGTGCAAGTTCTGCGACGTCACGCTCCGATCGCTTCGCTACTATCCGCCAGAGAAGGTAAAGCGCGAGATTGAGGTCAACATCAAAAAGGGCGGCTCGCGCTCGGCGTGGATACACAGTGACGACATATTCGTGTATGGGATGGATCCCACAACGACGAAGAACATGGCTCCAAACAGGGAGGCACTCGAGGAGCTCTTTGAGGCCATAATGTCAACTGGCGTCAATCACACAAACCCAACGCACGGCACGCTCGCCGGCGCGATAGCCGACGAGAGGCTACTGCCAAACATATCAAAGACCATAAGGTCATCGGCCTCAAACCTGACGGGAATACAGTGCGGCTTTGAGACTGGCAGCCTGAGGCTCATCGAGAAATACGCCGACCGCAAGCTCGCCCCGTATGCGCCTTCTGAGTGGCACTGGGTCGTAAAGGAGGGCGTAAAGACGCTCAACGAGAACTATTGGATACCCGCATTCACGCTCATCATGGGCCTTGACAACGACGAGACGCCTGAGGACTCGTGGGAGACCATACGCCTCCTCAGCGAGCTCGAGCGCGAGCAGCCTGACTCGATGTTCACGGCCACGCCGCTGACATTCGTCCCCATAGGCCTCCTCGAAAAGTCCGAGTTCTTTAACATCGGCAACGAGCTTGATCCCGCGCAGCTAGGCGTCATGTACAAGACCTGGCAGCACAACTTCAAGTATGGCATACAAAAGTTCATGACAAAGACGGGCGGCGGGACGATTCTCAAAAAGGTGTTCTTTAACGGGATTGCGCGCACGCTTGGCGGCACACCGCTAAAGGCCATGGAGCGCTATGCGCGCCGAAACAGCCGCGAGCACGAGCGTGTCATCGAAAAGATAAGGTCGAATTACCTCTAGCTGGTGCCTGGGCTAGTCCGAACCGGCGCGCTTGTCGAGTATGTTGCCGAGGCGCGTTACGTCACTGGGCATATAGAGGTCAACGAGCCAGTCGATGGCCACGCGCAGGCGCTTCTCGGCGCTAGGAAGGCGCGAGAGGTAATAGTTGCGCCAGAGGAGCCAGGCGAGAACACCCTTTAGCCTGATCCCAAAGAGGAGCGCGACGCCGTCGCGTTTTCCGATCATAGCCATTGAACCGGCTGACTCGTAGTCAAAGCGCCGCGGCGTGCGTCCTCCCTTTAGCGCCGCAGTTATGTTGCGCGCTGCAACAGACGCCTGGCGTATGGCGTTCTGCGCAGTCGGCGGGTACGGCCTGTCGGTCCGTGAGTTAAGGAGGTGCGCACAGTCGCCTAGCGCATGGACCTCGGGGTGACCGGCGAGCTGCAGCCACTCGTTGACCATGACGCGCCCGCCTGATCCGTGCTCGGCATCAAGGGACGCTATGACTGGCGATGCCTTCACGCCGCCGGCCCAGACTGTCGTCATGCACGGTATGACCGTCCCGTCGCTAAGCGTCGCCGAGTCAGGCCCTGCCGAGGCGAGCTTTACGCCCTTTAGTATCTCGATTCCGCGCCGCGCCATGGCTCGCTCGGCATATTCGCCGAGGTCGCCGATCTCCGGCAGTATGCGGCCCGAGGAGACGAGGATGACCCTAATGGCATCTGGCTCGATGTTGCGATAATAGCGCTCGGCTGACTCGGTCACAAAGTCCTGGATCGCGCCAGCCGTCTCTACACCAGAAAATCCGCCGCCGACTATGATGAACGTCGCCATGCGTGACTGCGCGGCCACGTCATCCTCCTGGTCTGCGCTCTCTAGCATCATGATTAGGCGGTTGCGCAACGAGAGCGCATCCTCTAGCGTCTTTATTGTGAGCGCGTTCTCCTCAACGCTCTTGTTTCCGTAATAGTTGGTCTCGCCTCCGAGTGCGAGGACGAGGTGGTCATAGCTCATCTCGACGGCCTTGCCGTCCATCCTGCGCCTGATCGTTGCGGTTCGCGCGTCAAGGTCGATCGACTCGACGCTTGCGTGATAGTAGCGTGCGCGCCGGCAGAATGTCCTTATCGGCGTCGATATGTGGCGCGGCTCGACATGGCCCGTGGCCATCTCGGCGAGTAACGGCGTGCTAAGGAAAAAGTTGTCCTCGCTTACGATCGTGATGCCCGTGTCAACAGAGTCCTCAAACTCGCGCTGGAGCCGGCGCAGCACGCCAACGCCGGCATATCCACCGCCGAGTATGAGTATGCGGCGCAGGAGCGGCGAGCCGCTCCCGTGCATGCGTGCCACATGCTGCGCGTACGTCGCCCTCTTGGAGAACTCGATGTCACATCGGTGGCAGCGATAGTTGGCGCCAAATCGGCGCGTCAGTGCCGAGGAGATGAACCCGACGGCGAGTCCCCATATCACGTGCGATATCGCCGAGTCCGTCAGGACTACGGCAGCGTCAAGCTGCGTGGCTGCCATTGAGGGCATGTCAGCGGCAAGGCTCGCGGCGGCTGGCGCAATAACTGCCATCGAGACTGGAATTGCAAAGGCGACGAGGACCACGAGACCCACGATGATCCCGTACGCGACGCCGTTGCGAATGCGCGAGAGGCTTATTCCAAACACCCTATAGAGGACGACTCCGGCGACTATGCCGATCGAGGTCGCCACGAGAATGTGGAACGCGAGTCCGACTATCGGCTCGCCGGAGCCAACTATGCGCGCGATGACGAGGAGGAGGCGCACATAGTCGTTGCCGCCTATACTCGTGGCGTATATCTGCGAGGCGTGCATGAGAATCGCGCCTACTAGTGAGCCGGCCACGACAAAGGCGACCTCGCGGCGAAGCGAATAGTTGACGCGCGGCTCATCTAGCGTGCTGTGCACCGCCGGAGTGCCGGCCGTCTCTCCTGTCACACTGGTCGGTGCGGCGAGGGGCAATATGTGGGTGCGCATTGAGCCGGCTCTCAATAGTGTTAAATCTAGACCTCGCAGGAGGGGTGCAGACATGGGAGAGTTTGACGAGTTTGCCGAGGCCCTCCTGGACCAGCTCTCCGTGGAGGTCTCCGAGGAGCGCGAGATGGAGAGGCTCGCCGGCGACATAGCCGGCGATGCGGACTTTGATGTCTCATTTGAGCCCCTCGATGCCCTCGCCGAGTCCACGCTAGGCGAGATGGTGGGCCTCGCCGAGGGAGTCACGGGCCTCAAGGTCGCCGACGCGCTTCGCGTGGAGATAACGGGGCTAGATGACTTTAAGGCCCTCAAGGCAAAAAAGGTCTACGCGCAGGGTGACGCGCGCGAGCACGTCAGGCGCCTCTTTGCGGCAGTCGCAGCGCAGGACACGGGTGCCATAGCGAGCCTGGCAAAGGACGACACGGCGCGCTTTCTAGTCTACTCGACATACGCAAAGGCGTATCTCTCAAAGATATCTACGACGTACGGCGACTATATGGACTCGACGATACACCTCAACTCGTTCATACTCGCGCGCTATCCGCAGATAATACTGTACAGGCAGGGCAAGCCGTACGCCGCGCGCCATGGCGCAGTCAGGTCAGGATACATCGGTGCCGTAAAGATGACAATCCTCGAGGAGGCGATCCACTCGATGCAGGAGCCGCTCCATAAAGCCAACGAGGCTGCAGTCTCCAATGTCAATGCGCTAAACGAGGAGCTCGCCGCGTCGATCATTGCACTCGATGACCCTACTGCGGCAAGCCTGTCAGAGTACCTAAAGCTGCCGCCCGTGCCCGAGGACTTTGCGGCCGCAAGGCGCGCAAACCTGTTTTTCACGCTAAATCCGGACAACTTTGTCGCGCGCGTCCTCGGGCCTGACGTCATGACATACAGCAGGGTCGAGGTGGATCCAAAGATAGGCGAGATGGTTCCCGGTCTGGCCGACATATACGCAAGGTGGCTCGGCCCCATACAGGCCCACCATGCGGCGTTCACCGTAATGGAGGGCATGGCCGAGTTTGCAGTCAGGGAGGCCCTATCGGGGGATGCGGACTTTGGCATGTACCTGCAGACGTTCATGGGGACCGACATGACGTCATATGGCGTGCGAAAGAGCATCGGGCGCGACTTTGTCGCCGCGGCACACAAGGGCATCGGGCAGGGCGCCTTTGGCGAGATGCTGCGCCGCACGCCGACGACAAGGGACCTAAAGGATCCCTCGGCGTGGCTAGAGGCCGCACGCGCATAGCGCCATGCCCGCGTTTGACCCGTTTCTAGCCGAGTGGTCGTCGTTTGCGACTGATGCGCGCTATAGCCTCATCGAGCGTGGCCTAAAGATGGCTCAGCTTCTCGAGTATCCGGAACTTGACATATCTGCATATGTCGCCAAGCTTGCAGCAATGCGCGAGTCATTCAGGCTAGACATGGGCTACGCGACTGACACGCCGTCGGTGATCGGCGCGCTCAACTCGCACGTCTTTGGGACGTGCGCGTTTAGGGGTGATTTTGAGGATCACTATGACCCGCGCAACAACTTTCTCAACGAGGTCATCGACCGGCGGGTCGGAATCGCCATAACTGTTTCGATGGTCTACGCCGAGATAGCGCGTGGAGCGCGCCTCGAGATGAGACTCATCAGCTTTCCCGGTCGTGTCCTCGTCGGCCACGGCACTACGGTAATCGACGCTGTCGCCGGCGGGCGCATACTCGGCCAAGACGACCTGCGCGCGCTCCTAAAGGCCACCGTCGGCCCGAACGCCGAGCCCGCCGAGGACATCCTCGTGGGCGCAACTCCAGAGAGAATGCTCGTGCGCCTTACGCGAAACCTAAAGCACTCGTACATGCACTCATACGCGCACGACAAGGCCCTGCGCTGTGCACGCATGGCCCTAGTCCTGGCGCCAGACTCAGCTGAGGACATGAGGGATGCCGGCCTCCTCGAGGCGCGTCTCCAGGATCGCCAGGGTGCCATAGAGCACCTTGGACGTTACCTCGAGATGAACCCCAATGGGGACGACGTCGACCACGTCCTGGAGATTATACGCCAGATGCGCTCTAGTCGATGATGGACTCGACATCGCTGCCACTCTTTATCATCGAGATCTCGTGGCGCGCGATCTTGTTGCGCATTGCGTGCTTTAGCCTGTCGACCTCTGCGCGCAGCGTGGCGACCTCATCCTCGAGGCGCGCGACGCGGTTGTAGATGGTCTCAGATGACTCGCTCATTTCAGCATCCCCTCACCAAATTTACTTAAAAAGGTATGTCCGGCCCCACACGTGAAGCCTAGAGCTCAAACTCCTTGTTGCACGAGGGGCACTTTGCGCGCTCCTCGCCGGGAGGGCCAATTATCTGGATTCGCCCTATCGTCTTGCACTCGCGGCACATGCCCGTCGTCACGTTGCGTGGGCGCGTGCGGACTATCTTTTGGCTCTTTCTGCGCCCCATCTCGCGTGGTGGGGAGTCGCGCGCACTATTAAGTCTAATTGCCGTAGCGCACTTTGGTGGCGCGGAGAGAGGGATTCGAACCCTCGTGCTCTTGCGAGCATGGGATTAGCAATCCCACGCCCTACCAGGCTAGGCGATCTCCGCACGTGCGACGCGCGCACAGTCACGCGTATTAAACTGATGCGCACCGGGAGCAGCGCAGGGGCTATTGCCGTCTGGTGTTCACCATCCCTGCCCATGTAACACACGCCGTGCCGTCGGGGGCAGCACCCTCCACGGTTCCCACGGCGCAGATAGGTCGGCTTGCAAGACGTCCATGCGGCACGCACGGCGCAGGGTTTAATATCAAATTCGCGCGAGCGCGGGGCAATGGCTCGCAAGGCAGCAGTGATGCGGGGGGATGGCATAGGCCCTGAGGTCGTCGATGCCATGCTATCTGTCCTGCGCGAATGCAACACGGGGATCGAGCTTGTCATGTGCGAGGCCGGCTCGGAGCAGTGGGAGAAAAATTCGCGACGCGACGCGACGTACATACCGGATGCGACGATGGAAGAGCTAAAGCGCACAGATGCGTGCTTTAAGGGTCCGACGACGACTCTGCCCGTGCCGGGCGCACCGCGAAGCGTCGCAGTAACACTACGCCAAGAGTTTGAGCTGTACGCCAACATTAGGCCATGCTCGACATACGAGAGGATCACGCCGGGTCGCCACCTCGAGTGCGTCTGCTTTCGCGAGGCCACAGAAGGCCTCTATTCTGGCGTCGAGGCCCAGGTCGGGCCGGACGCGGCAATTGCGATAAGAAAGGTGACAAGGGCGGGATGTGCACGTCTTGCCGATGCGGCGTTTGCGTGGGCAAGGGATCGTGGCATGAAAAAGGCAGTCGCCATCACAAAGAGGAACATACTAAAGCGCACTGACGGCATCTTTTGGGAAGAGGTTCAGAGAGCCGCCTCAGAGTCTGCCGGCGTCAACGTCTCTGAAGTGTATATCGACAACATGGCCCAGCAGCTCGTCGTGGCGCCCGAACAGTTTAACGGGGCGGTTCTGCTTAGCACAAACCTCTTCATGGACATCATATCAGAGCTCGTCTCTGGCCTCGTCGGCTCGATAGGGCTCATACACTCGGCGAACATGGGTGACTCGTACGCAATGTTTGAGGCGGCCCACGGCTCGGCGCCAGACATCGCCGGCCAGGGAAGGGCAAATCCGGCCGCGACGATACTGTCAGGCGCATGGATGGCCGAGCACCTCGGCGAGGCCGAGATCGGACGCGCCATAAGGGAGTCGACTGCCAAGGTCATCAACGAAGGCAAGGCCGTGACTGCAGACATTGGCGGCTCAGCTGGTACCTCGCAGATGGCTGCAGCCATTGCGGCCGGTGCGGTCTCATCGCTGCGCCGCTAAAACGGCGATTGCTGTCGGCTAGACCACCCTTATGCCCGCGAGGCCTCGATTAGGAGGAGGGTCTCAAAGAACATCTTTTTTGTCATGACCGTGCGCGTCAAGAGGCCTGCCTCGTGCGCCAGGCCGACGAGCTCCTCGGGGTGCGAGAGCGATGACGTGACAAAGAGAAAGCGCCCGCCGCGCGCAATTCTCGGGATCGCCGAGCGCATTATGCGCAGCGGAACCTCGACGCCGTCGCGCCCACCATCAGTCGCGTGAACCTCGACGGAGTCCGACTCGACATACGGCATGTTACATATGACAAGCTCAAAGTCCCCTTGCAGCGCGTCAGCACCGTCGCAGCAGACGCGGTTTTTCGCGCGAAATGTCTGCGTGCGCAACGCGCCGAGGTTGATGTCAGTCGAGATGACGAGCTCAAATGAGCGCTCTAGGACGCGCGTCAGGTATCCGGATCCCGATCCTATCTCAAGGGCGCGGCGGCCGGACGCGGCGGCGAGGCCGTCCTCGAGGAGGAACGTGTCCTCAGCGCGCGCGTACTCGCGCTCAGCGCCCAAGTGACTGCGCGATGCGGACAATCTCTCCACCGTCGAGCTCCTCGATCCTCCCGTCGCCGTCTCCCGTGCGCGGTGCTGCACCGAGTATTTGCAGCGCGCGGCGGAGCGTCTTGCGCCTGTACGAAAAGAGCGAGTTTATCGCATGGATGGTCTGCGTGTCGAGCGTCGCGCGGCGGCGCAGCGAGAGTATGACCGAGTCAACGCGCGGAGGCGGCTCAAAGCTGTCACGGCCAACGCCGGCGACGCGCGATATGCCAAATGCCGCATTGGCTATAACGCTTATCGCGCGCCGGTCGCATGCGCGCTCTGGGCAGAGCTTGTCGGCAAACTCGCGCTGCACGATGACGGCTCCGCGCGCAAAGCGGCGCTGTGCCATCCACTCAAAGGCACGACGGCTCTGTGAGTACGGGAGGCTAGAGACAAAGACGTCAAACTCGCCATCGCCAGAGAACGCGTCTGCGCAGCGCAGCTCGAGGTTCTGCGTGTGCCCAAGGCGGTCACAGACGCCGGCGTGGAGGCGCGAGTCAGACTCGACTGATATGACGCGTGAGGCGGCCTCACAGAGGAGCGGGACGAGTGCGCCTGTGCCCGTGCCGGCCTCATATACCGTGTCAGAGCCGCCCACGCCGGCAGCCGAGACGACTAGCGCTGCGGCCTCGGAGGAAGCCAAAAAGTGCTGGCCCGCCTCAGCGCGCCTGCTGCGCGTCATCGCTTGACAAAGATGCTCATGCGCGCGACGCCTGTTATCTCGTCCATGACACGCTGCACGACGCGCGTGATGGGATCCTTGAGTCCCGCGCGCTCCTCGACGTCCTCATAGCTCTCAAACGGGCGTCTTGTGCGCTCGTCGATGATCGTCTTTAGGAGCTTTTTGCCCACACCGGGTATTATCTCGAGGGCGTGCGTGCGTGGCGTGAGTGGCTCTGCCCTGTTGATGTACATGACAAAGCGCTCTTCGCTGTCCTCGACTATCTCGCGCACGATGCGTGGGATCGACTCTTTTGCGCCGCTAGGTATCCGCTCGTACTCTAGCTTGCCGAGGACGGACTCGATCTTTGATCGACTCTCCTTGCTAACGTCAATCCTCTCGCCGACCTCAAAGGACGTGCCCTCGTTGCCGAGAACCTCAAGGAGCGTAAACTTGCTCTCGCCGATCGTCGTCAGTATGATCCCCTTTTTGCCGCGAACCGTCATCGAGCGCTGGCGCGTGCGAAAGTCAAGCACGCGCACCATCTCCTCATACTTTTTTGGGACAGGGGCGGACAATACCACATTACCCTAGGTCAGGACTTCTCCTTGATTATGGAGATTATCTTTTCAAGTGTCTCGGTAAGGATTAGCTTTTTCCAGCCGAACGTGAACGAACGCAGCTCAGCCATCGAGGACGGGAGAATGTTGACGATCTCCACTGCCTCCTCCTCGGTCAGTCCACACTCCTTGACCATACGCTGCCGCATCTTTTTGGCCTCCACTCCATCGATCGAGACGAACTTTGTCGCATAGTCGCGCGTCCAGTTCTGTATCTGATCCATCGAGTCAGGATCTGCCTTGCCAAGCAGATCCTTGACTTCTGCTAGTGTGATCGGCTGCTTTTTTCGTATCTCCTCCAACTTATAGCACCCCAAACGGCTTTACGTGATCAAGCCTAGTTATCAGCGTCTTTGACTTGTTTCCTAGCTTTACGTCGAGTGAGAGCGTGCGTCTGCCCACGTTGCGGACGAGGCCGACCTTGCCGTGGTAGCGGCGGTGCGGCAGGCCCTTGTGCTGCGAAGGGTCGATGATAACGAGTGCCCTCTGACCTACGGCGTACTCGCGCAGGAGGAACGAGACGCCCCTGATGGCCCTCTTGGTCATGATCGAGCGCGACTTGTGTCGGAATCCGTGCGAGCGACCCGACGGCTTTTTGGTGGTCATTACAGGACGCTCGCGCGGCTGCCTATTTTTAACACTTTTGGCTATTTGGCGGTCTCTTGCTGGCTCGAATCGCCTAATTCTGCCTCCGGCGCCGACACGTCAACTGAGGCCTCGGTCGTCGCCGCATCGTCGGCTCCTGGCTCGGGCACGTCAGTCGGACCCTCGACCCTGGGCTCGTCGGTGGCCTCAGGCGCAGGAGCGGCCTTTTTTGTTCTCTTGACGACCGGCTTGGCTGCAGGCTTTGCGGCAACTGCCTTTTTGGTCTTTTTGGCTCCTGCCTCCTCGGGGTCGATCACTCCGGCCGCTCCGAGCGCAAAGAGAACCTCCTCCTCGGGGTGGTGTGGGCTGTCGACCATGCGCGCAATTCTCTTCTTGCCGGATTTCTTAAAGTAGACTCGGTATGTGCTGGTGTGAGCCACGACGTTGCCGCCGACGGGGCGTGTTGGATCGCCAAAAAAGACATCTGGTGATGCCATGACCTGGTTTGTCGCTATCGCAGCACAGTTGTACGTCTCGGCGATGCGTGAGAGCAGGTGGACAAAGTGGTTGAGCTTTTGTTGCCTGGCTGCCAGAGTACCCCGTCCTAGGTACTCTGACCTAAAGAGACCCACAGCCGAGTCTGCCACTATGAGCTTTATGTTGTTGTCTTTTATCAGGTTGCTCGCCTCTTCTAGTATGAGCGTCTGGTGTGCGCTATTGTAGGCGCGCGCAACTATGATGTTCTCGAGAACCTTTTCGGGATCCATTCCGTGCGCATTGGCGATCGTGACTATGCGCTCCGGACGGAAGGTGTGCTCAGAGTCGATGTAGAGCACGGTGCCCTGCAAGCCGCCCTCCTCAGGAGACTTTTGAACCATAACGCACATTGTGTGGCAGAACTGTGTCTTGCCACAGCCAAACTCGCCATACACCTCGGTGAGCGCCTGCGTCTCGATGCCGCCCTCAAAGAGCGTGTCAAGGCAGTTCGTGCCAGTGGTGATCTTGCCAATCTCTTGCCTCCTCTTGTAGATTTCCGAGGCGTTCTCAAAGCTCTGTGCTATGAGGCCAGCGTCGGCAAGCTGCACGCGTGCCTTGTTGACTATCTTTTCGGCCGTGTCGCGATCCATGCCGGTGATCTCGGTGATCTCGACCGGACCCCTGACCACGAGGTCCATCATGTTGTGAACCCCGGCGTCGGTGAGTTTCTTCGTGGTGACCGGCCCGACCCCCGTGAGGTTCTCGAGCTTGTACTCGGCTTCCATGGCAGAGGGGTCAGTACGGTACTATAAAGGGATTTACCTGAATGACGGATTTCGGCGCAGTTTCTCGTGAAGGCAAATTTCCTATTTTCTATATAGATAAATTACACCCATACTAGGCAGCAGAACGCGCACGCGCGGCGAGATCCCGTAAAGACTTTTTTAGAGCGCCCCGGCGAGACGCTTCAGATGGCAGACGTCATTGCAAGGATCGACGAGCTCATCGAGAGAAAGAGCCTGCTAAAGCACCCGTTCTACCAAAAGTGGTCCGAGGGCTCACTTGACATCGAGTCACTTGCCGGATACTCTAAAGAGTACTATCAGCTCGCGCGCGCGGTTCCGGACTTTGTTGGCTCGATAGTCAACAACGCGCCGTCTGGCACCGACACTGCAGAGATGGTCAGCGTCATGGACGAGGAGCGTGAGCACATACCGATGTGGGAGAGGTTTGCCGCATCGCTTGGTGCAGGGCACGAGTCACTCGGAGCTGGAAGACCAAAGACGGTCAAGGCAGTCAGCGCCCTAGGTGACCTCATGGGAACATTTGAGAGTGGCGCAAGCGCAATGTATGCGCTTGAAAAAGAGATACCAAAGATCAGCCACACAAAGCTTGACGGACTAGCAGAATTTTACGGCATAACGTCAACAGACGCAACAGAGTACCTAAGGGTTCACACAGAGGCGGACATACGCCACGCCGCAGTCTGGAGCCGCATAGTGTCAGGGTCGGCAAGCCCCGAGACGGTGGTCACCGTGGCCGACGCGTCACTCGATGCGCAAAACCTGCTCCTTGACAGTTGCTACGAGGCATACTGCTAGCCCGTTGTGGCGTTTCACTCAATCCGCCACAATTTCCAGTCTGCAAAACCATCACGCTGGCGCGGATCTTGTGACATTCCACCTAGTCGGCAATTTTTGGATTGCTTAATGTCGTGCGCCAAATGTGCGCAAGTCCTAGCGCAAGGCACCCGGGGCACCGCTGCAGGTTGTGCCCGCCCATGGTCTTGCGCGCAGCCGAACTGCTCCATACGCCCTCGAGTTCGTCCCGTGTGCCATGCCCTTCGTGCCTGTCGTGCTCCAACAGGGTCGTTGCCCTGGCGTCTTTGTATAATGGGCATGGCCGCCCATGGGGGTGCTGATGGGCCAGTGTGAGGCGTGTACGCCCATTGGCGCGCACGACCCCTAACGGCCGAGGCGCATGGCGTCACCAGCATACCTGCGCATTTCCGCCATGACCCATACGATCCCATGAGCGGGGGACACGTGGCGAGCCATGGGCGTTTGCGCGCGTGTAACATTTTATAGCAGCGCAGCAGCGCGCCGGATCGTGGGCCCGTAACTCAGCTTGGTAGAGTAACCGGCTCATAACCGGTGAGCCACGGGATCGAAGCCCATCGGGCCCACCTTCGTTAGTTTTAAAGCGAGCCGTGTGCGCGCGCAGCCGGCCGCGATGAGGAATCAGAGTTAACCTGAACTGACTGATGAAAAGGCATTTGACCGAGCTGCCAACGACTATGTGCGCGTGCGTGCGCGTATCTCGCCCATGACACCATCATCAATCCTGCCGCTCGAGTGGAGCGCGTCGGCAAGCTCTAGTATTGTCGCAACGCTCCGGAGCTCGACGCCCTCGCTTCGCAGTGCATCGCCGGCTCCCTCGAGGCGGTCAACTAGGACGATCGCGCCGCTGACGCCGGCGCCGGCCTCGCGAAGTGCGGCGACTGCGTGCAGGACAGAGCCTCCCGTCGTGGCCACATCATCAACAACCAGGACGCGATCTCCAGATGACACAATGCCCTCTACGGCACGCGAGGTTCCGTGGCCCTTTGCTGCCTTGCGGACATAGGCCAGCGGCTTTGCTGACTCGATGGCCAGGGCAGACGCAAAGACGAGGCCTCCGGTGGGTATGGAGGCAAGCGAGTCAAATGAGCCAAGGCCTCCGAGGGCCTCGATCTCCCCGAGGAGCGCATCGACCATGCGCCTGAATGTCACAGGCGAACCGGGCACGGCACGCATGTCAACATAGTAGGGGCTCCTCTTGCCGCTAGAGAGCTCAAAGTCGCCGAACTTTAGCGCGCCGAGCCCGTGGAGCGACTCGGCGAACTCTCTAGGCCTCACGCGTGGCCCGGAGCGCGACGGTTTTATTTTAGTTTGCGCGCGGTCCGGCCGCAGATGCCCGAGATATGGCTCAACTACGGCTCCACGGACACGGTTCTTGACATAAGGGCCGAGAACCTCGGCGACTCTGTCGGCGCGGCCGGCACTGCCCTGCCGGCCGAGAGCCTCGGCGAGAGGCTAGAGGCCCTCGAGGCCAGAATGCCCCCGCGCATCGTCATGCTCAATGCGACGCGCGCGACTGCCTCTACCATCGGGGCGCTGCGCGAGCTGTGCGAGTCAAAGTCTACGCCGTTTCCGAGCATTCTCGCCGAGCGCGCACTAGCCGCGCAGGCCAGGGCCGTTCTGCCCGAGGGCATCGATGTCGCCGAGTTTGATCCTGCCGGCGGGATCGGCGGCGGGATTGCGTTTCTAGCCGAGGCCGAGCTCGACGGCCTCTTTGGATACGAGACTGTCGCAACAAGGCTCCTGCGACGGTTTGGCGGCGAGTCTATGCACAGGGCATACACAAGGCGCGCGGGCAACTCGCCGGTTCCCGGACAGGACACGCCATGCATGGAGGAGGCAAAGTCGTTTGCCGCAGGCCTCGACGCTACTGCCATAGAGGTCATCGGCGGCGGTGGCGGCATTGGCGAGATTGCCATAGGCAATCCCGCCGAGACTGCAGGTGCAGCAGCGCCCCTCGGCAAGGTGCGCGCTTTGGAATCGTCGAACCGCGCGATGATCCTGAGCACGGGAAACGCGCACAGCGGCGCGACGCTCTCAAGGGCGCTCCACTCGCTGTGGAGCTGCGCACAGGCAGTGCCCGGCGGTGGCCTCGTCGTCCTCCTCGCCGAGTGCTCCGGTGGCCTAGGCTCCGAGACCCTGCGCAGGTTCGTCGAGGGACGCATGACCGTCGAGCGCACAAAGCGACCGCCCACATACATGGATGGCATGGAGGATCTCCTCTACCTAGCCGAAGCGCGCGAGCGCATGGCCGTCGCGCTAGTCTCGACTATTCCTGACCTCTATACTAGGAGGCTCTGGATGTCGTCGATCGACTCGACAAAGCTCGCACTCGAGCACATACTAAAGAAGGGACCGCGCCAAAAGGTCGCAGTCATCGCAGACGGCGCGCACACGCTCCTTAGCACCTAGGTCACGCGGGTCGCCGTCTGTCCAGGCTCCCCCTAAATGAGACCCGTGAGGGGCACCAGAATCGCGTCCGGGAGGGGCGCGCACAGGAACGCCATGACCGCCATTGCCGCAAATGCGGCCTTTCTTCCGGCAGGCAGGGGCGAGACGTCATCGAGCGGCTCGGCGCCGGGGCTCCTCATCGAGAGCACCACGATGAGTATGGCCATCGGATAGTAGCCGAGTGCGGCGAGAACTGCGATGCTGCCGTACGTCGCATATCGGTGCGCCTTGCGCCCGAGAAGAACCCTTGCCATGTGGCCGCCGTCGAGCTGCCATGCTGGCAGCATGTTGAGAAACGTGATGAAAAACCCAACCCACGCCGCAAATATGACCGGCGTGACTATGATCGTCATGCCGTCGCCACCGTTGCCAAACGCCTCAAGGGCAGCATACATCAGTAGTGGCTGGCCGAGCATCCATGGGTCGAGCTCCATCAGTCTGGCTTCCTCGTTCGTTATCGCCGGCGCAGTCGCCGCGCCGGCGACCATGACGATGATTGCGACGGCGAGGCCGGCGATCGGGCCGGCGATCGCGACATCAAAGAGTATCCTCCTGTTCACCGTCACGCCGCGTGACTGGATAAATGCGCCAAACGTCGGTATGCCGATGATCGGCAGGCCGGGTATAAAGTATGGCCATGTCGTCCGGAGGCGGTGGTGCCATGATGCGGCCAGGTGCCCAAGCTCGTGCGTTCCGAGTATGCCAAGGAGTGCCAGCGTGTACACTATGGCAACCGTTATGGGATCGCCGATATGGGCAATCTCGTTTGTCGCCTGAGCCTTGTGAGCGCCATCAACCATGACAAAGGCGACGACGACGGCAAAGAGTGCGCGCGGAACCCACGGTGACGTGAAAAAGAAGCCCTGCGAGCGCTGTTCTACGCGCTGGGCCAGTATGTTCGTCTGTCCTGCGCCTGACTCGACCCTGCAGACGACATCGGTCCCGTCTAGCATGCGCGTCAGGCTCACAAACTTCTCCTCAATGTCGCTCTCGGCGACGCTGATTCTCACAATCCCGTTCTCTTCGGAGACCGAGTCGACAGTCATCAGCGAGGAGACCATGTCTACCACATCCTGGGCACTCGGGCTCCTCACCACAGTGAGCCCCGCGCGCGTGCGGCAATTAATGGCTTTTGGGCAGCTCACACGGCTACGCGCGGCCAGGGGCACGATATGGGGTTTCCCGCTGGGCACCAGCAGACCCCCATGGCCCGGGAGCCAGATCGCCGGAGGGCAGCAGGGCATTGCCACGGTGACGCCCGCCGTCAGGGCAGTCCGGCGGGCAGGTGGATGCGGATCCGCAGGACTGCCGAATTGCCTTCATACTTTAAATAAGGACATTCTGGGGGCGGTTTGAAAATGAAGCGCGCAATGCCTGTTATCCTGACCCTAGTGGCGCTTTCGATCGCATCCTTTGCAGGAACCGCGCACGCACAGGGCGCAGGCGAGGACTCTACTGGATTAAAGCTCTTTGGCGCAGGCCTAGCCTTTGGCCTGGCCGCCTTTGGGGCCGGAATCGGCCTCGGGCAGGTGGGCGCAGCGGGTCTGGCCGTCATTAGCGAAAACCCCGCTCTCCAGTCAAAGGTCTTCATATTCGTCGGCATGGTCGAGTCAATCGCGATATACGGCATCGTCATGATGTTCATCATACTCGGCCAATAGGCCAGTCCAACTTTTGCCCACCAGATCTTTGATTCTCGGCACGATTTTTCCCACAGGCGAGACCTAGCCTCCCGCGCCGATTTGTTCCAGATCGCCCATTATGACGTGCTGCGCGCCCTAGCTCCGGTACTGGAGCCTCTCGTTGTCGAGAATGCGGTCACAGTAGCGGCACTTTAGGACGCGGCCGTCCCTGTCGATGACGTCCATGACTGACTCGATGGGCTCGCCGCTGTTGGTGACACAGTCGGGGTTTGTGCACATGAATATGCGCCCAATGGCATCAGGCAGCGAGGCTCGCCTCTTTTCGACTAGGCGATACGAGCGCACTATATTGACAGTCGCCCGGGGGGCGATGACTGCGAGCTTGCTCGTGTCATCGTCCTTGAGGAGGACGCCCTCGACCTTTATGATGTCCTTTTTGCCGTGCTTTGCGCTAGGCACGTTGAGCGCGACGGTGACCGTGTCGCCGTTCTTGCCGTCGATGCCCAGGGCAGAGGCGACGCGCAGTCCCCTGCCGGCATCGATATGGTCGATCACGGTGCCCTCGCGGATGCGCCTCACGGTCAGCTCTGACTCGTCCATGGCAAGAGTTTGTATAAGTGCCCGTATATATGGTGCGCCATGAGCCTGCATGGGAGAGACGTCATATCGGTTCGTGACCTGGGTCGCGAAGGTCTCGAGGACGTCTTTGCGGCAACGGATCGCATCATGGAGATGCCCGACGCGCAGCGCCGCCTCCTCTGCGCAGGCAAGTCGCTAGGATACCTTTTCTTTGAGCCGAGCACAAGGACGCGCCTGAGCTTTGAGGCCGCAATGGCATCTGTCGGCGGGACGTCACTTGGCATATCGGACTCGGCATCCTCGTCTGCGCAAAAAGGCGAGTCGCTCTCCGACATGGTTCGCATAATGTCGATATATTCGGACGCCCTGGTCTTGCGCCACTCACTTGACGGCTCGAGCAGGTTTGCCGCCGAGGTCTCTGAGCGCCCTGTCATCAACGGCGGCAGCGGAACCGAGGAGCACCCCACGCAGGCGATACAGGACCTCTACACCATGCGCCGCGAGCGCGGCAGGATTGACGGGCTCACCGTTGGCATCGTCGGTGATCTAAAGTACGGCCGGACAGTCTACTCGCTCCTCCACGCGCTTGGCAACTATGACGTAAAGGTTCACCTAGTCTCCCCCGAGTCGCTGCGCATACGGTCAGACTCTGTATACGAGATACGCCAAAAGATGGATCTCGCCGAGTCGACTAGCCTCAATGACTGCATCGACGCACTAGACGTCGTGTACGTCACGCGCGTGCAGCGTGAGCGCTTTCCGGACAGTGAAGAGTACCAAAAGGTTCGCGGTAGCTATGTCATCGGCACGGACATGCTCCAAAAGATGAAGAGCGAGGCGATCATCATGCACCCCCTCCCGCGCCTCGACGAGATAGCCACAGAGGTCGACTCGTCGCCGGCGGCGCGCTACTTTGAGCAGGCGCGCTATGGCATGCACACGCGCGCGGCCCTCCTCGCGCTGATTCTCGGCGACTGGAAGGCCTAGGCGAACAGACTCCCCGCATGACTGAGGCTACCGCATATGTCAAGATGCCGCACCGGCTTGTGCCCGAACGTGCAGGGTGCAGTCAGCCCGAGATGGCCCGGAGTGCGACACGGCTCTTGGGGTCGGCAAGGGCTTGCTCGCATGATGGCATCAGGGGCGCGTTCGCCTGTCTTCTGCCACGTTCGTACAGTCATGTAAGCGGGGACGTCTAGAGGCGCCGAGACAAGCGGGGTGGGCAAGATGCGACAGTTTAGGCTGGAGATCGTAGGCGCCAATCACGCCTGATGGATCCAAAAACAGTTAAAAATGGAGCCTGACAACACCCCCACGTTGGATGACGACGAGAGGATGAAGAAGGCGAGGGAAAGGGTCGCCAAGATGGAGCTGGGCGGTCCAAAGTTTGCGTCACTGGAAGAATACATGCGCGGACAGGCACCTGACTATAAACCCGAAAAGCAGGAGTGACAATGGCGCCAGAGTCAGACTCGAACGACAGATCTGATGAACTGCTCTCTGATGAACTAAAAGACACCATTGAGTCACACCGGTGGTCCTTAACGAACCTAATTTCAAAAGCAAAATCACACCTCTCCACAGGTGCGCTAGTGTTAAGCATAGTAATTAGTGGGATGTTGGGGTTTTCCGGATTTTTTGGCGGTGACTCAAACAGATTTCAAAGCTTGGAAGAGCTGCAAGTAGGGACAGGATATATTGTGGTACTCCTCGGGGTTGGATGCCTTGTAATAATTTCACTGTCCATACGTAATTCTGTGAACGCCCTAAGAGTAATCGACACTGCAAGTCCACTCACATACAAGAACTTTGCAAGGGATATGGACGGAACCGGAGATATTGATGAAGGTGTGGTAGAGGCATTAGCAACACTGCCCAAAAAAGATCTATACAAAAAGATTCACAAAGCGCACATTAGAATACTAAAGAACCTAGAGATAGTCGGAGCAAGAATGGCCAAACATACAAGAAAGGGTCAACGATACCTCATGGTTGGCCTATGGCTTGGAGTCGCAGCGGCAATAGTCGTTTTGACTACGCCAGCCATGGCGCACATATGCACATATCTGCCAATGTGCACATAACAAGACATAAAATGAACGGCGGGAAGGCATGATCGCAATATGCAGAACGCGTTGGTCTACTTGATCGCACACTACCTGCCCGCATCTCGCGTGGTCGGCGTATAGACGACTGTCGGTGTGACCGACGTACCGCCAAAGTCGCCGTGCATGAGGGCAAACCCCATGGCCCCCGAGAGGCGCAGTGCGCGCACAAACTCACCAGAGGCACCATCTGCGACCCCCACGGCTGCCTCACCGTTGACAAGCCACTCGGCGGCCACAATGTCCCCGCTCACCGGCTCGTCGATAGTCACCAAGGTGACAGTCGCCGATGCCGTGTGCGCCGATGTGACTGTCGGTGGGCTGGTGTCGATCTCTATTGCGCCAGAGGCGCCCTGCACCACAGTCACCATCGCGCCTGTCGAGCCGTCAATCGCAGTGACCTCAAAGGTGAACGGGCCGGAGGCCGCACCACCCACCACCCTGTGCACGTACGTCCAAGTCTGCCGATAGTCCTCTGGCGCGTCGACCATTGTGTGCGCAGCGCCGCCGAGGACGGAGATTGTCGGGTCTGCGCTGATGCTAGCCGGCTCGTTGAGCGTTGCCGTGATGACAATGTCGTGGCCTGGACCTGCTATGCGCGCGCCCTGGCCGCCCCGCTGCACCTTTGGCGTCTGCGTGCTGTCGTCATCGTCCTCCACCACAATGGCCGAGACGGCAACGGTGAGCGCAGTAGTCTCGGTGCCGGCCGGAATTGTTCCAGAGACTGCAGTCGACATGCGCGGCAGGTACGCCTGGCACACCGGCTCCACAGTGTCGCTGTGCAGGCATGTTCGCTCTGTCTCAAAGTTTGGCGTGCCGACCGGAACGTATCGCACAGTAGGAGTGGCGTCTGCTGGCTGAGCCGAGGTGGCCGGAAGTGTGAGGGACATGCTCATACCGTCATCAGAGAGGTCATGGGATGCAAACACTAGGTGACGCGCGACGTCACCGGTCGCATCTGGAAACGTCGATGGCGTCAGGTCTATTATCCAGCTCGACGGCGTGGATTCGGCAAATCCCAGCAGCCGTTCTGTGAACGTGACTGTCATCGTTGTTGGTGACGTGAGCGCCGCTGTAAATGCCGGAACGGTGTTCGTGCCAAATCGAAACGGAATATTCACAAGCTGCGGGTTGTCAGCCGGTGTCAGGTCACCGGCAACATGCCTCTTTAGCGTCGTGGGGATGGTGACCGTGTGCGACGGAGCCGATGGTCTTGTCGCATCGAGCTGGATTGAGATGTACGATCCATCAGCCTCGGCGGCGCTGACGGTTCCGTCAAACGCAGCTCCTATGGCGGCGTCGGACGGCAGCGCGCCGCGCTCAGGCATCACGCGCAGCGTCCCCCACGGACCGTCCGTGCGCGAGGCCGGATGCGGCGGGTCAGCAAGCGTCCGGCGATCAGGGGCGTTGCCTGGAAAGTAGACTAGCACGCGCGAGGCGTCCGGTGAGGCATCAGACGGGATGATGCGCAGTGACACGGACTCTTGCGAGCCGGCAAACGCAGAGCCGTCTGAGCCCATTATCGTCGGCGGCAGGCGGACAGAGTACGCGACATCGCCTCTGGCCTCGTACGTGCTGCCACGCTCATCGACGAGCGAGACGACTAGCGTGCGCGGGCCGTCAGGTGCGACCCTGTTGGCTATGGGAAGCGGCGGGATCGGCAGGCATTGGGGCGGGAGGCTGCCCTGTGCAGAGCACGCGGGATCCTCGGGCATGTCCGGCGGCGCCTCGCCCCGCACGACGTCAAGCGAGGAGGGCACCGAGGAGTGGTCGACATCGGCACCAAAGAGGACGCGAATCTCGCCATATGCGGCAAACTCGGCACTCACCACACGGGGCGGGCCGGCCACCGGCACGGTCACCGGCGAGGCCAGCGCGTTTGCGGGCTGCGCGGTGTCCACTATGGAGAGCCGTCGTATCGTGTCAGCCGGCGCGTACCTTATCGACACCCCCTCGCCGAGCGTCGCGTGATCGGTGGCAGTCGCACCTAGCGTGACTGTGCGTCGCGCAAGGTCCACCATAACTGATGATGGCACGATTCCCCCGGGGCTCGACTCGGAGACGAGGCGCCAGTCATCTGCAATGGGGGCAGACTTGCCTTGCGCGAGCATGACGGCCTCGCTGAACGTGACTATATAGGATGGCGCAGACTCGTCAAACGGGTCAGCACGGTGCGCCGTAAACTCTGGGAGCGCACCGTCTGTGGCCAGTGTGTCAAAGACACGAAGTGGCAGGTGGCCTGTTCTCGACAGGCTGTCAGAGACATCAGAGTATATCACGCGCGGCTTCTGGCCGGTCGAGTCTAGCGCACTGTGTGTTATGGTCATCGTTGTGACCGGCGAGCCCTGTGGTATCGTGTGCGCAGAGCTCGCAGTGACCATCGACGTCCCGACATGTATGGCATCAATTGCGCCATCGACAATGTTGTCATCGTCGTGATCCATGGACCAGTCACCAATCTCGATCGTTCCGGACACTGCAGGAGTGAACGTGACGACTGTCATAGTCGCCGTCGCCGTCCGTGCGCTGAACGGGACAGTGTACGTGGCCTGGCGCGTGAGCGCCTCGCCTAACGTGTTGGGAGTTGGGGACGCCGCGTCGCGCACGCCAGTCGAGAACGTCAGCATTGGCGAGCCCTCCCTGCGCTGCGGCACGACGTACGCCACAAGCTCGCGACCCTCGGACTCTACGCCGGTGATCATGTACGGCGCCGAGATGGCGACCCAGTCCAGTGACGCGCTGCCCAGCGGCTCGCTGAACGTGGCGGTGACCTGGAGGCCATACGCGTCAAACCCGTGGGACACCAGGGTAGGCGGCGCGCCATCACGGGCCATCACGGGCAGCGCGCCAGTCGAGCCCACGCGCAGCGTGCTGTCCTGCCCGCCGCTCAGGCCACCAGAGGCAGGAGCGGTGTACGACACCTCTGGCGTCGAGGCAGTCGAGCCAAGCTCGCCATGGAATATCGTGAGCGTCGAGCGTGGTGACTGGCCGGGGATGGCAAGGGATTCAGAGCCGACCGTGCCGACTCCCGTGACGTCAATGTCTGGCGCCGACGAGCCACGCTCGCCAATGCCCCATTCGCCAAGCGCGGTGGTTCCCGAGACCGGCCTGTCAAACGTGATGACAGTAGACGTCCTCGTCGACGTCTCTGCCGTAAAGGCGATCGACGCGGCGTATGACGCCGAGACCGTCTGCGCGGCCGGCGCGTTGCCGGCTCTGTCCCTGATCTTGGATGGCAGCCTTATCGTGTGCTCTACGCCCTGGGTCGCATCAGAGGCTAGCGTGAGCGTGATCCTTGACTGACCCAGCTGGACGACGTGCGGAGCCGAGCCGTCAAGCTCCACGTCAACTGTGCCCACAGTGACGCCGTACTCGTAGCGATAGACGCGCTGGGAGAACTGCAGGGCCTCATCAAAGGCGAGCACGATCGTGTCAGCCGCCGTGAACTGTGCAGTTGCAGTGGGTCGCGTGACGTCGATGGTCGGCAGGAGAAGGCCGACGTTCTCTGGAAGGTTCTGCGCAGGCGTGATGGTCATACCCTGCTCGCCGGGCAGCGTTATCGTGAACGTGAACGCCGAGCCTGCAGTTGGCATCAGACTCCCGGCGACGACATAATCATGATACCATGTCGAGTCGTTGCCATCACGATCGTACATCGTCGCATCCGTGACGCCGGTGATCTTGCCTCCGGCGATCGTTATCGTCGGTGGCGAGTCGATTCCCGCATCAAGCCTCAGGTATGTGCGGATCGTGTCGCCAATGCCGGCGTATGACTTGTAGGGGCCGATCTTTTCGAGGCCCACTCGCGGCGGAACTGGATCAAGAACCGAGAACGTCAGCGATATCGCACTCGGCTCGGCGTGCGCACCACCATGCGCAAGGGTGGCGAGGAGCGCGGCGGCCATGACACACACAACTGTAATGCTGCCATTCATCGTGACGCAAGAGTCCTTTTGCGCTTTTTAGTGTAATTGCGCCGTGCGCACGTCGACGTCACGGCTATTTCCCGCTGTCGGCCCATCGCCCCAGTGCGCCTCGCCGCTGCCCAATTGCGCGAACCGCAAGGAGCGGCGTGGCGACGGCGATGACGGCGATGAGCGGGGCGGCGAGCTCGGCATAGGACACCTCGGTCGGCGGCGGCAGAGGCGCATCGCGCAGGAGAGTCGATGCGGGCGCAGATATCTCGACGACTCCTATGCGTGCGGCCCCCGGCGCGGCATACCAGATGTTTCCCTCCGAGTCGACTGCGGTGAACTGGGCCTGCGCGTTTGGCGTCGGGAGCGCGATGCTGACGAGCTCACCAGAGGCGTCGTTGTGGAGCCCAAGCGCATCGACTGTGTGCTGCGCAAACCACGCGTTGCGGTGCCTGTCAAAGGAGACCGAGTTGGGCAGCGCGCCTGCGTCAGGGGCCATGACACGCGTAAATGTTCCAAGGAGCGGATCGAGGCGCGCAACGCCCCCTCCCTCGGCGTGCTCAGAGACCCACAGCCCGCCGCGCGGCCCGAACGTGAGCGTCTCGGCGGTCCGCAGCGGCGGGTCGGGGGAAAACTCGGCGATCTCGCCGCTTGCCATGTCAATGCGGCCGACCTTGCCTCCGGTCAGCTCGGCAAACCACATCCCGCCGTGCGGTCCCTCGGCGAGGCCAAACGGCCGTGACTCGGGCGTCGGCGAAGTATGCGCGACGAACTCGCGCGTTGCCGGATCGTGCTCGAGGACTGTATTCCAGTTGGGCACGCTCACCCAGACAGTGCCGTCGCGCGCAGCATGTATCCACGTCGGCGTGGCTCGCAAGCCGTCAGACCCGAGGCCGTCGGGGATCTCTGTTGTGCTTATCGCGCGCGTCTGCGCGTCGATCGACCCAATGAGGGCCGACCGGCTGTCGGCAAACCAGACCGTCCGGTCATCGCCCACGCTAACGATCAGCGATCCGGTTCCCTCAAACTCGTGCGCGGCAAACTCGCCGGTCTGGCGATCCAGGCTCCAGACGCGCGGCATCGACGGGTCGCTGATCCAGATCGTCTGGCCACCGTGTGCGATATGGAGCGGAACTGCGCCCTCTGGCATGACATGCTCGGTGATCTTTATGCCGAGCTCGGAGGCCAGGGGTCGCGCAAAGGTGCTGATGCGAACCGACTCGTTTGCCGCACCAGACCTGATCGCCTCGACGTCAATGTCCCACGCGCCCCAGAACCCAAGGGTGAGCTCGCCGGTGTACACGCCGCCGTCGGCCTCGACCTTGACCTCGATGGGCGCGATCGCGCGCTGTGGGCTAGAGACCTTTACGCGAACCTCCTCGAGGTCATCGAGCGGCTCGCCGTCGGTGCCCGTGACGCCCACGCTGATCGTGTTGGGGCCGGCGGCGAGCGGCCAGAGCGAGACGCCAAAGGCCGCGCGCGCCGAGAACTCGGTCACATCGAGGCCAACGGGCGCCGGCGGGGCATAGTCTGTGGCTTCGCCTCCCGGAAGTGTCGTGTTGGTGAGGAGCGCCACGGCGGCCAGGAGGGCCACGCCGAGAGTCGCCTCTAGGCGCAGGGAGCGCGTGAGGCGCATGACGGCGCGCCGGGCCCCGCGCGCGATAACTGACGAGTTGTATGCGCCGATTGCCACCATGGTCGCGGCGATGGCGATCTTTGCGGCAAGGATCGCCCCGTATGTGGAGCCCGCGATGGCCATGACGCTGTCCTCAAGGAGCCACATCAATAGCGGTCCGGTTATGGCCGCCACGCCGACGCACGTGACAAATATTGCCGAGAGCGTCGGTATGGCCACCAGTGCGGCCTCGTCGGCCCGCTCGCCGAGGCGCCTGAGGGCAGGCATGACGGCGAGAAGGAGGTATGCGACGCCGCCAATCCAGACACCGGCGATCACATTGTGCGCATAGTCTAGCATGGCGGCGCCTTCACTGCTCGCCGAGCCGTGGCCGACCATAGTCATCGTGGCCGCAAGGGCCATGCCGAGTGCCGCAAAGGCCGCAACCCACGGCCTGCTCGGCCCCCCGCGCCGCTCGGCGACAAACCATGCGCCAAGCAGCGCCACAGTTATCACCGTCCTTGCTGCGATCGTACCGCCAAACGTCGTGCCCAGCGCGTCGATGACAGAGGCCTCGAGGCGAAACGACTGCGCGGCGAGCATGAAAACGTTGGAGGCCAGGACCATGATCGCACCGGCGCCGACTAGCGCCATAAAGCGCGAGCGATGAACCGACTCGGCCTCGCGCGCAAGGCCCAGCGCACGCCATGTCGAGGCGGTGATGAGCATCGCGACGGCAGCCCCGATAATGACGCTCTGCCCGATGAGTCCGGGCAGGCGCGCTGCGGCCTCTGGAACAAAGACCTGCGCGGCGGGCGCGACGGACTCGGCAGCGGCCGCGTCGATCGTGGCGCCGCCGACTGCAAAGATGAACGCGCCGCCAACGAGGTGCCCGTCAATTCGCGACAGGACACTGCTAGCAACGGTGTAAACACCGTCATCTAGCGGCGACGTCGTGACCCTCAGGGACACGTCGCCCTCGTGGTACGCCGTGTCCCCATTGTCAACCCTGCTGCCTGTCGAGTCGTACACCTTGAGCGAGCTAAAGTCGAGCTCGACTCCCTCAGAGTACCACACCGTCACGTGATCGGTGCCCAGCGGGGCACTAGAGAGGCGCTGCGGCATCGTCTCCTCGATGAACGGGTGTGCCCATGCCGACGGGGACATGAGGGTGAGGATGGCGAGTGCGGCCAGCGCAATGACTGCCCTGTGAACCATGCGTCGGCACGCGAGATCAGGCAATTTAAAGAGTGGGCCGCGCGGTGCGCCTCACAGGCCAAATTCTGACTTTATGTTGCGATACAGCAGGCGCATGTTCTCGTTGACTGCATGAATCCTTGTCGCAGACTCGGCGCCGATGGCCTCGGCGTCGGCCCTTGATATTCCCCCCCTTGCGCGCGATGCGGCATCAAGCCAAGAGCGAACCATGCCGGGTCCGACCTCTAGGTGAAACTGGACGCCAAGCGCGCGGCCGATGCAGAACGCCTGGTTCTCGTATGACGCCGAGTGCGCGAGGCGTGTCGCGCCATCGGGCAGGTCAAACGTGTCATTGTGCCAGTGGAACGCCGCAAAGGGGCTCTTGAATCCGGCCATGATGCCGTCTTGCGTGTCTGGCACCAGGTCGCCATAGAATCCAATCTCGGGTTTTGGGCCGCGCCAGACGCGCGCGCCGAGCGCACGGGCCAGGAGCTGTGAGCCAAAGCATATCCCGATGACCGGAGTGTCGCGATCGACGCACGAGCGCATGAGCGACTCCTCCTCGCGCAGGTACGCCAGGTCGTCGTTTGCGCCCTCGGGGGCGCCGAGTGCCACGAGGAGCTCAAAGCCCTCGTGCGGGATGCTGCCGAGGCGCGCATCGACTGTGTGGAGCTCAAAGCCGTCATCCTCAAGGAGGCTGCCGAGGAGTCCGGGACCCTCAAGCGGCGAGTTTTGGAGTACGAGTGCCCGTGTCATCGCGGCGAGACCCTAGGGCCATATGCCGCGGTGCTCAAAGGCCTCGACGACCCTGCCCACGGCGAGAACCATGGCGGCCTTGCGCATGTCAATCTTGTGCTTTTTGGAGAGCGCGTGAGTGTCGTTGAATCCGCGCACAATGTGCTCCTCCATCTTTTTTGCGACCTCGTCAAAGGTCCAATAGTAGCCCATGTTGTTCTGGACCCACTCCATGTACGATATGCACACGCCGCCCGAGTTTGCGAGTATGTCCGGCACGACCATTATCTTTTTGGAGTGTATGACGGGATCCGCCTCGGGCAGCGTCGGGCCGTTGGCCGCCTCGCCTATTATCTTGCAGCGCAGGCGTGATGCGAGCTTTGCGTCGATCTGGTTCTCTAGTGCTGCAGGTATGAGAATGTCGCACTTTAGCGTAAGGAGATCTTCTGTCGATATCTTTTTGCTGCCCGGAAATCCGACGACTGTTCCTTTCTTTGCCTTCCAGTCCTCGATCTTTGCCATCTTTGCGCCGCGCGGGATTGATATCGAGCCGCGAGAGTCGCTTGCGCCAATGACAGTCGCGCCCTGCTTTTCAAGATACTCGCCGGCAAACGTTGCGGCGTTTCCAAATCCCTGCAGGACGACAGTCGCGCCGCGCATTTTTACCTTGAGAACCTTTGCGGCCTCACGCACACAGTATGCCGTGCCAAGACCCGTGGCGACGTTGCGCGCAAGGGAGCCGCCCATCGGGATCGGCTTGCCCGTTATGACCCCAGGCAGCCGGCGGTTGCCGTTCATCTTTGAGAACGTGTCCATTATCTGCGTCATCTCGCGGCCAGTCGTGTACACGTCAGGTGCGGGGATGTCCTTTTCCGGGCCGATGACCTCGGATATCGCGTAGGCGAACCCGCGCGTCAGGCGTTCCATCTCGCCGGCGCTGAGCTTTTCCTTTTTCGGGTTTACGAATATTGCGCCCTTGCCGCCGCCGAGCGGGACGTCAACGACTGCGCACTTCCACGTCATCCACGACGAGAGTGCCATGACCTCGCGCTCCATGTACTCCGCGCCGCCGGCCGGATCAAAGTACCTGATGCCGCCCTTGTACGGACCCCTGTCGTTGTTGTGCTGCGAGCGAAATCCGACAAAGACGCGAATCTTGCCGTTGTCCATGCGAACCGGTATCTTTACGCGCACCAGTCGGTTTGGCATCGCAAGGTATTCGCGAAGGCCCTTGTCATTTATCCCAAGGATGTCGCACGCGTCATTGACCTGTTTGGTCGCGTTCTCAAAGGGGTCAGCACCGGCCATGCCCACAGGCACGCCATAGGGGTCGCGCATATTTAAGTCTGACATGGATGCTGTGGCATTGCCCTGTGCGAAAAGTAGTGGACTGGGCAGGAATGCTCGTCGGGCGCAGATCCGTGCAGCTTGCGTGTCGCGCCCACGCCTGCGGCGCTTAGGCTTAAATTGACAAGATTTGGCCATTGCCCCATTATGATGGGATCGCGGGGATATGACATGACCCCCACAATGTACTCGCCAGACGGCCGCATATACCAGGTCGAGTATGCGATCGAGACCGTAAAGCGCGGCACGCTCGCCGTAGGCATAAAGTGCGATGCGGGCATCGTCATGGCAGTCGAGGAGAAGCCGCGAGCGCTGCAGGCAAACGACATCACCCAAAAGATATTCAGGGTCGACGGGCACATCGGCGTTGCTGCGGCCGGATACATTCCCGACGCGCGCGTCCAGGTCGACAACGCAAGGATGTTCTCGCAGGGCAATCGCCTGACATATGACGAGTCCGTCGAGGTCGAGACGGTCGCAAAGCACCTCGCCGACCAGTGCCACCAGTTTACGCAGTATTCGGGGGTGCGGCCCTACGGCGTTGCGCTCATCGTCGCCGGCGTGGACCAAAAGGGCCAGTCGATATACGTGACTGACCCGAGCGGGACGTATGTCCAGTACGCCGCAGTCGCCATAGGGGCCGGTGCCGAGGAGGTCAATGACTTTTTGGAAAAGCACTATTCGCCGTCGATGAGCATGGAGGACGCCTCTGCACTCGCAGTCGCCGCAATCAACCTAAAGTCCGAGACGCCAGACGGGACTGACCACATAAAGATGGCCCGCATCGTCAACGGCGGCGAGCTTGCCAGGGTCGAGAACGGCGAGCTCGGCAGTCACGCCGAGGCATCCAGACGCTTTGGGCGCTAGGGCACAGGTTCAAATTATGCGCCGCGCATGGGCGGCTCGATGGGACTCGGTGGGGAATGGAACGGCGTAATCGACGCGCTGCGCGAGATCATACCGGTATATGACAGGGTGAATCGCGCAATATCGCTGGGAACCGCCGAGCCCAACAGGAAGCGCGGCCTGGCCGGTCGCATCAACGCCGGCGACTCTGTGCTAGATGCGGGCTCGGGCTTTGGCAACATGTCGCGCGTCGCACTAGAGGAGTGCGGTGGCAAGATGACGCTCACTCTCCATGACGCGCTAGTTCCCATGCTTCGCGCCGCCGGTGGGCGCCTCGGCGAACCGGTTGGGCGCTCGTGCGGCGTCTTTGAGGCTATGCCCTATCGTGACGCACAGTTTGACGTTGTCATGTGCGGCTATTCACTGCGCGATGCGATAAGCCTAAGGACTGCAATATCCGAGATTCACCGCGTCCTGCGCAAGGGCGGGCGCCTCGTCATCGTCGACCTCGGCAAGCCCGACTCGGCGATCCTGCGCGCCGGCGTCGGCGCGTACCTGAGGGCGATTCTGCCAGTCGTTGCGTTCTGCGCCGGTGGGCGCCTCGGCCTGCGCTTTGGCGCGCTATATGGGACGTACACGAGGTGGCCGCGCAACTCGGAGCTGCGCAGGCTCCTCCTCGAGCACTTTGGGCGCGTCGAGTTTGAGACGGGTCTCATGGGAGGCGCGATCATGGTCGCAGCGCACAAATGAACCGCGCGATCGCCCTAGTCAACGCGACTGGCATACTCATCGGCATAGCGTATGGCATGCACGGGCCAATACTGCCCGTCTTTGCAAGCACGACTATCGGCGCGTCATACGCCGAGTTGGGCCTCATCGGCCTTGCAAACTTTGTGCCATACATGTTTGTGCCACTCCTCGTCGGCCTCCTCCTCGACAGGTTCAACAGCGCGCGCCTCCTTCTCGTCGGCATCGTCATAAACGCAACGGCGCTGTACCTGCTCTCGATTGCCGAGTCCGTGCCCGAGATAATGGCATACCGCGCAATGACCGGAGTCGCACACGCGTTCTTTTGGCCGCCGAGTGAGGCCATACTCTCAAAGTTCTCCCCCGGCGGGAGCCGTGTTGCGAACATATCGAGGTTCACCGGCCTCTTTGTCGGCGGCTTTACCATCGGCCCGCTAATCGCCTCGTTCATGCTAGCCGGAGCCGAGGGTGACGGCGAGGCGTACAGGACCGTCTTTGCCGTCGCGGCGTATGTGCTAGCCGCTGCGATGATCACGTCGATTCCGCTCTCGCGCGCTGACACGCGCGAAAAGATCCAAAAGTGGTCATTCGTCGCGTTTCGCCGGATTGCAAAGTTTCCAGAGGTCATCACGATGCTCCTCTACCTCACGGCGGCCTTTGGCATGATACTCACGATATACCCCGCGTTCCTCCACGAGCGCGGGATCGGCGACATTGGGATCGGCATCCTCTTTTTCGTGTTTGGCGTCTCGCGCATAGTCTCGCTCTTTACGGCCGGCCGGCTCGCGCAGAGGAGGGGCCTCACCATGAGCACGGTGACAGCATCGATCGCCGGTGCGCTCCTCCTGTCGTTCTTTGCTGATGGCATGGTCGCCTTTGCCGTCTCGATGGTACTCATGGGGTTTGGCTTTAGCATATTCTTCCCGCTCACGCTTGACATCGTCCTTGGCAAGGCGGGGCGCGGCGAGGAGGGCAGCATGATAGGCGTGTATGAGACGATATTTGGAATCGGCTGGGCCGCCGGACCCATCGCAGCAGGCCTCATATCGCAATACTGGGGCGGTGCGGCGCCCTATTTGGCGTTCTTTGCCGTCGGTGTCGCCGTGACTGCAATGTCCGTCATTCGTCGGCGCCAGCTCGAGCCGTCTAGGCGCGCGAACCCTTAATTTGGGAGGGCGCCGGAGGCGTGGACGCATGGAGGGCATTGTGCTCAACATTGGCGGGAGCGAGTGGGTTCTCATCGCGTTCGTCGCTCTCATCGTTCTCCTTGGAACGAACAGGCTGCCCGGCGTGGCGCGCCGGCTCGGAAAGCTAGCCGGCGAGTATGACAAGGCCAAAACGGAGATCCGCGGCCACGCCGAGGGCATGGGCGGCATGAGGCCGACGGGGCCGATGGGCACAGAGGCCGAAAAGCTTGACGCAATGGCCGCAACACTTGGCATAGAGCGCAACGGGCGGACTGATGAGGAGATGCGCAGGCTCATCTCCGAGGGCGTCGGCGGCAAGGCCGGCGCCTAGGGCAGGTACTTGCCAGACTCTAGTCTGCCCTTTGCAAACTCGTAATACTCGGGGGCGACCTCAAAGCCGACATAGCGCCTCTTCATCAGGTTCGCGATGACTGCGACCTGTCCCGAGCCGAGGAACGGATCCATGACCACGTCACCTTCGATGCTAGAGTGCTCGAGCATCTTTTCGACTAGCTCGCGCGGGAGCTTTGTTGGCGTCTTTTGCCTGCCCGTCCAGTATTCGCGCTTTATCTCCCACACGTCCTCCTTGTCGCGATAGTGCGCGCTGTGCCCGTCATCGGTCCGGTCACGCGGCCCGAATCGCGCAAATGGGTAAAAGCGGCGCTTTGATGCGCTCTTGCAGACATAGAGGCAGTGATAGTGCGACGTGACGAACTTTTTTTTCGTAACTACGCCAAACTGGTACTTCCATATGATATGGTTTACCGTCACAAACCCCGTCTCATCGAGCGCAGTTAGCACGTCCTTTAGCCTGTTCCACCCCGAAAAGACGTACATGCTTGCAGTGTCGGCCATGACGCGGTGCGCCAGCGCCATCCATGACCGCGTAAACCCCAGATAGTCAGCCGCACTGACCTCGCTGTACCCCCTCATCACGCGCGAGTCGGTCCTGTTATAGTTGGCCCGCGAGGGCGCAAAGTCTATCGCAAACGGCGGATCCGTGATCACAAGGTCAACGCACGAGTCGGGCAGATCGGCCATTCCGCGGTTGCACTCAATGTTGCGTATATGGGACTTGATTGCAGCGTGCGGGCGGCGTGCCATGCGTGGCGTGCGGGCGGCGTGCGCTATATCAACTAGGCGCGGACATCGTGCCTTTCCGCCTTTTCTTTCCGGGATCGCGCCTACTTTAGTGCGCGAGCCTTCCTTTTGACCGCGGTGAGCTCCTCACGAAGATGCCTCTTTAGGAGACGTTCGTGTGCCTTTTTGTGGGCACGGAACGCCTTCATCAGGGTCCTGCTGGAGCCAGCCCGCTTGGCCGCCGCATTGTACCGTTTGTGTATCGCGGCGACCTGGCCAGTGTAGCTTGCCATGGATCGCGTGTGAGACCATTTCGGATAAAAATGTAGAATTGAGCAAAATCGACCCTGGGCAAATTAAAGCTGACTAGATGTAGGTTTCGTGACCGTGCCGATGGCAGTATTGCGCGCCTCACGACACACCAATATGTCCACGCAAGTGGGACTGCTGCATGGCCTATGACTGTCCGGCATGCGGAGACGAGCTCAGCATTCATCGTTCTGCCAACGGCGCGATAGTCACGTGCGATGCGTGCGGCCTGGAGGAGACCATCTCGCCGGCGGGCCGCGATGACGAGATATACCTAGATGTCTGCGTTCGCCATGACGAGGGCAAGACGGGCAAGCGAGAGGACGACTGGCGAGGTCGTGCCGAGGGTACCGGTGAGGCCAGGGATCACGCCGAGATTGACTCGATGATCGGCGATGCTGACCCGCCCGATGAGGTCAGGAAAGCGCTACACTCACGGCGCGCGTACCTTGCGCAGTACAGGCTGATGACCCAGGAGGATCCCGCGGCCGGATCTGACGTTGGCGAATCTGGCATTGACGTGCGCATCGCCGAGCGCGTGCGAGAGCGTGGGATAGGGACGTTCCACCAGTACCAGTCTGAGGCCATAGACCGCATACTGCGCGGCCGGAGCGTCGTCATAGAGGCGCCGACGGCATTTGGCAAGACTGAGGCGTTCCTTGTCCCCATTGCACACCTTGCCGCCTCGATGAACCGTGGCGCGATTCGCGCGATATTCGTCTATCCCACAAAGGCCCTTGCGCGCGACCAGCTCCCAAAGGTCTCATCCATTGCAGTGGCAGCCGGAATGCGCGCGGCAATATTTGACGGTGACGCAAATGACGCCGAGCGCAAGGCGATCATTGCAGATCCACCCGAGATGCTAATTACTAACTTTGACCTCCTCCACCACCAGATGTTCCGTCACGGGGGTCTGGCGGATCTCCTGCGCACGGCAAGATTTCTCGTAGTCGATGAGGCTCATGAGTACACTGGCGTGTTCGGCTCCAACGTGCACCACATTATCGCGCGCCTAAAGAGGCTGACCGGTCCCCTCCAATGCGTTGCCGCATCGGCAACGCTGAGCAACTCGCAAGAGTTTTGCTCGAGCCTCTTTGGCCAAGAGATGGACGTCGTCGTTGGGAAGGGGCGTCGTGCCGCAGTCGACTTTGCGATCATGGGCTCCGTCAGGATTCCAAAGCGCCGACTCATGGTCAGCCTCGCAAAGAGGATGAAATCGGCACGGCGCAAGACGATGATATTTGGCAACTCGCACCGCAACACCGAGCTAGTCGGAGCCGAGGCCGCAAACAGGATAAAGATAGACATACATCGCGGAGGCATGGACGCCGGGCGACTACGTGACATCGAGGCGAGGTTTCGCACCGGCGAGCTTGACGCGATTTCGTGCACGTCAACGCTCGAGCTCGGCGTCGACATTGGCGATGTCGACTGTGTCATATCCGAGGCGATCCCCTTTAGGAGGTTTATGCAGAGGATAGGCAGGGCGGGGCGCTCAGGCAGGCGCGGGTGCGCGTTCCTTGTCCTCGGGGCTGACCCAATATCGCAATACTATATGGCGCACCCCGAGGACTATGAGCAAGACGAGGAGACGCCTCACATTGATGCCTCAAACGTGTATGTCGAGGAGCACCAAACGGCGGCGATGGCCTCGGACATGGCGCTCACGAACGCCGAGGAGGAGGCGTTCGGCGGGGCGATAGGGCGCTGCATAAAGGACGGGCTGCTCGGGCGCACCAGAGGAGCGCTCCACCTGACTGCCAAGGGGATGCGCAAGCTCGGGCGCGAGTACAGCATTCGCGGGATCGGCGGCTCGGTCACGATACACATGGGAGGAAGAAGGGTCGGCCACCGCGAGATGCCGATCGCGCTAACGGAGCTGCACACGGATGCGGTATACATGATGGGCGGCAGGTCACATGTGGTCAAGCGCCTCGGCTACCCGCACTCGTGGCGCGCCGAGATAGAGCCGCTCCCGCAGGGCACAACGTCACAGACCAGGGCAATAAGCGAGGACTGGCCCACGGTGACCGGCATGATCGAGTCACGCAGGTGCTTTGGCGCAGAGATCGAGTTTTGCGACCTTGTCATAAAAAAGGTCGTCACCGGATACGCGGTCCTAGACAGCGCAGATGCTCCAGAGGGCGAGAGGGTCAGCCTGCCAAAGCCCCTGTCCTACACGTTCCCCACAAAGGGCATCAGGTTCTGCGCGCCGCTCCCCAACACGGCCATGAAGTCAGGTGCCGACTCGGAGGGCATTGTGGCCGGCTCGTACCATGCGGCCGAGCACGTCATCATAGAGGGAAGCCGCATGGTGACGGGCGCCTCGCCGACTGACCTTGGCGGCATGTCGATGGGCTCATCGGGGATGATCTACGTGTATGACGGCGCAGTCGGCGGGAGCGGCGCGAGCAGGGCGCTCTATGATCGCATGGAGCGCGCAGTCGTGCGCGCGCGCGACATTGTCGCCGGATGCCCGTGTGAGACCGTCTCCGGATGCCCGCGCTGCACGCTCTCGTACAGGTGCGGCAACAACAACCAGTGCCTCCACAAGGCCGGCGCGCTAGAGTCACTCGCCAGTATGGCCGATGGCGAGAAGACAAGCGTGTTTAACACCGACGCGTCTAGCCGACCCATAGTCTAGTGTGTTACGCCCTAGCGTGCCCTAACGAAGCTCGAGTGGTATCTTTGTCACATAGTTATTCCCGTCAACCGGCGAGCGCGTGATGGCCGAGTCAGAGACCGTGTAGAGGCTCTGCCCTATGTAGAGCGACCTCGCAAAGTCAGTCTCCGTGTCATATGTATAGTCGTGGCCGATGGACTGCATGAGGTCAAAGCCTGACTGCCCTATCCCGTACACGAGAAACGTGAACGTGCCGGCCTCGTTCTCTGTCGCCGAGAGTGTCTGCTCTATGGGCAGTCGAAGGTTATTTCCGCTTATCACGGGTATCGACATTATGGCATGCTCGCGCGAGACGAGGAGTGCCTTGTGCTCGTGCTCGGCCTGTGACCATGTCTCCCACGATCCCAGGACGATCGAGTCGGCCAGGCTCGGCTTCCGGATGTCAGATATGTCAAACATTGCTATCTTTAGGCCCTCCTCGCGGCCGATCCCGATCACCGTGGACTCGTCATAAAAATGCAGATAGTCCGAATAGCCCGGCATCTTTAGCTCTCCGAGTATCTCGGGATCATCACCGGACAGGTCGATGACAAAGAACGGGTCTATCTGCCTGAACGTCACGAGATACAGCCTGTCGCCGACAAAGCGCGCAGAATAGATGTCCTCGTCAGGCGCAATCCCCGTGAGCGCGCCGGTGGGCTCGAGTGCCGAGTCGAGGACAAAGACGTTGTTGAACGTGTTGAGGCGCCCGTTGACCGTAGTCGCCACGCGAAGCTCGCCTTTGTGCTCGTCCATCGAGAACTGGTTGAGCATGTGGCCGGGCACCGTACCTCGCGCGGCGAGGTCAAAGTCCACGCCATCGATGCCGATGCGGTATATCTCGGTGGCCTCACTCGCAAGTCCCAGGTCCGTGGCGATCTTTGAGAGCTCCTGCGTTGCGGCCACGTCAATGCCCGCGCGTGCCGCCGCGCCGCCCCTGGCGTACGACTCGAGAATGTCGCCGAGGAGCAAGACGACTGCCTCCTCGTCTCCCTCGGTCACGGCGTCCAGCCTCAATGCCAGATCGTCCCTGTCTGGCTCGTTGAGCAGGTCGATTATCGAGCCGAGGAGCTGTGAGACGATATAGAACGCGGCCCACTCGTCGGTCCCGTGCGGCGATGCCGTCAGGTAAAGGCTCGTGTGCGACATGAACGTCGTAGACCTGGGATCCATGACAAACGCCACCGAGTTTGCCTCGTCTGAGCCGATGTCAAATGCCATGACGGTGACTAGGTGCGGCGGATAGTCAGCAATCCCGTCCTCGTCAGCCGGCATGTACACGGGCGTCTTTTGGACGGTCCGGCCGTCAAGAAGGAGCGCCGGCACTGCGGGGTCGTCATAGTTGGGCATCTTTGAGGCCACGACGTACGCGTGGTCGCCGATCATGCGGCCAGTCTCTAGCCTGCCGGGGATCGTGAACTCGCGCACGGGCTCGGGGGAGCCCCTGTCAGACACGTCGAGGACGAGCGCGTGGGTCGTATAGTCGTCAATGCCGCCGGCCTGGTTGAACACGGAGAGAAAGTACAGGATGACGAGGCGATCACCGTTCACGAGCATATCGTACTTTTGGACCAGTGGGGGCAAGTCGAGCTCCACTGTGGTCACGGCCCTGGCGGGGTTTGTCACCTGCGTGTCAACGATGGCTAGCGTGTTGTGCCTTAGCGCATAGATGTGCCTCCCGTCACTCTTTACAAAGTCCGGCTCGTCCACGCCGACAACCTGGACGTTTGTTGTCGAGTATTGTGGCGCGGAGGGTGAGCTCACCTTGGAGGATTGAAGGACGCCATCGCTCCAAGAGTCCTCATCAGAGGTATCAGCCATCATTTCAGCGCTATCTAAACCCCTAAACATGAAATCATCATGTATGTAATAATGTCCAAACCGCGGTTGCTCATAGGTGGACAGAAACTCCACATACTCGTCAAATGAGAGCCTCACCAGGTCAGCACCGTTGTCCGACGTGCCCACGGTGCCTGGACGCGAGGTGGCGGCCGGATCGCGTGTGGGCGGCTCCTTTGCGGGCGTGGCGGGATCTGCGGGCGGCGTGGTCGATCCCATAGGATCCGTCGGCCGAGCAGGCGGCATGGCAGGCTCGCCGGCCGAAGGCGGCTCGACGGGGCGCGGCTGCGGCATCGCCGGTGTTGGCTGTGCGATGCCGGGCGCATCAGAGGCTGTAAGATAGATCGCCGAGCCGCCGATAATTGCAATTGCCACGAGTGCGGCCGCTAGCGCCGGGGCAGTTGAGGCCATGTCACACTAGACTGCCCGAAACCTAATATACTTTATGTGACATCTGCGGTATGGCCGGTATCCGGCGCACCCTACATATTGAGGCCCGCAGCATGGCGCGCCGGCGGCGTGTCCGGTCATCGTAAACCTCCTGCAAGTTGTTTCGTGGCAGGGCCGCTGCCAATGATAATTTGGAGGTGAGAGGGGGAGTCGAACCCCCTTGGATGGGCTTTGCAGGCCCACGCATAACCGCTCTGCCACCTCACCGGAGACCGGCGGTCATGTCCGGCAATTAAACGCTTTAGGAGGCAGGCCTAACTGAGAGGCGCACGTCCTCGGCCTTTACCGTTTTGCGCCGCGCGTGGCCGGCGAGCTCGACTGAACGGCGCGCCATGGCCACGGCATACTCTTCGGTCACGCGCCGGAGCTCCTCGGCGGACTCGGCGCTCACGCGCTCGGCACCGGCCTTTTTGAGTATGCGGTACATTGGGGAGACCCCAATCTCTCGCGATGCCATAATATCATGTGAGCGTGCGGCCGATAAAAGGCCGCGGATGAAAAAATATGACGGTGTGCACGATTATTGCAGACTATTTAGGGCGGGGGCACGGCATGGCGCGCATGGGCGGCCACGGCGAGAGCCTCGCGCCGAAGGTGGCCACGGCGGCCATCTATGACACGCATATCCACCTAGCCGATGCCGCATATGGCCCATACGCCCACAGCCTCACAGCAAGCATGGATGCGCTCGACATTGCGGCATTCTGCGTCTCGACTACGGCGGCCGACTCGGCACTTAGCGCAGAGCTGGCAGCGCGCAGTAGGCGCATCGTCGCCTTTGCAGGGATACACCCGGACGGAGCCGACGGGGACATCGAGCCTGTCGCCGGCCTCGTCGAGTCTGGCCGTGTCAAAGGCATTGGCGAGATCGGCCTCGATCCGACGGTGACTGACGAGCGCGGGTACAGGCGGCAGCGCGAGGTCTTCGCCTCCATGCTCTCGCTCGCCGAGGCCAACGGGCTGCCGGCCTCAATACACTCGCGCCGCTCAGTCGATGACGTTCTTGACACGCTCTCGTCATACAGCGTACGCGCCGCGCTCCACTGGTTTGACGGCAACAGGCGGCAGCTCGCGCGCGCCATGGACATGGGCGTCTATGTCTCCTATGGGCCTGTCTGCGTCTATGCGGCCGACAAGCGATCGCTCATTGCGCGCACAAGACCCGAGATGCTTCTCGCCGAGACTGACGGGCCGGTTCGCTTTTCGAGGTGCTTTGCGGGGAGGGCCGCACAGCCGTGTCACATCCCAAGTGTCGTTCTCTGCATGGCCCGATCACGCCGAACGAGCTATGGCGAGATGCGCCGCACGCTCGCGGCCAACTCGCGGCGCTACCTCGGAATATAGGTATAAAACACCCCGTGCTGCAGTGCGCATTCGTGAACCGGATAAAGCGATACACCGAGCAGGTCTTCGCCGAGCACAAGGCCGAGTTTGGCCTCGACTTTGCCGAGAACCGCAAGGCCCTAAAGGCCATAGCGATAGTCAGGTCAAAGGAGCTACAGAACGAGATAGCCGGATACATCACAAGAACGCTAAAGCGCGAAAAGCACGAGATAGAGGAGCGCCGGAGGCGTGCTGCAGCAGACGCAGCCCAAGAACAGGCCGCCGCAGAGGCCGAGTCAAAGCCCGAGGAGCCCGAGGCGGCAGTCGAGTCAGCAGACGGCAAGGCATTCACCGACGGTGCCGCAACAGTAAAGCAGTTAGACGGCGAGGTCGCCGGGACAGCCATGCCAGACGAGGCCGACGCGGAGGCCGCAGAGGCTTCCGCCGTGCTCGGGGCTGCCGACGCCGAGTCACGCTAGGACGCAGGTTTGCGTTGATAGCGATCGAGCTCCTAGGCGGTGCGCGCAAGTCATTTCCAGACGGTCCACCGCAGATTAGCGGCGATGCGAACAGCCTAGATGAAGCGCTAAGGCGCATCTGCGCCGCGGTTCCAAAAGGTGCGCCGCCACTTGACCTAAAGAATTCCCTTGTCGCGCTCAACGGGGTCGACTCGTCAGCCCTGCCCGAGGCGAGCGTGCATGACGGGGACACTATAACGATAATACCTGTCGTTCACGGCGGACAGGAAACGCGTGCGACATCCGAGGTTCTCGTCGCAAGCCTAGGCCGCGGTGTGGTGGCCGACAGTGCGCTCGTCGACTCGCTGCGCGCCGAGTTTCCTCGCATCGCCATACAGATCCTCCGGCGCAAGTTCGTCCTTGGTCCATCGCACGCCAGGCGCATAGCCGGTGTCTCGGTTGCGGCCGCACGCAAGGATGCGCTCCTAGCCAAGAGGCTAGAGACGGATATTCTCATGAGGTTTGCCAACACGCACCAGATATCACAGGCGATCAGCCGCGTTGGTGCCCGGCGAGGCGAGGGCGCGATCCTCGTCGCAGTCGGCTCGCGCTTTCAGCTCGGCAGGCTAGAGTCGCGCGCCAAACCGCTCCTGAAGAACTCTGCCGGATACGGCTCCGAGCCAGCCCTCCGACGCGAGCTTGGCATAACGGCCACGCATATCCGCGCAGTCGACTCGCGCCATGCCCTTGAGGACATACTAGTCGAGCGCGCCGCCGTCCTCCTCTGAGGCGGCCATCTTTTCATGCTGCACGCGAAGCACGCCGTCTGGCCTGATGACTGAGACGCCGGCGTTTGGCCCGAGGATCTCGACGAGGACGACCCAGTCAGGGCGGTCCAAGCACACTCGACGCTCGACTGCGTCGGCGACTGCGGTGATTATGGCGTCTCGCGACTCGCCCGAGTTGCGCTTTTCGAGCGTGATCCGGTATGTCTGCGACTCGGGTATGCGCGAGGCGAGTCGACCGGCGGCCTCGGCGATGTCCTCGGCTCGCGCGCTAGTCGTGGCCTGAACCGGCATGACACGCATGACGTACCTGAATTCCCAAGGCTCCTCGGCGAGGCGCGCGCGCAGCGCCCCAATTGCCGCATCAGGGCCTAGCGATGTCTGCGCCGTCAGGATGCCGCGCATGTCAGTCGGCGAGGCCGACGCTCCACTGTCACCGCACGCGCCAAGGAGCGTGACGAGCTCGGCGCATGCGTCACGCTCAAAGTGCCTCGCGCATGTCGCTATTAGGTCCAATACGCCTCCAGCTCGACAGTGCGCACGACGCCCTCTCTCAGAACCGTCGGGCGTCGCGCGCCGTCCAGGCGTATGACCGTAGAGGGGACCGGTCCATCACCCACGACGCCGCCGTCAACGAGAACGTCAACTCCGTCAGTGCCCACAGAGTCCGGACTGGTCGCCGGGGTGTGACCCGCGACGTTTGCGCTAGTGCCGACTAGCGGGCCGCACGCCTCAAGTAGCGCGAGTGCGCAACGCGAGGATGGCACACGCACGGCGACTGTGCCGTCGCGCAGTCCCATTGTGTCGCGCAGGCTCGAGTTGGTCAGCGGCAGAACCATCGTGAGTGCGCCAGGCCAAAATGCGTCAGCAAGCCGACGCGCCAGCGCGTCTGGTGACGCAATCTCCCACGCCGACGCGGCTGAGGCGCACAGGATCGGCATTGGTTTTGAGGGATCACGCGACTTTGCGGCGTACACGGCAGCTACTGCTGCAGCGTTGTGTGGGTCGCATCCGATTCCGTACACCGTGTCAGTCGGAAACGCCACGGTTCGCCCGTCACGCACGGCACGCGTGGCGGTATCGATTCCCCCTGCATCGCAGTTCACGCGCATCATCGTGTCGGCGGGGCGCACTATGGGGCAATAATAGGCATGTGCGAAGAGCCTGCAGATCCACGTGTATGCGAGGCCATTCCCTGCCCCATCTAGAGCGTCGCCTAGAGGCTCAGTCCAAAGCCCTCGGCGAACTCGCTGAACGTCCTGTACGCGACGAGGAACTCGCGTCCAGAGTCGCTGATCTTGTACCTGTACGCGCCAGTCGGCGAGCCGCGCTCGAGGAGGCCATGCGAGACGAGGAGCGAGAGTATGCCTGTGAGGCGCGCGTGGGGGACATTGGCGTGGCGCGAGAGGCGCGTGACGGCCATGCCATGTGCGTCAATGACGTCATCCCTGGCCACTGTCAGAATGTCATTGACGATTCGGAGTTGTGTCCTGTGCTCACCCATGCCCTAGCGACAGCGTCTTCGTATTGGGTAATATCATACGTCATATGCCATCCATTGAACCAACAGCACAAAAGTTATTGACTAGATGCCTTGTGGGTCGTCCTGCCGCCGCGCGCGCATGCGCGCAAGCGGGATCTTGGATATGGGCACAAAGAGCGACAAGAGGCCGGCGATCTTTATGATGACTGAGGCGCCATAGAGTATTGAGGTCGGAAAGACAAGCGAGTACCATCCCAGAAACTCGCCGAGTGCGAGGAGCGCAAACCCGCATGCGACAAATATGGCGCCCCTGTTGCGCCGTTCCATATAGGTTAGCATCGTCTCGATCGCACCATAGACGAGGAGCACAAACGAGACGGACTTGAATATATGCTCGAGGTTGACATATGAGAGAAAGAGCGGGGGAAAGATTACTATGGACCGCAGTGCTCTGTCACGCGGAAGAAACGACCGTATTCCATGCGAAAACGCGATAAAAAAGTATCCGGTCATCTGCATGCCGTTGCCGAGTGTCTGTGCCCACTTTGCTCCAGGCTCGCCCGGCGCGACGCCCATTGCTGCAGTGCCTGACCACACGACAAAAAACCCCGCACCTATCGCAAGGAACGCAATTGTCATGCGGAACATCGCAGGGCTTCCCGTGCCTCTGTACGCCATGTACGACATTGCGCCCACTGACATACCGACGACAAATCCCACGAGGTTTAACGCGCTGTCTAGGAGTGCATCCAACATGCGCGGTGCGTGCGCATGCCATATTTAACAAGAGCGGGCAATCGCGGCGCGTGGGGGCCACTAGTCCCAGTCATCATCGGTTCCGGCGCGGCGCGCATCAAGGTTGCCAGCATAGTCGGCAAGAATGTCCGAATATGCCGGATTTGCGTGAGCCACCTCGCGGACATAGTCACCATAGGGCATATCAAGGCCGCACGACGCGCATGACACGCGCGCGTATCCGGCGCTAAGCTCGGCGCTTGCCTTGCACTTGTGGCACCTGATCTTCATGCGCGCGCAGCGCGGTCCGTCTCCTATTATACGTGTGCAGTGCCGTCGACCATTGGAGGGCCGCCCCTAGCGGCGCCCCGTGCCGAACCTGCCGGCAGCACGTAGTGCAGCCAAAACCCGCCGAGCCACCATGTCCACGAGACTGCCAAAGGTGGCTCATGGTGGCCATTTCCACGCCTGTGCCAATGGACAGGTTTAAACGATGGGGCACTTGTGAGCCTGCCATGGGCAAGGTAGTCAGAATCGGCGGACGCGGCACCTCACGAAGGGTTGCCGAGAAGAGCCCCGACAACTGGTCCGGTGACAGCTTTCGTGACGTGGCGCGCCAGCGCAAAGAGTCTGCAAAGGACGCATATGTCACGGTAGGCCGAGGCACAAAGAAAGTGAAGTTCGGTGACCTAGCCGAGTCGCGCAGCGTATCTGCAAAAGGACGATACGTAGTCAGCGGCAGAGGCACCGGGCGTCGAAAGGTAAGCTAGGCCAATAGGCGCTTTTCATTATTTTGATTGTTCGACAGCGGACGCTATGAGTCGTCTTAGCGCAGAGCTTACGCGCTCGCCGGCAACCCTTCCGCGCAGCCGTTCCATCGCGCGACCCATGAGCAAGCCTGTCGCGCGCTCGCGCTGTTCGGCTATGGCATCGGCATTCTCGGCGATGATCTCGCCGAGTATTTCGTCGAGTTCCGAGTCGCCGATGGTGTGCGCAGTTGCGCACTCTGCTGCAGTAGACGCCCTTCCCGACATTATCTCCTCGAATATCATCTCGATCGACTCCTTTGCGACCTCGCCTCGCGAGAGCATCGCAAACGCGGCATCAACCTCACCGTCTGGAAGCGGCGAGTCTAGTCCACGGCGCCGCAGTGCCGTTATGGTCGAGACTAGTGCCGATGCTGCAAAGTTTGCCTCGATCGACGGGTATGACACTATGCGCTCAAAGATCCCAAGACGTTCAGAGTCCATGAGCTGCTCGGCAAGCTGCGCGTTGAGTGAGTGTCGTTTCTGGAGCTCGGCGAGCGCGTCATCCCATGGCTGCGGGACTGACGCGTGTGCGGCGTTGAGCTCATCGCGCGATATTCGTAGTGGCGGTACGTCAGTCTCCGGATACATCCTTGCCGCACCAGGCCGCGGCCGGAGGTAGGTAGTCTTGCCATCTGGTGTCGCCATGCGCGTCTCGGCCGGTGCGCCATGTCGTGCGGCGTTTAGGCGCTCACGCAGCGCGCGCGCCGCATGCTCTGCTACGGCCGGCTCTACGGCAACCATGACAAACGCGTCACCCTCCCCGAGCCCAAGGAACTTGCGTATCTCGCCGACCTCCTCAGCAGATATGCCATGGGCGGGCAGCTCGTCAGAATGAAAGACGCCGCGCGCGCCCAGTGGCTTTACGGCGCCGGCGAGCTCGCGGCCTAGGCGAAATCCAGGGCGCGGCTCGAGGGATATCATGCCGGCCAGACCGCGCGCCCTTATGCAGACGACAGACTCTCCGCGCGCGAATGCCTTTTTGAGAATCTCCGAGGCGGTGTGAGCCAGGATGCGCGTGACGTCAAACGTGTCGTCTTTTCCAATCTCGGTCATGTCGCGAACCTCCTGCCTTGCGGCAAGCTCGGCGAGTGCGGCGTGCCTCTGGGCCTCGTATGCCACGACACGTTCGAGCTGGTCAAGCTGCTGCACGCCCTTTACCTCGACTACAGCCCCGCCGTCAAGGGAGACGTTGACATCCTGGCGTATGGAGCCCAGGCCGCGCCTGACGCGGCGCGTCGAGCGCAGGAGGCGACCTAGCGCAAGGGCGACTGCACGCGCGCCGGCACCATCAGTGGCCACCGGCGCAAGCGCAATCTCGACGAGCGGGACGCCGAGGCGATCAAGGCTGTATGTCCCCTTTTGGCGCTCCCCCTCCAGCTTGCGGGCCGCATCCTCCTCGAGGCAGATCGACTGGACGCCAACGCTCATTCCCGCAACGTCTATTGTGCCACCGGCTGAGACCATCATCGTTCGCTGGAATCCGGACGTGTTTGAGCCATCGATGACCATCTTGCGCATCGGGAGCAGCTCGGCGAAGGGAGTCGAGTCGAGTGCGGCAGCAACGGTAAGCGCGATCGACTTGGCGTCAGGATCCAAGCCCCGCGGCGGCATCTCGTCGCGCTCGAGCGCACAGCTGCTCGCCGGACTCGCGCGGTACGTGAACTCTTGGGCGCGCGCACCCTCAAAGACTGCGGCGCGGTCATACGTGCCAGTCTCGCTTGCCGCAGCCCTAAGCCTTCGCGTAAACTCGATGGCACCGTCATCGGACTCGACTGGCGCACATGAGCAGAAGAGCTTGCGCCCTGTGTCGAGCTGCTGGTGAACCTCGAGGCCGACGAGGAGCCCGCGCGGGGCGCTCATGGCGAGAACTCCGATGAGATGCGCTCTAGCATGAGCGCCGTGACGTCCTCACGCGCCTCATGCTGTGAGAGCGCCCACATCGCCTTGACTAGTGCGGTCTCGGAGAGCATGTCGCGCAGTGGGACGACTCCGAGCTTTTGAAGCTCGCGGCCCGACTCGTAGACGTTCATGTTCACCTCGCCGTCGCCGCACTGTGAGCACATTGCGACAAGGACGCCGCGCTCGACTGCGCGCGATATGGCCTCGTGGAGTGTCCTGCCGACGTGGCCCAGTCCTGTTCCCTCTAGGATGACTGCGCGGCAGCCGCGCTCAACTAGCGTGTCTAGAGTTGCAGCATCCATGCCCGGATGGCACTTTAGCAGCGCGGCACGTGCGTCAACGCCGATTCGCGGGGTCGCATCATCGCTGGCCGCATATGCGCCCTGTGCGCCGCGCTCGATGCCCTCGCGCGTGACCGTAAATGCCGGCTTGCCGCCGACGGTCTCAAAGGCGCCGCGCGCGCTCGTGTGGCACTTGCGCACGCGCGTGGCCACGTGGCACGAGACGCGTCCGTCTGAGACCCCCTCGTGCATGACTACGAGGACTCCGGGTCCGGGCTTTGAGGCGATGAGGCGCGCAGCCGCAATGAGGTTCTCGGCAGCATCCGAGGACGGCCTGTCTGATGACCTCTGTGACCCGACGAGGGCGACTGGAGTGCGCATGCCCGCGAGCGCAAATGAGAGGTATGAGGCCGTGTGCTGCATCGTGTCCGTGCCGTGCGCGACGATGATGCCGTCATAGTCTCCGGCCGCATCGTGGATCTCGGTTGCGATCTGCACCCACATGTCCGGCTCGATGTTCTCGGACTGCTCGGACATTACGATGCGCGGCTCGATCTCGGCGAGGGCGCCAAGCTCGGGGACTGATGCGGCCAGGCCGGCCGCATCGAGGGCTGGCGTGACAGCACCGGTGACATAGTCTATCCTGCTTGCGATCGTGCCACCAGTCGAGAGCAATAGTATGCGCGGGAGTGCAGCCCCCCCACCGCTGCGTGTGCGGGCCGGTGTGGCGCTCGCATGGGCCACAGTGCCATTCTCGCCCTTTTTTACGAGCGTCGCGTCCCCCAGCCTCGAGGCCTCTACTGCAACATTGTAGCCGCTTGGAACCTTTAGAACCACAATTCCGTCATCGCCGCCCTCATAGCGCGGCATTATGCGACCAGTGATGCCGTCGGCGCGTATCGTGTCGCCCACGCCGACCCCCACGGACTCGAGGAACGCAAGTGCCGTCTTGCCGTATCCGCCGGTGCCGTCCATCACGCGCGCGCGTCCCCCAGCGTGTTATGAAAGCACGTGTCCTCGCCGGTATGGCATGCCGGTCCGGTCGGCTCGACCCTGTACACTAGTGCGTCTGCGTCACAGTCGACGAGTATCTCGGTGACCTTTTGGACGTTGCCAGACTCTTCGCCCTTCATCCATAGCTTTGAGCGTGACCTGCTGTAAAACCACGACCTCGACGTCTCCTGCGTGCGCCGCAGGGCCTCGGCGTTGGCATAGGCCAGCGTGAGAACCCTGCCGCTAGAGGCGTCCTGCACGATTACAGGGACGAGTCCGCCGCCCTTCTCAAAGTCGATCTCGGCTGCGCTGCGCTCCATGCGCCCGCCCCATGGCGCATTCGGCTTATAACCTTACAGGGATGCCGTGCGCGCGCAGCTCGCGCTTTACGGCCTCGACTCCCCTACCCTCATAGTGGAATATTGATGCTGCCAGGGCTGCATCGGCGTGAGCGAGGACATCGGCCATGTGAGCCGCGCTGCCGCATCCGCCTGACGCTATGACCGGAACGCCTACTGCGCGCGAGACGCGGCCGGTGAGCTCGAGGTCATAACCCTTGCCGGTTCCGTCGCGATCCACGCTCGTGAGGAGTATCTCGCCGGCCCCGAGCTCAGCTGCGCGACGTGCCCACTCGATGGCATCGATGCCCGTCTGGCGCTTTCCGCCGTATGTGCGAACCTCAAACCACGATCCCGCATCAGGCTCGGCGCCGTCTGGCGCGGCGGCCATGTCATCGTTGCGCCTTGCGTCTATGGCCACGACGACACACTGGCGCCCAAAGAGGTCGGCCATGCGAGCCACGAGGTCGGGATCTTCGACTGCGCGCGTGTTGACGCCGACCTTGTCAGCGCCATGAAGGAGTATGTCGCGCGCGTCCTCGACTGAGGAGACGCCGCCGCCGACGGTGAACGGGATGTCTATTCCGGCCGCGACGCGCGAGACGAGATCCACGACGGCGGCTCTGCGCTCCTGAGAGGCCGTGATGTCCAGAAAGACGAGCTCGTCTGCTCCGCCGGCGCTGTACGAGGAGGCAAGTTTCACAGGGTCGCCGGCGTCACGGATCGACTCGAACTGCGTTCCCTTTACGACGCGGCCGCCCTTGACGTCAAGGCACGGTATGACACGCCGCGTCAGCGGCATGCGGCCTCCTTGGCCTCGCGAACGCCGAGCTGCTCGTCATATATCGCGCGCCCGAGTATGACGCCGTGCGCGCCGCGCTCGCGAACCGAGACGACATCAGCTGCGCTTGCGATCCCTCCGCTGGCGATAACATGCGCGTTGCGCGAGCACGCATCGGCCAGGAGGTTTAGCTCCGGACCGGCCATCATGCCATCACGATCCACGTCAGTCACCATAAACTCAGTCAGCCCGTCGGCCATGAGTGAGTCCATGGCGTCAGTCACCGAGGCACCAGCACTCGCGGTCCAGCCGCGCATGAGGACGCGTCCTGCCCTGTGGTCAAGTGACACGACGACGCGCGAGGGGCCCAGCGTGTCGCGCAGCCAGAGGAGCGCGTCGCGGTCGGCAAGGGCCATAGTCCCGAGCACTATGCGGTTGCGCGTGCCGGCCGCTGCTATTGCCGCGTTAATGTCACGCAGGCCGCCGGCGACCTCTACGGGGACGCGCGACTCGGAGGCCAGGCGCGCTATGGCCTCGGCGTTTGACCCGCGGCCAAGCGTTGCGTCAAGGTCGACTATGTGGATCATGTCAGCGCCCTCAGAGGCCCACCGTCGCGAGAACTCGGCCGGATCATCCCCGTATATCGTGCTCTGCTCAGGGTCGCCCTTGCGCAGACGCACGACTGCGCCGCCCATGATGTCTATTGCCGGTATCACGATCAGCGCCGGCACGCCCCCACAAAGTTTGCGATCATCGTGCGGCCGGCAGCGCCTGACTTTTCGGGGTGAAACTGCGTGCCCACATAGCTGCCGCTCTGCACGATCGCCGGTATCCGCGCGCCATAGTCAGCCTCGGCTGCTATGACCGAGGCGTCAGTGGGGCGAGCCATGTACGAGTGGACAAAGTAGGCCCACGTGCCCTCAGGCACGCCGGCGGTGAGCATCGAGTCGGCCCCGAGCTCGAGGCTGTTCCAGCCCATGTGCGGAACCTTTAGATCCGTCGGGAGCCTAATGACGTCACCGGCGATGATGCCCAAGCCCGCGAGGCTGCCCTCCTCGCTGCGCTCAAAGAACATCTCCATGCCGAGGCATATGCCGAGAACCGGCACGCCGGCGGCCCACTCGCCGAGGGTGGCCGAGTCGATCGTGCGCATTGCGGGATCAAAGCTGCCCACGCCGGGCAGGACGATCCCGTCATGCGTTCCCCGCGACGCCGGTTCTGTGACCGTGTCTACCGTCGCGCCGGCGCGCTCTAGGGCGTTGCGTATGCTAAAGAGGTTGCCAGCCCCATAGTCAAGAACCGCAATGGCCATGGTCACATCGTGCCCTTTGAGCTTGGCGGCCCGTCGCGCCGCGCGTCTGGCGTGGCAGCCTGGCGGAACGAGAGCGCAAGTGACTTTATGGCCGCCTCGGCCATATGGTGCTCGTTTGTGCCGCGCAGAACGTCAACGTGCGCGCAGCACGCCATGGCCTTTAGCAGTGAGCTGAAAAAGTGCTCAAGGTCCTCGCGCGGCATTCCCTCGACGCGCTCTCCGGTGACTTTGAGCGAGACGTGCGAGTGCTGCCTGCGCACAAGGTCGACAGACGCGCGTGCGAGCGACTCGTCCATGGGCGCTGTCACCGAACCAAACCTGACTATGGAGTGGCGCTCACCTAGAGCCTCATCGAGGGCCTCGCCGAGGGCGATTGCGGCGTCCTCGGTCAGGTGGTGCGCAATGCTGTCGCGCGAGGTCGCGCGCATTGTGACGTCCACCATCGAGTGTTTTGCGAACGAGGCGACTAGGTGGTCAAGGAATGCGTCCCCCGTCTCGACTTTCGAGTCGCCCCTGCCGTCAATGTTGACGCTGACAGTTATGTCTGTCTCGGAGGTCTTGCGGTTCCTGCTTGCCTCCCTTGACCCTGTTCCCATGGATGCCGGTCGCAGGTGCCTAGCGATTTAAAATGTTCGAAATGTGCGCGCGTACAGGCACGGCGTGTCCTTACGCATTGAGGGGCGAGTATGAGGCGCTCGGCGTGCTGGCCATGGCCGCCTCCGCGTCAGGTAAAAATATGGCGCCGCGGGTCAGCGTGCCCGTGCCAGGGGCATTCGGATCGCAGACCGGCGTGTGGTGCGTATGAGCGCAACAGAGCCCGTCACGTGCCCGCGCTGCTCAGAGACTATGAACAGAATGCAGGCCTGCCACCTAGTCTGCCCCAACTGTGGCGCACACCTTGACTGTTCGGACAAGGGAAGCTTTTGGTGACAGTGCGGCGCAGACCGGCCCGCTCATATGCCGGGCCTGTCAGGGACATAGTCTGAGGACATCTCTTGCGCGCGGCCCTTCATCGACTCGATATACTCGTCATATCCGGACTCGTACCCGCATGCGCACTTTATGCGCGTGGCGTTCTCGTCAAGCTCGGCGTCACGGTCGCACTCGGGACAGCGTGCCCTGATCATCAGCAGTGCGCGCAGGCTCGGCCCAATATTAGCGTGTGCTAGAGCTCTGATATTGCCTTGCGTATGTCACGCCTGTCCGGCGCCGAGGGCACGAGGCGCAGATACTCTTCGAGATCTGCCCTAGCCCCGTCCTTGTCACCAAGCCCAATGCGCGCAATTCCGCGGTTCTTGTGTATCGGCCCAAAGCGCGTCGCGTTTATCGTAATCGCCGCAGTATAGCTGCGCTCGGCGGCCGCATTGTCACCGGCCTTTAGGTAATGGTTTCCGAGGCCGCGGTGCGCAAGGTAGCAGCGCACGTTGATCTCTAGTGCCTTTTCATAGTGCCCTATGCACTCGGCGCTGCCAGCCGCATTGAGCATGCCGCCCAAGAGCGAGTGGGCCGTAGAGTTTGACGCGTCTATCGAGATGGCGTCGCGAAGCATCGCGATGGCCTCATCGTGGCGAGACTGGAGATCCAGCCTCTCGGCCTCAAAGCACATGCGGTTGGAGCGCGCCTCCTCCTCACCGCCAAGCGAGAGTGAAGGCCCAATGTCAGGAGGCGCGATCGCGATTAGGAGCATGCCGTCCTCGCCCCACATCTCGGCAAACTGTGACTGCGGGATTGCCCCCAGCTGGAACTCGCCGCCCCCTCCGGACTCGGGGATATAGTGCAGGATCGTCCCCTCCGAGTCGTCATATCCGGAGATGACCGAGGCGTGCTGAACAGTCTCGCGCAGGCCAGGCAGTATCACTATGGGCGGCACGCCGGCGTCTATTGAGCGGCGCAGCGCGGCCATCGACGAGTGGTGAATCGAGCTCCAGAGGCCATGGGCCTCGGCTAGGCCGATGCCCTCGATGAGTATGCTCCCGCGCGCGCCGGCGTACCTTGTGGCGATCTTGCGCGCCTCGTCCATCGGTATCTCGACGCCCCAGTACCTGCAGACGGCGTTGACTGAGAGCGGAAGGCAGATGTTCTCCTCCTTGACCCTAGGCACCTCGAGGTCGCGCGCACTTGATGACAATGGCAGGGTGCGCGCCCCGTGCGCTATTAAAACCGATCACGATGCCCTCACGCGCGCGCAATCTCGCGCACAAACGTGGTGAGGAGGCCGGCGCCGTCACCGGACATCTCGGGGTGAAACTGTGTCCCGTACACGGGCGCGCCCTCTACGCGCACGACCTCAAAGGCGCACGCATCCGAGGAGGCAAGCGCTGCCATCCCGTCCGGAAGGCGCGCGATCTCGTATGCGTGGCTCTCAAATGCGGCAAGTGTGCCCGAGCAGAGCGGATTCTCGGCCATGACCCTGACGGTATGGAGGCCACGGCGCGGGGCCGCCATGCGGCGCAGGGATCCCCCGCGGCACTGTGCGAGAATCTCGGCCCCGTAGCAGATTCCCAGGAGCGGCGTGCCGGTTTGGCACGCAGCACCAATGACGCGCGCGTTGACGGCATTGGAGATGCGGCTCGGAGCCCCACGACCCGAGAGTACAAAGGCCGAATAGCGCAAGAGGGATGCCGTGTCTATGCGCGAGGGCACAAGGCGCTCAACCTCGCAGCCAAGAGACGAGAGGTGGGCATCTAGCGCATCCGAGTATGCCGAGCCGTTGTCGACAAGGAGGAGCATGGCGCCCCGGAACCTAGTTGCCGACCTCGACTGTGATATAGTGGAGCTCGGTTATCCCGTCGCGCACCATGATCGTTCCATAGCTTATCGTCTCTGCCTCCTCGTCCTCCCATGAGACGATGCGGTCAGACGGGCCTATGAACGAGTCGATAAAGCCGAGTATCGTCGAGGCGGCCTCTCCCTCCTCGGCGGCCGTGTAAAAGTACGCACGGGCCTCCTCAAAGGAGAGTGACGCCTGGATCGAGGACGGGCGCACGATTCCGGCTCCCTGGCCCTCAAAGAGCGCCTCGATGGCTGTCATGCGCGCATCGCGCGAGAGGTCGCGTTCCTCTGCAGCAGCACCTGACGGCGAGACGCGCGCAAGCTTTGAGAGGTATGCCTCAAAGGCCTCCTCCTGCGTGTCGCCGAGACCGACATAGTACTCGCCGGTGAACTCGGCGCCGACTGCGGCGATCGTGCCGAGCTGCGCGACGACGCCGCCGGCGCCGGCCGTGTAGACTGGAATAAAGTACGTGTCATGGTCGCCGACCCTGTAGAGTATGTTGTCGCCGATTCGCGGGTTGCGCAGGAGCGTCTTTAGCTGCGCAAAGTCGGGATCGCGATCAAGGGCCTCGCGGACCGCCGTCGGGCCGATGAGCTTTGTGGTCGATTCAAGCGGAACCTCGTAGAACTGCATCTTGCCTAGGCGCGGCAGGTCGTTCTCGACGACCATGTATCCGGCGAGGTTGCGGCCCTGCGAACCGCGAAGCTCAAGGGAGAGGAGGCCCACGAACTCGGGCTTCTCAAAGCCCGGAGGCTTTGCCTGGATATAGTACGTGTCAAGTCCCGTGGGCACCTCGTAGAACTGGTTTGCCTGTATGAACGTCTCGACGTCAGTCACGTGGTACACGTTGTACATGTTTGTCTTCCAGTTAAAGAGCTCGACGGGATAGCGCGTCTGCTCGGTCAGCCACTCGGGGATCGGCTCAAAGTCAGCCTCGTACTGGCTCACAAACATGTCGGTGAAAAAGTCATCACCCGTGCGCAGAAGCCTAATGTCGCCGTCGTACGTGTCGATGAGCGCATAGCCGACGAGACGGAGGTATGGGTTGCCCGCTGACCACGGCACGTCACGCGCGTCAAAGCCGACTATGAGCGGCATGAGCCAGTACGAGGAATCGCCGTCAGTCACGGGTATCGAGTCTATCTCCTTGCCAAAGAGCGAGTACAAAAAGTACGGATACAGCGTCTCCATGCGCTCGATGATGTCCTTGTAGCGCATGACATGGACGGACTCGGCCGGAAATGAGAGCAAAAAGTTGGGCTCAAATATCCAGCTCAGCGGCGGCGATACGCTCAGGCCTCCCTCGCCCGTATAGAACGTCCCGCCGAGCTCGGCGCTCGTGTCCCCGCGAGACACGGGATACGCCGACCACTGCTCCTCAAGGAGGCCACCCTCGCCATAGTATATGGCGCGCTGCGAGAATATGCTGCTGCTGTCCTCGATGTTGCCGTCCGTGGCGCCAAGCGTGAGGAAGCCGTTTGGCACGTGCGTGTAGACGAGGTGCTCGTTGTACCAGCGGTTCTCGAGCGTGACTGATGACGGGAGTATTGGCTTCATCGACGCGGTCCAGTAGAGCGTGTTGTTGAAGCGCAGGATATCGTTGTCCTCAAAGTCGACATATGGTATGAGGCCGATCTCGGGCTTTAGCTTGGCAAAGGCCGCCTCCCAGTCCCACACGCGGATGGCCCCGAGGACGTCCGAGTTGGACTCGACGTACGAGGCTATATTGTTGGGGGAGACGGCCTCGAGGTCGATGTTGTGCATGTTCTCAGACACGTCGTCGAGCTCGCCGAGGTGGCGGTTCACGCCGATCTCCTGCGCCGTGTACGGCCCGAGGTACTCGATCTTGCGCGCATCGGCAATGCTGTTGTTGACTGACATTATCGACGCGGCGATGATGACTATGGCGACTATGGTCAAAAAGCGCACGTACACGTCACGCTTGAGTATATGCGTCAGGACACGCGCGCGTATGCGGTCGATGGCCGAGAATGCCGCAAAGGATATGCCGACGGCGAGGATCGCGGCGATCGCATAGCGCGTGTTATAGTCGAGCTCGCTCGTAAAGAACATGTTGAGGCCAGTCCAGAGAATGCCGACGGCGAGGATGGCCTCAAAGCTTGAGACATAGCTCAGGTATCGCGGCTTGCCCTCGGCCATGTCGCGCACGTATGACGTCACGACGCGCACGACCGTGTGCAGTCCGACATAGAGCGCCAGGCGCAGGCCGACTGCGCCAAGGAGAGCCGGCAGGAGTAGAACGAGTGCGGGTATCATCGGTATGACACGCTCGTTGGCGTACATGCTGTCAGTTGGCGGCGTGACAAAGGGGAGTGAAAATAGCGCAGGCACACTCTCTATGCCGAGCGTGTTGCCCTCGAGGAACTCGGTGGCCGCAAAGCCAAACATGATGTTGACAAAGAACGACCCCAGGATGAGAACCTTGGTGAGCTGCCACATGGCAAACTGGACGCCGCCGAGGCGATAGTCGGCAAAGCTCTCAACGCTCTGCGTTATCTGCTCGCGCGACCCGCGCGAGGCCATCGAGACTGCCGAGGCGATGATGTACCAGAATATCGACTTGCGCGAGGCGCCGTTCACGCGAACCAGCGCGATGGCAGCGAGTATGAGGCCAGAGGTGATCGAGTATATGAGCGGCTTTGTGAACTTGTCGCCAAACTCTGTCACGTTCATCGAGAGGTTTACGCCCTGGTTGCCGATTATGAGAAACCCCGCCACGGCTAGGGCCGCCACGACGATCAGGCGGACATACTTGCCCGCGTTGGGAGGGGGCGCGCTCTGGGCCGACTCGCTATACAAACTGGCGTCATGCGCACACGGTGCTTAATTAATGCCGTGGCTCGGCACGCCCACACGGGCGTGGAATGGCCGGTGCGCTAGGCTCCCCCCTGCGGCAGGGGCAGGAGTGGTGCCCTATGGTGCCTCAGGCACACTTGCGATGCCCTTGCAGACCATATAGACGGCCGCATAGAGGGGAACCGTGACGCGCTCGCGCGAGTATGGCCCGAGGCTCCGCTTTTTGCCCAGCGAGAACCTGTGGGGGCACTCGGCGATGACCTCAACAGGCCGGTCGCCAAGAAGGCACGACTCGGTGTACGCGCCGGCCGAGGACTCGCCGGCCGGAACCTTTGAGAGGCCGCTCTTGCCGTTAATCGAGCCGGGCAGCCTGAATATGCGGTGAATGTCTCCGGTCACCTGCGGGTCTATGCGCACGCCAATGCCGCGAGCCACCGAGTCGATGGCACTCTGAAACGCCGAGTGATTAGAGGAGGCCTTTTTCATCTTTTCGGCTCCGAGGCTCGAGGCGAGGCGTCCGTGCCAGCCGGGATCGTTCCGTGAGGGAAGGTCGGGCACCTTGCCCGCGCGCCGCTGCACGCCATAGGCCTCCGGTATCGCCCCGCGAAACATGACATAGTCTGCAAGCTCTCGCCGTTCGCGAGAGCCGAGTGGCGCGTATGCGTCATCACGCACATGTATGTGGTATCCCTCGTTGCCAGAAAAGTACACGCTCACCGAGTCCGCATCCACTCCAAGGTCGTCTGAGAGCACGACGAGCAGCCTGCCGACCTCGACGTGCGCGGCCTTTATGCACTTTGGACACGGTAGCGATCGGACCGACACCTTTTGGGAGCTGCATGCGGCGCACTTTTTTTGTTCGGCTGTCGAGACGCGACTGCACTCCGAGCACACTGCAACGCTGTGGCCATCACGGCACGGGAGTGCGAGGTCCTTTGCGTCAATGTCAAAGATGAGATCCGCCTCGCGCCACTCTTTCTCCTTCATTGGCATGGACGGAAAGAGATATCGCGCGTTGGAACAATATACATCAGAGGGCGCCTCACTCACAAGGAGCACACGCAGTGCGCGTTCATCCTCGTACGACTGGTGGCGAACCATCCCGTCATGAGCGACGCGCTGGAAGCCAAACTCGCGCTCGACCATGTGCTCAGGGTTGATCACGCGGTCATGACGCTCAAGATAGTACTCCTTTATCGCCGCGCGCACGAGGTTGGCATCGGCGTCGTTCACTGCTCGCGCCTCCGGCCAAACTGCATCGGGCTTATTATCCCGTCACACTCGCTAGTCGCAAAGCAGAGGTTCTGCGTGCGCAGCTTGTCACATAGGGGGCACGAGTATTTTGTGCCGCCGTCAGCGCCCGATATGTTGTTGAGCTGGTATAGCGTAGTACGCTCGTTATAGTCAGGTGCGCCCTTGAAGAGCGGCGCAATCTTTTCGACGTCCCATCCTCGCCCGAGGAGGAACGTAGCGAGCATAAAACGGCCAGAGTGTGGCAGGTTCTCGCCGCGCTCGAGAACCTCGAGCGCGTGCTTTATGCAGGGCGGATGCTCGCCTGTGACTTTGACGTACTTTGGCTCAAGCGCCACTGTGAGCTCCTTTATGCGCGCAACCGGGGCCTCAAAGTTTGGAAGCATCGGCGCTGTCGGACCCTGGCGTATGCGCTCAACTATATGGTCTGCGAGCTCTTGGCGGACGAGGCGGACCACCTGGTGTGCCGTAAGTCGAACCATTCCGCCGTCGATCTTGCGGTTGACGAGCTTCCACTCGCGCTCGTTAAAGTTCACCGAACGTGTGACATAGCTCGGGACAGGAATCGTGTATCCGAACTCATCACGCCTCACCTCGACTGAAAAGAGCTCGGCGAGCATTCTTGCCGGCATGTCCCTGCTGCGCGACTCGCGCCCGAGACTTCCCTCTAGGAACTTTTCGGCACGGCGCGATTCGGAGAGCGCAAACCTCCGAACAAGCGATCTCGCACCAGAGATCTTTAGAATTACCACTGCAAGGAGAAAGGAAAAGACCTCCCTGTCTAGAATGCGCGGATCCGTCGTCGTCGAGTCGAGCTCTGAAGAGTAGACGAGGCCATCGGCAGCAGCCTCTATTCGGCGCATTGCGCGCTCGACATATGGCATATAGTCAGAATCTCTCCCGAGATCGTCTATCGTAAAGCCCTTTGATGCCATGTACTTGCCAGCATCCTCTAGGAACGGATACATCGCATACTCTTGCGTGCCAATTCCCTCCATGGCATCGCGGCGAGGCGCGGTTTTACTTAAAGGTCTAGCGCGAAAATCCTCTTGAACAGTGTCAACAGGCAAGGGTAGCAGGACAAGGATTGTCCTATGCGTGAATCTCCAGCTGTGTCATGTCGAATCCCCTGACGAGGCGCCATTCCATTCCCTCGTGGATAGTAGGCTCGACGGGCACCTCAACTGGCTCTATCATGCCAATCCTCTTGGCCTCGGCAATCACGTCCCACGCCTCTTTCTCGGAGAGCGAACCCACAATCCGCGTTATGATCTCTGCCGACGGTGCAGAGCCGCAGTATTGGAGAATATTGGCAATGAGCCTCAGATCATCACGCCATGCCGGATTCATTGGAAACCCGTACAATAATGACATTATTAAGCGTGTGCGACATGGATAAAAACAGGCACATGAACTAGCACTCCACGACGTTGCTTGAAAAAATGGATCACAGAATACGCCAGAGCCTATGGGCACTGCTTGTTGGACTCTTGTCCGTCGTGTCGGTTCCCATAATCATTGTTGCAGGACACATTAGCTCAATTCTCGCCTAGAGAGACAACTCGCGCACGTGCAGAAACATGCCATGCCGATTACGTCTGCGCAGCATGGCGCACACGCGAGCAGGAGTGCCCATTCTGCGGCACCCGCAGGCGCGCGCCGTGGTGAGCGCACCTTTAAGTGGGCTCCCCTGTGGGGTGCGCGCACAATGGCTCAGATAGGCTGCCATGTCTCGATAGCCGGAGGAATCGGCAACGCGCCCGGCTATGCGGCCGAGCGCGCGTGTGCGGCGTTCCAGGTGTTTACGCGCAACCCGCGCGGATGGGCCGCAAAGGACCTCGACGCCGAGGCGATAGGCTTGTACAAGGCCAACTTAGAGTCATCTGGTATCGTCGCCGAGGACACGTGCGCGCACATGCCATACCTGCCAAACCTCGCCTCGACAAAGCCTGACGGGCACGCAAAGTCAGTCGCCGCGCTAGTCGAGGAGGTAAAGCGCTGCGGCAAGCTCGGCATACCATACCTCGTCACGCACCTAGGCAGCCACCTCGGAGCCGGCGAGGAGGCCGGAATAAAGCAGCTCGTCATCGCGTACAAAAAGGCCGCGACCGTAAAGAACGGCGTGACGATACTCCTCGAGAACACGGCAGGCCAAAAGAACTCGGTCGGCTCGGACTTTGCGCAGCTCGGCGACATCCTGGGCCAGCTAACCCCGTCTGACAGGTTTGGTGTCTGCATCGACACGTGCCACGCGTTTGCGTACGGATATGACCTACGCACAGAAAAGGGCGTGCGCGACACGTTTGCGCTGCTCGATGAGAGCGTCGGGAAGGGCAGCCTAAAGATACTCCACCTCAATGACGCAAAGGCGGGCCTGGGCTCAAACCTCGACAGGCACCACCACATCGGCCTCGGCGAGATAGGCAAGGCCGGCATGCGGGCCACGGTCAGGATCGCCGCAAGGCGCCACGTGCCCATAATACTCGAAACGCCAATAGACTCGGTTCGCGATGACTATGAGAACGTCAGGGTGGCCAAGTCCCTTGTATAGGAATTTAGCACAGTGTGTCTGGAGCGCGCGCAATGGACTATGACAGCGTGATGAACCTGGCCCTCGAGCGCGGGTTTTACTTTCCCAGCGGGGGCGCGTATGCCGATGCGCAGGCCGGCTTTTGGGAGTATGGGCCCAACGGCGTGGGCCTAAAGTCCAGGTTTATCGAGCTCTGGCGGCGCTCGCTTGTGAGGCGCGCGCAGATGATCGAGATAGACGGCTCGCAGATCATGCCGCCCTCTGTGTTCGAGTCCTCCGGCCACCTTGCGAGCTTTTCAGACCCTGTCATACAGTGCACTGCGTGCTCGGCGACGTACCGCGCCGACAAGCTCCTCGAAGGCGATGACGCGCTGCACGAGGGCTCTGAGCCCTCTGAGATCGACGCCGCGGTGGCCAGTAGAGGAGTGGCATGTCCAGGATGCGGCGGTGCGCTCGGCCCGTCGCGCAGGTTTAACATGATGTTTGGCCTCGGCATAGGCCCCGGTGCCGAGCCGGCGTACCTGCGGCCCGAGACGTGCCAGTCGATATTTGTCGACTTTCCGCGCATATACAAGACGATGAGGGGTCGCCTCCCGCTCGGCATCGCGCAGATAGGCAAGAGCTTTCGAAACGAGATAGCGCCGCGCCAGAGCCTCCTACGACTGCGCGAGTTCTACCAGGCCGAGATCGAGGTGTTCTGCAACCCAAACAGGCTAGATGACGTTGCAGCCTTTGACGAGGTAGCCGACACGACCATACGCATACATGACGGCGAGGTGACCGAAAAGATGACGTGCGCACAGGCCGTCGAGTCTGGCGTGATCGCAAACCGCACGATCGCATACTATGTCGGCCTTCTCTCCGAGTTTTACGCAAGGACGGGAATTGACATGGAGCGCACGCGCTTTCGCCGGCTCTCCGGCACCGAAAAGGCGTTCTATGCGACTACGGCCCTTGACTTTGAGGCCGAGGTCTCAACGGGATGGCTCGAGCTAGTCGCGTGCAACTATCGGGCCGACTATGACCTAAAGGGCCACGCAAAGGGATCGGGTGAAAAGTTTGAGGTCATGGACGGCGAGGAGAAGGTTCTCCCGCACGTCTTTGAGATATCGATGGGAATAGACCGTAGCCTCTACACGATACTCGAGCACTCGTTGCGCAAGGACACCGAGAACGACCGGACAGTCCTCTCGCTGAGGCCGCACATGGCGCCGATCCAGGTCGGCGTACTCTCGCTCGTGAAAAAGGACGGCCTCGCCGAGAGAACCAACGAGGTGTACAGGTCTATTCGTGAGGACTATGCGGCATTCCTTGACCACTCTGGCGCCATCGGCCGGCGCTACCGCAGGCTTGATGAGGCCGGTGCGCCGCTAGCCGTCACCGTAGACCACCAGACCCTAGAGGACGGGACCGTGACGCTACGAAGGCGCGACTCGATGGCCCAGGAGCGCATCACCGTCGCGGAGCTCGGAGCCGTAATCGGCGCCGAGGTCGCGTTTCCGGCCTCGCGCGGGGCTCCACGCGTAGAAAACTAATAAGCAAACGCCTGTGAGGCGCCGCCCATGGGAAGCGCGGGGGCGCCGCAGGGCACGCAGGTCTCGATAATCATACCCACATACAACGAGGCCCCAAACATCGTGGGCATGCTGCGCTCGATACGCGAGCACGTCTCGAGGGTCGCGCGCGTCGAGGCCATAGTGGTAGATGACGGCTCGCCAGACGGCACGGCCGGCATAGTCAGGGACTATATCCGCGGCGAGGCAAAGGCCGAGGGGTATAGCGTCGACATTGTGCAGAGGCAGCAGAAAAAGGCAGGCCTGAGCTCGGCCATACTCCACGGCGTGAGGCGCGCGGCCGGAAGCGTCATCGTCGTAATGGACAGCGACTTTTCGCACCCCCCGCACGTCATACCGAGGATGCTAGAGGCGCTGCGCCAGCAATGCGACATTGTTGTGGCCTCGAGGTACATGGGTGATGGCGGCGTCGTGGGCTGGCCGCTGCGCCGGCGCATCGTAAGCAGGATCGCCACGATGATTGCCAGAGTCGGCCTCGGCGTCGAGCAGTCAGACCCAATGTCCGGATTCTTTGCGTTTCGGAGCAGCGTAATGCGTGGCCTTGACCTAGATGCGATCGGCTACAAGCTTCTCCTCGAGGTTCTCGTAAAGGCCAGGGGAGCTCGCATAAAGGAGATACCATACACGTTCACCGACAGGGCCGCAGGCTCGAGCAAGCTTGGGGCGCGCACAGTCATTGACTATATGCGATCCGTGTGGAGACTCTATCGCGGCGGCGCGAGGCGCGAGAGGCGCGCGTCAGTCAGGTTTGCCTCAAAGGCCGCACGCTTTTACACCGTCGGCGCACTGGGTCTTGGCATCAACTGGCTAGTCTCGATGCTCTTTGCCGGCGGCGGCGGGCTCTGGTACATACACGCCAACATTGCCGGAATTGCCGCATCGGTAATGACAAACTTTGTCCTGAACAAGAGGTGGACGTTTGAGGATGACGACTTTGGCGTGCGCAGGACGCTCTCGCAGGGGGCTCGCTTTGCGGCAATAAGCTCGCTTGGCGCAGCCGTCCAGCTCGGAGCCGTCTATATGCTAGTCGAGCAGTACGGCATGCCCCACGGAGGAGCACTCGTCATCGCCGTCGCGGCAGCCTCGCTTGGCAACTTTGTCCTAAACAAGACGCTCACCTTTAGGGAGCGCCTGTGGTCCTAGCGCCGGCGAATGCGACGGTACACGCGAATGGCCAGACGAGCGATGTTGTCGTCATAGCCGAGCCTGTCAAACACGCGGCGCAGCACATAGAGGCGCACAAATGACGCGGCCGTAAAGACGGCCGTGATCGCCGCGTTGGCCACTAGTGGATCCTCCTGCATCCAGCCCGTCGTGGCCGGCAGAACCGCGATGCCCACGGCATAGCCGACAGGGTATCCCCCAAACGTGTTGACGAGCGCCTCAGAAAGGCTCTTTGAGCGCGTGTCATGCTTTGTGGCGTCTGGCCCCATGTGCGCATCGGCGCCGGTGCCCACGCTATAAGCCTGCGCACGGCAGGGTCGCGCCTCCCGCTAGCCGGCGGCGCTTGCTGGTCAGGCGATACGTCCAGTCCGGCCCGTGGTCGACACGACCCGAGTCCGCGTCCAAAAATACGCCGACTCTGCCGTGCTTGACATGTATTCCAAACCAGACTTATATTAGATTACCCATCCGTCTGCGGCATGGCTCAGACCGCCATGCACGGCAACCTGCTCTCGTACAAGCTATACACGAGGCCAAAGGCGCAGGCTGCCTATGGGCATGGCCACACAAAAACCGCGCGGCAGCGCAACGCGCAGCACATACTCGGCGTTTTAGCCGAGAACGGCATGTGCTCGACGTGGGAGATGGCCAAGGTGAGGATGTTAAACGACCTCGAGGGCACCAGAGAGAAGGAGAAGGACTTTCGGCGCATCATCAGCGGAAGGCGCGATCGCGGGAGACACTCACCTGGCATGTCCGAGTCAGGCCTCATCACATCCGAGCTCGTCGGCAACTCGCGAAAGTACCGCCTCACGCCCCACGGCATTCTCTACTGCATCGACTCGCTGCGCATGAGCGACGCGCAGATCGACATGATGGCCGCTGCGTACGTCGATGTGCTTCCCAGGGTCTTTGGACGGTGGGAACACCTCAAGGAGACGCTCGGCGATGGCGCGTATAGGATACGCACCCTTGCGTGTGGCCTCCTTTTGGACAATCCGGCGATTCGGCGCGATGCGACTAGCCCGATATACGAGCTAATGTCATACATACAGCTAAAGTACCACCGGAGCTTTGAGGTGATGCGCGAGGAGAGTCTCGCCGAACAGGTGGCGTACTGGTACTATACGTGCATCCTGTACGACTCGGCACCGAGCGCAAAACGCGCAAGTAGGCGCCTGCGCATGCTGCGAGAGGCACTCGGTGACATGCATGCGTGGTACTCGGAGTTTGTAAAAGAGGCCGACGCGCACTATCGCCAGAGGGCACACGCGATAGGCGCTGCCGGAATATAGCATCAGCGCGCGTGCTTTGCTATAGCCGACTCTAGATCCTTGAGGAGGAGCGGCTTGTTGAGGAGCGCACAGAGTCCCTGCGACTGTGCGCCCTTGTAGCGCTCGCCGTCTAGCGCATAGCTTGACGTGAACACGACACGCGCATCAGAATCTTCTTTGCGTATTCGCTCAAATGCCTCATAGCCGTCAATGCCGGGCATCTTTATGTCAAGGAACGTGATGTCAGGCACCTCCTCGCGGTGCATCTCGACGGCATTGTTCCCGTCTGTGGCCGTGAGGACATTATACCCGCAGTCCATGAGCATGAGCTGCGAGGACTCCAAAAAGTCAGTATCGTCGTCTACAAAGAGTATCTTTTTGGACATCCTGACTGCCCACGGCTGCAGGCGCGGCGCGTTAAGTGTGTTGCGTGGGCGGGCAGTGCATGATGCCGGGAGGCCGGCGATCCCCGGCGGCAAGGACACGCGTGCGCCACGTTTGGCGCTGCGCGCGGCTAGGACGTCTCTCCTCTCCATCTCGAGCTTTTCCCGCAGCCTAACGCTATCGCGCCACAACTCGTCCTTTCCCTGCCGCGCTGTGCCCCCATGTGCGCGCCACCACTTGCCCATACCCCGGCAGGCATCGCTGCGGTAAATGGATAGGCGGGATCACGCCCATTTAACCAAGAGCAGCAAGAGTGCCGATTCCATTGTCAATTCGCTATTCAGCTTAAATAAACCCACGGGGAAGCGGCGTGCGATGCCCGACACGGTGGTAGTCAGAGGATCTTATGACGAAGGCAATCTTGTCTTGTACCCGGTCGTGCATGATTTGCCATTACTCATCTCAATATGCGAAATTAGGCTATTGGAGGTGGATATATGATGAATGAACTTTTTTCGGCAAAAACAGTCAAGAAATTTTGTGAAAAAATTGAATTAACTGCAGAACAAAAGAAATCAGCAGATGAGTGGTGTAAACTACTTGAAAATAACGAATTAGAGGATGAAGTGTCCAATTATCCAAAATTTATGCAGATAATTCTTGCAGATATACTTGGATATTCTATTAAAGGACTTAGTTTTGAAGAGTCTCATATTGAATTTGCGCACAAGAAAGATGAAGAAAAGATAATGTGCATTGAAGTAAAAGGAACATCAGTCAAAGACGTATTTGCGTTACAGCACAGAAAAAAAGAACACTCGACCCCCATAAAACAACTGTGGGACTATATGGGGAGTGATAATAATTTAAAATATGGAATATGTACTAATTACAGGCATTTTGTGTTAATCACTAAAAAATTAGGATATACAAAATATCATATGTTCAATTTCGAATCAGTTCGAAATGATGAAAATAAATTAAAAGAATTCATAGGCATTTTTTCAAAAAAACGTATTGATGGGGGGTTTATAGAACAGATACAGTTAGAAACAGATAATGAAGAGAAAGACCTCACAGAAGAATTTTATGAATTGTACGGTAAAACTAGACTAATGTTAATAGAAGAATTCAAATCAAAAGGAATCAACACACCAGATGCAGTTAATGTTGCTCAAACATTTCTGAATAGAATGATTTTTGTATTTTTTGCTGAAGATTGTAGATTAATTGATGACAAAGACATGTTTTCAGATAACGTTGTAGATATACTTCATGCAAATCTTGGCGACACCACAAAAAGAATTTGGTCATATATTGTCAAAGAGCTTTTTGTTTATTTTGATAAAGGATCAGATGATCCTCTAGTTTTTGGGTTCAATGGCGGCCTGTTTCAAGATCCAATTCCAGATAAAATATTCATAAGAGATAAACAAAACAAAGATTTTTTCAAAAAAATTGAATCAAAAACCCAATACGCAACACGACAGTCATGGGAATTTAAGACAAAAATAGAAAAAGCTGTCAAGCGACACAGAAACCTAAATCCAATTATTAAAAATCTTTTAAAGCTATCTTCGTATGATTTTGAAAGCCAGGTACGAGTAAACATACTTGGACATATTTTTGAAAATTCCATATCAGAATTAGAAGGGTTATTACAATCACCGGATCTAAACATAAAACCGCGACGCAAACGTGAGGGGGTGTTCTATACTCCAGAATACATAACAAAGTACATATGTACAAATACAATAATTCCATATTTGTCAAAATCAAACACAAATGATATACACAATTTGATTATAGAATATGAAGGTGAGATAGAAAATTTAGAAAAAAAGCTACGCAGTATAAAAATACTGGATCCATCTTGTGGTTCTGGAGCATTTTTAATAGAAGCCGCCAATATATTGATCGAAGTGCATGACAAGATTCGACAATACAAGTTGGCCCATAATTTAATAGATGATAACGTATTAGAAAAATCAATTAATGATGTGAAAATAAGAACAGTCGTGCAAGATAACTTGTACGGAATTGATATTAATTTTCAATCAGTTGAAATTACAAAACTTTCGTTATTTTTAATGACGGCATCCCGTCAAGAAAAACTTCAAAATTTATCGAAGAACATAATTGTTGGCAATAGTGTCATAAACAATAAAGTTTTCAATTGGAAGATCGCATTTCCTGAAATAGATAGCTTTGACATAATTATTGGCAATCCCCCATATGTCAGACAAGAAGATTTAAAAGATCATAAAGCTGATATGCAGATACCAATGTCAAACACATTAAAATTAAGGAATAAATTTAGCATACCTAGTACTAGCGACCTAAGCAGTTATTTTTATTATCATTCTTTAAATTATCTTAAAAGTGGAGGCAAGTTAGGATTCATAACTAGTGATAGCTGGTTACATTGGAATTATGGAAAATCATTACAAAAATGTCTGTTAGACAATAGTGAATTGAATATACTAATGCGCACGAATTTCAATGTTTTTGATGATGCAGATGTTAAAACTATCACAACAGTGTTAACAAAATCCACCAAGCATGGGAATACTGTAGATATAATCAATGTTGACAGCAAAGACGAATTATTGCAAGTGCCAGATGCTTCATCAAAACACATGTTGCAGGAAGAATTCAATAGTGACAATTGGAATTTATATTTTACAGATCCATTACCTAGTCCCAAGGTTCCCATGATTAAGATGGAAGAGGTAGGAGAGATCAGGATGGGGAGGAAAACTGGAAATAACGATTTTTTTATTATAGATAAACTAACGATCAAAAAATTTGCCATTAATAAAAAATACTATAGGCCAATAATCCCAGACAATATTAAGAATGGTTCTTTGGATAATATTCGTGCAAATAAATATTTGTTATACGTCAACGATTCAAAAAGAGTATTAAAACAAACAAAAAATGGAAAATGTGTTTTAAAATACATTGAAGATAACAACATAGAGATCATGCCCAAAAAAGGTACAAATGAAAAGCTCTGCAGGGTGTCAGAATTACGATCAGTGAGAAGCCATAAACCTTACTGGTATTCATTAAAACTGAATAAACCTACACCCATATTGCTTGCTCGATTTGCAAATGAACGTATGAAAATATATGAAAACAGCGGAGAGTTTTACGCATCAGATAATTATGCAGAATTCACACCGGAAGATTCTGAACACGTTAGTGCGTATTTAGCATTTCTCACATCATCTTGGTTTTCATTATTCTTAGAAAAACATGGCCACACAGCAGGCGGCAATGCACTGCAATTTAAAACTGGAGATTATGTAAATGCGCCTGTTCCAGATTTCAAAAAAATTAAAGAAACGAATCAGAAAGGCAAAAATAAAACAAAAATAAAACAGCTAAAAGATGCGTGGAATTGTTTTAAAGAAGACTATGATCAAGCAGCTCTTGACAATGTTGTGTTAAACGTGCTGGGGTTTAACAAAAATGAGATAAATGCCATATTAGCAGATCTCGACAAGTCTGTGCGACGTAGAATTCAAGCAACTCCATGATGGTCAGCAAATGCTTGCGATGGCATGCGCGCACCAATGTGCGAAAGGCGGCATTGTGCCTCAACGGAATAAGCCACGGTACGAATGGGTTCCGAGAGCCATCACGCACGGGGGCGCAATATCCACGTTCCCACAAGAGGTCAGACCCAGCACCATTTCTGCTGAGGGGCGCTCTTGCGACACTCGCTTGTAATGACACGATTACTAAGAAGACGTAGGCGAGCCCTGCGTGGCTGCAGTGGAGCCTGGGAGGGAACCGCCCACGGCGCGCTATTCAGCTTAAATAAACCCGTGACCGCAGCGGCGCGCGATGCCCTCTACGGTGATAGTCGGTGGATTTTACGGTGATGAGGGCAAGGGCAAGCTCGTCTCGTACCTGGCCACACATGACTCGCCGTCGCTCATCGTGAGGGGCGGAGCCGGCCCCAACGCGGGCCACACGATAATCGACGAAGGCAAGACGTGCAAGGTTCGCATGATCCCGTGCGGCTTTGTCAACAGGGAGACGCGCCTCGGGATAGGTCCCGGCGTGGTAGTCGACCCCGACGTCCTCCTGCGCGAGGTTCGCGAGTTTGGCGCCGAGGGCAGGGTCGTCGTGGACTCGCGATGCGGTGTGATCGACGCGTCGCACCGCGAGGCCGACGCCGGAGGCCACCTGGCCGGCAAGATAGGCAGCACGGGGTCAGGAACCGGACCGGCCAACGCCGAGCGCGCAATGCGCACGCTTCGACTGGCGCGCGACGAGCCCCGCCTAGAGGGCATCACCGGCGATGTTCCCCTGGAGCTCAACTCGGCGCTAGATGAGGGCAGAGACGTCCTCGTCGAGGGCACGCAGGGGACGTTTCTCTCGCTCTGGCACGGGACATACCCCTTTGTCACCTCAAAGGACGTCACGGCTGCCGGCATATGCGCCGACGTCGGACTCGGGCCAAAACGCGTGGATGAGGTCATCGTCGCCTTCAAGGCGTACGTCACGCGTGTCGGATCCGGACCCCTCGAGGGCGAGCTTGGGGCCGAGGAGGCAAAGTCGCGCGGTTGGGCCGAGTTTGGCGCAGTCACGGGCAGGCCACGCAGGGCCGCCGAGTTTGACCATGCGCTAGCCAGGCGTGCAGTCATGCTCAACGGCGCCACGCAGCTTGCCATCACAAAGCTCGACGTCGTCTTTCCCGAGTGCGCAGGCGTGAGCTCGTGGGATGGCCTCGCGCCCGAGGCGCGCGCATTCGTCGAGGGAATCGAGTCCTCCCTAGGCGTGCGCGTCACGCTCATGGGCACGGGTCCGGGCGCAGGCGATATCGTGGATCGTAGGGCTCACGCCTGACAGGGTAGGTTTAATTTGTCGCAATCTGCCATGCGCACGCATGGCCACAACGGCGAATGAGACGGACACAAAGCCACGCTATATCGAGGTTAGCTCACATCTCGAGTTCTCACGCATGGTCTGCGCGCTAGAGCGCGTGCCGCGAACCGTCTTTATGCACGAGCATGACGGCGCACAGGTTCTCTCTGTCCAGATGGACATACTCAACGAAAAACCCGTCATATACTATGTGCAGGCCGACAGAGGCGGCCAGTACATCTCGTACGGCATACGCGGCAACCGTGAAGAGTCGACCATGACGGACTCGGTCAGCGAGACTGGACGCATCTACTCGCCCATAGTCGGCATAAAGTCGCTCCCAAACAACCTTCGCGCAGGCAATGGGACTGCAGACAAGTACTTTCCGCTCGAGCTAGACGACCTGTCTAGCCTCGCAAAGCTGAGCTATGGCTTTGAGGACACGCCGTTTCCGCTCTTTGCGTTTCCGGCCAACGGCAAATGGCTAGTCGGCGTGTTCATGAACTTTAACGAGGACGGCCCATCGTACTTTTGCCATGTGGCCATGGACTCCGAGCCGGCAAAGCCATTCCTAAAGTACGCGACGTCCAACGGTTCAAAGCCCGAGCTCGTCGATGCGCCAAGTGACCACGGCTACTCGTACATCAAGATAATACGCCTAAAGGACACACACCCGCTAGTTGACTATGCGCAGCTTCAAAACTAGGATGCGCGAGGCCGCGCGCGCAGCCGGTCCCCTTGTCCTTGCAGCAGATATCGTCGGTTCGCCCTCGCGAACCGTTGCGCGCATACAGGCCGCAACAAGACGCGTCGAGGGCAGCGCGTGTGCGATAAAGCTAAACATGCACGCGCTCCTCCCGCTAGGTGCAGCCGATGTTCGCGACATTGCGCGAACGGCTCACTCGCTAGGCATGCAGGCAATAGCAGACATAAAGCTCAACGACATTCCGGCTACAAACGAGGCTGCAGCATCGGCCCTCTGGTCAATGGGCATCGACGCGCTGATCGCAAATCCGGTCATGGGTCCGGCGAGCCTCGCGGCCCTTGCACGCGCGGCGCGGCGAGGGGGGCATGGCGTCATTGCGCTGGGTCACATGAGCGCGCCGGAGGCGCGCGCGACGTACGAGGCACGCATCTCGCCTTCGCGACGCCTGTATCACGACTTTGTGCGTAGCGCCGCGCGCGCAGGCGTCGACGGGATCGTCGTTGGCGCGACATATCCGCGGATAATATCCGAGTGTGCGCGAATTGCGCGCGGCGTGCCGATATACTCTCCGGGCATCGGAGCCCAGGGCGGCAGCGCGCAGCGTGCGGCATCGGCCGGTACAGACTATTTCATCGTGGGTCGCTCAATCCTGCAAGCGCGTGACGCGCGAGCCGAGGCCGCGCGCGTCTGCGCCCTCGTCAGCGCAGAGTAGGCGGTTTGCAGCCTCAAGGACACCGCGCGCATTCTCGTACGTGAGCGTATCCATCGCCTGCCCGTACTCTTCCCACGCGTGCGCCCTGTGCTCGTGTGAGAGGCGCACGCTCGAGGTGTTCGTGCGCGCAAGAAAGAACGAGACCCTCTTGCGTATAAAAACACCTTCGTGCATAAAGTTGTAGCGTATATCTTTTTGAAACCCCTCGACGAACTCGATATCTGATATTCCCGTCTCCTCGAGCGTCTCGCGCACGACGGTCTGACGATCGTCCTCACCGGCCTCAATCTTGCCCTTGACAAAGTCCCAGTGGTTTGTGGGATACAGGAGGAGCAAAAAGCGGCGCGCATCGCCATCCCCCGTGAATATGACTGCGCCTGCGGATCTCTGCGTTACTGCCATTGCCTATCTCCCCCCTCGACGCTCACGGCTCTGGAATGTCCGTATCGCTCGCATCAGGTCTATCTTGCGAAACTCGGGCCAGAGTATGTCCATAAAGACTAGCTCGCTGTATGCGCTCTGCCATAGGAGAAAGCCGCTAAGCCTGCGCTCACCGGACGTGCGAAGGACGAGATCAGGTGCTGACTGCGGGAGGTGCGACGTGTAAAGGTTGGACTCGATAACAGACTTGTCGATCGACGACGCATCAACGCTTCCGTCATCCACCCCGCGCGCTATCTTTTTGACCGCATCGACGAGCTCGTCCTGGCCGCCGTATGCCAGCGCAATGTTGAGAAAGCGCCGATCGTATCCACGTGTGGCCTTTTCGAGCTTGTCGAGTGTGCGCGTGATCGACTCGGGCAGGAGGTCAAGCCTGCCCATTCCCGTGACGCGCATGCGGCGTCGGTGAAGGCGCGAGTCGCCAAGGAGCTTTTCTAGACGAGCGCCGATCAGCGTAAAGAGCTCGTCGACCTCCGAGTCGCCGCGGTCGAGGTTCTCGACTGAGAGCGCATAGAGCGTGATTATGCGGATGCCGAGCTCCTCGCACCAGTCAAGGAGGCGCTCGACGGCGTCTGCACCCATGCCGTGCGCATCGCCAGTGTGCGCATTTTTTTCCTTGGCCCACCGCCTGTTGCCGTCAAGTATGAGCGCAATGTGGCCGGGCATCGGCCTTTGGCTAATCTCGCGCTCGAGCCGCCGCGCGTAGAGGCCGTACAGGCCTCCTGCCCGCAGGAGCACATCCCTTAATGTCAACGCGTGCGCGTATGGACGGCAGTATTATGTGCCTTTGCGGTGACTGGTGGACGCTCATAAAGCCGATAGTGCGCCCTAGAAGGGCATGGGCGCCTCTGGCATGCCCAGGGCATGGATTCCAGGAATGGTGGACTGCCGATGTGTTTGTCCGGATGACAAAGCCCCATGTTCAGGACGCCGGAGCCACACATGCGCCTAGGCAGCTATTGTAATATTAGAGGCAATGCGCGGGCTGTCCAATGACAGCAGCAAGCATGCAAGAGGCACGTCAGCAAGAGTTGTCAGACATGAAAAGGCCGATTGAGACGAATAGCATTTATCACGGCGACTGCATGGATGTAATGAAGGCCATTCCCGATGAGACAATAGGCACAATAGTCACATCACCCCCATACAACATCAAAAATTCCACAGGGAACGGGCTAAAAAATTCGAACGGCGGCAAGTGGCCCAATGCCGCACTTCAGAACGGGTATGTGGAGCACAATGACTCGATGTCACACCAGGAATACGTGGGATGGCAGCGTGAATGCATTTCCGAGATGATGCGCGTTTTAAAGCAGGACGGGGTGATCTTTTACAACCACAAGTGGCGCGTGCAAAATGGAATAATGCAGGGTCGAGAGGAGATCATAAGGGATTTTCCAGTCAGGCAGATAATAATTTGGCAGAGAGATGGAGGAATAAACTTCAATCCCGGGTATTTTTTGCCCACGTATGAGGTGATCTATATGATCACAAAACCAAAATTCAAGCTAGTACCCAAGGCAAACAAGATTGGAGACGTGTGGAGAATATCCCAAGAGAGGAACAATCCCCACCCGGCTCCATTTCCCGTACAGCTGGCGAAAAATTGCATACTTGCCACGGACAATGGGATCGTGATGGATCCATTTTTGGGATCAGGGACGACAGCTATTGCGGCAAAGACATGTGATCGCGAGTGGATCGGAATTGAGCAATCAAGAGAGTATTGCACGCTAGCAAAACGGAGAATTGGAGAAACATCAACCATAAAACAAGCATCGTCCAAAGAAATCAACATAATCACGTTGGGAGAAGGTTAAGGCGCGGAGCGAATGGGATGCATATTGGTCAGTGCAAGAGCCCGTATCACATAACCCGGTAGGCCATGTTCATAGATCTCTCGATCCCGTCGAACAGCCGTGATGCCCCGGTCAGAAGCAGGATGCGCCCGCGTACGCTAGGCGCCGCACTATGTGCTCTCAACGGTGGTCTCGGCGCCGTCGTCGTGCTGCCTTTTGTAGCGCCTAAAGAGCACAAAGGCCGCAGCTAGCGTGACGCCTAGGCCGGCTAGGAGCGGGGGGACGAGCGTAAACTCGCTCTCGCCGTTGGCAAGTATGCTCGTAAACTGGGCTAGCGTCGGATAGATCGCGGCGAGGGCGATGATCCGCAAGATGTCGCCGATCTCGCGGCGCGCGCCAGCAAAGAGGTGGCTGAGCATCATGCCTCCCAGCATGACGCCGATCCCTATCCAGAGTATCGGCAGAGCGCCGGCCATGAACTGCCCTGCTGAGACGCGATCCACGATAATGCTGCCAAGCTCGGCACCCTCGACAGGGTCCACAGTCGATATGCCCGCCGGAATCGAGGCGATCATCAGGACTATGCCGGTGACCATCGTGAAGAGGCGCACGAGTGCTGCGGGTTCGGGTTTTGTCCAGTTGATCCACGCCTTGTCTATGTCAAACGCGCGCGTTATTAGCGCGCCGGCGAGTATGATGACGAGAACCGAGACTATCTCCGTGGCGTATCCGAGAACAGTCGCGATGCCCCCTATGAGGAGGAGCACGCCGGGCACGCCAAGAAAGAACTTTGAGTAGCGCGCATCATACATTACCATCTTTAGGTACTTGCCAAACACTGCATACGAGTGCTCGATCGTGTGGCTCACCTTCATCACGACGCGCTGCACGGACACCACGGGCACGAGGTTCTGTATTACGGGAATGACGGCCTCGTCGTCTTCCCCGTCAGAGACGATTACGGCTCCCGTTGCCGAGAACTTTTCTAGAACGGCGCGAGTCTCGGCGACTATCTTTTCATCAGCACGCAGACCGCGCCGGCTCTCGCCGGCAATGACTGTGACCTCGGCACTGTACCCGCGGCTCACGAGATCCTCGTATGACTTTATCGCTGAAAAGATCGCATTAGAGTCAGCATCCTCGGGATCCTCAAGCGCAAGGCGCTGTGCGGCCTCTAGGCACGCGTCACGGCCTACGACGGGCGTTTCGATTCCGGCCTTGTCGCCAATGTCATTGTCACGATCAACGCATATGACTAGTATCCTGCTCGACTCCGAGGCGCCCATCTTGCGCATCTTGTCCATCTCCTGTGTCATGCCAGGCCATTGATCCTATCGCCTTATAATAATTCGCACCCGTTACCGTGTAGGACACGTGGTTTTTGGGCTCTATGGGCGGGCACGAATCGACTCGTCGGCCATTGCCTCCGAGGCTCGCAGCGCGTCCTCGAGGCGCTGCGTGTCAGGGGCCACTTCGCCAGACTCGACTAGCTTTGCGATTACGATCGACTCGGCAATGTACGAGTCGAGCGCGCGCAGCGACTCGACGGCTGCGCCATAGCTGGTGTGCCACTCTTCGGGCGGATCGGCACGCAGGAGACCGGCGACTTGCGACTTTGCGATGACGGCAGACTCGCGCGCATGCTCGGCATACTCGTCTGCCCCGATCGTGCCGGCCATGACATCATCGAGGAGCTCCGAGACTCCGGCGGCGAGGGCCACACGACGATCGTCTATGCCGTCAAGGTTTGCGGTATGGTCGGATATGACGACGGTCCCGCCGGGAACCCCCTGCGGGACAAGCCATATCGCAAAGGACGCCGCCGTCACAAGTACGAGCATTCCGGCCGTCACGGCGAGTCCCCTTTTTGAGGCCATCATGGCCGGTTCTAGAGCAGAAGCTTATAACTGATCGCCGGGATTGGCTTGATTCGAGCCTATGCGCGATCACGCCTCTAGCACGTAGTTAAATAATCTTAACACATTCTTTCTAAATATCACCATGCGGACGTTTTGCTGCAATGGCACAGGCATACTGCGTAAAGTGCAGAGAGAAGCGGGAGATAAAGAACCCCAAAGAGACCAAGCTAAAGAACGGAAGGCCAGCAGTCAAGGGCACATGCCCGACTTGCGGAACCAACGTCTTTCGCATAGGCAAGCCCTAGTGAGACGTCCAATACGCTCGCGCAAGGCACAATCCAATTATAGGGAGTCCTGCGCGCGCGCCGTCGATGGCAAGGGACGACTATGTTGCGCTGCTCGATCGCATACGCGACGGCCTCTCCGATGAGGCACGGCAGGAGGCCGCACGCCTCGAGCTGCCCCCCGTGGATGTCATGTGGGAGGGCCAAAAGACGTTCCTGCGCAACTTTGCCGATTTCCCCAAGGTCCTGAGGCGCGAGCCCGAAAAGATACTCCAGTACCTCGCAAAGGAATTCGCCGTGCCGGCCGAGAGGATGGGCGAGAAGGCCATGTTTGTGGGCAAGCGTGACCCTGACGATTTCACGCGCCTCTTCAAGATATACCTGCAAGAGTATGTCGTGTGCCCCACGTGCAGCAGCCCGGACACGCGCGTGACAAAGGAGAACAGGATATCGTTTCTCGTCTGCGAGGCATGCGGCGCAAAGTCCACGTTAAAGGGCAAGTACGCATGAGTTCCTTCTCCGTAAAGACCGGCGGGCACGAGGGAAACGCCATCCTCAACATCTGTGATGATGACCTCCTCGGCAGGAGCATAACTGACGGGGCGCGAACCATAGAGATCGGCGGGTACTATCGTGACAGGCTCGTCGACCGCGAGGAGGCCGCGAGGCTCCTCGTCGAGTCGCAGATAATCAACATGGTCGGCGAGCGGACCGTCAGGCTCGCCCTCGAGCTCGAGGTTGGCGCCGAGGACGGGATCAGGAGGATAGACGGCGTGCCGTTTCTGCTCGTCTTCAAAATATGAGGCACACAGATATATACAAAATCCTATGGGGCCGATCCCATGGGAAAGCGAAAGGTTCTCAACGAGAGTGCGCTAAAAGAGGTTCGGCTTCCGCAGGAGGGCGAGCTCCTAGGGCGCGTCATAAAGCTCCTGGGAAGTGACCAGGTTCTCGTAAAGTGCATGGACGGCATAACGAGAAGGGGACGCATACGCGGCAAGCTAAAGCGCCGCATATGGATACGCGACAATGACATTGTCATAATTGCGCCGTGGGATTTCAAGGCGGACGAGCGCGGGGACATTGTGTGGAGATTTACGCTGCCGCAGGTTGACGGCCTCAAGAACAGCGGCCACCTGCCAAGGGACTTTTGAGTGACGTCGATGACACAACTGATGCGCTAGAGAGGCGCCTTGAGGGCATGCTTACGCCGCGGCAGGCACCGCGCGGCGAGGGCGGGTTCAAGGGACGAAAGGTCATTGGCGAGGTCTTTGACCGCTCGACGGTTCATGCGATATACGCGATGATCCGCGAGGGCACACTCTTGCGCGTCAACGGCACGGTCAGCGCCGGAAAGGAGTCAGTCGTGTTCTGGGCGACTGGCGGTGACGGCAGTGACGTTGCGCTAAAGGTCTACCTCGTGGCGACTGCGGGGTTTCGCCGGCGCGCCGCCTACGTCGATGGAGATCCGCGATTTGGGCGCGTGCGCGGCGGCACGCGCGCGATGGTCTACGCGTGGGCTCAAAAGGAGTTCAAGAATTTGTGTCGCGCGCGTGCGCGCGGAATTCGCGTTCCCTCTCCCATAGCGGTCAGCAAGAATGTCATGGCCATGGCATTTGTCGGCGAGGGCGGCGTGCCGGCCCGCACGCTCAACGCGGTTCGCGCGGGTCGTGCCGAGTACGAGGAGACAGTCAGGATCATCGAGTCGATGTGGCGCGATGCGGCCCTCGTCCATGGCGACCTCTCCGGATACAACCTCTTTGGCACGAGCGAGGGCGTCATCGTCTTTGACCTCGGCTCGGCAGTCGACACGCGCCATCCGCGCGCGCTCGAGTTCCTCAAAAGAGATATTAACAATGTCACAAGCCTTTTTGTGAGGCACGGCCTAGAGGTCGAGAACCCCGCAGACGTGCTAGGAAGGATAACGCGATGAGCTTTGAGAGGAGAGTAAGGATACCAGCAGCGCGGATCGGCTCACTAGTGGGTCGCTCTGGGAGCGCAAAGGCTAGCATCGAGAGCAGGTGCGGCGTGAGTGTCGAGATCGACGGCGATTCTGGCGAGGTCGTCATCCGTGGCAGCCTGACTGACGAAAAGTCCGATCCGTTTGGCGCATCAGAGATCGTCACGGCCGTCGGGAGGGGCTTTTCGGCCGAGGCGGCCATGCCCATAGCGAGCGGCCACTCCCTCCACGTCATGGACCTCAGAGACGTTGCGGGCAAGTCGCGCTCGCAGATTGAAAGGATTAAAGGCAGAATAATTGGCGAGCGCGGCAGGGCGCGCAGAAATATGGAGGAGCTTAGCGGAACGCGAATATCCGTATACGGCAGGACAGTCTCGGTCATCGGCCCACCGGAGGGCATCAGGGAGGCAGTCGCTGCGATCGGCGCGCTCTGCTCGGGCAGCATGCACGCCTCAGTCTATCGCCGTCTAGAGGCCTCGCGCAGGCGCCAGAGGGCCGAGAAGGCGATACTGTGGGAAGATCAGCATGTCTAGCCCGTCGACCTCGTTCAACCAGATATCGCCAAGCGAGTTCTTTTACAGGAACCGCGACTTGGCAGGGTTCAGCAATCCGACGCGCTCGCTCTACACGGCAGTCAGGGAGTTCGTCGAGAACTCCCTTGACGCGTGCGACCGCAGCGGGACGCTGCCAAACGTCCACCTCTCGATAAAGGCAGTCGACCCCGAGGGCACAGACCCACGGCACTATATGCTCACCGTGACTGACAATGGGCCGGGAATCCCCTCAAAGCACGTGCCCCTCGCGTTTGGAACCGTCCTCTATGGCTCAAAGTTCGTCCTCCAGCAGACTCGCGGGATGTTTGGCCTTGGCGCGACGATGGCAATACTCTACGGCCAGATAACTACAAACAGCGCTGTGCACGTAAAGAGCTCGACGGATGGCGAGACGCGCGATGAGTACGAGATGCTTCTTGACATACAAAAAAACAAGCCCGTCATACAAAAGCACGTGACAGTTCCGACAAAGTCAAGGGGCCTGAGCGTGAGCATCTGCCTAGAGGGCGATTACACAAAGGCAGGCGCCAAGATACGCGATTATGTTCACAAGACGGCCATCATCACGCCTTATGCGACGCTGACGTTTGATGACCCAAAGGGCAAGAGGTACACGTATCCACGAATAATAAAGTCAATGCCACTACCGCCGACGATCATCATGCCGCACCCCTATGGCGTGGATGTTGAGACGATACGGCGCATGGTCGTCGAGAGCATGGTCGGCATCCCCGCGATGGACGAAAAGATGATGGCTCGCCTGCGCCGCGAGCTAAAGGTAAAGACGCTGACACGCGATGCAGTCCTAAAGGCTGCCAAGCGCAGGTGGAAGGAGATCACGCGCAACACAAAGATTGCAGTTACACTAATGTCGATCCTAGAGATAGAGCCGGCCCGCCTCGACAGAATACGCGTTGAGGACATCAATATCACGCGCGGCGAGATCACGTACTGGGACTTTGCGACATCAAAGTCAGTGAGTGTAAAGCTGGATCCCGAGGGCGAGTATTACTCGCAGCTTGCACACATGGTTCAGGGCGAGACGCTAGTCTCGATGCTCACAAAGAGGTTCCAGCGCGTGGGGCGCAAGACGGCCGAAAAATTTGCCACGTTTGCCGGATTCAAGCCAGAGGCGCGCCTCGGAAGCATGTCCAACACGGATCTCGTAAAGCTCAGCGACGCGCTCCAAAAGTTCACCGAGTTCAAGCCTCCGGATCCGCAGTGCCTCGCGCCGCTCGGTGACGATCCCCTCGAGCGCGGCATAAGGCGGTCGCTAAATCCCGATTTTTGCGCCGTCGTCCAGAGGCCTGCCTCGGCGTACTCGGGGTTTCCCTTTGTCATCGAGCTTGGGGTCGCGTATGGCGGCGACGTGCCAACTGACGGGCCGAGGGTCTACAGGTACGCAAACCGCATACCGCTCCTGTACGACGAGGGCAGCGACGTCGTCTTAAAGGTCATCGGGGACATTGACTGGCCACGCTACAAGATAAAGGGGGATCCCCCGCTCGTCATAGTCTCGCACATATGCTCAACGCGCATACCCTACAAGACTGTAGGAAAGGAGAATGTCGCCGACCGCGCCGAGATAGAGCGCGAGCTGCGACTTGCGCTCCAATACCTTTTGCGCAAGCTTGCAACATATATGTCAAAGAAGGGACAGGCCGAAAATGCCCGCAAACGGGCAGACCTTTACACAAAGTACATTCCGCTCATCGCGCAGTTTTGCACCGAGCTGGCCGGGAAAAAGAAAAAGCCCGCATACGAGCAGATGCTAAAGGAGACGCGCGCAGGCATTGATGATCAGGGCGAGTCGACCCCAAAGTCCTAGCCCATGAGATCCCTTATTGCGAGAAGGAGCCTCGAGTTTGCCTCATGCGTGCCTATCGTCGCGCGCATGCATCCCGTGCGCCCGCCGACCTTGCCGATCATGCGCACCGATATTCCCTGCTCGGCTAGTGCGGTGTGAACCTGCCTGTGCGCCTTTCCCGCATCAAAGAGGACAAAGTTTGCCTGCGAGCCAAACGCGTCGATCGCATCATGCGAGGAGAGCGCGCGTGTCACGCGATCCCTCTCGGATATGGTCGTCTTTACGGCATTCCTCATCGCCGCCAGGCTCCCGTCATCAAGTGATGCTATCGCCGCCTCTATTGAGACCGAGGAGATGGGGTACGGGTACTGGAGCGTCGAGCCAAAGGGTTCGGCCATCTCGCGCGGCGCGATCGCATAGCCGACGCGCAGGCCCGCGAGGCCAAAGGACTTTGACATTGTCCTCACGACGATCAGGTTCTCCTGCGAGCGGGCCATCGTGGCAAGCGAATAGCGCGCAAACTCGGCGTATGCCTCATCAACGATAACGAGACCGTCAAATGACTTGATGAGGCGGCGCAGTCGGCGCTCGGGGAACTGGAATCCCGTGGGATTGTTTGGCGAGTCGAGATATATCGCATCGGCCTTGCGCGCTGCCTCCTCGACGGCTCCCATGTCCACAGTCATGTCATGCCCAAAGGGGACGCGATCCAGGCGCATGCCGTGAAGGGCGCAGCGAGCCTCAAAGAAGGAGAACGTCGGCTCTGTCACTAGTATGCGTGAGCGGCGCGCGAGGAGGTGGGAGACGGCAAGGTCGAGTATCTGATCAGAGCCGTTTCCAACGATAATGTTCCCTGCGGGCACGCCGACATAGTTGGCCAGAGCCGCGGCAAGTCGCGCAGCACCGCCGTCTGGATACTCTCGCACGTCAGTCGTGCGACGTGCAACGCCAAGTGCGGCCTGCGGGACTGCTTTTGGGATGACGAAGTTCTCGTTTGTGTCAAGCCTTGCAGTCGTTCTCTGCGGGCGAACTGCCGGCGTGTATGAGCCGGTCTGGTGTATGGCGTCGATGCGCTTGGCGAGTGCGGCGCGGCTCAGCGTAAGCGCCCCCTGACTGCCGCAGAGTGGGCCGGGAGACCCTCTGCTGCGGCTAGCACGTCAATGTGCGGCATTACGTCGCGCAACGCAGCACGCGAGGCTCGTGCAGACACGCGCAGCTTTACAAAGTCGATCACCGAGAGCGGGCCGCGCGCACGACCACCGCGGCCGGTGGGGAGTATGTGGTTTGAGCCGAGCGCATAGTCGCTTGCCGCCGAGGGCGTGTCACCTAGGAGAACCATTCCAGCCGAGCGCACGTCAGCAGCATCACGCGCAGCCGAGCGCGTCATGACCTGCACATGCTCGGGTGCCATGATATCGGCTAGGCGCAGGGCATCGGCGCGCGACTTGCAGACTGCGATAAACGCGTTCTTTGAGAGGCTTGTCCTGATGATCGCCGATCGGGCTGATGAGGCGATGGTGTCACCAAGGAGTGCGGCGACCTTGTGCGCGAGACGCTCAGAGTCAGTTGCCAAAAAGCAGCGCGCATCACCACTGTGCTCGGCCTGCGAGACGAGGTCAAGCGCGATGTGGCGCGGGGAGGCCGACGAGTCGGCGACTATGCCAAGCTCTGTAGGACCGGCCGTCATGTCTATTGCAGTTGTGCCCGAGACGAGCGACTTTGCCGCAGCGACGTACGGGCCGCCGGGACCAACAATCTTGTCGACTGGCCGGATAGTGCGCGTTCCGTGAGCCATCGCAGCTATCGCATGCGCGCCGCCCATGCGATAGATCTCTGTGGCTCCGCAGATGTCGGCGGCCACGAGCGTGAGCGCGTCGATCTCGCCGTCACGGGCCGGCGGCGAGGCGACTGCTATACGGGGCACGCCGGCTATGCGCGCAGGGACTATGGACATGATGGCCGAGCTAGGATATCGAGCCGCTCCGCCTGGCACATAGCATCCGACGCTCCGGAGGGGAACGAACTCGCGCCGTACGTGCACGCCGGCCGTGCGCGTCGTGCCTGCACGGAGGAGCCTCCTTGTTGCCGCCTCGGCGGCTCCCAGGCGCGAGGCCACGGCACGGATCGCCGCAATCTCGTGGCGCGACACGCGCGCGTGTGCGGCGCGAATCTGCGAGCGCGTGACCCTGAGTGCCGCCGGCCGTGCGGCGCCAAACTTGCGCTCATAGCGCATGATGGCCGTATCGCCCCCGCGAACCACGCCGGCGATTATGGCAAAGACGTCGTGTTCAAGACGCGCGCTGCGCGAAACCGGCCATGCGTGTGCCGCAAAGCGCTCAACATCACGAACGACGCGCACGGCCACGGGTGGGCGCACGCGCTATCGCCTCTTTTTTGCACGCCGGCCGGCCTGTGGACGCCGACGGGCATGCTCGTGGCCGGTCTCGGCGCGGCTAATCTCCTCGAGCTCCAATATCTGGCGCGGCTCGTGGACGACGAGACCCTGCGCAAGGCGGCGAACCTTTGGGATTAGCGCGTGGTACTCGGACTTTTTGACGACGGTATTGACGCCGTACCAGCCGTCCTCGCCGAGCGGGCTGATAGTCGGGCGCTTTAGTGATGGAATTGCCGCAAGGAGCCTAGCCAGGTTGCGCTTTTCGACGTTTAGGTACACGTGAAGGTACTTTTTGCCGTGAACCGCACCGCGCAGCATGGTCACAATGTCAAATATCTTTTCGCGTTTTTTTGCATCACGCATAGAGTCACGGTTTGCGATGAGGTGCGCCGTGGACACCAGGACATCATCGCCTATCTTTAGCTTGTTCTGCGTCAGCGTCGTGCCCGTCTCGGTGACATCAAGTATCGCATCAACGTCCTCAGGTGGTTTTGCCTCAGTTGCGCCAAACGAGAGGTGGATCTGGACGGCCTTGTTGGTGCCCGTTCGCAACCACGGTGTGACTATTAGCGGCTCGCGTGAGCCAAAGCGCCTCTTGTATGACGCGCATGACTTTACAAACCGTGCCGTGGTCGTGAGGTACTCGGTAGATATGCGCAATGTGCGACCTTTTTTGGCATAGTCGGCGATCATCGAGTCAAGGCCGGCGTATCGCGAATTTGGGAATGCGGTGACTAGGCGGACGCGCCCGTACTCTAGGTCAAGGAGCTCCTCCACGTCGGCGCGCGCCTCGCCGACCCAGTCATTGCCCGTGATTCCGACATCATAGAGACCCTCTGCGACTAGTGTCGGGATCTCTTGAGGGCGCAACATCTTTACTGTTATCTGCGGGTCATCAAGGTATACCCTGTACGTGCGATCCTTGCGCCTCACGCAAGTCCACGAGCGCTCGAGAAGGCGAAACGTCGAGTCCTCAAGGCTCCCCTTTGGTATGGCAAGTCTTACGGCCATCGGTGCCACGGCGATGCGGGCAGCTATATATCTAGTGCACGGGCGAGCCGCACCTCGCGCTTCCTCCTCTTGTGCTCCAGCGACGCCGACGGCGGCGGCGTGTTGGAGTTCTGGTAGTACGACAGCGTGCGCCTCATCGTCCCGACCTCCGCCTCCAGCTCGGCGATCCTCTCGTCCCGCACACCGATCTCGCCCTTCAGCTCGGCAACACTCTCCTGCAGCTCGCTAATCTTCCTGTCCCGCGCCCTGGCCCGCTCCTCGGAGGCACTGAACATGCCCCGGAGCTGTGCCAACTCGTGGCCTGGCTCCCCACGCTCGCGCCGTTTGCCCTTCACGTCCCGGCGTGCGCCGCCGCGGTAAATGGATCGGCAGGATCGCGCCTATTTGACCAAAAGGGGAGGAGGTGCTGACCTCATACGCTCAACGTTGTGCGTGCGCTAGGCTTCGGCACTGCGCGCAGTGCCGAGTATCTCCCTGGCGCGACCCTCTGATATGTCACCCTCCTTGACCATCTGTTTGGCAATGGCCGCGGCACGATCGGGGCGTGCGCCGGCCGCAATGGCAAGATTTCTCGCATGGAGGCGCATATGGCCTGCCTGTATTCCCGTCGTCACTAGCGCACGCATTGCCGAATAGTTCTGCGCGAGTCCCGCGGCGGCCATGATGCACGCAAGGTCGCCTGAGGAGGAGACACGCATGATCTTTGCGCACACACGAGCAGTCGCGTGAATCCCCGATATGCCACCGATGATCCCGACTGCGAGCGGAATTTCGAGGCGTCCGACGAGGTTCCCGTTCTCATCAACTGACCACTCGCTAAGTGACGAATACACGCCGCTGCGCGCGGCGTGCGCGTGGGCCGCAGCCTCGATCGCGCGCACGTCCTGGCCCACTGCCGAGGCGACTGCGACAATCCCGTTCATGATCCCCTTGTTGTGCGTTACTGCGCGATACATGTCATGCTTTGCGAGCTGGTGGGCGAGTATCATGTCATTTACCGTGCCGCTACCCCCAACCTCGGACTTTTCAAACACGGCAGTCACGCTAACCGTGCGTCGTGTCGAATAGTTTGAGAGGATTCGCATTAGCGCGCGGCCCTTCGTTGCGGTCTCGATCACTGGTGCAGCAGCCTCACACATTGAGTTTGTCGCGTTGGCTCCCATTGCGTCGCCGACGTCGACGTCGATCTCGACGACTAGCTGTTCAGGGCCGTCGGTCTTTACTCGCCGGCACGAGACGGACTTTGCTCCGTGGCCAAGTCGCGGAAGCGTGCGACTCGCCGAGTTTGCCGCATCGAGGATTGCGTCGGCAGCATCGGCAACCCTCGCCTCGGCATCACTCGCATAGTCGCCAGTCACCTGAACCTGCCCGATCATGTGGGCGTCGCCGGCGCGCGCACTAAACCCGCCTGTCGCGCGCGCAGCCTTTGCGCCACGCGAGGCCGCCGCGATAACGGAGGATTCCTCAGTGGCCATTGGGACGATCACGTCGCGCGAGTTGACCACAAAGTTCGTCGCCATGCCAAGCGGAACCCCAAACGTGCCTACGGCATTCTCGACCATCGAGTCGGCCTCTCCAAACGCAATCCCGCCGGCGCCGGACAGGACTGCAATGTCCCCATCATCAAGCGAGGCGGCCTCACGGAGCGCCGTGAGGCGCTCGTCGCGATCCCTCCTAAAGAATCCCGGCAGTGACGAGCCGGCCATGCTAGCGAACTACCTCTATGAGGCGGTCATCCTCGTCGTCGGCAAACCCGCCCGAGTCAGTGTTTGACGTTATCGCATAGAGCGTGCCGTCTGGCCCGCCGGCCACGTCGCGCATGCGGCCCAGGCCGCTGAAAACCGTGCCCTGCTCGCCGGTTCCAAGGTCGATTGCGTGTATAGTTCCGGCGCGCAGCGCGGCCACCATCACGTGGCCCTCGTCACCCAGCGCTCCGCCACCATACACTGCAATGCCGCCGATTCCAAGTGCGGGATCAAAGCACGCAGCGGCGCCCGTGTGTGACGCGCCAGCGCACTCTTCATCGGGCCATCCGTGGTTGGCGCCGGCCTCGACAATGTTGAGCTCGTCATTCTTTGTTGGTCCGGCATCAGCGGCTATCATGCGCCCGTCGACATCCCACGAGATCCCGCGCACGTCGCGAAATCCCGACGCGTAGACTGGCGAGTCGGCCACAGGGTTGCCGTCTGGCACTGACCCGTCGGGGCGCACGCGAAGTATCTTGCCGGCCAGCGAGCCTGCATCCTGCGCGAGGCCTGATGAGTCAGACGTCGAGCCCGTCCCGATATACAGCATGCCGTCTGGTCCGATGGCGAGTGCGCCGCCGTTGGAAAAGTTGGAGCCCGGTATTTGCTCAATTACGGTGCCCACATCAGACGCCCTGCTCCCGTCCTCGCGGATCCACATCACCCTGTTCCAGAGCTCGCCGGCCTCCTCGTACGTGACATACGCATAGAGTGTCATGCCGCCGTCGGGTTCGGTGTGCGTGGCAAGACCAACGAGTCCGGCGTCATGCGAGCCGGCCGCGCGGAGTGTGATTAGCGGGCGCTCAAGCAGCGCGCCGTCCTCAACAACCCTGATCGAACCGCCCCTCTCGGCGACAAAGATGCGCTCGGCGTGCGTGGCAATTGCGCGTGGCTCATCGAGTCCGGATGCGAGAACCGCAGCATAGTCGCTGCCTTTCTCCAACGTCGTCGTGGGGGGCGGCAGCGGCACGCCTTGTGAGGGCGAGAGGAGTATTATCGCCGAGACTGCCACAGCGCCGGCGATTCCGGCAATCCTAAGTCGCCTGTCCATCGTCGAGCCGCCGGCGCACGTGCGCTCCTATTAATCCCACGCCGCGAGCCGCCGCGTGTTTGCGCGTTAATATATGGGAATTTGGTCACGCACGCGCCATGAGCAGGGCGTGCCCACACGTGTGGCTTTTGTGCAGGTGTCGTGCGCGATGAGCGCAAAGCGTGACTATTACGAGGTTTTGGGCATCTCGCGCGACGCGCAGCCTGAGGAGATAAAAAGGCAGTACAGAAAGCTCGCGCTAAAGTTCCATCCAGACAGGAACAAGTCAGCTGACGCACAGGAGCACTTTAAGGAGATTTCTGAGGCATATGCCGTCATATCCGACAAGAAAAAGCGCCAGATATACGACACGCACGGCCATGCAGGCATAGACGGCCAGTACAGCACCGAGGACATGTTTAGCGGAGCTAGCTTTTCTGACATATTCGCCAACACCAACTTTTCTGACATGTTCGGCGGTGGCAGGGGCAGCACGATGTTCGAGTCACTCTTTGGCGGCGGCGAGCCGGGACGCGGCAGGGATCTCCTCTGCGAGGTGAGCATGACGCTAGAGGACGTCCTGCACGGCAAGACAGTCGAGCTTGACATCAAAAAAGATGTAGAGTGCGACTCGTGCCACGGTTCAGGCTCCAGTGACGGGAGGCGCGAGACGTGCTCGGCGTGCGGCGGGCGCGGAAGGGTTCAGTATGGAAGGCAGTCCGGCTATGCGTCATTTGTCACGGTGGGCCCGTGCAGGGCATGCGGCGCGTCTGGAACGATCGTAAAGGATCCGTGCAAAAAGTGTTCGGGGGCAGGCAAGAGGCACGGCACACGTCACGTGAGTCGTCTCATCCCGCCCGGAACAACAGATGGCGATTATTACCTAAAGGGCGAGGGCGAGTATGTCCCGGGAGACCAGAGCGGCGACCTTGTCTTTCGCGTCAGTGTCAGGAGGCATGAGCACTTTGTGCGTGACGGAGCCGACCTTGTCCATGCGCTTGACATATCGATGGTCGATGCGGCACTCGGCAGCAAGGTTGACGTGCCGACGCTAGAGGGAACCAAGTCGATCAGCGTGCAGGCTGCAAGCCAGCACGGCCAGACCGTGACTGTCAGGGGAGAGGGCCTGCCCACTGGCCACGGTGGCCGACGCGGTGACCTACTCGTAAAGCTGAGGGTCACCGTGCCAAAAAAGCTCACAAAGGACCAAAAGCGCCTACTCGAGGAGTTTCGCGCACAGAGCTAGTCGCCGCACGAGATGCGCAGCTCTATATCGTGACCCTCGCGGACGTGTGAGTTGTGTTGAGACCGTATGACCTCGCCTATGCGCTCGTCCGTATAGTATTTCCGGTTATAGCGGCCAATGACGCGCTCGCATTCCCTGCAGTATATGATCCTGTACTCGGTTGCGGCCATCGTCGTGGGCGAATATGGCGTGCGGGTTAAAAACGCACTTATTCGGGCCGCCTTGCGGTGCGCGCGCGGGGGTCGCCCAGCCCGGTCAAAGGCGTAAGGTTCAGGTCCTTATCTCTTAGGAGTTCGTGGGTTCGAATCCCACCCTCCGCACCATTCTTGCAAGTTATGAGGGGTCAGTGCGCACCCTGTCGCAGGGCACGCGCGCTTGTTTTATTACCCCACGCGCCTCGATGCGGGGCATGGGAGGCGGCATGGGCACGCGCGAGCTGCTCTACAAGGGGTCGGCCATCGGGGCGATGATAACTGCGCCGTCGCTTGCCGCGTTTGCGCTCGTGTGGTGGTACACCGGCGACATGGCAGTAGCTGCCGGCGTGGCAGCCGCAGCCCATGTAGGTGCTCTCGTCATGGCCTTTAAGATTGCCAGGAAGTTCCTTGTGAAACGCACGACGCCGGAGGGTCGATAGGCGCTATGCGCGCACATGAGAACGTCGAGCGCATCCTCGCCAAGGAGATCGGCCTAGAGGAGATCTGCTCTCGCATGTACGTCCTGATCGCGACGCGCGGCGCAATGGATGCAGCCGGCATGGCCGGCGAGCTTGGCATCGCTGAGGCCGACGCGCTCGAGGCGGCGAACGCGCTAGTCTCGCTAGGCGGCTTTATTGACTATGATAACGGCAGGTTTGAGTCGATGCACCCGCGCTTCTCGATCGTAAACATGTACAGAAAGTCATGCATCGCGCGCGGGCAGGAGCCAACGCAAAACAAGACCATCGACAATGCCGGCGCTGCCCTAGAGAGGGACTATGACCATGCAAGGGCTAAATATGGCGCACGTGGGGGCGAGGCACAGTGAGCGGCGAGGCAAGATGCAAGCACCAGCCCGTCTACTATGGCGTGATAAACATCAATGTTGATGAGCGCACGATAGGCTCCGTTGACGTGTGGCACTGCCCTGCGTGCAAGGAGCGCTTTTGCGAGGAAAAGCAGCTTGGAATCGAGTCGATATCAGACGAGATCGGCATGCCCGAGCTTGGCAGTGGAGAGCGCTGGGCAGTCATAGTCTGCAAGCTCCAAAAGGGGCGTGACAAGTGGCGCCTCGCACGCCTCGCCGAGTCCGGCCACGTCGGCCACGAGTGCCTCGGCGAAAAGTCCGTGAACCTTGGCGTGCGCGGCCACGTAATCGATGACGATCACCACTGGAGCTTTTTGGTCGATGATCACGTCAACAAGGCCGTCGAGATATCAGGCGGGGGTCTTGGATCTTAGTGCCCACGTCGACTCTGTCGACGGCACGCAGATGGCCGCAAAGATAACGGGCACGTTTGAGCTCGGCGGTGTGACGTACGCGTTTGGCGCAATCGCGTTTGGCAGGATCGGTGGACAGAACATCGGTGCGCAACTTGATGAGGCGACGCAGGACTCGCTTCGCGCCGCAGGCCACGACCCCGAAGAGGTCGCCATGGAGCTCCAGCGCGCCCTCCTGCAGGGTGACATGAGCATACCGGACAATCTCAAAAAAGAGTCGTTTCTAGACTAGAGCGAGGCCGCATCGAGGGCTGCGGCGCACGCGCATGAGGGCTTGGCCGGAACGGCGCGCACGATCTCGGCGAGCATCGCGCGCATTGCTGATGCATTAGAGGAGACGACGCGGCCCACCTCGTCGGCGCTCACGGGTCGGTCGGCCCAGACGTCATAGTCTGTGACCATCGAGACGGACACGTAGCACATGCGAGCCTCGCGCGCGAGCTGGCACTCGGGAACGAGTGTCATGCCGATAACGTGCGCGCCGCATGAGCGAAAGAGCGATGACTCGGCGCGCGTCGAAAAGCGCGGACCCTCTATGCAGACATATGTCGCATCCTTGTGCAGTGTCGGGCCGCCTGCCGATGCGGCAGCAGTCGCGCACTCTTGGAGCTCGGGGCAGAAGGGGTCGGCGACGGATATGTGAATGACGCGTCCAATGTCAGAAAAGGAGCCTGCGCGCGTGCGCGTAAAGTCGATAAACTGCGTCGGCAGCGCAAAGTCGCCCGGCTTTAGCTCCTCGCGCAGGCTACCGACTGCCGAGGGCGCAATGACCCGGCTCACGCCGAGCTGGCGTAGCGCGTCAATGTTTGCGCGATAGTTTATCATGTGCGGAGGAATGCTGTGGGACTTGCCGTGGCGCGGGAGGAATGCCGTGCGTCTGCCTGAGAACGTGCCGATGGTTATGGGGCTCGACGTCTTCCCATAGGGCGTAGTGGGTTCAACCTCAATGGTGTCCTCGATCATCGAGGCATCATACATTCCAGTGCCTCCAATGATCGCAATCTCGGCGGACTCCACTAGTAGCGCACCAGCACGTTGACGTCGTACTTTGATATCTTTTTCATTCCTTCAAGGTCGGCAAGCTCAATGATGATCGCAAATCCAGCAACACGTCCACCCAGCTTTTCAACGAGGCTTGCAGCCGCTGCTGCCGTGCCGCCTGTTGCGAGAAGGTCATCGCATATAAGGACACGGTCGCCTTTTTTGAGCGCATTGGTCTGCATCTCCATCTTGTCACGGCCGTACTCGATCTCGTATGAGGCGCTCTTTGTCTTGCCCGGCAGCTTGCCGGCCTTGCGGACCATGACGATGCCCTTGCCCATGCGTGATGCTACTGCCGTCGCGACAGGGAACCCGCGAGCCTCGATTCCGGCAACGACGTCGATGTTTCGCGCATTAAAGTGTGCGGCAAACCCATCGACGGCAAGCGAGAGGGCGTGCGGGTCGCGGAGTAGCGGACCATAGTCGCGAAAGAGTATGCCCTTCTTTGGAAAGTTGGGGTACGAGTCTATGCGGTCCTGCAGGTGCAACGCGCACGGCTCGAGCCCACCCCGTAAAAACAGTTTGCCGCCCGTGCCCGTCCTGGACGTGCGTGACCCGAGGGGTCATGCGACAGGCGATCTCGTGCGGAAGACGGCAGCAGGCCAAAATGCCCCCTGGGCGACACGCGGATTGGCTTGGGCTCTAGTCATGGGCACACCCCCCGCTGACGTGGCAGGCAGTCAGCGCAGGCGCAGGCACACCAAAAAAACTATAAGGCCTCATATTGGCCACGGCGCGCATGGGCAGAGTTGTCGTAGGCAAAGCATCCGAGATTCCTCCCGGCGCCCTCAAAAAGGTGCCTGCCGAGGGCGGCGACATTGTCGTGGCCAATGTTGATGGCACGCTCTGTGCGATGGCCGACAAGTGCACGCACGCCGGCGCGAGCCTCTCAGAAGGCAAGATAGATGGGGCCAACGTCGTGTGCGGCTGGCATGGCGCGCAGTTCGAGTGCGCCAGCGGCCGCCTCGCAAAGTTTCCCGCAAAGGTCGCCGACCTAAAGTCGTATCGCGTTTCAGTCGACGGCGATGACGTCGTCGTGGAGGTGTGACCCATGGCGACAAAGGAGCAGAACGAGGAATCGCTAAAGAGCGCACTCACGACACTAAGCTCCGTAATGTCTGACCAGTCGGCGCCAAAGACCGTAAAGAAGGGAATATCAGAGCTCGTCACCGGTCTAAAGGGCAGTGAGGGCTCGCTTGCGGTTCGTGCGGCAAACGCAATAAGCGCACTTGATGATATTACGCAGGATCCAAACATGCCCTCACATGTCCGGACAAGGCTCTGGCAGGCAGTCTCGGTCCTAGAGGCCATAAGGGAGTAGGCCCTGCCGGCAGTGCCGCCTTGAAGATCGAGGAGTACATCTCAACGCTTCCGTCCGGAATAGTCTCAGGCGATGACGTGCAGGCTCCGCCTCATGCGCTTCGCAGGATGCTAACGCTAGCCGGCGCGCGGCGCGGAGACACTGTGATGCACCTCGGGTGCGGCGACGGGGCTGGCCTCAGGATTGCGCTCGAGGAGTTTGACGTGGACGCAGCTATCGGCGTCGAGATTGACGCCAAAAAGGCCGATGCGGCACGCGCGTCCCTAGAATCGGTTCGCGGCAGGTCTGAGGTCCTATGCGGTGACGCAGTGGGCACAGACGTCTCGCGCGCCGACATTGTCCTCTTTTGGTTTGCCGACGAGCGCATAGTCGAGGGCCTGCGCGACACGCTCTCCTCGCTGCGCAAGGGCGCGCGCGTCGTGAGCGTGTGGGGCCCGCCGGCCGGATGCATGCCCGAGCGCGTCGACTTTCCCTTTGTCCTCAGCGTAACGCCGTTCTGCGAGGCGCGAAGCGTGCGCGAGCAGCTCCTAGCGGTTCTAGGCGTGCGGTGCGTCGACTTTGTCACGGCATGGGAGTACTCGGAGCGCTATACGCGCGCAATAGGGCCTGACGGCAACGAGGGCAACAGGTTTCTCACGATGATGCAGGCAGTCACGATGTGGATAAGCGCGAAGAACCTCGGTGTGTCATGCACTGCAGAGATGCCCGAGTCGATACGCACGTACATCGGCATACTGCGGACGTACTTTGGCATAGAAGTCGAGCACCTCCTCGACGCCGACGCGGGCACTAGGAGCCAATGACGTGCTTGGAGTCCGCAGAGGGCACTATGCGCCGCTGCGCGCCGGCAAACTCGGCGTTGAGCTCCTCGCCGCGTTGCACGCGATCAAGAAATACTGCGAGTGCTGCAATCTCAGAGTGCGGCTGCGCGCCGACTGCGACGTTATAGTCGGCCGCATCATAGACCTCGCGCGGAACCTTGCCGGCTCCGATGACTATGAGTATTGCCGTCTCGGAGGCTATCTCGGCTACTGCGTCATCGACGCGCCTACCGTACATTGTCAGGTGTACTATGCGCTCGCCGCGCGATGGCGCATCGGACAGAACCTTGCGCCACGACGGGGTCGGCACTACCTCAAACTCTCCGCCCCACGAGCGCACAACATCCTCGAGCGTGCGCGGTATCGAGTCGTCAATGTCGCTCATGTATATGCGCCCCGCGCCAAACGCGCGCGCGACTAGGGCCGCATGCGTCGTGACGCGGTCATCACGCACGAGCCGCTCGCCGATTCGCAGTACGCTTATCTTCACGACGCGCCACGTCCCATGACGTCACCGAGGGCCACGCCGAGCTCGCCGAGCCCGTCATGCGAGAGCGCCGAGACGCGAACCGCCCTTGCGTCCTCGAGTCCGAGGGCCACCTCGAGATCGCCGAGCGTGTCATCATCGACAAGGTCGGTCTTGTTTAGCGCGACGACCACTCGCGCCGGCTGCACGTCGAGCTCGCCGAGCGTGCGCCGGCATGTTGAGAGCTTGGAGACTGCCAGGTCTACGGGATCGCTAGCATCAACGACGAGTATGATCGCGTCTGCATGCGTCATCTCCTCGAGGGTAGACCTGAACGCCTCGATCATGTACGTGGGCAGCTCGCTGATAAAGCCAACCGTGTCCGAGACGAGGTGGGCCGCCCCGTTGATCTCGGCGCGACGAACCGTCGTGGAGAGCGTCGTGAACGGCTCATCGCTACGCAGGCGATCCTCACCGGTCAGCGCGTTAAAGAGCGTCGTCTTGCCGGCTGACGTGTATCCGGCAAGTGATATGGTGCGCAGGCCGAGGCGCTCGCGCGACCTTCGGTGGAGCTCGCGTCGGCGTGCTGCACCGCGCAGGCGGGCACGAACCGACTCCATCCTGTGTCGTATGTCATCATAGTACACGTCAACCCCAAACTTGCCGATTCCCATGAATCCGGGCTGCTCGCCCATCCTCGCTAGGCGCACGCTCTCCCTTGCGCGCGACATCTCGTAGCGCATCTGCGCAAGTTTCACCTGCAGGCGAGACTCGTCACTTGACGCACGGAGGCCAAATATCTCCAGTATGAGCGCCTCACGGTCAAGTATGCTCGAGTGAAGGCGCGAGGCGAGGTTGTAGTTCTGGCTCGGTTTTAGGAGCTCGTCGAGCACGATGACATCAGGGCTCAGGCGGGCGGCGGCCTCCTCGAGGCGCTCGACTGTGCCCTCGCCTATCCCGTACTTGGCGCGGCGCGTCGGGCCGCGCTGTATCGTCGTGGCCACGCGGTATCCGGCCGCCTCGCACAGGGAGACGGCCTCCTCGGCCCCGTCACCGTGCGGGCGCGTGACTAGTATCGCAGACCTCTCGTCCATCGTGCCGGCCCGCAGCCCCACCTAGGCGCCCCCAAGCGAGGTGGCCTTTTCGATGTTCATGTTGAGAACCGTCTCGGCGATGTCACCGGCGTACTCGGAGACGCGCCGAATGTCCTCGGCAACCCTCCTTGCGCGATAGCCCTCCTCGGTGCGCCCGCGCCGCGTCAGCTCGAGAACCTCCTTTTCGAGCTGCACGAGTCCGGTCGTGTCGACTGTCTGCTCGGCGAGCGCATAGTTGCCAGTAAAGAGTGCCGTGCACGCGTCATCTAGTGCCGAGGAGGCATGCTCGGCCATCGCGCCAAGCTTGGCTGAGAGTGTCGCGCCGATCGCCGACTTGAACTCTAGTGGGTCGCGCGCAATGGCGACTGCGTGGTCGCCGGATCGCTCGACGCACTTTACGACAAGGCGGTAGTCGAGGCAGTTGGGCGCGTTGCCTATCCCGAGGTCTCCTAGAACGCCCTCGTCATCGACTGCGATCTTTAGCTGCCGTATTATGTAGAATCCAAACCGGTCGACCTCATCATCGGCGCTGATGACCTCGCGCGCAAGTGTTGCGTCATGGGACGCAACGGCGCTCACGGCGTCAGCTAGCATCGACTTTGAGAGGTGGAGCATGCGCTTGAACGCGCCATTGACCGAGAGAGCAACTGTGTTTACCAGGATCTGTATCGTGATCCCGTTGCGCGAGTCCGAGATGATCTCGGCACCGACTAGCCTGCGCCGAACTGTGTCCTTTACGGCCGTGCGCTGCGATGGCCCAAAGGCCGCCGTCCCGCGCACGACGTGTATTATCGCATATCCGCGCAGGTACAGCGAGATGACCTTGCGCACGATCGACGGCGGTGAGGAGCCCTTTTCAACGCTGACGGTGACCTCTGATGCGCCGGCGCCGGCCGAGCCGACGGCCCGCTCGTGGGGGAGTGACACGCGCATTGATGATGCCCCCTGCTTTGTGATGACGACCTGATCGCCGCTCTTTATGCCCATCTCCTCGGCCCACTGCTTTGGAAGCGAGACGATGTACGACGAGTTTCCCGTAAATTGGATCTTGCGCGTCTCGCCCTTCATCAGGTATATAGGCAGACAGCACTCTATATAGAGTTTCGAGGAATGGTCAGGGCTCGGCGCGGCTGCGCGCAGGAGATGCTTAATAGCCGGACCGGCTCGTCTTGTGGTCATTGGCGGTGTGCTTTGTGGCAGTGTCACGTGGTGAGGGCGCGTGCGCTACCTAGGCATCTCGCACAAAAAGGGCGTGCGCGCAAGGACGGTCAGGATTCGCGCCGCGGGGGAGACTGCCGAGAGCGTGGCGTACACGGGCGATGCGAAAAACCTGCTTGCAATGATCCCTGACAGGTCCATCAAGCTCATAGTCACATCACCACCGTACAATCTCGGAAAGGCCTATGAGAAGAGGAGGAGCATCGGGGACTATGTCGCAGGCCAGGAGGCGATGATAGCTGCGTGCGCCAAAAAGCTTCGACCAAGCGGATCCATCTGCTGGCAGACGGGAAATTATGTAAAGGACGGGCAGATAGAGCCGCTTGACATACTCCTCTATCCGATCTTTAGGCGGCTTGGGCTGAGGCTTCGGAACCGCATAGTCTGGCACTTTGGCCATGGCCTCCACTGCTCAAAGCGCCTCTCTGGCCGATACGAGACGATACTCTGGTTCACAAAGACTGACAAGTACACGTTCAGCCTAAACCCCATTCGCGTGCCGGCCAAATACCCCGGCAAAAAGTACATTCACGGAAGCCGCAGAGGCGAGCTCTCATGCAACCCGCTGGGGAAAAACCCCACTGATGTCTGGGAGATTCCAAACGTAAAGCACAACCACTGCGAAAAGACTGCCCATCCGGCACAGTTTCCCGTCGAGCTCGTCGAGCGCCTCGTCCTGTCAATGACGAGGAGGGGCGACTATGTCCTCGATCCCTATATGGGTTCAGGCTCGACGGCAGTGGCCGCGCTAAAGCACGGGAGGAGCTGCGTGGGTGCCGAGATGGACGCAGAATATTCTGCCATATGGCAGGAGAGGATCAGGCTCTTGGAGCGCGGCGAGCTTGCAACGAGGCCAATGGGTCGCCCCATATACGGAACCGTCGCGCAATGAGCCAGCTCGTCATGCCGAGAGATGGCGCCATCCCGAGTTGCGGATCGCAATGTTGCCCGAGTGGCCTGTTGCGCGCACCCCACGGCCGCGCGTGACGCGGCCTATCTCCAGCAAGTCGATACCAAGACCCGCGGCGCGCCGGCGCAGAGCCGCGCGCGATGACTGCCGGCACGTAAAGACCGTCTCGTACTCTTCGCCGCCATAGAGCACGAGATCCATTGCATCAAGGCCGTTTCGTGCCGCAAACTCGTCCACTCCGGCGCCGATGGGCAGCGCGTCGATCTCGAGTCCAACGCGACTCTGCGAGGCGATCTCCCAGAGCGTCGCCGCGAGGCCGTCACTAGAGTCCATCGAGGACGTGAACGCCGGCGCGCTGCGCACGCAGAACTCTAGCGGCGGTGTTGGGCGCGCAAGTGCCCTGCGCGCCCTGGCCATAAAGCGCGCAGGGCCGACGAGGCACCGGCGCGACATCGCCACGACGAGACCCGCTGCAGCGTATCCAAAGGGACCGGTGACCATGACTGCATCACCTGCGCGCGCGCCGCCCCTGCGCGGGGGGCGTGCTGACGCATCACCTAGCATGCATACCGTGATCGACTCGTCAGCTCCCTCGTTCGTGTCACCGCCGATGACCGAGACGCCAAACTCGGCGGCCGCCGTGGCCAGGCCCGAGGCGAGCTGCCTCACGCGGGCGCGCGGCGTGGCCGGCCGCAGCGTGACTGAGGCCAGGGCCAGGCGTGGCCTCACCCCCTTTGCGGCAAAGTCGCTCACGCACGAGACGACTGACTTTCTTGCCGCCTCGCGCGCCGTCATGCCCTGTGGCACGTCCGTGCTGGCAACTAGCGTGTCGACCTTTGCTGCCAGGCGCGCACCGCCCAGGCGCAAGAGCTCGATGTCATCGCCGCTGCCGCCCAGCGCGAGCGCTCGCCGAAACTCGGCTATGACGCCGGCCTCATCAGGAGCCCTGCGCATGCCTCTCCACAGCCTCGCTTGCGGCGTGCGCGATCCTGCGCGCACGCTCGGCATTATCAGACTCGACAGAGACGCGCACGGCATCCTCGGTGTTTGACCCGCGAACCAGGAGCCATGTCGACTCGTCGTCAGTTCCCCTAAAGCCGCCCAGGCCGCCAGTCTCAGAGAACTCGCCGCGCATCTCCTCTCTGACAGCCTCGACGATGCGCGCGTGCTCTGGGGCGCGTGCACTAACCTTTTGCCGGATGCGATGGAGGCCCGAGACGCCGGCGATCGCCGCATCGAGCGTGCCGTCAGCTGACATTGATGCGACTATTGCGCCGGCGATCATCCCGTCCCGGCAAGTGTTGAACTCGGGAATGATCAGTCCGGCGCTGCTGCCCTCGCCTCCGGCGTCGCACGGAGTCGACTCGATCACGTCAACTACGTTGGCCTCACCGACCATTGTCGGATATACGCTCCCTCCAGCATCGCGCACCATTGCGCCAACTGCGCCACTAGTGTCCTCGCTTATCGCAAAGTTGCGCATTCCGCGTGCAAGCGACCAGGCGACTCCGGCGGCGAGTGTTGCGTCTGGTGGGCATATTGTGCCATTGCGCGCAATGACTGCACGATCCCCGTCAAGGTCAAGTGCAACTCCCACGTCGCACTTTTGGCTCGCCTCGGCTAGCGCATCCAGGCGCGCCGATGTGGGATCCGGCCCGCCGCCAGAGACGACGTCTATGACCGTGCAGCCTACGCCCTCGAGGATGCTGCGCGCCGGTGCGGCCGCCGCGCCGCCACCGGCATCTAGTGCGACACTAGTGCCGGCAGCCACCCTGCCAAGGAGGCCGATCGCCGCAGTTGCGTATGACGCCTCGAGGTCATCCTCGGTGCCCACGCGGCCGTGGCTTTTGCCGGCGCGCCCTGTTCGTCCCAGGCTCGAGGCGTCGATGCCCCTCCCGCGCAGCGCAAACTTTAGGCCGTTCCACTCCGGCCCGTTGTGCGATGCCGTGACGGCAACTCCGGCACCGGCGCTGCGCGACTCGTAGAATATGAGCGGCGTTGGCGCAACGCCCAGGTGGAGCACGTCGAGGCCAGAGGCCATCAGGGCCGCAGACGCGGCACGAGTCAGCATTGGGCCGGACTCGCGCGTGTCCATGCCGAGTGCGCATGACGCGCCGGCGGCCACTGCGCCAAATGACTCGCACAGGGCGGCGACCTCGCCGGGACCCATTCCGTCACCAACAATGCCCCTTGCGCCGGACACGCCCACTCTCATGCGTGGGCAGCCTCAAAGGCTTTTTATTAACTCTGGTCAGGCACGCGTGTGCGCCTCGGTAGCTCAGTCTGGTAGAGCGAGCGCTTCGTAAGCGCTAGGTCGTGGGTTCAGATCCCATTCGGGGCTTTAAAATCAATTCCGGGCGAGGTTATAGTCCTCGATGTCGACCTCGAGCTCTGCGCCGAGATCCTTCCACCATTGTGCTGCCGTATCGCCCATCCTGACGCAGGCGCTCAGGCGGGGCCTTTATAGATCTATCGGTGGGTCGCGGATCCGTCCCGTTTTGGCCATGTTTGGCTTTTTTGGCCCTGCGATCACTCGGTTTTGGGAGTTCGCCGGCTCCACTTGCGGTACATGATGATCCCCAGTGCCCCCAGAGCGCATGACCAAAAGACCGGCCAGCCGGCCGGATCCCGCTGCGCGATCAGGCCCAAGTACGCGTATACTGTCCCTGCGATCAGCCCAAAGCCGAGGAGCTCGAGTGCCTTGCCCATGGGGCGCGGGCCAAATCAAAAAGATATATTGTTTTGGTGCGGCCGCGCGTGCTGTATGGATCGCTACCACATGATAGTCCTCATATTCATGGCCGGCGGGATGGGCATAGCGACGTACAACGCAAACTGGGTCATGTTCTGGGTCATGGTCGCCGGTGCGGTGGGCATTATCCTCTATAGCTCGTACTCGGAGGGTCGCGAGAGGCGGGCCGAGCGCAGGCGCAAGCGGCGTGGCCTATAGCTCGAGGCCGAATGACTCGGCCATCGAGTGGAACTCGCGGTAGAGCTCGAGGTACTGTATGCCCTTTGGCGTGATCGCAAACGCATGTCGCCCGTCGCTCTCTATCCTGGCCATGAGGCCGGCGCCGGTGAGGTTGGTCGTCAGCCTTTGGAGTCGCGAGTGCGTAATGTTGGTCTTTATGAGGAGAAGCGTTGGGGCGATTCCGTCCGAGCCGGACTCCTTGGTCGCGTTGAGCATCGCGGCGATGATCTGCGAGCTGTTGCGATAAGTCATTGCCCAGCAGTCGGTATAGTACAATATAACGTTATGCGGGGTTTTGCGGCATGGTCTGCGATCATTTTGGCCTTGTGGGGAAGATCCATGACCGTCAGCACGGGGAGGGCAGGTCCGAGAGTCCCTGCGATCACCGGATATCTCGCAGAGGTCCCTGCGATCATTTTGGCTGCGCTCATGGTCGAACCCCCGGGATCTAGTGCTGGAACGGGCGGGGTGTGAGTGCGCCCCTGACGGCGCGGGCACGCACCCCACCACAGTCTAGGCACGCAGGCCATCACCACCATTCGGCCTTGCAAAAGTCGACGAACCCACTCGCGCACGCATTTGCGTGTTAATATATGGAATGTCTGCGCGAGGCGGCCATGGTCGCAGAGCGAATCCCATGGACGAGCGACTTTGTCGGCGTCGCGTACCGCTATTATGACCTGCGCATGAACGTCGCGCCGCTCTTTGCGAACCGCAAGGAGGCCGTCGCCGCATGGCATGACACGATACGCTGGTGGATTGATCCGACCATACGCGTCAGGTTCATCGAGGCCGGCGACGTCTATTGGTTTGCCATGGGAGCAGACTCGAAAAAGCCAGAGCAGAACGCCTCGTTCTTTAGGACTATGCCAATGTCAGAGAACTATGAGAGGTTCAAGCGCGGCTGCGGTGGCGAGGCGTATGTGCGTCTCGGAATGTACGAAAAGAAGTCGCTCTCTGAGTCAAAGGACGACGACGTCTGCGAGTGCGGCCACGAGGGCGAGGATCACGAGGGCGACTCTTGTCTCATGGACGACTGCAAGTGCGAGTCCTTTGAGACCGTGCGAGTCACGCTATTGCACAAGAAAAAGACCGTCGGTGATATCGCGTTCCTTGACGTGGAGGCTGCGCGCGAGGACTCGCTTGCGTGGAACTGTATGTGCGCGCACCGCCTCGGCGGCGCGTCATGAGATGCGCGTGTGCTCGCCCTCATAGTGCTCGCCGATAAGGTACGAATAGCACGCGCCGCACAGCGGGCTGCTGAGGTTCCATGACTCCATTGGGGCATAGCGCGGGCTCGCCGGCTTTGAGCACCGCGTGCACTTCTCCTTTCTGGCCAAGCGTCAGGGATGCGCGTGTGTTGGTATAAAAACGGTGACAGATATCCGCACGGTAGCAGAGGGATAAATATGCGGGCGAGGCGGGGCGACCCCATGAAGCGCGTAGCCCTTGTCACCGGATGCTCATCGGGCATCGGCCTAGAGTCGGCCCTCGCGCTCGCAAGGGAGGGATACGCCGTGCGGGCAGGCGTTCGCGACGAGTCTCGGGCCGGCCCGCTCTCCGAGGCGGCGGCTGCCGAGTCCCTCGACGTGCGAACCGTTCGCCTTGACGTCGCCGACGGCGAGTCAGTGCGCGAGGCCACCGAGTCGGTTCTCAAGGACGCCGGTGCCGTCGACGTCCTAGTCAACAACGCCGGCTATGGCCTCTTTGGGTGCGTCGAGGACATCTCGCTTGATGACATGCGCGCACAGTTTGAGACCAACTTTTTTGGGGCTGTTGCCCTCATACAGCGCCTCGCGCCGTCGATGCGCGCTCGCGGGGCGGGCCGCATAATCAACATCAGTTCCGTGGCCGGCAGGATAGGCTTTCCATGCTCGCCGGCGTACGTGAGCTCAAAGTTTGCCCTAGAGGGCCTGAGCGAGTGCATGAGGTACGAGCTCGGCCCGCACGGCATTGAGACAGTCATCATCGAGCCCGGAGTCATAAAGACGCCGTTCATGGACAACATAGTTGTGCCCGAGTCAGCCGACTCGCCGTACGCCGAGATTACGCAAAAGGTCATCAGTGGGATCAAGATGATGGCAAGCCTCGGCACGCCGCCATCCGAGGTCGCGCGCACCGTCGTAAAGGCCGCCACCGAAGAGAATCCCCCACCGCGCTATGTCGTCGGCAATGACGCGAGCATGTTCCTCGAGACACGCGCGTCGATGACTGACGCCGAGTTTGAAGAGTATATCAAAAAAGAGCTCTATTGAGGCTGCTCGTCGGCCGCACTTCGCAAGAGGTTGAGGACGTCGACTTTGACTAGTTGATCAGCTGCGATCCCGTGTTTCTCCTCCAGTATTACTTCAAAGAGCTCTGTTCCTCAGGCCGACTGACCTATGCAGCGATTGCCGCTGCATCAAGGTCTTTTGTGCGCGTTTCTTCCACAATGGCCTCATCGTGACGTCCGAGGTTGTGCAGTATTGCGGCCCTGTTTTTGTGCCATACAGAATAGCTAAAATCTATCGAGATCGCGCGGTCTATGGCAACAAGTGCCTCGTCGCTGCGCCCGAGCTCGTGCAAAAGGACGGCCTTATTGCTATATGCCACATCGCTGTTTGGATTCAGCGAGATCGCGCGGTCTATGGCAACAAGTGCCTCGTCGCTGCGCCCGAGCTCGTTCAATAACGTAAACTGATAAGAATATGAATCGGCGTCCGGATTCAGCGAGATCGCGCGGTTTACGGCAACAAGTGCCTCGTCGCTGCGCCCAAGTGAATATAGCGCAAGCGCTCTGTCCCTGTGCAATACGGCGTTATTTGGTGTCTGTGCGATCATTTTGTCAAGAGCCGTAAGCGCATCGGCATGGCGGTCAAGCAGGTAATTATAGATGGATATGGCACCATTGGCATCGTTTGCGCCAACAATGACTGCCGAACCGCTGGCCACAAGGCTGATGTTCAACGAGCCATATGAGATTGAGAATCCCTGTGCGCCGTTCTTGTGAACCTTATGACCTAGATCATTTGCCTTTTGAAGGACAACGCCGGGATCAAAGACATAATCCGGCGGCGGCGTTAGCGCAAACGTCCGCTTGCCCCTGTTGCGCCCGCAGAGCTCCTCGACTGTCACGCCTCCGAGCTCGTGTACGTGAACGCGCTCCGTGCCACAGACGGTACACTCGTCGGCGCGAAACGTCCTCGTTGTCGAAAAGTCCATCGTGTCAATGTCAACGTGGAGTAGGCGGCCGGCTAGCGCAGGCTCCTTGCCGGTCAGGAGGCGCGCGGCCTCAGACGCCTCTATTCCGCCCACGATCGACAGGACTGCGGGGTTTACACCTTCGATGCTGCATGTCGGCATGGCATCCTCGTCGAGCGCGGGGAACACGCAGTGATAGCACGCCGTCTTTTCAGGCACTATGGTGAGCGCCTGGCCGCTCACGCCGACGGCAGCGCCGCTGACGAGCGGTATGCCGGCCTCGACGCACGCGCGGTTTAGCGCGTATCGCGCATTCACGCTGTCAAGTGCGTCTATAACGACGTCGCAGCCCTCAATGACGCTAGCTGCGTTGGCCGCACTCACCGAGACTGCCATCGCCTCGACTGTCACGTCGGCGTTCATGGTGCGCAGTCGCTCGGCGGCGACCTCGACCTTTACCTTTCCCACGTCACCTTCCGTAAAGAGCACCTGCCTGTGGAGGTTTGAGAGCTCGATGACATCACGATCGACTAGGCGCACGTGGCCGACGCCCATGCCGACTAGCCGGGCCGCTATCGGGTGACCGAGGCCGCCGGCGCCGATGATGCACACGCGCGAGGCTCGCAGCTTGAGCTGACCCTCGTAACCAATTCCCTCTAGCATGACCTGGCGCGAGTACCGGTCTAGCTCGCGGGACGATAGCTCGTCAGAGCCGCCAGCGACGGCCGGCAGGAGATAGACCTCATCACCGTCACTTAGCTTGGTCCCTAGGCCGCCGGAGAACTGGGCGTTCTTGCCGTTGATGTACATGTTTACAAGCGCGCGTGGCACAGGCTCGGAGGCCTTTGGATCCTCGAGAACCTTGCGCGCAAAGTCCTCGCCCATCTCGCCTACGGCTGCGCGAAGCGCGTCGCGCAGTGTGGTCGCATCAACCTCTAGCTTTTTCTCGCCGCCGCCGGCATTGAGCACAGAGGGCACGACAAAGCTGATCTTGGCCATCTAGCGTGCCACCGCCTCCATAACCGGCACGGGCGCCGGCGCCTTTAGTAGCGGTGAGAGCGGCTCGATGGCCTTTAGCCCGTTGCCAGTCACATAACACACGACAGTCTCGTCGCGCTCGACTAGGCCCGACTCGACCATCTTTTTGAGGACCGCGACAGACACGCCGCCGGCCGGCTCGGTGAATATGCCCTCGGTCCGCGCGAGGAGGAGTATGGCATCAAGTATCTCGGCGTCGCCGGCCTCCTCGGCGGTGCCCGAGCTCGCCTTTAGCCTGCGCACGACGTACGGGCCGTCGCCGGGGTCGCCGATCGCCAGGCTCTTGGCGACGGTCTCTGGCCTCTCAACGGGCACCACACGGCCACCGTTGCGAAACGCCGAGACGACTGGCGCGCACCCCGTCGGTTGGGCCGCATCGACCTTCATGCCAGAGATCTCGCCGACGAGCGAGTGCTCGTGGAGCTCCTCAAAGCCCTTGCATATCGCGTTGAGCATCGCGCCGCTGCCAACGGGCACGACGAGGCGGTCGGGAACCTCCCAGCCGAGCTGCTCGGCGGCCTCGTAGGCCAGCGTCTTTGAGCCCTCGACATAGTATGACCTCATGTTGATGTTGACGATGCCGTGACCCTCGCGATCACCGGCGCGCGCGGCCATCCTGTTGGCATCATCATACGTGCCGTCAACTGAGACGAGCTCGGCGCCGTACGAGAGGGCCTGGACGACCTTTGGCGGCTCGATCTCGGCCGGGGCCCAGACCCTGCAGCGCAGACCAGCGGCGGCCGCATGGGCCGCAGTTGCCGAGGCTAGGTTGCCTGTTGACGCGCAGCCGACTGCAGGTAGTCCGAGCTCGACGGATTTTGAGACTGCAACGCCGGCGGGCCTGTCCTTGAACGAGAATGTTGGGTTCATCGAGTCGTTCTTTATGTAGAGGCGATCCAGGCCGATGGCCTCGCCGAGCCTCTTTGCGTGCGTGAGTGGCGTCATGCCGGCTCCAATGCTGATGATGTTTGACTTTGACATGACGGGGAGCAGCTCGGCGTAGCGCCAGTACGTCGGCTCGCGCGACGCGATGGCCTCGCGCGAGACTGTCACGCCGCTGTATTTCACGTCTAGTGGCCCAAAGCACGCGTCACACACGTAGCGGAACGTCGGCTCGTGCTCGGCTCCGCACTCGCGGCACACGAGCGATATTGCCCTCTCCATGGCTGCCTTTTTCATGCGTGAACCTCTTAAAAGACGCTAATATCAAGTTTAGTGTCACTTAACAGGCACGCGTGCGCTATACGGCCGCAGACGCGGCCCCGTCGACTGTTATAGTCTGCCCCGAGAGATACTTTACTCGGTTCTCGACGATCCCGCGCACAAAGCCTCCAATCTCGGTGGGCTCGCCGACGCGACCGGCAGGCAGATCCTTTGCATATGTGTCCACGTCACCGACGAGCTCGCGCAAGCGATCCGTGTTGATCGGTCCGGGCGCAATGTTGATCACGCTGACCTGTCTCTTTGCGAGTGTCCTGCTCAAAACCTTTAGCACGCTAGAGAGCGCTGATCTGTACGCGCCAGACATGACAAGCCTCTCGGAGGGCTCGCGCACAACGCTAGAGCTTATGAGAAATATGTACCCACCGTCGCGAATGCGCACCTCCTTGAGCAGGACGCACATTCCCAAAAAGAGCTGGTTGTGGTACTTTTGCCATTCGTCGACTGCAATGTCGGCGAACTCTTTTGGCGGTGGGCCGCCCGTGTTGAGAACAAGTATGTCAGTATCAGAGTGCGAGCGCGCAAACGCCATAACGCTGTCGAGATCAGACGTGTCAATCTCATTCCTTGATGTCGCCGTGACGGCATATCCGGCCGCTTCTAGCGACTCGGCAATTGCGCGACCAATCCCGCGTGAGCCACCAATGACGATCGCCTCGCCGGCCATGCGCTATTCCCTCGCGAGCTCCGTTATCTCTGTCACTGTCCCCTTTACGGAGTCCATGCGGACAACTGCGCGGCCATCGCCCCAGCCGAGCGCGACGTACCAGTCTCCCGAGTCATCATGGTATTTCGTCTCTAGCGTCTTTACGGATGCCGGCTCGACGCCCTCGCGGCGCGCTATGGCCGAGACGGCAAGCGAGACGGCATCTGACTCTTTCTCGAGGCGACGCTTCATGAGCCCTATTCCCGGTGCCATGGAATGCGGCGCCAAGGGGGTCGTATATACACCTTGAAGGCGTGCGTAGATGCGCCTTTATATGATGAATTTTGGGGGGGTGCGCCAATGCTCGGGACGCTCCACAGGATTCTCGCCGCGCGGCCACGCGCGCACTCGCTGCTCGGCGCAGCAGCCCTCCTCGCGACGTTTGGTACCTCGCAGACGGTGGCCAGTGGGGTGTGGGATGCGATATCGCACATAATGCGCGAGCCAGAGCAGTTTTGGTCCATACAGCACATCGCCGTCTATGCAGGAGTCGCCGCAGTCGCGTGCTCGGCCGGACTTGCATACGCCCTACTCGTGTGGCAGCGCGACTCGCTTTCTGGCCCACAGAGGCGCGCGCTAGCCATAGTCATAGCCGGCGCAATGCTGCAGATAGTCTCCGGATATGCCGACTCGGTCTCGCATGACACGTACGGCATCGACGGACTCGTGTCGTGGTCGCACCAGCCCCTTGAGGCCGGCCTCGTGGCAAGCTCGCTTGGAGGCGTGCTCCTCTTGCGCCATGCCGGCCCGCGCGTGCGTCTCCTGGCTCCCGTCTCGGCAGTGGTCCTCGTCGCCTCCTCGATGTGGCTTGCCTTTAACCTCCTCCTCGTGCCGGCCGCGACGATGCTCTGCCTTCCGGTCTACAAGGTGTTCCTGTCAGGCTGCGCCGTGATGTAGCGCACTATTGTGACGCATGACCACACGACAACTGCAACGACACCGATGACGAGTGCGGCTGCCGGATACATTGTCTGCGCAGAGCTTGTCTGGCCAACCTCGAGTGAGACCGTTGATGGGGCAGCCGAGGCGAGTGTCGCGCGAACAGTGTGCTCACCAGACCTTGTCACCATGAAATAGTCCACAGAGCTCATAGTCGACACAACGTCATCAAAGAGCTCATCACCAGTCGGCGAGATGACGGTGATCCTGGCCGCCGTGCGCGGCGAGTCGAGCTTTACCCCAATGAACGCCGTGTCAGTAGCCTCGAGGTTTGCGCGCATCTCGGCATGGCGACCCTGGCCCAACTGGAATGATCCCAGTGTCGGCTCGCCTGCGCCCATCTGCATGATGGCCACGCCGATGATGCCGGCTGCCATCATGACGAGTCCCGCATAGAGGAGTGCGCGCATTTGCATGCGGCGCAGGCCCGCAGGCGCACAAATAAACCAAGGGGGCGACGTGTCGTGGCCAGTGCGCCCCAAGGGGCAGTCTAGTGCGGGAGGCTCGTGTCATCAGGGCTCCCCGCCGTTTTGTGGGTGAACCACCCCTCTGGATAGGTTTTGGAGATGGCATGCACGTGCCTGTGGGAGTAGATTAGGGAGACTGACGGAAACGCGCGCAGGCGCTCCTCACTTGTGAACCTCCGGCCAAGGCGCCTGTCGCACAGGGTGTGCAGCAGGCTCTCAAAGTAGCCGACAAGATAGGTCGCAACAGAGAGCGACTCGTTGCCGGGCTCGGTGCGTATTGAGAGCGGGCTCGTTGCCCCCCTATCCTTGATCAGGAGTTCTGCGTGCGAGATCGTGCGCTCAAAGGCGTCACGGACAATGCTGTCAACGGCTTTTTCGTCCTCCAATGACACCCATACGAGGCAGGTGGCATATATGTGATAACGCGTCGGTGACCTGCACGCGTGGGGGCCGGACCACAAAACGCACGCCTGACGAAGCGGCAAGTCTTATAGGGCGGCATTGCGCATTCATGCGCATGAGCACAGGGGCGGAGCGTGTCTCGCGCAGGGGCGCCATATGTGGCGAGTTTGACGTGATTGAGAGGGCAGAGAACAGGACGAGGGCCGCAGAGACTGTGGCCAGCTGCGAGGAAAAGATCAGGCAGAATTCTGCCAACATTGGGGCGCACAGGCTCAAGGCCGCCGCGCTGCATACGCTTGGACGCCGCACTGATGCCCTCGAAGCCTTTGAGCGCGTGATGGAGCTGGACAGCAGTGACACGATCACGCTTAACAACATGGGAATCATAATGTGCGAGATTGGCCTGCATGGAAAGGCAGTTGAGGTATTTGGGCGCGCAGCAAAACTGAACCGAGGCGATGCCCAAACGCACATGAACATGGCAATGGCGCTGCACCGCCTGGGGCGCCACGAAGACGAGGTCAGGGCAATCAAGCGCGCAATAGATGCAAGTCCCGGCGACCCGCGTGCCCACTTTAACATGGGGCTCGCGCTGGCAGATCTGGGTCGCAACGAGGAGGCAGCCGACTCATTTGGACGCGCCGCCGAGCTTGATCCCAATGACGCAGTGGCGCACCGAAACAGGGCCGAGCGCCTGATAGAGCTCAGGCGCCACGAGGAGGCGCTAAGAGCTCTCAGGGAGGCAACAGCGCAAGATCCCAAAAATGTCAGAGCGCATATGGACATGGCAGGCACGCTGGGAATGCTTGGGCGCCACGAGGAGGCGCTAAGGGCGCTCGATCACGTGATCAGCATAGAGCCAGACAATGCGCATGCGCACCTGGGAAGGAGCATTGGGCTGGTGGGGCTCGGGCGCCATGAGGAGGCGCTAGGGGCGCTTGACCGCACGCTCTCACTAAAGCACAACAATGCGGCGGCGCACCTTAATCGCGGGTATGTCCTGCATATGCTTGGGCGCCACGAGGAGGCGCTAGGGGCGTTCAAGGAGGCAGCGAGGGGAGATCCCAAGGATCCCAGGCCACACAGGAACATGGCCACCGTGCTAGCAGCACAGGGGCGGCACAAGGAGGCCGATGAGGAGTTTGATCTTGCAATAGGGCTGGATCCCGGCGAGCCGCGCGCGCATTTTGGCAAGGGCTCGGCACTCTTCAAGCTTGGATATGCCGCAGGTGCCCTAAAGGCCTTTGAGGAGGCAGCAAGGCTAGAGCCTGACAGCGCCAGGACGCAGCTTGCAATCGGGCACGTCCTGTTGGCACTCGGGGATCACGCAATGGCGGGGGATGCCTTTGAGCGTGCCGCAGAGCTGGACTATGACAATGCCGAGACGCAGCTGGAAGTGGGACATGCCCTGGAAATTATTGAGCGAGGCAGGAAATCACGCAAAGCCTTTGAGCGCACAGCGGAGCTAGACCCAACAATAAGCGTGCCAGCATAGCGGCCGGATCTTGCATGTTTTGGCCAGGTGCCATGTGCTAGAATTGTAGAGTTGAACCGTTCCAAGTGCCAGAATTACTGAAAACGGCGCGTGTGGGCGAGGCGGACTGGCACATACATGGCATATGGTGTCCACCCTGACGGATAGTACATCGCCATCGAGTGAATGAGCTCGTCATTTTCTAGAGCGTTTAGAAGCGTGAACGTCGCTTTGCGCTCTTTTAGCGTTGGAGCCCTGCTAAGATTTTCCATGCACAGATCATGGAATGCGCCCTCAAAATATCCAACAAAATAGTTCAGGATTGCGGTGATTCCAGTGTCAGGCCCGGCAACCACAAATGATGGCACCGTTGCGTTCTTGCGGCTTCCGAGAAACATTGCCTGTTTCATGGTGCGATCAAAAGCTTCGTGTGCGATATCCTGGACGCTCTTGCTCGCCGTCATCAGGACACCACACTCCACACGTGATATATATTTCTAGTTGGCGTCAGCCCCATGGACGGTATGGCCAAATAGACTTATTTGGTCAGCGCGTGTACACCCCATGACATGCGCGGGGGGAGCCGGCAGGCCAGCTAAAGGTGGGCAGAGTGGACAACACTAGATCTGGAAAACTGCCCCTCTTTTGCACGGTAGGCGAGTTCATCGGGGAATTTCAGCGGCTAGAAGACGATCTAGTGCGGTGGATAACACTGCTTCAAAATCTCCAGACTGATGGGGCACGTAACAAAAAAACAGAACAAGACATACGCACATTACATAAAGCCTTTAAAGACAAATGTGATGCCTTAGAAGAGATCATAGAGCCGCATGTCATTGGCAACCCTGAAGAAAAGTCCAAGTTGCAGAAGCTTTTAGATCGGATTGATACGATGCGGAGGAAGCGGAACATTGTGGTTCACGCAAGCCAGAAAATAGAGACAGCAACGGTCGTGAATAACGGAGAGATTGTCAGTGAGGCGGAAATTATGGAGATGCGCAATGAAATACGAAGCATTTGGGAGGAGTTTGAAGCCCTGATCCGTGGGGTGATCAAGCCTCCCACAAACGACTCCCCATAGGATCAGGCAGGTCAAAGGTGCAGTCGAACCGGCCGCCTGTCCCGTCACATATCTCATCTCGCAGCACATACCCATAGACCTACCAAGAGGGCTCGGAGGGCTTCGATCCCTCGATCTGGCGGTCCGAAGCCGCCCGCACTATCCTGACTGTGCCACGAGTCCGCCCAAGCGATAATATCAGAGTGCTAAAAGTCTTGCACCAATGAAGGTCTCAAGAAAGGTGATGGGCGTAGAGTATGCCATACGCGACATAGTCGCCGAGGCCCAGAGGCTAGAGAGCGCAGGCCGGCAGGTCACGTACCTCAACATCGGCGACCCGCCGTGGTACGGCTTTCAGCCGCCGCGCGAGGTTCTCGAGGCCCTCACGCGGGCCGCACTAGACGGCCACACACACTATGCGCCGTCAGAGGGAATCGCCGAGCTGCGATCCGAGATTGCAAAAAAAGAGGCCGCAAAGGGCCTTGACTGCGGGCCGGACGACATTCTGGTGACAAACGGCGTCTCAGAGGCCCTTGACATGGTCATATCGTCGATAGTCGAGGACGGCGACGAGGTTCTCTTGCCCGGCCCGTACTATCCGCCATACGCGTCGTATATCCGCCTCCACGGTGGCGTGCCAGTAGAGTTTGCCACAGACCTCGAGTCCTCGAGTCTGGACATTGAGGACATTCGCTCAAAGATAACTGAGCGAACCGTCGCAATCTGCCTCATAAACCCAAACAACCCGTCAGGCACGGTATTTGGCAAGGCCGACCTTGCGCGCATAGTCGACATTGCCGCCGAGCACGACATGTATGTCATATGCGACGAGATATACGACGAGATAGTATTTGACGGGGAGTTTGCCGGCATCGGCAGCGTTGCGCGCGACGCCGGAGTCATCGTCCTCAACGGGTTCTCCAAGGGTCACCTCATGACTGGCTTTCGCGCCGGATACATGGCGTTCTCGCGAACCCCAAAGCTCGACGCAATCCGCGAGCACCTGCCAAAGCTTGCTCGCGTGCGCATTGCCGCATGCCTCCCCGTTCAGCACGCCGCACTAGCCTCGTTACGCGGTTCACGCGAACACTTTGGCGAGTTCGTCTCGCAGGTCAAGGAGAGACGTGATGTCATCGTGCGCGGCCTCAACTCGATTCCCGGCATATCGTGCTCTAGCCCGCGCGGTGCGTTCTATGCGTTTCCGCGCATAGAGGACGAACGGTTTGTCGATGACCGCAAGTTCGTCCTCGGCCTACTCGAGTCAAAGGGCATACTCACCGTCCATGGGTCTGGGTTTGGCAAGACGTACGGCTCGGGGCACTTTCGCATCGTGTTTCTTGCGTCGCCTAGCACGCTAGAGGGCGCAGTCGAGGCCATACGCTCGTACATGGCTCAATAGGACCACGAGGAGACGTGCTCTATGGATATCTCGATGGCACAGTCGGTTCCGTCAAGCAGCTCGCGCGCGCTCTTCGAGTCGGCATCCATGTATCTTGAGATGATGCGCCTAGCTATCTCCTTGGCCCTGCCCGGCTCGTCCACAAGTTGTGCGGCGCCAGAGCCGGCAACGCCGCGCACGCCGGGTGAGCGCACGCCGACGTCAACGCAGAATGCGGCGCGCCTGCTTGCGGCGACGTTCTTTGCCTTTGTTGTGCTCGAGTGCGTCCCTATGCGTATCGTATTGCCGTCGAGCTCGTACCAGACTGGAACGACGTGCGGCTCGCCGGCCGAGGATACCGTTGCGAGGCGCATCGTCACACCAGCTCGCAGGAACGCAGCTATCTTTTCATCCATCGCCTGCGAACCCCATAGATTGCGAGTGCTGCGCCAAAGGCGGCCATTGCAGCAGACACCTTTTCGTTTGTCAGCTCGCCATTGACAAGATAGTCATAAAAGAACTCTGGCCCCACCAGGACTAGCTGGCGGGCGAAGACGATGCCTGCTGAGACGATAAAGAGAATTCCCATGGCGACGTGCCAGGTCATGCGGGTATGTTCGCCGTCGCGCATTCTCGCTCAGACGAGCTTTATTCCAGGACTCTTTAGCTTGTTGCGGATCATTGCGTTGAGGAGAAGCGGTGTGGCAACTTCGGCCATGTACGCAAGACTGCCGCCGCCGAGGCGCAACGCGCGAAGACCCTCAATGTCCGAGACGAGCGAGCAGACCGCATCAACGCACTCTGCAGAATCACCGCACACGAATATGTCATAGTCAAGCGCGCGCGCGGGGTCGGCGAGCTTTTTCTCGGATATGACATGAAACGCCGAGACAAGCCTAGTTGCATCACGCATATGGGCTGCGACTGACTCGTGTGCAGTCTTTTTGCGGTCGCGAAACGGCACAAACTCAAATCCGACATCTGTCTTTTCCATCGGCACGATAGGCGATATGACGATGCAAGAGTCGCGCGTGAGGGGAAGGAGGCTCGAGCACACGGCATCAATGTTCTCGTATGGTATCGAGAGGACGAGCGCGTCGGCGGCGGCTGCGACATCCTCATTGGACGCCCCAGAGATATTGGCCGCTGCCTGCGAGCCCACTGCGTCTCCGGCGATCGTCGCATACTCGGAGGCCGACGCGCTAGCCCGCTCGGCGTCGCGTGACCCTATGATGACCTCGTGGTGCGCGGCCCACCGGAGCGCAAATCCCCGGCCCATCGCGCCGGTTCCGCCGATAATTCCAATCTTCACGGTGCGGCAAGCGATAATCTTATTATTATCTCTAGCGGGCAGGCGAGGTAAGTCCCAATGGCATCTATCGTCTTTATGCGCCACGGGCAGGCCGAGAACAACACAAAACGCGTGCTCGCAGGGCGCACTGGAGGAGTCAAGCTCACAGAGCTCGGAAGGAGGCAGGCCGAGGGCGCTTCGCGCCTAGTCGAGGAGATGGGCATCGGCGCGATATACTGCAGTCCGATCGAGCGAGCCCTCCACACCGCCGAGATCGCCGGCGGACGGGCCGGCATACAGCCCACCGTCGATGAGCGCCTCACGGAGCTGGAGATGGGCCAGTTCACCGGCATGCGCTATGACGAGATAGCCTCGCTCCACGGAAACGTCTTTTTCAAGTTCTACAGCGGCGACGTCGAGATAGCGCGTAGTGGTGTCGAGACCTTTGAGAGCGTCCGCGAGCGCGTGCGCTCGGTCGCCGCCGACGTTGCCGCAAGGCATCCGGACACCGGCGTCCTCCTCGTGACCCACATGGACCCAATAAAGGCGATGCTTGCTGACACGATGGGCCTGTCTGCGGAACTCCTCACCAAGATGATCATCGCCAACGCGTCGATGACCGTGTTTGGCCGGGGCACGGACTCGCTTTATGCGCGCGCCGTCAATGTCGTCGAGCCTGCGCGCTATGCGCAGGACTGGTAGGATCAGGATCGTCCCCGAGTGCGGCCTCGCCAATCTCGCACATTTGCCGAACCGTGCGAGTCACCTTTTCGCTTGCCATCTCGCGCATCCACGGGCCTGCATCACGGACTGTTGGAACGCACACGTGCGCGTCTGCGACGAGTATGACGAGGGACTCGGGAATGTCGCCCATGGTCTCTGACCACATGTGCGCATATGCTGCAGCCTGGAGAAATGCGTCAGGGTGTGCCGGCGCAGTGCCTGCGTTGCGCGGTGGCCTTGCAGGGGCGGTGACGGATCTGCGCGTCTTGTGATCGATTACTGCGAGCTTGCCATCCCAGAACGCGATTAGATCCACGGTTCCGCCAATCCGGCGAGCCACGCTCACGAGATTCTGCTCGACGGCCTGCACGTCAGCAGCAGAACGGTCCAGCTCGCGCGCAATGTTTCTTGCAATGTGTGTGGCCTCTGGCGGATCGCCGTCGTGTGGCACCATCTCTGCGCCGCGCGCGTGCTCGGCGACCATCCGGTGGGTCGCATTGCCGACGCTGATCCTCGCCTTGTCAGGTGCGCGCCGGTGCGCAGTGAACGTGCGCCGTGCGGAGTCGATGCAGAGTCGGCCGGTGAGGGCATCGATGAGCGTGCGAACCGTGACGAGGAGGCGCGCATCAGGATCGCGATAAAACCGCGCATCGCCGACATAGGCCATCGTGTGGCCTGCCAGGCCCTCAACGCTCTCACTCATGGCAGGGCGTGTTGCAGGGGGGTCGGTTATGTGTTGCGGGGACGTGCGGCCGGTCTCCGGCCGCATGGCCTGCTAGGAAAAATAGGAAAGGGCTTTGAGCCTATTCGTTGACGTATGCGCGCTCGCCGTCAACGTCGTAGAGCCTCGCGTCGTAGACAAGAGCAGCAGCATCCCCTATGATTTCATGATCTCATGAGCTGTTATTGACGCACAATAAAGTTAGTTGGTCGGATTAACGTCATCTTTGCGCCAATACTTGCCACGGCAAATTGGACAAGCTTTAGACGTAGCTAATCTCATTAATGGAAATACTAGAATGGCCAATAGAAAAACCCAGAGGCTAAACCCGCTCAAAATACTCATAGAGAACAGCATGTTAGTAGCAATCGCCAGAATAACAATAGTAAGAAACACACCGCCTATTTTTTGTCCTGTCGAAAAATACTTTTGAGGAGCCACGTCTTGCTTGCAATTGTTACAGTATTTCATAAGTCAGAGCCCTTAGCGATGGTCAATAGAGGTGGCGTTTTAAGGATATTCTTTAATCATGGCAAGTCACACACTATTGACAAGGAAATGCGAGATCTCTTGATGCTTTTACGATGTAGTGCATATGCCAACTCGCCGACATAGGCCATCGTGTGGCCTGCCAGGCCCTCGACGCTCTCACTCATGGCAGGGCATGCCGCCAGGGGGCAGGTTATGTGTTGCGGGGACGTGCGGCCGGTCTCCGGCCGCATGGCCTGTTAGGAAAAATAGGAAAAGGATTTTGAGCCTATTCGTTGACGTATGCGCGCTCGCCGTGCTGTGCAAGGTCGAGGCCGAGCTCCTCCTCTTTTGGAGTGACTCGAATCCCGCCAGGCCAGACTGCATCCATGATCTTTAGGATCACGATTGTGACGCCAAAGGCATACGCGATCGAGATGGCAGCGCCGATTATGCTAATCGCCTGCTGTTCCATCCCTTCGGGAGTGCCCGTCCATGCGCCTATTCCGTCACCGGTATCCCAGATATGTGGACTTGCAAGTGTTCCTGTCAGTATTGCGCCAGTCAGGCCGCCCATTCCATGGACACCCCAGACATCAAGTGCGTCGTCCCACTTGCGTGCATTCTTGAAGGAGATGCATGCATAGCAGATGGTACCTGCCGCGATCCCGATGATTATCGAGGCCATCGGGCCAACCCAGCCAGAGGCCGGGGTGATTGCGACGAGTCCCGCGACTGCGCCTGTTGCTGCGCCGACTATGCTAGGCTTGCCGGTGTGTGCCCACGACATGAGGACCCACGTCACTGCTGCAACGCCGGTGGCGGTGTTTGTCACCACCCACGCGCTAACCGTGATTCCGTCCACCATGACCTCGCTGCCGGCGTTAAAGCCAAACCAGCCAAACCATAGAATCGAGGCTCCTAGGACGACCATCGGGATGTTGTGGGGCTCCATTGGAACCTTGCCAAACCCGAGTCTTCGTCCCAGTATTATTGCTCCAGCCAAAGCCGAAAAGCCCGACGATATGTGGACAACGGTGCCGCCTGCAAAGTCAAGTGCGTAGCTTGGGGAGAGTTCTGGATTTAGGTCCAGCGATCCGCCGCCGATATATCCGCCGCCCCATACCCAGTGGGCAATGGGGTCATAGACGAATGTCCCCCAGAGGAGGACAAATATCACCAGCGCGCTGAACTTTATGCGGTCGATCAGTCCACCAACAATTAGTGCCGGCGTTATGATCGCAAAGGTTCCCTGGAATGCAGCGAATAGCTGGTGCGGGATTGTCCCTGGCCAACTTACACTGCATACCTCGCCTTCCTTGAACTCCTGCATCTGGTACGCGTACGACCAAGTGTCCTCACATGGCCCCGCCTCGCCAATTGGCGCATAGGGTGAGACCATATTCAGTCCAACATAATCGAGGCTTCCCATGAACAGGTTTGCGTCGCTGCCTTCCGGTATCGGCCCAAAGGCCAACGAGTACCCAAAGGCAACCCACTGGAACGCCATGAGACCCATTATTACAAAGGTCATTCCGATGACGTTTACAGCGTTCTTTGATCGTGCGAGGCCGCCATAGAAGAAGGCAACTCCGGGCGTCATAAAGAGAACCATCGAGGATGCAGTCAGCATCCAGGCGGTGTCACCGGTGTCGATCTTGCATGGCAGCATTGAGCCATCCTCCTCGTACCAGCACTCGTTTTCGTTGCCCGTGTAGATGCCGCTAGTTCCCATGACATAGCCGTCCATTCCGTCCGTGACTTGCTGCGCATATGCCTGACCCATGGCCGCCGTCGCCGTTAGGGCGACTGCTGCCACGAGCAGTATCGCATACTTGCGGTTGTGTGTAGTCATTGCCTCGTTAAGATGGCGATATTTATTTAAGCATTGGTCAATTTTATGGCCATTTTTAGAAAATAATTATATTCTAGTGGATTGTGATACTATGACATCATGGCAGGCACGAGGCGCGGGGGGAGCCCACGGGGGCACCTCTCCGTGCTAGACGAGTTCAAGACGCGGCGGGGCAAGCCCACGGGGACGGCCCTCAGGCAGAGGGCGATCCTCGGCGCGCTTGCCGCAGGCGGCGAGCCAGCCGAGAGGACCCGGACCGGCATAGCGCAGCGCGTCACTGACGGGGGCAGCGCGAGGTGGAAGAACGTCTACTCGGGGGTGTTTCAGGACATCGACGGTGCCCTCATCCCCCTGGGCCTCGTCGAGGAGGCCGGACGCATCCCGCCACGCCGTGGGCCACGAGCCCTCCTCGAGAGCGGCATACCATACTATCACGTAACGCGGGCCGGCGCGCTAGTTGCGCTGGCCTTTGGCGATGACGAGGGCCTCAAGGAGCGCGTCGCGGCGTTCTTTGCCGAGTCTGGCGGCGAGGAGGCGCGCATCGGGCGTGCCTTTACAATCCTGGCAGAGTTTGCGCCGCGCCTTGCGCGCGCTATCCTTATCGGACACGTCAAAGAGTTCTGTGAGGGTCGTCAGCGCCGGCTTGTTCCCGTAACGACTGAAAAGCTTGGTGCGGCCGCCGGTGCAGAGACGCGCGCAAGCGCAGAGTTTCTCTCTGGCGCACTCGAGCTCGATGATGATGCGCGCACAAGGGTCATCGCGCTATTGCGCACAATATCTGGCGCAGAACCTGCTACGCACACATAGGTGCACATTGATATTGGCAATGCAATTCCTGTAAAGCTAGCGTAGACAGCGTTCCTTAACGCAGCGCGTCTGCGAGCAGGCCTGACACGTCTACTGCAGCAGCTGATCCTGGAATTGTGTTTGTCGCGACGACTTTTGATATTCCGGCGCGCCTCATGTGCGAGCGCGCCGTGCCGATAAGTAGCGCGTGCGTGCATGCGGCATAGACGTGCGCGCAACCAGATGATCGTAGGAACTCGGCGGCCTGCGATATGCTGCCTCCCGTGCTTATCATGTCATCAACTAGTATGACGTCACGGCCAGATACTCCATCGGCGCGGCGCGTCGTGATCTTTACCTTGCCCGTACGGCGGTCGCGCTTTTTGGAGAGTGCGATCATGCTACAGCCAAGCTCACGCGCAAAGAGCGCTGCCCTCTGCTCTCCGCCGGCATCAGGTGAGACTACGAGCCTGTCGCGCATGCGCATCGACGCAAAGTGTGCAGCAAGTGCCGGCGCTGCCGGCACACTCAGCGCGCGAATCCCAAAGTGCGAGCGTGCCACCTCGCTGTGCAAGTCGACGGTGAGGAGTCCGGCCGCGCCGGCGGCTCGCAAGAGGCGCGCGATCTCTTTCATCGTGACTAGCTCGCCGGAGAGAAACGCGCGATCCTGGCGCGCATAGCCCATGTAGGGCACGACTGCTATCGTGCGGCGCGCCGAGGAGGCAGCAGCCGACACGAGGGTCAGCGCATGGAGGAGGTTTGTGTCAACGGGCGGGTGCGTCGACTGGACGACGATCGCAGTCGAGCCCCGCGGGATCGCACCGCGCAGCGTTAGTCTCGACTCGCCATCAGAGAACGTGCGAACCGTCGTGCCAACGTATGTTGCGCGCAGCCTGCGCGCGATACGCCGCGCGAGCTCGGAGGATGCTGGCCCGCCTATCACCGTGCGTGGTTCTGTTGTGCGCAGCGAGTCGCGCCTCACTCCTCGCCACCGCCGCGCGAGATGTCGCCGATCCCGTACTCGTCGACTACGGCATTGCGGCTCTTGTCAAGCGAGGCGATCTCGCCGGCCTCGCGGCGCTCGTCACCATTATAGACGGTCCGTATCGGCCACGGTATCCGTATGTCATATTTCTTGAACTCCTCGTGCATGAACACCCTCATGTCCGTCTTTGCCTTGAACTGTGAGCCATAGTCGCGCACATAGACCCACATGGCAAAGTCAAGGGATGAGTCGTTGAACTTTGTAAAGCGCACGACGGGCTGGTCAATGCTGACGTGGAGGTCGCGATCGCAGCCGCAGCTCGGGCGGTTTACCAGGATGTATGGGCACTTTTTCTGCCTGATGAGGTGCCGCCCGCGCTCGTCGACGCACTCGACCATTGCGCGCCGGCCCACCTTTACCAGGATCGCCGAGACCTGGCGGGGGTCGTTGAGGTACGACACGCCAACCTCGACGGTCGCCGGAACGAGCATCGTTTCGCGCGAATAGTTGACTAGCTGCGAGCTGACTAGCTGCCTAGTGGGCACTATGGCGATCGACTCATAGAGCGCATGGCGCACGTACGTCACGCGCGGCGTGATGCGGTGTATGTAGCCCTCATAGCCGCTCTCGAGCTTTACCCTGTCGCCCTCGACCATTATGCGATCCTTGCGGATAAACATGTACGCAAACCAGTTCTGCATCGTCTCCTGCAGCGCAAGGCCAACGCCCACGGCCATGCCGCCTGTCGCAGTCGCCAGAACCCAGAGGTCGACGCCCCACCAGCTCACAAGGCCAAGTGAGACGCCACCAATTAGCGCAACTCGCAAGAGGCGTGTTGCAGACCTTGGGACGTCCTTGCGTTTTTTTCTTGCGTGACCCGGCGGCCGCGCGCCGGCGAGAATCGGCACGTATCCCGTGTTGCGCCTTTCTTCTCGCCACGTGTCTATCGCATAAACCTCCTCGTCACGCCGGCCAAGGCGCAGGCGCTTGCCAGACTCGTTGGTTCCGTCAAGGCACGATGACAGGTATGCGCTGTACTTGGTGCGCTCCATTGCGCGCCATTTCGCAAACGCGTCATCTACTAGTGACTCGTGGCTTCCGACCTCGGTGCCCTTTTCTGTCCTGTATGACTCGAGGCGTGCCCTGCCGGCATCAGTCTTCATGAGCTCGTCGAACTCGGATTCGTCCATGCCCTCAGGCGCATGCTTTGGCGGAACCCACCTAAAGAGCGAATGGAACGCGTCGGCATCATCGTCGGGAAACCCGCGCATGTCACGCCATTGCACATAGTCGATCTCTTCCTCAGATGCCTTTTGGCGCTGCATGATAACGATCGGAATTAGCGTGGCTATCGTGTACCCTATGACGAATATGTTTATCGTGTTGAGCATCTTTGCAAACGTCTCGCGCGGTGAGGACTCATCGGCCTGCGCGTCACCAAAAAGCGCAAATGACTGCGAGTACGCGTTGACCGAGGAGACTAGCGCGATGGCAAATATCGGCAGGACCGCGACTCGCACAAAGCGCGCAAGGTGCGGTCGGACGTACGTGAAACGGCGCGAGCGCGTCCACGACGACAGGCTGCGATACGCCATGCCTATGGCGACTAGACCCACGACGAGGGCGACGAGGGCCGCCTGGAGCGACGGCGAGGCCGAGACAAGCTGCGTGACTGACTCGATCTGGCCGGCCTGCGCGACGACTGCGTCGATTATCTCGTGCTCGGTCATGCGTGCGCGCGGGCGTGCCATGTCGGTATAAGGTTTTTTGCGGCCTCGCGCCGGATCCCGCGCCCATGCGTGCGCAGAGCCCAACATTTAACACGCCCACCCCGCAAACGCCTGTCCACATGTCAGTGCAGGAGTGGGAGTGGGGGACGAGCCCGAGGCTGGCCTCGTACACGCTGGCCAACGTGAGGAAACTCGATCAGGCACGCGCCCTCGGCGAGGACCGCCTCGCCGAGATGGACGTCGTCGCGCACGTCCTGCCCTTCAAGGCCAACAACTATGTCGTTGACAATCTGATCGACTGGTCACGCGCCGAGTCTGACCCAATGTTCGTCCTCACGTTTCCGCAGCGCGGAATGCTCAGTGAGGCCAACTATGCCGAGATGGCCGCAGCACTTGAGACCGGCGACAAGAAGCACATAGACGAGACGGCCAACACGATAAGACTTCGCCTAAACCCGCACCCCGCCGGCCAGATGGAGCTCAACGTGCCGCACCTGGCAGACGGAACCGCGCTCCACGGCATGCAGCACAAGTACCGCGAGACGTGCCTCTTTTTCCCGAGCCAGAGCCAGACGTGCCACGCATACTGTAGCTTTTGCTTTAGATGGCCTCAGTTTGTCGGCATGGAAGGCCTAAAGTTTGCGATGCACGAGTCCGAGCAGCTCGTGCAATATTTGCGCGAGCATCCCGAGATAACTGACGTCCTGTTCACAGGCGGTGACCCCATGATAATGCGCGCCGGCGTGTTTGCGACATATGTCAACGCGCTCCTCGAGGCAAAAATCCCGACACTAAATACCATACGAATCGGCACAAAGGCGCTCTCGTACTGGCCGTACAAGTTTCTCACTGACGAGGACGCCGGAGACATGCTCGAGCTCTTTGGCAGCATAACGAGGGCCGGAATCCACCTCTCCATAATGGCCCACTTTAACCACCTTGTGGAGATGCGCACGCGCGCGGCGACTGAGGCGATCGCGCGCATACGCGCAACTGGCGCGCAGATAAGGACACAGTCACCGCTCCTCGCGCACATTAACGATGACGGCGACATGTGGGCGAAAATGTGGACAGAGCAGGTTCGTCGCGGATGCATTCCATACTATATGTTCGTCGTGCGCGACACGGGCGCGCAGCACTACTTTGGCGTGCCCCTCGTGCGCGCGCACGAGATATTCACGCGCGCATACACGCAGGTCAGCGGCCTCGCGAGAACCGTGAGGGGTCCGAGCATGTCAGCTACGCCGGGCAAGGTCACAGTCGACGGGACAGTCGAGGTGGGTGGCCGGCGCGCCATCGCGCTGCGCTTTTTGCAGGCGCGCGATCCCTCGTGGGCAGGCAGGCCGTTCTATGCCGAGTACGACGCCGGCGCGGCCTGGCTTGATGACCTAAAGCCCCTAGACGGCGGCGAGTTCTTTTTCGAGGCTCGCCTGAAAGAGATGCGCGCGGCCCGCTAGTCAGCACCATTTGCCAATATGGGCAAAACTAGCTTACCAATGCGCCGTATATGCGCCACGCAGCAGCACGTGCGCCATGGATGCAGCAGGAGTGATGAAGCGCCTAGGTGATGACGATATCGCGTTTATCGACTTTTGGTTTGTCGACATCATGGGCGAGCTCCACCGCATGGGAATGCCAAGCTATGGCGTCTCTGAGGACGACTTTGAGAATGGCCTAGAAAAGCTCGACGCGAGCTCCATAGTGGGATTCGCCTCGGTCAACAAGTCAGACATGGTCATGAAGCCTGACCCCACGAGCTATTGCGTGCTCCCGCCGGACTATGACAACGGCAAGCGGCGCAACGCGAGGATGTTCTGTGACATCTATGAGGGAAGCACGGATGCGACGTCGCGCTTTAATCGCGACTCGCGCGGAATAGTGCAAAAGGCCGAGGGCGAGCTCGAAAAATATGGCGTCACGCACGCAATGTTCGGGCCGGAGATCGAGTTCTTCATCTTTGATGCGATAAACGTCTACCCCTCGCCGTATGCGGCAACGCACTCGTACGGCGGATCCGGATACTCGATCGAGTCAAAAGAGTCGCCGTGGGCAAAGGGAAACGTGAGCACTGCAATAGACCTGCGCGAGGGATACTATCCGTCGCAGCCAAAGGACACGATGGACAGCCTGCGAAAGGACATCTGCGATGACCTCCACAACTATTTTGGCGTGATGATCGAGGCCGAGCACCACGAGGTCGCCACGTCAGGCCAGAGCGAGATAAACCTGCGCTATGGCAGCATGGTCGAGATGGCAGACGCCGTAGTCACCGCAAAGAACGTCATAAAGGTAAAGGCAAAGCGCGCAGGCAAGGTCGCCACGTTCATGTCAAAGCCGATATTTGGCGACAACGCCTCGGCAATGCATACGCACCAGAGCATCTGGAACGGTGGCTCGAACCTCATGTTTGATTCCAACGACCCGATCGCGCAGCTCTCGCAGGTGGGAAGATACTATATCGGCGGCCTTCTCGACCACGCGCCGGCCCTCTGCGCGATAACAAACCCAACTACAAACTCGTACAAGCGCCTAGTGCCAAACTTTGAGGCGCCAGTCAACATATGCTGGGGCGTAGGCAACCGCTCGGCGGCCATACGCGTGCCAATGTACCTGCGCAACCAGGAGAAGAGCAAGAGGATAGAGTACCGCGTGCCAGACCCGACTGCCAATGTCTACCTCCTAGAGGCAGCCCTCGTCCTCGCCGGCCTTGACGGCATACGCCGCAAGCTCGACCCCGGCGATCCCATATACGACAATGTCTACAAGATGAGCGCGCAGAAAAAGCGCGAGCACCGCATAGGCTCGCTGCCGACGACGCTCCGGGGCACGCTTGATGCGCTGGGCTCGGATCGCGAATTTTTGGAGCGCGTCTTTACTGCGGACTTTTTGGACGCGTACATTGCGCTAAAGTATGAAGAGTATGCGGCGTTTGCGCAGACCCCCACGACCTGGGAGGTCTCAATGTACGCCGATGCGTGACTATTGCCCGTGCGCGTCCATGCACGCGACCATGCCGCCGAGGCGCAGGATCGCCTCGTCAGCCTCCCTGACTGTCTCCCAGAGGAGACTGGCATCAAACGTGTACTTTTTCTTGTTTTCGTGAAACGTGTGGCCCGAGACGACGGTGCCCGAGTCATCGACTGCAAGGCGGACGTGCGCGACTCGGTTTCGGGCCTCGGCTACTGACTGGATTAGCCCCAAGAGCTCGCCATCAATGCAGCCGTCGACTGTCATGACCAGCTTTAGAAACGCCCACTTTTGCGACATCGAGAGCGACTGGTTATAGAGTGCCTCATAGCACGCCTCAAGCGTCTCGCCGCCCGGCGCGGGCCGGCCCATCGAGAGGCGCCTGATGATGCAGTCATCCATGGCGCCCTCTAGGTCGAGTGCGCGCGATATGAGCAGGCCGCGAACAAAGCGCGGGTTGCGCCAGCGCGGCGTGTCAGCTGCCATCGCGGCGAGCGTGTCGGCCGGATCGTCGGATGCCGAGATGCTGACCGTCGAGTTTGCAAGTAGGCGCGAGCGCGCGACCGGATCGAATGACTTGCCATAGCAGAGGACATCGAGTGGGTACTGTTTTGCGATCTTGCGTATTGCTGCCTCAAATGCGGGATCGCCGGCCATCTCTGATGAGGCCGCAAGAATGTCTGCCCTGTCCGCGCCCATGCTCGCAACTAGGCCGTCGATCGTAGCGTACTCTAGTATCGCCGGCTCTAGGCCGCGCGAGGCTAGGCTGGCCGCAATCCTGTCGCGAAGGGCCGCGTCGTGCGAGGCGGCAAGCCACTTTAGCGTAATCGGCCTGCGTGTCTCGTCGGTCTCGCCGCCCATGGGAGAGTGCGCGCGTCGTGCGTAATTAAAGCGTGCGCACGCGCACAGCCATCGGGACACTCGTGTGGGGGCGGATCCTTGGCATTGGGCACTGGTCTCACTGGGGCTTCTTGACAACCCTGACTGTAAAGCGCCTGTCCAGATATGACAGCAGAGGAGCAAGAAGGAGAAGGGCAAAGGCAATGTACAAACCCCGATCATCCTGTGACAAAAAGTTCCACACCGTGGTCGCCTCTGCGGAAAAGGGCGAGGGGACATCCACAAATGCCATAATAAGCAAAACGCCGAGTATAGCACAGACTGACGCGGACAGTGAAAGGTTTGATATGCTCAATTTGCTACTTCAGCTCATCGGACGTTCAATGCGTTCTTGACGCCTCCCCATATACCACCAAGACGTGTCCGCGTGGATGGATCGGGAGCGCGTTTCGTGGCAGGATCCTCAGATGGCCCGTTCAAGAATGTCTCTAGTTCGTCTAATTTTTCCAGTATAGTCCGGAGAGGCTGCGTGACGCAGTATATGCCAAGCGCAAGGATGCCAATGCACAACCACATTATGCCCAATTTTAGCCCCGCATGGTTATTTGTCAAGCTGTCCCACAATGTAGGCGCTCCTGCGAACAGTGGCGCAAAGACATCACTAGAGCCAATTGCCATCAGCATAATACCTGGAAGTATCCCCAGTGCGCATATGAGCTGGACAGGCGTGATCCATGGAGAGCTCTGGCTCCCAGACGGCCTCAAGGGGCACCACCGGCGAGTCTCACTGGTGGGCGCAGTTTCTGATAACCCCTGTCCCCTATATCCGACCCAACAGTCCGCATATTCATACTCGCCCCATAGTGTGCCGTATATTAATTTGTGCCGTGCAAAACGTGGTTTATGGTCTCGAAGCGACTGTAATGTGCCCATGTCTCAGTTTTGCAACAGTTAGGGGTTGGGAGGGGTCATCAACTTGCGAGGACTAGGATTGCGCAAGAACGCGCCGCTGAGCTCGTCACGCGTGCTCACGATATAGTCGCGGTCTACTGACTGGTGTGTTGTGTAGGCCATGGCCATGACGGCCTCCACGCGTGTCATGCCGGGTCAGTAAAGTGCGCGTGTTTGGCTGTCGGAGACAGGCGTCTCACAATATCCCGTGATTTCTTAAAATGATGCAGGATGAACTGTATGTCTTGCCTAGAGATCTCGCCTGTGGAAAACATGTAAATCGCACGATCAACGGTTGCTAGTGGTGATGTTTTGTTAGAATCTTGCACGCGAAGGTTGATGATCGAGGCCCGTATGCCATGCATATTAGTCACTATGGCACTGGCATTTTGGGGTGTGATGGTACGAGCTCCACTATCAAACTCTGCAAGTAATAGTGAGCAATGATGAGTAGCGAGATCCAGTAAGCGATCCAATGATTGCATCTCTGTGTTTCCATAAATGTCCCTAGCAACAATAGTCTGGACTATGTGATCTACGGCTTTTCCAATCTTGCTGTTCGTGTAATAGCCGAATATTGCAAGTGCGGCACCAAGCGGCCCAATCTGTAAGAAAAGGCCCCAGAACGACGTCGTATCAACATAAAGCAATGCAAGATCGCCAATAAAGGCAACCATAACAATGGCAAATGCCACTATGCTGCCAAAGATCAGCACGCTAGCAGGTATTGTGCTGGTCATCTGCAGTTACCTCCACGGTAAGAGCTTGACATGGGAAGAAACGTGTCCTTTATCTCGTCGTATATGCCGATGATATAGTCTGGGTCGACTGACAGGTATCGCAATTCGGCCAATCGAAGAATCCAGGTGCGCCGGTCCTGGCCGCCGGTGGGCTTTGAGTAGCCCTCGTTGACTATATCGTTGAATCGCGACAGGGACGCGGCCATCTCGATCCAGTTCCCGTCATGGTTGGCGGCGAACCTGCGAAACTCGTCGATGCGCGGCCAATAGCTGTGATCGGGCGGAGGTGCGGCGAGTGCGTCGTCGATATAGTTAAGATCGCCGCACAGACCCAATGCGCACGGACCCTCCTCAAAGAGTGAATACATGTACTCTAGTCCGGGATGGCCAAAGTGCCTCATCGCAAAGTACGCAAGGTGCTGCACCCTTTTGCTTGCCCTGAGGTCCGGCTCTACGACAGGCCTATTGCCGTCTATGATGCCCTCATCGCAGAGGAGCCTGACGAACGGGGCGAGATCCGGGCTATAGGCGACCTTTGGTCTTTGCGGCATCATGTCTGCGCCCATGGGCGCATGCGAACGCGGTACGCCATATTACTGTTAACTGTGGTATGACTTTAAGCGTAGATTTGGCCGACTCGTGCCTAGATCGCCTGGCCAGGTTTAAATACCACATACTTAAGAGGGTCGTCATTATGGTTGCCCAAGGCATACGCGCCAAAGAATCCTGCCCACGTTGCGCAAAGGGCAAGCTCGTCACGGACAACGAGTCTGGCGAGCTCTTTTGCTCAAAGTGCGGCTATGTGATAACCGAAAAGATTGAGGAGTCCGGTCCGGAGTGGCGCTCGTTCACGCAGGATGACCACGGTGACAGGGCACGCGCCGGCGCGCCAACGTCACTCACGATGCACGACATGGGCCTTGCCACGATAATAAATCCCGTCAACAAGGACGCATCAGGCCGTCCGCTTGCCGCATCGATGAAGTCCACGATCGAGCGCCTCCGCACATGGGACAGCCGTAGCCAGGTTCACGAGCCAGTCGACCGCAACTTTAGGCAGGCATTCTCGGAGCTCAACCGCCTAAAGGACAAGCTCGCGATATCAGATGCCGTGATCGAAAAGGCAGCATACATTTACAGGAAAGCACTGGAGAAGGGACTCGTTCGCGGCAGGTCAATATCCGCACTCATGGCATCTGCGCTGTATGCGGCATGCCGCGACACGGCGACGCCGCGAAACCTAAAGGATGTGGAACACGCGGCGAACATAAAGCGAAAGGACATTGCGCGCTGCTACCGCCTCCTCGTAAAGGAGCTCGACCTAAAGATGCCCGTGACTGACTCTGTCCAGTGCGTCTCGCGCATCGCAAGCAAGATCGGCATTGCCGAAAAGACAAAGCGCCACGCGACTAATGTCCTAAAGCAGGCAAAAAAGAACGAGGTCTCCGCCGGCAAGGATCCGATGGGCCTGGCAGCGGCCGCACTGTACCTTGCGTGCGTAAAGAACAACGAGGACAAGACGCAGCGCGACATTGCCGAGGCGGCAAACGTGACAGAGGTGACGATACGCAACCGCTACAAGGGCCTAAAGCAGTCGATCGACGAGGCCGAGGGCGTCTCTGGGGACACTGACGCAAAGAAATCCACGCCGGCCAAGGCAAAAAAGGACGACAAAGGCAACGACAAGTGAGGCGTGCCGGCGCATTTTTGGCGTACACGATTTCTGCAATTCTGTGTCTCTATATCTAGACTGACTTTGGCGGAAAGCCAGACTCCTCGGTCTCGGCGTCCTCCTTCGGCTTTGGCGCATCAGGCTCTGGCGTGACAAAGCCGCCCTCATCGGGGTCAGGCGGTGGTATCTTTTTTGCGCCAGCAAGGCCCACAGTCGTGATTATGACCGTCGAGAGTATGACAAAAAATGCGACTTGCGGATAGGCCTCGGCGTTTGGCAGGCCGTACGTCAGGGGCAGCGTGGCGAGGACTGCGGCGGCGAGGCCGCGCGGGATCATGACAGAGGTAACCTTGCGATCAAGCCTTGAAAAGCTGTTCAAGAGTATGACGCGCGCCAGGATTATGCGCGCAATGTATATCGCCACTGCTGCGGCGATCCCAAAGGCCGCAAGGCGCCAGTCGCCAAAGCTCGCCAATAGGCCCACAAAGACGAAAAAGAACGCGCGCACGAGAAACGTCAGCTGGTTGTGCATCGAGTCATCGCGCTCTATGGGAGGCATCTTGAAGCGAAAGAGGCGCGCAATGCGATCCTTGTTGCCCAGGAGAATTCCAAAGACGAGGGCCGTGAGCGCGCCGGACTCGCCGAGCGTGTTGGCCAGGAAAAAGAGGAAAAAGAGGACGCCTAGCGTGAGCATGTACCCGTGGCGCGCGTTTGCAAGCTTTGCCGTGATGAACAGCCATGGCAGTCCGACGACGAGGCCCAGTGACAGCCCGACTGCAAGATTGTGGGCGACTGACTGGGTCAGGCCCTCTATGGTCAACGAGTTGGCCATTATCGCGCCAAACATGATAAAGGCGATGATGGTTGAGAGTATGTCAGTTATTGCCGACTCGAATGACAGCATATTCTTTGCGCTCTCAGAGATGCGCAGGTTGCGCACGAGGCCAAAGACGATTACAGAGCTAGAGCCGCCGACTATGGAGCCCAGGAGAATGCTGCTGTACCAGTCCCAGTCAAGCACAAAGTGTGCCAGTACCGTGACGATAAACACCGAGATGACAAATCCAATAACGGCGAGTAGTATCGCAAAGTGAGCCGTGCGGATCATGTGCTTTAGGTCGAGGTTTAGGCCGCCGTCAAACATGATGATGATGAGCGCAATGGCCGCAAAGTATGGCACTATCTGCGTGACAATGTCAGGCTGGATTATGCCAAGGATTGGCCCAAAGATGACGCCGAGCATCATCAGAAAGGCGACATCGGGTATTCCCGTCTTTTTAAAGAACGTCTCGCCTATAACTCCAAAGAATATCGTGACTGCAGCCGCAAGGAGGACGACGGGTGCCGAGGCGATTCCCGCGTCGCTTCCAGAGAACGCGGCAAAGGCCTCCTGCAGCCTAGAGACCGCACCGGCGAGCGGTTCGATTCCCGTCGAGTTGGTCAGCTCGCCGGCCGCCGAGAGTGCCCTCTCGACTAGGCCGTCGCCTACGGCTAGGGCCACAAAGGGCACGTTCATGCGCCACGCGCGCCCCGCGTGCGCTTAAAAGGTGCCCGTGTCAAGAGTTGGAGCGCGACGGGTTATAACGGAGAGAGTGTGCACGTCGCGCGGCAATGGGAGCAACTGACCTCCTGCGCGAGGACCACCGCCTAGCCTGGCGCCTTGAGGCCGTTATCGTGTCATGCTGCGAGCGCCTCGAGGGGGGCCGCGACGTTCCGCTAGATGACATTGAGGCGATCTCGGGTGTCATTGACGGCTTTTTGGACAGCGTGCATCACGCGCGCGAGGAGGGGACGTACTTTGCGTGCGTCGGCGCGTACGGGATGGGTGCGGACATTCGCAAGTTTCTCATAGAGCACGAGTTTGCGCGTCGCGTTGCCGCAAAGGTCGCCCATCACGTCTCGCGCTGGCGGGCCGGCGAGGACAGTCGCGAGCCTGTCACGAGGTTTCTGCGCGCGTATGCGGTATTCCTGCGCGACCACATGACAAAGGAGGAGGCGTTCTTTGAGGAGGCCGAGGCGGCCCTCTCTGCCGAGGAGGAGGCCGAGATGAAGGAGTATCTAGTGTCTGTGGCCTCTGACGCAAGGACGGTCCGGCGCGCCGAGGCCGAGATTGCAGCACTCGAGGTGGCCGGATGGAATTGCGCCGTGGGTGGCGAGCCAGAATAGCGATCTCTTGTGCGGTGCGATCTAGGGTTGGTTACAATCTATGGTAATTCTGGGATGATTGTGCTCGAGATCTAACGTGAGCTTTATTAGAAGGCGCTTGGAGCGACAGTATGTTGACGATCAGGCGGATTCGGTCAGATCACATAGACTTGCGACTAATCAAGTGTGGTGAAACGGAGGCAAGGCAGGCCGAGATCAATGTCGGTCTTGATGAATTAACGTCTAGCATTGTCAGATATGGTCTTCTAAATCCCGTCTTGCTAGTGGAACACGGAAAAAACGAAACTTATGAGCTAATAGTTGGCCAAAGGAGACTTTTGGCGTATCAAAATCTAGCAGAAACGGATCAAAGTTATTCAAAAATTCATGCGACCATATATGAAAACACCATGGAAGAGTGGGAAAAGAGAGCCATCTCGATCAGCTCAAACATCACGCAAGAGCCATTGAAGGAGATAGACAAGATAAACGCCATCACGGCAGTTTACAGCCACTTTGACAGAAATATTCCAGAGATGGCCAGAACAGCCTGACTGCCGCCTGATATGTTGGGGAGGCACGTCAAATGCGTAAGGTTGCCAAGGCGAATTGGTTGGCCAGAGGCGCCAAAAAGCTCAGTCATTGTGCGTGAGGGTAGCGCGATTTAACGAGTTATTGTACAACATGCCACCTAAACATACTTCCAAGACAACGTCAATAACTCTATAAGGGTTAAAACGTCGCAGGCTCGCGTGAGAGACAAGCTCGGAGACCGTCCCTACGACGTCATCAAGGAGAGCGGCAAGTACACACTGCGGTTTTTCCCGCAGACGCCCAACGCAAAAAACCCCGACACAGTGCTCTTTAGAGTGACCCTCTCAAAGGACGATCTCAAAAAGCTCTGCAAGCTGTCAGGCTAGACGCTGAGTCTGCCATGCAGGATATCGACTCTATCGAGTGGGAGGGCAGCACCGATGATGATCTCGAGTTTATCAAGATGTTCGGCTCGTTTGCGCGTGGCAAGATGTCAAGCACGTACAAGCCGGTGTTCCTAAAGTGCCTTCTCGACGTGCGCCATTATGTGTCTGGGCAAGCCAATGACAAGCTTGTAGGCAGTAAGTGGGTTCATGTAAAAGGCGACAAGATCATTCTGGATCTAAACTTTATAGCGACACGATTCCTAAAGTATTATTGGGATATGGAGTATAGCTTCAAGTTCAAGCAGTCCAGTGATCGTCAGGATGCCAACATTCGCAGAATAGTCCAGCGTCTAGGAATAAGAAAAGACAAGAAACCGCCAACGAGGGCTCAGCTCGCAAATGACGAAAATGCAACCCTGCGGCAAGAGGTGATACGCAAGAGCATAAAGCCCGAAGTCATGATTCACATAAAAACAAACATGGAAAATCTGTTCCAGACAGAGGGACGCTCAACGTGCATCACGCTAAACCGCAACATAATAGACTTTTTCAACAGACATTATGGCGTGGTCTCCAACATCATAAACCACAAGATGGTGACCGAGCTCGAAAAGTACAACAAGATGACTCCGCGCATAGCGACAAAGGTTAGCCATGACACCGTGATGCGCCCGACATTGCCCAAAGGGGACTCGGAGCTCATTCTGTGGAACCAGAGTGATAACCGCTGCTTTTACTGCAAGAGACCTCGCGAGCAGACCCACTTTGACCATGTGATTCCCTTCAACTATGTCTATTCCAATGACATTTACAACATTGTCGCCTCTTGCCAAAAATGCAACTGTGCCAAGCATGATAGGCTCCCCGAAGAGGATCTGTTTGGGCTGGTGATAGACCGCAACAGTGACCTAGAGTCCATAGTCAGAGAGCACTCCCTAGGAACCACCGATATCGTGAGCGAGATGGACTTTGGGAGGGCGCTCTCTGGCATGAGCGAGTACACAGAGGACCAGTACAGGGCGCTCTATGACAGCTGTGCGGCAACGTACAGCGGGCGCGAAAAGTTCAGGCCAGACCTGATCGCAGGCTAGGCTGCCGGACAGGCGATGGCCCCCGTTCCCCACACGTCCCATGGCGCGCCTGATCGCAGGCTGTCTCACAGATCGCCTGTTGGGAGCATTTTGGGCGACCGTATTTAAGAAAAGCCACGATCCAACTAAATAGCCCCAGGTTTCCGATCCGTCGAGTTGGCTGAAAAACATACTTCCAGCGTGAAAACCGCCGAGGGGGGGGGGCAACCCGGCCACCCGGAAGCCAACGTACATTCCTTTGAGGCCATACGCGGCAAGCAGGGCAAGAGAACATTCTACCTAGCCGTCTGCACAATGAAGGCAGCCGCCAAGATATTCACCTTTGTGGACGCAAGCACGCCGGCTGACTTGCGCGCGCAGCGCACACTGCGCAAGAGCCGCATACCACGCATACGCGACTATATCATCGGGAATCCGGACGACTATATCTTTTCGTCGATTACGGTCTCGGTCAACGGCAAGATCAAGTTTAGCCCATTCAGCGACTATAGCCCCAACATGGGCCTCGCGTCATTCTCACAGGACGCATCTGTCCTCATAAACGACGGCCAGCACAGGGTGGCCGCAATAAAGGACACGCTAGAGCAGATGGCCGACTTTGCGCACGACAAGATATCTGTCGTGTTCTTTGAGGACATTGGGCTAAAGACTAGCCAGCAGATGTTCTCTGATCTCAACAAGAATGCAGTAAAGCCGACAAAGTCCCTAAACATCCTGTATGACCGCAGAAACAAGTTCTCAAAGTTTGTAGTCGAGCTGACCGAGACCGTCGAGGTGTTCAAGGGAAGGACAGAGTTGGAAAAAACGACGATCTCTAATCGCTCGATAAAGTTCTTTACGCTCAACGGCGTGTTGGAGGCGACAAAGGCATTCCTCGGGCGCACGACAAAGATAACAGACGAGGATAAAGAGCTGACTGCCGAGTTTTGGACGCACGTGGCAAAAAACATACCAGAGTGGCGTGGCCTAGTGGAGAAAAAGATCGTCCCTGTGAGCATCCGAAACGAGTATGTCCACGCAAATGTCAACATGCTCGTGACCCTCGGCATCGTCGGCAGAAAGCTTGTGGAGAACTATCCCACTGCCTGGAAGGAGATGCTCGGCGCACTCAACACGATAGACTGGCGCCGCTCAAACCACGACTGGGAGGGCAAGGTGGTCATCAACGGCAAGATGATAAAGCACAAGGAGGGAATCGACAGGGCCGTAGAGGCCATAATGGGCCGGTGCGTCACGGAGGGGACCTAGCGTGGCAAAATCGTTCTTTGACTCTAGGACGCTCGATGACCTCTATGCCGAGATTAGAGACGTGTATCTCTCTGATGAGCGCCCGTGGATACTCGGGTTTAGCGGGGGCAAGGACTCTACATGCATGATACAGATCGTGTGGAATGCGCTCTCTGGGCTTGCGCGCGAAAAGATCACAAAGCGCATATACGTCATATCGTCTGACACGCTAGTCGAGTCGCCAAAGATTGTGGAGACCGTGACTGGTACGCTGCAGAGCATGGAGGAGGCCGCAGTGCGCGCAGGGCTGCCCATATCGACAAACCTCGTGAGGCCGGTTCTCGCTGAGACGTTCTGGGTCTGCCTCCTTGGCAAGGGGTATCCGGCGCCATCCACGACGTTCAGGTGGTGCACCGACCGCCTAAAGATCAGCAGCGCCAACCGCTTTATCAACGAGCGGGTGTCCGAGCATGGCGAGGTCGTAATGCTCCTCGGCTCCCGCAGCGACGAGAGCAGCACTAGGGCGCAGGTCCTCAGCCTTCATCGCATCGGCGAGACGCCGCTCTCAAAGCACGATTCGCTCACCGGCGCGTTCATCTATCCGCCGCTGCGCGACTTTACGACGCAGGACGTGTGGAACTATCTCTTGCAGCATTCGCAAAACCCGTGGGGCGGCAACAACCGCGACCTCCTTGCCCTCTACAAGGACGCCAATGCGGCCGAGTGCCCCCTCGTCGTCGACACGAACACACAGTCGTGCGGCAACAGCAGGTTTGGGTGCTGGACGTGCACGGTCGTAGAGCGCGACAAGTCCATGGAGAACATGATCGACTCGGGCGAGACATGGATGGAGCCGCTCCTCGAGCTGCGCGAGGAGCTAAAGAGAACGCAAGACCCCGAGGTCAAAAAGGAGGTTCGCGAGCTGAAACACCGCAACGGGAGCATTATATTCTGGAAGGGCCGCGTGGCCATGGGCCACTACAAGCTCGACTATTGCAAGGGGTTCCTCGAAAAGCTCCTCGTCGCCGAAAAGAGCGTGCGCGAGAACGGGACAGACGCGCAGATGGAGCTCATCGGGCGCGATGAGATTCGCGAGATACAGCGCATATGGCGCATGGAGCGCGGTGACTGGAAGAACTCGGCATACGCCATACTCGAGGAGGCCACCGGCGAGAGGATTGGCGGCGAGCACGACGATGCCGGAACGCTGGGCGCGACCGAGCAGAGTGAGCTCGAGGCCGCATGCGCCGAGCGGTCAATGCCGCCGCTCCTGCTCTCCAGGCTCATCAATGCCGAGTTTGAGGCCCGCGGCGCCGGAGGCCGCCAAAAGCTCCACGCGACAATAGAGAGGATAATGAAGGAGGAGTGGCGCGATGACGAAGAGGAGGTTCTCGCAGACGCGCAGAAAAAGATGGAGATGAGGGAGGAGGCCCGATGATCCTCACAAGGCTTGTGCTGGAGAACTATGGCGCGTATGAGGGCCGCAACGAGCTTGACCTAGAGACCTCACCAGAGCGCCCCATAGTCCTCATCGGCGGCGTGAACGGCGCCGGCAAGACGACGATACTCGACTCGATACTCTTGGGCCTCTATGGGCGATCGATCTTTGGGCGCGGCATGTCATCGCGCAAGTACCGCGACTATCTCTCAAAGCTCGTCCACAGGAAAAACCGCCACAGGGCAAAGTTTGCCGCAGTCGAGATTGAGTTTAGGCTCCACCACAGCGGCTCAGAGGACACGTACCTTGTGAGGCGCGAGTGGGAGTCAGTCGGCGATGAGCTTGACTTTTTGTCGGTGAGCAAGAACGGGGTGGGCCTTGACGGTGCGGGGCGCGAGACATGGCAGCAGTTCATGGACTCGCTTGTGCCTCCCGGCATTGCGCGCATATTCTTTTTTGACGGCGAAAAGATCGCGCGCATTGCCGAGGACGTGAGCCGCGGGGCAGGCGGGGGCGACAAGGGGACGTTTAGGGCATCGATGGACACGATGCTCGGCATAGACCTCATTCGCCAGCTGCGCAATGACCTAAGCCTGTACATCATGCGCAGCGGCGGCAGGGGAGCCAGCGTGACAATGTCCGAGTATGACCGCATCCTCGGCGAGAAACGCAATGCCGAAGAAGAGATGGCGCACATACGCGGCGAGATGGAGACAAAGGCCGCAAGCCTCGAAAAGGTCGAGAAAAAGATCATGTCACTCGAGTCGCACATACGCGGCCTCGGCGGCGAGTATGCGAGGAGGAGGGGCGAGCTGATCGCGCAGAGGTCAGAGTGCTCCGAGTCGACCCGCATGCTAGAAGTCAGGCTTCGTGATGCGCTCTCTGGCCACATGGTTCTCGGCGTGATCGGCGGGCGCCTCGCGCAGGTCGCCTCGCAGGTCAGGGCAGACTCGCAGGCAGCACTCGAGTGTGCCGGAGCGCAGGCCCTAGAGCAGCGGGCCGCCGACCTTGGAGAAAAGATGGGGAGCGGCGCGTTCTGGGAGGGCACCGGCGTTGCAGAGACTGACAGGGAGGCCGTGGCGGCCAGGGTTCTCGGCGAGCTCTCATCAGGCGATGGGCCAGAGTCGGCGACTCCGGCATTTGACATCAGCAGGGCCGATGCTGCCCACATACTAGAGATCGCACAGAGGGTGCCGGCCGGAGTCGGCGAGCTGATGGCAGATGCCACAAGGCATGGCAAGGCAGCAGGCGGGCTTGCCGAGGCCGAGACAAAGATAAGCATGGCTCCGCGAGATGACGAGATAGGGCCGCTCGTCGGCGAGCTGAACGGCCTCAATGAAGAGTCGGGCATGCTAAAGGCCGAGATGCGGCACCTAGAGGAGAGGCTTGCAAGCCATGACTTTGCGATGCGCTCGCTCAAAAAGCGCCTCGGCGCCATAGTTGATGGCATAAAAAAGACTGACAGGGGCGTAATGGGCGTAAAGCTCGCAACTGACGCAATAGACACGCTAGAGGCGTACGAGGCGAGGATAAAGAGGGTAAAGATGGCCGGCATGGAGCAGTGCATACTGGAGTCTATACGCCACCTCATGCACAAGGAGGACTTTATCACGAGTGTCAGCGTGGATGCCGATGACTATGGGATAGAGCTCTATGGCAAGGGTGGTGAGTCGATTCCGCGCGAGTCGCTCTCAAAGGGCGAGATGCAGATGCTCGCCACCGCAGTCCTCTGGTCGATGGTAAAGGTGTCCGAGAAACCGCTCCCGTTCGTCATTGACACGCCGCTGGCGCGCCTCGACGCAGAGCACAGGGCAAACCTGCTAGAAAGGTTTTATCCGTCAGCCTCGCACCAGGTCATCATACTATCGACAGACACGGAGATACGCGCTGCCGAGCACAAGAGCCTAAAGGGGCACATATCGCGCTCGTACACGATATCGTATGATGCCGATGAGCAGAGGACTGCCATACGCGACGGGTATCTTGCCGGCGAGGAGGGGATTGCAGTTGAGGCTTAACAAGGTGCGCATGAGCATGAGGTCACAGACCCTGCTCTCGCAGCTAAAGCACAAGACCGGCCTGCCGGCAAACGTTCTGGGGAGATATGCGATATGCCTGTCGCTTAATGACTCTAGCGTGCCCAACGCCGACCTCTATGACGAAAAGGGCACCGAGCTGCCGCCGCACATCCTCTTTGGGTCACTAGAGCGCGTCTTTGAGGCAGTCATAGTCGACAGGCTGCGCGAGGACGGGCTAGAGCCTGCCGAGTATATGGACCGCATGGTCCGCGCGCACCTAAACCGCGGCGCGACTGCGCTCTTTACTCGCGTTGGGGGATTGACTGACCTTTGCGCACTAGTGGAGGCCGGTCTGCGCTGAGCGCGCCGATATACATGGACAGCCACTCGACGACTCCGGTGGACCCGCGCGTGCTAGAGAAGATGATGCCCTACTTTGGCGCAAAGTTTGGCAACGCGTCTAGCCTGGATCACACGTACGGTCACGAGGCCGCCGTCGGCGTCGAGGAGGCCAGGGGGAGCGTGGCCGGCCTGATCGGCGCGCGCGATTCAGAGGTCGTCTTTACTGGCGGGGCGACAGAGTCAAACAATATTGCGCTAATCGGCGGCATGGCCGGATATGCCGGACGTGGTGACCATATCATAACGTGCGCGACAGAGCACAAGGCCGTCCTAGAGACGGCGAGGTATCTAGAGGGCATAGGCAAGAGCGTGACGTACCTGCCGGTGGATGAGAACGGCGAGGTTGACCTAGGTCAGCTCGAGGAGGCAATAACTGACAGGACTGTGATGGTATCGATAATGGCAGCCAACAATGAGATTGGGACGATCGCCGACCTGGGCGGAATAGGCAAGATTGCGCATGAGCGCGGCGTGCTGTTTCACACCGATGCGGCGCAGGCCGTGGGCCATATTCCCATAAACGTCGGAGAGATGAAGATCGACCTCATGTCCATGTCGGCTCACAAGATGTACGGGCCAAAGGGGGTGGGTGCGCTCTATGTCAGGGGAATCAACCCGCGTGTAAGGCTGGATCCCATGATCCACGGTGGCGGCCAGGAGCGCAACATCAGGTCAGGCTCGCTTAATGTTCCGGGCATTGTGGGGTTTGGTGCTGCAGCAAGGATAGCAAAGGCCGAGATGAAAGAAGAGGCTGTGCGCCTAGGTGGCTATCGAGAACAGATGCTCTCTGTGCTAGTCGATGAGGCAGGCGCCATACTGAACGCAAGTCCCAGGCACGTTCTGGCTCACAATCTCAACTTACGCTTTGAAGGCATTGACGGCAAGGCCATAATCAATTCTATATCAAAAGAGGTCGCCATATCGGCGAGCTCTGCCTGCACTGCAGAGAACGTAGAGGCATCACACGTGCTTTTGGCGATAGGGCTAGACGAAGAGCAGGCGCATTCATCGATACGGATTGGGTTGGGGAAATTTAATGGAGAAGAGGGTGTCAAAATGGCAATTAAAACCATAATAAAGACAGTGTCTGCACTAGTGCAGATTAGGGCGAGTATTTAGTTGTAAAAATGAAGTACAAATGATATAATCACAAGATCAATTTGTCGAATAATAATAAATAATTTAAAATCGATCAAAAATTAAAGGCGGAGATCTGTTATTATTCTTTTTAGATCAATCGCACGTATTAGATCGTCAGCGAGCTTTTCTTGTCTAGTTGTTATGCTTTGAATATTCCATATTGGTATGTGAGATAACGCTTCAGTCATTTTCAAGGTTTTGTGTTTTGCGTATTCAACTTTTTTAACTTCAAATGGTTTATTTGAAATAGAAGTGTTAATTTTTGACGGTAAGAGTGTAAGGTTTCCAAGTAATGTAAGATACTGTCGATGAATATCTTTAGCTTGGTTTGAATCAACGTTCGGGTTATTATCAATAATATATTGCTCCCACGGCGCAAATTTTTTAGGCATAATATGCTCAAGAGACACATCATATTGACTGCGCGTGCTCGCACCAAGAGATTCAATTTCTTCCAGGAGTGCTATAGCTAACGGAGGTTTTTTAACTCGATATGCCATTAAATTTGCTTTAACTTGGTCATTTTTTGGATATTTTTCATGATCATTAACCAGATTATTAATAATATCTTTTATAGGGACATCAGAATTTATAGAATTCATTATACCATACATTGTATCTTCATAGTTAGGCAGAGATGTAGATGTTCCTATAACTTTTATTCTTACATGATACTTGAAACATAGCATGACTAATGCTTCGAATGATTTGTAGAATTTTGTCTTCCCTCTATAATATTTATTATATCCAGCTAAAATCGCAGGATAGACAAATACTTCGTTTGTACTTTTGATTTTTTTGAGATAATGAATCGTATTATCATTTTTGTGAAAATTTACAACGGTTGGATTTCGAATCTGATTTAATCTGTGTGACCAATCATATAAACCTTTAATAATTTCTGACGGATGAATAGAGTGTTTGTTAACTAAAGTAACAAACGGATCGTACATATGTTTTTGTTTAAGATGAATTGGCACAGGTTTATAATGATCAGTGGAATCATCTGCTAGCTTAGAACTATAAAACGTCAGTAAGTAATGATAAAGAAATCTGTCAAGATCATAATCTGATGAATGTTTGTTTGTAATATTAACTCGCATTTCATTCCAGCTCACATCATAAGCATCCAGTTCCTCATCACTTATAGCACTTGTTGCAAGCTTTCCAAACAAAAAGCTTTTGATAAGATCAGAAGGATCTAATGTAGTGCCTCGATTATTAACTAAGTTAAAAATCCGATAAGCTTCGGATTCATCTTTACAGTGATATTGAGAAACGGTAAACTTTGCAAGAAGTGTGTTGACATAACTATAAACAATTTGTGCCATAGCATCAATATCCAATTCGTTTTGGGGATCATTAGTTTCAATGCCTGATTTTTGTGTGATCCATGTGTTGATACGTTCATAGGCAGTTGCGAGAAGAACGCTAGAGTCATTTGAACGATCAATAAGAGAAAGAGGATCAACTACGGATCTTTGTCTGAGAAGGGTATGAAAAAAATCCTTGTTAGCTTTGCTCAAAGTCAAACGAGGTTTATTCAAATTAGGATCTGGATTAATTGGAGGAACATAAATGATTTGTTCAAGACGCTCATAATATTCTGCAGCACGCGGAGAGTTATCTTTATGTGCATAAAAAAAATTACGAGCGCAAATAAAAAACAAAAGAGATGTTGTCATTCGTTGTTGTCCATCAATAATTTTGACAGGTTTGTTAGTCGATTCACCATGATCAGCCAGTAAAATTGATCCAAAAAAATGTGCATGAATATTGTGTTCGTTGTCGTTTGCGTATTCAAGATCGTCAAGAAATTCTTTAATCTGTTTTTTTTCCCATGAATATCCACGTTGATAGATTGGAATTGAATAGTAAGTGTGATTATTAAACATAATCTTCAGGGCTTCTGTGTGGTCCACGCCGCACCCCCCAATTGTCCATATTTAAAGAATAAGTGAGCCCAACTACCGTTACGTTAGGAACGTAATCTGTTATAAGTTAAAAATATACTTCCAAAAATTAAAAGTTGGAAGAATAACTAACAAATGATTAATGTGATGAACAGATAATTTGATTAAGAGGTGCTAAATGCATATTATGAGGAACAAACCAGAGATACAGATATGCGCTACACATGATTAACGTTGATTCTTGGCATCACGAGTATAATCAAAACAGAGTAATTTATAAAATAGAAAGTGATGATTTGGTAGAGGGAGGAGGTTGCCCCATGCTGCATCTTTGTTGTCGGATATTATGAGCGTCATTTTAGGCAGATGTTGTACAATAAGTGTAGTTGAAAACTAGCGTAAAAGTGTGAAAACAACCAAAAGCAAAATACGCATACAATTTAGCATAAAATATTGTAAAATTCATATATATGATAGAACGCAGCGGAGCAGGTTGGCAAAATGAGCAAGGTGGCCGAGTCCACGGATCTGCAGCGTGAGTTCATCTCCATAATCACCAAGGGGAAAAAGGACAACACCTACAAGTTTGCCCTAGCACGATTCCTCCTTGACTATTCGCGCAGGCAGCACGCGAGTGTCGTGACCGAGGCCATGCAGAAAGGCAGAGGTGTGAACATTCCCTATGACGAGATAGCAAAGGAGTTCCTCCGATACTATTGGCACCAAGAGTGCATGTACAAGATTAGGCAAAACTATCACGAGCGCAAGCCACCGGCCATAATAAGCGTGATTCGGGATCAGATCGGAGGCAACTATATCCCGTCAAAGTTTAGCGACATTGACCGGCAGGATCTGACCGAGATGATACATCAGACTAGAAAGAGGGTCTTTAACAAGGAAAAAACAAAGACGTCAATAGTCATACCCAGGTTCCAGAACGTCTCCTTTGGGACTACAGTCAGAAAAACGAGGTCGTTTTACGACTATGACGATGATGCCGGCACGCTCACGCTAAGGCCCGAGGCGCTCTTGCTGTTTCGCAAAAACTATAACGTGCTCATAAAGTCCGTCTTTCTCGAATGGGCCAAATACCTCGAAAGGATAAACACGATGCCCATGCTCATAGCAAAGGTCTCGATGAAGCCAGAGAGGCGCTCGCTCAAGTTTGCGCTAAAGGTCCTCGAAAAGGACTTTAGGCAGTGCTTTTACTGTAACAGAAGCCTCGATGAGATAGAGACCAACGTGGACCACTTTATCCCGTGGTCGTACGTGTTCGATGACGAGCTGTGGAATCTAGTCTTGGCGTGCGGCAAGTGCAACAGCAAGAAAAGCGACCTACTTGCCAGCGAGGACTATCTCAACAACCTCATCGAACGCAACGAGGACTGGGGATCGACGATACGGCCGCTTGAGAGGTCACTCAAAAAGATAGACACGGGCAGGGGATGGCAAAAGGAGATCGAGCTCCACTATGAGAACTGTATGGACTATGGGTTTAGCGTCCGGGACAACCTTTTTGCAGACGGCGCGTAGCCTTTACGCACTAGACCCTATGACACAAAGAGCGGCGCATTCCCATGGTACTCGGCTAGGCAAGAGTCGTACGTCCTCTCATACCACACCCTGTCATACGTCGAAAAGTGGCTCTGCACCGTGGGCGGCAGCCGCGAGAGCCTCTGCGCAAAGTCATGGTTTCTCCTCGTGATGTCCCCGAACACGTCAGCATGGGGCAGCCGGTCATGCTTGCGCAGGTTGCACGACGCGCATGCGGCGACACAGTTGTACGTCTCGGTCGAAAAGACATAGTTGTACGGGATGACGTGGTCGATGTGGCGCTTTTTGGGCCTGCCGTACGGCGAGTCGCAGTAAAAGCAGCGCTCCTCCTGTTCATAGTCAAGAACGCGCCTGGCTGACGGATGCAGCAGCCTGCTCGGATAGTTGTCCTCGTCAAGCTTTGCGGCTATCTGTGGCGTCATCTTGTTGAACTTTTCGAGGTGTGTCGCAAGCTTGTAGTTGATCCCGTGCTTTATGATCGTGCGATGATCCCTGAGAAAGGGGATAATGTTGGTGTTGAGCACTATCTTGTTGGTTCCCTTTTGACGGACATACAGATCATTCATGTCAGTCAGGAGGTACTTTAGGACCTGTGGCTTTATGCTAGAGTTAATCACGTTCTTTAGGAAATCCTCGTTGGTTCGAGCTGATAGGGCGTCAACTGTCGGGGGCTTTTTGTAGTTGCGCAGCTTGTGATGCTCTTTGATTATGCGCACAATGCTGGCATCGGTGCGGTTTGGGGATTGTTTTAGCCTAAAGGAGTGCTCCATGTCCCAATAGTATTTGGCAAACCTGGCCGCAATAAAGTTGAGGTCAAGCGTGAGGGTGTCGCCGTCGACCTCAATCCACTTACTGCCCGCCAGGTTGTTGTTGGAGCCGCCAATGTTGTACTTGCTCAGGTCAAGCAGGCATTTTAGGAACACCGGCTTGTATGTGCTTGACATCTTGCCGCGCGTAAAGAACTGGTTGAACATTCGCACGTATTCGGTGTCAGGGTCAGCCGACCCGTCCTGCGCATGACGGTCCATCCTCGCAAAGGCGCGGGGCGCCCCATCATAAGCATTGCCGGATATGCCAACGTGGGTGTGGCTAGTGATCCTTTGTGTCGACGCCTTTGGCCAGCCTCTGCGCTTCTTCGGCCTCATCAACTCTCCCGAGTATCTCCAAAACCTGCGCCCTGACCGTGTGCGCCATGCCAAGGCCCCCATCAAGTGCGACGGCTCGATCGACAGCAGCTAGTGCGACATCAGGAAGGCCAAATGCGAGGAGTGTGCCAGCACGGCATGTGTGCGCATACGCGTCTTTTGGCGCAAGTGATATCGCGTGCTCGAATGACTTTAGCGCTTCTTCATGCTTGCCCAGTCCACGCAGCGCGTGACCGAGGGCGATATGCACCGAGGGCTCGGACGCATCCAGGGAAGCTGCGCGCCTCAATGGCTCTAGCGCCTCTTTATGGCGACCAAGCGCAATGAGCGAGCGCCCCATGCCAAGGAACGCACCCACACTGCCGTCAACCTCTGCTGCGCGCCTGAATGACTCTAGGGCCTCGGTAGGCCGACCAAGGTCAAGCAGCGATATGCCGCAACACGCGTGCGTTGCGGCATCAGTCGGCCTCACCATGGCCGCGCACCGGAACGACTCCAATGCCATCGCGGGCCGACCGAGGACCATCTGCGCGTGACCGCAGCCCATATGCGCATCAGCGTCTCGTATGTCCAGCGAGACTGCGCGCTCAAATGACTCTAGTGCATCAGCGGGACGATCAAGATCCATAAGCGTCTCGCCATGACCCACATGCGTTGCGGCGTTTTCGCGGACAGGTGCCATGTCGATATATCGCTCAAGTGTGCCAGTCTCCATGGTGACACGCGCGACACTGCAACCCTATTTGATTCGAGGCGTGCGATCAGGATCCCAGGTGTGCGCGAGACATGCGCCATTCTCTCGCTGTGGGTTGCCTCGTGGAGTGCCGGTTTCGCAATTCCGGAAATATACAAATAGGCCATGGGCACACGGCGAGTCCCATGAGTTCGAGGCTCAAAGGAAGAGATCGCCCTACCGGGCGAGTCGGCAAGGCACATGCTGCCTCACGCGCACTAGTGAACCACGGCAATATGCTTGCCAGTATCTACACCGCCAGGGACATCAATGTCATCAGGGAGAGGCTCGACGAGATTCTCAAGACGAACATGGGAACAGAAATCATCGCCGAGGGCAGCCCTGTCAGAGGGAGGCAAAAGGGGGCGCCGAGGGTCGTCCCCGCCCAGTTCGACGACAGGACGGGCATGGAGCTAAACGCGGTCCTAAAGGAGCTCAAAAGGGTGATTGGCAGGTATGGCGACGCCAGAGGCAGCCCCAAAAAGATGGACAAGTGGCGCGACGAGATGGAGCGCCTGACGCAGCGCAAGGAGGAGCTAGAGTGCAGGTGGGGAGACGCGACGACTAGGTCGTCCACAAAAGACTGGCTAAAGATCGACGGGGTTCCCGAGTTCGATTCACTCTTGCGAATGAGGGACGACAAGCCGGATCTCGAGATCATAAAGGGCGGCAAGAAAGGCAAGCGCGGCTGGCAGGAAGCCTATGCGTACAAGACCTTTCCCTACAGAAAGCTCACGTCAAGGACAATAGACGATGGGCGCAAGAGGTACAACGCCGCCAGGAACGCGGCGCAGAACGCCATAAGGGCGCTTGACATTGTCATTCCGGGACTTCGTGTGACATGGAAAAATGATACTGCATTGGGGACGTATGATGACGAAAACAACACCATAGACATTGGCCTCGGCGAGATCGCCGCAGCAACAAAATCCCAAAAGGGAGCGCACAATTTGGCTGTGCAGATAATAAAGCACGAGTTTGCGCGTGCCATCTGGAGGCGCATGGACATGGAGACGCGTAGGGAGTGGATGGGGGTGGTCAGGAGCATTGGTCCCATGTCCGACGATGATCGAAATCGCAGGGATGGCGCCAAGGACGGAATCCACTTCCTTGGCACATGCAGGTTCGGCAAGGAAGCAGATGTGCGCAGCGACAAGGAGCTCGGATGGCTCTTTGCGGCCGCCGAGTCGCACAGCATAGTGCTCGAGGCCGTTGGCGCCGACGAGGAGGACTACTATAATCCCAACAAGAACTTTGACCTAGATAACAATCCCAAGCAGATTGCCAAGTACCGCAGGAACCGCAATCGACTCCTCAAGGCATACAAGCGCATGTTCGGCCACCTAGGCGTAGCAGAGAACTTTGCCAAGATCTCCTAGCGCTAGCATGTCACGGGGCATGAGCGCGCACCCAGTCGCGATATGAGCAGCCAGGCGATGGCCCATGACTGACCGCAACATTGGCGAGCTCGAGGATCGCGCAAACATGCTCTAGTCATGCGAGTTTTACCTGCCCACGTACCCGCGGCCCTGGGCACCCGCGCGCGCCCACACGCCCCTGCCCCATCTGGATAAATAGGGGCGCCCCTGCGCGCCTGACCCATGCCCAGCGTGTTTGACATTATCATCATCGGCCTCGGCGTCTTTGTTGCCGCCGGCACGGTCTATATCGCGATCTATTCGATAACGCCCGAGAAATGGCCAGATGACACGCCGGCGCACATCGCCGAGGGGTGCCTTGCGGAGGCCAAGGCCCAGTGGTGCTCGGCGATCCTCGCCCTGGCGTGGGCGGCATCAGAGTGCGCCGAGACGGACTATGGCGAGTACGAGGGGTGCATGAACACCGAGTTCGCCGAGCGCGGCGGCAACCGCAACGACATATCCTCAGATTTGTGGCCCGTCTTTTGGGGCAAGGACACGGCACTCTGGGACCTCGTCGACGAGATACCCGAGTGAGTCAGCACCCAAAGCCCAGAACCTCCATTGCAATGATCGCAGCGCCCGTCGCAATCCCGCCGACTCCGACGTACATGAATGCGGCCGTCAGCCTGTCGTTCATCGGCTCAGCACCCATACCCCAGCGCGTGAACAGAGATGACGGCAACGCCGACGACAATGAGGCCGTATGCGGCCAGGACGAGTGAGCGGCTCCTTTCCCTTTTCATGCCAGAGCGGTGCCCCCGTGTGCCATCTGACATGCCTGCGCCCTGACGGGGATTTAGGTGTCGCGCGCCCAAACCCCTTTAAGGCCGTCTCTGGCGCGCGCACTGCAGAGATGGCCTTTGTGATATGGATGACGGGCCTGCCCTGCTCGGGCAAGACTACCATCGTGCGCGAGCTCCAAAAGTCAGTCCCAAACCTCGCAATGCTAGACGGCGACGAGCTGCGCGAGTGGCTCTCGCCCAAGGACTTTACAAAGGCTGGCCGTGATGAGCACAACGTAAAGGTCGCCCACCTCGCGCGCCTCCTCCACGGCCACGGCGTGCCCGTCGCAGTATCGCTTGTCAGCCCATACATCGAGAACCGCAGCCGCGCGCGCGACATTGTCAACGCAGGCGACGCATTTGCCGAGGTCTACGTAAAGTGCGCCCTAGAGCGCTGCGAGGAGCGCGACGTAAAGGGCATGTACAAAAAGGCCCGAAGCGGCGAGATAGCCACGTTCACCGGCGTGAGTGACCCCTATGAGGAGCCGCCGTCACCGGACATCACAGTCGACACACAGTCCGAGGGCGTCGCCGAGTCGGCCCGTAAAATATCCGAGTTTCTCGCATCGCGAAAGCTCGCCTAGGCCAGGGCCGCGCGGCACTCACCGGCTGCGATATCGTGTATGCGCCCGCCGCTGCTCGCGATGATTCCGTGCGTGTGCGCGACGCTCTGCGGGCCATACTCTAGCTCGCCGCCGAGCGCATCAGTCATGCGCCCGCCGGCCTCAGTCACGACACACCATGACGCGCACGTGTCCCACTGTTTCATCCTGTCTGTCGTCGTCACGTAAATGTCAGCCGTGCCCGCAGCTACATTGCACGCCTTTATCGAGCTGCCGACGGGAACCGTCTCGGCGACGCCGAGTGACTTTAGGACTGCGCGGTCCACCTCAGAGAGGTGGTTCCTGCTGCAGACTGCGCGGCACTCTGACGTCTCGCGTTCAGGCCCCACGCGAAGCCTGCTCCAGGCGCCCTCGACTCCGCGAAACGAGCCGGCCCCGTCCTGCGCCACAAAGACTGCGCGCGCGGCCGGCTGCACGATGACGCCGAGGACTGGCCTGCCGGCGCGCACGAGGCCGGCCATTATCGTAAACTCGCCGGTCCGCGCGACATAGTCAGCCGTCCCGTCAAGCGGGTCCACAATCCACGCAGTCTCGGCAGCCGCACGCGAGGCCGCCTCGCCCTCTTCGGAGAGCACGGCGTGGCCGGTCTTTGCAAGCGCGTCAGATATGATGCGGTGCGATGACATGTCCGCATCAGTCACCGGCGAACCGTCATCCTTTGCCCTGGCCCCGTGCTCGCCGGCGTATATCGCCATGACGGCATCAGAGGCCTCGCCGAGGGCCGCCATGGCCACTGCGAGCTCGGGCATTGCGTGCGGGATTGGCGGCTCGCCGAGTGCGCAGAGCCAGCCGGGGGCGTCCATCTCAGGATGCCAGCTCTGGGCGCGCCGACCAGACGATGCCCAGCATCACAAACGGTATGGACATTATTCCGACGATCCCAAGTATGGTATACAGCGACGCGTCGCTGACTGCCTCGTTGCCGATGAGCCATGGGAGTGGCAGCGAGATGACAAACCAGATCGACGCGAGTAGTATGTAGAGCCGCACGCGCGAGCGCATTATGGCGATCCGGCGCGCACGGCGTCCTAATAACGTGACCGCCCTGATCAGAAATTTCAACATTTATGATATTTTAATGGAATATTTTATGCCAAGTGTTATATATTCAGGCCGTTATAGTGGGATTGCAGTTGAAGGTTGCAAAATCCACGACTGCGACGGTGACCCCAGGGGGCGCAAGAACACGCCCTGCCTCGGCAGGGGCCGGGAGGCAATCTCCCCATGCTCCCCGTTCAATGGGGTCACGGTTTCTTGTACAGGCTGACTGAGACGGATCCGTTCACAGAGCCGTTTGGGTCCACAGTTACCGTGAGTGAGCCGGCGGCGGCGACCTCTAGGGCGCGGTGGCCAGTATAGTCCCACGTATAGTACTCGGCAGCCTCGGTTCCCTGACGCTCGCTTGTGAGCAGAAAGGTCTCGGAGAACGCCGTCAGGCCATCACCGCCGACTGTGACTGTGAGGCGCGGCGGCGAGTCGCCGTTGGGCACAAAGCGCAGCTCGTGCGTGCCGGCTGCCAGCTCGACTGTCCTCGCATAGACGCCGTTCTCATAGAGCGCGGGGTCTGCAAGCGTGGCGTGAAAGACCGGCTCGGGCGCGTCGATATCACCTGAAAATGTCGTCGCAAAGGCGTACGCGCAGACTGTGACTGCGGCGATGATGACGAGCGTGATTAGGCGTCCTCTCACGGGGAACCCACTCGTGAGGGGCGTAAATATAGCTTTAGCCCTTGTCAAACCAAGCTCACACTCGGGGTTAAGAGCTCTGTGGGCCAACACGCATATCGAGAGGCATGGCAAGCTTTCAAAAGACATGGAATAAGCCCGCACAGCAGGGAATCAGCACAAAGGTCGGCTCGCTCGTAAAGCCGCAAGGCGCGCTAAAGCCCAGGGTCGAGGCGGCCATAGCCAGGATTCAGAAACAGGGCGCAAAGCTTGACGCAATGCTCGCAAAGCTGCGCGATCGCGACGCGGCCGTCTTTTCAAAGGTTGTCGAGGCGACACAGCGCCATGACACGGCCGGCGCAAAGGTCCTCTCGTGCGAGCTCATCGAGATACGCAAGGTCTCGCGCGTTCTAGGCAACGCGCGCATGGCCCTCCAAAAGGTCGAGCTCCGCCTCACGACGGCGCACGACGTGGGCGACACGCTAGTTGCGATAATGCCGACGATCGGCGTGATGAACGGCATGAAGTCCTCACTCTCAAAGTTCATGCCCGGCGCAGACCAGGAGATATCGAGAATGTCCGAGGTTCTTGGCGGCATGGTCGGCGAGTCATTTGGCGACGGTGGCGCCTTTGGGCAGGACACGACGATGACGCCCGAGGCCGAGAGCATACTCCAAGAGGCCGGTGCTGTCGCCGAGGTCAACGTCGGCGGAAACCTGCCGCAGATGCCCGCAGAGGTCGGCGAGTCGACATCCGAGACATCAGAGTCAAAGTTCTTCTAGCGCTCCTGCAATGGGGCATGGCGTGAAACAGTGTTTTTTTTCTCCTCGCGAGGGCTCACGCGCATAAGCAGGCCAGGCCAGCCATGGGCGCATTCACTCGACGCGCAGCGCAAGTCGAACATGTGCGTGATCCAAGTCGTGCAGCCCGCAGCACCCCATGGGATAGATATGCGCGCAGGTTTTGGGGGTGTGCGCCTATGCCGTGCCCGGCCTCTCATCGGGCCGGCCTGACTCGCGGAACGCGCGCGTCCTAGATGACTCGGCGTTGACGATCTCGTCGAGCTCGGTTATCATCGCGCGAAGCGTCGCCATGCGCTCGGCGGCCTCGACTGCTGCTGCCTCGACGGCGGCACGACGCTCCTTTAGGGCCGCTAGGCCGCGGCGCTCCTCCTCGATGTACTCTTGGATCTTTACGAGCTTTTCGCGCAGGTTCTTTACCTCGACGGACTCGTCCTCGATCTCCTTTTCTAGAACGGTTCGCTTGTCCTTTAGCGACTTTATCATTATGCCGACGCCGTCGACGGCAGCCTCAAGGCTGGCCCTGCGGCCCATGAGCGCGCTGATTCCAAGCTCGCTTCCATCCTGCGCGCCGACCCTCTCGGCGCCTCCCTGCCCCTGTGGCGTATCCTGCGCTGACGGGCCGGCCGGCCTGCCTGCCTCGCCCTGCTCTGGTGCTGCTGCGCTGACTCCGCCCTCGTCCTCGCCGCGCAACCTGTCAAATAGGCCCATGGGCAAGGCGGCCAACGCGCGCATAATTAAAGATAAGTCTGCGCGCGTGCGCGTGGGCGCGCCGAGTGGCCCGAATTTGGCATGTGCCCAGAGGCCGCGTCACAGACGAGTCGGGCATGGGCCCTGCGGCTCTTGCGGGATGGTCAGGATTGCGGCTCGCCCCCATGGCCTCCGCTGGGAGGGGTCATGGGAGGCCTCGTGGCCACGGTGGCGAGTCAGTGCTTAAATTGGGGAACGCACCCACGCTGGAGCAGATATGTGGCGTCTACGGGTGCCACAGTCGAGCCGGGCCTGGTGTGCCGAGTTGCGGGATAGCCAGGACCGCAACTCTCACCTCATGGCCTCCGTTGGGTGGTTATGAGTGGCCACGTGGCGAGTCAGTGTTTAAATTGGGGTCGTATTTCACGCGGTGGCAGATGTGTGCGGCCCATAGGTAGCACAGTCGAGCCGGGCCTGGCTGTGCTGCTCTTGTGGGGTGGTCAGGACCGCATCCTTTCCTATCGCATCGACTTGCGGAGCATATGGGAGATCTTTGGCTCTAGCAACGCATACCAGCGGGCAAACGATTCTGGTTCCTCGTCTCCATTAACCTTGCCTATGATATACGCAACCATGTTGGCCAGCTGAATCTGGCTGCAGGACATGGAATTCACAAAGACCGGCCTAGGCATGACGAGTCGGTCCATAGGCCCGCCTGCAGCCGCAATAGGGCGCAGGGTTTGCGCAATGGTCTTGCCAACAGTCATGCTGGTCTCGTCATTATACCTGTCAAGCAGGATCATGCTCACCTTGCCGGGGGGAGAGCTCAGCAGGGTTCGTCGGAGCAGAAAAGAGGCATAACCCCAGGACTGGGCTGTTATTTGTGATGACTGGTGTGTGTCAGAGAAAGGGCGTTTGTCCATTATGACCACGTTGATTGTGGCGTTCATGTTCAGCACAATGTCCACAATGCCGTCAAATATGGCATCATAGTGCATTTTGGCCAAATCTGCGTTTTTTGTGTGCTTGAATAGATGGTTTTTCATGGTATAAGCATGAAACTCCATTCGCTCTAGCTTGCGCCCGCCAAAATGTTTTTTCTTGAGCTCCTGCATGAACAGGCCAACCCGCTGCGATTCCCTTGCATCCATGGTGATCGTGGCGGTGATGTAGTATGGGGTGTCAGCTATGCTCTTGGCAGAGCGCGACGGGTTGCCAGAGCTGTCACCGAACGTGAGCAGGACGTTTGTGTCGGGTTCCATTGCGGTCGCTGCGCGATCATGCCCCTTAAAATGATGAGGCGGGAGGGCCGGCGATCATCCAAGGCGGTTGGCGTCGGTGGATCATGGTTTAGGGCGAGCCGCCCCCTGGGGCGCGTCAAAAGTCTTAAATCTGCCATGCCGGACAATGCGCCCCAGTCGTGTGGCGCTTACGAGCCTCCACAGGCGAGTCGGTCCTGGCTTCGCGGCTCTTGCCGGGTGGTCAGGACCGCAGCTCTCATTCCCCATTACCATTGCAGGCGGCCGCGTATTGGGTGCGGGGCAATGGCATTCGCAGTGTTGGTATCACGCCTGCCGTATGGGTCAATGTTTAAATAAAGAGCGCCCCATACTCTGGGCAGACATGTGGTGCTTAAGGGCTTCCACAGTCGAGCCGGGTCTGGCTTCGCTGCTCTTGTGGGGTGGTCAGGACCGCATTCATCAATCCACTGAATCATAAAGCACGCGGGAGATCTTGGGCTCTATCAAAGCATACCAACGGGCAAAAAATCCTGCGTCGTTGGTCTTGTTGACCTTGGCTACGATATATGCAATCATGTCAGCCAGCTGAATCAGGTTGCACGATCTAGATGTCACAAACATTGGTCCGGGCATGGTGGTTGTTCTCAAAGTATCAATACCCACAAACGGGCCCGGAGCTTGTGCAAATATCTTGCCCACAATTCTGTTAGTCACATCATCGTACCTATCAAGCAAGATCACGTGTGCCGTGTCAGGAGAACGCAAAAGGGTTTGGTAAAGTATGTCAAAAGCACGATTCCAAGATTTTACTGTTGTGTTTGTTGACCTAAACGTGCTATTTGCGGGTCGCTTGTCCATTATGACAACGTCGATTATGGCATCCATGTTTAGCACAATGTCCACAATGTCGTCGAAAATGGCAGCAAAGCTTTCGTCAACAAGAGCTAGATTTCTTGTCTTCCAAAATAGGCGGTTTCTCAGAGCACAGGCATGAAACGGCACTTGTTCCATGCCGTCTGTGCCAAAATGCTTTATCTTTAGCTCTTGAAGGCGCGCATCAATTCTATACGCCTCTTTTGCGCCCATGGTGAGCGTGGCGGTGATGTAGTGTGGGGTGTCAGCTATGCTCTTTGCAGAGCGTGACGGGTTGCCGGAGCTGTCACCGAACGTAAAGAGGACGTTTGTGTCGGGTTCCATCGTGGCCGCTGCGCGATCATGCCCCTTAAAATGATTAGGCGGGGGGCTGGCGATCATCCGTATGTTTGGTGCCATCAATGTCCCGGATGAGTCGCCCACGCGCCCTTTCCCAAACGCCTTAAATCTGCCATGCCGGACAGCGCGCCCCTGATATGTGGCGCTTACGGGTTCCACAGTTGAGCAGGGCCGTGCTTCTCCGTTGCTAGGCACGGGCATCCATGTTGCCAGCTTTTGCCTGTGAAAGTATGAGGTCACTGGAAAGTGTTTAAATATTGGGCGTCCATAACCCTGCGCAGACTAGTGTTCCTTCGAGTTCTACAGTCGAGCCGGGTCTGACTATGCGGCACTGGTCGAATGGTCAGGACCGCATCATTTTCTATCGCATCGACTTGCGAAGCATGTGGACGATCTTTGGCTCTAGCAACGCATACTAGTGGGCAAACGATTCTGCGTCCTCGTCTCCATTAACCTTGCCTATGGTATACGCAATCATGTCGGCATGGTGATCGTGACGGTGATGTGGTGTGGGATGTCAGCTATGCTCTTGGCAGAGCGTGACGGGTTGCCAGAGCTGTCATCGAACGTGAGCAGGACGGTTGTGCCGGGTTCCATTGTAGCCGTTGCGCGATCATGTCTCTTAAAATAATTAGCCGGGAGGATAGGTAATCATCCAAGGTGTTTGGCGTCGGTGGATCAAAGTTCAGGATAAGCTGTCCTCGAGGGCGCGTCAAAAGCCTTAAATCTGCCATGCCGGACAATGCGCCCCAGTCGTGTGGCGCTTACGAGCCTCCACAGGCGAGTCGGTCCTGGCTTCGCGGCTCTTGCCGGGTGGTCAGGACCGCAACTCTCATTCCACTGCTGTTGTGACAGGCGGTAACAGATTAAGTCACAGGACAATGGCGTCCACAGCATCGGCGCCACGCCTGCCATATGAGGCAGTGTTTAAATAAAAAGCACATACTACCCTGACGCAGATATGTGTCGCCTTTAGGTCACACACTCGAGTCGGTCCTGGCCTAGCGGCGTATGCCGTGTGGCCAGGACCGCAACCCTCATTCCCTGTTGTCACAGCAAGCGATCGCGCATTGGGTTCGGGGCAATGACATCCGCAGCATCGGCATCACGCCTGCCGCATGGGTCAATGCTTAAACAGGGCACGTCCCATACCCTGGGGCAGACATGTGGTGCTCAAGGGCTTCCACAGTCGAGCCGGGCCTGGCTTCGCCGCTCTTGCGGGGTGGTCAGGACCGCAACCCACTCGTTCTGGCGCCAAAATTCATATAGATTCTCCGCGGCGCACGCTGATGTTGGCCTCAAGGGCGATATGCGCAGGCGTGGGAGTACCGATGATCATAGTCGGCGCGCTCGCTGCCCTCCTCGTGCCCCCCGTGGCCGGCAACATGGCCGATACGGCCGAGTTCCTAGGCAGCCTGATAGGCATCCTCGGCGCCGTCTTTTTCGTCGCCGGCCTATTCTACACCAAAGAGCCAGTCATGCACTAGCGATGACATAAATCCCAATGCGTGCGGGGCCGGGCCGATGGGCGTGCGGATATTTGAGGTCTTTACCTCGATCGAGGGCGAGGGCCTCCTCTACGGGACAAAGACGCTCTTTGTGAGGCTCGCCGGCTGCCCGTTCACGTGCTTTTACTGCGACACGGCCGAGGCCCTTCCGGCCGGCTCGGGAAAAGAGTACACGATGGAGGAGGCGTGCGCGCTCATCGACTCGTCGCTCCAGGACCGCACGTACAAGGTCAACTTTACCGGAGGCGAGCCACTGATCCAGCACGAGGCCGTCGCAGGGCTCGCGCGCCACGTGCGCTCCAGGGGCGTGCGCACGTACCTAGAGTCAGCATGCTATGACTCTTCGCGCTTTGCGCACGTCATGGACCACATGGACATACTAAAGGTCGAGTTCAAGACTGCCGACTCGGAGGTCGCGCGCGAGCCGGCGCACTATGCGAGGCTAATCGACGAGGCGACAAAGTGCCTAGAGGCCGCAGTGCGCGCAGGAAAAACAGTCTATGTAAAGATAGTAGTGAGCGCAAGGACCGGCGAGAAGGAGTTTGGCGAGCTTCTTGACAGGGTGTTTGCAGCAGCTCCCGCATCATCGATAGCCGGGCTTTTCATCCAACCGACTAGCGGTGTCGAGGAGCCGCGCCTAGAGTCACTTGTGCGCATGTATGATGTCGCAAGCGAGCGCTATGCCGAGGTGAGGGTGGTTCCGCAGCTGCACAAGCTCATGGGCGCGATCTAGGGCGTGCTCACTAGTTCTCGCACTTGTGTGGAATATTAGAAATGTTAATAAACTGTTTCTGTATCTGGATCAGACTTGACAGTAAGGTGTCCAGAGTGCGGTTCGGCGTCGACTGCGAGGATGAGGCCGCCGGGAATGCCCATGCGCGAGGCAAGCATTGCCAACATGGGGATGGCGGAGCTCGGCCGTGCGGTGACGGGCATTAGTCCCATCAGGCAGCCAAATGCGCCAAACCGGTCATGCGACTCTTGTGGTGCGCAATTTAGGAACAAGTACGTAAAGTGCCCCGCGTGCCGATCCGTGGACATTGCGCCGATAGTGTACAAGCGCGGCGACGCCCGGGGCGACGCGGGGCCAAATGCCGAGAACGCAGAATGGGAGGAGCTCGGGGCCAAATTGGGCGTTGTCGCAATGCCGCCTGACAGCAGCGTCAACCGTCCGACATTTGTGTGCAGAGAGTGCCAAAACGCGTTCAGGACCCGCCCCGAGCCGTGTCCGGCGTGCGGCTCGCACAACATCAAGCGGATCGTGCAGGGGTATCCGGCGCCCTGGGCCTTTGAAGATCCTGGACGGGTCATGGGAGGGGGGTGCTGCGTGTCGCCTGAAAGCCCGACAAAGCAATGCGCCGACTGTGGGCACAATTTTGGCAGGCTTGGCCGCGGGTATTGACACGCACGCCTGCAACGTGCGCACGCGACGCCATTCGCATGGAGGCGCCCCTACCTTCAAATACTGACACGCCGGCCCTTTGCGCACAAATGAACCATGACCGTATAAGGGGGCTCGTGCGCGAGCTCATAATCGAGATAGGCGAGGACCCAACGAGGGAGGGCCTGCGCGACACGCCAGAGCGCATAGCTGACATGTATGGCGAGATATTTGACGGGTACGAGTCTGATGCCGAGCTCGACGTCCAGTTCTCCGAGGACTCGGACACCGTCGTCGTGCGCGACATTAGGTTCTACTCGATGTGCGAGCACCACATGCTCCCGTTCTTTGGCACAGTCAGCATCGCCTACGCGCCAAACGGCCGCGTCTTTGGGACATCAAAGCTCGTGCGCCTCGTCAAAAAGCACGCCAGGCGCCTCCAGATACAGGAGCGCTTTACGAGGAGCATCGCAGATGACCTCAACGCGCAGGGCGTAAAGGGCGTCGCCGTCTGGGCTGACGCCGAGCACCTCTGCATGAGGATGCGCGGTGTCGAGAACGAGGCGACGATGACGACGAGCGCGTTTCGCGGGATATACGAGAACCGCCTAGAGCGGCAGGCCATAGTGGCCATGGTCCACCAGAGGGCAAAGCAGCCGCCGGCATAGGGGGCATGAACGGCTCGGATCGCGCACATATGCATAAATACCAACATCTGGCCGCGTGGCACTGATGGGTGCGCACGACAATGTCCATGTCCCTAGTGAGTCATGGCCGAACTGGACGTGGTATGCGATCGAGTTTGGCATAGTCCTGGCCGTCTCCATGGTCATCGCCTGGCAGGTTTCAGACGCCATACTCCCCGCAGTCGCCGCCGCTGCAGGCCACGCCGGCGCACTAGAGTCCTGGGAGGGGATCAACATACACTCTGCCGAGTTCAAGGCGCTAGAGGCTGCCGTCGAGTACAGGATCATCGCAATGTCCAACTGGGTCTTTTACGGGATCGTCGGCGTCGTCTTTCTTGGATGGTACCTCCTGATCCGCGGCCTCGCGCTAAAAAAGAGGGTTCTGGGATGAGACAGCAAGCCATCATCGCCGTTATGGGCATAGGCGCCGGCTTACTCGTAGCTGCGGCCATCACCACGCAGGTCGAGTGGGATGTCGCGGAGCCTGCCATGCCCGATCGCGCAGGCGAGGCGATGCCCAATGCGCTCGGCGAGCGGGCCGCGATGATCGACGACGAGGCCGAGTGTGCTGCCGAAGGCGGGTCGTGGAGGTGGATAAACGCGTCATTCAAGGCGTGCGTCCTGCCCTATCCGGACGCCGGCGAGGAGTGCTCGGCCTCATCAGAGTGCGCCGGCGGGTGCTTTGCGTCAGACTTTGACTCACTGGAGGCCGGTCTCGGGATGTGCAGGGCCGACACTGACCGCTCTGGCTGCCTAGGCGAGATCGGCGGCTCTACCATCGAGTGCCTCCATGACGACATCATGACGCGCTGCACGACGGACTCTATAGAGCGCGAGTGCCTCAGGCTGCGCTAGTGCGCGTATCTCGTCCTGTCTAGTATTCCGGCCTCGGCAAATGCGGCCTTGCGGTTTGCGCATGACTCGCACTCGCCGCAGTGCGCCGTTCTTGATGACGAGTAGCAGCTCCACGTCTCAAATATCGCATCGCCGAGCGCGCGGTGACCGCGGCGGATCATGTCGGCCTTTGAGAGTCGCGCACTCGCCGGACTCCATATGCTGATGCGCTGCCTCTTGCCTGAGCGTATCCCGTCAGACTCGCCGGCGTTGAGCGCCGACTCTAGTGCGCGCGCGAACGCGGGCCGGCAGTCCGGATACGGCCTGTCGCCGGTGTGCGCGCCGTACGCGACTGTCTGCGCGCCGATCGTAAACGCCCACGCCGTGGCGATCGAGAGAAAGACGGCGTTGCGGACCGGCACGACTATTGAATAGTCAAACGTCTGCGGCAGGCGCGCGCGCGCATCGGTGAGAACGTTGGTCTTTGCATAGAGCGATCGCATAAACCCAATGTCGACGGTCTTGTGCTCGGCGAGGCCTGCGCGCCGCGCGAGGCGTTTTGCTGCCCTAATCTCCTGCGTCGCGCGCTGGCCATAGGAGAACGTTATTCCGTGGAGCGAGTGCGTCGGCGCAAGGTGCGCGCACATGCAAACGGAGTCTAGGCCCCCGCTAAACACGACTACGGCGCGCGGCCTCTTTTTGGCCATTATGCGCGCATGGCCCCGCGGGCCGTCGGCCTGCACTCGACTAGCCTGCATCGCACGTGCGCGCGGGCAAACCCACGCCTCATCGCGCGCGCGATTGCGCCAGTGTCCGTGCCACTGGCGGAAACTGCGATTATCGAGGGGCCGGCCCCGCTTATTGCCACGCCGGCGGCTCCGGCGCGCATTGCAGCCGAGCGGACATGCTCTAGGCCGGGAATCTTTGCGCGGCGTGCCGGCTCGGCTATCGCGTCTGCCATCGCCGAGCCGATCAGGGCCGTGTCGCGCCGCGCGATTCCGGCGACTAGCGCGGCAGCATTGGAGACGTTGGCCGTGACGTCTGCGAGGCGCGGCGTGCGCGGGACGACACCCCTCGAGGCGGCCGTCTTTTTGGCCGGAACGGCAATCTCGGGCACGGCGACGCAGCAGCGCATGTCCGCCGGCGCAGTCATGCGCACAATGTCTAGGGGGCCGGTCCGGACGATGACAAAGCCGCCGAGGACCGCGGCGGCGACATTGTCATAGTGAACCGTGCCCGCACTGGCGCGCTCGCCGACTCCGGCGAGCTCGACGAGGCCGCGCGGCCCGAGGTCCAGCGAGAGGAGCTCGTCAGACGCGACGGCCGCCGCGGCCGCCGATGCGGCACTGCTGCCCATTCCCATGCCGACTGGAACGCGCTTTAGTATCCGCACGTCTAGCCCGCGCACGCCGGACATGCGCATGGCCTCCAGGGCGACTAGGCCTGCCGTGTTGCGCCGTGGCTCGACTGGAACGCCGCCATCAGAGACGACGCGCACGCCGCGCACATCAGAGAGCGAGACAGTCACCGTGTCCCTAAATGCGCCGAGTGCCATCCCAAACACGTCAAAGCCGGATCCGAGGTTTGCAGTAGTCGACGGCGCGCTGGCCCTCGCGCTGCGCGCGCGACTCAATCCACGACCTCCTCGCCCTCGTCTATTGCGCGGCCAAGCGAGGCCCAGAGCGTCTCTAGGCCGTCGCCAGTGACACTAGAGACCGGCGTGATGGCCGGCGCGAGTCCGGCAGAGTCGAGGCCGCGCAGTATTCCCATCGAGAGCTCGAGGGACTCGCCGCTAGCGTCGCGCGCAAGCGCGCCGGCGAGTGATGACGTGTCCTCTGACCACGAGATCGCCTCTGCAGCTGACGGGGGCGACATGTCAGACTTTGTGAGCACGTGGACCGTCGGCATGCCAAGTCGGAGGCGGACTGACTCGGCGAGAAGCGCAATTGAGACAAAGTTCGACGGCGAGTTGACCATCATCCCGTCGAACAGAAAGACGCACGCCTTTTGGTCGGCATCAGGAACGCGCGCAATGAACGGCCCGCTTGCGCGATACGCAAAGAGCTCTATCTGGCCCGGCGTGTCGACGATGACATAGTCGGGGTTGACGGAATTGACCTCAGACCACACGTCATCGATCTTTGAGGCGACAAGGTCATTGGCCATGACGAGCGCGCCATTGGGCCCGAGGCCGTACTTTTTCATGAGCGAGACAATGTCAACGTGGTCGCGCACGTCAACGTCGCAGGTGTAGGGGAGGTCCTCGACGCCAGGATCCAGGTTGAGGCTCGCCACAAAGGCGCCAGCACCCGTATAGTGCTCGCGCATCTTTGAGGCCAGAAGCGACTTGCCCGAGCCTGCTGTCCCCACGATAAACACCGCCTTCAAGGTAATGCGCGCGCTTGCGCTGTTGGCTTATATTTGAATGCGCGCGCGCGGCGGGCCAATGAGGTGGAGACTCGTGGCGATACCGGCAAGCCTGGTCCCAATCGTCGTGATCGCCGTGCAGTTTGACATCGGCGCCGATGACGTGCTTGCCGTGGGCATCGCCGGATACGCGCTCGCCGTCGGCGCGATAGGCGCAAAGCTTGCGCTCCAGGGCGCAAAGTTTGCGTATATCGCGCGCTCGTACATCAAGAACGTCGGCTCGCTGCCAAGCCTCATGGGGGTTCGCGTCGGCAGCGAGTTCATAAAGTTCACGACGCCAATGTTCGTTGGCGCCGAGGTCGCCGTCATCTATTGGCTCCACAAGCGCGGCGTGCCGGCCTCCAAGGCCTCGTGGGTCGCCATAATGGACATCGTGACTGAGGTCATCGCCGCCGGCGTCATTTCCATGGCCGCCGGCGCAATTGCGCTCTATGTCGGCGCGTACGCCCTTGCCGCACTCATCCTCGGCACTAGCGTGACGATAACCGGGATATGGACGATCCTGTTCTTTCTCTCCTCGCGGCGCGTCTTTGGCGTTCCGCGCGTGATCGTTCGTGCCGCCTCGGCGATCGTCGGCACGCGGGCCGACCGCTACATCGATCAGGCCAACTCGTGGATGCGCGAGGTCTGCGAGATGAGCCGCCAGAACATGTCAAGCGCGCACGCGCGGCGCGTATTTTGCGTCAGCCTTGCCGCATCGTTTGCGAGCTGGGCAATGTATGGCGTCTCACTCGCGGCAATAACTGTCGGTTTGGCGCACACCGTCGGCGCGCTAGACTCGATCATGGCAGTAATGGCCGCAAACGCAGTCGGCAACCTGCCAATAACTGTCGGCGGGTCAGGCCTCGTGGAGATAAGTGCGGCCGCATACCTTGACGCAGTCGGCTCGGCCGGATGGGTCGCCCTGGGCGAGGCCCTCGAGTGGAGCTCTGTCATCGGGTGGCGCATCGCGACCTACTATGTGCCCATAGGGATCACGTGGGTCCTCCTCGCGAGGTTTGCGCTCGCAAGGTACACCAGGGTGGATGACGATTGAGGGCCCGCCTGGCCCGCCTCTCGATGACCCTCGGGCCGGGCGTCCTCTTTGCGTCGACTGCGATAGGCGTGTCGCACCTGGTCCAGTCGACGCGGGCCGGAGCCGAGTTTGGCTTTCTCCTCATCGGCGCGATCATTGCTGCCAACGCGCTAAAGTATCCCTTTTTTGAGTACGGGACGAGGTACGCCACCGTCACCGGAACGAGCATCATCGACGGCTATGCGCGCCTCGGGAGGCGCGTCCTCTGGCTCTACATCGGCATAACGGTCTCCTCGATGTTCTTTGTGACTGCTGCCGTCGGGGCAGTCGGCGCGGGCTTTTTCGCCAACCTGTTTGGCCTCGATGAGGGCGGGCCCTGGACCGTGATCGCCCTCTTTGTGGCGTGCTGCGCGATACTCGCAGTCGGGAGGTACCGCATCCTCGACTCGCTCGTAAAGGTCGTCGCCACAGTCATGGTCGTCTCCACAGTCGCCGCGCTCATCCTCGCAGTGGCCAACGGGCCGGCCGAGCGCGTCGAGGGCTTTGTGGAGCGCGACCTCCTCGAGCCGGCCGGCCTCCTCTTTCTTGTCGCGCTCATGGGCTGGATGCCGACTGCGATCGACCTGTCCAGCTGGAACAGCCTCTGGACGCTGGAGCGCATAAGGCAGACGCGCTTCAAGCCGCGCCTCGGCGAGGCCCTCCTGGAGTTTCGCCTCGCGTATATCATCACCGGCACGCTTGCAGTCATCTTTCTCCTCCTTGGCGCGTACATCCTGTTTGGAACCGGCACGGGCCTGCCAGACGGCGGTGCGGCCTTTGCCGGCTCGGTCGTGTCGCTGTATACTGAGACGATAGGCGACTGGAGCGGGATTGTCATATCGACTGCGGCCTTTAGCATAATGTTTGGCACGGTCATCGCAGTCTTTGACGGGTACTCGCGCGCGCTGCGCCGCTGCGCCGAGCTTGTGAGGCCAAGCGGGGCAGGCCTCCCCTATCCGGCATTCCTCGGCATAATTGCCGCCGGCTCGCTTGCAGTCGTCCTCCAGTTCGGCGACAGCCTCAAGGGCCTTGTGGACTTTGCGACTAGCGTCTCGTTTCTCGCCGCGCCTGCGATCGCCATTGTCAACTATCGCCTTGTCACCGGAAAGCACCTCGAGCGATCCGCGCAGCCGGGCGCGATCCTGCGCGTCATGAGCGTCGCTGGCATTGTGTTTCTCGTCGCGTTTAGCGCAATCTATGTGGCCATCAGGCTTACGTCATGACGCGGGGTCATCGGCCTTTTGCAGCATGAGCTCCATCTGTGTCCACTGGCCCGTCTCCGGCGGCGCGCGCCGCACAATGTGCGTTGTGAGCGGCGCGAGTGCGGCGTATCCCGGCAGGAGGGCAGAGAGCTCGGCCTCGGTGAAAAAGTGTATCACGAGGCCGTCGCGCTCCCCTCCGAGATAGCGCATCGTCCTGCCGCCCTGGCTCGTGCGCTCGATGACCTCGTGCTCCTGGCCCACCTCGCTTGCCGTCGAGTTTATGCGCACGAACAGGAGGCCTCCGGGCGCGACGAGCGAGTCGACCTTGGCGAACCGGGCCTCGACGTCGCTCATCATGCCGTGCATGAGCGACTGGATCGCCACGACGTACGCGTATGGCGTGTGGGCGTCTGCCTCCATAATGTCGCCGCACGTGATGCGCGGGCCCTCGCGCAGGCTCGGCGCCCTGGCGAGGAGCGACTCGATGGCCACCGGCGAGACGTCAAGGCCCTCGAGGGCCAGGCCGGCCTTGCGAAGCGGCACATAGTTGCGCCCGTTGCCGCACCCGAGATAGATGCCTCGCGCGCCGGCCATGGAGCGCCCGCGCAGCGTCGAGACTATCTTGGCGACTAGCGGGACCGGCCCGTCATCGACATACCGGCCAGAGCGGTACTCGGCGTCCCACAGGTCTTGGGCCTTCACGGCGTGGTGCGGCCAAGGTGCCGGATATATCTGTGGTCGGCGTGGGCGCGGGTCCATTGGTGGTGATCTATGGGCAATGGCCGTCCACCATGCGGGCATGGGGGTTGGAACCGTGAATGGTTGGTCACGTGTACGCACCTAGCGGCCAGTCAGGGCATGACTGGCTGCCATGGGGGTGGACAGTTCGTCGAATGGTCTGGGGTTCTGACAGCACGCCCCCATGCTAGGCGCACGTGCTGCCTCGCGGCAATAACCATTTTAAGGGGAATGATCGCGCAGTGGCCGCGATGAAACCCGGCACAAACGTCCTGCTCACGTTCGGCGACAGCTCCGGCAACCCGTCGCGCTCCGAAAAGGCCATAGCAGACACACCGTACTATATCGTAGTCACGATCACGACGGGCGTGCCAGAAGCGCACAGGATTGACGGGCGCATGGACAGACTCAAGAAAAAGTACTTTGACGGGCGCAGGCTAGAGCGCGCAGAGTTTCATGCCCGTGTTTTGCTAAAGCACCTGCTATGGCAAACGAAAAATATAGACATCGCACATAAAAAATTTGAGGCTGTTTTTGATGACATTGTTGAAATTGTGCTGGACATGGATGCCATCATCAACGTAGTCATAATGGAAAAACGTCCCATAGACGAAATGACACGGTTAGAGGACACAACGATCAAATCTTGGGATTATGCCGCTCATATGCTCCAACCGGTTCTCTTGAGATCTCCCCCTAACACAACAAACCTGACTCTGCTTGACACATATGATGATGCAACCAACAGGAACGTGAACGAGATCATTGTGCAGCGCCTGAAACCATTCATCAATGTTGGCGGTTTTGCGGGAAGAACTGCCATGAGGCCAGTGTTTGTAAACTCTAGACTCTCCAATCTGATCCAACTAGTCGACATGATTGCACATATCATGACCAAGGTCAGCAGACATGAAGATGCAGAAGGATCGTTTGCCCGCCGCTATGCCCTGCTAGAGCCCAAGATCTCTTGCATTCGTCGTGGAACCGTGAGCTAGCTGAGAATGCGGTCCTGACCACACGACAATAGTCGCTAGGCCAGGACCGACTCGACTGTGTGGCTCGAAAGCGGCACAGGTCTGCGTCAGGGTGGCATGCGCTCTTTATTTAAACATTGCCTCATATGGCAGGCGTGGCGCCGATGCTGCGGACGCCATTGCCCCGGACCAATACGCGATCGCTTGCCATGGCAATAGGGAATGAGGGTTGCGGTCCTGGCCACACGGCAAACTGCCGCTAGGCCAGGACCGACTCGAGTGTGGGACCTAAAGGCGCCACACGTCTGCGTCAGGGTAGCGTGTGCTCTTTATTTAATCATTGACCCACACTGAATGATTGCTCACGTGTCCGCATCTAGTGGCCAGTCAGGGCATGGTTGGCTGCAGCGAGGGTGGACAGTTCGTCGAATGGTCTAAGGGACCCTGGCAGCACGCCCCCATGCTAGACGCACGTGCTGCCTCGCGGCAACAACCATTTTAAGGGCAATGATCGCGCGGTGTCCGCGATGAAACCCGGCACAAACGTCTTGCTCACGTTCGGCGACAGCTCTGGCAACGCGTCGCGCTCCGAAAAGGCCATAGCTGACGGCCTCTACTATATCGTAGTCACGATCACGATGAGCGTAACGGAGGCGCACAGGGTTGAGGAGCTCATGGAAAAACTCAAGAAAAAGTACTTTGACGGGCGCAGGCTAGAGCGAGCAGAGTTTCATGCTCGTGTTTTACGACAGCGCCTGTTATGGCAAACGAAAGACATGGAAAAGACTAAAGAAAGCCTTGAGGCTATTTTTGATGACATTGTTGAAATTGTGCTGGACATGGATGCCGTCATCAACGTAGTCATAATGGAAAAACGTCCCATAGATGAAATGTCACGATCAGAGGACACAACGATCAAATCTTGGGACTATGCCGCCCATATGCTCCAACGAGTTCTCTTGAGATCGCCCCCCAACACAACAAACCTGACTCTGCTTGACACATATGATGATGCAACCAACAGGGATGTGAACAAGATCGTGATGCAGTATCTACAACCATTCGTCAATGTTGGCGGTTTTGCGGGCAGAACTGCCATGAGGCCAGTGTTTGTAAACTCTAGACTATCCAATCTGATCCAACTAGTCGACATGGTTGCATATATCATGACCAAGGCTAGCCGACGTGATGCAGAAGAGTCGTTTGCCCGCCGGTATGCCCTGCTAGAGCCCAAGATCTCTTGCATTCGTCGAGGAACCGTGCACTAGTTGAGAATGCGGTCCTGGCCACACGGCATACGCCGCTAGGCCAGGACCGACTCGACTGTGTGGCCCGAAAGCGGCACAGGTCTGCGTCAGGGTGGCGTGTGCTCTTTATTTAGACATTGCCTCATGTGGCAGGCGTGGCGCCGATGCTGCGGATGCCATTGTCCCAGAGCCCAATACGCGATCGCTTGCTATGGCAATAGGGAATGAGGGTTGCGGTCCTGGCCACACGGCAAACTGCCGCTAGGCCAGGACCGACTCGACTGTGTGGCCCGAAAGCGGCACAGGTCTGCGTCAGGGTGGCGTGTGCTCTTTATATAGACATTGCCTCATGTGGCAGGCGTGGCGCCGATGCTGCGGATGCCATTGTCCCAGAGCCCAATATGTGGCCGCCTGCCATGACAGCAGTGGAATGAGAGTTGCGGTCCTGACCATCCGACCAATGCCGCATAGTTAGACCCGGCTCGACTGTAGAACTCGAAGGAACACTAGTCTGCGGAGGGTCATAATCTACGCCAACGCAGAATAGCCAAAGGCCGGGGCTTGTCTATGTGGGTATCTCTAGTCGTTCCACGTTGAAACTCTTGATGAGGCGCCACTCTTGTTCGTTTGGGGTGGGCGGCTCAAGAACCATATCGACGCGCTCGATCATGCCAATCCTCTTGGCCTCGTCGATGAGATCCCACGCCTCCTTTTCGGAGACCAGCCCTATGAGTCGTGTTATAAGCTCGCCGGCAGACGCAGTTTCATAGAATTTAAGGCCATAGGCGATAAGCCTCAGACTCTCGCGCCGTGCTGTGTTCATTGAATGCCACTGCAGTGTTGCGTCGATTAAGTCTAGTGCCGCACATGGCTAGCGTTTCGTGGGGTGCAAACGGCTCTGTCAGAGCTACTCGCAGACATGGTCTTGTTTTACAGCCAGATGCAAAAGGTATCTGAGTGGTCTAATCTTCGCGATCTTTTATGGTTATCTCTATTCCTCGAGCGTCTTTGGGAATTTCAAACCTGAACTTTTCAATGATAACTAGCCAGCAGTCCTGATAGTAGACCCTGCGCAGTCCCAGATGCAGTCGCATTTTGCTTCCGTCAACAAGATATATCTTGTTCTTTGGAACAGTCCAGTCAACAGCGGCTATTAGCTCTCCACGCATATGTGTGGGATTGCCTTTGGGGGCACGTAGATGAAATTCACGTATGGGATCATTTAGGCATGGGTGTACAACCCATCTTTCTTCATTAAAATCGTCAGGATGCATGTGTTGGCCTCGACATACCCTATGTGTAGTGTCGTTAATCAACATATGTGTAAAGTCGTGTTGTTTGATTAGAAAGTCGTAAAGTTCACGTGCGTACAATGTGTGTTGTTCTTTACACAAAGACGCAATGCGCCCCATGGCCATGTCGTTGATGTCAAACACTATGCTGTTAGCGGGAGGTAGGTTTGTCTCCTCAAAGGATCGCGGCGGGAGAGGAAACGAATATTGTCTGGGTTCTGACTCAAAGCTCTCCCTGCCGCTAACATCATTTTTGTCAAAAATGGCCAATGCCGTCAGCGGCAAAGAATTTTCGTCGCCGCACAGATCCTCATAGTGCTTGCGCAGTTTGGCCTGTCTTGGGTCATCAGGCCGATCAGGGACAAATTCCCCACCGTACGTCACATATGCCCCAATGCTAGTCGTGTCCTCATCGGGCGGACCCCTGCTCGGGCGGTAGATCGTAGTGCTTATGATGGGCGGGTGTTGAGGGACTAGTGTGTCACTCGAGTACGGCGATTCTTGGCTCGGCTGCACCATTTCTGTAAACCCTAGACCTGCTCACACTTATAACTTTTAGTGATATAAAGGGTGACGCGAGGAGAGCAGACCTTCCCCTAGACGGCGTTCCCTCGGTTTCTTGTAGCCATCGTATGGGAGGAGGACTATGGAGCTAGGAGGGCAGGTTTTTGGGCCTCGTGCGTCCATGATCGATGGGTTTTGCCCTAGGCATTCAAGGGGCATTAACGGAAATGGCCGACCTCATCCACAAAAGCGTTTTAACGCAAGCGGCCTGCGCATGGCGCGCATGGACCTGTCAGGCAGGATTGCGGTGATCACGGGCGCATCAAGCGGCATAGGAAGGGCCGCAGCCGTCATGGCCGCAAGGCACGGCGCGAGCGTCGCCCTCGTTGCGCGCGACGAGTCGAGGCTGCGCGAGGCGACATCAGAGGTGGCCCGCCACGGGATGGCTGCCGCGTTTGCGTGCGACGTCGCCGACGAGCATGCAGTCAGCAAGATGGCAGGGCGCGTCTCCTCGGAGCTCGGGAACGCCGACATCCTAGTCAACAATGCGGGGTTTGCCATATACGGCACGGTGAGCTCACTTGACGCGAAAGTCATCCGCGCGCACATGGAGACAAACTATTTTGGCGCGGTCCACTGCACAAAGGCGTTCATGCCGCACATGCTCGAGGTCAATCACGGCAAGATAGTCAATGTCGCCTCTGTCGCCGCAAGCATTGGCCTTCCCGGAATTGCCGCATACTGTGCATCAAAGTTTGCGATGCTCGGCTTTTCAGAGTCCCTGCGCGCCGAGCTCGCAAAGACCGGCGTTGGCATCACCACAGTCAGCCCGATCGCAGTCAGGACCCCGTTCTTTGACCATGCGTCCTTTGCCGGCGTGCGGCGCTACTCGCCAATGTCACTTGACGTGCAGACCGTGGCGCGTGCGATAATGCGCGCCATAGGGTCACGGCGCGGCGAGATAACGGTTCCCGGCGCCGCACGCCTTGCGATATGGGCAAAGCACACGTTTCCATGGGCATTTAACGCGCTCGTCTCATCAGCGTTTGGAAAGAACTAGGCGACCTGCTTGTCCTTTTTGCTCTTTTGCCACCAGTCGAGATAGTCGTACTGGTGGTCCTCGCGCGTCTTTGAGCGCCGGTTGAGCCTGTCCCTGATGTCGCTTATCTGCTCGCGCGTCGCATACAGGCCACAGCGCCTGCACGTAAAGTGCTTGGTCGCCGGATCGGCCTTCATTGGAACCTCGACGGCGTCAAGCATCGCAGTCAGGTCGACGCCCTCCTCGCCCTCGTGCTTGGCGACAAGGGCGTTTCTGTCCTTGGCAACGCACTCGGGGCAGTTTGGCACGCGGAGCGCTCTTATTTTTTGGGTTAAAAGCGTTGCTAGGTTGGGCGGTGTGAGCTCAGCCCTGCCGGGGTGCGCTTTGGGCTGACACTGTGTAGGGCAGTCTTGCGTGATCGCCCCTGGCCGATGGCCGGGTGCTGAAATGAGGCTGTGTCCGTGAACGGATCCCTAGAATGTATGCCGCGCGGGGCGATATGGCCCGCACCGATCCTGATGCATCGCCGTGATCCGGCCAATAACTGAGGCCGAAAACGAGAAACCTTTGCGATCAGCCCGTAGGTGTTTTATGTTGGTAATTTTGGGCACTGCCATTGAGCTCGACGAATTCGCGTGATCGCAGTCTGATCGCCGCCCTGGCCCCTCACATCGACGCTGCGATCAGGGCATCATCGTGCACGTGCGCCACACTGCGCTTTGATGTGATCCTGGATCTGGTTCTCAAATATGGTCTTGACGATAGTCTTGATCCACTGAGGCGCACTCGAAAGTTTCGAGATCTATGTAAAGGCGCCTATGCGAACTTTGCCCAAGCCGCATCAGGCCATACGCGCTACCCGGAAATGAGGTCACTAGCAGACAAACGTTACCAGCCCTACGTATCTGCATCCAGGATTGACGGGCACAACGAGAATCTAAACAGCCTATACGGTAGATGTGGCCTCGACAAGGAGGTTCGTGATTGCGAGGAGCTTGCAGTCGCATACAGCGCCTCACTCCGGTATGCATGGGCTAATGCAACCACGCTCTTGCGCTATGTGGAGGGCGTTGCGGAGCTTGACAGCATGTTGGAAACACGCGAGTTTCGCTCAAACGGACACGACTTTGTGGCAGCATCGGCCACTTACTCCGACTTTCTAAGTGACCGTGACGTGTCATATCGCATAACAATCACTGAACAGTATAGAAGGCGCATGTTCCCTCTCACGTACACATCTGTTTTTGCAACCCCATATCCAGAAATTTTACATGGGCGCAAGGGCTTTCGAATTTTGGAGGACGAGGTACGGATAAAGAACGGAACTCCGCTTGAAGGGGGCACGCTTGAGATCACTTTTCATTCCAAGGTGTCAATTCCCAATTTGTCGCCTGAAAAGATCATTGAAAAGTATAAGCCCCTAGGAACGGTGCGCTTTAAGCTAGACTAGAGTCATGCACACCGACGAACCATGGGCAGCATGGCGCGATATCCCTGCCGGGGACTTTGCCCCGCGGCCACAAGGTGAGCCATTAACGAATTTCTCACCACGATCTGTGTGCCTACACCCCTGCCGTGTGCCAAAATGCAGGGTGCGCAGGGCACTCGTGCCTATATTCACGCATTAGACTTTAATAAAGCCACAGCCGTAATGGCTCTGATGAACACAGCAAGGCAGGATGGGCTGCTAGTCATTGAGCGGGGACTGAGGCTCTATGGCCCCCTGCCGGCGGCTGAGCTCATAACGTACATCGTGGGGCGGCTCACCATGGAGGAGGCATGGGACGTATTTGCCGAGGCCGAGAGGATTGGCATGATCGAGCGCGACGAGGGGATCTTTGGGACGACCACGCGGGAGGGCCAGGAGTGGCGCCTCGTCAAGGGATTCGACGTGAAACAGCTAGAGATAGCCGCATAGGCAAAACTTCTATCCTCCTCTCTTTTGCCCGCTTTGCGCATATTGCGCACTGGTTTTTTTGGCTTTGGGCGTCGGCTAGTCGTTGTTCTCAAAGATGCCATATCAGAAACGCGCGAGTTTCGCTCAAACGGACACGACGTTGTTGCAGCATGGGCCGCCTGATCCCACGTGTGCCCACATTCACGCATTAGACTTTAATAAAGCCACAGCCGTAATGGCTCTGATGAACACGGCAAGGCAGGATGGGCTGCTATTCATTGAGCGGGGACTGAGGATCCATGACTCTCTGCCAGCGGCTCTGCTCATAACGTACATCGTGGGGCGGCTCACCAGGGAGGAGGCATGGGACGTGCTTGCCGAGGCCGAGAGGATTGGCATGATCGAGCGCGACGAGGGGATCTTTGGGACGACCACGCGGGAGGGCCAGGAGTGGCGCCTCGTTGAGGGATTCGACACAAAAAAGCTAGAGATATCCGCATAGGCAAAACTCCCATCTTTTGTTTTTGCTTGGCACATTCTATGCTGACGGGCAAAAGTTCGTGCCATGATCAAACTTTCCCGGTCCGCATGCCATATGGATCGCACCTCCCCCACGCCGCGCATGGAAGGCCAGGGGCTGGAGGCGTTCTGCAGGGCACGCCGCGACGAGGGGGACGGCGACGTCAGGCAGGGGTTTGCCGCGCTCAACATGCACGAGAGCCTGGGGATGACGCGCGAGGAGGTCGCACTTGCGCTCATCATGCAGGAGTCCCAAAACCAGAGACGAAGGTGCGTAGGGTGTGCCAGGCAAAAACAGAATGGGGTTGGGAGTTTTGCCTATGCGGGCAGCTCTAGCTTTTTTGTGTCGAATCCCTTGACGAGGCGCCACTCTTGATTTAACGGAGTGAGCGCCTTAAAGACCGTCTCGTCACGCTCGATCATGCCAATCCTCTCGGCCTCGGCGATGACATCCCACGCCTCCTCTTCTGTGAGCTTTCCCACGATGTGCGTTATGAGCTCAGCCGCCGGCAGGGATCCATAGATCTCCAGTCCCCTCGCAACGACTAGCAGCCCATTGTGCTTTGCTGGGTTCATCAGAGCCGTTACGGTTGTGGCATTATTAAAATCTAGTGCGTTAATGTGGGCTGACCCATGTTCAAAGACAGGTGCACAATGAGCAAAAACAAGAGGTGGGTAGAGTCCACCTATGCGGGTAGCTCTATCTGCTCCACGTCGAATCCCTCGACGAGGCGCCATTTCTGTCCCAGCGGCGTGGCCGGCCTGAAGACCATGTCGGCGTGCTCGATCATGCCGATCCTCTCGGCCTCGGCGATCACGTCCCATGCCTCCTCTTCGGTGAGCGCTCCCACAATGTGCGTTATGAGCTCGGCCGCTGGCAGGGATCCATAGATCTTTAGCCCCTTCGCAACGACGAACAGCCCTTCTTGCCTTGCTGGGTTCATCAGGGTCATTACGGTTGTGGGATTATTAAAATCTAGTGCGTGAATGTGGGCATGACCTAGGCTCAAAAACAAGTGCCCAATAATTGTGCACAATAGGAAAAAACAAGGGGGGTGTACCTATGCAGGTACCTTTAGCTGCTCCACGTCGAATCCCTCGACGAGGCGCCACTCCTGTCCCTCCGGCGTAGTCGCCTTGAAGACCATGTCGGCGCGCTCGATCATGCCGATCCTCTCGGCCTCGGCAATGACATCCAATACCTCCTTTTTGGTGAGCTTTCCCACAGTGTGCGATATGAGCTCAGCCGCCGGCAGGGGTCCATAGATACTCAGTCCCCTCGCGATGACTCGCAGCGCATCTTGCCTTTCTGGATCCATCAGAGCCATCACGGTTGTGGCATTATTAAAATCTAGTGCGTGAATGTAGGCACGATGCCCTGCGCGCCCTGCATTTTGGCATGTGGCAGGGCGCAAGAACACAGGCCACGGCGAGGGATTCATTGATGGCTCACACTGCGGCCGTGTGGGCAGGAGTTCCCAACAGGAATATTGGGTCGCCCTGCCCTGCAGTTCTCCGATGCGCGTGACTCTAGTATAGCTTAAAGCGCACCGGTCCGAGGGGCGCATATCTCTTGGTGATCTCTTCTGTTTGTGAATTGGGGATTGGCGTCTTGGGATGAAAAGTGATCTCAAGTGTGCCCTCTTCGATCGGGGTTCCGTTCTCCATCCGTATCTCGTCCTCTAAAACGCGAAAGGTCTTGGGACCTTGCAGAATTTCTGGGTCGGGGGTCACAAAAACAGATGTGTGTGAGAGAGGGAACGCGTGCTTTCTATACTGTTCGGTGACCTTTATGCTGTACGATATGTCACGATCCTTTAGCCAGGGGGATTTTGTGACCGATGTTGACACAAAATTGTGTTCGGTCGAGCGAAACTCGCGTGTTGCCAGCATACTATCAAGCTCTGCAATGTCTCCCACATAACGCGAGAGCACGGTGGTGTTGGCCCATGCGTGTCGGAGTGAGGCGCCATATGCGACTGCAAGCTCCTCGCAGTCACGGACCACCTCGCCGAGGCCGTATCTCTGGTATAGGTTGTTTAGGTTCTCGTTGTGCTTGCCAGTCTTAGATGCAGGCACCATGACCTGGTAATTGTCATCCGCTAGTGACGTCATTTCCGGGTAGTCCGCATGATCTGATGTGTCTTGACCAAATTTCGCCTGAGCGTCGAGGCACAGCCGAAGAAACTCGGGAATGCGCCTATCTGGGTCAAGGCCATGCCTGAGAACCAGATCCAGGATCACGTCGCGGCGCAGTGGGACGCACGTGCAGGGAGAAGCCCTGATCGCAGCGTCTATGTGGGGAGACAGTGAGGCGATCAGGCTGCGATCACGCGAATTCGGCGGGTTCAATGGCAATGCCAAAAATTGCCAATATAAAATACCTGTGGGCTGATCGTGTTTTGTACGAAAAGGGGCGCTGCCCACTCGAGTCCTCTTCCATCCACCCCAGGGTTCTCCATCCTGACCCACGGGCCTTCCGGGCCCCTGATCTGCGCCCTGCAAGCCATCTTGCACCCGCTCCTTTATGCGCAAGGCAGCGAAATCATGCGCCGTGTGTCGGCGCCACGGCCGGCTGGGGCGGCTACGGGGAGCGAGCAGCCAAAGGCCCGTCCAATGTCACCTTTTCCCACGGCGTAACGGGTGCCCTGCACCTCTTGGAAAAAATATAGCAGGCACCAGGGCTCGGGGATAACAGTGCCCAATAATTGCACAGTGGGCAAAAACAATTGGGTGGGAAAGCCTATGCGAGCAGCTCTAGCCGTTCCACGTCGAATCCCTTGACAAAGCGCCACTCTTGCTCTATTGGAGTGACCGGTTCGAAGACCATCTCGTCACGCTCGATCATGCCGATCCTCTCGGCCTCGGCAATTACCTCCCATACCTCCTCCTCGGAGAGCGGCCCCTTGAGCCGCGTCATGATCTCTGCAGCAGACGCAGAGCCATAGAACTGTAGGCCGCTGGCGATGACCCCTAGGCCATCACGTTTTGCTGGGTTCATTGGGAAGCAGTGTGCTGTTGCGCCTATTAAGCCTAGTGCGCGCATACAGGCGTCCCAAAACCAGAGATGAAAAGTGTGTAGAGTGTGCCAAGCAAAAACAGAATGGGTGGGAGTTTTGCCTATGCGGGTATCTCTAGCTTTTTTACGTCGAATCCCTCAACGAGGCGCCACTCTTGATCGAATGGAGTGAGTGGCTCAAAGACCATCTCGTCACGCTCGATCATGCCAATCCTCTCGGCCTCGGCGATGACATCCCACGCCTCCTTCTCTGTGAGCTTTCCCACGATGTGCGTTATGAGCTCGGCCGCTGGCAGCGGACCATAGATCTCCAGCCCCCTCGCAACGACTAGCAGCCCATTGTGCTTTGCTGGGTTCATCAGAGCCGTTACGGTTGTGGCATTATTAAAATCTAGTGCGTTAATGTGGGCTGTGTATTGTACAAAAAGTAGGAGCGGGGGCCAGAGGGCTTGCCGGGCGCGGATCCGGGAGCCCGCTGATGGCCTTCGGGTCCGGCAGGCTGCCGAAACACACGTTTGGGGGCCTCCGGCGCCGGCGCGCCATGCCGGTCAGGAGGCTGGACGCGCGGGCGCTCCGGTACATCGCGAGGACGCTTGCGACCAGGAGCGCCGGGGCAGTGGCGCGCGAGCTGGGGATCTCGCCGTCGTGGGCCCGCAAGCTCCGCGCGCACTGCCGGCGGACCGGCGCGCCGCCGGAGCCGCGGCCGATGGGGAGGCCGCGCAGGCCGATCACACAAGCGCAGGCCGACGAGGTCCTCGCCGCGCACTCGCGCGACCCCGTCGGCGTGGTGCGCCTGGTCAGGCTCATGCGGCTCAACAACTCAAAAATAGCGTACGGCGCGGCGTACCGCATATTGTCTGCGGAGGGACTGGTCAGCAGCTCGCCGGCGAGGTCGAGGAGGCGCAAGTGGGTCCGGTTCGAGAGAAAGTACTCCAACGCGATGTGGCACGTGGACTGGCACATAATGAAATACGGTCCCCTGAGGGGCTCGCACCTCATAGTGTTCCTCGACGACGCGTCGCGGTGCGTCACGGGGTTTGGCGTCTTCCCCGAGGCCACGTCGGGCAACACGGTGATGGCGCTGCGCCACGCGATCGGGCGGTTCGGCGCGCCGGCGCAGGTGCTCTCGGACCACGGGACGCAGTTCACGGCGACCAGGCGCGGCACGCCGCGCCGCAGCTGGACGCCGACGCTCTTCGAGCGGGAGCTGCTCGACGCCGGCATATCGCACGTCATGGCGCGCGTCGGCCACCCCCAGACCAACGGCAAGGTCGAGAGGTTCTTCCGGACGCTCGAGACGGAGATCGGCCGCCATGGCGGGGTCGCCGAGTTCATCGGGCACTACAACGAGGAGAGGCTCCACTTCTCCCTCGACATGGAGACCGGCGAGACGCCCCTGCTGGCCTTCAGGAGGCGGAGGGCCGACGGGCGGGTCCGGGCGGAGAACCCCGGGTGGATGGAGGTGGACTCGGATGGGTAGCGCTCCTACTTTCCGTATAATACACGTTAATGTGGGCTGACCCATGTTCAAAGACAGGTGCACAATGAGCAAAAACAAGAGGTGGGTAGAGTCCACCTATGCGGGTAGCTCTATCTGCTCCACGTCGAATCCCTCGACGAGGCGCCATTTCTGTCCCCCCGGCGTGGTCACCTTGAAGACCATCTCGGCGCGCTCGATCATGCCAATCCTCTCGGCCTCGGCGATCACGTCCCATGCCTCCTTCTCGGTGAGCGCTCCCACGAGGTGCGTTATGAGCTCGTTCGCCGGCAGTGGTCCATAGATCTTTAGCCCCTTCGCAACGACGAACAGCCCTTCTTGCCTTGCTGGGTTCATCAGAGCCGTTACGGTTGTGGGATTATTAAAATCTAGTGCGTTAATGTGGGCGCCCCAAAACCGGAGATAAAAGCACGTAGAATGTGGCACGCAAAAACAGGAGAAGGCAGGAGTTTTGCCTATGCGGGCAGCTCTAGCTTTTTTACGTCGAATCCCCTGACGAGGCGCCATTCCTTCGCCTCCGGCGTGGGCGACTCAAAGACCATCTTGGCGCGCTCGATCATGCCGATCCTCTCGGCCTCGGCAAGCACATCCCACGCCTCCTTCTCTGTGAGGTCCCCCACGATGTGTGTTATGAGATCAGCCGCCGGCAGCGGACCATAGATCTCCAGCCCCCTTGCAATGACTAGCAGCCCGTCGTGCTTTTCTGGGTTCATCAGAGCCATTACGGTTGTGGCATTATTAAAATCTAGTGCGTTAATGTGGGCTGACCCATGTTCAAAGACAAGTGCACAATGAGCAAAAACAAGAGGTGGGTAGAGTCCACCTATGCGGGTAGCTCTATCTGCTCCACGTCAAATCCCTCGACGAGGCGCCATTTCTGTCCCAGCGGCGTGGCCGGCCTGAAGACCATGTCGGCGTGCTCGATCATGCCGATCCTCTCGGCCTCGGCGATCACGTCCCATGCCTCCTCTTCGGTGAGCGCTCCCACAATGTGCGTTATGAGCTCGGCCGCTGGCAGGGATCCATAGATCTTTAGCCCCTTCGCAACGACGAACAGCCCTTCTTGCCTTGCTGGGTTCATCAGAGCCGTTACGGTTGCGGGATTATTAAAATCTAGTGCGTGAATGTGGGCATGACCTAGGCTCAAAAACAAGTGCCCAATAATTGTGCACAATAGGAAAAAACAAGGGGGGGTGTACCTATGCAGGTACCTTTAGCTGCTCCACGTCGAATCCCTCGACGAGGCGCCATTCCTGTCCCTTCGGCGTGGCCGCCCTGAAGATCATGTCGGCGTGCTCGATCATGCCGATCCTCTCGGCCTCGGCAACGACATCCCACGCCTCCTCTTCGGTGAGCTTTCCCACGATGTGCGTCACGAGCTCAGTCGCCGGCAGGGGTCCATAGATACTCAGTCCCCTCGCGATTACTCGCAGTGCATCTTGCCTTGCTGGGTTCATCAGGGCCATTACGGTTGTGGCATTATTAAAATCTAGTGCGTGAATGTGGGCATGACCCAGGTTCAAAGACAAGTGCACAATGAGCAAAAACAAGAGGTGGGTAGAGTCCACCTATGCGGGTAGCTCTATCTGCTCCACGTCGAATCCCTCGACGAGGCGCCATTTCTGTCCCCCCGGCGTGGTCACCTTGAAGACCATCTCGGCGCGCTCGATCATGCCGATCCTCTCGGCCTCGGCGATCACGTCCCATGCCTCCTTCTCGGTGAGCGCTCCCACGAGGTGCGTTATGAGCTCGTTCGCCGGCAGGGATCCATAGATCTTTAGCCCCTTCGCAACGACGAACAGCCCTTCTTGCTTTGCTGGGTTCATCAGGGTCATTACGGTTGTGGGATTATTAAAACCTACTGCGTGAATGTAGGCACGGATCCTGCGCGCCCCGCATTTTGACATATGACAGGGCGCAGGAACGCAGACCTCGGAGAGGGATTCGTTGATGACCCGCATTGCGGCCGTGTGGGCAAGAGTCCCCAACAAGAATGTCGCGCCATACGGTCCTGCAGTTCCCCAATGTGCGTGACTCCAGCATGGCTTACGCAAAGCGCACCGATCCTAGGGGCGCATACCTCTTGATGATCTCCCCGTCATGTAAATTGGGGATTGGCGTCTTGGAATGAAAAGTGATCTCAAGTGTGCCCTCTTCGATCGGAGTTCCGTTCTCCACCCGTATCTCGTCCTCTAAAACGCAAAAGCTCTTGGAACCCCGCAGAATTTCTGGATGGGGGGTTGCAAAAACAGATGTGTGGAAGAGTGGGAACGTGTGCTTTCTATACTGTTTGGTGACCTTTATGCGGTATGATATGTGGCGATGGTCTAGCCAAGGGGAATGTGTGACCGATGTTGCCACAAAATCGTGTTCGGTCGAGCGAAACTCGCGGGTTGTCAACATGCTATCAAGCTCTGCAATGTCTCCCACATAGCGCGTGAGCACGGTCGTGTTAGCCCATGCGTGCCGAAGTGAGGCGCTGTATGCGACTGCAAGCTCCTCGCAGTCACGGACCACCTCGCCGAGTCCGTATCTCGGGTATAGGTTGTTTAGGTTCTCGTTGTACTCGCCAATTCCAGATGCGGGAACTGTGGCCAGGTGATCTCTATCTGTTAGTGACGCCATTTTCGGGTAGCTCGCATGATCTGATATGTTTTGGTCAAATTTCGCCTGAGCGTCGAGGCACAGCCGAAGAAACTCAGGAATGCGCCTATCCGGGTCAAGGCCATGCCTGAGAACCAGATCCAGGATCACGTCGCGGCGCAGTGTGGCGCACGTGCAGGGAGACGCCCTGATCGCAGCGTCTATGTGTAGAGACAGTGAGGCGATCAGGCTGCGATCACGAAAATTCGGCGGGTTCAATGGCAGTGCCAAAAATTGCCAATATAAAATGCCTGTGGGCTGATCGCAAAAGTTTCTCGCTTTCTGCCCCAATTATTGGCCGGAACGGGGACGGGCCTTGCGCTTTTGCCCTCCTCGTCCCCCCTCACTTGCGTGACTGCGATACGGTCCGGGGTCCGGTCGCGCCCCCTGCGATAATGTCCGGGCGCTAAACGCGTGAACCCTAGACTGCGCCAGTGCTGAATGCTCACCACACGGAACTCCAAACGGGTCTGTAATCGAGAGGGGCCTGCTCCCCCTTGCAGGAACGCCTATTCGCGTACCGAGTCTAGTATGCGCTCGGCGAGGTTGATCTCTTGGGCGATGTCATCGCTCAGGCGCTCTAGGCGCGGAATGACGACCATGTCCTCGTATGGCGAGGCGACTGCCTCGGGCACGTCATCAACCTCTATGGCGACGCCCATCTCGGCCATGATCTCCATGGCGATCTTTTCCTGGCGATCGAGCTCCATGGCAAAGAGGTCCGAGGAGCGCTCGGCGCCATGCGTGCGTATGCGCGCATCGGCGTACATTGCGTCGTCTATCTCGTGGTGTAGCGAGTAGAGGTTGCGCAGCGGCGCGTACGTCCCGTCTGGCGTGAGGCGCCAGACCGAATAGTTCTCGTCTAGCATGTACGTGACGTGGCGCTCGTCATAGTCGTATATCCCGTCGCCGTCCTCATCAACGTGGGCCGATATGAGCGGAAAGAGGACGAGCTCGCCGCCGTTGACCTCGACTCCGCGCGACGGGTTTAGCGACTCGCCGTCGACGTGAACGCCGTGGTTGAAAAAGTTCTGCCACGAGTTTAGCCTCGTGTCCCAGATGCTCGTCGAGACGACATCAAAGTCAAGGGGCTCGCGGAACGTGTGGTATATCGTGACCTCGAGGCACTCGGCCACGCTGCCGCGCATGCAGTCAGTCCTTTCTGCCGTCGCGCGCAGCGTTTCTGCGTCTATGGCACCCGATGCGTCATCGAGTGAGACAGAGAGCGCTCCGGTGTGGGAGATGTCAACGCTGATGCCGGCTTCAGACTCGGCAAAGTGCTGCCCGCGGCCAAGGCCAAAGGCCAGGCCAGCGTGGGCGATCCTCGAGACGCCGCTGTCCTCGTATATCTTTAGCACGGCGACGTTCTCGACGCCCGTCTCGACCTCTATGAGCGGCATGGGCGTGTAATAGTACTCTACGTCATGGACCTCGCCGTTGTACGTGAACCCTCCGGCGACCCTGCGCTCTCCGGTCGAGTCGATGCCTAGCGTCGGTGACGTGCAGTCATCACAGCCCGAGCCGCCCCTGCTGAGCTGCTGCGAGCTGGCGCCAAAGGGCGTAAAGTGGTTCGTCCATATGTATAGCGTGTCGCTGCCGCGCACATAGCACTCTTGGTTGCCCATATCGTTTGTGTCGCCGGTGACGCCCATGTGCGGGCCGACATCTGAGGGGTCAGCCATGTCGACACTCGAGTCTTCGCACTCGTCTATGGCGTGCAACACGTCATCTGTTCTCGTCATCGTGTCAGTGCCCTCGATGTAATAGACATAGAGCGAGCTCTCTGCGCCACGAATACCAATCCTTGCCGGCTCGGAGAGCTGCACGGTGCGCTCGGCGCTTCCCGCGTCAACTACGGTCAGCGGTGCCCTAGTCGCCAGCGCCCTAGTCGCGCGCTCAGAGTCGTCCTCGTACCGCTCGTTCTCTAGGAGGGTCGTATAGTACTCTGTGGTTCCCGTCTCGTGCTCGGCTTCGCGCTCGAGGAGGGCCAGCATGGGCACGTCTGCCAGATCTGTGGGATCGTCAAGGCCCAAGGCCTCTGTGTCTTGCGCGAGCAGGACCTCCACGTTTGGCGCTTGCGACGGCGTGTACAGGATGGTGTCTGAGAGCATGCCGCCTGCGGCAGTCAGGCCAGTGCCGCCCAGGCTGACGATGGGATCGCCGTTACCGGAGCCCGAGATGGGCACGGGGCTTGCGCCGAGGAAATCAAGCTCGTTCAAGTCAAATCCGCTGACCCCCAGTACGTTGCCCGAGGGGTCTGGGCGCGCCGGCGGCTGATCCCACGAAATTGGATTGTGTGACAGGTCAGTTAGGGACGTCGCGTCGGCAGTCCCGCTTCCCTGGTCAAAATTGATCTCAAAGCGTCCACCTGCGGGATGGGTACTAGGCATTGGACAGACTAGTTCAGAATTCTCAATGTCGCAGATTGGATGCCCCCCGGTATCGACGATTGTGTTCATCAAGAGCGTGCCGCTGGCAAGATCGATGTGTACTGCTGAGAGGGTGTCGTTGCGGTATAGCCGAATCGTGGACGTGTCGAGTGCGTCGGCCTCGTCATAGTACAGGGCGAGCCACGGATCAGAGTTGCCCATGCTATCGGTTCTCACGAGGACTGCTGCGTTCGTCACGCTCGGGGGCACGTTGTCCATGCGAACCTCGTCTTCAAGGATCATCAGCATAGCCTCGTTGCCTGCCTCATCAGCCTGCATGAGGATACTTGGCTTGTAGACTGCATCGAGCAGCTCCATGTCTGCCCTTTCAGGAACCGTGAACTCGTGGGTCCACTTCATCATATCGCTGCCGTCGACCTCTGTCATCACCGGCTCGGGGATGCGGAACTCTGCGGACACGCGTGCGCCGGCCTCACCGAGTGTTGAGCCAGTGCCCATTACGCTCGGCGCCATCAGGATGGGCTCGTTAAACGTCACCATTGTTGTGATCGTGTCACCGGCCTTTGACCTGTCCGTCGCGCGCGTTGGATACGTTGTTTGATCTATGGTGACGGAGCTGGCAGTTATCACCGGCGCCGTGTTGTCGACCCTAAAGCCAAGACCCGCAGTCGAATCGTCCAGGTCGGCCGGATCGTTTGAGAGCGTCGTGGATCGCCCATACTTGTCCATGACGGTGATGGTCCAGTCCACAGCATTGAATCCCTCCGCATGACCTTCAGGTATCACCGAGGTCGCAACATATGGGTCACTAGACGTGCCCGTTCCGCTCAGCGACGTGGCCGCAGTGTCCGTAAAGAACGTAATGTCGTCCTTGTCAAAGCCCACGAGGCGCTCGGGGGTCTCGTCCATGGTGAACGTCAGGGCGATCCCGCCGCCATCGCGGCCGACGCTTGACGTGTACTCGCCCGTGCTGCCAGCGAGCCTGCCCATCAGTGACTGTTCTGTGATTACAGGCGCCCTCGTGTCGACCCTGACGATGGCGTTGCCGTCTGTGTATGTGCTCCTGTGCGTATAGATGGCAACGTTGTCCTCTGCATCAGAGACGCGGATGCCAAATGGCACGTCTGCGCCAGCGACCCAGTTGCGAGCCGACTCGCCAGGGAAGTTGGGCGTGGCTGGCCAGTCGAAATGCCACATCCTGTCATTGCCAGTCTCCGTGCGTACCATGGGCCATATCCTCTTCTCGGCGCGCTCAGACTCCGCCGGCACCGTCGTGAATGAAGTGAGCGTAGTAAAGAGCGCGATCGTAGGAACCGTGCCGGTCTTTTGATCCTCGTCGAGCGTAACGGCGAACCTTACGTCTACGACGGCGGGGTCTTCTGCTCGCGCAAACTGGCGGTCAGGAATAGGCAGCATCTCGGTGGCCGTTGTGGTGACTGCGGTTGATATCGTCATGACGCGCGGCGGAGTCGAGTCCATCGTACGGGCACTGACCATCGTAGGAGCCACATTGTCGTACATGTCGGCAATGTCATTCGTGCCGACATAGTGAACCACGGGGCGCAGGTCTGGCGTTGCTGCTGCCCTGTTGGGATCCAGACCCGTGAGGCCGCTTAGAGTCACCGTGAGTTGCGAGTTTGTGTCAATGTGTTTTTGGGCTTCCGGAAAGTCTTCGTGCATCTCTACATCTAGGATGTGGTTTGGCGCACCGAACGCGAAAAATTCCGGCTGGACGAACGCCCCGAACGAGTGGGAGACTGTTGGCGTGACCCAGTCATCATCTGTGTCAACGTTGTCCATCATGTCCTCTGGCGACGTGTCCACACGCCAGTCGCTGGCATCAAGCACGGCACCTGTCATGAGCTTGACAGGCTCCCTGTAGATGACCTCGATCGTAGTCTCTGAGGTCACGCCGGCTATGAACTCGGGGGCAGTCGAGTCATGGACGACGATAAACTGGCCGTGGGGGGGCTCGTGGGGCGTTATGTAGGTGTTGCCAGCCACGTCAGCTATTCCAACGGGGTTATTCGATGTAAGACATATCCACCCAATGCGCTGGTCGACTTTCACATCCCTGGCTCCCGGACCGGCGGTGCGCAACGTGTTGCCGTCATTGCCTAGATGTGTTGACCCATCAGCGTTGAGGGCGAGGCTGGTTGAGGTCGGGAGCCAGTCGGTGCCCGTAAAGCAGGCAGTGTCTGCACGCACTGCAGCACGATTGCCCGAAGGTGATGAGCCCTCGAGCTGGAGGTTTGCGCGCAGGGACGGGTTCGTTGCGGCCGTGCCGAGGGCATCACCTGCCATGCCGCTAGTGGTCACCGAGGCGGGAGACAGCGCCTCGCTGAACTCGAGAACTATTGCCTCCATGTCGTTGCCCGTCGTCAACGGCGTGAGGTCCCCGCGCGTGGGCAGGCCAACAAGGCGCGGGCTGATGCCGTCGGCGACTTCGAGCTCGTCGGCGATGCCAATCGTCATGGCCGACAGGGCGCCGACTTCTGAGGCGATGCGGCCGAAGTTCGATGTCGTCGGATCATACTCGATGTACGGAGTCGACGCCGTGCTCGAGAGGGAGTCGTGCGAGATGCGCACGACGCCTATATCCTCGACGGAGGCGCCTGTTACCCTCACGCTCGGCCCGTCCCCAGGGCTGGCCGCGTCCGGATCGTCATCGCTGAGCGACCAGTGGGCGGATCGCAGCGTAGAGGAGCCGGGCGTGATCCTGACAGGCTCGCTGAACGTGACGAGCGTATAGTCGCTGTGAACGTCGTCGGCGGGGTCATCTGGGTTGGCGCCCCTCGAGGTGAGCTCGGAGGCAGTTATTGCCGAGAGTATCTCTGGGGGAGCCGCGTCGGTGGCGAGGCCGCCCTCGTTTTGGGCGAGTCCTATGCCAAACTCGTTGCGGATCTCGGACGTCGAGGCGGTGTACGTGACAAAGACCTTTTTTGTCGTGTCGCCAATGTTCGCGTCAGCCGGATCGAGTGTGAGCGTGAGCATGTTGCTAGCGAGCGCCGAGACGGCCGTGACGGCAATGTCATCAGTCGTCGCCGACGTGCGTGCAGTCGGTGTCGCGTCAGCGGCGACGAGCTCGGCGGCCCAGTTTGTGAAGTCCAGGTTCGCGGGGGTGACGCCTATGCGCTCGACTGTGGAGCCAAAGGTGATGAGCACCTTGTCCTGCGCAGTCGTCACGCCGCTAAACGTTGGTCCGGGCGGAGTGGGCACCGATATGTCCTGCGTGTCAGGCAGGCGCTCCATGACCGCATCCATTATTGACGCCGTGGCTGAGGACGTGATCCTGACGGTGTGCATGGTGTTGGCGAGGTCTGCGGCGATCGGTATCGTGACAGTCGCCGGCGTCGATGATGTTGCCGCCGTGTATGTCGGCGCCGTCGAGGAGGCCAGGTTCGTCGCGGTGTCGGCTATCGTGTACACCTCGTACGTGATGCCCGTGCGCGTTGGGTCGGCGGTGGGCGCCTCGGCGAACGTGAGCGTTATCTCGCGCAGGGCCGTAATCGCAGCAGTCGGGATCGGCGGCGCGCCGTCAGTGGCTAGGGCCGCCGTGTTCTGCGCGAGGTTGCGCGCCAGCGTGGCCGCTGGAGGGGAAGAGACGATCTCGGACGTCGAGGCCGTGTACGTGATAAAGACCTTTTTTGCCGTGTTGCCAATGTTCGCGTCAGCCGGATCGAGTGTGAGCGTGAGCATGTCATTGGCGAGCGTCGAGACGGCCATGACGGCAATGTCATCAGTCGTCGTCGGCGTGCGTGCAGTCGGTGTCGCGTCAGCTGCGACGAGCTCGGCGGCCCAGTTTGCGACGTTCAGGGGGGTGGCGTCGACGCGAGCCACTGACTCGGAGAATTCCAAGTCCACCGTGTTGATGCTCGTAGTCGTCGCAGTAAAGGTCGGCGGCTGCGGCAGGGTGAGGCCGGTGATAAAGGCCGGCTTTACAATGATGTTTGTCGCCGGTATGTTAGGGCTCGCGGGGACGGTTCCGTGCTCGTTGCGGTCATACCACGTGAGTGGCGCAACGGCGCCGGTCGGTCCCAGGGTGTCGGTGACCGGGCCGCCCGAGTGGATCCTGGCTGTGTACTCGGCGTCGGTGGGCATGCTAGACAGTGCAGCGCGGACTGATGCCGGTGCCGATGATGTTGCCGGCGTGTATGTGGTGGGTTGCTGAATGATGCTATCTGCGGGTGCGCCTCCGGTCAAGTATATATCGTACGAGGTTGACGTGCCATACGCCCCGATTGGCTCTTGGTATGTGAATGTCGCCTCGGTCAGGGACGTAAACGCCACAGTCGGCAGCGGCGGCGTCGCGTCCACGAGACGCGCGTTGGCAGTCGCAGGGGCAAGGTTGCCGTACATGTCAATCACGTCCGAAGAGCCATCGGCGATATAGTGGATCGTCGGTCGCAGATCGGTGGCTGCTGACTTTAGGTTGGGATCCAGGTCCGTAAAGCCGCCCAGCGTTATCGTGAGGCGCGTGCCGTCGATCGGCTCAAAGTCGTCACGATTGCCGTCGCGGCCGTACGCCCAATAGTACGGATTGTCAAACTCGTCAAACTCGTGTGAGATTGTATCCGGCGTGACCCAGTTGGCGCTCGTGTCATCGTTGTCAGTGCTGACGTTGGGCGTCAGGTCGAGGCGCCACTCTGCGGCATCTAGCGTGGCGCCATCGACGAGCTTTACTGGCTCCCTGTACAGCACATCCACCGTTGTCTCCGAGCGCGCGGCGGCCAAAAATTCCGGTCCTGTCTTGTCTAGCACGACGTTGAACATGCCATAAGCGCCGCGCGTGGCGGGGTCGTAGAGGTGGAAGTTGTCGCGGTCAGCTCGGTACGCAGCCGCGCTACCGCCATCGGCCACAAAGGCGGCCTGACCGTCCAGCGGCATGCTATCATCCAAGTTTGTCACATAATAGTTGTCGGCCGTGTCTTGTGGTCTCGCAGTCTCCGTTATGCAAAATCCGGTGACTTCTTGGGGATCATTTCGCGTGTTAGACGGGGCAGCAAAGACATACCTCACAAAGTTGCCATCGGCACCAAGATACGGATCCACTGTGGTGTCAGTTGTCGTGAATGTCGCCCCGCTATCCGCCGACCTGAGTATGCCGTACGACGTGGCCAGCCAGGAAGTGCCTGACTCGCAGTTGTTGTGGTGCAGCTCTTGCGAGCCTGAAAGAGCCCTCTGCGATCCTGGAACCATGGAGGTTGCGACCTGCAGCTGATGGGAGATGTAGGCGAGCTCGGTGGCATCGCCCAAACTGTCAGGATCAATCTCCTCGCTGAACGTAAAGCCAATGGCCAGCCTGTCATTGTCTGCCGTGCCCGGCGTAGAGTCTGCGGCAGTGGGGTACTCTGTCAGGCGCGGCGGTATGCCGTCTACTGCACCCACGGCTGACGTAAATGTCGCGAGTCTCTCTGTCTCGCCGGAGATGTTTATGCTGCCCTGGAGTGCGCCCTGGGTGTACAGGACTGTCGGCGTCTCGCCGGTGCTCGGGAGGTTGCTGGCAAGATTGAGGCGAACCGTCGTGCTAGGCTGGCCGGGCATTTCTGCCACCAGCACCACGTCTGAGACAGTCACGGCCGTTCCGCTGTCATCTGTCACGGTCCAGTGCGCCACGCGCTGGGCCACCGTGCCTGACCTGATCTGGACTAGCCTTGTGAGCTCTACGTCAATGTACTCGTCGTACGTGTTGTCAGCAGGGTCGCGCTGGCCGCCTATGTCAGTCAGCACGGCGCCAGTCGTGATGCTGTTGACTCCAAACGTGAGGCCGTTGACCGTGTCTATGACCGTGTCGTCGACGAGCTCATTGTCCGCACCGTCGGTGATGCGTCCGTTATCCGAGCCGACCGGGGCGGTGAGCTCGCGGTCGTACGTTACGTCCGGCACGTCAGTTGCCCCCCACGCGTCTGCGCTAGCCACGGTGAGCGTGACTGTGGAGCCGTCTATGGCCACGCCGGTGACAGCCGTGTCAGTCGAGCCCAGCGTGGTCTTCCAGTGCGCGTTCTGTTGCGCAGCAGTGGCGCTAGAGCTCTTGAACTCTACGGCCTCGCTGAGCGTCACGTCGATCGTCGTAGTCGATCTCGTCCTAGCCGAGAGGATAAGGGGTAAATAGTCGTCACTCGCCTCGACTGTGCGCATGGGGACTCGGGGCAGATCCGCCAGGTCTCCAGCTATGTTGGGAACCAGCGTCGTGCCTGTGTACGAGACGCGGTACACCTCTGCAGGGTCGGCGCTAAAGCCGCCAAGCGTTGCTGTATCTGATGGGTTGGTAAACGTCACAGTCCCGATGGTAATTCCGGGAATGTCAAAGTCTGACACTGGCACCATCGTTGACGCTGGCTGGACCTGTACACGGGCGCTAAACGTCACGGTTATCTCTGAAGCGCCCGCTGCCGTCCTAGTGTGCGAGGCCGACAGCGGAATCGGCGTGGCCGAGGAGGCAATTGGGCTGCCTGACGGTGTGGTGGGCAGGTCGGCGCCGCTGAGGGACTCGATCGACGCGGTCACTGGGGCATACCTGACTGTCGGAAGCACCGTACTGCCGACTGCATCTGCAGGAGCGAGCGTGAGGTCTGCAAAGTTAAACCCATAATCCGCGGCACTTGGCGACACGATATTGTCAGTCGAGTCGCCCGGCGACGTCTCGATCGACCAGTCGGCAGGGGCTCGCGTCTGGCCCGGAATCTGCCTCACCTCCTCGCTGAACGTGACCATGAGGCGCGTGTTTGAGAGCTTGTTGACCGTGAACGTTGGTGGATTTGTTGGCGCCGTCAACGTGACATCGCCCACGGCGCGCTTGCCGGCCGGTCCGCCCGCGGCGACTAGGGTCCCAAAGTCAATCGTGTAAGCACTGCCGCCCGTGGCCGGTGCGGCGAGGTTTATCTCGAGTGTCGGGTGGAGGAACGGGTGGCGAGGATGGCTGGCCTTGGGGGGCGTGTGGGCCGTGAACGTCGGCGGGCTAGTGGTGCTCAGCGCCACATTAGCGCCGCCTGAATCCGCGACTGTGATGCCGGTGGCCTCTATGACGGCCGGAACCACTCCCGCCGCGCTTGTGCGCATGCCTGAAGGCGTCGCCATCTCCTCGCTGAGTGTCACGAGAATCGTGTCGCTGTCCGTAAACTCGGCAATGCCCACAGGCGAGGCGTTATCCGTGGCCAGCACGCTGGTTCTGTTTTGCACGATAATTGAGCTTGAAACCCCAAAGGTGGGGATTGTGTGCGTGTGCGCTATGAGCGGCGTAGACGTCAGGAACCTTTTGGCGTTCTCCCCCGTAAAGCCCAGATCCAGTGTGGTGGATCCCTCAGTAAAGGTAAAGCTCGATGCTATGACCGCTAGGTTTGGGTACTCTGCGGTGGGATCGACGGTGTTAATTCCCCTACCGTTGATGTCAATCCCCCTACTGGTCTGGGCGGTATCATATCTCTTAATATTGGCATCTACGGCCAGCGAATCGCCATATGCGTGGATGTAAAAGTCGGCGATACGGTCTAATGCGCCTCCCGCAACTCTTGAACTATGGCTTGATAGGTCCGACCTGACGCCCGTGTCGAACGTTATCCTGAGTATGCCGCCGTCCCTCACCTCGGCCATGAACGTCGGCACGATTCTCACAGTGGCGGTGATACCGTTGGATCCCGTCACCATCGCGACAAGGTTATCGCTGGGATCGGAGAGGCCTGTGCCGGTGTACGTTATCATCGGCGTCGCGGCAGCCGACAGGCCAGAGTGCGTGAGCGTGAAAGCAGTTTGGGACACAGCCGTCTCCGGCGAGACTCCGCTCACCGTGGCGCCGGTGACGCCCCAATCGCTGGCACTAGTTGTCCCTTTGACCGACTCGGTGAACGTTACTACAACAGTCGACGTGGTCCTAGTCTCGGCCGTGAACGTCGGTGCGATCCCGTCGGTGGCGTGGACTTCATTACTCCCCACGGTTGCGACGGTGTTCGTTGCACCATCCTGGAGCGTCGTACCGCTGTACGTTATTTCCGGCTGCGCGCCAGGACCCACCGTGGCCGAGTGCGTGATCACAAACTCGGTGACGCCTGTGGAGGGGGACGTCGGCGTGATTCCGCTCACCGTGGTGGATTGGACGCCCCACTCGGTGTGCGTAGTTGTCCCGGTGACGGCCTCGTCGAACATTATGGTAGTAGTCGTCGTGGATGTAGTCTCGGCCGTGAGCGTCGGTGCGGCTCCGTCAGTGGCCCGGAGGTTATCTTCTAACGCCACGGTCGCGACGGGGGTCATTCCAGTAGAATCCGAGAGACCCGTGCCGCTGTACGTTATGCGCGGCGTCGCGTCAGCCGACAGGCCAGAGTGCGTGATCAGTATCCTAGTCGCACTAGCTTCGATGTTCATCACCGTGGCGCCTTCGACGCCCCACTCGGTGGCCGCAGTCATCCCGAGGAGGGACCCGCTGGGCGTTATGACGACAGTCGTCGTGCTCGAAGTCGCGGCCGTGAGCGTTGGCGCCGCCGGCGTCTGCGCCCACGCGTCTGGCACTGCGGCAACTACTGTGGCCATAGCCAGCGCCACAACCATGATCGCCATGGATACCGCTCCCATCACGGCACGCCTCACATTGTGAGTATATAATAATGTCGGTGCCTAGTGACGTGTGCCTTGCGCGGGTGGGCAGGGGGAGCAGTGCCCAACACGCTCCACGCCCACGGGGGGGAGCACGGCGGGGCAGGCAGGGCTCTACCCACGGGCAGCCCTGACACGGCCCCGGCCGGACACGGGAGGGCGGGGGGAGCCCCAGAGGCGCGCAGAGCCTGCCAGGGAGCACCCCCAGGGGGCGCATGACCGACCCAGGGCCTTTCCCCATGTGCGCGATATTGACGACTGCGCCATGCTCCCCAAAGACCTCGAGGAACCGCGCATGGCGCCCCCCATAGTACAGCATCGCGCACAGCATCGCGCACGCCATCGGCGCGCCGTTACAGCCCTCCCGCCCGTTGACCAGGAACTTTGGACGCGTGTCGCGCAAAAAGCAGATCGCCGTCGCCCGACCAAACACAAGGCGCTTCCAGTGCCCCGTGTTGGTCGCAACGGGGACACGGGGGCCAGCACCTCCGAGCCACACTCGTCATGCGCGTCTGCGCACTTGCGCAGCCAGTCAGATATCCCTGTGCCATGTTTCCTGTCGGCGCCATAGGGGGGCTGACATGGATCCTCGCACAGTCCCACGTGTGCTGCAGGCCGTCATCTCTAGGCGGCACGAGCTTCTTGTCGGCCTCCACTATCGAGTGCGGGCCCGAGCACGGGTCAAGGCAGATCGTGTCGCCAAACGCCCTGCAGACGGCATCAGCGTAGACTTTGGGCGTTCCCCAGTCCTTCCTTTTTGTGATCGCCACCCCTGCCCGCAGTCATTCCCGCGGCCTCGTATCCCGGAGCCGGCTCTTGTAGTTTTGAAGGTCAGACAGTGGCACGGACTCTGGAGCCATTGCGTTAAACCATGACTCAATCTGTCCCGTGTTGGACTAGAGATATTCTTCAAGCTCAAGATGCGCGTCATGGCGCATGTTAATTGTAGTGAACTGGGTTCCAGTCTTGTTGTCTTTTGCGCAAATAGGCCAGAGGCCGCTGTCGGCTCCCTTCCTCCCGGAGACCGTCGGCGGCGTCCCTGCGCCGTTCACGCCGGGCGCAGGGCAGGGATATGCGCCCGCGATGCGGTGTCAGGCGACTTTGCCCCCGACGAGCCACTCTGCTGCCATTATGAGATACGCCGTGCGTTATTTTTGGGTTGTCGAGTCACGGCCCCTGGCAGGGGCGCCTGAGCCCGATGGGGTGTCATGGGTGCTAGCCTAGAGCCTTACCGGCCACAGGCTCCCGTGCGGCTCCCAACGGGCCGCGGTGCCTGAGACGTCGCCTCGCGCATACTCGCGTACAGGGCCTATCCCTCGCGGGATCATTCGTGGACAGGGCCGTTAATGTGGGCACGGTGCCCTGCGCGCCCCGCATTTTGGCATGTGGGAGGGCGCGGGGTCAGGCTCGTCGATCTCCTTTTCCTCCCGGATCGGATTGCCGTGATGCCTGCCGGTCTGCCATGATCTGCGCCCCGCAGGACATTTTGCCCCCGCTCCTGCTTTTTGTACGAGGCGCATGGCAATGACGCCACACTTGTCGCATGTGCCCACGTTGGCCCTCGTGGCGCATGTGCCATCCCAGGGGGCCGACAGCCGAGCTGCCCAATGTCACCTTTGCGGCGTAACGGGCGTTTTGATGTCATTTGGCAAAAGCTGCTAGCCGGCGCCCATGGCCGGGGATAAAAGCGCGCAGAACGTCCCAAGGAAACCAAAACAGGGGAAAGTGGAAGTTTTGCCTATGCGGGCATCTCTAGCTTTTTCATGTCAAACCCCTCGACGAGGCGCCATTTCTGTCCCTTTGGCGTGGCCGCCTTGAAGACCATGTCGGCGTGCTCGATCATGCCGATCCTCCCGGCCTCGGCAACGACATCCCATGCCTCCTCCTCCTCCTCCCCCCCGGTGAGATCGCCCATAATGCGCGTCACGAGCTCAGTCGCCGGCAGGGGTCCATAGATACCCAGTCCCCTCGCGATGAATCGCATCGCATCTTGCCTTTCCGGGTTCATCAGGGTCATCACGGTTGTGGCGTTATTAAAATCTGGTGCGTTAATGTGGACACAATGCCCTGCGCGCCCCGCATTTTGGCATGTGGGAGGGCGCGCGGGGTCAGGGCCACCGGCCTCCTTTTCCTCCAGGGCAGGATTGCCATGATCTGCGCCCTGGGCCATTTTGCCCCTACTGCTTTTTGCACAGGGCAGCAAAAACAATGGGGGGTGTGCCTATGCGGGCATCTCTAGCTTTTTCATGTCGAATCCCTCGACGAGGCGCCATTTCTGTCCCTTTGGCGTGGCCGCCTTGAAGACCATGTCGGCGTGCTCGATCATGCCGATCCTCCCGGCCTCGGCAACGACATCCCATGCCTCCTCTTCGGTGAGATCTCCCACAATGTGCGTCACGAGCTCAGTCGCCGGCAGGGGCCCATAGATACCCAGTCCCCTCGCAATGACTCGCAGTGCGTCTTGCCTTGCTAGGTCCATCAGGGTCGTCACGGTTGTGGCATTATTAAAATCTAGTGCGTAAATCTAGGCACTGCCTTGTACGAAAAGTAGTGGACTGGGCAGGAATGCTTGCCCGGCGCAGATCCGGGAGCCCCCGGAGGGCCGTCGGCGCGGGCAGGCTGCCGAAACACACGTTTGGGGGACTCCGCCGCCGGCGCGCCATGCCGGTCAGGAGGCTGGACGCGCGGGCGCTCCGGTACGTGGCAAGGACGCTTGCGACCCGGAGCGCCGAGGAGCTGGCGCAGGAGCTCGGGATTTCCAGGTCGTGGGCATACGAGCTGCGCGCGCACTGCAGGCGAACCGGCGCGCCGCCGGAGCCGCGGCCGATGGGGAGGCCGCGCAGGGACGTCACCGACGGCGAGGTGGCCGAGGTCCTCGGCGAGCACGCCGACCGGCCGGCCGGCGTCGTGCGCGTGGCCGAGGGGCTGCGCGGCAACAACTCAAAAATAACGTACTGGTCGGTGTACCGCATCATGCTGGCGGAGGGTCTCGTCACGAGGTCGCGGGCGAAGTCGCGCAGGCGAAAGTGGGTCAGGTTCGAGCGCGCGCACTCCAACGCGATGTGGCACGTGGACTGGCACATAATGAAATACGGGCCCCTGAGGGGCTCGCACCTCATAGTGTTCCTCGACGACGCGTCGCGGTGCGTCACGGGCTTTGGCGTGTTCGCCGGGGCCACGTCGGAAAACTCCGTGCTTGCGCTGCGAAAGGCGATCAGGATGTTTGGCGCGCCGGCGCAGATCCTCTCGGACCACGGCACGCAGTTCACGGCGACCAGGCGCGGCACGCCGAGCCGCAGCTGGACGCCGACGCTCTTCGAGCGGGAGCTGCTGGACCGCGACATAGCGCACCTCATGGCGCGCGTCCGCCACCCCCAGACCAACGGCAAGGTCGAGAGGTTCTTCCAGACGCTCGAGACGGAGATCGGCCACTTTGGCGGGGTTCCCGAGTTCATCGCGTACTACAACGAGAGGCGCCTCCACTTCGCCCTGGACATCAAGGGCGGCGAGACGCCCCTGCTGGCCTTCAGGAGGCGGAGGGCCGACGGGCGGGTCCGGGCGGGGAACCCGAGGTGGATGGAGGTGGACTCGAATGACTGAGTCCACTACTTTTCGTATAAAACACGTAAATCTAGGCACGATGCCCTGCATTTTGACATATGGGAGGCGCCGGAGCACAGGCCGCGGCGAGGGATTCATTGGTGGCCCACACTGCGGCCGTGTGGGCAGGAGCCCAAACAGGAATATCACGCCATGCAGCCCCGCAACTCCCCGATGTGCGTGACTCTAGCTTATGCAAAGCGCACCGGTCCGAGGGGCGCATACCTCTTGATGATCTCTCCTGTTTGTAAATTAGGGATTGGCTTCTTGGAATGAAAAGTGATCTCAAGTGTGCCCTCTTCAATCGGGGTTCCGTTCTCCATCCGTATCTCGTCCTCTAAAACGCAAAAGCTCTTGGAACCCTGCAGAATTTCCGGATGGGGGGTTGCAAAAATAGATGTGTGTGAGAGTGGGAACATGTGCTCTCTATACTGTTCGGTGACCTTTATGCGGTATGACATGTCACGATTCTTTAGCCAGGGGGATTTTGTGACCGATGTTGCCACAAAATCGTGTCTAGTCGAGCGAAACTCGCGTGTTGCCAGCATATTATCAAGCTCTGCAATCTTTCCCACATAACGCGAGAGCACGGTCGTGTTGGCCCATGCGTGTCGCAGCGAGACGCTATATGCGATTGCAAGCTCCTCGCAGCCACGGACCATCTTGTCGAGGTCGCATCTCTGGTATAGGTCGTTTAGGTTTTCGTTGTACTCGCCAATCCCGGATGCAGGCACCGCGACCAGGTGATTTCCAACTGTTAGTGATGCCATTTCCGGGTAGCGCACATGATCCGATACGTTTTGGTCAAATTTCGCCTGAGCGTCGAGGCATAGCCGGAGAAACGCGGGAATGCGCCTATCTGAGTCGAGGCCGTGCTTGAGAATTAGATCCAGGATCGCGTCCCGGCGCAGTGGAACGAACGTGCAGGGAGACGCCTTGATCGCAGCGTCAATGTGGGGATCTAGGGAGGCGATCAGATTGCGATCACGCGAATTCGGCGAGCTCATTGGCAGTGCCAAAAATTGCCGATATAAAACACATGTGGGCTGATCGCAGTATGAGGTCAGCACCTCTCTGCTCATTTGACCAAATGGGCGTGATCCTGCCTGTCGACTTGTCACTGCGGCACCTGTCCGGGCATGAGCGGGCAGGGGTGCTGACCTCATACCCATTTTGCCCCCGCTCCTGCTTTTTGTACGAGGCGCATGGCAATGACGCCACACTTGTCGCATGTGCCCACGTTGGCCCTCGTGGCGCATGTGCCATCCCAGGGGGCCGACAGCCGAGCTGCCCAATGTCGCCTTTACGGCGTAACGGGCGTTTTGATGTCATTTGGCAAAAGCTGCTAGCCGGCGCCCATAGCCGGAGATAAAGGCGCGCAGAACGCCCCAAGGAAACCAAAACAGGGGGAAGTGGAAGTTTTGCCTATGCGGGCATCTCTAGCTTTTTCATGTCAAACCCCTCGACGAGGCGCCATTCCTGTCCATTTGGCATGACCGCCCTGAAGACCATGTCGACGCGCTCGATCATGCCGATCCTCTCGCCCTCGGCAACGACATCCCATGCCTCCTCCTCCCCCCCGGTGAGATCGCCCATAATGCGCGTCACGAGCTCAGTCGCCGGCAGGGATCCATAGATACCCAGTCCCCTCGCGATGAATCGCATCGCATCTTGCCTTTTCGGATCCATCAGGGTCATCACGGTTGTGGCGTTATTAAAATCTGGTGCGTTAATGTGGACACAATGCCCTGCGCGCCCCGCATTTTGGCATGTGGGGGGCGCGGGGTCAGGGTAGTCGATCTCCTTTTCCTCCCGGGCAGGATTGCCGTGATGCTGCCGGTTTGCCGTGATCTGCGCCCTGGGCCATTTTGCCCCTGCTGCTTTTTGCACAGGGCAGCAAAAACAATGGGGGGTGTGCCTATGCGGGCATCTCTAGCTTTTTCATGTCAAATCCCCTGACGAGGCGCCACTCCTGCTCCTCCGGGGTGGCCGCCCCTATGATCATGTCGGCGTGCTCGATCATGCCGATCCTCTCTGCCTCGGCAATGACATCCCATGCGTCCTTTTCGGAGAGCGGGCCCATGAGCCGCGTTATGAACTCTGCCGAAGGAACGGTGCCATAGAGCTCCAGCCCCCTGGCAATGAACCGCAGATCCTCATCCCTGACCATGCTTATCATGCTCATCATGATGATGGCGCCATTAAAACGTAATGCGTGAATGCGCGCATTGCCTTGTACAAAAAGTAGGAGCGGGGCAAAATAGGATGAGGTCAGCACCTAGACTGCGCGCATGACCTCCTCGGTCACGCCCTTTCCCATTGGCCCCCCACGTCAGCAAGCGCGTCAGGGGGGTCGACGTGCGCCTGGCCGCCGCGCCCACCTTGATCTGACCGCACATCCTGCGCCGCACGACCACGTCGCGCAACGCCCTCTCGGCGGCGTTCTTAGTGGACGCGACTCTGGCATGCTCGCAGGGCGCGAACATCCGCGGTGCGCCGGCGGCGGAGCCCCCCAAGCGCGTGTTTCGGCAGCCTGCCGGACCCGCCGGCCCCCCATGGGGCCCCCCCTGATCTGCGCCAGGCAGGCATTCCTGCCCAGTCCACTACTTTTCGTACAGGGCAAAGGCGCATCTCCCACAAAGTGGGACATTCAGCAAAGGCCAGCGACGGGATCGTTCAGGGTTTTGGGGCGGTCAGCTTTAGGTCTGGGAGATGCCCTAGCTAGTCGCGCGCCCTCGCCGTGGATCCGCCCCCAATAAAGGACAAAACGAGCCCGCATTGGCCATTCCGGGCTCAATGTGCCCGCCCTTGGGGTGTGCCTATGGCGTCTATTTGGAGCCCTGCGGAATGCCAGTTTCAGAGAATATGGGGGAGATTATGGCGCCGGCTAGGAGTGATCTGGCACTCTAAATGACGCACATTTAAAGAAGGGACTGTTGGCGAGCTGCGTGATGAGCGCGACAACTGCCCGCCACAACCCCATGCTAGCCGACAACGAAAAGACGGTGGAGTTTATCAGGGGGTTTGTCGGCGAGGACGAAAAAAAGATCGCCGAGATTGAGGAGTGGGGCAAGAGGCGCCAGAGGCGCATCGACAGGCTCTGCCACTTTGTCGGCCTCCTCGAGCAGAACGGCATACTAAGGGAGGACGGCAAAGAGTTGGTGGGGGTTATGCGCGAATTTGCCGCCACGCAGTGCTTTGCGATCGCCACAGCCCATAATCTAGACGGCATGGAGTACCAGTTCAACGACAGCCAGTCCGGCCCCCTCTGTGCTGCCATACATCTTGACTTTGCAGCCGTCAAGGCAGTGCCAGTCGAGTCGCCCACGGGTCTCTTTGCGAATCCCGAGGACGAGAGGAGGTTCTTGGAGACAGTCAGGGGCAAGAACCCCCGTGAGCTCGGTAGAATGGCTCGATCCCTGGTAATCGAGGAGAGAGACCGCGTGACTCTAGTATAGCTTAAAGCGCACCGGTCCGAGGGGCGCATACTTCTTGATGATCTCTCCTGTTTGTAAATTGGGGATTGGCTTCTTGGAATGAAAAGTGATCTCAAGTGTGCCCTCTTCAATCGGGGTTCCGTTCCCCATCCGTATCTCGTCCTCTAAAATATGAAAGCTCTTGGAACCCCGGAGAATTTCTGGATGAGGGGTTGCAAAAACAGAGGAGGGTTGGGAGTTTTGCCTATGCGGGCATCTCTAGCTTTTTTACGTCGAATCCCTCGACGAGGCGCCACTCCTGTCCCTCCGGCGAAGTCGCCTTGAAGACCATGTCGGCGCGCTCGATCATGCCGATCCTCTCGGCCTCGGCAACGACATCCCACGCCTCCTCTTCGGTGAGATCTCCCACGAGGTGCGTTATGAACTCAGCCGCCGGCATGGGCCCATAGATACTCAGTCCCCTCGCGATGACTCGCAGTGCGTCTTGCTTTGCTGGATCCATCAGGGTCATCAAGGTTGTGGCATTATTAAAACCTAGTGCGTTAATGTGGGCGCGGTGCCCTGCATTTTGACATATGGGAGGGCGCAGGAGCGCAGGCCGTGACGAGGGATTCATTGGTGGCCCACACTGCGGCCGTGTGGGCAGGAGTCCCAACAGGAATATCTTGCCATGCAGCCCCGCAGTTTCCCGATGTGCGTGACTCTAGCTTATGCAAAGCGCACCGGTCCGAGGGGCGCATATCTCTTGATGATCTCTTCTGTTTGTAAATTGGAAATTGGCCTCTTGGAATGAAAAGTGATCTCAAGTGTGCCCTCTTCGATCGGAGTTCCGTTCTCCATCCGTATCTCGTCCTCTAAAATGCGAAAGGTCTTGGGACCTCGCAGAATTTCCGGATTGGGGGTTGCAAAAACAGATGTGTATGAGAGAGGGAACGCGTGCTTTCTATACTGTTCGGTGACCTTTATGCTGTATGATATGTCGCGATCCTTTAGCCAGGGGGATTTTGTGACCGATGTTGCCACAAAATCGTGTCCGGTCGAGCGAAACTCGCGTGTTGCCAGCATACTATCAAGCTCTGCAATCTTTCCCACATAACGCGAGAGCACTGTCGTGTTGGCCCATGCGTGTCGGAGTGAGATGCCATATGCGACTGCAAGCTCCTCGCAGTCACGGACCATCTTGTCGAGGCCGAATCTCTGGTATAGGTTGTTTAGGTTTTCGTTGTGCTTGCCAGTCTTAGATGCAGGCACCATGATCTGGTAATTGTCATCTGCTAGTGACGTCATTTCCGGGTAGTCCGCATTATCTGATACGTCTTGGCCGAATTTCTTATGAGCGTCATCGCATAGCTGCAGAAACTCGGGAATGCGCCTATCTGAGTCGAGGCCGTGCTTGAGAATTAGATCCAGGATCACGTCGCGGCGCAGTGGGACGAACGTGCAGGGAGACGCCTTGATCGCAGCGTCGATGTGGGGATCCAGGGAGGCGATCAGGCTGCGATCACGCGAATTCGGCGAGCTCATTGGCAGTGCCAAAAATTGCCGATATAAAATATCTGTGGACTGATCGCAGTATGGGGTCAGCACCCCTCTGCTCATTTGACCAAATGGGCGTGTTCCTGCCTGTCTACTTGTCACTGCGGCACCTGTCCGGGCATGAACGGGCAGGGGTGCTGACCTCATACGTCGGCCAACGCTTCGCATTTTAATAGGACAGTGACCCACCATGTGCCATGGCATTGCAGGAAGGACAGAGGCCTCATCAGGGCACAGGGAACAAGACCACGGGCACAAAGCCCCCCAGGGCACAGAACACACAGTCATACGAGGAGACATTTGAGGCAAAACTCTGTGCGCAAGAAGAGATCTTTGAGCGCCGAAAGGACGAGCTGCTCGCAAAGTACCCCAACATGGACATCGCCGTCTGTGGCGGCGACGTGTTTGCGGCAAAGGGGCTAACCGAGGCGGCCAAAAAGGCAATGGCTGCCCACCCTGACGAGCCAGTATACATTCACGGCAATACGATCCCGTGCACATCAGCGTGGATATGAGCATTCTCCTGCAAGAACATGGCGGGATGTTTCTTGCCCGATGCACAATGAACGAGTGGCAGGGTCATGAACTTGTGGCACTTGTGGATTCGGGCGCCTCTGTCACCATGGTGACTAGTTCAATATGTGAGCGCGCACATCTGAAATGCACAGGAGTGTCTAGTAATTTGGGATGCATTCATGGCGATAGTCACATGAAGGAAAAGGTAAGAACATACCATGGCACCGTTGTTGTGGGGGACAAGACGGGTTCCGGAATAGTTTACGAGCTTGGCGGGGGCCTAGAGGTCAGCGGCATTGCCATCGATGCCATTTTAGGGCACGACGTGCTAAAACACTTTGATGGCAGGCTAAGCTGGAAAAGCGGATTTGGCTCGTTAGAATGATAATCGGCGATCTTTTGAGCTGACCATATGGTCTGGTGGGTTGATGCATAATCGCCGTCATCTATAACCACGGACTGCCCTGCACGAAAAGTAGTGGATGGGGGGATGCCAACCCCCACAGGCCGCGGTGCCCGAGACATCGCACCGCGCATGTTCGCGTACAGGGCCTATCCCTCGCGGGATCATTCGTGGACAGGGCCGCTAATGCGGGCACGGTGCCCTGCGCGCCCCGCATTTTGGCATGCGGGAGGGCGCGGGGTCAGGCTCGTCGATCTCCTTTTCCCCCCGGATCGGATTGCCGTGATGCCTGCCGGTTTGCCATGATCTGCGCCCTGCAGGGCATTTTGCCCCCGCTCCCGCTTTTTGCACGAGGCGCATGGCAATGACGCCACACTTGTCGCATGTGCCCACGTTGGCCCTCGTGGCGCATGTGCCGTCCCAGGGGGCCGACAGCCGAGCTGCCCAATGTCACCTTTACGGCGTAACGGGCGTTTTGATGTCATTTGGCAAAAGCTGCTAGCCTGCGCCCATAGCCGGGGATAAAAGCGCGCAGAACGTCCCAAGGAAACCAAAACAGGGGAAAGTGGAAGTTTTGCCTATGCGGGCATCTCTAGCTTTTTCATGTCAAACCCCTCGACGAGGCGCCATTTCTGTCCCTTTGGCGTGGCCGCCTTGAAGACCATGTCGGCGTGCTCGATCATGCCGATCCTCCCGGCCTCGGCAACGACATCCCATGCCTCCTCCTCCCCCCCGGTGAGATCGCCCATAATGCGCGTCACGAGCTCAGTCGCCGGCAGGGGTCCATAGATACCCAGTCCCCTCGCGATGAATCGCATCGCATCTTGCCTTTCCGGGTTCATCAGGGTCATCACGGTTGTGGCGTTATTAAAACCTAGTGCGTTAATGTAGGCACGGTGCCGTGCATTTTGACATATGGCAGGGCGCCGGAGCACAGGCCGCTGCGAGGGATTCATTGGTGGCCCACACTGCGGTCGTGTGGGCAGGAGCCCAACAGGAATATCGCGCCGTGCAGCCCTGCAGCTCTCCGATGTGCGTGACTCTAGCTTATGCAAAGCGCACCGGTCCGAGTGGCTCATATTTCTTGATGATCTCCCCTGTTTGTAAATTGGGGATTGGCTTCTTGGAATGAAAAGTGATCTCAAGTGTGCCCTCTTCAATCGGAGTTCCGTTCTCCATCCGTATCTCGTCCTCTAAAATGCAAAAGCTCTTGGAACCCCGGAGAATTTCCGGGTGGGGGGTTGCAAAAATAGATGTGTATGAGAGCGGGAACGCGTGCTCTCTATACTGTTCGGTGACCTTTATGCGGTATGACATGTCACGACCGTTTAGCCACCGGGATTTTGTGACCGATGTTGACACAAAATCGTGTCCGGTCGAGCGAAACTCGCGTGTTGCCAGCATATTATCAAGCTCTGCAATCTTTCCCACATAGCGCGAGAGCACGGTCGTGTTGGCCCATTCGTGTCGGAGTGAGGCGCCATATGCGACTGCAAGCTCCTCGCAGTCACGGATCATCTTGTCGAGGCCGCATCTCTGGTATAGGTCGTTTAGGTTTTCGTTGTACTCGCCAATCCCGGATGCGGGCACCGCGGCCAGGTGATTTCCGTCTGTTAGTGATGCCATTTCCGGGTAGCGCGCATGATCCGATGCGTTTTGGTCAAATTTCGCCTGAGCGTCGAGGCACAGCCGGAGAAACTCTGGAATGCGCCTATCTGGGTCAAGGCCGTGCTTGAGAACCAGATCCAGGATCACGTCGCGGCGCAGTGTGGCGCACGTGCAGGGAGACGCCTTGATCGCAGCGTCGATGTGGGGGTCCAGGGAGGCGATCAGGCTGCGATCACGCGAATTCGGCGAGCTCATTGGCAGTGCCAAAAATTGCCGATATAAAATATCTGTGGACTGATCGCAGTATGGGGTCAGCACCCCTCTGCTCATTTGACCAAATGGGCGTGATCCTGCCCGTCTACTTGTCACTGCGGCGCCTGTCCGGGCATGAACGGGCAGGGGTGCTGACCTCATACATCCCGCGGTGCCCGCATGTGCGCGATATTGACGACTGCGCCATGCTCCCCAAAGACCTCGAGAGACCGCGCATGGCGCGCCCCATAGTACAGCATCGCGCACGCCATCGGCGCGCCGTTCCCGCCCTCCCGCCCGTTGACCAGGAACTTTGGGCACGTGTCATGCAAAAAGCAGATCGCCGTAGCCCTGCCAAACACAAAGCGCTTCCAGTGCCCCGTGTTGGTCGCAACGGGTACTAGCGCCATGATCTCCGAGCCATGCTCGTCATGCGCGTCTGCGCACTTGCGCAGCCAGTCAGATATCCTTGTGCCGCTCTTCCTGTCGGCGCCATAGGAGGGGTTGACATGGATCCTCGCATAGTCCCACGTGTGCTGCAGGCCGTCATCTCTAGGCGGCATGAGCTTTTTGTCGGCCTCCACTATCGAGTGCAGGCCCGAGCACGGATCAAGGCAGATCGTGTCGCCAAACGCACTGCAGACGGCATCGGCGTAGACTTTGGGCGTTCCCCAGTCCTTCTTTTTCGTGATCGCCACCCCTGCCCGCAGTCATTCCCGCGGCCCCCTGTCCCGGAGTCGGCTCATGTAGTTTTGAAGGTCAGAGAGTGGCACGGACTCGGGCTATTACGTTAAACCATGACTCAATCTGCCCCATGTTGGACTTGAAATGGTCTTCAAGTTCAATATGCGCGTCATGGCCCAATCCTGGTTTTGGTGAATCGGGTTTCCTGTCTTGTTGTCTTTGGCGCAAATAAACCAGAGGCCGCTGTCGGCCCCCTTCCTCCCGGAGGCCGGCGGTGGCGTCTTGGCGCCGTCCACGCCGGGCGCAGGGCAAGACTGTGCGCCCGCGCTGCGACACCAGGTGGATCCTGCGACTTTATGTCCCTGAGGAGCCTTCCTGGTGCCATTGTGCGATACGGCGCGCCGTGCGTTATTTTTGGGTTGTCGAGTCACGACCCCGGACACGGGACGTGCGACCCCGATGGGGCGCCACGACCGCTCGCCCGGAAGCCCTGCCGGCCCGAGACCCCCGCATGACCCCCTATGGGTCGCGATGCGCCAGAGATCGCCCCGCGTATGTTCGCAGAGCCGTACTTCGTGCTACAGTTATATTTGAATAATGTAATAATGTGCGTCGTTGAACGCACTCCCTCCAACACACTCTGTGAATCCATTCAGCACATGCGCCACATTGCCGAACTCTTCCAGGCGTCCGTTGTGGGGACTCTGGGGCGGCAATGGTGTGGCCCTCACCCAGGGTCAAGATTGTGCCAAGGTCGCATGCTGGCTGCGGGAGGCTCTACAATGACTAGTCGTGTGGAATCGGCAACTAGGCAGTACAGAGTCGCCAGCGAGCGCATGTCCGGCCCCGTGCTTGCAGACATACCGACGGACAGCGAAAAGGGGTTCCCGCTTCTCCAGCTGAGCAAGGAGCACTGCACGTTTGGCGATCTCGTTATAGACGACAGCACAAGGGAGCGCCTCGAGTACATGGTCTCCGAAAACCGCCAGTCAAAGCGCCTTCGCTCATATGGTCTGCTTCCAAAGCAAAAGATCCTGCTGTGTGGCCCGCCGGGAACAGGCAAGACGATGAGCGCCAGGGCACTCAGCAACGTGCTAGATCGGCCGCTAGTTCACGTGTTCTTTGACGCCGTGATATCGTCATTCCTGGGCCAAACATCAACAAACCTCCGAAAGATCTTTGATTTTGTGGAAAAGGGGCAATATGTCGTGCTGTTTGACGAGTTTGACGTTGTTGGCAAAAAACGTGATGACGAGCAAGAGCTCGGCGAGATCAAGCGCGTTGTCAACAACTTTATGCAGATGGTTGATGGGTACTCTGGATCGAGCATCCTGATCGCAGCGACCAATCACGAGCACCTCCTTGATACTGCAATCTGGCGCAGGTTTGACGAGATAATAATGTACAGGATTCCAGACCGTGATTCCAGGAAACTTTTGTTCAAGAAATACCTGAGCGTGCTCAAGAGGTCAAGTGGCGTAAAGGCCGACGTGCTAGTGGACAGAACCGACGGATACTCTGCAGCAGACATTGCGCAAATATGCGAGAACGCGTTACGGCGTAGCGTGATTCAGGGGGATTCCAAGGTCACGCCTGATGACCTGATCTGGTCATTTGAGGAGCAAAAGCGGCGCAAGTCTATAGTGGACGGGATGTGCAGTGGCTGATGGGTTTGAGCATCTTAGGCTTCGGTCTGAAGGATCGTCAACAATAGCACCTCGTCGATACCCGAGAAAGAAAATAGATGACAAAGACCATAAAGACTTTGCAGACCGCGCGCTAAAAAATATACGTTCTCTTTTAAAAGAATATTCCAAGTCTAAAAACCTATTTCCTAGTTATGACCAAGATCTTCTTTTTCGTATGCGTGTGCGCAAATATCACGAATCTACGGTCAAACAATCTCTAAAATCCCGTGCCAAATGTAAGCCGATCATTACGCGCCCAAACGAAAATTCCGATTGGATTGTCTTGGCTGATACTCCGGACTTGAAAGAATTACAAAATGACATAATATCAAGAATTGATAATGACAAGCCTGAATATGTGGGAGCAATTACTGAAATATCTGGAATTGCGCCGTCTGAAAAATTCGGCAATATCTTGCGTAAACATCCACTGGGAAAAACTGAAACTAACTCCATTATTGTCACTATTCTAAAAAAACCCGATGATGTTGATGGTTCTAGGCGTCAACAGGCACTAGATCTACTCAACAAGACGGTTCTTGACTCTGAATTTAAAGTGTATGAGACATTCGTATCCAAAAACCTGTGTCAGGTTCTTGTCGAGGCCAACTCTGACCTGCTGACAAAAATAGCTTGTATAGATTATGTGCACGCCGTTGATCGTCCCCCAGAATTTCAATTGGGTCAACTCGTCGACCGTTATCCCGGTGATGATTTCCCCACATTAGGTTCCCCCAGTCTAGACGCTCATGGGATACTGGTATTGGATACGGGAGTGATCCGTCATCCTCTGTTAGACGACGTGATCAAGAACGATTTTTCCTTTCTATCACATCCTGATGATCAGAAACATCATGGCACCGCCGTGAGCGGGATGGCTGCGTATGCGTCACTAAACGATCGTATTGAATCATCTAATTTTATTCCTGAAGTGTGGATATGCTCCACACAACTTTTCTATGATAGGCCAAATAGTTCGTTCGCGCATAAGCTTCTAACTACACAAATTACGCAATCACTTAAAAGAACCAAAAATTTGTTTCCCAAGTGTCGTGTTGTGAACATATCTGTTGTTTCTCTGAATTCTAAAATTAATGATGTTATGCAGTCACCTCTTGCAATTGTAATTGACGATCTATCTGAACAATATCCTGACGTGGTTTTTGTCATTGCTACCGGAAACATTGATCCTACAACTTTATCCTCAGACCTGTCTTATCCGGATTATCTCTTTGACGGTGCAGCCGAGACACATCTGCTTGATCCTGCCACGTCTGTTCATGCGATTACAGTTGGTAGCGTTAAACGTTATACTGATCCACATAACTACTTGCCATCATCAATCACTCGAGTGGGTCCAGGGTTAAATGACACAGTCAAGCCAGATCTGGTAGATGTGGGCGGAGACATCAAGGATAAAATTGCTGTTCTCAACTCGGTCTACACAGAGCGATGGTTTCAATTGTCTGCCGGCACTAGCTTTAGCGCTCCCATAGTTGCGAATTATGTGGCAAGACTGATGAATAAGTTTTCTGCCGCTTCGAGAAACTTAATAATTGCACTATTGTTGTCTTCTGCAACGTTGCCTGCTTCTTTGCCAGAAACGCCACGCAAACCACAAGATAATCAGAAGAGTGTATTGCGTGTTTATGGCTATGGAAAACCAAATATCATAAATGCGATAACCTCTGATCGAAATAGAGTGGTATTTACTCACGACGGCACGATAAAAATTAACACTATAGAATATTTTTCTATACGCCTGCCCGATGAGTTTTTTACTAAACGTGGAAGGCGAATTATTGCAGTTACTCTTGTGTTTGACCCCCCATGTAAGCCCTCCATGGCCTCTTACATGGGTGTTCGTATGGAGTTTAATCTACACGCTAACCAACAATTAGGTGATCTCAAGAAATCTCTTTCTATTTCTAGAACCGATGATGACGATCATGGTGTTAACGAGCCTGGTTATGCTGATTTGCCTGATACCGCAGACATTGCTTCGCTCAAATACAAGCCGAGAACACTTGACTTAATCCCAGGCTCCAGGATTCGACGTAACGCCAACCACCAAAAAGGTGTTTATACCACTTCTGGCCCACTTAAAATTAATCCTGATTACCCGTTGATACTGGCCGTATCCTGCAAGTCCAGGTGGAACTCTCTTGATATTACACAACAACGATTTTCTGTTGTAATTACTGTTGAGCATCGTGATGTTTTGTCTCTATATGAAAAAATCGAGTCTGTCAATCGTATCAGGGCAAAAGTACAGTAATTGTGTTACGGATATGTGGATCGATGGGTATTTTTCATTGCCTAAATGTTGCAGTTGCCAATCCCATGTGCTTTGTCAACCTGTGGCATGACATACGTATTTATGCACATGACGCACGTGGTCGCTCCTGTCATGACCCGCTCGCAAGAAATGCACGCCTTTTATGATGTGGTTGGGCCGTATTATCATGGCCGTGTCGCGCCCGCCTCAACAGCGTGCCATGAACAGAATGCGCACCATGTGCCAATGATGACCATGGCGTGCTGACTCACTTGGGGGTGCCCGGCATGCGTGTACGGAAAGCTGTGCAGCCCTAGCGCTGAGCTCATTGCGTAAATGTCATAACATCGTGTTTAAACTGATATGCGTAGATTGGCTTGCCGGGGTGCTTGTTCATTGCCTGGAACATTGTGTCATCTAGTTCATCGCCGTGAAAGATCTCCCCATTGCAGACAGACACCACTTGGTGGCGGTACTTTTGCTCTAGATCCGCCTTTATTCTCCAAAACAGAGCCTTTTGTCTGGCAAGATCCCTCTCAAAGTCTTTACGCGTCATCTTTTTGAACCCTGCCTCCACAATGTCCACGGTGCCCTCTTGCCCTGCCCGCACTGTCATGGTTGGGCCATCAGGTGATCTGCATTAGTATGTTTATGCCCATGGCAGGCATGAGGTCAGCACCGCCCGTTCATGCCTAGGCGGAGATCTCTAGCTGTTCCTCGTTAAATCCCTCGACAAGACGCCACTCTTGCTCTCTTGGAGTGATCGCCTCGACGATCATCTCGGCGCGCTCGATCACGCCGATCTTTTCGGCCTCGGCGATTAGATCCCATATCTCCCTCTCGGAGAGCGGCCCTATAAGCCGCGTTATGATCTCTGCTGAAGGCGCCGAGCCATAGAGGCGAAGACCCCTAACAATGGCTAGCATACCTTTTTGCTGCGCTGCGTTCATCAGAGCCAGTGTTGTAATGACGCTTAAAATGTAATGTGGAGGCGTTATTGTTTTATACGGAGGGGGCGCTACTCGTTCGAGTTTTCGGCCCTGACCCGTCGGCCTTTCGTGAGCCCCCCTGATCTGCGCCCTGCAAGCCATCTTGTCCATGCCCCTACTTTTTGCACAAGGCAGTTCCCCGCAGGCCCGAACACGTTCAGGGGCGCAGGCACCGGTTACCACGGCATTTCTTCATTCCTTTCGGTCAGCTCGCCCGTCGAGTGCGCCGTGGGCCGGTGCCCGCAGCGCGCCACGGGAGGGCGCGCCTATTTTATCCATCGAGCATGTCCGAGGCGACCCTGGCCGCACGGCGCGCCCCGCCGGCCTCAAATGAGGCGGCAAAGGAGCGCAGTGGGCCGGCAAAGGCGCCCGGCGAGTCGAGCATCGAGGAGGCCGCCGCGGCGATCTCAGAAGGTCGACGAGCCAAGACGCCGAGGCCGCGGTCCTGGGCCCAGGCGATCTGGTTTGTGTGCTCGTCGTATATGGGAACGCCGACTATGGGTTTTGCCTTTAGTCCAAGGACCTCGCCCATCGCAGTGTGCGACCCGTTGAGGACCGCGTGCGAGCACCGGTCAAGGACCGTCTCGCGCTCGCGCTCTGAGAGGAACGCGACGTCGATCTGCAGCCAGTCAACGCCGCCCTCGAGGGCCTCGCTGACTGTGTGCGTGCCCCCGTCACGGTCAAGGACCCTGTCGATCGGCGCGCCGGGCCGCGCGTGTGAGACGACGCGCCGGCAGTCACGCATGCGAGAATCGGCAAAGGCTGACTCGTACTTTGCGCCAGTTGCGCTGTTTGTCGGCCCGTCACCGGTCCGCATCCAGTACCCAAACTCGGCATCACCGATAAGGCGCTCAAGGTCGCCCTCCTCGCCAGACGGCGGTGAGGCGGCCTCGGCAAAGTGGCCGACATAGTCGACCTTGTGCATGAGCGAGGCAGGCAAGTTGAGATTCCGCTCGCAGATGCAGTTGGGCGGCGCCGAGTCGGCAACCAGTATGCGCGTTGCGCGCGCGATCTGCCTAGAGATGAACTCGGCGGCCGGGCGCAGGTAAAAGCGGCTCGCATAGAGGCGCGGGCGGAACTGGTTTGTGACAAAGACGCACCTTATCGAGCGCCGCGAGGCGATGACGTTGGAGCCCATGTCGCCGTCGTTGATCGCCAGATCAAAGCGCTCGCGGTCATAGAGGCGCGCCTCGGCGCGCAGATACGAGGCGATCCTGCTAGGAAGCGTCGGACCGCCAACGGGAACCGCAAAGTTGAGCAGCGAGCGCACGAGGCTCGGGCCGGAATCGCCGCCAATCGGCGTGGGCATGAGTATCTCGTGGATTCGCGACGCGTCATCCGGAAAGCGCGCAAGGAGGCGCGAGAGTATGGGGTCCTTTGACGCATAGTGAAACTCAATGTCATCGCGAAGCGCACGCAGCTCAGAGTCCAGGCGCATCATGCGCGTATAGTGGCCGCCCCCCCACGGATAGATGAACTCGCATACCTTGTGCATTGCCGATCATTCACCGCTAGCCAGCGAGTCAAGCGCGTCGTGGACCATGTTCGGCCCGACGCGCAGCGAGATGGTGCGCCGGTCAAGCTCGCGCGGGCTCGCATGGCTGCGTGACGGGCGAGCCGCGCACGCGCGCTCGATGTGGCGCGCCATTGACCCAATTCCGGCAGCGGCCGCATGCGAGTCGATGCGCGACTCGACGCCGGCCAGCGGCAGCGATGCGGCAAGGCCGGCGGCCCGCACGCGCTCGATGAGCGCATCAGAGGTCTCCTCGGCGTGGACCAGCGGCGAGGTTGGCACGCAGACGCGTCGAATACCAGCACGCCGTGCCGAGTCGATCGCAGCGTCGACTGCAGCGCCCAAAAGCGCCGCGCCGCGCGAGGCTGACACCCTGACAATGTCAGCGTCAGTCGAGGCGCGCGGGATCGAGGAGGCTATGCGGCATATCGGGCGCATTAGGCGCGTGCGCGCAGCATCCGTGGGGTGGACCATGACGGGCAGGACGTCATGGCCCTGCCGCAGGACCTCGAGCATGGAGACGGCCGAGAGCTCGTCATGGACTGGGCAGGCGACAGGGCCGGCGTGGAGGCCAAAGGGGACGCCCCCGCGGCCGGCATCCGAGAATATGCTCACGTACGACGCCGAGGGCGCAACGTGCGCGTGGAGGACCCTGTCATGGGCCGAGTCCGTGCCCGGCCGCGCGCCAGTCTGCGACGCAGACGCCACAATGGCTGACGTCGCGGCGAGCTCGGCATCACGCGGCAGGTATCCGGACGTTTTGCCGCCGACGCGCACGACAAAGCGCTCGCCCTTTAGGAGAAGGCTAGAGGCCGTCTGCGAGATGGCCGCGACGAGCTCGGCCATGCCGGTGCCGGCCATGCGCGCTATGGAGACCTGCCCGACGCCAAAGAGGAGGCCGACTGCCGAGGACGCAAAGACGGGATCGTCAGCCTCAATGGCGATCACGTCACCGTCGCGGCGAACCGACGTGAATCCTAGCGAGCGCGACTTTAGCATCGATTTCACGTTGGAGGCAAGGAGTGCTGCGCGTCGGCGCGAAAAGGCGTTGGGAATGACGGCCACGAGGGCGCTCTGGTCCATGTGTGCGCCACGGGGCCCGCGGGCCTGCTTATAACTCAATTAGGCCCCGGGCCTCCCCAAGCCTTTGCGCGGGCTCTCCCATGGGCGCTCACGGTTGCCGGCCATGAAAGGGCAGGCACGAGTCTGGCTCCCTGGCCTGCCCACGGGAGCCAACAAGGCCCTGCAGCGCGCCGCTGCGCTCATGCCTCGCAATGCTTCGCCTGATCTTGGCGGTCAGCTCGTGCCTGTGCTTTGGTGCGATGACATCATGCATTTCGTGCGTGATCCTCAGCAGCTCCCTGGAAAACGGGCGGGTGGTCATGTGCGCCAACGTCGTGTCCGGATGGTCGTCAAGATACTCGGATATGGTATTGAGAATCCGATGGTCAATATCCTCGTTTGCGCTGTTTTCGGAGAATGGGTAGCGTGGGTGGGGGGTACGAAACCCCGCCAGTGACACGCCGGCATGCAGGGCAGAGGTCACCTTGTCGACCCCAAAGTCTCCCACGCCATGGACAGAGTCGGTCCCGAACACGATGAGCGGGAGCCCCGTGTGCTGCCGCACCCTGGGCTCGTGCTCGGCGTTTATGGCGTACACTACCGTGTGGCCGGTCACCTTGCATGCGGGGCCGACGAGTTCTTGGATCTCTGAGAGCTCCAGGTCGGCATAGGCGGCGTCCTGCGCGAGGTCGATGTTGGGGCCGGCCTTGCATTCGATGAGCAGGGCGTGGCCAGAGTCAGACACGATCACAATGTCCGGCTTGACGTTCCTGTCCTGGCGCTCTATGGTCCCCTCCACGACCCGCACGGCATAGCCCAGCTTGGAGAGCGTCCTGGGCCAGTCCCCACGGCCGTCCATGGCGCACAAACCCAGAATCTTGTTTATGACCAGCGCGTGGCTATCCACCGCACCCTCCTGTGGTCAAGTCTATGCAGGTGGCGCCTGCGTCATAGTGCATCTGTATCCTCGAGAGCAGCCAGAGTGTGGCGCTGCCGGGATTGCGTTTTTTGAGCGTGATGAGAAGCGCGGGGGAGTCCTCGTATTTGGTCGAGATTGCGGTGCTCAGGTACGTTCCGCTGCCCCCGTCAAAGGTCGGAACATAGTGGCACGTGTCTCCCTGCCTGAGGTGTCTCTCTAGCATGCGCGGAAACCTGGGATTCCCAAACACAATGTCCACAAACCGCTGCACGTCCTCGATCTTTTTTGAGAGCAGAATCGTGACCCCGCCGCCGATGTCGGTGAGGTCCGGGCCCATAAGGCAGCCCGTGCTGCACTCCTCGACCCTGGTGGCCATCCTTGCGTACCTCTCCCTGACCATGCCGGCGAGGCGCAGGTGCGCCTCCACACACGTCCCGTCCCTTGCGGCGATCCACCCATCGCAGTCAGCGTCGATCTCCACGTGGCCGGAGCCGTCGGCCCCGGCACCCCTCGCGCGCACTGTTCCCAGGACCGTGCGGCCGGCCACCATGCGCGTCTCCTGGCGGCTCGCCCGCGCTGTGCCGTTGAGGCCGTTTACGTCACTGCGCCACTCGTTGACGCACTCGTTCAGCGCGCGCGGCCCTATCCAGGCGCGGTTGACCTGCGTCGTGTAGATGAGGAGCGCCATCGCATAGGCGGCGACCCTGTCAGGAGCCAGCGTGTGCACAAGGCAAAACCTCCCCATGCGCCGATCCAGGTACAGCTCGCAGTCCGGCACAAGCTTTCGGTAGGCGCGGCTCCCTGGCTGCAGCTCCCCGACGTAGCGGGGCACCAGCGTGGAGACGCCGGCCACTCCGGTTGGCGTCTCGGTCCACCCCATGTACGGCCGGCGGCTTGTCAGGGCGCGACCGTGCTCGAGGTCGGCGACGAACGTCTTTAGCCCCATGGATCCCGCGGTTTCCATGCCAACGCGCATCATGGCGCGCAGCGCCCCGTCAATCTCGGCGCCGGTGCGCACCGACCCAAGCCCTGCCACTACGGCCGTCATGGCATGCGTCAGACCCCATGCCAAATATATCCATTTGCCGAGCACAAGCTTTTGCCTTGCATGAAAATTGGTGGGGTGGGCAGGAACGCCTGCAGGGCGCAGATCAGGCGGATCCGGAAACCTGGGGCGGGTAGAGGACACGAACGGGCAGCGCTCCTGCTTTCCGTATAAAACAAAAGAGCAAGTCATTGAAAAACTATTTACGTGTGCGAGGCAATAACTGTGCGTGAGCAGGGAGTTGGGGGTTGGATCGGGCAAGGAGATCGGCGACGAGCATCTATGCAAGTGTGGCGATTGGTTTGGCATAGAATTTCTCGAACTGGGAAAGGTAAAAGGCATACACGTGGACGATCGTGTCCCCGTGCGAGTGTGCCCATCATGCAAGAACACGAAAATTCCCACCCATGTTGGGGCCCTGATTTCGCAGGCTGTCAAAGAGGCCAAGCGGCGGAAAACGCAAAAGTGCCGAGTCAGCACAAGAGAACACAGATTCAAACTGTGCCCAAATGTGGAGTTCAAATATTCTAGTGTTGATCTAGAGCTAATTCCCGGACTAAAGCGCCTGACAGGCAAGGTGGACGGGTATTACGTTCCCGTGTTTTTTAATGAAGCTGTGCTGATAAAATACGCCTTTCAAGACGGATATTCAATAGTGCCGATTGGCGCTGGTGGGCAGATTAACTTTGGTGAATGCAGTCTAGACTATGGTAGAAATAGGCATGGAGACCTATTTTGTTGGCTTGGAAATCTTGATAAAATTCCACAAAACGAACAGCAGTATATGTTGTCAGAGAACATAGAGTCCAAACATGACATAGTTTCAGATCTCTACAGAAAAACATGTTTCAGCATACCAGTAGAGGACTCTGATGAACAAAAGTTGATAAAATCGATGGAGAGATTCGGGCATAAATCGCAAATGAAATTCGGAACAAAAATATGCAATTTGGATAAAGAGCGGCATGCAATTGCTGAAAAAATGATCAGGCCGGTAATTTGGAATGAATATATGGCGGGCGCAGTCTGTGATTTAGCCGGCATTTGCATGGACTCCATTAATGTAAAATTTCAAAGGGGCGAACTAGACGAAGATCAAGTTTGGAAGAAAAGGCTTTGTCTTCTAGAAGATTGGATAAGTGGAAAGCTTGCGTTTGATGGACAAAGCACGATGAGGCCCTTTTTTGTGCTATATGACTGGTTCATGTGTCTGTCTCGCGGCTATGGTGAGGGGAGTGACAAGATACTAGACTCATGCTATGATCGAATGGAATTAAAAGAGCATAAAGGTGATGCTGAAAAACTGTATGATCGCATAGTCTCGGAGATTACACAATCGTATATTCAGCTAGCTGAGAGAACCGATGCGATGGACTCGGTTCAGGCAAATGAGACGGTGCACGGATCTTCACAGCAAAAGCTTGTCGTCGACTAGCGGCACGGCCACGGGGGGAGCTGACCTTGTTGAAGCCTGTGGTTCGGATCTGTGGAGGTTGTCTGTGCGTGCGCACTCTGAACCGCCCCCCTTGGCTGGTCGCCCTGTCAGGCACATGATCGACTATTGAATTCCTTAAAGGGTTTATTTGGTTCCCCGCCCGCCACCTGATTCAAGGTGAAAAGCCGGTCTGAGGGCCACCCCAGGGGCGGCGGCGGCGGCGGCCATATGGCCGCACCGTCGCCTCGCTTTTAAGATATGAAAGGTGCCAGAACCGGCTTTGGGGCAATACACAATTGAGCGCATCCACGAGAGACCCCCTCTCGGGATATCCATTCGTGGACAAAGCCTGACGCGTATGAGGCCAGCACCACTGCCCCTTTTGGTCAAATAGGCGCGATCTTGCTGTGACATCTGGCCTAAACATGTGCGTACGGCAGTGTTGGCCTCATGCACACCCCGCGCGGCAACAAGTTATATGGTAACGCAGTCGGCCTCTGTGCGCAGATGAGGCGCTTTACGCAGGCAGAGGCCAAGGAGATAGGCGACGGCCTGGACACGCCAGAGGCGACCCTAGAGTGGGCACTCGGCGAGCTCCACCCAAGGATAGCAAAGGCGTCTAGCCTCGGGGCCGAGGACTCGGTCATAATACACATGATGGCCGCCATCAGAAAGGACGCGCGCCTCATCACGCTTGACACGGGCCGGCTCAACGCCGAGACGTACGAGGTCATGGAGACCATGAAGGAGAGGTACGGCGTGCGCTTTGAGGTCGTCTGCCCCGAGGCAGCCGAGGTCTCCGAGATGGTCAACGAGCACGGGGTAAACCTCTTTTACAAGAGTGTCGAGAACCGCATCATGTGCTGCGGCGTGCGAAAGGTAAACCCGCTAAAGCGCGCCCTCGCCGGACTCGACGCGTGGATAACGGGGGTTCGCTCCGATCAGACCGAGAACCGGCGCGATGCGGGCCGCATAGAGGTCGATGAGAGCCACGGCGGGATACTAAAGGTAAACCCGCTCGTGTCGTGGACGTGGGATGATGTCTGGTCCTATATCAAAAAGAATGACATTCCGTATCACCCGCTGCTTGACAGCGGATACAAGAGCATAGGTTGCGCGCCGTGCACGCGCGCGGTTCGCGACGGCGAGGGCCTGCGCGACGGGCGATGGTGGTGGGAGGGCCAGTCCGGCAGCAAAGAGTGCGGCCTCCACGTGGAGCGTGGTGCATAGCCATGGCAATAAAGCCACACGGCGGCAAGCTCGTCAACTGTGTCTCCTCCGAGTCAGCGCCAGACGGACTCGCCGAGCTCGAGGTGCGGGCCGGCGCGATGAGTGACATTGAGAATATCGCCGACGGGATATTCAGTCCCCTAGAGGGGTTTCTCGGCGAGGCAGACCTGGCCGCCGTCATCAAGGGCGGCAGGCTAGCTGACGGAACCGCCTGGACGATTCCCATACTCCTTGACGTCAGCGCAGAGGACGCAAAGGCCGCACTCGATGCCGGCGAGGTACTGCTGCGCGAGGGCGAGGGCAGGGCAGTGATGCAGGTAGAGGAGTCCCATACGCTTGATCGCGGCGCGCTTGCGCGCGGGATATACGGGACGGAGGATGCGGCCCACCCCGGAGTGGCGAGCACGGCGGCGATGCGCGAGGCGCTCCTTGGGGGCAAGATACGCCTCATCAGGCGGCCGGCGGACTCGACTCTGAGGCGGCGAAGGATGACTCCAGTGCAGACGCGCGAGGCCTTTGAGGCCGCCGGCTGGAAGGAGATCGTCGCGTTTCAGACGCGCAACCCGCCGCACGTCGCCCACGAGATGCTCCAAAAGGCAGCGCTGGCCACGCGCGACGGCGTGTTCGTCAACCCGCTCGTGGGCAAGAAAAAATCCGGTGACTTTGCCGATGATGTCATCATAGGCGCGTATGAGGAGATGATTCGCGCATACTATCCGGAGAACCGCTGTGTCCTAGGCACGCTCCACACGGAGATGAGGTATGCCGGCCCAAAGGAGGCCATACACCACGCGATAATGCGCCAGAACTATGGCTGCACGCACATCATTATCGGCCGTGACCACGCCGGTGTAGGCAAGTACTATGAGCCCTTTGCGGCACACGAGATATTTGGCTCGTACGGCGACCTCGACATAGAGCCCGTATTTTTCCCCGCCGTCTTTTACTGCAGCTCGTGCCTTGCGTTCTCTACTGCAAAGGGGTGTCCGCACGGCCCTGAGAGCCGCCTCAACGTGTCTGGCACGGCGCTGCGCGAGATGTTCCAGGCCGGCAAGACGCCAAGCGAGTACACGATGCGCCCAGAGGTAACGCGCCTCATAGAGGGCCACGCCTCGCCGTTTGTGGAGTGAGCAATGAGGGCAGCACTCGCGCTCGTGGCCCTGGCAACAGTCACGCTTGGCGCACACGCGCAAGAGGAGATAAACCCGTCACTTGGCATAGTCGACATCAATGTTGGCGCGGCTGACTTTAACGTCGTCGCGCGCGATGCCACAGTGAACGGACTTGATGCGGTCCATGACACGAGCTGGCAGGTGACCATACGCAACGGCCTAGAGTATGTCGAGGGCGGCAAGGGTGCGGTCCTGCGCCTCCATGACGCCGAGGAGGAGGGCAAGTTCATCGAGGTCGGCATGGGTCCGACGCCAGACAGGATGTTCTGGGCCGCAGTCAGCCTGCCTAGTGCCGAGGGGTACGTGCCGGTCCACTCGATGGCCGAGCGCGGGTGGTCCCCGTCATCGGCAGTCATCGTCGCGTACACGGATCGCGCCGGAATGACGATAAACAATGGCCAGAGGATCGTCGTCTCAAACCTTGATGTCGGCGAGTTTGCGATATCGTCATGGTCGGCGCACGCAGTAGAGTCGTACCTTGATGGGCCCTCAGTGGCGTCTGGCACGTACTCTTTTGAGATACTCTCAGGAGATCCCGCCGAGAACGCGTTTCACCTATTTCCGTTCTATGTTACCGCGGCCGTGGGCGCGCTGGCAGGGCTCCTCTTTTTGACAAAGCGCCGCTGAGACGTGCGCTATTTGGCCCGCTTACGCACCGGTGCCCCGCGAGTTATACTGCGATAGTATGCGCAGTGTCGGCGTATCTTGCACACGTCGCACATTGGCGATATGGGCTTGCAGATGTTCTGACCATACATGACAAACGTGTCGTTTATCTCTAGCCAGTATCGCCGCGGAATCGCCTCGGTGAGCGCAGCCTCAGTCTCCTCGGGCGTCTTTGTGCTTGCGATGCCAAGGCGGTTTGATATGCGGTGGACATGTATGTCCACGGGTATGGCCGGCTCGTCAAACGCGTAAACTAGGACACAGTTTGCAGTCTTGCGCCCAACGCCGGGAAGCTCTAGGAGCGCGTCGAGGCGTTTTGGGACGCGACCCCCATGGCGCGAGGAGATGATCCTGGCCACGTCGATTATGCGGCGCGCCTTTACGCGATAGAATCCAATCGAGTGGATTATGCGCTCCACGTCGCGAACCCTTGCGCCGGCGAGTTCGGTCGGTGTCCTGTACCGCTCAAAGAGGCGGCGCACGACCTTGGCCGTGTTCTCATCCCTTGTGCGCGCCGAGAGGATTGTGCCGATGAGTATGCTAAACGGGCCAGTCTCGGCCTCGTGGAGCTCGCGCAGTGCCGTCATGCGCGGTGGGCGGACGGCCTTCATCGTGGATCGCATGCCCGTCAGTATCTCCCTGATCGGCGGGGTGCGGCGTGGCGCCATGCGCGCCGTGTTGGCGCAGGGGTGTATATATCACGTCGTGGCAGGGTTAGAGTCCGGGGCACACGGGGCAGGGTGTACAGTCGGCAGGCATTCCTGCCCAGTCTGCTATTCGTGCAATGCAGTAACGCTAATGATGACGAGGGCGCCGACCTGTCCAGTTCTGACCAATAATTGAGGCAACAGGTGTGGTGTTTTTGCGATCAGCTCGCAGGTGTTTTATATTGGCAATTTTGAGCACTTCTATTGAGCTCGTCGAATTTGCGTGATCGCAACCTGATCGATACCCTGGCTTCCCACATCGACACTGCAATCAAGGCATCTCCCTGCACGTGCGCCACGCTGCGCTCTGACGTGATCCTAGAGCTGGTTCTAAAGTACGGCCTTGACTCGAGGAGACGCATTCCCTGGTTTCGGCAACTATCCAATGACGCTCAAGAAAAATTTGGGCGTGCATTATTGAACTCTGGCAAAGAACAATTAACGAACATGCAAATCAGATACATTTATCGTACCCAGGTTCCCTCATCTGAGATGGCTGAGCGCAATAATAAGCAAAACGACATGTTTCAGGCACATAAACTCGGCAATGCTGCCCGTGACTATGAGGAAGTTGCAGTCGCATACAATGCCTTGCTCCGATACCTGTGGTCTGGCGCAACTGTGCTCTCACGCTCCATACACGATAGTGGGGAACTCAATAGCATGCTGTCCATACACCGGCTTCGCTCGATTCGGCGCAATTTTGTGTCTACGTCAATCACCCAATCCCCCTGGTTCAGTCACCTCGACGTGTCATATCGCATCAAGGTCACTGACCGGTATAGGGAACACGCATTACCGCTCACATACACGTCCATTTTTGCCGTCGCAAGACCGGAGGTTCTTGCCGGACCCAAGAGCATTCGCTATCCGGAAGACGAGGTACGCATAAAAAATGGAACCTCGATTGAAAAGAATACGCTTGAGGTTTTCTTTCGCTTCAAAACGCCCCCTTCAAAGTCCCTAACGAGTGAACTGATCGAATCGTACTCCCCCCTTGGACCCGTGCACATTGAATGTTGCAGTCGATAAGCTTCCGTGCAAGTCGATGATCCTGGCGGCCATCACACAGCTGCACGGTGTGTCAGGAGGACGGCTATGACCACATGGTGACAACACGGTGGGTTGCCCACAGGTTCGCCCTAGCTCTAAACCCAGACAGCGCGCGCCTGTGTCTGTAGTCACGCCTGCACGTGACACTAGGCTTAATAGGCGCAACGCCACAAGGAAGCCCAATGGACGCACACCGTGAAGGCATGAGGCTCATCGCCCAAGGTCTTCAATACTATGGCCCTGTTTCTGCCGCAGAGATCATGACGCGGCTCATAGGGTTGTTCTCCGAAAAGGAGGCATGGGATGTGATCGCAGAAGCCGAGAAGATCGGCATGATCGAGCGCGCCGAGATGATCTTCGAGGGGGCAGCCCCAGAAGAGCAAGAGTGGCGCCTCGTCAAGGGATTCGACGTGGAGCAGCTAGAGATACCTGCATAGACAAACACCCATCCTCCCTTGTTTTGGCTTACTCTGCACATCCTGTGCACTTTCATTTCTGACTTTGGGCGTATGCTAGTCGTTTTTACTGCCTTGTACGAAAAGTAGGAGCGGGGCAAGATGTCTTGCCGGGCGCAGATCCTGGAGCCCTAAGAAAGTCAGCGGGCTCGACAGGCTGCCAAAACACGTACTTGGGATCTCTGGCGTCGGCGAGCCATGCGGGTCAGGAGGCTTGACGGGCGGGCGCTCCGGCACGTGGCCAGGACGCTGGCATTGAGGCGGAGGCCGACGTGCGAGAGCCATGGGTGGGCGGAGAGGACAAATGGGCAAGTCTACGTTTTGTGCAAGGCAGCATACTCCCCAAGATCAATATTTTTATTAGCGCGAAGTGCATAGTCGCCTCTTTATTAATAAGAGCTGGGGTTGATGCGGCGCTCATCAAGTATGCACGGTGCGCGCATGATCGAGTTATTATTGCGGTGGCTCGCGGGGGTGGGCATGGTCTTTGGCAAGAGTCGGCACGTGGGTCAAGAGTGGGCACGCCTCCAGGAGGCCGAGGCAAAGCACGGCAAGGAGAGCCGTGAATATTCAAAGGCGCTATCGCGGTGGATAAGGTGCCTCAAGACCGAGGCGGCCGTGGCCACAAAGCGCGCATACATTGCGATGGGGAATCTACGCGCAGCCGGCGCAAGGGTCAGCAAGGCCAAGACCCTCCACGGAGTGGACAGCAAAGAGTATGAGGAGGCAATGGCCGAATTCAAGGAAGCCGAGGAGCGAACCGCCGAGGCCATGCGCGCACTAGAGCCGATCCAGCGCGCGGCGCTCTCGATCGACATATAGGCCGATCCGCTAACTTTTTTATTGATCCACGCGTGGCGCGTGGACATGAATCTGTTTGGGAGCGGTGGTCTCGGGGCGATCAGGGCACGTCTCCGTGTGCGCCGCAAGGAGGTTCCTGACACGAACGTGTTTGGCAGGGGCGGCAGCGGCAAGAAAGAGTGGGTCGAGCTCTGCAGGGCACGGGCCACTTACGGCGAGCAGAGTCCCGAGTATACGCGCGCCGGAACCGCATGGATCGCGTTCCTTGGGGCCGAGACGCGTGTCCTGGGTGCCGAGACGCTAAAGGTCGAGCAAGAGAGCGAGGAGCTGCAGGCCAAGGTCATGAAGATAATCGAAAAGTATGGGAGAAACAGCCCCGAGTTCACCGAGGCTCTAAAGGAGATCGAGGAGATGGGTGTAAAGATCGCAAAGGTGACCAAGAGGTTAAAGGCTCTGCGAGCCGCAACAAACTCGTATTTTGCGAGCTTGCCCAAATCGTTATAACCGCGCCGGCTCTGCGCGCGAACATGGAGCTCTCCCAAGAGGAGGAGGCAGCACTCGACGGCAAGCGCGGCGAGTCCATGGAGATGGCGTACCGCGTCCTTGTCGCAACGGGCGAGGCGATGAACGCGAGCAGGCTGGGTGATGTTTCGTGGGTTCACCTCTCTGGTGTCAACTATAACACGATCGGCGATGCTGGTGAGCGCTTTCTAGCCGACATCGCAGCAGGTGGCGCACACGTGGCCACGAGGGCGACGCTCAACCCGATGGGCTATGACGCCAGCGCGCCCCATTCGCTAGACGCCAACTTTGTCAAAAAGCAGCAGAGTATAGCGGCCTCCTACGCTAGCATGGGTGTAAACATGTCGTTCTCTTGCATACCATACGAGATATTCGCCGGAACCGACGTTGCGCCGCCGAGGGGCAGCCGCGTCGCCTTTGCCGAGAGCAACGCGGCGATACACGCAAACTCTGTTGATGGCCTCCACACAAACAAGGAGAGCGCGTTTGGCGCACTCGCTAGCGCGCTGACCGGCAAGACCCCGATCGCCGCAGACGAGGATGCCGCCGACGTCCCGACAGTCAGGCTTGATGTGAGTGACCCAAGTGACCTAGATTATGGCCTGCTCGGCTATTTTGCCGGCGGGGTCGCGTCCCGGACGGTAAACCTCACAGGCGCCGCAGCGCCGATGGATCATCGTAAATGCAAGTCTCTGTGTGCTGGAATGGGGACATCAGGGACATGCAGCCGCTTTACGCTAGATGCGCCGCCGGCCGGAGAGCGTGTCGACTTTGGGGACGCCGAGCGGGTCGCCATCCACGACGAGCTCTCCACTGCAGAGTCTGGGGACATGGTGGCCCTCGGCAGCCCGCAGCTTGGAGCCGGCGAGCTCGCAGACCTTGCGGCCATGCTAAAGGGCAGGTCGTTCCAAAAGAGGTGCATTGTGTTTTGCGCGCGCGCCTCGCGCGAGGCCGCCGAGCGCACAGGCCACGCCACCGAGCTCCGGCGCGCCGGATGCGAGCTTCTCGCGGACTGTTGCGCGTGCCTCACGCCCCTAATCAGCGGCGATGAGGTCGATGCGGTCACGACTAGCAGCGTAAAGGGCGCATACTATCTGTCGCGATCCAACCGTGTTGGCGTAGATCTCCGGCCGATCGCCGAGATCGTCGAGCGTGAGGCCCGGTGAGTTCAAAGACTATCGTGGCCGGAAGGGCATCTGGCACCGTCCTAAAGTCCGCGCGCGCGATCAACTTTCTTGGAATGGTCGACGCGGTTCGCGGCACAATAACTGACGCATCACACGATCTATGCGGCAAGAGCCTGCGCGGGGCCATACTCGCGTTTCCGCACGGCATTGGCAGCAGCGTTGGCGCATATACCGTGTACGCGCTAAAGGCCAACGGTGTGGCGCCGTCTGCAATGGTCTGCACGAGGCCAGACGCGAGCGTCGTGTCAGGGTGCGCAATAGCCGGAATTCCGCTCATGCTAGTCGACGAGGAGGCATACGCGCGCATACGCGGCGGCGACGTGTGGACCGTTGACACAGTCGCGCAGACGATTGGGCCGGCCTAGACCCGTACTGCACGCGCGCGGGGCGACTCTTCACGAAAGACCGTTGCGCCAAACCGCCGAACCTCGGTGCCCTCATCACGCCAAGAGTCCGGCGCGAGGCCGGCCTTTTCACACGTCCTCCCAAGGAACTCCTCGGAATCCCATGAGAGCTCGACCGGGACCTGCGGGAGGAGGAGTCCAGAGTGCTGTCCGCGCGTCACTATGAGGCCGTCGCGGCCGACCCTTATGGCAGACGGGTACGCCAAGCGCTCGCAGGGAATCCCCTCGGGCACGGAGAGTATGCTGACCTCAAAGGTCAGCGATCGCAGCTCCTCGGCCCTGACGGGCTCAAAGCGCGAATCGCTCGTGGCCGCCGCAATGGCCGCCTCGCCGAGTGACTCGCGCAGCTCGCCGTGCGCAATGGGAAACCCGATGCAGCCGCGCAGGCCAGTGGCGCCACTTATTGTGACAAAGACGCCGAGGCGTCCGGGTGGCACGTGCGGAGGCGCGCCTTGGACACCGGCTCCCAGGCGCTCTTCGACTGCGCGGCGTGCGGCGGCCACTAGTGCAGCACCCTCGGCGTCGCTCAGCTCAGGCGCTCGCATCGCCTGTCACCGATTCTGTAACGCGGCTCAGTCCGGCCGGAAGCGCGCGCGCAATCTCGTCGAGGCTGATGCCGCCAAGGTCTTCTCTCATGCCGGTGAGGGCTGACTTTATCCTCTTTGCCGCGTCTGCCTGCATGGAGCCGCCGGGCTCGATGAGCGAGCAGCACACCGATGTGGCGCGGATGGCCTGTGGGGGGCCGCAAGACACGGTGTATGCGCCGCCGAGTGGCACGGCGCCGACGGAGAGGCGGAGGGCAGGAACCCTCACAAGGTTGCGCCTGCCCTCTATTGAGAACGAGCCGCGCGGGAGAAACTGCCCGCTGGGCGCTGCCTTTTTGACCTGTGCGGGCTCAACCCAATAGGCCTCTGTTCCATGCATCGCCTCGCGCCATGCACGGCTAAAGCAGACTGTCGCGTGGGCGACTTCAGAGACGCTAGTGGCCGGCGCGCCACGCCCGCCCTTTAGGAGGAAGAATGGCGATCCAAAGATGTCGGCGTGAAACACGGTGTCGCCCTCCTCCATCCTCCTCCTGATAAGCGACATGTTCGATGACGAGTCGCGCCCGCCGACTGCAATCATGCCGTCAGTCGTCGTAAACCAGCGATACCTCTCGTACCATGCCTTTTTGCGAATGTGCGTGACTCCAACAGAGGACGACTCGACAGTCGAGCGCTTTTGGAGCGACTCAAGCTCGGTGCGCATCCTTTTCTGGCGAGCCACGATCGACGCCTCGGCGCCGGCCTGGACCTTTGCCTCATCAAACAGGGCAGATGCCGCTGCATGCATTGACATGTGCGGCTGCACGCCAACATCACATTCCGCAAGGCGGATCACGTCGCGCCCGCGCCGGCGCGTCAGCTGTGCGCCCCTAGAGGAGAGCTCGGCGCCGGCGCGCGCATCGCGCAGGTCCATGACGCCCTGTGAGGCGAGGCGCTGCAGGCCCTGTGCAGTCTCGGAGATCTCGCCGGCTCTCTGCCGAACAAGGGCGATCGCGCGATCCTGCTCGCCAATCTGCGACTCGAGCTCGGCGACGCGCCGGTCAGTCTTGCCTGAGCGCATAGAACGGCCCGCCTCGAGGAGCCATGACGTGAGGGCCTCGTCTAGGAGCTCTTCAAAAGGCCTGTCCGGTTCGGCGCGCGCGCCGTCGATGAGCGGTATGGGGTTTACCGTCGTCTCGCCGTCAGCACTGATGAGCTCTGGGGCATGGTCACCATCTATGACACGCCGGACAGTTGAGGAGAGCACAGAGTGGAGGCGCACCACGTCAGGCTCGCTAAGCTCGCAGCCGGGAGACTTTGGGTTAATGTGCGCATCGGCGAACACGCGCTCGACATATCGCGACGGCAGGCCAACGCTGCGCCCGAGCCACTTTGCGGCGCGAAGCGGCGTCTTGGAGACTGCAGAGATGTCCTCGAGTGTGGCCTCTGATGCGGAGAGATCCGAGGGCGGGGGCGGCGTGTACGTCTCGCCGACGCGCAGCGTGCGGTGGCGCACTTCGACAGAGTGCAGGAGCGCAAGTATGCGGCCAGTCTCGTCACAGAGCACAATGTTGCCCTCGCCAAAGAACTCGCATATGAGGCGCATTGCGCGTCCCGGCCCGCCAAACTCGAATGTCACGATTCGCTCCTCGCCGGGCTGTGACACGCCAGTCATCCTCAGGCGCGTAAGCGAGTCGCGCGTGCGCCGCACGAGCGGGTTTGGCTCGATGGCCTCGACGCGTGAGGATGTCGGCCATGCGCCGCGCGTGGAGACGAGCAGAAAGACATCATCCCTCTCGGGGTGGTGCATCTTTATGAGGAGCGTCTTGCGGTTCACGCCGTACACGTTGGCCACATAGTGGCCCTCGGCGAGGCCGGCCATGCGCCCCACAAGATAGCGAACCTCGATTCCGGCAAGTGCCATTGGCACGCGGCGAGGCGGGGGGCGATATAGCCTTGATGGGCGCGCCAAGGGTTTTAAGCGAGGCGCCGTGCGTGAGCGCGGATCGCATTGGCAAAGCACAAAAAGCCCAGCGAGGGGCAGCATGGGCCGCAGGAGGAGCCACGCGAGGATCCCGAGGCGCCGGCGCCAAAGGCTAGCGCAGGCGCGCCGGGAGGCGCCGGCGGCGAGGCGTCGATTGAGGCCGCCGAGCGGGCCCGCAAGCTCAACTTTCTCTTTTGGCTCAGGGTGGGCCTCGCAGTTGCGGCCGGAACGGCAGCAACGTTTCTCTTTGAGGGGATCAGCGGCGAGGACCGGCGCTGGGCGTCGATTGCGTTCATGATCATCGTGTTCTTTGGGACGATCCTCTTTGCAAAGACGATGAGGCTGCGCCTTCCGGCATCTGACCGGAAAAAGATCGTCACACAGGGGATTGGAAGTTATGTCTTTATCTACCTCTTTACGTGGATAACGAGCTATACGTTTGTCAACCTTCCCGAGGGCGGCGGCCTAGGCGCGCCGCTCGGGTGAGTCGCACGTTGTGGGATGCGGCAACGCCGGGAATCCCCGACGCCGAGTTTGCGCGCGAGGAGGGAGTCCCGATAACAAAGGAGGAGGTTCGCGCGATCCAGGTGTCAAAGGCGAGAATTCGCCGCGGCGCGACGGTGATTGACGTCGGGTGCGGGAGCGGCTCGGTGACCGTCGAGGCGGCCCTGCAGGCCGGCGAGGGTGCGGACATTCACGCAATAGACTCCGATGCGCGGGCCGTAGAGCTCACAAGGTCAAACCTTGAGCGCTTTGGCGTAAGGGCAACTGTGCACCACGCCGATGCGCGCGAGTGCGTTGGGCAGATGCCCGAGGCAGATGCGATATTTGTTGGCGGGATGGGCGGTGCGACCTCGGCGGTTCTTGCGCTGTGCGCCAAAAGGCTGCGGGCCGGCGGGCGCATCGTTGTCGGCACAATACTAGTCGAGACGCTCTTTGAGGTCATCGGCGAGATGGACAGGCTCCCGCTAGGCGACGTTGACATTACGCAGGTTACGATAGCAAAGAGCCGCAAGACGTCGACGGGGACGATGATGCTTGCAAGAAACCCCGTCACAATAGTGTCTGCCACGCGCGCAGGCCCCTAGGCCCCAACGGTCGGTCATGCGTCGCGTGCGGGCCCAAAACGGTCCGCGGGGTCTCCCGGGGGGCAGGCGGGGCTGGCTGGCGCGTGCGTGCGTGATCGGCTGCTGATTTCGGCATAGTTGATTAAATTCCACGCCTCGCACTCGCATCAAGGGTGTTATGCCGGTCTGAGGGCCTCCCTAGGGGCGGCGGAAGCGGGACCTATCCTGCACCGCCGTCCTGCCTTCTCCAAATTATGCTAGATGCTCTCCGCCCCTAACGGCCGTCTTCATGGACTGCGCCATGTCCAGGAACACCTTTTCAAAGTTCTTGTCGCCGTTCCTGTACCTCTTTACAACATATGCGACAAGATCCGCTGCCTGTATTGACAGGCTACTCTGTGAGTCAACATATTCTATTCCGGTCACGTGGCTAGTTTGTATGTCTAGTATTCTGCTCTTGCCCTGTCTGGCATTTGTAAGAACCACCGCATTTTGTTTCTGCTTGCTTTCTGGCACATAGTCTGAAACTATGCGAACAGTGTCTACTGATTCAGTGGTATGCACAAACTGTTCAAGATGCTCAAAGAGGATCGCCATGGCATATTTTAGGGTCTTGTCTTTGTTATACACTTTGGATCCTCTTTTGTTGTCCACTATCACACAAAAGACTTTCACCTCAGATCCACGCACAATCTCTAGAATAGCGTCAAAGATGGCGATTTTTTGCGCGATCGTTCTTACTCGCAAACCTTGTTTTTGTCCGGGCATAGATCCACGCATCAGGTCTTTTCCGTGCAGTTCCCATGCATCGGGATCATCCGGCGCCAGCCCTCGCTTGAACCCCTGCACAGCACTACTTAGCTTTGTGATCGTCACCGGACTCCCAATAATGCATACAAGCACAAATTCGTCACTTTTCTCGTCACTGCCTGCTTCATCCACATAGGCAGTCCATTCTACCACAATGCCCACCTGTCCAGAATATGCAACGTATATACCGTGACCTAGTCAGGCGAGTACCTCCGGGCGATCAAGGTTGCATGTGGTGCTCTTTTCATCTGCAGCTAGCACTCCTGCTTGCTTTTGCCATGATCTTACAACAATTATTCACCAAGCTGATCCGTTGTATTGACAAGGTGTGATCGCAGAGCAGTGGGGCGGCAACTGCGATCTAGTCGTTCCGGGCCATAGTCGAATGTGTGCCAAAGCCGACCCAGGGCGATGTGCGGTTGGGTCTCCTCATAGACGGCTCGCATGATCACGCGTCGGGTCCCCAATAATCGGTCATGTGTCGCTTGCGGGCTCAAAACGACCCTTCGGAATCGCCGAGCACAGACGGGTCAATTGCGGGCGTTCTTGCGTGAACGGCCACTGATTTCGGCAAATAGTTTATTAAATTCCTCGCCTCGCGCCCGCATCAAGGTGACCAGTCTAGTGGTCACCCTAGGGGCGGCGGCGGCGGCCATATGGCTGCACCGCCGTCTCGTATCTAAAATATGACAAGGGGGTGCTGCACGCCGCCGTCATGTGTTTTTACGGGTTCCGTTAGTTTTGCAAACATGTTCGCAAAGTTTTCGTCTCCATTTCTATATCTGTTTATAACATATGCTACTATATCCGCTGCCTGTATGAGCACGTTATCCTGTGAATCAACATATTCTATTCCAGTCACATGACTAGTTTGTGTTGCTGAGAGAGAGCTGTTGCCCCGTCTAGAATTGTTAAAAGCTGTGGTAATTATTTTCTTTTCATAAGGCAACACACGATCTGAAACTAGATGTATAGTGTCTATAGGTCGAGTATGTACAAACTGTTCAAGCCTCCCAAACAAGACCGTTATCGCGTATTCTAAAGTTTTGTTTTGGTGATATTTTTTAGATAGTTGTGTATTGGCTATTAATGTGCCAAGAATACTAATATCAAGTTCACATACAAGATCCACAACAGCATCAAAAATAGCTAGTTTTTTTGTAAAAGACCTTGTTCGGAAACTTTGGTTTTTTTGACGATCATGCCCGAGCATTATGTTTTTGCCGTGCAGTTCCCACGTGTCAGGATCATGCCCCAGCATCAATCCGCGTTTAAATCCACGCATGCCAGCACTTAACTTTGTCATATTTTCTGGACTTCCGGTAATACACGCAAGCACAAAATCGGCACTTTGGCCATCTTTGCCCGATTCGTCCACATAGGCCGTCCATTCTACCATGCTAGCCTCACACCCCCAACAGGCAACAGGCGTGTTGCGATCGAATTAGCGAGATCGTCGCTTGCGATCAAGATCGCACGTTTTGGTCCTGGCATCCGCCACCAACATTCCTGCATGCTTTTCTCATGATCCCACAACAATTTTTTACAAAGCTGATCCGTTGTGTTGACAAGATGTGATCGCAGAGCGGTAGAGCAACAACTGCGATCTAGTCCTGCCGGGTCATAGTCTAATATGTGCCAAGTCAACCCAGGGCGATGTGCGATTGGATCTCATAAGCAACACGCATGATCACGCATCGGAGCCCCAATAGTTGGTCATGCGTCAAAGACGACCCACGGCAACCTTTCGGGGTTGTCCGTGATGCAAAACCGACTGGTACGTGCGTGATCAGCCGCTGATTTCGGCAAATAGTTTATTAAGTCCCATGCCTCGCACTCGCATCAAGGTTACCAACCTATGGTGCCCCAGGGGCGGCGGCGGCGGCCGTATGGCTGCACCGCCGTCCTGACTCCTAAAACATGACAAAGGCGTGTTGCGCGCCTGCGGCATCTGTTTTTGTGGCCCGCGTCGGTGCGTGATTGAGCCTTCCCACGGGCAGTCCGCATGATCACGCAGAGCCACGGTAGCGAGTCACGGGCCGCCAGTCAGGAGGCGGTGTTCGGCGACACGCATGCCCGCCAGACGTGATCCAGACCACGAGTCCCACGGGGCAATATCTGCGCGCGCCACACAACTAGCTGCCAACCCCGCGCGAGGCTTAATTAGGACGCAGCTGGCCGAGTTGCGCAATGGCGCAGCTTACCGCTATAGGGTGCGGGCCCGGAGACCCAGACTTGCTCACGATAAAGGCAAAAAAGGCCATAGACTCCGCAAAGGCCATACTCTGTCCCGCATCTGGGGAGGATCGCCCGAGCATTGCGCTCTCGATAGCACAGCCGCTCATCGACCCCGCAAGGAACCAAAAGGTGGTAAAGCTCATCTTTCCGATGACAAAGGATCCCGTGGTTCTCGGCAAGACGTGGGAAAAGAACGCCGAGGAGATGGCCAGGGAGGTCAACGCCGCCGGAACCGCAGTCTATTTGACCGTCGGGGATCCATACCTGTACAGCACATGGATGTACCTCTACAAGCGCCTGGTTCGCGACCACCCAGAGATAGAGATTACCGTCGTGCCAGGAATCGTGTCCGTCTTTATGTTTGCCTCAAGGGTCGGCATGAGCCTTGCTGAGGGGGCCGAAAAGCTCACCATCGTGCCCTCGTGCTATGACCTCACGCAGGTTCGCGAGCTCGCAAAAAACTCAGACACGATGGTATTCCTAAAGGACGGCCAGTACTTTGGGCGCGTCATAGAGCTCTTGCGCGAGGCCGGCTATTCGCCAGACTCGCCGTTTGCCATAGGGCAGGATCTCGGAACCGAGCGCGAGCGCGTCACAAAGACGACACTCGGCGAGATCGACTTGGACACCTCAGAGATGCGCTATTTCTCGATACTGATGGTAAAGCGGGCCCATGACAGTTGACTTTGTGGGGTGCGGGCCCGGGGATCCCGACCTGATCACGGTAAAGGCCAAGGGCATACTCGAGCGCGCCGAGGTCGTAGTCTATTCGGGCTCGCTTGTGCCCAAGGCCATCATGGACATGTGCGCCGGCGCAAAGCTCCATGACGCCTCAGGCATGGTCCGCGAGGAGATAACGCGCATTCTCCTAGAGGGCGAGCGGGCCGCAAAGCGCACGGTTCGCCTCCATGACGGGGATCCGGCGATATACGGGGCGATCAGGGAGCAGATCGACGCGCTGGCCGCCGAGGGCACAAGGTCGCGCATAGTGCCCGGCGTGACGTCGTTTCTTGCCGCAGCAGCGGCCCTTGGATCGCAGCTCACGCTTCCCGGAGTGACGCAGTCGATAATCATAACTCGGGCCGAGAGGCGCACTAGCGTGCCTCCACGCGAGTCAGTCGCCTCGCTTGCGTCCCACGGGGCCACGATGGTCTTTTACCTGAGCGTTCACCTCCTAGACGGGATCGTCCGCGATGCGCTAGCGGGAGGCTACACAGAGTCCACGCCGGCCGCAGTCGTTTACAGGGCAAGCTGGGATGACGAGCAGGTGATCGTCGGGACACTCGGTGACATTGCGCGCCGGACAAGGGATGCGGGGATAACAAGAACGGCCATCGTCGTAATTGGTGACGTTGTTGCGCCAAAGTCCTACGAGTTTTCGCGCCTTTATGACGCGTCATTTGGCCACGGGTACAGAAAGGCCAAAAAGTGACTAGAGCTCGAGGAGCGTTGCCTTTTGGTTTATGCCGAGCTTTGTGAGGTGGATCTGGAGCTTTCTGGGGTCTTTTGTCGTATAGACGCGCAGCGTTGGCGATCCGGCATCCACGCCAACTAGGCGAGCGATGCGCTCGGCGACTGTCGCGGCGGGATCCACAAACGTCACATTCGAGATAGTCCGGCGCATAAGCGGGAGGAGGAGCGGGAGGTGTGTGCTTGAGAGCGTTGCGACATCAATCGAGTTGCGCTCAAAGGTCTTGTGGAGCGTTTTGCGTATGGCCGTAACGCAGCGCGGCCTCTGCCCGATAAACCTGGCGTGCTCCACAATGTCGATTAGCGCCGATGCGTCGATGCACGTGACATTGCACGGGGGAGTCGTGTTGTTCATCTTGATGTGGCGCGCAAGCTCCTCGCTGCGTGATGCAGACCGTGAGGCGAGAACCGCAATGTTGCCGGTCTTTGACGCCTCCGCCGCGGCCTTTATCGGGGGCAAGACGCCAATGACGCGCTCGCCGAGGAGCTCCGGGGTGAGAAGCGAGGGTGTGTTGGAGCCGACTACGATGACGTCTGGGGAGAACTCTTTGCGCAGCGCCCCGATGCACGATGAGACGGCTTCGGCGAGGCGCTCGACGCTCATGGCCCCATAGGGGTAGCTCTGGCGATCAGCGAGATATATGACCTCAGAGCGCGTGGCCCGCATGATCGGCCCCACGAGGGAGAGCGAGCCGAGGCCCGAGTCAAACACGGCTATCCGCGCCATGCGCGGGGCGTGCCTAGTCAGCTAATTTTAGCTTACGGTTGATCTAAATATACACCGACCATTAAGAGCTGCGCTCCCGACTCGTGTGCAATGCCAGGACTAGAAAAGACATGGACCACTAGGGATCGTCCGGGAGTCGCAGACAAGCTCCGTGGCGCTGTAAAGCCACAGGGAGCACTAAAGCCGCAGATACAGAATGCCGTCACAAAGATGCAGGTGCAGGTGCACCGCCTCGATGGCGTCATCACAAAGCTCAATGAGCGCGACGCACAGATATTCCAAAAAATAGTGGCCGCAATGCAACAGCATGACACAAACGCCAGTCGTGTTCTCTCCAATGAACTCGTCGAGATACGAAAGGTAAGCCGCAAGATGGCCAGCGTCAGAATGCAGATCGAGCAGGTTCAGCTTCGCCTTACAACCATGCACGAACTCGGCGACGCAATGGTCGAGCTCACTCCGGCTATGGACACGATGAAGGGTCTACAGCCTGCCCTTGGCAAGTTCATGCCAGAGGCCGACGGCGAGCTGGCCGGAATGGCCCAGACGCTAGGCGGAATGTTTGGCGAGTCCTCGATTGGTGGCGTGTTTGACCAGCAAGAGACGGAGGCTCCAAGCGGCGAGACCGCGAGGATACTCGAGGAGGCCCAGGCCATGGCCGAAGTCGGCACGGGAGCAAAGTTCCCCGAGGCTCCAATGCCAGATGCGGTGCAGGGCTCTACTTCCTCATCGCCCACGGCATCTACCTTCGAGTAGTCAAGAATTTTTCATTTTTTTAATTGTGCGCTAGTGCGCTATTCCCACGATACCGCGTCAGACGAGTGGGTGTAGAGGCCCTTGCGCTCCCACGTGTCGCCGGTGACTCCCCAGATCTCATAGTTGGCCGACTGTAGGTCACCGGCCTCGTTTAGCTGGGCCGGCCCTATTGCGCCATAGTACCTTGATGCGACATCTGGCACGATCTCGCGTATTGCGTTGGCGTCATCCGAGTCGAGCTGCAGCATTGCGAGGCCGTATATCCACGGCACGTCATATGACGAGTGGACAAAGGCGCTTGGGATGTATCCAAACTCCTCGCTCAGCTTTTCCTCCACCCTCTCGTATATCGCATTCTTTGAGACGGCGACCTGCGTCGTGGTGTACTCTACGCTGTTGGAGAACTCGCGCGCTATTGGATCCCCGACAATGTCAGGGTCCTTTGTAGTCGAGCCGGCCCCAAACCAGAGCGTGCCGGCAAGCTCGGGGTGCTCAGAGGCTGACTGCATGAACTGCGTGGCCTCTGAAAAGCTGATCATCGCGACGCCTATGCTCTGCGCGCCGCCCTCGCGTGCCTCGGCGACGCGCTCGGCTAGAAGCGACGTTGTCGCCGCAAAGTCTGGCGCCTCGGGGTTGTAGCGTAGCTTGTTGTTCTCCTCGACTATGCCGCCAAAGGAGGCAAACGAGCTAAACGTGCTGTTGCTCAGGCCGTCGCCCCACGCGTCACCGCGCCATGTCGTGATGAGCGTGTCGACGCCACGAGCCTCAATGACGCGAGCGAGCGCGTGACCCTGGTTGCTGTCGTCTGGAACGAGGCGGTAGACGCTGTCATCAGGTATCGCAAGTGTTGGAGCCGACGAGCAGCAGCTCATCAGAACCATTCCGTTGGCGTCTGCGTACCCCTTTACGTTGCGTATTGCCGAGCTTGTCTCTGGTCCCACAATGATCTGGATGTCGCGCGAGTTGAGCGATGTCAGCTTGTCAAGGGCGACGACGGGATTCGTCGCGCTGTCCTCGACTGCAAGGCCCATTCTCCACGGCGCGTCGATCTTTTCAAGATGCTCATTAAAGTCATCAACGCCCATTCTTGTTCCCGCAAGGTTCTCCTCGCCGTGGGCCGAAAGGTCTCCGGTCGTCGGGAGTATGACGCCTAGTGTGATTGTGCCGCTGAGTCCGGTGTCAGCCTGCATGGGCATCTCGCCTGTCCCCTCCATGACCACCGTCGTTGACTGTGACGAGCCGGCGGCATAGCCGATAACAAGACCCAGGATTATCGCCGCAATTGGAATGATCGCGCGCCCGCGTGACTTGCCGCTACTGCCCTCCATGCGCACGCCTCGTAAATGGGTAGTATATACCCGTTTGTGAGGCGGGCCAGACGCTATGCGGCACCAGGCATTATGGTGGTGGGGCCGGCAGGATTTGAACCTGCGACCACTAGCACCCCAGGCTAGCATCCTGCCATGCTAGACAACGGCCCCACGAGCCACACGCGCCGGACCGAAATTATTAAACCGTGGCGTTGCGTGCGAATCGAGGCGGCGCGTGGTGACTAGCACGCGTGCGTGGAGGCGGCACGGGGCGGGGACTAGCGTTCCTGCTCGCGGGGCCGGATCAGAATCTCGTTGACGTTCACGCGCGAGGGCGTGCGCAGAGCGTAGACTATCGACTCGGCAATGTCCTCGGACTTGAGGGCATCCATCTTTTTGGCTCCCTCGACGAACGAGGAGAGCGACTCGTCAGTTATCGTGCTGGTGAGCTCGGTTGCGACAACGCCGGGCTCTATGCACGTGACGCGCACGCCCGAGCGCGCGCTGAGCTCCTGCCTCAGGCCCTCGCTAAACGCGGTGACAAAGTGCTTTGTTCCGCAATAGACGCTTCCGGCCGGAAAGACGAGACGGCCGGCGACTGATGACACGTTTACGATGTGGCCCGACTTTGCCGCCGTCATTATGGGCACGACGGCAGCAGTCATGTAGAGAACCCCCTTTATGTTGACGTCGACCATCCTTTCCCACTCGTCAACCTTTAGCCTCTTTACAAAGCTGAGTGGCATGAGGCCCGCATTGTTGATGAGAATGTCAACTGTGCCCCACTCGTCGGCTGCGGCTTGCACGAGTGAGTCGCATGACGCGCGGTCAGTCACGTCAAGTGCGCAATGGAGAGCCTTGCCGCCGGCCGCCTCGATCTCAGCAGTAAGAGCCTCGAGGCGATCCGTTCGGCGTGCGCCGATGGCCACCCTGGCGCCCTCTTTTGCGAGCGCAAGGGCAGTCGCGCGGCCAATGCCGCTGCTCGCACCGGTGACTATGGCAACCTTGTCACGCATCAGGGCGCACCCCGCCAATGTTGCGCTAAATACGTTTGTGAGCTCCCTTTAAAGAGGGCACGCGCGGCGGCGTGTCGGCATGAAGCCCGTGGCGTGCGCATACTGTGGGGATATGACTGATCTCCCATTCGAGTGCAGCTATTGCCGCGACCCTTTCTGCGCCGACCATCGCCTCCCCGAGGAGCACCGCTGCGTAAAGCTGCGCCAGATCCGCTCTAGTCGCTTTGGCGAGCGTGGCGTCGTGCGCGATGCGCCCAAGGGGTCGCGTGGACTCGCGGGTCGCCTCTTTGGGCGACGGCGCTAGTACGACACGCGCGATGGGTCAAGTGCGGCTCGACGCGCCTGGTATACGAGCGCGATGGCGAGCGCAACTAGAACGAGTGATGTGAGCCAGTGCGGCGTGGGCAGCGCAGTCACGTACGCGACTGCAAAGGCCACACACATGATGGCCTGTGTGGTTAGCTTTGTCCATTTGGGCGTGTGGATGAGGCGCCATACGCCCTCGATCACAAGTAGCGCGACTGCCGGCCATGTCGCTAGGAGCAAAAAGTCGATGACATCGACGCCCGTGTGCGACACGCGCGCGGGGCGCGCAGAACGCCTATTTGTTTTATGGGCTAGGCCCCGTGCGCAAAGTCGCCCCAGCGCAGGCGGATCGCCGATCCCTGTGCCTCTAGCGTGACGGCGTTCTCGAGCGGGAGGCAGGCGACCTCGTGCTCGCCGTATGGGCCGTACTGGCGAAGATCAGTGCCGACCAGCTCGTCTATGGGCTTGCGCGTCACGACGACTGCGAGCTTTTGGCGGTGGCGCTCGGATATCGTCTCGAGTATCCGCGGCTTTCCCCCAAGGACCGCCGAGAGGACCGCCGAGCGGGCTTCGCGGGCCTCGTCCTCAAACCCGAGGGCGCGCTTTTCCTCGTCTAGGAGGTTGACATAGTCTGGCGAGCCCGGCTCGGGCGACTTTGACATCCTTGTGTCGACTAGAAGGACTGCGAGTCCGGTGACTATGGAGAGGAGCGACTCTTGCATCCTTGCGGCCACGCCGTCATACTCCTCGGCGCGGAGGCGCGCGATGAGGCTCGAGGTGCGGCGGTACGTGTCGCCCTCGATCTCCTGGACCGAGGGAGAGGCCATCTCGGCGGCGACTAGCGCGTGGAGCGCAACGGCGTCAGCGTGTCCCTCTGCTGCCATGAGGGCGCGCGCAGTGGCGCCCAATCCTTAAATGTTAGCAGGCGGGGGGCCGAAGCCGAGGAGCAAGCGTTGCCTTATAGGGTTAGCCACGGAAAGCCAATACCAGTGGGTTATTCGCCCGACGAGGTTTTCTCAAAGATAAGCCACGACGGCATACGCTTCATCGACCTCCAGTTCACAAGCCTGCCGGGCCGCTTTCACCACACGACGATATCAGCAGACACGTTTACGCCCGAGCAGATGCGCGACGGCCTGCCAAAGCTTGACGGCTCGTCGATCGTCGGCTTTACCGAGATAGAGGACTCTGACCTCCTCCTAAAGCCGGATCCCAACACGTACGCGACGATACCGTGGATGACTGAGAACAAGACGGCTCGCATGCTCTGCGACGTCTACTGGGGAATGGCCCGCGGACGCCTCTCGCGCGATCCTCGCGGCATTGCGCAAAAGGCCCAGGCCCATCTCGCCGCGCAGGGCTATGATAGCATGTGGGGGCCGGAAGTCGAGTTCTTTGTGTTCGACAAGGTGACATGGGACGTCCTAACCCCATACAAGGGTCAGTCATACTCGATAGAGTCAGTCGAGGCGCCGTGGAGCAGCAACGGCGCAGGATACCCGATGGGCCTACAGGAGGGATACTATCCTAGCACGCCATCAGACACGCTCACGCCGTTTCGCAACGAGTGCGTCAACATGCTAAACCAGGACTTTGGCATACTGTGCGACAACCACCACCACGAGGTCGCAACTGCCGGACAGTGCGAGATAGACATACGCTACGACTCGCTCACAAACTCGGCGGACTCGACGCAGACGTACAAGTTTGTAGTCAGGAATGTCGCCAAAAAGTACGGCAAGGTCGCAACGATGATGCCAAAGCCCGTCTCGATGGATGCCGGCTCGGGCATGCACACAAACGTCAGCCTCTGGAAGGACAAAAAGAACGCCTTCTTTGACAAGGACGATCCTGACGAGCTCAGCCAGCTCGGGCGCTACTTTTGCGGCGGAATCATAGACCACGCGCGTGCGCTCTCGGCGATAACGAACCCAACGACGAACTCGTACCATCGCCTAGTTCCCGGCTACGAGGCGCCAGTCTACATGGCGTGGAGCGGGAGCAACCGCTCGGCCATAGTCCGCATTCCAAAGCACTTCAAGGGCAAGGGGTACGCCTCGCTCAAGCGCCTCGAGTTCCGCGCGCCTGACCCGTCGGCCAACCCCTACCTAGTCTTCTCGGCCGTCCTCGCAGCGGGCCTAGATGGCATAAAGAAAAAGAAGGACCCCGGTGATGCGGTCCATGAGGACATATTCAAGATGACAAAGGCCGAGCGCGTAAAGCGTGGGATCGGCGTCCTGCCCTCAAGCCTCGGCGAGGCCATCGACGAGCTCGAGTCAGACCGCAAGTTCCTCAGCCCCATATTCACCGCCGACGTCATTGACGTCATAGTCGAGCTTGAAAAGCGTGACCAGCGCGAGGTCCTCATAAGGCCACACCCCTACGAGTTTGACCTCTACTTTGACGTCTAGATGACGCCGGACATGACGAGTATCAGCGTAAACGAGGTCACGATTATCAGGAATCCTGTCACAAAGAGCGGCTTTGGCGACTTTGAGCTCGTCGAACGGTACACGGCAAGGCCGCCGAGCAGGCCCATAAAGAGAACGAGCACGCCGGCTATGACCTCGGCGAGCGAGCCGCCGCTAACAAACGGGTAAAAGACGCCAGAGAGCAGGGCAAAGAAGCCAATGAGATATGCGATCTTTATGCACGTAAGTGTGCGGCGTCCAAAGCTGGCCGTGTTGGCCACGTGCGCGTCACTCACATCATCCCGCCCATGTCGCCCATGCCACCCATACCGCCCATGCCTCCCATTCCGGGCATTCCACCCATGCCCCCTTCGGGGCCGCCGGGCGGCGGGCCGGCTGACTTTGCGGTGGCCACAACGTCGTCGATGCGCAGTATCATGCATGCGGCCTCAGACGCGGCCGAGACGACCTGCATCTTTACTGCGAGGGGCTCGACTATGTCACTTGACTTCATGTTTGCGATGCGCGCGCGCAGAACGTCGATGCCGGTCCACTTGTCGCCCTGCGTCTGCTTTGCGCGCAGCGAGGCAAGCGTGTCTATCGGATCCATGCCGGCGTTCTCGGCTAGCGTGAGCGGTATGACCTCTAGTGCGTCAGCAAAGCGCTCGATTGCGAGCTGCTCTCGACCCTCGAGTGACTTTGCCCACGAGCGGAGGCGCGTGGCCGCGTACGTCTCAGGCGCGCCGCCGCCGGCGACGACGAAGGGCGACTGCATGACGTCCTTTACGACCATTATAGCGTCATGAACCGAGCGGTCGACCTCGTCGACTACGCGCTGCGAGCCGCCGCGCAGGAGGAGCGAGACGGACTTTGGGTGACGGCACCCCTCGATAAAGACCCACTTGTCCTCCTCGATCTTGCGCTCCTCGGCGAGGGCCGCCGAGCCCAGATCCTTCTCAAAGAGGTCATCGAGGTTTGTCACGATTCGCGCGCCAGTCGCACGCGAGAGCTTTGTCATGTCGCTCTCCTTTATCCGGCGAACTCCCATAATGCCGGCCTTTGCAAGATAGTGCTGGGCCATGTCGTCGATCGCCTTTTGGCAGAGCACGACGGTGGCGCCCGAGCCAATTATCTTGTCGACCATGCCCTTTAGCATCCTGTTCTCCTCGTCGAGGAACGCTTTCATCTGTTGCGGGTTTTGTATGTTGATCTTTGCGTCAGTCTCAGTCTTTGTGATCTCGAGCGCTGCGTTGATGAGGGCTATCTTTGCGTCCTTTATGCTGTCAGGCATGCCGGAGTGGACGACCTCCTTGTCAAGGATGACCCCCTCGACTATGGTCGAGTCGCCTATCGAGCCGCCGGCCTTTTTCTCCACCTTTATGTCGTCATCGTCCATCGTGTACGCGTCTCCCTCCTTTTCTGCGACGGCGAGTGCCGCCTTTACGACCATTGCGGCTAGCGCGTCAGAGTCCTTTCTGACGAGCTTTGTCTGCATTGACGTCTTTGCGACCTTTGTGAGCATTGTCTTGTCACCGGCGCTCACATCCTCGGATATTTCGGCGAGGAGCTTTTTGGTCTTGGCCGCGGCCCTTCTGTATCCGTCAACGACTATGGTGGGATGAACGTTCTGGTTGAGGAGACCCTCGGCAGCCTCTAGGAGCCCACCGGCAAAGACGACGGCTGATGTCGTCCCGTCGCCGACCTCGTTGTCAGTCGTCTTTGCTATCTCGACGAGCATCTTTGCGGCCGGGTGCTGCACGTCTATCTCCTTTAGTATCGTCGCGCCGTCGTTCGTTATCGTGACGTCGCCTAGCGTGTCGACGAGCATCTTGTCCATGCCCCGTGGCCCGAGGCTAGTCGAGACTATCTCGGCGACTATCTTTGAGGCCTGGATGTTGTTCTTGTGCGCGTCACGACCCTTCGTCTCAGACGCACCGTCCTTTAACAGCACAACTGGCATGTTAGCCTTTGATGCCTGCACGCTCATGGGTGAGGGGCTTGAAATATACCTTTTAAACCTTGCTTGGATCCGAGGGTGGGCGCGGTGTTGGCCGGCGCGCAGATGTTTTAAATTGCGAGATATGCGCGCGTGCGCATGGTGGCCACACGCAGGCGACCTGCCGCCAAGGCGGCCGGTTCGGGCAGCTCGACGGCAAAAAAGGCGTATATGCGCGTCTTTGGCTCCCTAAAGGACCACAGCCGCCTCTTCTCAGAGGCCATACCCCTCATAGCCAGCGAGAACATCCCCTCGCCGGCGGTGCGCGAGGCCCTCCTGTCAGACTTTGGAAACAGGTATGCCGAGGGGTGGCCCGGCGAGCGCGTCTATGCGGGGTGTGCGCATATCGACAAGGTCGAAGTCGAGTGCATGAGGCTTGCGAGGCGGCTGTTCAAGGCAGAGTTTGCCGACGTGAGGCCGATCTCTGGCGTCGTTGCAAACCTCGCGATATACTCGGCGTTTAGCGACCCCGGCGACACGATGATCGCCCCGTCGATACCGGCCGGCGGGCACATCTCGCACGGCAAGCGCGAGCACTCTGGGACAGCCGGCCTCGTCCACGGGCTCAACATCGAGTTTTACCCGTTTGACGCAGACGAGATGGCCATTGACGTTGATGCGACCAAAAAGAAGGTTCGTGCGCTAAAGCGTGACGGGCGCACGCCGAGGATGGCGATGCTCGGCGGATCGCTCTTCCTGTTCCCGCACCCCGTCGCCGAGCTCGCCGGATTCTTCAAGTCGCACAAGATGCACCTAAACTATGACGCCGCGCATGTCGCCGGCCTCATAGCCGGCGGCAAGTTTCAGGATCCGCTGCGTGAGGGTGCCGATACGATGACGATGAGCACGCACAAGACGCTCTTTGGGCCGCAGGGCGGGCTCGTCCTGGGCGCAGAGTCGCACGGCGAGGCCATAAAGCGCGCCGTCTTTCCTGGCCTCACAAGCAGCCATCACATACACCACATGGCCGCCAAGGCCGTCGCGTTTGCCGAGACGATCGAGTTTGGGCGCGCATACGCCGCGCAGGTCGTCACCAACGCAAAGCGCCTCGCCGAGGAGCTCAGCTCGCTGGGCCTCTGCGTGCTCGGCGAGCGGCGCGGGTTTACGCAGTCACACCAGATAGCCGTCAACGTCTGGGAGTACGCCGATGGCGGGACCGTCGAGGCTGCCCTAGAGCGGGCCAACATCATAGTCAACAGGCAGCTCATACCGGGTGACATAAAGGCCGGCCGCAACTATATGCGCCCCGGCGGCATACGCCTGGGCGTCTCGGAGGTCACGCGCCTCGGCATGCGCGGCGGCGAGATGGCCGAGATTGCGCGGCTCATAAAGGCCGCCATTGTGGACGGGGGTGACGCGCGCAGGATTCGCACCGCCGCGCGCGAGTTGCGAAAGAACCACCAAAAGGCGAGGTACTGCTTTGACGGGCGCCTCGGCGCCTACGAGTATGTCAGGCTTCGCTAGGCAGGCCCCCTACGCATAGTCGGCAAGGACGGTCTGGTCGCCGCTTGCGCTCCCAAAGACGAGGTCTATCTCGCTGGCCATCATGTAGATTCGCCCACGCAGATAGCTCCCGACGTCGTACGCGTCGACTAGGCGCGTGGCCATCTTTAGGTACTTTTCGACTGACGGGCGCGTTATCGTCGCGATGAGCTCGTTTGAGCAGTGCTTGCCGTTGACCGTGTTGATGCACTTGCGCGCAAGGGGCACGCGGCGGTACTTTGTGCCGCACTTTGTGCAGCGAAACTCCTGCGTCGCGTACGCGCGAAGGTTGCCCGTGAGGTCCGGAATGAGGTGGGTCGATATCACGTTGGAGACGATCTCTGAGGTGTCGACGGCGTTTATGAGGTCGGCCACGCGTATCTGCATCTCTAGCTTTTCGTCCATCGAGTTTAGCGTAGAGTATGCGCTGCGGAGGCGCGATGTCACAAGGGACGTCGTCTCGTGGGTGAACGCATATCCCCCGTACTGGCTAGCCTTGCCGATGCGCGACTTTACCGTCTCGATGCACTTTACGTCAGTCGCCTTTGGGGCCTTGAGCGTCTCCTCAAAGAACTCGAGGGGCAGCGAGTCGACCACCTCGAGGTTATGGGCCTGGGACTGTGCCTCGTGCGGGAGGACGCGCGGCTGTATGAGGAGCGGCGCGTCCATGAGGCCCCCAATCCGGTCAGAGAGGAACTGGCGCGAAAAGTTGAGAAAGACGTCCATGAGCATCATCAGCGCGTCAGCATCGCCGTCAGCATCGCGCCTCTTGGCCGAGTGCCAGTTGGGCGTGCCGAGGCAGACATGCGTTGCCGCAAAGCCGACCACGCGCGTCACGATTCCCACCGACGTGTGCGGCGCGAGTCCGACGATGATGTGGCCGACGAGGTCGTCCTTGGTCTTTGCGCCATAATACGCCTTTGCGCCGTAGAGGCGCTCGAGCTCGGCGTCGACATACTGGCACGCCCTGAGGAGATAGTCAGCTGCGCCATCGGGTATGATCGCGTCCTGCGTGAACAGCTCGACTAGCTGTGAGGGCTCAGTCAGTGGCCTGCCCGACGTGTCCTTTTCGTAGCCGAGCTCCCTGAGGCGGGCCGGCGAGACGCCTGCCCACTCTGGCCTAAAGTGCGTCAGCGGCGCGTTTGTCGCCTCGTATCTCACGGTCCCGTCCTTGAAGGCGTTGAGGTCGTGGGCCTGCCGCAGGAGGCCCTTCTCTATGGGCTCGGCGACCTTGCCGTGGCCTGCGAGGCTAGTGACGCCCTTGAGGGGCTCGCGCGCCCTTGTCCGGACACGCTCCTGGGCCGCGGCGAGGACGCGCTTTAGCGGATAGCGCCTGTGCGCATGCGAGATCGTCTTGCGCTTGCAGCGCGAGCAGCGCTCCTCGTCAGTCTCCGTGCCGCAGCGGCCGCAGCGCCGCGTGATCTTGGTCGCACCGCCGCACTCGCACCTCGTCGACACGGACGCCTCGCCGCACTCCTCGCACGTGCGGTTTGAGAGGTCCGCATAGAACTCTTCCTTGGCCACGGCGGCCTTTGCGATGCTGCGCGTCGGCCCGCCGTCATCACCGACCGGAAAGAGGACGTGGGCGGGGGGCTTCATCTTGCGCGCGGCGGCCTTTTCAGGCCGACCCATGCGTACGCCAACTGATGTCGAGAACTTTGGCCGGATCTCGATGCCCGATGCGGCCGTTATGGCCCCAATGACGCCGCCGGCAGCACCTGCGTCAGGGCGGCTCGAGAAGAGGAGAGCCTCAAAGATGTCGGCCTCATCGCCCTCCAGGACGCACCTTCCGTCGTCGTTCCTGTGCGGAACCGCAAGGCGCTCGAGGATCTTTTTTGCGGCCGGCCCGTACACGATGCGGCCCTCGGCGCGCGACTCGGGGGAGAGGAGCGTCTCAAGGCCCTCGACTGAGACGGCCTCCCAGTAGTGGAGGTATGCGGGATGGAGCGGCATGCCCGAGGAGCGCGAGATCTCCAGGGCCGCCTCGAGCGTCGGGCGGCCTGCGGCGAGTATTGGGCCGGCGGCCTCCTCGCCGAGCCTCTCGCGCAGCTCGGCGACCCACCACTCCTCGACGTATCCGGACGGGGGCATCTGCGCGCTGTTCTCGACAAAGTCGCCAAAGGAGACGAGAATGTCGCCGAGGTGGAGTATCTCGTCGATCTCGGTCTTTATTGACATACCGTGGGCCGCGTCGCGCACCTTGATGACATCGCCCCCCTTTAGGCGGACCGTCGGCGCCTCTATCGAGTCCACAAAGGCCACCGTGGCGCCCTTGCCGGGAACGTCCGTCTTTACCTGCGTGCCCACGGCTATCGCGTGGTCGAGTATCTCGGCGACGGCGGGGTGAAGGCCGACTGACGTAAAGCCCGTGTTGCACGCGCGCCCATAGCGGAGCCTAAAGCCGCCAAGCGTGTTGGGCTTTGAGAGAACGGGGCGGCCCGTGATGACCTCCCTCATGCGCTTCATCGCCGCCGTGTCGTCCTCGTCCTCGGCCCCGAGCTTTGCCTCTGCGCCCTTTAGCTCGCCAAGCCACTCCCAGCCCGAGATGCCATAGCGCTCGACCCTCTGGAGGAGCTTTTTGGAGCGGCCGATGAGCCCGTCGTTGAGCACGCGAAGCGCCCCGCCGCGCACGCGGTCAGTCTTTATGCGGGCCATGCCCTTGTGGTTGACGACCTCGTAAGAGTCCGTGTCCACGCCGTCGAGCTCGACGGGCAGGTTCGTTATCACCTTGACGATGTCCTCGTCGACTACGCGGTACTGAAAGTTGGAGGCCTCGCGCTCGTATATCCGGAGCTCCTCCACAAAGCGGCCCGACTCGTCATCAAACGAGTTGGCCTTGTACTTTGCCAGGTTTGCCGCCTGTCTCACGTGATCCGCTATGAGCATCGTGACGGCCGACTCTGTGCCCCCGGCCGACCTCATCGGGCCGGCGATCGAGAGTGAGAGGTATTCGGAGCCGTCTCTGTTCCTTTTTATGGAAATGTCGGCAATTCCTTGGAGCGGGGCGATCGTGACGCCCTCGGTCACCGTGGCCAGGCCCACACGTACGGCCCTGTCGAGGCGGTCTATGAGCTCCGAGCCCTCAGGCATGTGGCTTCCCAGGGCGATCTCGTGCGCTATGATGAGGGCCGCGTGCTCCTTGCCCTTCTCGGCGAGGAGGCCCCTCAGGCGGTCAGCGACGTCAATGTCGAGCATCTTTGAGACGCGGTCGGCCAGGTCATGGGCCAGGAGCGCATCTATCTTGGGCGTAGAGTCGGCCATGGAGTTTTTGGCCTCCCTGGCGTGGGCTAGTGCGCGATCGGTCTCGGCGACAAGGGAGTCATAGTAGGCGCGGTAGTGGGGCGGCATCTCCGGACCGCCTAGTGAGACTGCCGTGCTAGGCACGCCTGCCCCCAGAGCCGAGCGCGCGGGCGATCGCCGAGAGGCGCCTCAGGCCCGATGCGCCAGAGCCCTCCAGGAGCGTCCCTATGACGAGGGCGTCGGCTCCGGCGTCGGCTAGCAGGCGCGCCGTCTTTGCGTCGCGGATGCCCCCGCCGACTATGATAATCCCGTCAAAGACCCCCCTGACGGCCTTGACCATCGAGGCCTCCACGCTCCTCTTGGCGCCTGATCCGGCCTCGAGATACACGAGGCGCATTCCCAGAAACTTGGCCGCTAGCGCGTATGCGGCAGCGATGCGAGGCTTGTCGTGGGGGATGCCTCGAGCCGAGCCGACAAACCACGCAGACGTCCCCTCGCCCACGACGAGGTACGCCGTCGGCAGCGCCTCGAGGCCAAACTTTAGGACGCTCGGCGCGCCGAGGGCCTGGGCCTGCGTGATAAAGTAGGGGTTCTCCGAGTTCATCAGCGAGCTGAACAGTATCGCGTCGGCCTCTGGAACGACGCCGGTGACGTTGCCGGGAAAGAGGATGACGGGGATCTTTGTGGCCGCCTTTATGGAGCTGACCGTCTGCGCCATGCCCATCTGGTCCGTCGCCGAGGAGCCGCCCACGAGGATTGCCGAGGCGCCGAGGCGCTCGGCCTCCGAGGCCAGCCGTGCTGCCTCCTTGCCGTCAGAGGACTCCGAGTCGACTAGAACCAGGATCGCCGCGCGTGCGCGCTTGGCCTGCTCGCCAAGGTATCGCTCGGTGCGCCCCACGGTCATCGGCGCCGCGCCGTGGGGCTCTGCTTTAAAGTCTAATCCACCGCCCGTGGTATGTGCCTTGTACGAAAAGTAGTAGACTGGGCAGGAATGCTTGCCGGGCGCAGATCCGGGAGCCCCGGGGGCGCCCCGGGATCCGGCAGGCTGCCGAAACATACGTTTGGGGGGCTCCGCCGCCGGCGCGCCATGCCGGTCAGGAGGCTTGACGACAGGGCGCTCCGGTACGTGGCCAGGACGCTGGCGACGCGGAGCGCCGAGGAGGTGGCGCGCGAGCTGGGGATCTCCAGGGCGTGGTCGTACAGGCTTCGCGCGCACTGCCGGCGCACCGGCGCGCCGCCGGAGCCGCGGCCGATGGGAAGGCCGCGCAGGGACGTCACCGACGGCGAGGTGGCCGAGGTCCTCGGCGAGCACGCCGACCGGCCGGCCGGCGTCGTGCGCGTGGCCGAGGGGCTGCGCGGCAACAACTCAAAAATAACGTACTGGTCGGTGTACCGCATCATGCTGGCGGAGGGGCTCGTCACGAGGTCGCGGGCGAAGTCGCGCAGGCGAAAGTGGGTCAGGTTCGAGCGCGCGCACTCCGGCGCGCTGTGGCACGTGGACTGGCACATAATGAAATACGGGCCACTTGCGGGCTCGCACCTCATAGTGTTCCTCGACGACGCGTCGCGGTGCGTCACGGGCTTTGGCGTGTTCGCCGAGGCCACGTCGGAAAACTCCGTGCTTGCGCTGCGAAAGGCGATCAGGATGTTTGGCGCGCCGGCGCAGATCCTCTCGGACCACGGCACGCAGTTCACGGCAAGCCGGCGCGGCACGCCGAGCCGCAGCTGGACGCCGACGCTCTTCGAGCGGGAGCTGCTGGACCGCGACATAGCGCACCTCATGGCGCGCGTCCGCCACCCCCAGACCAACGGCAAGGTCGAGAGGTTCTTCCAGACGCTCGAGACGGAGATCGGCCACTTTGGCGGGGTCCCCGAGTTCATCGCGTACTACAACGAGAGGCGCCTCCACTTCGCCCTGGACATCAAGGGCGGCGAGACGCCCCTGCTGGCCTACAGGAGGCGCAGGGCCGACGGGCGGGTCCGGGCGGAGAACCCGAGGTGGATGGAGGTGGACTCGAATGAGTGAGTCTACTACTTTTCGTATAAAACACACCGCCCGTGGTATGAGGCCAGCGCCTCTGCCAGTTCATGCCTAGACAGGCGCCGAAGTGGCAAGTAGATCGACAGAATGCGCCTATTTGGCCAAAAGGGGTGGGGGGTGCTGGCCTCATACCGCCCGTGGGGCGCCCTGTACGAAGAGTAGGCTGGGTGCCTGCCTGGCGCAGATCCGGGGCTCCGTAAGGCCGCTGGGCGGGCAGGGCGCTGCCTTGTACGAAGAGTGGGCTGGGTGGGGGCTTTCCAGGCACGGTGTCCAGGATCGCCTTGCGTTCAACGTTTAATTGGCCCATGTCATACCGTTTTGTATAGCTATGAGCGACCCCGAGTCACATGAGTTTAATGCCGTAATCAAGCATATTATACAAAAATCGCTGTTTACAGAGCGTCAAGTTCAAATTATTCTAAGACAGCGGCGACGCGCCGGGGTTGGTTTTGGCATAAGTAGAGGCGCGTATTACAGGCAGGCAAGCCAATCTAGGGACAAAATGGGGCGCCTCTACTATACGATCAGTCTTTTGTGGGGTCTTGGCGTTCTCGAGCCTCGTGACATTGATGTGATGTCTCATCTTGCAGAACAGATCAAAGGTCTCAAAGATAGTGATATTTTAGATGGTCGTGAGGAAGACATCACACAGGTACTTGACAAAATTGTCAGTCAGGCGTGCAATATGTGATATTGTGTATCACCCTAGCCACAAATATCGTGATTTTAAGGCGTGATGTAGTTGTCTAAATAGTGAATTTATGTTGTTCTATCACAATATATCACAGTGTGTTTGTGACTTGCCCATGCAGGTCGAGATTCCCGACCCCAACGTCCTTCTTGGGCTGGTCACGGCGTTTGTGATCGGCCTTTTAGTCATAATTATACTCAACAAGGTGCGTCCATACGTGAATTTGAGCCCAAGGGGCGACGGAGAGTGGCGCGCCTCGCGTATTGACGAGTACGAGCGCCAGTTGGTAGAGATGAAAATTCGTCTAGACGCAGCAGGTATTGGGAGTGTGGGTGGTGATGTGACTAGTATATCACAAGATGTTGTGGGGACGGCAGAGTCCGGATTGGAGACTGCCGTGGTTGACCAAAACAAGGCTAAAACTACGCCTAAATCACCCCAACAACCAACGCCGGTGGCTCAAGAGACCAATCACGTCACATATCACAACGCCACAGAGCAGGTGTTACATATGGTCACAACAAGTGCAAAAACATCACGTGATATTCAAGCCGCCCTGGGTAAGAGTAGGGAGCACACTGCCAGACTCCTCAAAAAACTCTATGATGAGGGACTTGTTGAAAGGAACGCAAAGTCGCGGCCATACACCTACTCTATCACGGAAAGTGGCCAAAGGCGGCTTGGATCTGCAGACGGTCGGTTATAGAGCCCCTGTGGTGATGTTGGTTGTGGGTTGTGGTGATGTTGGGTTGTAATGCGCCCAGGCCGATATTTTGGGCTGTGAATTGGTGGAATTGTAGGCCATTTTATTATTATTTAATAAAATAATAAATTATAATATATGAGTATTAATGATATATATTGTCAATGTTTGGGGGGTTGCGCGTGTTGGTCAAGATCACCGCAGCCGGAACCATCACGATTCCGAAGCAGATGAGGCGGTATATGGATGTGCGCCGTGGTGACTATGTAAAGGTCGATCTAGAGGGAGATCGCCTGGTTGTCACTAAGGCCGTGGTGTCGTAGGTGGCAGGCGTTGTGGGAGGATGGCCCTGTCGGCGGCTCTGTATGACCACTCGCGGCCGTTTCGTGTGCGTGCCAGACGGCCCCTGTGCGTAAAACGCGCCAGATAGGTCGAGATCACGCTCAGTTTTATGGGTCGGTTATACTCGTCCTCATACTTTTCGAGTATTGTGGAGGAGGTAAATCGGCCTATTGGGTAGTTCCTCTCAACTGTGGCCCATATGCGGCCCCCCACACTGTCAGGCGTCTGGCCTTCTGGGGGCGCCTCGACGTCAATGAGATTCATGGTCTCAAACACCTTTAGGATCTTCTCCCTAGTGACTTTGCCAGTCACGGTCATGCGAAAAACGGCCCCCTCGTCGTCCTCAACGTCGATGGTCACCTTTCTCTTTGCCATTGGGACACAGCCTGAAACCCCCCTTACACTTGAAACGATCCGATCAGATTTGTTAACGTTATACGTTGTTAATGTTGCCTGCCTAGCCTAGGCATGGGGTGCCGTGGCCTGTTCACACACTGCCGCCATGCCCACCCCCAAATATCCCACGAATTCACGCCTAGAGTGGAAATAAGGGGGTTAAAATGGGTTGTTAACGCGGTTAAGATGTAAATTCACGCCTAGAGTGGAAATAAGGGGGTCAAAACGGCCTTTTTGGACGTCTTGTTCACACAATCTTGACTGTGTGTGAACGTCGTCAGGCTTCACGCCTCGCCGACTCCTTCCACAACCCACACACCACCATTTCCACTCCTTTTTCTTTCATTTTTTTTCTAAAAATACAAGATAGAGATGAGATGAAAGGCAAGAAAAGGAATGTTGTGGAGTGGAAGGGAAGGTGTGTGGGTTTGGATCACTGAAACGATCCATGTTGTTAAATTAAGCTGGGGGATCATTTCAAGAGGTAGGGCTACGACCCCACGATCTCAAAATGAGCACGACCACACTCGACCCCCTAGATCGCCTCTTAGAGGCCGCAGAGAGCGGGACTGCGATCATACGCAATAGGGAGGTTCTGCGGTCTGACTATATGCCAAAGATGATCAGGCACCGCGACGAGGAGCAAGAGCTAGTCGCCCAGACGCTCCTTCCAATACTAAAGCGCGCCCGCCCCTCAAACCTCCTAGTCTATGGCCGCCCTGGAACTGGCAAGACACTCGTTGTGAGGCGCGTCCTTTTAAAAATACAAGAGAGGGCCGCAACTGGCGACTTTCCAATCAGGCTGGTGTATGCCAACTCCAAGAACGAGACGACAATGTATGCGCTTCTTGTTAGTTTTGGCCGCCAGCTGGGCCTTAATGAAAAAAGGATTCCCACCACAGGCCTCTCAATAAGCGAGGTCTTTAAACGCCTAATCAGCGAGATCAACAAGAGGTCGATTAACGCCGTGTTTGTGATTGACGAGATCGACCACCTCGCGCGCCTCACCTCCAAATCCCACAAGGACATACTCTACCAGATGACCAGGGCCAACGAGCTCCTTGATGGCGGCTCGCTCACCCTTGTGGGCATATCCAACGACCTCGCCTTCAAGGATGGCCTGGATCCGCGCGTGATCAGCAGCCTGGGCGAGGAGGAGATCGTCTTTGCGAGCTATACAACCGATCAGATACGCCGCATATTAGAGGAGCGCATTACCGACGCCCTCATCGGCCCCAACACCGTCGAGGAGGCCGCACTCCACCTCTGCGCAGCAAAGGCCGGCAGCGAGCACGGCGACGCGCGCCGCGCCATCGACACACTTCGTGTGGCCGCCGAGGCCGCCGAACGAGCCGGCGCGTCGACAATATCCCAGGACCACGTTCTCACGGCGGCAGCAAAGATGGAGGAGAGAAAAGAGGTTGCCGCGCTGCGCTCCTACCCGCTCCACGAAAAGCTCCTCGTCATAGCCGTGATGAAGTCCAGTGGGGCCTCGACGGGGGAGATATACGCCGCGTACCGCGACCTCTGCAGGCGCACGGGCCAAAAGAACCTCACACAGAGGCGGGCCACGCAGATGCTTAGCGAGATAGAGATGTCCGGGATAGCCTCTGGCCGGATCACACACCAGGGCATGCACGGCCGAACCAAAAAATTCAAGCTACTCGTCGCCACCGAGACTGTCACCGAGGCGTTCGGTGAGGATCTTGCCCTCTCTGACCTGCTCTAGGCTGGCACCGCGCCACGCCGGCGCGACCCTACTCTAGCCCAAAGGCGCGCTGCTCGGCCTTTAGCGTTCTTAGGTTTACGACTATGGCGCGGCCCACGGTGGGGCGAATGCCCTGGCTGGCCTGAAAGGACGTCTGTTTTTGCCACGTGCCCGAGTTGACCATAAGCACGCCCCTGTACTGTTCGGCGCCGACGACGTGGACGTGGCCAGAGTGAAAGATGTCAGGCGCCTCCTCTATGACCATCATGTCTTCGGTCTCTGGCGCCACGGGCGTGCTCCCCCCATATATCGGGCAGAGGTGCCTTGCGCGCAGGAGGTACTTCATGGCGCCTGCGGGTCGGTCATAGCTGAGGCCCTGCGCGGACTTTACAATGTCATCGATGCTCTGCCCGTGATACATAAGGACGCGCACGCCGTTGAGGCTGACAGTGGCCGGATTGCCGACCATCCTGACGTTTGGGCGTCCCCACAAGCCAGGCGCGCACCCGCGGGGGATCGCCGGCTGGGGGAGCGCGCGCCTCCCCGGATCGTGGTTGCCCGGCGATATCACCACGTGCATGCGCTCGGGGATCTGCCCGACGAGCTCGTCGAGGCGCGCGAGCTGCTCCTCGGCAGTCTGCAGCACGAGATCCCTGTCCTGACCGCGGTATATCCCAACACCATCAACGACATCGCCGCACATGAGGACGTGCCCAACACGGCGCGCAGTCGGCTCATCACTAGACAGCCACGAGACGAGCCCATCAAAGGCGGCCTCGTCAAAGTTGCGGCTTCCGACGTGGAGGTCAGAGAGGAGAACCGCATAGACCTCTGATGCTGACACCCTCGGGCTGTGCCCCGAGACGTCGGGAATCGATATCTCGCGCGCAATCGGCCCGCCGTCCCTGCCGGCGACCACGCGAACCATGACAAACTGATCCGTGACGAGGGAGCCCGTCGTGGCCCGCGCCTCCTCGTCATACACTGCGAGCTCGAGGCTTCCGGTGGGGTCCTCGATGACTAGCCTGTCAGATTTGCCCGAGCCGGTTTTGCGCTCACTGACGAGGCCGCACGTGTGCGCACCGTCATCGATGCGACCCTCCTTTATGGCCGATATGCGCCTGAGCGACTTGCCCTCAGACCGGCGCGAGACGAGGGCCCGCATCTTTTCATACCTGCTCACAAAGAGCGCGCCGAACCCCCCGACACCCTCGCCTGAGGCGGTTCTTCCCGTGGGATCGCTTATCGTCTCGCAGATGGCCTCAAAGGGCTCGTCGATTGGCGCAACGCCGAGTGCGCCGGCCATGTCTACGCCGCTGATGGTTCGGTCGCCGCGCCTCTCCTTTCTCCGGACGACCTCGCGGATCGCGCGCTGGATCATTCCTGCGTCAGCTGACTCTAGGACGCGGATCGCATCAGGGTGAACCTGAAAGCCCCGCCTTAGGGCAAATTGGAGAACTGCTGCAATGTCGCCGCCCACGAGCGGCTCGCCGGCGGGGTTTCTAATTAATCTGACCGCCGGGCCTGCGTGCATGCCGACTGCTTTATACCACGCCCGCGGCGACGGGCGGGGCATGATACGGCTGTGGGCGTTCCTGGCAGCAACGGGGGCGTTCCTCGGCATGTACCTTGTGGGCTCCCTCGTCGAGCCCGCCGAGGCCGAAGCCGAGAGGTTCATGGAGGAGTTTGAGAGCCTCGTGGACGGAATCGACGCGCTTGGCATATTTGTGCACAATTCGATGCTCGCCGCGCCAATGTTCCTGCCCGGCCTGGGCCCGGCAGTCGGCCTCTATTCTGCGTGGTCCACGGGATACGCGTTTGCGGCGATCTCGATGAGCGTGCCGGCGGTGCAGGGCATTCCGGCCATAGCGATCCTTCTCACCCCCGTCGGCCTCATGGAGCTCGCCGCGTACTCGCTGGGCATGTCACGCGGCGCGCTCTTTGGCCTGGCCCTCCTGCGCTCAAGGCCCGCCCGCCCGCACCTCCGCATGGTGGCCATCGAGGGCGCCGTCGCCGCAGCGCTCCTGGCCGTCGCCGCAGTGGTGGAGCACGCCGCCATAACGGCCACGGGACTCGCCCCGTCGGCCGCATCAGTCTAGGCCGCGCGTGGGCGTGCGTACTTTAACGCATTCACTCTAAAATAATTTGGAACCGTATTATAGTCAGCCCCCGCGAGCGTGAGCCATGAACGCCACGTATGCGCTCCTAGGCGCCGCCGTCGCCCTCGCGCTGGCCTCGTGCTCTGGCGCCTCGGCTGCCCCGTCCGGCCCGATCTCCCTTGACGCCTCGGGGTATGCGGCCATAGACGGTGCCATTAGGGCAGTCTCGATGGACCTGGCGCTCTCGGCGCGTGATGACGGAACACTCTCGTCGGTGCGCGGGACGATCATGGTGGGCGATGACGTGCTGAGCAGGCTGGATATCGACGGCTCATTCCTGCGCGAGGCTAGGTTCCTGCGCGTGTCAGGAACGGCCGAGGGGCAGGGAGACGCCGTTATGCTAAAGATGCTAGGCAGGCTCGCCGAAGAGCGGGGCAGGGACTCGGCATACCTCTTTACGGGAACGCTAGAGCGCAACGGCGCGGTGGGCAAGGCCGTCCTTGCCGCATCGCTCTCACAGCTTGCCGAGGCGGCCACGGGAATGACCGCGACGGCTGCGTCGGTGACCATACTGCCCAGTGCGCGCGTGCCCGGCGCGCCGCCGGGGAGCCTTGACGTCTCTACGGTACAGGCCACGCCGGGTCAGGTGCTGACCATATCCAACACGAGTGCCACAAAGCACCGGCTTGTGAGCGGCACGATAAACGACTGGTTTTACGAGCGCGACGGCGATCCGCGCACATGCGCGCCAGACGGGACGCCAGACGTGGAAGTCGAGCGCGAGAACCGCAACCACACGTCTGCGGACGTTGTTACGAGCGACAGGTGCGACTTTACGCGCGACGGGCGCGTGGACGTGGAGATCGAGCCAGGCGAGTCGGCCAGCATACAGGTACAAGACACGGGAATATACCGCATGCTCGATCTGGACTCGCCGTGGATTCAGCTGACCGCCGTCTCAGTCGCCTTGCCACCGCGCTGATCGTCCCACTGCCAGCGGTAGTTCATGTAAGAGTCGTCCTCATGGTCGCCGAACACCATGACTAGGTGCCCGGAGAACTCCTTGCCGAGGAGATCCTCGACATTGCCGTCAAAGGAGCGCTCGCTGGACAGCGTGAGGTTCTCGTACACGCGCACGCGTATGGACGCCGTGGGCAGGCCGCCCTCGCGCAGGTAGCGCGCCGCGTCAGCAGGCATGAACTCGAGGTCGGGCCGCCTGGGCCACGGGCGCGGAACGAGCACGACGCACTCGCCGTCGATGAGGGCCTTTTTGAGCTCGACCTTTTTGCGCTCTATGGAGGACGTCACGTGCATCGAGATGATGCGGCAGCGATCGAGGGGAACGCGCGCGCGCGCGGCGGCGACCTGGATTGCGCTGATGCCCGGCACGACGGTGACCCCGCCAAAGACCTCGGCGAGCCGGTCGACGACTTCAGACTCTGAAAAGCTTGCATCGCCGGTGAAAAGGACACCGACGCTCCTCGCCGTACCGCCGGCGACCTCGCCGTACACGTCCTCCTGGTTCCCCATGGTCACCTCGCGCACGTCCTTTTTGCCAAGGAGCGACTCTGCTGTGCGCAACGCGCCTGAATACCCCACAATGACATCGCACGCGGCGATCGCCTCGGCGGCCGCCCGCGTCATCATCTCGGGCGCACCCGGCCCGACGCCTATTGCATATGCGGCAATGCGCGCAGGCTCGCCGGAGCGTTCCCTGACAAAGGCGACGAGGGGTTCCCAGTCAACCCGCATGTACTTTGAGGGGTCCTTTGCGGGATACTTTACCCAGTCAAGAACGACGGAGAACCGGCGCTTCTCGGTCTTGCCGCCGCGCCTGTAGGCGAGGCGCAGCACGCTGCCCCAGGCCTTCTCCTCCCAGTCCGCACTGAGCACGTCGCGAAGCGGAATCTCGTCGTTCTTTTCGTTCTCTAGGTCACGCGCGAGCTCGGCCTCGTCGTACCCGTCATGCCTGATCATCACGTCAGGCGACTTTAGCAGCGAGACGGCCTGCCTCTGCACGACGGCCTGCCACCACCTCATCTTTGCCTCCGTCTTGTGGACAAACATGATGTGCTTGTCAGTCAGGATCAGCATGCCCTCACGGCCGCCAACGGCTATCCGCCTGTCGGCCTCGCGCCAGATCGAGACAACGTGCGCGCGTATCTGCTCACCCTCCTCCATGTGGGCTCGCCGGCTGACCCGTGGCGTTAAAAACCATATAGCAGGTTCTGCGCCCCGGCAGCACCGCCGCACAACGGGGCCCGATCCGTGCGATTGGCTTTTATTCAAGCGCAACGGGGCGGCACGCGTGCGTGCCACGGCCGTGATCCTGATCGCAGCGCTCATTGTGGGTGCTGGCGCCCCGGCAGCCTATGCGCAGGGCGACGGGATGGCCATCGACGTCGAGCCGGCGATGGGCGGCGAGATGGCCGTGGAGGTTGAGCCGGCGATGGGCGGCGAGATGGCCGTGGAGGTTGAGCCGGCGATGGGCGGCGAGATGGCCGTGGAGGTTGAGCCGGCGATGGGCGGCGAGATGGCCGTGGAGGTTGAGCCGGCGATGGGCGGCGAGATGGCCGTGGAGGTTGAGCCGGCGATGGGCGGCGAGATGGCAATGGACGACGAGAACCTTGTGGTCATCGAGACTGTGGCCGGCACGTTCACGATCGAGCTATTTGACGAGGACGCGCCAAACCACGCCGCAAACTTTAGGGCACTTGCGGACTCGGGCTATTACAACGGAACGCTCTTTCACAGGATCATTCCAGGATTTATGATCCAGGGCGGAGACGACAACACGATAGACGGTGACTCGTCGACGTGGGGCCAGGGCGGGGCGGCCTTTGGGCCCGAAGAGTCGGTGGCAGCCGAGTTTAACGACATTCGACACATGCGCGGAATCGTCTCCATGGCGCGCTCTGCGAGCCCTGATAGCGCCGGCTCGCAGTTCTTTATAGTGCATGACCAGGCGACGTTCCTTGATGGCCAGTACACCGCATTTGGGAGGGTTGTGACCGCAGACAGCCTAGACGCGCTAGACGCGATCGCCGCCCTAGAGACGGCCTCGTCTGACCAGCCGGTAAACCCCGAGGACGCAAGGGTGCTCGGCGCGTACACGATCATGCGCTCAGAGGCCGACGAGCTGCTCGAGCTGGGGGCGCCGGAGCGACTAGCCGAGGACGCGGAAAGCGAGGACATGACAGCCGAGGAGCCCTCGCTTATAGATCCCATAACGCTTGAGGACGGCGTATACACCAACAAAAAGCTCGGCGTGTCCTTTGAGCCGCCAGAGGGCTGGAACGTCACAGAGCTCCCGACTCCAAAGCAGAGCCCCAATGTCCCGGACATTGTGGTGGTCGGGCCCGCAGACGACAACCTGCCGCCCGTCATATCAGTGGACATACAGTATATGGGAGACAGGACGCTTGATGCGTACATTGAGACGCGCAACGAGTCGCGCGCCGCGGCGATCGAGTCCGGCGAACTCGTCCTTGATGACCCCGAGGAGATCGAGCTTAACGGGCGCATGGCGATGAGCCAGGACGCGACGGGGACGTTTGTCACCAACGACGGCGAGGAGCAAGTCGCCTTTAGGGAGGTCATATTTGAGTCAGGCGACAAGTTCTATGGGCTCACCTACATGAGCACGAGCGCGGGCTATGATGCCGGCCTTGGCCTGTTCGAGGAGACGCTTGAAACGTTCATGACGTCCTCTGAGATGCCTACTGATGCCGAGGCCGAGGCTGATGCCGACGCCGAGGAGATGACATCAGAGCCAGAGGGCGGCGGGTGCCTCATTGCGACTGCCGCATACGGCACGGAGATGGCCCACGAGGTCCAGATCCTGCGCGAGACGCGCGACTCTGTCCTCGGTACTGCGACAGGCTCGGCGTTCATGTCGGCCTTTAACGGCGTATACTATGCGTTCTCGCCGACGGTGGCTGACTGGGAGCACGAGAGCCCCGAGTTTCGCGCCTTCGTGAGGGTCCTCATCACGCCGATGGTCGCCTCGCTGTCGATAATGTCAGCCGCCGGCGATGACGCCTCGGACATCGGCGTCGCCTCGCTAGGAGCCCTCGTTATCGCGCTCAACGTCGGCATGTACGTCGCCGCACCGGCGGCCATAGCCTGGCGCCTCAGACGCTAGGACGAGCGCCCATGCGCTCGCCGCACATCATCGCGCCGGCCATCGCCTTTGCGGTTCTCATCGTGACTGTGAGCTGGGGCTGGCTTGCCGAGGACGTGCGCCCCCCGTGCGCCGGAAGCGACGAGGCGTCGATGTGTTGGCAGGGCCGCATTACGCGCATAGTGGACGGTGACACGCTAGACGTTGACGGCGCACGCATAAGGCTCGTGCTAGTCGACGCGCCGGAGCTTGGCGAGGCGGGTTACGACGAGGCGACTGCAAGACTCGCCGAGCTGTGCCCAGTCGGCGCGCGCGCCGCAGTCGACGTCGATGATGCGCAGCCAGATGGCAGCCATGGACGCGCCATTGCGACAGTCGCCTGCGAGGCCAACGGCGCCGCCGTCATCGCCAACGCTGAAATGATAGACGGGGGGCACGCCGGCATTTATGCACGATTTTGCGACATCTCCGAGTTTGCCACCGGCACAGAGGCGGGGTCAGGCTGGGCGCACGAGGCGTGCTCGCCACTTCCCCCGACCCTACAGCCTCTCTTGCCCCTGTCCTGATGAGCGCATGATATCATATGCACGCGCCGCATCGCGCTCGTTGAGTATCACCATGACAGCATCATGGCCAAAGAACGCGTTGACGAGCTCAATGCCCTCGTTATGGAGAATCTCTGTAACATAGGAGACTATATCCGAGTGCGTGTGCTCCCTTGGCACGGTGATCGTTATCTTTGCGAGCTGGCGGCTCAGGCGCCCCCCGTCGCCGCCTCCGCCCAAAAGGTCACGCGCCGCCTCCGCATCCTCCGTTATCACGCTAAACGTGTCGGCGAGCCTAAAGTACTCATAGTCGTCGGTGATCTCGGCTAGCTTGCTGAGAACCGAAAACGGATCCCTGTGAAAGTCGCGCATCGAAAAGCTCACTCCTAGCATGCCGTCAGTCAGCGAGAGGCGCGCCCCTCTGAGGGCGTCGTTCTCCTCCTCCCCCTCACTCTCAAACGAGTCGGCATAGCGCTTTATGGCCACGACGACCGTGTTGATGTTGGCCGGCGTGCCGGTGAGCCTCTCGACGCCCGGCCGTATGCGGGCGGCCAGGGCAGTATAGTTGGCGATTCCCAGCTTGACACAGTCATACAGCGAGCGATTGTGCGTGATTACCTCCCTGACAGCGTCATGTACCGAGACTCCGGGCGCCTTCATGGAGGCAATAATGACCTATCTCCTTTATTAGTCTATCACAACAAGGCCATGCAAACGGCGATTATTTTATATTATGTCATACATATGACATCAAGTAATGAAAAGCGAGATGGAGCGCCTCTTTGAGAGCCTCTTCGGGCCCACTATGGGCACGGGGTTCCAGGGAGGCCACGAGGCCTGCTCGCCCGGCTCGGTCTGCTATGGGTACACCATGGCAGTCGGTCCGGATGGCAGGCCGGTCATCAAGGAGTTCGGCAGCGAAGGCGCGACCCCCGAGAACGGTGCACGTGAGCCCCTAGTGGACACGATCACCAACGAAAAGGAGGGAACCGCCAAGCTCGTAGCCGAGATGCCTGGGGTGGAGCGCAGCGACATTGGCGTGTCTGTGGATGACAGGCGCGTCAGTATCGAGGCAGAGCACGGCGACAAAAGGTACAGCGTCGCCGTCCCCCTCAAGCGCAAGGTCGTAAAGGACTCCGCGAAGGCAACATACAAGAACGGCATACTGGAAGTAACCTTCCGGCTAGCAGAGGGTGAGAAGCCCCGCGGCCGAAAGGTGGAGGTCCAGTAGCCCTTCTTTTTTTTATGGTGAGTGAATGATGGAAGGCAAGACAGCAGAACTTCGAGTCGAGGAGACGAACCAGCAGCACGTCGGCGAGGGTCGCGCAATAGTCGATCCCGCGGTGATCGCCGAGAACGGCTGGAGCACTGGCCAGATACTCGAAGTCGTTGGCAACAAAAAGACGTACGCCAAGCTCTGGCCCGGCACACCCGAGGATCACGGCACGCGCGTGATCAGGATAGACGGCACGACGCGCCAGAACGCAAGGGCCGGAATTGGCGAGCGCGTGAGCGCAAGGCCAGTCGAGGTGGCAGACGCGCAAAAGATCACAATCTCGACGACGCAAAAAGTTCTTGAGGAGAGCGTGCAGGAATACATGGGAGGAACGTACCTCAACCACGTTCTCACGCAAGGCGACGTCATCTCGGCGCGCACGACTGTGGGTGGCCAGATCCCGTTCGTCATAAAGTCGACAAAGCCGTCCGGCCCCGTTCTCGTCTCTGACGCAACAGAGTTTGCCCTCGGAGACATGGTCCAGTCAGTTGATGTGGCCGCGCGCCCGCTAGTGACATATGATGACCTCGGCGGCATGCGCGAGGAGGTTCTGCGCATACGCGAGATGGTCGAGCTTCCCATGAGGCACCCGGAGCTCTTTGAAAAGATAGGCATCGAGGCTCCAAAGGGCGTCCTCCTCTACGGCCCGCCGGGCACGGGCAAGACGCTCCTGGCGCGCGCCGTGGCTGGCGAGACCAACTCTAACTTTGTCCACCTGAGCGGGCCAGAAATAATGGCAAAGCACTATGGCGAGTCCGAGGAGCGCCTCCGGACCATCTTCAAGGAGGCCCAGGACTCTGCGCCGAGCGTCATATTCATCGACGAGCTTGACTCGATCGCGCCAAAGCGTGATGAGGCCGGAGGCGAGCTCGAGCGGCGCATAGTCTCACAGCTCCTCACGCTAATGGACGGGATTACGCCCCGCGGCAGGGTCGTCGTGATAGCCGCAACGAACAGGCCTGACTCGATAGACCCCGCACTTCGCCGGCCCGGCCGCTTTGATCGCGAGATCGAGATCGGCGTGCCTGACTCGGCTGGCCGCCTAGAGATACTCAACATACACACGCGAGGAATGCCGCTGGAGGACAGGGTGTGCCTCAAGGACATTGCAGCAGCCGCGCACGGGTTTACCGGCGCTGATCTCGAGTCACTCGCAAAGGAGGCCGCGATGGGAGCGCTCCGGCGCATACTGCCAGACATCGACCTCGACGAGGAGCGCGTGCCGGCTGACGCACTCCAAAAGATCAGCGTCAGGCGCGCCGACCTCGAGGGCGCGCTGCGCGAGGCCTCGCCGTCTGCGCTGCGCGAGGTTCTAGTTCAGGTCCCGGACACGTCGTGGGAGGATGTCGGCGGCAACGAGCGCGCAAGAGAAGAGCTCCGCGAGGCCATCGAGTGGCCCGTGATGCACAAGGAGGCCTTTGAGGCCTCTGGCGCATCATCGCCGCGCGGCATACTCCTCCACGGCCCGCCGGGCACGGGCAAGACGCTGACTGCCAAGGCGGTAGCTAGCACGTCGGGCCTGAACTTTATCAGCATAAAGGGGCCGGAGCTCCTCTCAAAGTGGGTCGGCGAGTCAGAAAAGGGCGTTAGGGAGATCTTTAGAAAGGCGCGCCAGGCGGCCCCGTGCGTCATCCTCTTTGATGAGATCGACGCGCTAGCGCCGGTTCGCGGGAGCGATGCGGGCTCGCGCGTGACTGACAGCGTGGTCTCGCAGCTCCTCACCGAGATCGACGGACTCGATGGCCTCCACGGCGTGCTTGTCATGGGAGCGACGAACAGGCCTGACATGATCGACCCCGCGCTCCTGCGGCCCGGCCGCTTTGATCGCATAATCGAGGTTCCGCTCCCGGACGCCGCGGCGCGCAAGCAGATACTTGCGATACACACGAAAAACAAGCCCCTAGAGGACGGCGTGGATCTCGCCGAGGCCGCCTCGCGCGCCGAGGCCCTGAGCGGGGCCGAGCTCGCCGAGGCCGCAAACGCCGCGGCCCTCGCTGCCCTGAGGCGCCACCTCGCCGCGGCGTCTGGCAAGTCCGGCGGGGTGAGCATCACGCGAGATGACCTCCTCGCCGCAGTCGAGGCGGCCTCCCCGCACAGGGGCGCGCCGGCACGCGAGGGCGGGCCTCAAACGACATAAATCACGCGCGCCGCGCCGCGCCGACCGGTGGCTCGGAGCAACTATGACATACTCGGCCTCGAGGAGGGCGCTGACGAGAGGGAGGTTCAGCGCGCATTTCGCCGCCTCGCGCTGCGCTACCACTCTGATCGCGGGGGCGATGAGGAGCGCTTTAAGGAGATAAAGCGCGCGTATGACGACCTTCGCGCAGGCCACGCGCGCCAGACGATCCCACCGGGGGCGGGCGTGGATGACAGCATCGAGTCGGCCAGGCGAAACACGGCCCTTGCGCGCGAGGTCACAAGAGAGATGCGCGAGGCCGAATCGTGGGCAGCAACGCTTGTCGCCTCGGCTGCCACGGGCACGCGCCTCTTTGGCTCAAAGTCCCTCGGCGAGGTCGAGCTTGAGCGCAGGGCAAACGGCGTCCTCTCGATAAAGGGCAACGTCATGGCCGGAACGATGCGCTACGCCGGCCCGATAACGGTGAGCGGGGCGATCACGAGCCCAACGCACGGTGCCGAGCCCACTGCGATAACTGCGACTGTGGGGAACTTTATGATCCCCGGTGCTGTCGCCAACCGCTACAGGATTGAGAACGGCGCCATGATCACCGCCGAGAACGGCAACATTGCGGCAGGCAACGTCTTTGGAAAAAAACGGCGCATCGGAGACGCCGAGGGCAGAGTCGGCGTCTATAGCGTGACAGAGTACAGGACAAGGCTCTTGGCCCCCAACGGGACGATAACGGCCAACAATGCGTCAGGAACCGTCGAGCTTCGCGCACTGCGCGTGGAGGCCAACAACCTCCAGGACGACGTGATCGTCTCGGCGCGCGACATTGTCGTCCGGGGCAACTCGGTCACGCATGACGTCACGTTTCACGTTGGCGAGGGCGGCACGCTGCGATTTATGGAGGCCGGCTCGATACTTGGCCTGAGTGATGACGCGACTGTCTCACTGGGTGATGGCCGCTCGCTGAGCCTGCGCGAGCTAAAGGTCAAAAAGATACGCGATATCGACGGCGCGAGACGGGATGCGGGGGAGGCGACACTGGTCGGCGCGGGTCACGTCATCACGCGCGCGACGCTCGAGGCCCTCGTCGGCGGCGAGTCGCTCGGATCACGCCTGCGGGGCCTGACGCGCAGGCGCCGCTAGACGCAGATAAATGAAAAAAGCCTTTCGGCTTATTGTATGAGCTCGTCCCAGCCTTTCACAAAGACGGAGTTCTTGTAGAGAGGCACTGGCTGGCCGACGGTGAAGTCCATCGGACGCATCCAGAAGATGGCCTTCGTCGGGCACACGCCTATGCATGCGCCATCCGAAATGCATCTCTCAGGATAGAAGACGAACGCTTTGCCCCTCTTCCACCCCTCTACTGGTTTTACACGCAGGACATCAGGTCCGAGCGTTGTGCATATTTCCACGCATAGAGCGCATCCAATACACATCTGCTCGCTGATATCCGGCAGGATTGCCACTGGCATTACGATGCCAGCGCGCGGCGTAGTTAATATAACTTGCCCATATTCCCCAAATTATAACGACGTTAGCGCGGCTCATAACACCGTTTGAGGCCTGCCTGCCATCCCGCCCTCGAGGACCTCAGGATGCGCCTCGCCGTCGGCCCCCGCATGAACCCAGACCCACGTCGCATCGGCCCCCAGGGCCGTGACGCGCCTGCCCATGGGCACGAGTGCCCAGCCCGCCGAGTCTGGCCTGGCCATGCACGCCACGACGAGCGACGCGCCAGACCGCCTAGCCATCGAAGCGAGCATCATGAGCGACGAGTTGACGGCCATCGTCTCGTGCGCGGCGCACGCGCGGTGCATGCCGTTTAGCGAGTCGATTACGACGAGGCACGAGCCGCGCGAGGCACGCGAGATTGCAGTGGCCATCGTCTCCCTGACGCGGCCTGCGGGGCAGACTGCCTCAACGCGCCGTGCACGCCCGAGTATGCCGGAGGCGACGTGGCCAGAGTACATTAGGTCAAAGTCAACATACAGGACATCGCGCCCCGCCTCGCCCACCGTTGCGCCGAGGATCGCCGCCTTTGCGAGGGGCTCGTCATACATGAGAACGGCGACCTCGCCGGCCCGAACGGCGATGCCTCCACGGTTTTTATCCATGCGCCACGCGCGCGCGGGCCGGCATAATAATGGAGACCCCACAATCCCCAAGGGACGGCTTTGCGCACGGCGGGCGCGCATACCTCAACAACGCCTCCGTCTCGCTCCAGCCCCTAGAGTCCATACGCGCAATGGCCGACTTTGCCACACAGTACTCCTCGATGGGTCCGGACTCGCTGGCCTCGGAGCCCTTTGTCAAGGAGACGCTTCGCTCGGCGCGCGAGTCGATCGCCACAGTCATCGCCTGCGAGCGCGACGAGGTCGTCCTGACGCAGAGCACTACTGATGGCATCAACATGGTCGCCGGCGGGCTAGACTTTGGGCCGGACTCGAACATTGTCATACGCGGCGGCGCGCACGAGCACCACTCCAACTATTACGCGTGGCTGCGCCTCGCGCCGCGAGTCGAGGTTCGCAGCGCGCCAATCGACGAGCATGGCAGGCTTGAGGACGGCGCGCTTGACTCGCTAGTGGACTCGAACACGGCCCTCGTCGCGCTAAGCCATGCGCTCTACAACACTGGTGCGATCCTGCCGATCGAGGAGATCGGCTCGGAGCTGCGCTCGCGCGGAATCCCGTTCCTAGTTGATGCCGCGCAGACTGTCGGATGCATCGGCGAGCTTGACGTGCACAAAATGTCATGCGACTTTATGTCCTTTAACGGCTCAAAATGGCTCTGCGGCCCGATGGGCACGGGCGTCTTTTACTGTCGGCGCGGCTCGGAGGATCTCCTCACGCCGCTCGCCGTTGGCGGCGAGTCGGCGATGGTCCACGAGGGCACGATCGTGAACCGCGCGTCGCCGGACAGGTTCCAGGCGGGGTTTCGCAACTATGCCGGAGTCGCCGGAATGGATGCGGCCGTGCGCCACCTCGCCTCCCACGGCCTCGCGCACATTCACGACACGGCATCCTCGCTTGCGACACGCCTGCGCGAGGCCATACGCGAGATCCCCGGCGCGACAGTCTATGGGCCGCCTGAGGCCGATGAGCGCACAAGCATAGTGCCCTTTACGCTTGACGCGCATGATCCCAAAGACATTGTGCGGCGCCTCGAGTCGCGCGGAATGATCCTGGCGGTTCGGGAGATTCTAGACAAGCGCGTTGTGCGCGCATCGCCGCACTATTTCAACACCAATGAAGAGATCGACGCGCTCGTCGATGCACTAGCAACGCTATGACTAGGAGCCCTGCTCCTCTATTACCATCATCGTGAGCGTCGACTGAACCCTGTTTATGCGCCTCACCTTGTTGGTGATTATGGATCGCAGGCGAGCCGCGTCATCCGAGGAGAGGCGCAGGACGATGTCATACACGCCATAGACCCCCTGCATCTCGTACTCTATTCCCTCCTCGCCACCAAGACCCTCCTTGAGGGCCGCGATTATCGACTCATCAGAGCCGTGCTCCGAGTTGATCAGCACAAAGGACACTGGCATGGTCGAGGTGGGGGGCGGATCGCTATTTAATCCTTGGCTGGTTCGCCGACCACGCCGTGCGCCGGGATCGCCGCACGGCGCCCCCAAAAGAGATAAAACGCGCGCCGTGACCGAGCGCACCATGGAACAACTCGCCGATGCGCCGGGGCGCTCAGACCATGAGAACGGTGTTGAGATGGCACGACTAGGCAACCACAAGGAGGCCGCCGAATGCTTTGCGCGGGCCGTCGAGGCCGACGAATCCAACGCCGAGGCTCACCGCCTATGCGGCACGTCACTCAACGAGCTGAGGCGCCACGAGGAGGCCATACTCCACTTTGATGCCGCACTCGCCGCAGACGAGACGCTCCTCGTCGCGCTCAACGACAAGGGGTACGCGCTCTCGCGCCTCAACCGCCACGAGGAGGCCATGGAATGCTATGACAGGGCAATCGAGCTCGGCCTTGACACGCACGCGACCCACGACAACCGCGGCTATTCGCTCTCAAAGGTCGACCGCCACGAGGATGCCATAAAGTCATTTGAGATCGCAATCGAGCGTGACAGCACGCACGCCGGAACGTACAACAGGCGCGGCTACTCGCTCTCCGTTCTGGGCCGCCACGAGGAGGCCATCGAGTCATTTGACATCGCGATCTCCACTGATCCAAACCACGCGGGTTCGCACAGCAACCGCGGCCATGCGCTATCTCGCCTCAACCGCCACGAGGAGGCCATAGAGGCATTTAATCGCGCGATCGAGATCAGCCCGCGACACTCTGGCACGTTCAACAACCGCGGCCACGCCCTCGCCGTTCTGGGCCGCCATGCCGAGGCCGTCGACTCGTTTGACCGCGCAATAGCGCTCGGCTCGGCGCATGCCGGCACGCTAAACAACAAGGGCCACTCGCTCTCAAAGCTCGGACGCTACGAGGAGTCACTAGAGTGCTATGACGACGCAATCGCAAAGCGCCCGCGCCACGCCGGCATACTCAACAACCGCGGCTTTACGCTCGCGCGCCTCGGCCGCCACGAGGAGGCCGTCGAATGCTTTGACGCAGCTCTCGCCGCCGGAACGCCGCACCTCGGCACGCTAAACAACAAGGGCAGGTCGCTCTCGCGCCTCGGCGACTATGAGGGCGCACTCGCGTGCTTTGATCTCGCCCTAAAGGCATCACCGGACAACTATCACGCCAACAACAACAAGGCCCACGTGCTCGCGCGCCTCGGCCGCCACGAGGACGCCATCGTGTCATTTGACGCGGCCATAGAGTCAAACCCGCGTGACCACAGCGCGCACAACGGCAAGGGACACTCGCTCTCAAAGCTCGGCCGCCACGAGGAGGCCGCCGAGTGCTACATGCGCGTCATCGAGGTGCGCGATGACGACTATGTCGCGCACAGCAGCCTCGCAAGAACGTTCTCCATTCTCGGCAGGGCCGAGGAGGCCTCGCACCACGAGGAGCGGGCCACCGAGCTCGACCCCACGAGGGGCGGCTAGGTCACGCGATGCGTCGACGCGCAGTCATTGACCTGACGATGCGCATCTCCTCGCGCCTTCCGGCCTTTCCGGGCTCGCCGCCGGTCCACGTGATACAGTGGGCCTCACCAGACACTGACGGGTACTCACTCGAGCTAGTCGCGATGAGCACGCACACGGGCACGCACATTGATGCGCCATACCACTTTGATGCCCATGGGGCCAGGGTTGATGACATTGCGCCCTCGCGCCTAGTCGGGCCGGCCCGCCTCATGCGCGCGCCAAAGCGGCGGGGTCGGTGCGTCAGTGCTGCCGAGATCGAGTCATTTGAGCAGGCACACGGAAGGCTCGAGCGCGCCTCGCGCCTCGTCATCGAGACGCAATGGAGCTCGCATCCCGGCCCGCGATACTTTGAGCGCAGTCCGGGCCTGGACGCCGATGCCGCACGCCTCCTTGCGCGCCGCCGCGTCGGCATGGTCGGAATCGACTCGCCTAGCATCGATGCGGGCGATTCAGAGTCGTTTCTTGCTCACAAGAGCCTTGCGCGCGCCGGCGCAGTCATAGTCGAGAACCTCTGTAACCTGCACCGCATCAGCGAGCCCGCATTTGAGATCGCGGTCCTGCCCCTCCTCCTTGCGCGCGCTTCAGGCGCACCTGCGCGCGCAGTCGCGCTCTAGCGCAGGACCCTGAGTCGAGTCGGCGCATACGACGACGCCGGCGTACCATGTATGGGAATGGCCTCTCCGCACGAGCACGTGTTGCCCTCGCCGAGGCGCCACTCCTCTATCGAGAACGCGCCCCTCCTGACTGCGATCTCGCCGCACGACGCGCAGTACGTGTGCTCTAGGGCGTGACCGCCCACGTTGCCGACATACGCGTAGCGCAGGCCGACGTCTACAGCTATGGCGTGGTGCGCCTCTAGCGTGGCCACCGGCGTCGGCGGAACGTCGCGCATCTTGTAGTCTGGATGAAACGCCAAAAAGTGGATAGGCGTGTCAGCCCCGAGCTCGTCGTGGACAAACTCGCAGAGGCGCCTGCAGTGCCCTGCGTCATCGCCGATGCCGGGCACCACCAGGTCAGTAATCTCGATATGGATGCCCGTCGTGTCCCTTATGCGCAGCAGCGTCTCAAAGATCGGCGCGGGGTCTGGCACGCCGATGTGTTTTCTCATGAACTCTGGCTCTGCGTTCCCCTTGAAGTCCACGGTGATGCAGTCGAGGAACTCGCGCATCATGGCGACTGACTGTGGCGTGTCATACCCGTTGGAGACGAACGCGTTGTAGAGGCCGCGCCTGTGGGCCTCGATGCCGCAGTCGCGCGCAAACTCGATGAATATTGACGGCTCGTTGTACGTGTATGCAATCCCGTCAGCGCCGGCGGCGAGTGCGGCATCGGCGACCTCTGATGGGGACATGTGGATGCCCTCAACCTTTCGCCTCTGGCTAATGTCGTGGTTTTGGCAGTACGAGCACAGCCAGTTGCACCCCGCCGTCGCTATCGAGTAGACGCGCGAGCCGGGACGATAGTGCGTCACGGGCTTTTTCTCGATTGGGTCGACGTGGCCTGCCATGACGCGGCCGTACACGTGCAAGTCGAGCTCGCCGCCGACGTTTCCGCGCACGCCGCACAGGCCGTCCTGCCCGTCGCCAAGCTCACAGTACCTTGCGCACGCCGTGCACCTGACGCGCTGGCCTTCGAGCCGGTCATAGAGAAGACCCTCGCCGCGCATGGAGCGCGTGTGCGCACCGCCCACTAATATTTGGGAGCTGTGTGCGTGGGTACGAGGTCAACCGGGTGATCTGCAAGAGGGCACGTGGATCACAGGCGAGTTGAAGACTCTAACTCGCGCCTTTTACTCTGTTGGCGGTTCGCGCTGTGGTGGTGGTGGAGGAGGCGGCGGCGGAGGCAACACCCACGCGTCTGACGTCTGCCCTGCCCCAGTCTCCGCATACACGGGATGCCGAACGTCGGCAAATCTGATGATGGAAGGCTCTTTGTCCGTTGCGCCCTCGTCCCCCACATACGTCAGCGTGATCGTCCTGCCATCTACACGCACGTCAGTAACGTTCCAGCCGTCTGAGAGCCTGTAAAACCCGGCATATTCTATATACGGATCCAGCTCTGTGTCATACGTCAACGTAATCGTATCTGGATCCACGTGGTCAGTTGAAACAAGCGCTGGCTCAACGAGCCTTATCTCAATGTGTGGCACGGAGGACGGGCTTGCCTGACTGGGGATGCTTGGCGGTGGTGTGGGGCTACTTAGATCCACCGCATGAATCAGGCGAACAACACGTTCATTATACATAAGATACTCTTCAGTCATAAACTTGGTGTCCTCAATGTGACGTATTGTGTATATCGGATACGTGTATAGGCTTGATCCCGCGGTCTCAGTCCTTGGAATGGAAACTAGGCCTAGGTACGTGTTGTTTGGCGCGTTGGTCTCTGCATCAATTGCGACATTGTATACCGCAAACTCCATGCGTGCCGCAGAGTGCCTGGGGACATAGAGCTTTCCATCTGCATACTCAAACGGATTTCCATACGTGTCACAGCACCTCGGCTCGGCTATTATGGTGGTCTTTTTTGTTTCCGTGTCATAGTGCCGTATTGTTCCAGTCAGATTCTTGGAGTCATCACGCACAGTGTGCTCTATGAACAAACTGCGACCATCATCAGACACCACAACACGAGGCCATATCCACCATGATCCCGTGTTTGGCAGCGTTACTGTATCAAGCTTGTTTCCGCTAGTGCCGTCGTACACGTAGATGTTTTTGTGGGTTCCCTCGGGGAAGGGAGCAACGTATATGCGCTCTGCCGTTCCGTGCTCTGACGTCTCTATGCTGTCAGGCAGTATATACAGCGAGTCAAGATCGCTTATAGTGTGCATGGGACTGCTCCAGCTAGTTGCGTTGTATGTGCTTACGCGGTCATTCTGATACACCACAAGCTTGTCTCCCAGCGAGTCTAGTATGACTCCTCGCCGGTGCGCGGTGCTTGGGAGCTGTAGGGAGCCTAGCGTACTAGGCGCCGTGTCCTCATGATCATCGTACACATGAACCGTCTTTTTGTTGTCGCCTACCACAAACCTCTTGTCCGTGGGACTTTCGTCCATCGCGGCGACTGATATGCCATACCATTGATGGCTGTTTACAATTCTTCGAACCAGCGACCCGTCAGTGGAATTTAGCACAAACACCTCCGAGTCATACCAGCCGGGCACAACGAGCAGGTCGTCTGGCAGGACAGCCACGTCAGCGACGCCCACGACGCCGACATACTGGACGTCAGCAAACGTCCATAGTATGCGGTTGGATGTTGGCGTCTCAGTAGCTCCTACAGTAACCGTCTGAGTGGCCGACGCAGAGTTGCTAGAGCTATCCGTGGCAGTCCATGTCACGGTTGTAGTTCCCACGGGAAACTGATCAGGCGCGTTGTCCGTGACCTCTAGCGTTGGATCGCCCCAGTCAAAGACTATTGGATTGCCCAGGTGCGCCGTTGATGCCGCCGCAGAAGTTGAGGATTTTATGGACACGTCCTGCGGCGCGAATATGCTCGGCGCCGTGGTGTCTTGCATAACGACGCTCTGCCGTATGCTGGCAGAATTTCCAAGATTGTCAGTGGCCGTCCACGTGACCGTGCGCCGGTCGCCGACTGCCATGTACCTCACATTGGGGGTTATCGTAACCTCCGTGTCGGCGTTGTCGGTTGCAGTTACGGAAAAGTTCTTGGCAATAAGCTTGGTGTATGGGCCGCGCGCCTCTGCGGTAAAGCTTGTGGGAACAGTAGAGTCAAACACGGGCGCCACCTTGTCGGTGATTTCTATGGAAAATGTCCTGCTTACGGAATTACCCCGCGCGTCCGTGGCCGTGCACGCAAAGTTCTTTGGGGGAGCGGCCGGAAGAGTTGCGGGCACATTACAGGACACGGTCACCGGAGGGCTGACAGAATCGGTCCCAGACGCGCTGCCGTACTCTGTGCTAGAGACGGGCGTCTGCGGCCCCGCTGCGGCCTTTGTGAACGAGCTAGGAACCGTCAGCGTAGGCGCACTAGTGTCATTTACCAGCACCACGCGCGTCGTTGCCGACCAGTTGCCACCGCTGTCCGTCGCGTTTACCACAATCTTGTGCAGCCCTATCCCAAGCGTTGCCGGAATCGCCTCAGTCGACGTTACGCTCGTGCCCGCGTCAGTGGCAGTCGATGGCGTGCACTTTGATGCAGTGGGCGTGTTTGCGCCAGCCGCCTCTATAAAGCACCACGCCGCCGTTATGGTGGGAGGAGTTGTGTCAGCCGGAACTGCGGATGTGTCATGTGTGCTAGTACCAACCATAACTACCGCCAAAATAACGGCCATTACGAGTGTCGGCATGAGCAGTTTGGCACGGGTGGCAGTATTGAATGGCCACGCGGTTTTTGGTGGGGCGGGGTTATGTGGGCAATCCCCGTCAGTGTGACTTAGCGGCATGCGTCTAATAATACCCAATGTCCCCAATCAGCTCCACGCCGGGCGTGGCGTTCGGCGTGCCAGAGCTCGGGCTGCCCGCGTAAGTGAGCGTAATGACAGAGCCGTTCACATCAGCGCTCACCACCTCAAGGCCGACATCGACCATGACAAAGTCGCTAATGTCAACTACAAACGGCTCGATGGTCACACCATAGGTCAGCTTTATCTTGTCGGGTGAGACATATTGCGTCGAGGTCAGCGCCGGCTCGACTCTGATCTTGGGCACTATGGGGGTCGTCACAGGCGCTGCGCTTGCGGCATTGCTACTGCCGCTGTCATCAATAGGAATCGAGGGAGCCTGACTTGTGCCGGGGGGTGACGAGGGGGCTGGAGACGGAGGCTGGGGGTGCGGCGGCGTTGGGTCGAGTCCTCGTAGGTCTAGTATGTGAACACGCGTCATCTCCTCGGACGTTGTGGGGTTTTCAAGATACTCCGAAACGGCAACTCTGCCTTCTGGCAACGACTCGACGGCAAAACCAAAGTGGGTCACCTCATATCCGGTCGGAGGAGCCGCCTTGTTTACAAACGAGTCTCGATGCGCGAGTTTTGTGGGATCAAAGGCCGTTAACGTGCCGCCGCCACGAACCCAAACATTCCCGGCGTAGAGCAGCCTGCCATCAAGGTCAAACGCCGTGCCAAATCCCGCGTTACAGCACGCAGGTGAGCTGACCGAGCTCGATGCGGCACCTGTGGCCGCATAGCGGTGAATCTTGCCGGCTGTGCCCGGAGTTGTGCTGGGTCTTGGCTCTCCCACGTACAGGTGTCCATCACCACCCACCCGCACCTGTTCCTCCCCAAAGAGAGTTCGTGTGGTCGAGCCGCTAAGCAGCTTTGTTGGGGTGGGAACCGCAGAGTCGCTGGTGGTTGCAGTCACGTCATACTTGTAGACGACTCCCTTGGTCGTTCCGTCCGCACGCGAGCTGACATATGCAGTCTCCGTCGTTCCGTCATCGTGAGCCGCGACCCTCACACCAAACTGATCCCTGGCGGCCGGGGTTGGATTTGGTATCTCGTACAGCTTTGTGCCCGAGGAGTCAAACACGTATGCCTTGCCCAGGGCGATCTTTGTGCCCTCCTTGTACATTGGAGCCCCTATGACAAGCTTGTCGCCCATGGCCGCTAGCGACGCCCCGAACTGATCCTTGCCCACAACGGTGACCATAGAGTCTCCGCTAGTAGTCGTCATCGTGTTGGGGTTCGTTATCGTGTGCCGCAGGGCTCGCGTGGCTGCATCGTATACAAAGACCGCGCCCTCGTTGACGTTGTATCCCTTGGCGCCGACTGCAAGGAGGTTGTTTGAGGAACCAAACACCGCCAATGACGTGCCAAAGTACTGGTTCGCCGCTGTTCCGTGGTATATGGTGGGAACCGCCGTGATGATCGACTTGGTGTTATATACCCTGACTGCTCCCGAGTTCGCCGCTCTCGTTGAGTCATGCTCGTCACCGACAAAGAGGAGCGGCCCATATGATGCGAGGCTAGAACCAAACCGGGTTCCCGTAACTCCGGCATCGGGGAGTATCTCCTCCCTTGATGCGGGTAACACATACACCGACTGTATGCACGTACCGTCGTTGCCGTTGGAGTCTTCCGCAGTCCACACGACTGACGTCACCCCAACAGGAAATTTGCCGTTGGTGGCCGCGGTGGCAGAGTTGTTGGTGGCAGTAGTTATGGAACCGTCAACAACATCGTGGACGGTGGGTTTCCCGAGAGGAACAGATGTGACAGTCACCGGCTCTGCGCTCTTTATTCGCACGTCTGACGGACATGTGAGTGTGGGCCCCGTCATGTCTGTCAGTGTAACCTTTTGGGTGGCTAGTGAAGAAAGACTCGCCCCATCCGTGGCATTCCAGACGATCGTGCATATGCTTGACTCTGTGTATGACTTGGTTTTGACCGGCGGCCAACAAGAGGAATCGTACTCGACAGTTATCTCTTCACCAACAGACACGTTGTCAACGACCGTTATCGTAAATGGTGTGGATGGAGACAATTCATCTACTAGGTGCGGGGTCACATCAACGGTCATATGTTCAAGAGGCGGCAAGATCGGAGCCGTCAGATCACGGACAATGAGTGTCTGCGTTTTTGAGACTGGGCGGCCTGAGGCGTCCTTGCCAGTCCATACCAGCTTGTGCGTTCCAACCTCAAATGATTCTGGAAGCGGTTGCGCAGAGTCAAGTGTGACACCTACAGTAGTTACTTTGCTGCTACAATGCGCCCTGGTGACCTTTGTGGTTGCCCCCTCGGCGTTCTTTATGCACGCCTCGGTCATAATCTCTGGGGTGGTCGTTGTCATGGCAGACGCGTGAGTATGAACCGCAACGCCAACGAGGGCCGCAACGAGGCCAAGGGACACCATCATAACCGCCATGCTATGCCGCCCGCTCTTCAACGAGGGGGCGCCCAACGTAGTTATTATTAACACTACTGCCCATTTTTGCCTGTGCACGAAGCGCATTTTAAATATTTTTAAATAAGATTACCCTGTGACGCCCACCATGAAAAATGTGCTGCTGGTCATAGCGGCCGCCTCGCTTGCGCTAGTGCCGCTACTCTCCCCACTTATCCACGCAACCCCCCCCGCGGTTCCATGCGACTATGAGTGCATGTGGCCCATAGGCCTGTATGATATCCCGGACTCCGCAAAGGTCGGAACTCCGATCACGGTGTCATATACATATGCGTGGGAGGGGATCTTGAACGGCATAGCTGTCAACACGGACACGTGGGATCTCCCCCCGGGATATCACCCATGGCCAGAAGAGTGGGGAGAGCCGACACGGCCTCTCCAGTACATTGGCAGCACGGCTACCATGGTGCTCCCGGACGGGATCGACGTGGTTGATTGGGAGACGCGTGGGTTTGAAAGGTCAAAGCTGTGGACTGATCAGTATGGACGCACAACGTACATGTACACGAGAATCAACGCATATGCGCCTGGAACCACCAATTCCAGTATCGAGCTTGTGGTTAGGACAGATGCCAAGATCTACCCAAACGACGATGTGATCATCGATCTTGGGGTGCGTAGAGAAAAATGGGCTGATCCCACAGTGTTTGTGAATCATAGTGGTGGTGCGCTGACATTCTCAGCAGACGAAGCCGCGATTGCTGCAGGAGCCTCTGAATCGTTCCAGCAACGAGACATCCACCGCCTCCCAGATTCGTCCTTTGATCCATTGGAAGACGAGGAGCTCTCTGGCGAGGCCAAACGCGCAATAGTGGAATTTCTGCTAGATCAGGCCGATGCCGGAGCTGTTGTGGGGGAGTCTGGCGTTCCTGATTTTGCAAGGGCGCAGGTTGCAGAACACGCTAAAGGGTCCGGCGTGGGAGGACAGGCCGACGGGGAACAATTCACATACGCGTACGGCTACTTTAGGGCGCAGGATCGGGGTCAGGGCGCCGGAGTTGAGGCAGCCAAACTCTCTGCGGCCACTGACGTCAAGGTGTGCATTTATGATCAGGCCGCCGACAGGTCAATATCTCTGCTCTTGCACAACGGGGAGCCGGCATGCTCCCGCGTGGACTCTGACGGTTTCTATGGGATTGCCGTTCCCCGCAGTGATCCTGACGACGACGACACGGGGATCGACATTGTGCCCGTATTTTCACTAGATCATGGAAAAGTGCGTGCTCTGACTCCTCGAGGAACCACAATGTCGGTAAGCGGGCTGGTAACCGAGAATGTGAATGGCGCTGTGGTCTCCCTTGGTGAGCACAGCGTTAGAACTCCACTGGGAGACACAAGACAGTTTGCAGTAATGCGCTGGATGTATGATGATGTGCTGGAGGCCTACGGATACTTTAAGGACACGTTTGGCTATGACGCGCCACCAGTAACTTTACAAAGGGGATCTTCTGCGTTTTATGTTCTTAGTAACAGTCAAATCACCTTACAAACCGGACTTCCTAGACCACATGCGGTCGCCACACAAACCATCGTCTTGCACGAATATGGTCATCACATTATGAACCACGTTTACGATAATGGGATCCCCTCCACCCCACTTTGTAGTCCGCACACCCCCAGATTAGCATCAAGTCCATCATGCGCATGGTCTGAGGGCTGGGCCAGCTTCGTCGCGGCGTTAGTAGAGGATTCTCCCCGGTACAATATCTCCTTTGGGGCAGACGACAACCACTTTAACTGGGAAACCCAAGAGAGGCATTCCCGTACGAACATCGAACCACCCACAGGATCACTGTTTATCGGGAATTACTACAGGGGACAGGACGGGGAAGGGAGCGTGACGGCCATCTTGTGGGACATCTATGATGACGGGAACGAGCGAGGTGACAACATAGCTGGCGGCGCCCAAGACATCTGGACAGCATTTGCGGATGACCGGGACGCGGGCGAGGCGTTTGAGGCTGTGAATATACATGACTTTTACGACGACTGGATTGAAAATGGAGGACAGAATTTAGATAGTGTGTTTACCATAAACGGCGTAGATCCGACTGGCACGTACTCGCCACCGTCATTGACCCTCTCTGTGGAGCGCAGTGGGTCAATGCGGACAGGTGACAATTCGAGATATGCCAAGGTCGGCGACACAGTAATCGCGACTCTTGATCTTGGGGGTTCCGTCACTATGGGCACAACTCCCACGGCGTCTGTCCTGGGCGGCGCGCGGGAAAACATGGTACCTGGCACCGGGGCAGCGCGGAGCACGTGGACTACACGCGGAACTGTTGGCGATGACGCGCATAATGGATCTTCGCCCGTTACTATTCTCGCCACGGCTCCCGGCATTGCCTTGGCCTCTACCAACGCCGTCAGTCATGACGATGAATCAGACACTGTGAGTCTTGCGCTTGCTCGTGTGCCTACAAGTGGGACGTACGAGATAACGGCGCGCGGAACCATCGCAGATTCGGAGGGCACTAGCATCGGTTCTGACACATTACGCAGGTTTGAGTGGAACGCAGCAAATCCCCGTATTGAAAGAACTGCCATATCGCCTGACGGGCAAGAGATAACATTTTCATTTAGTGAGGGACTTGATGCAGAAACAGTCTTTCCCCGCAGCTTTCGTGCTTTTGACAGGTTTGATGCGGTTGACATTGTACATCCCGACGGGTCAGACACAGTAAAGATTCAACTCTCCGAGCCACTGATCGACGGTTTGTATATTATAGACCCCCTTACATCCATAGCTGACACACAAGGACACAGAATTGATGGTGGGTCGGCCGAGCGGATATTATGGGATCCACAAGCGCCCACATTCGAACACGTCACCATATCCCCAGACGGCAGAACTGTTACAATTACAATGAGTAAACAGATTACACTAACAATTAACAATATAATTCGTGATTCTGACTTGCCAAGCCATAGAAAGTCACCCCCCTTTTCGACGGGAACAACACACACCATATCGCTGGCTTCCCCCCCGGCCCCTGGCACTTATGAAATTACGGTGCATGGGGCACCTTCTCCCTCCAGGGCTCCCACACTTAGCCAAACGCGCTCATTCACGTACAACCCCTCCGGGCCCACTTTTGATTACGTTACGGCGTCGCCTGACGGACGGACGCTCACACTGACGTTCAGCGAGGGGCTTGATGGCGACACGGTGACGCGAGATCGCTTTATGCTGGGATCAGGCATGTCGCTGGCCAGCGCAAGCCCCATTGTGCACGTTGACGGCTCTTCAACGGTGACGTTAAAGCTGGCCGCCGCGCCCGCGTCTGATGGAACATATTTTATAACTGCCAAGAGCACCATACGTGGTTCTGACGGCGGCTCGCTCGGCTCTGACCAGACGCGCAAGCTCGTGTGGAATCCCAAAGCCCCCACGTTTGACCGCGTTGAGGTATCTTCTGATGGCAGAAAAGTCAAAGCAATCTTTAGTGAGGGTATTGATACCACATTTGTCAACACGCGTTACATAGAACGATCACCTAGCTTGGCGCTGACCCGCACAAACCCCATAGAGCACACGCAAGGCTCTAACACAGTCACGTTCAATCTTGCCCAGACGTTGACGGGAGGTCCACATTTCATAAGGGCCACACAGCAAATTGCCGATCTCACCGGTCTTCATATGACCACAACGCAGGAGCGTCAATTCACATTTGACGCGGCGGCTCCGGTCTTTGAGTCAGTCAGGGCGTCAGCTGACGGTCAGACGCTTACGTTGACGTTCAGCGAGGGCCTAGACACACGGACGGTGACCACCTGCGACACGGAACGACAAGGCACGACATGCCCCCAAACCCGCCTGACTTCTGAAAGAACCTACGTCCCATCGATAACAACGGGCAACTTTGTGCTGCCCGCCGACTTGGCCTTCGCTAGGAGCCAAATAGGCTTGCAGTCGGTACTCCACGCAGACGGAAGTTCCACGGTCACCATCAGGCTATCGGCCGCGCCCTCGACTGGAGGCACGTACGAGATAACGGCAAAGTCTGGCATCAAGGACACGACGAACGTTCCGCTCAGCTCTGACACGACGCGTTCGTTCACGTGGAATCCGGGCGTCCCGGCGCTAGAGTCAGCGTCAATGTCATCAAACGGCAAAACTCTCAAGCTGACATTCAGCGAGGGTCTTGACACCGATACTGTCACTGCGTCTAACTTTTTGCTGCCCTCAGAGAACACGCCGTTGCTTATCACAGAACAGGTAGCCAATAGCGAAATAGTCGTGGACACGGTTGCTCCTCGCTTGCTTGACGCGCTCTTCACGTCTACAGAGTCGGTGAGGCTGGAGTTCAGCGAACCCCTCGATGCCCTGACGGTCAAGCCGACGGCGTTTGGCGTCACGCGCGAGGGAGCCACAATCACCACCACACCGTCATACACGGCGGGCACGAGGGTAGTCACCCTTGACCTGTCGCCTGCAGTCACACCAGGCATCGCGCACACAATGCACGTAAAGGCCGGCCTCACTGACAGGGCAGGAAACCCGGTGGCCACCACGACAGAAACCCTGACGTCCCCGTCCACAGCCAACGAGGCGCCCATGTTTGAGGTAATACAAACAAGCCATTACATAGTCATCACGTTCAGTGAGGATGTTCGTGTTATAGAAGACCAAGAATTGGACTGGCGTGATTGGGCTGAGATCTTTGAAGGCGAACCTATCTCAAGACCAAGAGGCCACTTTGTTGATCTTGCCAACCGAAGAATTGTGCTGGATGATCGATTTTTTCCAAACACAAGTTTTGCGTTTTCTCCATACGTCGGAGACTCTCCCAAGATTGAGGATCTCTCAGGTTATGACATGCCTGTAGGAACCAAGATCAACAACCCGTCATTAGAGATATTTCCATCGATTTTTGCAGAGGCCTATGACGAGGGCATAGTTAGAATAGAGTTTGATGAGAGTATCACCCGCACGATAGGGTATTCCCCCCGGGATATCAGTGCCGTAAGCGGCCGCACGGAAACGTCAGAGTGGGAGATTAACGGCGTGCAGGCCACCGCTATCATGGATAGCATAGATGGTGATATGAAACAAACTCTGAACGTGATGGAGATGACCCGCTTTTTTCTAAAGCATGGAGTAACGGGACTCGGGGGAACCCTACAGGTGGAATATCTTGGGCCCGGGGAAGGCAGCACCAACTCACTAACGAATTCTGACATGAACGCGCTTGCGCCTGTAAAGGTCACTAGTATAGACCGCATACCCAACGCCTTTACCGCAGGAGAGTTTTTGGACAGCAAGCGGATCAGGCTCACTGCCGCAAAGGCGATCGACGCACGCCTCGCAGACCACCTGCAAGTACCAAACATGCCATCTACCTTGATTCCCACCGACAGCCCACTCACGGCGATCCTGCGCCTAGAAGATGACGCGCGGGACGGGTGCATATTTACCGTCAACCTCGCCTTTCCCCTAAATGACGAAGACGAAGACTATTATCCAGACTTTAGGATAAACGGCGGAACCAACAAGGTCACCTACACGGACACGCACGCGCCAATGATGGTCTCGGCCACGTCCACGAGCGGCACGACGACTGAGGTGCGCTTTAACGAGCCAGTCTCGTTCGGCGCGTCGCCGACGCTCGCACAGCACAGGGGCCACTGGGAGATCACTGACGCCGGCACGGACAAGGAGATCTCGGCGGTGGCCGTGAGGGCAGGCAGCCCGTCAGTCGTGGAGATCACGCACGCGCCGCTGGCGCGCACGGACTCCACGCCGACAGTCGCATACAGCGGCGGGGCAGACGACGACGCGCGCATCCGCGACACGCGCGCATCGCCCTGCACCACCACCGACAGCACGCCAAAGAACAAGCTGGGCACTGACGGCGAGGTCGTCGCGTCTGACGGCGCGGCGCCGGGGGCCGCGGTGTCGGCCGCAGTCTCCCGAAACGGGGAGCCAAAGTCCGGCACCAACGCACAGTGGGCAAGGGCAGGCGACACGATCACCGTGTCGCTGGACATGGACGAGGCGGGCAGGCCGACGTCCCCGCCGCGCCTGGCGTCAGGCGGAACCAACACGGGAATGACATCCGGCATGGCATCAGACATGTGGTCAGGCGAGCGCACCGTGGCGTCTGACGAAACCCAGGGGCCGCTCGCCTTCACCATAACTGCGCTAGACGCGGCGGCCAATCTCGGGGTCTTTACGCACGCCGGCGCGAGCACAAACGCCATGGTGGACACCGTGGCGCCCGGCGTGAGCGGCGCAACGACTACTGGCCCGGCGACGACGCGCGTGACGCTCTCCGAGGGCGCCTGGGGAGTCGTGAGGGCGGCTGACTGGGTCGTCGGGGAGGCCGCGGGCACCGGCGTCGCCGTTGGGGAGGGAAGCGTGTTCACGCCGACGATCACCATGTCAGGCGGCACGGCGTTCACGCTACAGCACGCGATCCTGGCTGACACGGCCGCCGTGCCCACCGTGGCGTACAGGCCGCCGGGATCACCCGTTGCCGGGCCTGTGGGCGGCCCTGACGCGGCTCCGGGGCCGGGTCCTGCGCCAGACACGACTCCGCCGCCGCCAGCCCCGCCTGCGGAGCCTGACCCGCCAGCAGCCGGCATAGAGTTTGACATCGGGGGCCTTGACGGCGCGACGGTAAGGGCAGGCGAGGTGCGCTCGTTTGACGTCAGTGTCACGCGCGTGGATGGAGGAGGATTTGCGATAATACTCCTCTCCGGCCAGCCGGACTTTGTGACCGTGCAGAACACGGACATCAACGAGGCCAAGATAACAGTAGACGCGTCACACGAGTCCGCAACGGCCGGCGCCCACACGTTCACCGTGATGGCCGCCACGGGATCCAGTCCGGCCTCCAAGAGCGCCACGATAACTGTGACCTCCTAGCACACGCACCACCGCGGAGAGCGGGTCGGCAGGATGCCCCCATTTGACCAAGTGGGCAGGAGCGCCAACTCGTGCCCAAAACTCGGATTACAGTTATTAAACACTAGGTCGTGCAAGGTGTGTTGTCGCCGGGCATGATCACGCTGATAGTCCTTGCCGCCGCACTGGCGTCTGTGGGCGTCATGGCAACCCCCACGGTGTCCGCAGCCGACCTGCTCTCGCCGACCATCATGACATCATGGTGCTTTATCGAGGCGACTGGCGCTAGCACCCCAACGTCATCATGCACACCCTCGACTGCCACTGACGCAGGCGCGAGCATAACCCCGACTGAGACGATCCCGGCAACCCTTGAGCTGGGCCTGCACAAGGTCTTGGTAAACGCGACGGACAGCAGCGGCAACTGGGCCGCCACGACGCGCGCAATACTCGTTGCGGACACAACGCCGCCGACGTGCACCTCGGTGAGATACCCTGTATATGTCGAGGCGCGCGCTCCGCTGACTGCGATACTTCCGCAAGATGCAAAAATCGCCCCAGCTGACACGGCTAGCACCCTCGACGAGCTGCATCTGAGCACCAACGCCAGGCCGCTGCAAGTTGACCAGGGGCGCACCGTGCTCTGGACCGTGGAGGACAGGGCAGGCAACACGGCCAAATGCACGCAGCGCATAATCGTGCTTGACACGACACCGCCGTCATTCCCCGACACAATCCCGCCCATCATACACCCCTCGGCGGTGCCCGTGAGCGTGTCATCAGTCCCCCTCGTGCCGCCTGCGGCGACTGACATTGCGGATCCGATCCTGGCCATATACCACGAGGAGACCGGAATGTTTGAGCTCGGCGTGAACACGGTCACGTGGTTGGCCATCGACGCGTCGGTAAACGTCGCCACGGCAACGCAAAAGGTCATAGTGCAGGCCCCCTAGCTCGGGTATCCGGCCATGTCGTAGGCAGGCGATGCGGCGATCCCGTGACTGGCCGCCACCACTCCTGCAGGGCGCCCGTGCAGACATGACCGGCCACCGTGCCCTGGGCTTCCCCACGGGGCCGCAATGCTAAAAACCACCACGATCGTGCGTGCCGCGCATGAGCAGGCCGGGAAACGCATGGAGGAAGGTTCGCGGGCGAGTCACGGGGCGGCCGGCGAACTTTTCGTGGGTCGTGCCTGACGCGTTTGCCGGCTCGGCGGCCCCAATGTCGCGCACAGAGCTAGACTGGATTCTCGCGCAGGGCGTAGAGTCCATAATCACAATGACCGAAGACGCCCTTCCCCCCGAGTGGACCAAGGATCTCGGCGCGTACCTTCACGTGCCCACGCCAGACCTTCAGGCGCCAGAGATGGAGGGCATAGAGCGCGCAGTCGACTTTGCGCACAATGCAATATCCTCCAAGGGCCGCGTCATGGTCCACTGTGCGGCCGGCATGGGCAGGGCCGGCACGATACTCGCATGCTATCTAGTAAGGCATCACGGACTCGGCGCAGACGAGGCGATCGCCAGGATTCGCGCCGAGAGGCCGGGCTCGATACAGTCAAGCCCGCAAGAGAACGTCATACGCATGTACGAGAGGCGCGTGCGCGCTACTCGGGCCTAGACTCCGAGACGAGCCGGCCGTCCAGACCAACACGCACGGACATGCTGGATCCGTCGCCAAACGTTAGCGTGATGCCGCCACTAGAGTCAGGATCCTCGACCTTTACGAGATCCTTCATGCGTATGCCGTCAAACTTTGCCATACGCCAATCACTCTGGTATCGAGACGGTGTCGAGCTTGTCGCCGTCGGCCTTGATAAAGAGAAACCTATTGTCCTTGAATATTATGGTGATTCCGCCCTCCTTGTCAGGCTCCTCGACCTCAAGAACCGGCTGGCCGAGCAGGCCGTCATACTTTGCCATCGTCGCGCGAGAGTCTCCGGCACTCCCCTTATATCCCTATATGGTGAGCGTCCCGCTCACGCTGGCCTTGTGGCTCTCGGCCTCCGTATACTCGTGCTTTTGCCAGGAGACCCAGATGTCAGCAGTCACCTTGTGCGTGCCGGCCCCGAGCGTGGCCGGATCAAAGGCTATGCGCTCCTCAAAGTCGAGGAGCTCTGACCTGACGCCCTCGACGCTGAGCGCGATGAACGGCTCAAAGTTCTTTGCGACCTGGACCCATATGCGGCGGTCCTTCATGGGGTTTACGAGCTTTGGGTTGCGCGTCCAGAATATGGCCGCCTTGCGGTACGACTCGACCTCGCGGCCGATCGTGCGCTTTCGCGCCCCGCCCGTGTGGAGCCTCACGCCATAGCGTATCTTGAAGACGTTGTCATGGGCCTCGTACGCGCGCTCCCAGCCCTCCTCGCCAAAGGCCTCGCGCAGCGTGCCGGCGACTGCAAAGGAGACAGTCGCGGCGGCCTCGCCGTCTGCTGCCCCCTCGATCTTCGCGCCGTCTATGCGGCTAGGTCCTCCCATGCGTCTCCATGGTATTTATAGCCGCAATATGTGCCTTTTGCGGTAATGGGGGTTCAGGTGCTCAGCTCGACTTCGCGCGAGATCAACGTCTCGCTCACGAGCTCCGACATTGGCACGCTATACGTCATACAGCGCGAGCTCCTAAAGAGCCCGTCAGTCGACTTTGCCGGCGTCATCGTAAAGCACCCGCTCACCAACGAGTGCTGGATGCGCGTGAGCTCTTCAAAGGGCAGTCCCGTCTCCGAGATGGAGCGCGCCACTACAGCAGCCCTAAAGACTGCCGCCGAGATCAGGGCGGCCCTTGCGCCAAGGGCGGGATAGGCGCAATGAAGTTCTGCCCAAAGTGCGATGTTCGGCTCAAAAAGGGTGCAGACGGCCTAGAGTGCCCAAAGTGCGGCCACGTGGATCATGATGCGCCCCCTGCGCCCGAGCCTGCCCAGTCGCTCTCTTCGCAGTCAACATTCAAGGTTCTCGACGAGCCTGACGCGCCGGGCACCGAGTCAACGATCGAAAAAGAGTGCGACAAGTGCGGCAACGGCGAGGCAGTCTGGTGGATGCTCCAGACGCGCAGCGCAGACGAGCCGACGACGCAGTTTTACCGCTGCACAAAGTGCGGCTATACGTGGCGCGACTATTCATAGTGGCTAGGGCGCTATAGTGACGGTGACTGACCTTGTTGCGGGATCGGATCCCGCGGCTGCCATCACAACGAACGTGTGATCACCTGTTGTTGCCGACGCGTGCGTCGCGTCGACAGTTATTGTTGCCCTGTTAATACCCGTGTTCTGCACGGTCACAAAGTCCGGCTGGCCGGAGAGGAGTAATCGCAAACAGCCTCCGCAACGGCCATGTCAGAAAGGGCTGCGTGCCTGAGCATAAGACCCAACTTGCCTGACATCACCATCGAGGGGGCAGACCCGGAATCCCCCGTCATGGCAACGCCCGTGGCCTCTACCTCACCAACGACCAGTCAGTCACCCCCATGACTCCCGGGGCGTACTCGGAGAGCACCACACGCGTTGTCGCCGAACTGCCAGCTTGCGCCTTGATCGTCGGCGGCATCATGCCTATTCTGGCGATCGACGACTCATCGCCGTCATACCTGTCAGCTTGGACGTTTGCAACAATTGGGTCGCATAGCCGCGTTCCCGGAAATGCCCCAAAAGGCGCGGTAACCTTTAAAACGCCACGTCAGGCGCGTGCGGCCTGAAATTGGCGCTAAAGGCTACTACTGTGGGCGCAGAGGACATAAAGGCGATAATCTCGGCCGTCTCGACGCTCGTCGAGGAGGCCACGTTCGTGGCAAACTCTGAAGGCATCACGTTTCGCGGGATGGATCCCTCGCACGTCGCGCTAATCGACATCACGTGGCCAAACTCGGCGTTTGAAAAGTACAGCTGTGACAGCGAGGTGAGGTTTGGCGTAAAGATCGACGAGCTTTCAAAGCTCGTAAAGCGAGCCGCAAAAAAGGACACGATCGAGATAACGACGGTCGACTCGATGCTCGGCGTAAAGATCGGGACGGCCAAAAAGTACAAGATACGCCTCATCGAGACCTCTGAGAACGAGACGCCGCTGCCCAACATATCGTATGACGCAAAGCTGGCCATGGAGGTCTCCACCTTTGAAAAGACGCTCGGCGACATTGACGTGCTAGCAGACTATGTCACCATAACGACGGACGGCAAAAAGTCCGAGTTTGCCGGCAAGGGCGAGGCCGGCGAGGTGACCGTAGAGGTCGCCGACGGTGACGAGGGCGTTCACGAGCTGGGAACAAAGGAAAAGTCATCGGCCACGTACAGCCTCGAGTACCTCCTTCCCATAGTAAAGGCAGTCGGCTCGGCCGCACAGGACGTAAAGTGCGAATACTCGACGGCAAAGCCGCTGCGCATGGAGTTTCGAGTCTCCAATATAGGCCGCATCCACTTTTACCTTGCCCCGCGCGTTGACAGTTAACGCATTTAAGGACGCGCGATCCCGAGGCGACCCAACATGAGGCTAGTCATAAAGCACGACGGCGCATCGATCTCCGACGGGCCGTGCATCACGCGGGCAGCAGGAGCCGTTGCCGCAGCCGCCCGCGCCTCGCGCGCAGCGCCGCAGGGCACGATTGCAGTCTGCTCGGCAGTCGGCACGACGACTGACTCGCTAGTCGAGCTGGTTAGGCGCGCCGCGCGCGGCGATGCGGCCGGAGCCAACTCTATCGTCGGCGAGATAGCCGAGACGCACAAAAAGATCGCGCGCAGGACGCTGCCCGACGAGTCGGCCAGGGCACGCCTCATGACTGAGCTCGACTCGGACATTGGCGAGCTCGCCGGCCTTGCCGACGGCGTCACGCGCCTCGGCGACGTGACACGGCGATCAACGGACTACCTCCTCTCCTTTGGCGAGCGCCTCGCAGTCAAGGTCTTTGCGCACGCGCTCGCCTCGACTGGAACCAGGGCAGTCGCGATGACCGGAGGCGAGGCCGGAATACTGACTGACTCAAACTTTGGCGAGGCGCGCCCGCTCATGGACACGACGCGCCTCCGCGTCGCAAGGGCGCTGGGATCGCACCTCGGCGAGGGCACGGTTCCGGTCATAGGCGGGTTTGCCGGAGTCGACCAGCACGGCCACACTACGACGCTCGGGAGGGGAGGATCAGACTATACGGCGACGATCATCGCCGCGTGCGCAGATGCTGATGAGGTCTGGATGATCAACGAGTCCGGGGGACTGATGAGCGCGGATCCCGAGATTGTGCGCGATGCCGCACCAGTCGCCTCTGTCTCATACGTCGAGGCCATGGAGATGTCAACGTTTGGGGCCAGGCAGATGCACCCAAAGACATTCGAGCCGCTCATCGGGACGCGCATACGCATGGTCATAGCGCGGGCCGCACCGGCCGGACAGCCGGCGCGGGCCGGCAGGCGGGGCATCGCGCGGCACGTGGACATGCCCTCGGCGACGGGGGTGAGCGCGAGCTCGGCGCGCACGATAAAGTGCGCAAGCTCGCTGCGCCACAACGCGCTAATCGACATACGCGGGGGCAGCATGGTCGGCGAGCCGGGAACAGCAGCACGCATATTCGGCGCGCTCGCCGACGAGGGCGTCAACATAATGATGATCTCGCAAAACCCGTCCGAGTCAAGCATCACAGTCGTCGTAAAGAGGGCCGACCTGGACCGCGCGGTCCACACGCTTGAGATAAACCTCCTTGGGGCCACGATAAAGAGCCTCGACGTGGTCCCAAACGTCGCCATAGTCGCCCTCGTGGGCTCGGGCATGAAGGGCACGATCGGCGTGGCCGCCAGGGCGCTAGGCGCAGTCTCAAAAAGGCGCGTCAACATACTGATGATCACGCAGGGCTCCTCGGAGCTAAACCTCGCGTTTGCCGTAAAGGAGGCCGACTCGCGCGCCGCGGTCCGCGCCCTCCATGCCGAGTTTGGCCTCGGGCGCCGCCAGGGGGGTGCTCGAAGATGACGCGGGCCCTGCCCATCATGCTCCTCGTGGCCCTCGCCCTGGCCGGCGCAATGGCTGCCGAGGCCGACGCGCTAGCGGCGCGCAAGCTCCACTTTACGTCGACCTATACGTCATACGCCCTTGACGTTCGCGCACAGGGTGATGAGATGGTCGCCATGGTCCTGCCGCCTAGCGCCGGCACCGTGTATGTGGGCTCGATCACGTACACGGCAAGCTCGCCGCTGCGCATCGTCGTTCTCCACGCCCTCGACGGGCCGGCCGCCGGACAGCCGGCATGGGAGATACCGGGCCAGGACACGTATGCGGCGTCATACCTGGGAGCCAACGCAACATCGGGATCCTTTGCGTTCGTCGGCACGGCCGTCCTCCTCCACTCCGCAGAGCCAGACGCGTTCGTCGCGACTGCGAGCGTGGATGCCTTTGCGCGCGGCGCGCCCGCCGAGATCAGAGTTGAGAGGATCGAGGTCATCGAGGCCGAGCAGCCCGTCGAGCTCGTGCGCGCCGAGGTTCCAGTCACGCTGCCGCTCCACGAGGGCATCCTCGATGACGAGCGCGTCCTGTACACGATAACTGACTCTAGTGACGAGGATCTCGCCGACGAGCTGACCGGAAAGCAAGAGTGGCCAGTCTCCTTTGCGCCGCCGCTAGCGGCCCTCCTCGAGCCCACAGAGGGCGCCGGAACCCACGAGCCAAACAGGATTCACGTGTTTCGCAACGGCGTAAAGGGCGAGGGGCTTGAGGGGTATCAGGTGGAGGTCTTTGGCGTCGCCCCGGGTGACGGCGCATACACGCCGGCAAGCTCGCTCGTGTACGTCGAGTGGAAGCGCAACCTAAACCCCGAGATTCTCGTCTCCATTGAGGAGATCGAGCAGGCCGTCACGGACTCGCGCATCTCCCTAGAGGAGGCCGGCATTGTGCTAAACGTCCCGCAGGTCTCCTGGCCCGGCGGCGCGCTCCCTCTTGAGGCGCCCGGCGAGCCGGATAGCGCCGACGCCGAGATGGCGCTTGACGACGGCGGCGACGCACAGGACGAAGACGCGGAGTCTCCTGGAGCCGAAGAGTCCGGCGAGGAGGCAAGCGAGGATGACGCAGGCGAAGGCGACGCAGGCGCCAAAGAGGACGCCGAGATGGCCGAGGATGAGGGCGATGTGGCCGCAGGCGACGGCGACGCAGGCGATGACGCCAACGGCGCCGGAGAGGCAGTGGACGAGGAGGACTCGGGCGCCAACGGAGAGCCAGACGCCAAGGCCCTGGACATCGACGTGCCAGAGGCATACCAGGCAAGCGAGGTCAACGTCGAGGAGATGACGGCCACGTTCATCGCGCGACGCGCGTGGGGGCCTGACGGCCAGACGATATACCACATCATGGCAGGCGCCACGCCGTCCGGACCGGCCCGCGTGACTGGCACGGCGGACTCGCACGGAATGCAAAACTATACGGCAACGCCGGCTGTTGCGGACCTTTATTATTTCAGGGGCGGCCTCAAGGGTGACGGCGCGCTAGGCTCGCAGCCAAGCGTCGCTGGCGTGGCGCCGGGAACCGACGAGTACACGCCGCTCTGGCGCGTGCACGTCGTAGAGTGGGCAGACGAGAATGACGCCGCAATAGTGGAGACACGCGATGACATTGACCACCTTGTCGCAGAAGAGGCCATAACCGTGAGCGCAGCACGGCCGCTCGGGCATGACCTCGTTGTCAACGCGCCAGTGATAGACCCGTTCTGGTCAAAAGAGTAGGCGCGTCTTGCACACTGGATGATTGTAAAAAAAAGCAGGGGTGTGCGGCAAGCCACACACCCCCAGTTTGGATTTAAGGAACGTGTGCAGAGTATGCTCTGTAATAGATCTCCTCTGCTCGCTTCTCGAGGGGCTGCATCTGCTCCTCAAAGTCGTCCCGTTGTTCGTCAGTCAGTTCTGGCATGCCTAGTCCGGCCGCGTCCATGATCGCCTCGTTCTGCCTGTCAAGCTCGTCTAGCTTGTCATAGAGCGCGTCGATCTGTGCGTATATGGCGTCGTAGCGGTGCTCTAGCGGCGCAAGCCTCGCGCCAAGCGTGAACTCTTGGACTACGGTGGGAGCCTGATCGTCAATTCCAAACGATCTGGCTATGTCCTCGGCTTCTGCGCCTATCTTCTTAAGCTCGGCTGCATCCTCTGCGCTCATGCCCGCATTAGAGTCGCCATAAACCTGGCTCATCCTCTCCTGCTCGGTATCCATGTGCTCGGCGATTGCGCTAATCTGCGCTTCGCTGAGCTGTGGGGGTGCTGCGTCGAACTCGGCAAGAAGTGCGTCATACCTGGCGTTGAGCACGTCGACATCCTCGGCGTCTGCGTCGCCGTTGGATGCGGCGACGTAACCCGCAAAGATTGGCTCTGCGCGCTCGAGTAGCCTGCTGGCCTCTTCCTCAGTCAGGCTCGGGACGCTGACCCCGATGCCTTCGAGGACCGCCTCGCGCTCTGACTCGATTGCCTCGATCTCGGCGAACAACCTGGCCTCCTCGGCCCCGTCGCCCATGTGGTTCCAGCCGCCCATTGCCCATGCGGGCAGGCCGGTGGCGCCTACGGCGACGAGTCCGGCGACTGCCAGGACTGCCACAACTGCTGCATTTCTGCGTGTGTGATTCATTGTGTATAGTATAGGAGTACTAGTATATCAATGTGCCCTGCCGCTTGCGGCATGGCTGTGCTGGGCCGTTTGGGGGCTCTGGGCGCTCTGGCGAGGCTGGACGGCCCACCCAAGTCACAAATTTGGCACGGCCTCCGGCCTTCATCGCCAACACTGCCGCTCTTCCACACACCTATAGATATTAAAAACAAAACAAGCTGGATTTTTGTCATGGCACCTATTACAACGTCCGGCATTATCATCAACACGCCAATCGTGATTGAAAGCATAAGCAGCACGAGCGTTCATGCGCCAGTCTATTCATTCTACTTTGAAAAATCTTGCCTTTTGCAGCTCATCACAGATTTTTTCTATTTGCGATTTTGGAAATTTGTATTTGATGCGCCCTGCATGACCAATTAGATCTTTGACCGGCACGGAGTCATTCTTGTGCAAGTACACAAGTGTGCTTGCAACCTCCAACCAACCTACATCATTGTGTTGTTTTGCAAATTCTAAAAATTGCTCCTTTTCAATCCAATCTTTTAAGCCGCCATCTGGAGTGTCTTTTATATCTTGAATCCTGTAATAGTCATTTGCGAGTTCGGGCGAATATGGTCCATATATGTAGAGTGTATGCAAATAGCGAAATTCCAGACCAAAACATCGCTGTGCGAAATACGTGAACTTTTGTATTTTTATTCGTGTCTCTAGCTTGGATTTTCGTGGGTTGGTTCCACAGTCAATTAGATTGTTAGAATAGAGCAATTTCAAGAATGGCCCTATTCTGATGTCTGCCTTTCTAGCTAGATACTCGTCATAGAGACCTTGATACGACTTGTCAATGGCCGTCGGCCTTGTGGCAGTGTCTGGGCTACGGTGTTTCGCGGTTATGTCCTTCGACGTGAGGTGTAGCGCTGTGCGCACCCGCATACCTATATGCTCGCCCATCACAAAGCAAGTCAAAGTCCTATCATAATTTAAGTATTTAATTGAACTTCAGATTTTCATGCATAGTTGTGCACAGTCTGAACAGAACTTGTGTTCTTAGCTACAGCACCCGATCATCTTGCGTGCTGTACCACGAACTCGGTCCTGGGACTTTGATGCCAAAAGCCCTAGAGCCCAAGCTGTCCAAACGATGCCATTGAGAACTTGATGAGCGCCACAGCATAATCTCACTTACACACACCTGTCTAGCACAGGGCTCGCCACATTCGAGACTGCGCGTAGTAAATGAATCGGGGTCGTACCACTTGACTATGGCGCGAATCATTGATCTTACGACTAGATTTCTTCAAATAATTTATTAAGTACACTGCACGATGCCTGATTCATGGTGTAGCCGGTCTGATGGCTATCCTAGGGCGGCGGGCGCGGCTGTAGAGCTGTACCGCCGTTCCGCACCCAAAACGACAAGATTGTGCAGCCTGCTCCCAGACCTTTTGTGGGGGCGGGTCAATGATCGCGCGTTGGACGCCGGGAACCGGTTATAAGCGGCGACGCAGGGCCGCCCACGCGTTGGCAGGCACGCTATACATCGTCGGCGTCGGACCGGGTCACCACGATCACATGACCTTTGGCGCAAGGCGCGCAATCGAGCAGAGCGACACGATTGTGGGGTACGAGACGTACGTCAACCTCGTCGCGGACCTCATCGACGGCAAGGACGTCTACCGCTATGCGATGACACAAGAGGTCGAGCGCGCGCGCCAGTGCATAGAGCTTGCCAGGTCGGGCAGGACAGTCTCACTAGTCTCAAGCGGTGACCCTGGAATCTACGGCATGGCGGGCCTCATATACGAGACGCTAGTCGAACAGGGCTGGAAGTCCGGTGACGACCCACACGTCGAGATACTCCCCGGAGTCTCGGCCCTCAACTCTTGTGCGTCGATCGTCGGCTCGCCGCTAATGACTGACTTTGCCGTGATAAGCATGAGCGACCTCCTCGTCCCGTGGGAGATAATACTAAAGCGCGCCGAGGCCGCCGCACGTGGGGACTTTGTGATCGTTATCTACAACCCGTCAAGCAAAAAGCGCATACACCAGCTGCGTGACACGCGCGAGCTCCTCCTCAAATATAGATCCGCAGACACGCCAGTCGCAATAGTAAAGGGCGCATACCGCGAAAGCGAGTCCGTCGTCCTCACGGATCTCGGATCCATGGAACGCCACGCAGACAAGCTCGGCATGATAAGCACGGTCATCGTGGGCAACTCCTCGACGTACCGCCACGGCGACCTGATGATCAACCCGCGCGGATACCGCTCAAAGTACTCGCTAAACCCCGACGCGCCGGCTAGCCCATGATGATCGAGCGCGTCTCGTCATCCACCTTTAGCGCATCGCGAATCGGAGAGACGATCCTGACTATGGCCTCGGCAACGCCGGCCTTTAGGTCAGACGGGTGGAGCGCTCCGGACGCATAGTCGTCCTCGAGCTCGCCATACGTCGCATACGAGACATTGCCGCCAAACTTTTCGGCGCGCTCCACCTGCAGGCTTGCGCCGTCGCGAAGCACGATGTGGCGCGCAATGGCCAGCGGCGCATTGCCCTCAGTCACGCGCGCCTCGCACCACGCGCGCTTTAGCTTTGAGCGTATCGTCTCATCAGGGTCATGCATAAAGATGCCCGAGTCCGGTGCGGACTTTGACATCTTGGCTGCGGCCCCGCCGCCGCCAGCCGAGCCGCCCGGACCGCCAAGTCCTGGCAGGAGCGCCTGGTGGACAGAGACGGGAACCTTCCAGCCGAGGCGCGGAAAGGCCTCGCGCACGAGCATGTGTATCTTGCGCTGGTCCATTCCGGCGTGCGCGATGTCGATGTCAAGGGAGTGGATGTCAACTGCCTGCATGGGGGGATAGAGGAGCTTTGCGAGGTCGACGCTGTCTGACTCTGCCCTGCCCATTATCGTGAGCGTTCTCATCGCGCGCGGCAGGCTCACGTGCCTTGAGAGGCGCGCGACGTCATGCCAATAGCCATCAGTCCTGGAATAGAGCTCGCTCCCCGTGACTATCTCGGCGTTCGGGCAGACCAGCGCAAACGCGTCAGCATAATAGCGAGACACGCGCGATATCGACTCAATGTCGCCGTCGAGCTTGTCATTTAGCAACGTGTGCCAGTCGGCAAGAAAGACGGTGCAGTGGCATCCGGCTGCCGCAAAGTCGTTTATCTTGTATCCCGTGCTCAGGAGGCTGCCGAGGTGGAGGAATCCGGAGACCTCGAGGCCGATATAGTGGCGCGGCGAGTCGTTGGTCTCTAGGAGCGCCTCGAGCTCGGCGTGCGTGACTGTCTCCTCGGTCGGCGCGCGCTCGATGAGCGCGAGCCTCTCCTGCACGTCCATGCGCAACGCGCACAAGGGCGTGCGCCTATAAGCCTACCCCGTGGCGGGCTTGCGCGGCCGCGTGCTCAGGTACAGCGCATGGGCCGAGACGATAAACGCCGCGAGAAACGACTTTGTCGCAAATATCAGGTTCCACGGCCTGCCGGGATCCGGATACGCGACATATAGCGAGTCAATGTCCGGAACCGTGCCGTTGATTACACCGGCGGCTATCTTTGCGTTGAGGACCGTGAATGACCAGAGCGTCTCATACAGGCAGATTGCCGCAAAGCCGACTAGCATGAGCTGCAGGAGCGCCATTCTGCGCCCGCCTATCTTGCCGGACACGGTTCGCCTCCACCCAATCCTCGTCACGCAGTACCACCCGATAATCGAGGAGAAGAAGAGCCATGTTGAGAGCTTGGCAAAGTTCTCAAAGGGAACCTCCGTTGAGACGAGGACCTCGCCGAGCACATAGTAGCCGGTTCGCGCCCACTCGTCGTACATTGCGGCCATCCCGTATATGGCGATCGAGCCCATCATGGCCATGCAGATGTAAAAGATGACAAGGTATACGGCATATCCGGGATCCCCGCGCTCAAGGTGCTCGCCGGCTGACATCGCGCGTTGCGCCGGTGGCATGGGTATAAAGCGGCTTCTAGTAGCCGTCCTTTTGGCGCCTGACGTTTATGCCGTGCTTTCGCTCATACTCATCGAGGACATCCTGCGGCGTCATGCCGAGCTCGATGGCGGCCTGGACCACAAAGTGCCACACGTCTATGAGCTCCTCGCGCGCGGCAGCCTCGTCAAACTCACCGCGGGCCTTCCACCACTTCCAGCTCGTCGTGCGCTGGAGCTCGACGGCCTCGTGTATCATTGCTATGCACAGCGCAGATATGCGCTCCTCGCGCCCCTTTGGGTAGCGCGTCGCGTCCATCATGCCGGCGAGCTCGCGCTGTATGCGAAATATGCGCCCAAGTGAGTCCTCGCGGCTAGAATCCGGTGATTCGCCCATACTCCCTCATCCTTGACTCTATCCTGGCCCGCGATGTGGCCGAGAGCGCGCGCACGCCATGGGCCTCCACGGTGATCGATCCCACGACGTTGCCGTACGCCACAGCGCGCCTCATCGCCGTTATGCCCGTCCTCCCGCCGTCCTCGAGATATCCCATGACCGCACCGGCAAACGAGTCGCCGGCACCGGTGGGATCCACAAGCTTGCGCGTCGGGAATGCCGGATACGGATAGACATCGCCGCCGTGGTAGAGGAGCGCGCCGTGCTCGTCCTTTTTGATAATGACAAATGTCGCGCCCCACGAGGCGATCTTTTTTGCGCAGCGCACGAGATCATGCTCGTGCGTGAGGAGTCGGGCCTCCTCGGCGTTGATGACAGTCGCATCAGTCTCACGGATCATGCGCACGACGGCGCGCTTTTTTGTGCGTATCCAGAGGTCTATCGTGTCACACATTGAAAAGCGAGGCCGCTCAAAGTCGCCTAGCACGCCGACGTTTTGCACAGGATTGTTGGTCGCAAGGTAGACGTAGCGGCTGCGCCTGTACGCCTCTGGCACCCTCACGCGCCTGCCGGCGCTCACGCCGAGATCAACCTTTAGCGTCTTGCGCGACTCGAGGTGGCGGCCATACCTCGCATCAAACCGGAACGTCCTGCCCTCGCGCAGCTCAATGCCGGCGAGGTCAACGCGCCGGCCAAGCTCGCGCGTATAGCGGGCCGGAAAGTCGCTCCCAGTCGTCCCAACAAGGCCCGTCTTGGCAAAGTGGCTTGCCGCAAGCGCGGCATATGCGGCCGAGCCTCCAAGTATGTCAGTGTTCACCCTCCCGTGGGTTCTTATCGTGTCAAGCGAGACGGATCCAAACACCGCTAGCATGGTAGGCCGACGCGCTATGCCCCGTGTATAAACCCGCCCACAGTGTCATACTCGAAGGGTATCGATATGGACGCAAAGAGCACGTCATATGCCGTCACGCCCACGATCCTCACGCTAGAGCTCCCCTGCGAGGCGCCTGCCTCGACGAGGTACTCGCCGCCGACTGTGGCGCTTCCCATGGCCGGCATGACAAAGGGCTCTATCGTGCCGCTTCCGATGTCACGCCCGCCCTCGACTACGACAAAGTCGGTCTTGCCGACTGCGATCGGGAGGATTGTGGGGTTCTCGACGGCGACGGTCAGCGCATACGTCGAGCCGGCCTCGCCGCTCTCGACGAGCTCGCTGCCGGCCACGCTCACAGATATGCCCGTGGCCGCAACGTACTGCCAGCCCCCAAACGCGCCTAGCGTGATTATGGCCATAATGGCCACCCTTCTGCGACTTGGCCGCTCCATGCCCAATGGTTCCTTTTTGCCTTTTTAACTGCGGTGTGCATAAAATTTGATCTCAACTCGGATCTCATTAGAGCCGCCGACCTTAAATCAACTCGGGGATGGTGCGTGGGGCATGGCAAAGCTAAAGGTCAGGGCCGGCGAGTCTGAAGTCGAGATAGACTCGCGCGACTTTTACGTTGACAATGACACCGTAGCCGAGGTTATCGACCTCGTCAGGACGCACCTGCCCGAGGCCGACCGCGGCGAGGGCGCCACCACCGACGCGCTTGACTCCCTCGAGGAGGCCGAGGTCTCCGAGCCCGAGCTGCCCGACGGTGAGCCGGCCACTGCCACCGAGCCTGTCGCCCTTGCGCGCCGCGAGGACATTCGGAGAAACATCTCGGCACTCCAGGAGACAGAGTTCTTTGAGGAGCCGCGCACGGCATCAGATACCGTCGAGCGCCTGCGTGAGCGCGGGTGGGGCGCAAGCCTCCTTGACGTCTCAAAAGAGCTCGCAAGAATGTCTGCTGAGCGACTAATCCGCGTCAACTCGCGCGACAGGCGCAACTATTACTCTGTCGCCCTGGCGCGCTAGGCAGAATGCCCGCACGCCTTGCACGACTCGAACACGTCGCCCTCTAGATGGTCAAAGTGCGCCCCACAGTCTGCGCACGTGTGGTGCATGTCGCGATCGCCGTCCGCATGAACCTCGCCGAGCTCGCGCGCATCAAGGCTCGTCGAGCCGCACCTTATGCAGTGGCACCCGCACGAGGCCACCTAGCGCACCCTTTGGCGCCGGCGCGCCCAGACTGCGATCGCGACGCCTAGCCCGGCAGCACCGGCCACAATGGCCGCAACGCCGGCCGTAATGTCAGGCGCCGCGTCTGCGCCCATGCCGCCACCTGCCGCATCGCCACCAAATATGTTGAGCGTTCCAGACGACGCGCCGCGAATCTGCAGCCAAGAGTGGGTCATGTTCTCGATTCCGACGCTTGCCACAAGCCTGCGCTCGTTCCCATACGCCTCATAGGGGCCGTCCATGAGCGACTTTGGGATCGCAACGTCGACATAGACCACGTCATCAGCATCAAGCTCCATGCTTATCGCGTTGGCATTGGCGTCAAAGCCGGCGTCGGCGATTCCCGCAACTGTCCGGACCTCGATGCGCTCGCCGTCATCGTCGTCTGGCGGCGTGTACGAGTAGATGCGCTCGTCTCCGCCATACTCTATCTCCGCATAGCACCCGTGACACAGAAACCTCCCGTTATCAAAGTCGACTGCGGCCCCGTTGATGTACGCGCGCGCAACTCCCTGCGGCATCACAAAGAGCGTCTCGGTCGGATACGAGTACTTCCATGACGTGTACGTCCCGTCCATGGACAGTGCGCCCACAAGGTCATACTCGACTATGGTGTTTGAGGCAGGGTCAAATATCGTCACGCCAAACCCGCCGTCATGCGTCGATATCGCGTGATCGACCTCGTTTCCGGCCCCGTCAGTCATCCGTATGTTCTCATGCGCGCCCTCGACGCTGACTAGGGTCACCGGCCCATCGTTGCGCCTCACCTCGTGGAGGACATGGGCCGAGCCGCCCTCGCCGATCGTCACCTCTAGCCTCTCGTGGATCGCATCCTCGCCAACTATAAGCTGCGCTAGTGCGGCAGGCGTAATTGCGCAGAGCGCAACTAGCGCGACGGCGGCGCTAGTCTGCCACGCGCACACTCTCGATCTTTGCCTCCTCTAGCGGACAGTCGCGCTCGTCGCGCTTTAGGCCCACTATGCGGTCGGCGACCTCGATTCCAGAGGTCACCTCGCCAAAGGCAGTATACTGGCCATTGAGATGCATGCTGTCACTCGTGACTATAAAGAACTGCGAGCCGGCGCTGTCGGGGTCCGAGGAGCGGGCCATCGAGACGACGCCTCGCACGTGTGCCTTTGGGTTGAACTCGGCCTTGATCGAGTATCCGGGCCCACCGGTCCCCCATGTGGCCCTGTTGCCCCCCTTTGTGTTGGGGTCGCCGCCCTGTATCATAAAGCCTGGTATGACCCTGTGGAAGAGCGTTCCGTCATAGAACGAGTCGCGCGCGAGCTTTGCAAAGTTCCTCACAGTCTCAGGCGCTATGTCGGGGAGGAGCCTTATGGTCATCGCGCCTAGATTCGTCGTTATTGTCGCCTCTGCCAACGATCCGCGCGCCGCATATGTTGCAATATAGCCTTTTGGGAGGATGTGGGCGCCATGTGACGTGGCGGCCTTGCGTGATCCGCCTCCCGGAGGGAGAATCCTCGCCGAGCCTGAGGTGACATATTAAACCTGTCGTGCGCGTGATCAATTTTTGTTAAAGTGCGCAGACTGAAAATAATGTTATATATCCCCAGAGTCCGGCGCACCGCGTTGAATCGCACAAACCAGAATTCTGTCATAAAGGAAGCGATTAACACATACCTCGAGAACGGCATAAAGGACAAGCAGGACATATACACGCGCGTAGTCGTCGACCTTGGCGTTCCGCGACCCACGGTCCGGCGCGTCGCACGCGACCTGCGCAACGAGCTCCTTCGCAAGATCGAGACCCTCCAGGACGAGATATCGACTGCCGAGGGCAACAGCCGCTCCAAATAGGCCACCAGGCCATTTTTTCATTTTTAGGCGTGAGCAGCGGCGCGTGCTCGCCCCGTAGGGTGCATGGGCGTGGGCTCCTGACCCGCCCGCACGCGACGGTCAGGCACGCAATCAACCCTTAAAAATGGCATATGGGCACTGAATGATGTTGTCAGAAAAGAGCGAGACCAAAAAGCACGTGATGACACAGGCCGAAGCAGAGGCAAAGCTCGACAAACTGGACATAACGGCACCACTATACGCCAGCAGGGAAAAGAGGTACGATCCGTTTGAGGAAGACTCCCAATGATCCCCCTGACACGCAGGACAGCCTCTAAGGGCAATAATGATTATAAACGGCCACCTGTGGGCGCGTGACGCACATGGGGTACCTGTACAACCACCTCGCGACAGTCGTGTGCGGCGTGTTCGCCGGCGTGCTTAGCCTGCTCTGGGCATTACTCGTCCCACCGTATCCCGCCCTCCACTTTGTCTTTCTCATGGCCGTGCCGATAATGTGGTTTCTCGTCCTGACGTGCTGGCTCGCCCAAAAGAGCACTGACTATATGCACGCCACGCATGAGTCACCCGAGCAGCAGCGCTATACGAGCGCGGCGATCTAGTGCGAGCATCCACAGCCGCACGATTCGCCGTGGGCAGTCTTGCATGACGGGCAGCTCTGCGCTCCGCCAAGGTGACACTTGCACGCGCACTCGTCCATGAGCCTCACCGTGTCTTGGAGGCCAGCGCAATCGTGTCGTCGACCATCTCAGTCACGCGCGCCGTCGTCTCGGCGTCTGGTCCGGAGTCACTGATCTTGTCGGCGGTGACATAGACGGCCTTTGGGTTTGCTATAACGCGAAAGTACGAGAGGAGCTGCGTGAGAAGCGTCTGCACGTCAGTAAAGCCGATCTCACCGGAGGCAACGATGGTCATGCCGGCAACCTTGCCGGGGGTCTTTTTGTAGTCGATATACTCAAAGAGGTTCTTTAGCGCCGAGCTAAAGAACGAGTTGTATATCGGCGTGCCAATTATCCAGACGTCAGCCTCCGTTATTGCCGCCGCCGCGCGCATGGTCGCCTCGCCGTACGCCTCGCCGGGCCCGCGATAGCAGTCTATCGAGCCGTCTGCCATGTTGATGAATGTCGTGTCTGCTGACTTTGAGGCATGCTCGTGGGCGATGCGCATGACGTGCTGCGTTCTTGCGCCCTTTCGTGGACTAGCCGATATGACTACGACCTTCATGTGTCGTGCCCACCCACGCGGCATATTTAATGTTCTGTGCGGTTCGCAGTATGAGGTCAGCACCCCTGGCCTGTTCATGTCCAGACAGGCGCCAAAATGGCAAGCAGATCGACAGGATACGCCTATTTGGCCAAATGAGCAGGAGGGCGCTGACCTCATACGGCTCGCGCCGATCCGGACGCCTCCATCTAGCTAGAATGGCACCGTGGAGCGCGTTCAAGCTTTAAATCAACCTCTGCGCGCGGTTCTGCGTTGAGCCGGACTCGCCTGACATCAGCACTCGCCGCAGCGCTCCTAGTCGCGATAGTTCCGGCCGCGCATGCCGAGCTTGACTGGCCAGAAAAGGTAGAGCTCGGTGCTGCCCTCTATGAGATTCGCGGTCACCTCGATGCCGTTGAGACCAACCTGGGCGGCTCATTTGGCTCGTTTGCCTCCGAGTCGTTCATGGCCGAGGCGCAGCACGCCGTAGCGCACGCGGGGCATCCGATCGCCGAGGTCTACCCCGCGATATCGCCAACTGTTCGCGAGATCGACTCGGTAGTTGATGACACGCTCAGGGACGCACTAGAGAAGCTCAACGCGCGCGTCGGGCAGGGCGTTACATCATACTCTGAGATCGCCGATGAGCTCTCGACGGCAAGGTGGGCAGTCGACATGGTTCAGACCGCTACGCTAGGCGTCGACTCGCCTAATGACCCCGCACTCAACGCCGCCATCGCCGCACAGCTCATCGAGCTCTCGACTGACGAGTATGACGAGGCCATACTCGACTCGCGTGTAGAGTATGTAGTCGAGCTGCAAGACGCGTACGCGTTTCTTGACGTGGCCCACATGGATATCCTCCGAGGCGCCACGTTCATGGACTATTCGGCGACGCAGCAGATCGAGTACGATGACGCATTTCTCGCGTTCTATGAGGTATATGACAACCGCGCCGACCCCGCGCGCTCAGCAGAGATGGCATCTGCGCTATCTGCCAAGCTTGTCTCAACGTTTGCAGAGTCAGACGGCATGATGGGCATGACAGACATGACCGATATGACCGACAAGGACTCAAAGATGCCAATGCAGGCAGATTATGCCGAGTCAGTGGCGAGAATTGCAGTGATAAGGGATCTGCTCGATAAGGCAAAATACGAGTACAATGCGGGCAACACCGATATGGCCGCCGACCTTGTAAAGCAGGCGTACATTGACGAGTTCGAGTACGTCGAGTCTGATCTTGATGCCGTAGGCCAGCCGGAACTCCGCGAAAAGATAGAGACGATGCTTCGTGACACGATCCTGTCGTCAATTCGCGCCGGTGGTGATGATGCCCCGCCAATGATAGACACAGTCGTAGGGGATCTCGAGGTGGCTCGCGTCGCGCTGACCGGAGAGGGCCAGCCCATGACGACATCAGAGTCAGAGGGCGGCGGATGCCTCATTGCGACAGCCGCATACGGCACGGAGATGGCCCACGAGGTCCAGGCCCTGCGCGAGACGCGTGACTCTGTCCTCGGCACCGCCACAGGCTCGGCGTTCATGTCGGCCTTTAACGGCGTATACTATGCGTTCTCGCCAACAGTGGCTGACTGGGAGCGCGAGAGCCCCGAGTTTCGCGCCCTCGTGAGGGCACTCATCACGCCGATGGTCGCCTCGCTGTCGATAATGTCAGTCGCTGGCGATGACGCCTCGGACATCGGCGTCGCCTCGCTAGGCGCCCTCGTTATCGCGCTCAACGTCGGCATGTACGTGGCCGCACCGGCGGCCATCGCCTGGCGCCTCAGACGCTAGGGCAAGGGCGCATTACAGATGCCTGGAATCAGTTAGTGCTTTAAATATAATTAGCTAACCCTAAAGTATCCTGCCCATGGATATCCCGCTGTGGCCACTCGCCCTCGTGCTTCTCATGCCACTCATCGCCGCGCACGCCGATGCGCCCCTTGCGGCAGTTCACGAGATAGCCCTTGCGTCTGTGGACCTTGCCGCCGAGGGACTAGAGGCCGGCGACGTGGACACGGCGGCCGCACACGCGAGATTCGCCGCCGAGTTCTTTGCGACCCATGCCTCAGGCAACGAGGATGCCCACCTCCTGCTCCTTGACGTCAGCACGTTAGTCTCCCTGGGCGACATCGAGCGCGCCTCGCACGCCGCCGAGTCCGCCTCTGAGGAGCTTTACCGCGGTGTCGGCACCATGGGTTCGGCCGACCACGTTGAGCTGCTCGCCGTGGCACAAAAGGCGTATCGCGAGGCAACGATATACGGCAATGTCGCCTCTGCCGAGCTTGCAATCGCGCTGGCCTCGCGCGTGGCCGAGCTTGCCCCCGATGATCGCCTTGATTCCATTGTGGCTCGCATGCGCGCAAATGATGCCGACTATGAGGGAGTTGCCGGAGACATTGCATACGCGCAGCGCACTCTCTTTGGCGCAAGCTCTGTGACAGTGGATCCGGCTCACCTCTACGTGACAATCAGGTCGCTAAACGAAGGCGTGATCGAGGCTGCTGCAGCCGACAACTATGAGCTCGCCGACGCGCGCGCCGTGGAGGCGTACCTTGACAACTTTGAGTACCTCGAGCCGCTCATCGAACAGGTCGACGAGGATCTCATGCTCTCACTAGAGGTCGCAATGCGCGAGCGCCTGCGTGAGCTGATCGCCGATCGTGCCGAGCCTGCGCTCCTGCGATCGCACATAGAGGAGGCCATACTGCCCGACCTTGCGCGAGCCGAGAACCTCACGGCAGATCTCGAGTATGGCGACACCGTGGCCAGCGCGCTTGCCGAGCCGGGAGCCTCCACTGCGCGCATGGGATCTGCCTCTGAGGTACAAAAGTCGACGGTTCGCACAGAGATAGACGAGATTAGGGCGCTGCTCACCGAGGCGTCTAGGAGCCACAGGGCCGGCGAGTACGAGGAGGCCTATGCCGCCACACGCTCGGCGTACCTTGACAGCTATGAGCTCATCGAGGTCCCGCTGCGCACGATCAGCCCCGACTTTACGCTCGAAGTCGAGCACCAGTTCGCCGAGCTGAGAAACCTCGTGCGCGGGCCGGCCGAGCGCGAGGACGTCAGGGCAATGATCGCCGCAATAGAGCGCAACCTTGACGAGTCTGAGCTCCTAGTCGGGGGAACCGGCACGCTCGCGCCGGCGATCGCGCTAATGGCCTCCTTTGCGATAATATTCCGCGAGGGCCTCGAGTCGGTCCTCATACTCGGCGCGATACTCGCGTACCTCGAGGCCACGCGCAACACGCGCTTCAAGCCGCACCTCATGTATGGCGTTGTCGCCGGAATTGGGGCCACGGGCGTGACGTGGGTCATTGCGCAGTATGTCATCGAGATATCCGGCGCGAGTCGCGAGCTCATCGAGGCAGTCGCCGCACTCTCGGCGACGGCCGTGCTCTTTTATGTCAGCTTTTGGGTTCTCAACAAGATAGAGCACAAAAAATGGATGGAGTTTGTAAAGGCAAAGGTCTGGCAGGCGACCACAACTGGCAGCGCGACAGTCTTTGTCATGCTGTCGTTCTTTACCGTGTACCGCGAGGGCTTTGAGACAGTTCTCTTTTACCAGGCGATGATTAGCTTTGCGCGCTATTCAGAGATATACGTCATCCTCGGCCTCATCCTCGGCCTCGTCGCGCTCTTCGCCGTCTATTACGGCATGCGCCGCCTCGGGAAACGCCTGCCGCTGCGCGCGCTCTTTGGACTGACTATGGGCGTTGGCGCATACCTCTCGATAGCGTTTCTCGGCAACGCCGTGCGCGAGCTCCAGGTTCTCGACATCGTCCCATACACGTCGATGCTCGGGACGATACCGCGCCTTGACATCAACCTCGCAACGATGACGGGAATATACCCGACACTAGAGACGACAGTCGCGCAGATTGTCCTCTTTGGCGTGTATGTCGTGGCGTCCTCGTACGTCCTGATCATGCGCCCGCGCCGCGCCGCGCGCCTCGAGGCCATGCGCAAGTCAAGGAGGGACGCATAGTGAGGCGCGTGCGAATCGGCATTGACGTCGGCGGGACATTCACAAAGGCCGTCGCCGTCGAGACGCGAACCGGCGCAATAGTCAGGCGCTCAGTCGTGCCCACGACGCACGCTGCGCCAACGGGCGTCGCCGAGGGCATACTCGAGTCGCTCTCTGACATCCTCTCTAGTGGTGAGATCGACCCCTCTGAGGTCGAGCTCATATCGCACAGCACGACGCAGGCGATCAACGCGCTCCTCGAGTCAGACACGGCTAGGGTCGGCATGGTCGCCATGGGAGTCGGGCCGGAACGTCGCGACGTGATGAAGCGCACCGCACTCAAGGACGGCGACGGCTCTGTGAGCGCCGAGCGCGAGTTTCTCGACACGTCACACGTGCTGACTGCCGGCGAGGTCGACGGCGCGATATCTGCGCTGCGATCAAGGGGTGCTGAGGTCATACTCGCAGCCGAGGCATTTGGCGTCGATGACCCGTCTAATGAGATCTTTGTAATGGAGGGCGCCGCGCGCGCCGGACTTCCGGCGACGGCCTCGCACGAGGTCTCTGGCGCATACGGCCTCGAGATCCGCTCAACGACGGCGGCGATGAACGCTAGCGTCCTGCCCACTGCAGCGCGCGTCGCCGGCCACGTCGAGCGTGCCGTCAAGGGCCTTGGCGTGAACGCGCCGCTCATGATCATGCGCGGGGACGGCGGCGTGACGAGCATGGAGACGTTCCGCACGAGGCCCATACTCACGGTTCTCTCCGGACCGGCCGCTAGCGTCGCCGGCGCGCTACTCCACCTTCGCATCGCCGATGGCATATTCATCGAGGTCGGCGGGACGAGCACGAACATCTGCGTCATCAGGGGAGGCAAGCCCGAGGTTCGCTATGTCACAATACAGGGAAAGCCCACATGCGTGAGATCACTTGATGTCAGGGTCATCGGGTCTGCCGGAGGGAGCATGGTCCGGCGCCACTCGCGCGGCGTCTGGACAGCCGGATCGCGAAGCGCGCACATTGCGGGCCTGCGCTATGCGTGCTATGCGGATGCTGCCGAGCTGCGCTCAGGCACGCTAGTCACGATCAGGCCCACGCCCAATGATGAGGAGGAGTATGTCGCCATACGCTGCGAGTCAGCAACATATGCGGTCACAAACACGTGCGCGGCCAACGCGCTGGGACTGGTTCCCGAGGGGGACTATTCGCGCTCTAGTCCGGACTCGGCACGCGCAGCAATGGAGATGCTCGGTGCGCAGACTGACACGCCATACTCGGAAGTCGCGCGGTCCATCATACAGACATCGTCCTTTGGCATAACAAAGGAGGTCAGCCGCATAATGAAGGAGTACTCCATGGACACGTCAACGACGCGCGTCATTGGGGCGGGTGGGGGCGCATCAGTCCTAGCGCCCTTTGTCGCAAAGCAGCTTGGCCTCGAGTACCAAAAGGCCGACAACGCCGAGGTCATATCGTCGATAGGCGCGGCCTCCTCGATGCTCCAAGAGTCCTCTGAGGTGTCAATGGCAAACCCCACGCCCGAGGCGATACACGCAGCATGTAGGGACGTGCACGCAGCGCTTGTCGCACGCGGCGCGGTCCCAGAGTCAATCATAGTCGACTCCAAGCACGATTCTGATCGTGCGGTCCTGCGCGTCAGCGCAGTCGGCAACGTGGAGCTCGACTCGACCGGCGCGCCGCACTCGGCCTTTACGCTCGATGAGGCACGCGCACGCGCCGCCGAGGTCATGCGCCTGCCCGCAGGCCTCGTGGATCTCAGCTTCGAGTCGGACAGCTATCTCGTCTTTACGGGCAGGGCCCGCAAGAGGCGCGTTCTTGGCACAAAGGTCCAGCGCCGCGTTCTCGTCCTCGACCGCTATGGGCGCGCAAAGCTCTCCCTAGATGACGCGCTAGTCGTGCAGGGCGGCCGCAACTCGATCATCGAGGAGCTCGGCGAGATCTCCTCGAAGCGCTCCTCTGTCGTCGCTGCGCGCACGTACCTCATCGATGACATGAGGCTAGTCGACTATTCGGCACTGACTGACAGCACACGCGTCATCGAGGCAGCACGCGCAGAGCTTGGCGACTCGCGCGCCGCCGTGATAGTCGAGGCCTAGGGGCACGCGCGCCGCACTGCGGGACACACGCCCCGCGAGATCATTATAGTGGGCCGAGAGAGATTCGAACTCACGACCTCTGCCGTGTCGAGGCAGCATCCTAACCAACTAGACCACCGGCCCGCTATGCGAGCGCTCTCTAGCACCGACGCTATTAACGTTTAGCGCGGCAGTCGCGCATGGCACCCACATCGCCACCACCTCTGCCCGTCGCATGAGTTAAAGGCAGGCGCAAGGTGCGCCGCTGCCGTGGGCACGGACTTTAGCGAGGCTGACAGGCGCGGACTCTATCGTGCCATACACACGAGGCGCGACGTTCGGTCGCACTTTTCACAGCGGCCCATAGATGATGCGGCACTGGTGCGCATTCTCGATGCGGCGCACCATGCGCCCTCTGTCGGATTTTCACAGCCGTGGGACTTTGTCCTCGTGCGTGACGAGGGCACGCGCCGCCAGATTCGGCAATCCTTTGAGGGGGCACGCGCCGCGGCGGCCTCTGAGCTAAAGGGCGAGCGCCGCGCCGCATACGAGTCGCTAAAGCTCGAAGGGATCATGGAGTCGGCGCTAAACGTGTGCGTGACGTATGACCACGCGCGCTTTGGCCCGTTCGTCATCGGGCGCTCGAGCATGCCCGAGGCCGGCGTCTATAGCGTCTGCTGCGCGATCCAGAACCTCTGGCTCGCCGCACGCGCCGAGGGCATCGGCGTCGGCTGGGTGAGCATACTCTCGACGAGTGACCTGCGCGATGCCCTCGCGCTGCCCGAGTCGATCACGCCAATCGCGTATCTCTGCGTCGGCCCAGTCGAGGAGTTTGCCGCCAGGCCGGATCTCGAGGAGGCCGGATGGCTCGGGCGCATGGCCCTGCGCGACGTCATCCACTATGAGCGCTGGGGCTCCCGAACAGACCCGTCGTGGGAGAGCATCGGCGGCCTCATCGCGCAAAATCTGGACTACGCTTAAATAATTACGCCCGCGCGCGCGCTGCGGGTTCGTGGCGCAGAGCCGCAAGTCGGCGCGTAGCATGGATAGCGCGGTAGCCTCCTAAGTTACAGGTCGAGGGATCGAAGCCCTCCGAACCCGCTATACAGCTAGGCGCCGGCGAGTTCCAGCTCAAAGTCGCGCTCTATTATGCTCCACGCCGACTCGACAGTCACGGTTCCAGACACGGCATACGTGCTGACCGCACCGGCGATGACGGCGTCATAGAGCGTCGCGTTCTCTGCGTCTCGAACCATGTACGCGATCGACTTTAGCGGTATCGTCTTGTCTGTCGTAAAGACCACGCGGCCCGGCATCGCGACGTCTGCGGTGGAATACTCGCCGCTGGCGACCTTTTCGCCGCCTGCCGAGATGCCATAGCTGATGCTCGGTATCGTGAACGTCTTCTCTGACGGGTTTCTGACATCAAAGGTCACCTCGAGTCGCGCGCGATCCGCAATCGAGTCGACCTGGGTGACCTCGACGGTTCCGGAGACCATCTCGACGCTTTCAAGTGACTCATTGTCAAGGCTCGCATAGTAGACAAATCCGGCCATCATGGCCAATAGGCCGCCTATGGCGGCAAACACGGTCATCCTGCTCTGGAGCTTCATACGCGCACGCGCGCTGTGGGCGGGTAAAAAAGGCTTGGTCACGGTGTTGGCAAAATCGCGCGTCCGGAGAGCCGGCGTGATGACCGGCGCGCCACGGGACCGATGCCATGGCCTACTCAAGACCGCCCGCACACGAATACCGCCAATGGCTAATATTGCCAGTGCTGACCCATGCGCGCACATGGCAATAGAGCAGGCCCTCCTGACTTGGGCACACCTGACTGCGGCATCCGTCTGGGTGGGGGGAAGCCTATTTCTTGGAATTGTGCTCGCGCCGGTCCTAAAGCGCACGGGAATGAGTGCAGCAGAGCGCATCGCGTTCATGGTTCTAGTCGGCAGGCGCTTTAACTGGGTGGCAGTTCCCGCACTCGCGCTGCTCGTCGGAACCGGCGTGCACATGTCCGGCACGCTCCTGGGCCGGCCCGACCTTCTCCTTGCGTCCGGCTATGGGGTGTGGCTTGCGATAAAGGTGGCACTCGTCGTCGCGCTAATCGTCACGTTTGCGGTTCACGTCTGGATTGTGCGCGGGAGCGTCGAGGCGCAGATCAGAAATGGCCTCCTTGACGGCGCCGCACTTGCGTCACTGCGCAAAAAGATCATCGTGCTCGGCGAGGCGATGGTCGTGATGTCAGTTGTCATACTGTTTCTTGCCGCCCTTCTCGACGCAGGCGCGTGAGGCTTTAAACGTGGGCTGTCGTGCCACGCATCGCATGAACGGGCTTCTTGTCGGGCGGTTCCAGCCGTTTCACCTGGGTCACATCGAGGCGATCCGCTTTGCGCTGGTTCGCTCCGAGTCGCTCTGGCTCTGCATCGGGAGCTCCAATGCGCCACAGGACGCGAAAAACCCGTTCAGTCTAGCCGAGCGCCAAGAGATGATAGACTCGTCACTCGACGATGACACGGCGCAGCGCGTGAGGGTCTATGCGATTCCCGACTATGACGACCACGCGAGGTGGATTGAGGAGATCGACGCGACGGTGCCCGAGTACAGCGTGGTCTATACCAACGACGAGACGAGTGCGGCGATGTTCAGGAGGCGCAGCAGGGAGACCGTCGAGATAGCGCTCGCCTCGCGCGAGACGCTTGAGGGCTCGAGGATTCGCGCCGAGATCGCCGCCGGCAGGAACGTCTCGGATCTCGTTCCGGCCGGAACCGCGCGCGTCCTGGCCGGGATAGGCGCGCCTGCGCGCCTTGCGGCCTTTAACTATAAATGACGAGGGCGCGGTGGGGTCGGCGGCAAGACCGCCTTGGAGTACCTAGTTATGCTGCCCGGCCCGACGAACGTTCCTGAGCGTGTCATGCGCGCAATGTACGTGCCCATGATAAACCACCGGAGCGACGACTTTGTGGGCCTATACGAGCGCTGCGTTGAGAGCACGAAAAGCGTCTTTCGCACGTCTGGCGATGCCGTCTGCCTCTCGGCATCAGGAACCGGCGCAGTCGAGGCCAGCGTCGTCAATATAGTCCAAAAGGGCGACAAGGTCATCATTCCGGTTAACGGTGAGTTTAGCGGGAGGCTCGCGCAGATGATAGAGTGGGCCGGCGGCAATGTCGTAAAGGTGGAGACACCGCCGGGCAAGAGCGCGACGCTCGATCAGGTTCGCGAGGCATTTGACAACAATCCGGACGTAAAGGCGTTCTATTGCGTGTGGAACGAGACCTCGACGGGGACGATGATAAAGTACCTTGACCGCATAAAGGATCTCACGGCAAGAAACGACGCAATGTATGTCGTTGACGGCGTCTCGATCGTCGGCGGCGAGGAGCTCGAGATGGACAAGTGGGGAGTCGATGTCGCAATGACGGGCGCGCAAAAGGCCTTTGCGGCCCCACCGGGAATATCCCCGATATGCGTAAACGCGCGCGCAAAAAAGCACATGATCGCACACCCTCCACGGTCGATGTACTTTAACCTCGCACGATACTTCAAGTACTATGAGGAGGCCAAGCACACGCCGTTCACGCCAGCACTTCCGCTCCTCTACGCGTACAGGGAGGCACTTGACATCATACTCGAGGAGGGTCTTGACGCGAGGATTGCGCGGCACAGGGCGTGCTCATCAGCACTCTATGCCGGCCTCGGTGCGATCGGCCTGACGCCGTTTGCCGATGAGGACTCGCGCTCAACGGTAGTTATCGCGCTAAACTACCTCAAGGGTCTCAAGGATTCCGAGTTCCGTGGCACGCTCGCATCAAAGTTCCGCGTTCTCGTCGCCGGTGGCTTTGGCGACCTCAAGGGCAGCGTCTTTCGCGTTGGGTGCATGGGCGAGGTCGGCCCATATCACGTCATGCGCACAATCTCGGCGATATCCTCAACGCTTGCGATGATGGGCCACAAGACTGACACACAGGCTGGACTAGAGACCGCGAGCAGCAAGCTGCGCGCGCTCGCCTGAGCGCCAGATGCCGGCTCGGTTCCGGCCTACACGCGCACATGTTGGCCAAAACCCCGTCCTTGCACCCCCGTGCTGATGACACACCTGCCGGCTCTGTGAGCTCGCCCGCGCATTCCACGGCACCGCCACCAGTCTCTGGTGGGGCAGGGACGGCGCAGATTTCGGATCGGATTTAAATAAGGAAGTTTGAGCAGCACGCCTGTTGGCATTTGCCAAAGGCTCCCTGGTCCTAGTTGACTATGACGGCAAGGCAAAGGGAACAGAGGATGTCGTGGAGACCACGCGCAAGGCGCGCGTCGGCTTCGAGCCCGCACCACGCCTCATCGCAGTCGGCGAGGGCTGGGTTCTCAAGGGACTCGACGAGGAGCTCGCAAAGATGTCAGTCGACGAAAAGCGCTCAATAGAGATACCGCCGGACAGGGCATACGGCCTGCGCGAGCCCAAGAAGGTCCGGATGATCCCGCTGCGCAAGCTCGGCGAGGACGCCGAAAAGGTCACAGTCGGCGACTCGATCAACCTTGATGGCCGTGAGGGAATCATACGCTATATCGGCTCGGGCAGGGTCCAGGTTGACTATAACCACAAGCACGCCGGCAAGACGATCGTGTACGAGATGCACGTCGTGCGCGCCCTAGAGGCCGACTCTGAGAAGGCCACTGCGATTGTAGACAGGGGCATGGAGGGCATCGGCAAGGGGACGACGTCGACGCTCTCGGGGCAGACCCTTGAGGTCATGGTTCCCCGGACACTGTTCCGTGCCGAGGGCCTGCAGGCCGCAAAGCACATGATCCAGCACGACATGTTCAGGTTTGTGCCCGCCGTGCAGACGCTGCGCTTTATCGAGGAGCACCGCGCCTCGCCTCCAAAGGAGACGGTCACAAAGGGCGAGTTCCTCAAAGAGTCTGCGCCTGATGCGATCAAGCCACGCGCGTGAGGCGCGCAAGCGATCGGGCTCTGCGCTCGGTGAGCAGGGCTCTTGCAAGTATCGTGCGGCGTCCTGGCCGCAGTGACTGCGCCATGAGGAGGGCTCGCACGACATCATCCTCGCCTATTCCAATGTCTGCGGCGCGCACGGGCGCACCGACTGCGGCGAGCGCGCGGCGTATGGCTTTCCAGTCCTGGCCCTGGAGGCTCGCAGTCATTATGGATCCAATGCCACACTTTTCGCCGTGGAGCCCCATGCCGGGGGCAATCCTGTCAAGTGCGTGAGAAAAGAGGTGCTCGGCGCCCGAGCACGGCCTGCTGCTTCCGGCAATGCCGGCGGCCACGCCGGCGCTGATTAGGGCCTCCACGACAACGCGGACATTGGCACCGTCGCGCGCAAAGGCGCGCGCGTTGCCTATTACGGTCTGCGCTCCCATCCTAGCTAGGTTTGCCGCATACTCGCCGTAATATTCGCCCGTGTCATCACGCCCTATCTCCCAGTCGCGCACGGCAACAATGTTTGCGATGAGGTCGCCGCACCCGCTAGCAAGGAGCCTCGCCGGTGCCCTCTTGATGACTGCGATATCGACAAAGACGCCGAGGGGCGCGCCGGCGACTAGCGAGTGGGGCCTTGATGATCCCCGGACCGAGACGAACGGGCTTGCAATCCCGTCATGCGAGGCCGCAGTGGGGACGCTGATAAACGGGACGCGCATCGTGTGGGCCGCCATCTTTGCCGCATCGACTGCGCGACCCCCCCCAACGCCGGCGACGAGGCGAGGCTTTTTGCGGCCCATCTCAGAGGCCAGGCCCGCCAGGGATCGCGCATCATTCTCCGGTGCGGCATGCCAGGAGACGCCCAGGCCCGCCCTGGCCATCGACGAGCCCACGGTTCGCCCAATGGCCCGCCGGACGTCAGGGCCGGCCACGATGGCCACCCTGCCGGCTCCTGTGAGCGAGGCGACAAAGGCCCCTAGGCGACCCATCGTCCCCTCGCCTATGGCTATCCGCCGTGGAAGCTCCATCGTGTGGGGCCGCGCGCGTGCGCGCGAGGTCCTGCCCCCGCTCATGGCCACGCGTGGCCAAAAAGTTATTTAAAAGGGTGTCAGGCGCGTGAGGCCATCAGGGAGCATTTTTGTCAAGCGTAGAGAATCTCATACTTCACGGGACGACGACAGTCGGCATCAAGGCCGCCGACGGCGTCGTCCTCTGCGCTGACATGAGGGCCAGCGCGGGCTACTTTATCGCCAACAACAACACGATGAAGATACAGCGGATCGACGAGCACGCGGGCATGACGATGGCCGGAGGCGTCGCCGACGCGCAGAACATCACTGACGCGCTGCGCTACCACGCCAGGCTCCATCGCGTCAGAAAGCAGCGCCCGATGCCGATACGCTCGATAACGCGCCTCGCCTCGCTCATATTCCACCAGAACCGCGGATACCCCTTTATCGCCGACATACTCGTCGGGGGCCATGACGAGGACGGGCCGGCCCTCTTTAACATCGACATGTTCGGCTCTGTTGAGCCAAAGACATACGTCACGACGGGCAGCGGCTCGCCAGTCGCCTATGGCCTCCTTGAGGAGGAGTATGCCGAGGGAATATCGATCGATGACGCAAAGCGCGTCGCATTTCGCGCCGTGAGCGCAGCGATTGCGCGCAACATCGGAACCGGCGACGGGATAAACGTCGCAACAGTCGACAAGAACGGCTTCCGCCTCCTCACCGTCGAGGAAAAGTCGGCATTGGGGAAGTCCTAAAGATCACACATGCAACGCAAACAGCAGCCGCGCGGCAGGCCCGCAGGCCCAAAAAAGGAGCGAGTGTCCGGCCAGAATATCATGGCTGCCATACTCAAGGGAATACCCGCCGAGTCCGGCGTGCGCAAGATAGAGTACGAGGGTCCGCGCATCGCGCTATACACGGACACGCCGCGATACCTCATAGAGCACAATGACATTATCTCCAATCTCGTAAACACGATCAAAAAGCGCATAGTCATACGCACGCTAGAAGAGTCGAGAAAGGCAGAAGATGCGGCGCGCCGCACACTAGTGGGCCTTGTTCCCAAGGAGGCCGGCATGCAGGGCATGTTCTTTGACGCGGCGACCGGAGAGGTCACGCTTGAGGCAAAGCGCCCCTGGCTCCTGCAAAAGGGCGCCTCGTCATTCAGCGCGGCTGACGCCGCCGAGAAGACGGGCTGGATACTGCGAATCAAAAAGGCGCCGACGTTCCAGTCTAGCACGATCCAGGCGATAAACCACAGCCTAAAGGTGTCAGCAACAGAGCGCAGCAAGCAGCTAAAAAAGATCGGCGATGAGATATTTCGCTCGAGGATAACGACGCGCACGGACGTCTCGCTCTTTACGCTCGGCGGCTTTGGGCAGGTCGGCCGCTCGTGCATGCTCCTTGCGACGCCAGAAAGCAAGGTCCTCATCGACTGCGGCGTCAATCCCGGCGGCCGCACGCCGTCTGAGTCCTTTCCGCGCCTTGACTGGCTAAGCATGACAATAGACGACCTTGACGCAGTTGTCATCGGCCATGCGCACCTTGACCACACGGGATTCCTCCCCGTCCTCTGCAAGTATGGGTACAGGGGTCCAATATACTGCACAGAGCCGACGCTGCCCATGATGAACCTCATACAGCTCGACGCGATAAAGGTCGCCGCCGCGCAGGGCCGCACGCCAATGTACTCAGAGCCAGACGTGAGGCAGATAATGAGGCAGACGATCACGCTCCCGTACGGCACGGTCACTGACATATCGCCGGACATAAAGCTCGTCCTGGCAAACGCGGGCCATATCGTCGGCTCGGCACTCTGCCACTTTCACATAGGCAACGGGGATCACAACTTTGTCTATTCGGGGGACATAAAGTTCGCCAAGAGCGCGCTATTTGAGGCGGCGAGCTGGAACTTTCCGAGGGCCGAGACGCTCCTCATCGAGTCGACATATGGCGCAAAGGAGGACATACAGCCCTCGCGCCAGGAAGTCGAGACGCTCTTTGTCAGGCTAGTCAACGAGACGCTCAACGCAGGCGGCAAGGTCATAATCCCGATACCCGCAGTGGGGCGCGCGCAGGAGATAATGATGGTAATAGACGGATACATGAAGTCCGGCCAGATGACTGAGGCGCCGGTGTTTACCGAGGGCATGATAACTGAGGCCTCTGCAATCCACGAGACGCACCCTGACTATCTCGCGCGCGAGCTGCGCCAAAAGATACTAGAGACGGATGACAACCCGTTTGACTCTGAATATTTCACAAACATCGAGCATGCCAATGCGCGAGACGAGCCGCTGCGCGAGGGCTCACCATGCATCATCATGGCAACATCGGGCATGCTAGAGGGCGGCCCAATACTCGAGTACTTTCGCGAGCTCGTCACCGATGAGCGCAACCTCCTTCTCTTTGTGTCGTACCAGGTCAACGGAACGCTCGGGAGGCGCGTCCTTGATGGCGCAAAGCAGGTCTCGCTCCTTGGCAAGGGCGGCAAGGTCAGCGTTGTTAGCGTAAAGTCAAGGATGGAAAAGCTCGACGGCTTTAGCGGCCACAGCGACTATAACCAGCTAATGTCGTTCGTGCAGAGGCTGCGCCCAAAGCTGCGGCGCGTTCTTGTCAACCACGGAGAACGACGCAAGTCAGACAACCTGTCAGCATCCATCCGGAGACTCTACAGAATTCCTGCCCACAATCCACAGATACAAGAAGCGATCAGGCTATTTTAGGCCATAGTCTGGCTTCCAGATCTTTATCCTTGATGGCGTGACGATTATGCGCTCCTCGCCGAGGCGCGCAATGTCATAGCCGTTCTCCTTTGCGAGCGCATAGAGCTCCGAGACGAGCGCGCGCAGCTTTGTGACGTCCTTGTTTGCCAACGGCGTAACGCGGAGTATGAGGACCATGCCTCCCTTGACGTCCTCCCTTATCTGGCGCATGTCGCTAGGGTCGCGTATCGTGATGGCCTTGAGGTATGTCGGCGCTTCTTGCCTCTGCATCGTGTCCGTGCTCGTGGCCTTCCCCTTGAAATACCTTTTTTTGCCCCTGCGCGCCTAGAGCATGACTCCGGCGTAGGACTCCTCGCGAGCCGGACCCACGACGAGCTCGCCGGCGCGGGCACCGGCAAGTCTTACCTTGCCGTCCTCGCCGGCCGGTGAGTCCGAGTAGCGCAGCGTGACAGACGCACAAAACTCAACGTGTTCGCCGGCGTCAGCTCCGCGAACAAGCGAGACTGGCCCGACGTGATCTGCGGCCTCGAGGACAATGTCGTCGGGAAGTGCTAGCGCGCGTATGGTCTCGTTTTCTTCATGGTTTCTGCCAACGATAAGGCGCGCGTTATCGCCTAGCCTAAAGTGGCGGCCGACCTTTAGCAAGTCGACGTCGTTTATTGTAGGTGTCTGCGTGTGCGCAAAGAGATCCTTTGCGCGCCGACCAAACGACTTGTCAGTCAGGAGACACCCACCGCCTGCGTTTGGCGGGTTTGCAATGCCGTACTCGCGCGCCATGCGCAGCTGTGATCGACGGCTCCTGCCCCTGATCATGCCGAGGTCCTCGCGTCGTATGAGGCCATCGCGCTCGGCATCAGTCTCCGGAAGGAGCGCGCCGCTGAGCGGGCGCACTATCTTGCCCTGGAGTTTTGAGTCCTTTTCTATGATCCTCATTGCGTCACGGTGCTGGCTCATCGGGCGCTGGCCCAAAACCTCGCCGGATATGACAAACTCGGCGCCAATCTCCTCCATGCGCTCCTTGGCCGCATCGAACATCATCGCGCGGCAGTCGACACACGGGTTCATGCCGGCTCCGATCCCGTGCTTTGGCTTTTTTAGCATCTCGATATACTCGTCACCGAGATATACTGTCTTTAGGTCGACGCCGAGCTCCTCGGCCCTCTCCCTGATCTCAAAGCCGCACCCGCGCCCGCAGTCAAAGTCGCAGAACGGCGTCTTTATGGCGACTGCCGAGACCTCAAAGCCTCGATCCTGCATCATGCGCACGGCCAGCTGGCTGTCGAGTCCCCCCGAGAGCAGCGCGACGACCTTTTTCTTGGCCATTCTAGCCGACGCGCGCGCCGGACCGCCTTATACGACTTTGCCACCGGCAGCCCACGTGGGTCTCGTGCATGGATTCGGGTCAAGCGACCCGCGTTCAACAGAGATAAATGGCAATATGCGCGCAGCGTGCCATGAAGAAGCGCAGGGCCAGGCTCATGGCTCACGCACGCGAGGCCGGCGCCGGCGCGCTCGTCGCATACGAGCCAGAAAACCTCTTCTACATGACGGGGTTCTGGGGCGAGGCCACGGGAGTCCTGGGCGAGGACGGCCGCACGACCATCGTCGCGCCGGCTCTCGAGGCCGAGAGGGCCGAGCGTGACTCTGTTGACTGTGAGGTCATATCAACGGAGCGTGGCGCGCCGATGGCCCGCACGCTCTCCTCACTTGTCAGCAAGGGCGTCATATGCACGGACTGCCGCGATCCGGCCGCGCTGCGCGAGCTCAAAAAGGCAAGCGACGAGGCCAGGCAAGACGACACTCCATTCACCGAGTCGCGCATGATAAAGGACGTGCATGAGGTTCGCGCGCTCCAGCACGCGTCTGCAGTCATCGACAGGATGTTTGAGCTCTGCACAAAGATCATGTCTGCCGGAATGCGCGAGTCCGAGCTTCAGGCAAAGCTAATGTCGTATGCTGCTGAGAACGAGCTTTTTGACACGGGATACAGGTACACGACAAACCCGCTTATCATAGCGAGCGGCCCGAACTCTGCGCTGCCACACGCACAGGTAACGCAGAGAAAGTTTGAGCGCGGAGACCTTGTCACCGTAGATATCACGCTGCGCTATCGTGGGTATGTGTCTGATGCAACGCGCACATTTGGTATCGGCTCTGTAGGCGACAAGCAGCGTGAGGTCTATGCGATTGTAAAGGAGGCTCAGGAGCGCGGACTGGACGCGCTTGCGCTAAACGCGTCGTGCAAGTCGATAGACTCGGCATGTCGCGACCACATATTCTCAGAAGGGTACGGCGCGCGCTTTGTCCACTCGACGGGGCACGGCATTGGCCTTGACGTGCACGAGGAGCCTTCGATCTCGGCGCGCAGCACGCGCGACCTGGTGAGGGGCATGACAATAACAGTCGAGCCTGGAATATACGTCCCGCGAACGTTTGGGGTGAGAATAGAGGACTCTGTCATTGTGCGCAAGAGGCCAGCTGCGCTCCACGAGTTCACAAAGGATCTAGTTGTCATCTGAGGCAACGCGTGCCTCGATGGCGACTCGCACAGCGCGCGCAAGCTCGGCGGCCGTGCGCCTGCGCCGCGGGCCGGCCTTTTTGCCGCGCTCTAGGATGACTGTCGCGCGCCGGCTCCCCGCGCGCGCCCCGACATCATTGGCCACGATAATGTCCGCATCGCACCCTGCCATCTTTGAGCGCGCAGACGAGACGAGCCTTGCGTGCGAGACGCCTGCCTCGGCCTTGAAGGCCACGATGACGGCCCTCGGGCACGCGCTGCGGATGCCGTCGACTATCTTGGGCGTGGGCACGAGCTTGAGCGTGATGGCGGCCCGCCGGCTCGGCATCTTTGAGCGTGACTGCGAGGATGGGGCATAGTCTGACACGGCCGCTGCCATGACGACAATGTCAGCACCTGCGCGCAGCTCGGCCTTTACGGCGCGCGCCATCTCGGCAGCACCAGTCACGTTGGTGACTCCGATGCCCTCGGGCGGGCGCACGCACGCCGGCCCGTAGACCATCCGCACGCGCGCGCCGGCGGCGGCGAGCTCGGAGGCCACGAGCGTGCCCGTCTCGCCCGTGCTGTGCGACACTATGGACCGGACCGCGTCGATGCGCTCAGAGGTCGGGCCGGCCACAACGAGTGCGCGCTTGCCGCGCAGGGCCGTCGAGGCGCCCAGGACTACTAGTGCGCGACGCAGGACGGCCTCAGGCTCGGGAGCCTTTGCCTTTCCCTCCAGGATCGTCGGCTCGACGAACTCTATGCTCTTGCGCAGGAATGCCGTGTTGCGCCGCACGGCCGGATTTGCGTGCATCGAGGCGTGCATTGCCATGCACGCGATGATCGGTATCTTTGAGCCAAGGGCCACTGTCAGGACAGTCGCCACCGGCGTGTCATCTATCCCCGAGGCGAGCTTGCCTATCGTGTTGGCAGTTGCCGGATACACGACGACGAGGTCAGACCTGCCATAGTCGGCAAGCTCGACGTGCTCGAGCCTTCCGGTGAGCCTGGTGACTGGCGCATTGCCGGTGGCCCATCGAAAGTACTCTGGCCTTATGAGACGCGTTGCCGCAGAGCTAAGCACGCACGTGACGTCGGCCCCGTGGCGCATGAGGAGGCGCGCGACGTCTATGGCCCTGTATGCGGCGACGCTGCCGGCCACGCAGAGAACGACCCTCCTTCCGGCGAGGCCAGAGCCCTCCGAGCCGGTGATGTCCTTTGCGACGGCGCGCCTTGCCATCATGTGCCCCCCATCGAGAACGAGTGGGCCTCTGAGGGAAACGCGCCAGACTCGACATCATTGCGGTACTCAGACGCGGCAGCCGTTATCTCTGAGGCGAGGTCGCGATACCTCTTTGCAAACGATGGCCGAATGCGCTCGTACATGCCGAGCATGTCATGCGCGACGAGAACCTGCCCGTCACACGAGGATCCCGAGCCGATCCCAATGGTCGGGATGCCAACTGACGCAGTCACGTCTGCGGCGGCCTCCGAGCTGACCATCTCTAGGACCATCGCAAACGCGCCGGCGGACTCTAGTGCGCGCGCCGCACCGACGAGGCCTGCGGCATCCTCGCGCGTGAGCCCGTGCCTCCTGGTTCCCGTCGACGTCTGCGGCTGGTAGCCGATGTGGCCCATGACTGGCACTCCCGAGGCGACGATCGCAGCAACTTGCGCGCAGACCTCTGTGCCGCCCTCGACTTTTACGCCCTGCGCGCCGGCTGCAACTAGCGCACGCGCGCCAGAGACGGCCGAGTCCTCATTGTCATATGACCCGATTGGCATGTCTGAGACAACAAGGGCCTGTGCGCGTGCTGCGGCCACTGCGCGCGTAAAGAGGGCCATCTCGTCCATGCTGACACCGTGCGTAGAGTCCTGCCCCATGATCACCATTCCTGCACTGTCGCCGACTAGGAGAATGTCGATTCTGGCGCGATCAAGGAGCGTGGCCATCGTCGCGTCATACGCAGTCACGCACGATATCCTCCTTTTGCCCTTTAGGGCCGTGATCTCCCTAGCAGAGGCCACGGCCGGCCATCCTCCCTAGGCGCACGTTGATGTCATGTATGTGCCCTGCGAGGGCCCCGGCGTTGTCGTGTGCGGCGACGATTCGCGCGAGCCGGCTGCCGCTCGCATGCCGCAGAGTCGAGCAGCGCGAGGCGAGCAGGCCCATGGCCCGCACGACATTGTCGACTATGGTGATGTCTGCGGCCCGCGCGGTCCGCGAGAGCGGGTTGAGGTCTATGGCGATGACTCGCTTGCCTGCCCGCACTAGGGCCTCGGCGCGGTCGCCGTCCTCGAGGGGAACGAGGACGACGTCAGCGGCGGCGATGCCGCGTGAGTCGATGATGCGCCGCGCCGAGTCTAGGCCACCGAGCCTCACCTGCGAGGATCGCGAGACGCCAAGAACCCCGCGCGCGCCGAGGGACGCAAGGCGCGCGGCTATCTTTTTGCGGCGCGCGGTGCTGTCATAGAACAGGTTTACCTCTAGGCGCGCACCGGCTGCGCGCGCAACGCCGATGGCCTCCCTTGCGCAGAGTGCGGCCACGTTGCCGTTGACCGAGACGACGGGCCGCTCGGCGAGGAGGAGCATTGCGGCGGCCGCACTGATCGACGAGCGCGCGCGCCGGCCCGTGCGCTCGCCGAGGAGATAGTCAAATGCCTCGCCGCGGCCATGCGCAATGAGGCCCTCATGGGCCACGAGTCCGGCACCAAACCCGGAGACGAGGCCCTCGCGGATGCGCAGCGACTCGGCGCGCGGATGTGATCGCGGAATGTGGCCCATCGTGCCAGCACCGACTATTCGAGGCGCGCTCCGGCATTGTCGACACTTGAGCGCAAGACCTGCCCGCCGCGTGAGCCGAGTATGCGCAGCGCGCGCGACTCTGAGCCAGAGTCGACCATGGCAAAGACCGTCTCGCCAAAGAGCGCAACGCCGCACGCAATCCCCGCATCGCGCAGCGCTTCCATCACGTCGCGCATGCGTGGCGTGATGACATTGATGTATCCGGCAAAGCGTGCTGACATGTCCTGAAATGCCCGACTGTCACGCGACGAGCGGAGCTCCTCGACCATCCTGCCGCCCAGGCCGTTTATGCTCTCTATCCTGTCTGTGATAAAGTCGTGCGTTGACATTGGCGCAAAGCACACGAGGGCGACGCGCGAGTCAGACGGTGTCCTCTCCACAATGCCAACGCCGGGCGCGCCAGCAGTCGTCCTGATCTCAAATCCGCCATCAAGCGCGCCGGCAACATCGCCGAGGCCTGTTCTGCACTCGATCTCGGCAGTGTGCGCGACCTGTGCGGCGCGCTGGCGCGAGAGGCCAGTCTCTAGCGCGGCGTTTAGCGCGAGCGAGAGCGAGAGCGCAACGGCGGCACTCGAGCCGAGACCATAGCCGACTGGCACGCCGATCTCGTGGTGAACCCTAATGGAGTGGGGGCGCTCCAAGAGCGCCTCATACCTGGCGATCACGGCCTTTGAGACGGCAGTGTCTGCAGGACTGTGGCCGCTGGTGTGTATGTCGCTCTTTGGAGCCGCTGACGGCTCGGCCTCGACGACGGTCCGAACGCCGTGCGCGATCGAGAATCCGGCTCCCATCGAGCCGGCCCTGAGCGCGTCGGCCGTGTCCATCTCGGCCTTGAAGAAGCCTGTGATGTGCGCCGGGCAGAATGCCACACCCCTCATGCGTGAGCCTAAATTATGGGCAAAATATAAAAATACGGATTAAATCCCCTAAACCAGTTTAAATTGGCTAAATTCCGCCGACGCCTACAGAGGATTGGGAGCAGCACACTCGTCTCGCTGCCAAAGGAGTGGGTCGATGCCAACTCGCTCGCAAAGGGCGCCGAAGTCGGCCTCGAGACCGAGCGCGACACGCTCGTCCTGAGCGCTGCCGGCGAGTCGACGCCGGCGCGCGAGCTCGAGATATCATACCCCCTGCCCGGCAGGGAGAACATTGTCGCAAACATCACGGGCGCATACCTCCTAGGGTATGACATTATCCGCATCGCCGGCGAGGGCGACATTCCGGCAGCAGACCACGACAACATACGCCACGCGATGAGGCGCCTCGTCGGCATGGAGATAGTCGAGGAGAGCGGCCAGGGAGTGAGCATGCAGTTTCTGCCAGATGCGACGACACTCCGGCCGCAGATGATACTAAAGAGGATGAACGCGATTGTGGTGGGCATGCATGGCGAGATACTCGCGGCGATAAAGTCACGCGACCGGTCTGGACTGCGCGCGCTTGCGAGCAGGGATGACGAGGTCAACCGGCAGTACTTTTTGCTCGTCCGCCTCATACGCAGCGTCATGACCGACCGGCGCCTTGCCAGCGCGTTTAGCCTCGCGAACATCGACGTTCTTGACTATCGCATTGCGGCAAACCTCGTCGAGGGGGCAGGTGACGCAGTAGTCGAGCTCGCCAATGCGCTCGCCGAGACGACGGTTCCGCAGGCCGACCTGACTAGAATGCATGACATGGCCAAAAACTCTGCGCGCGTCGCCGACCTTGCAGTCGAGGCGCTCGTCACGCGCAGCCGTGCCACTGCGATCGAGGCCATACGCGAGCACCGCGAGTTCCAGAAAAAGATAGCCTCGCTGAGGTCATCCCTCGATCGGCGCGGCGGGGTTCAGCTTGACTATCTTGACATTCTGCACATGTTTGAGCGTGTCGAGCGCTCGTGGGCTGACGTGGCCGACCTTATCACGCCAGACTATGGGGAGCGCGAGTAGGCCGCGCACTGGCCTGACACCGGCAACGCCAAAAGCTCGTGAGTATTATCACGCAGAGATCGGTGGTCACCTCTATCACATTTTAGAAACGGGACGACGGTGCGGCTATACAACCGCAGCCGCCACCTCTGGGGCGATCCTCCGCTATAAACTCACCATGCATTAAGTAGCGAGTGGAGAACAATAAACTATTTGATCAAGTTTAGGAGTGAGATCACCATCTTTTGCTCTATTTTACGATCTTGAGAATGTCGTCGAGTGTTTGCTCAATATTTTTAAGCAAGCTAGTCTCTAGCTCTTTAGTGTCATTTTCTATATCTTTGCATTTTTTGAATGCCTTGATAATATCATACTGCGCCGTGGTGCATAATTCTTCAATTTTTACGATGTTTACCTCCATTGGCGCTGTCTTTTTGGCTGCCATTTTTATGCGAGCTATCTGGCAAACGACTTTTAAGATTTCTGGTAACGGCACACCATTATTTTCCATACCATATGCGATGTACGGCCCTCGTAGAATGCCAATCGTGTCGATCTCTTTCGGCAGAGTTGTGATGTCTTTTGCTATAAACACACCAAATTCTGCATCATGGTTTTTGACAGCTCCAGAGATCTCGTTAGTGGCTTCCTTAAATGTTATCTTTTTTTGATTCCCTTTCTGATTGGGCTCCGCTCCTTTTTTGACCTCGAACACAACTCTGCCTTCTTTGAAATCGATTATAAAGTCACCCTTGGTGTCAATCTTTCCTGTCTTCCTACTTACGTCTTCAAATGGCACAACTTCAAAACTGGCAATTTCTCTGATCAGGCAACCAACATTCTCTTGATAAGATAAACCAGCCAAACCCGTCTTCGATTTTATTCGCTCCATTTCTCTTTCCTTGATTATATTGCTCTCGACTTTATCAATTAAATTCTTAATAGCTTCTGTACTTACATCTAGATTCCCCTTAACAGCCGTTTCACCATCAATTATGGATTGCACAATCATGTTTTTTGCTTTTTCTATACTCATTTCCATGTCCGCTGTGTGTAATTTCACTGTTTTACCTAGGCTGTCTATTTTTGCTCTGTCTCCCGCTATGTCGGTTGCAAACAGATGTTGTTCTATTGCACGTTCTACAAACTTAACACGCTCATCAGCCTTGATTTCATTGATAGCCCTAGCGATTTTTTCATTATTGATTACCACATTGTCAAAAAACACTTTACTGCCCTCAACAGTTACCGTCGCCAACACCACACGTCTCAATACTGTGGATTATAAGGCTTGCTTGAACCGTCACGCCGTCTCTCATACCTGCATTCTGTACCGTCACACCGACTCTTCTCACCTAGTCCGCAAGGGAGACAGCAACCAAGTCCGTTATTTTCGCTTGCTGCGGCCAACATACGCCAAAACCGCGCATATCGTCTTTGAGTCCTGTATCTTGCCGGAGAGGATCATCTTGACGAGCCTGTCAAGGTCCATCTTTACGACTGTGATAAACTCGTCATTGTCTGGGTCGATCTCGGCGACCTTTACGGCACGCCGTGCCAGATAGCAGTGTATGACCTCCATGTTGTAGCCTATTGAGGGATAGTACGCAATCAGGCGCGAGAGGCGCCCGGACCTGTGCCCTGTCTCCTCCATGAGCTCGCGCGAGGCGCACGCGCGAGGGTTCTCACCGCGCTCTAGCGTGCCGGCCGGTATCTCTAGGACATACCCGTGAGGAAAGCGGTGCTGCCTTACCAGGACCACCTTGCCGTCCTCATCAAAGGCCAGGACAGCGGCTGCCCCGCCATGCTCTATAATCTCGCGCCGCACGCGCCTTCCCTCCACCGTTATGTCGTGAACGGTGAGGCCGACCATCTTGCCCCTGTATACCGTCCTCTTTGCCATTCACTGCGCACCTGCCATCGGCGCTATGTGGAGCGTCGGGGACTCTATTGCCTCGCGAAGGGCCGGCTCTGTCCATTCCTGCAGAAAGAGCATCCTCTTTGGTATGAACAGGTCTGCCGAGACGACGCCGTCAGCATCGCGAACCGCCTGCGTCAGGCCGTCAAGGCCATAGATGCTCTCACTCTGCAAGAACAGCACTATCTGGTTTGTCGTGAGTATCGGATCCTGCATAAAGTGCTCACCGAGCAGCTCGCGCAGCCTGACTGCGGCCTCGGCCGGCTCGTCACTCACGCCGGCGAGTATGACGTGCGGTATGTATGGCGCGGCCTTCATTGGGTCATAGACTGCCATAAACTGGACAGACCTGTCCTCGCGAAGCTTTTCGATCGAGCGCGTGACTGTCTTAGACGAGAATCCGGTTGCGTCAGCGACAGTCTCGACTGCGGCCCTGGGATCCTCCATGAGGGCCGCCATTATCGCAAGGTCGGTTCTAGTCAGGCGCGCGCGGTACGACGGCGTCTCGGCCTCAAATATCGTCAAGAGGCGCATGTCGCGCCAGAGCTCGCGCGCAAGGCGTATCTTTTCTTGCACGTCGCCAGTCACGGCAACCCCGCAGACCGTTATGCCGCCGACGCACGGAACGACGACAAAGGGCTCGCCGACTAGCCTGACCTGCGACATTATCGCATCAGTGTCCTGTCCCGAAACTGCGGCAAAAAAGACGCCGCGGCCCAGGGCCGGCGGCTCGACCTTTAGCGTATAGCGCAGGATGAGCCCGTTGCGCTCCATCCTCTCAACTCTTGAGCGAACCGCGCCGCCGGAGAGGCCGACGCGCAGGCCGACCTGCCTGTCCGGCATCCTGCAGTCGTTGAGGAGGCACGAGAGGACCCCCATGTCCATGCTGTCCATATGTGATGTCAGGTGGTCATTTAGGTCATATTTTAGACTTTTTATACCTAGAATTGTCCCAACCATGCCGCAGGTATGGGAAACACCTTAAATATAAGACGCTTTTATCCTATCGCATGGACTATCGCGTGCGCCTCGCGCTTCGCATGCTGACGAGCCGCAGGGGCAGCATGATCGGGGCGATCCTAGCCATCACCGTGGGCATCCTAGTCATACACGTCAACTTTGTCATATTCCAGGGCCTCTATGACGCGTTTGTGCGCGACATGAAGGCATACCAGTTTGGCGACATTTACGTGACCAACGAGGAGGACTATATCGACAAGTCTGACTCGCTCCTAGTCGGATGGTTTGAGCGCCTTCCGCAGGTCTCGGCGGCGGCCCCACGGCTAGGCTCGTCGGCATCGGTAAACGCGACTGGGACGGGCATGCGCTATGAGGAGTTTGGCATACCCATAGTCGGCGTCGACCCGCGCTATGACATGCGCGCATCGGCAATGCACGAGACTGTGACTGAGGGCCAGTACGTCACGTCACGCTCGTCGATGGTCATCGGCGCCTCTGTTGCGCGCGACCTTGGCGGCCTGCAGATCGGCGACAACATCCGCATAAAGATAGTCGACCGTTGGGGCATTGACCAGTTTAGGCGGTTCACGATCAGCGGAATATCCGAGTCCGCCGGCGGGGCCGGCATGGACATGAGCCTCATAATGCACATCGACACGCTGCGCGACATACTCGATCGCAAGGACGCGAGCGGCTCGATGATAGTAAGGCTCAACGAGCCCCTTGAGGCAGCGAACGTGCGCGACTTGTTCCTTGCGTCATTTTCCGCTGATGACTTTAAGGCCGAGACCATTGAAGAGGCAGCCGAGTCGCAGCTTGCCGGATTCCGCTCTGGCATTGCGATGATCAACATGATCGGCCTCTTTGGAATGATGTCCGCCGCATTTGCGATCGTGACGATACAGATGATGATAGTGAGCGGCAAGACGCGCGAGATTGGCATAATGCGCGCCATTGGCGCTCGCCGCAAGGACATACTCGTCATCTTTATCGCACAGGGCATGATCATGGGGGCCGTGGGCGCGGCGACTGGCACCGCAGTGGGCCTCGGCTATACGGTATACGCAAAGGAGACAAAGATGAGCTTTTCAGGGAGCATTGCCCTAGAGGTGACCTACAACTGGGCCGCCATTGGGCGCACGGCACTACTCGCCTTTGGGCTAGCGGTGATTGCCTCAATATACCCGTCGTACAAGGCCACCAAGCTCCTGCCAGTGGAGGCGATGCGCTATGGCTGAGGCGGTCCTTGAGATAAGCGGCCTCTCAAAGGTCTACGGCGCGGGCAAGGCCGGAGTCATCCAGACGCGCGCGCTGCGCGATGTCTCACTCACCGTCATGCGCGGCGAGTTTCTCCTCATTGTGGGCAGCTCGGGCTCGGGCAAGTCCACGCTGCTCAACATGATCGGCCTCCTGGACCGGCCCACGACGGGCAGCATAAAGATAGACGGCGTCGAGACCTCTGGCCTGACTGACGGCGAGCTCTCGTCGTTTCGCAGCTCGCGCCTCGGCTTTGTCTTCCAGTTCTCAAACCTCCTTGCCGAGCTGAGCGTGATTGAGAACGTCGAGCTGCCCCAAAAGATACTCGGTGATGCGCCTGCCGGCGCGTCGAGTGCGGCAAAGCTCCTAGAGGCCGTCGACATGCGCGATCAGATGCACAAGCGGGCCAATGCGATATCCGGCGGGCAGGCCCAGCGGGCCGCCATTGCGCGCGGCCTCATCAACCGCCCTGCGCTCGTCCTCGCCGACGAGCCCACCGGCAACCTCGATTCCAAGACTGCGTCAACGACTATCGACCTAATGAAGTCCATGGCACGCGAGATGGGCCAGACGTTTGTCATAGTGACGCATGACAGGCACCAGTTCGGCGACGTCGACAGGGTCATATCGATAAAGGACGGCATGGCGCACGAGGGTGATCTCGAGTGAGCGCGCCCATGTTCGTCGCCGTGGCCATCGTGGCAGCAGCGCTTGGCGCATGCACGGCTGCCCCGCTCGTGCTGCCCGAGGCCGACGCGCAGACGCCGTCTCCCTTTGATCGCAAGTTTGGCGGCATACGCTACCTTGATGCCTACTTTGGCCTTCCGTCCGCAAAGATGGAGGTTCGGCCAGGTGATGCCAACGTGCCAATCACAGTCGCAGTCGCCAACGTGGGCACGCATGACATCACGGGAATACGCGGCCAGCTCGCACTCCCCCTGGCCCTGAGCGCGCATGACGGCTCGCGCGCGGCAATTGCCGACGCCGAGGACAATGCCAACGCCGGCGAGACGTTCTACCTGACGTTCTATGTCAATGTCAGCCCACAGGCAACCATCGACGAGCATCCTGCGACGGTAAGGGTGGACTATTCGCGCATTCGCGAGTCCGGAACGCGCAACGAGTTCTTTGAGTTTAACATTGACGTGACTGGCGACAGTGTCATAAACGCAAGCGCGCGCGACTCGTTCATCACGTCGCTTCGCGAGAACAGCGTTATCATTGACGTCTCGAACTCGGGAACTGCGCAGGTTTCTGGAGTCGAGGTGATTGCGTCTAGCACACAGGTCGACTCGGCCCAGTCAATGACGAACATCGACAATGTCGTCATACGCGAGTCGAGCTGGGATCTCGGCAACATCGGTCCCGGCGAGTCACGCGCACTCGAGGCGCACGTGTACGTCCCCGGCTCGCTCAGCGGTGACGTCCTGCGCGTCCCGCTCGCAATATCGTACATCAACGCGCAGGGCGACTCGCAGTCAATCACTCGCATCGCCGACCTCTACGTGCGCGGCCTCATCGACGCGCGCATATACGACGTGCGGGTTGCGGATCTTGGGGGCCGCCCGACCATAGTCGGCGACGTCATAAACGAGGGCAACGAGGATGCGCTCTTTGGCTTTGCGTCCCTTGTGCCGCTTGGCGGCTCAAACCTTGCCGCCTCGATACAGTTTATAGACGAGATCGAGACTGACTCGCCCGTGCCATTTAGCATGCCCGTCGAGTTTGAGGGCGAGGCGCGCTATGGCGAGCATGACATCCGAATCGACGTGCGCTTCAAGGACTCGACGCGCGAGGAGACGATCATATCGTACGAGACGACTGTGGTCATACCCGAGCCAGTCGTCGAGGAGGACAACACGTCCAACATGCTCGCGCTCCTCCTCGCCGCACCCGTGGCCGTGGGTGCGGTCGTCCTCGTGCGCCGGCGCAGGCGCGCGCGCCACACGCCTGACATGCAATGATTATATCCCAAAGGGCCGCGCCTCGCGCCCAATGTCTGGCGACGAGATAGATGTCCCACTAGATGTCCGCGAGGACCTGCCGTCCTGGGTCGAGGAGACTCGCCTCGGCGACAGGCGCGGGGCCATCGCGCAGTACCGCTATGGCAACCTCCACATACGCCGCTACGCCGACAGGTACACCGTGCATGTCGATCACGCCGACCCGCGCCGTGACCCCGTGGGCCACATTGTCCATGACGCCCCAGAGGTTGTTGCCGGAGCAATCGCCGCGCCGATCCTCGGATATGCCACATACCTCATCGCAAAGTGGCTGCGGGACAGGTCATGATTCTGCGCGTGCGCTCTTTGCGTGTCCTGCTCAAGCTTGCGCCGTCAGTCATCGCGCTTCGCTCTGATCGCAAAAAGTGGCTAAAAAAGGAGAACACCGAGTCAGACATGGAGCGCTATCGCCGCAATGCGCAGCGTGTCCTCGACGCGTTCATCGACCTCGGACCAGTCTACATAAAGCTCGGCCAGTGGCTCTCGGCGCGCGCTGACATACTGCCAAAGCCGTACATGGATGTCCTCTCGCGCCTCCAGGACGACGTGCCGGCAGCCCCGTTCAGCGAGGTTCTCCCCGAGATCGAGCGCGAGCTCGGGCCAGTTGATGAGGCCTTTGATGAGATATCGCATGAGGCGATCTCGGGCGCGTCCCTTGGCCAGGTGTACCGCGCGCGCCTGCGCGGCCAGGACGTCGTCGTAAAGGTTCGCCGGCCGGGAATAGAGCGCGCCGTGCGCGAGGACCTTCGCGACGTAAAGGCGCTTCTTCCGGCCGCACTGCGCTTTATCAACTCAAACCTGGGCATCACCGTAAAGGCAATGTTTGCGCAATTTGTCGAGACGATACACGAGGAGATGGACTATGGCGTCGAGCTCGAGAACCTGCGCTCAATACGCAAGAGCCTGGCCCACAGCCGCGGCGTCATCATGCCCGCCGTCCACGAGGACCGCTCAACGAGCGCAATACTGACAATGGAGTACATACCAGGCACAAAGGTGACTGATATCGACGCCCTCGATGCCATGGGCATAGACCGCGAGAGGCTAGTCATAGACATACACAAGCTCTTCTTTCTCATGCTCCTGCGCCACCCCGTGTTTCACGCCGACCCGCACCCCGGCAACCTCTCTGTGGCGCCGGACGGGCGGATTATACTCTACGACTATGGCATGGTGGGCCGGCTAGATGACGAGACGCGCCTTAGGCTCATACGCCTCTATGCGGCCCTCTCTGACAAGAACGCCGCACGCGCAGTGACGGCAATGGACGACCTTGGCATGCTCGTTCCTGACTATAACCGCCGCGTCATCGAGCAGGCCATAGCGCTGAGCATCAGGTCGATGCATGGCCGGCGCGCAAGCGAGCTAGAGGTCAACATACTCGTCGACCTTGTCAACCGCACAATGGGCAACTTTCCGTTTCTCCTGCCAAAGCACCTGTCGCTCTACATGAGAATGGCGACGCTCCTTGAGGGCATCTACAAGACGCATGGCGTAAAGTTCACGTTCATGGCGGTCCTCAAGGAGATACTCGAAGAGGAGCACATGCTCGAGGACGCATACGTCTCGGAGATACGCTCGGGCATCGCGCGCCTCATCACATCTGTTGGCGATGTCGTCGAGCTCGCCCCGGAGATGCGGCGATTTCTTGATGACGCAAAGTCAGAGCGCGCCCGGCCCGCGAGATCCGGAACGCTCCTGCCGGGCAGCATCCTGGCAGCATCAACATTTATCGGCTCTGCGGTGATATACGCGTCTGGCTCGGCTGCTGCCGGCGCAGTTGGCATGATGGCATCGATTGGAATAATTGCCGCATTTGTCCTGCTCGGAAGGCGCTAGCCTACTGTATCGGTATGCTCGTCCCGCGCCGCTCGCGCGGAACGGTGACAGTCAGGACGCCTTCCTCACAGCGCGCCGAGCTGACCGACTCGGCAATGTCCTCGGCCCCTAGCGGGAGGCGTATCCTCTTGTCGACTAGGAGCGGCCTCTGCGCGCAGACAATGTCATCATCCTCGCCCTCGAGTCGTTCGCGCCGCGCGCGCACGATCAGCGCGTTGCCATCAAGCCTAACCTCGATTGCGTCCTTTGGAAAGCCCGGCACGTCGACTGTGACGGTGATCTCGTGGCTCGACATTCGAATGTCAACGGCCGGCAGGACAAACTCGTAAAACTCGCGTGTCTTTGACCCAATCTCGCGCGAGACCTCGCGTGCGACCGTCTCCGTCATTCCCATGGGGGCAGGTGCAGGCCAATTTGGTTATAAATCCTGCGCAGCGCGCGCGCTCGGGGCACCGCGCCCACACCATTTTAATCGCCCACGGCCCGCGCGCCGGCGTGATAGTCACGATCGAGGGCGCAGACCAGGCAGGCAAGGGGACACAGGCCTCGATGCTCGCGCGCGCCCTGCGCAGGCGCGGCACGGGATGTGCGCTCTTTAGCCTGCCTGACTATGCGACCCCCGTGGGCCGCGTTCTTGCCGGCCTCCTTGCCGGCCGGCGCGACGTGCGCCCGCAGCTCGTCCACACGCTCATGGCGGCCAACCGCTGGGAGATCCTCCCCAGAATGGAGCGCGCCCTAGAGTCCGGCCGGACCGTCATAATGGACCGCTATTACCACTCCAATGTGGCCTATGGCATGGCCAACGGCCTGCGTCGCGCGTGGCTCGAGTCCCTCGATGCCGGCCTCCCGAGAAGCGACATCGTCATACTCCTCGACTCGCACCACGCCGAGTCGTTTCGCCGCAAGTCGGCCAACCGCGACCGCTTTGAGCGCGACGCAGTCTTTCTCGGCAAGGTCTCGCGCATATACCGCCAGATGGCCCGCCGCGGCCGCTGGCCAACGCTTGACGCAACTGCCCCGCGCGAGGAGATTCACGCGCGCATAATGGAGATCGTCTCGCGGAGGATGCGCGCGTGATCACCGAGATCATCGACCCAATCCACGGGTTTATCGAGGCGAGTCCGACGGAGATGCGCCTCATCGACGATCCCTCATTTCAGCGCCTTCGCCGGATAAACCAGCTCGCCGGCGCGCACCTTGTCTATCCGGGCGCGCGCCACGCGAGATTCGAGCACTCACTTGGCGCGATGCACATATCGGGCATGGCCGCCACGTCGCTAAAGAACCGCTCACAGATCACCGAGTCGCAGGGCAGCGCGCTTCGCCTTGCGGGACTGATCCACGACATTGGCCACGGGCCGTTCTCACACCTCTTTGAGTCAGTCATGCGCCGGCACCGTGGCCTCGGCGGCGCGTCACACGAGCAGATTGGAAGGCGAATACTCGAGGAGACCTCACTCGGCGACGCGCTGGGCCGCACGCGCCGCCGTGTCGCGGATCTCGCCTTTGGCGGCACAACGCCCTCGGCGCTCCCGGAGATAATCTCTGGCGTCATGGGGACCGACACGATGGACTATCTCTTGCGCGACGGCCATTTTACGGGCTCCGAGCACGCGCGCGTCGACCACCGCCGCCTCGTCGCCTCACTCGAGAGGCTTGGCAACAGGATGGGCCTTGCGCGCTCGGCACTCCACTCCTTTGAGTCAATGATGCACTCGCGCCGCCAAATGTTCCGGACCGTCTACTTTCACCGCGCAGTCCGCGCCGCACAGTCGACGATGCTGCGCGCCTTTGACCTCGCCGCCGCCGAGCTCGGCCTCTCCTCGCTCACGCTAGAGGAGTATGTGGGCCTGACTGACGAGTCGACCATGGCGCTCCTCACGACGATGCGCCCTTCCACGCCGGCGGTCCGCGACGCGCAGCGCCTCGCCTTCGAGTACGCCTCACGTATGCTCCCAAAGTGCGTCCTCGACGTGCCGCTTGAGGATCGCGCCCCGGACACTGCCAAGATGGGCTCAGAGATAGCCGAGCGTGCCGGCGTCGCCGAAAATGCCGTCCTAGTCGACGTGACAGGCGTCTCCTCGATGCCACTGGGGGCCGGCGGGCGCTCGATGAGACACATCACGCTCGTCTCATCAGGCTCGCGTGGCACAAGGACTGCTGAGGACGTGCCGTTCTCGCGACTCCCGCTACTCGCCGCGCTCCTAGGCTCGATGGGGACGCTGCGCGTCTATGCGAGGAGCAACACAAAAAAGGTCGCCGATGCGGCCACCGCATCACACAGAAAATGGCAAGGAGAAAGCGCATAGTCATAAAGCTCTCGGGGAGCTCGTTTGCGCCTGAGGCCATCGGGCGCCTAAAGGACCATGCCGCCGTCCTCCTCGCCGCGTCTGCCTCGTGCCAGCCCATAATCGTCGCCGGCGGCGGGGCGATCGCGCGGACCTACATATCGTATGCGCGGGCCGCAGGGGCCGACGAGTCGACGCTAGACGAGCTCGGAATCGACATATCGAGGCTCAACGCGCGCCTTCTCATACACCCCCTCGGGCGCCACGCGCACGCGCACCCGCCTGAGACGCTGCGCGAGGCCGAGCGGGCCGCTGACACGGGCAAGATCATAGTCGCCGGCGGGCTCTATCCTGGCCAGAGCACCAACGGGACGGCTGCGCTCATCGCCGAGCGCCTCAGGGCCGACGAGTTCATCAACGCGACTGACGTTGACGCAATATATGACAGCGACCCAAACAAGAACAGCGGCGCCAAGAAACTCTCGCGAATAGCGATCGCCGACCTGCGGTCCATGCTCGTCCATGAGGGCTCGATGGCCGGCGGCTATGACCTCATGGACATTATCGCGCTAAAGGTCATCGAGCGTTCGCGCATACGAACGCGCGTCATACGCTCCGAGCCAAAAACGATAGCAGCAGCCCTCAAGGGGCGTCGCACGGGAACCGAGATCATCCACGAATCGTTGGATAGCGGTCGTTCCAAATCTCGACATGCGAGCCGCCAAACTCGGGCATCCCGGACTCGACGAGCTTCCTGAATATCGACATTGCCTCTTCGCGCTCTAGCGCGCGCGACTGGGCCTTTGTGAACCCGTCGGCATCAACTATTATCGCAACGTGGCCGTCTGGCGAGCGTATCGCCGAGGCTAGCTCCTCCTCGCCGACGGGGACAAACGTGCCGTTGACCTTTTTTGTCGTGAGTGTTAGCATCGCAAAGCCCGCAATGTCAAACATGCGCATCTGTGATCTCGACGCGCGCCGCTTTCCCTCCCTTACTGCCTCAAAGTACTGCACTGTGACACGCCACGCGCGTGTGCGCAAATAATAAGCAATGCATACAAGTGCGCAGAACTTACCTAATGACGCGCCTGGCCGTCGGCCTTGCGCGTGTGCTGGCCTTGCGCGTACGCCTTACGGAAGGACGACCCACGATTCCGCCACCCGGCGCCACTGTGCTCTGGCCGCGTCTTTTGACACAGTTGGTGCAGTATATGCGCACGCGTCCGCGCTTGTTGCGCTGAAACGCCGCGCCGCAGCGCGCACACTTGCGCCTTCGCTCCGAGATCGTCTCCTTGCCCCGCGTGCCCGAGTAGCGCTCGCGCGCAAGGCGCGCCCTGCGCTCCTTTACCTCCGGACGTGCGCCGTACTCGGCCATGAGCCTCTTGTGCTTTGCGGCGTTGCCCGGAATCGCATAGTACTTTCTCATGTACGCGTTGTACTTGTCCCTGTCGGCCTCCCTCACGCGCGTCGTTATGCGACCCATCGTCGAGGTGGCCAAATGCGTGGTATATAATCATACTACGTGCGTCGCGCACACGAGCTCCGGCGGCAACCGTCGCCTCTGGCAGGGACGCACTAGCGCATCTCGCGAGCCATCTGGCGGCACTCGGCGGCCTCCCCGGCACGGCCGAGGAGCTCGAGGACTGTCCCCTTTGAGTCGTATACGCCGGCATTCGTGGGATCAAGCTCGATCGAGCGCTCTAGTGCGGACAGTGATTCGGCATGCCTTCCGAGTGCACTGAGGGCTATTCCCCTGGCGTGGTGCGCAGCACCGAGCGAGGCGTTCTCGGCTATTGCCTGCTCGGCACACTCGAGGGCCTCAGAATGGCGACCCATCGCGCCGAGTATGCTAGCGCTTGCACAATGCGAGTGCCCGTCACACGGCTCGCATCCGGCAGCCCTCTTTAGCGCGCCGAGTGCCTCGTCGTATCTTCCGAGTGCGGCAAGTGCGACGCCGATGCCGTGGTGTGCCCTGCCCATGCCGGGCTCGCATCCGACCGCGCGCCCAAAGCTCTCGGCTGCCTCGGCGTGGCGCCCGAGGCCGCCGAGGGCGACGCCGATGTTATAGTGGATGCTCGGGTTTTGGGGATCGACTCCGTCGGCCTCCCTGCCGCACTCTATGACGCCCTTGTGGTCTGCCCGCCTTATGAGCGCGACTAGGGCCTTTTGGTACTCGGATGCGGCCTCTGCGGTCTGCCCGCCATCGCGCAGGCTGCTCGCGCGGCGCCAGTGCTCCTCGGCCTCGGCATCCCCCGTGCGCCTGCGCAGTCCAAACACGGCCACGGCCACCCCGCGCGGCCGATATATCCGTTTAATGGGCCGCGCGCCCCTGATGCGCCTATAGGCATAAAAGCGCGCGCGGCGCGCGCGGCGCGCATGAAGATTGTGTTTCTTGGCACGTCAGCTGCCGTGCCGACTGCCGAGCGGGGCCTGGCATGCACATGCGTCGAGCGCGACGGCGAGCTCTTTGTGTTCGATGCCGGCGAGGGCGCGCAGATGGCCTTTGCTCGCGCGCGCCTGGGCTGGAACCGGCCCACGCGGATATTCGTGACGCACATGCACGGGGACCACTGCATAGGGATCCTCGGCCTGATCCAGACGATGTCGCTCCACCGCCGGACCGAGACCCTCGAGGTGTACGGCCCGCGCGGGATCGACGAGTTTGTCGCCTCTAGCCTGCGCGCCCTTGACGTCCTGCCGACGTTTCCGCTGGCGATCACGCCCGTCTCGGCCGGAGATGTCCTTGACACCGGAGAGTGTGCCGTCTCGGCGTGCGCTGCCCACCATAGGGTCGAGGCATACTCTTACCTCCTCGCCGAGCATGACAGGCAGGGCCGGTTCCACCCTGAAAAGGCCGAGGCCCTCGGCGTCCCAAAGGGGCCGCTCTGGCACGACCTCCAGTCCGGCCGCGACGTGGACGTGAACGGCAAAAAGGTCAGCGCGCGCGAGGTCACCGACGGCCCGCGCCGCGGCGTGAGCATCGGTATCTCCGGTGACACGAGGCCGACGCGCGAGCTGGAAGAGTTCTTTGCGGACTGTGACTGGCTAGTCTTCGAGTCGACGTTCTCACACGACCTGCACCAAAAGGCACTAGAGACGCTCCACACGACGGCCCGCGAGGCCGGCGAGCTCGCCGCGCGCACACGCGCCAAAAACCTCGTCCTAACGCACTTTTCTGCGCGTCATGCCGACGTCACGGGACTAGTCACCGAGGCCGCCGAGGCCCACGATTCGGTTCGCGCCGCAGCTGACGGCATGGAGATAGCAGTCTAGCCGGGAAGCGTGCGCATTATGGTGCTGCCGACCGAGGAGAGCGCACCGGTGAGCGCGCCGCTGATCGACTCGGTGACCCACGAGATCGCCCCATCGCGCACGCCGGCAACATCTTTTGACAGCGCGCCGATGACGCCATCGAGGCTGGGAAATGCGGCGACTGTCTGCGGGAGGAACATGACTGCGCCGACTATGGCGATGACTATGACGATGAGCGCCCTGATCACGCCATCTAGTCACGGATCGCCTTTTTACGCGCTAGCTGAAACTTTTGGCATGCCTCACGTTAATTTTGTTGAGTTGCGTGCGCCTGTGATGCTTTTGGCGAGCTCGAAATGGGCCGCATTGGGGCCGGATTCAGAGTGTGCGCCCACGAGGACTGCCTTGCCGGACACAGGGGGGCGCAACGGTGACTATGGTGATGCCCTAGCGCAGCGCAGTCCTGAAAACGGTGGCCATGGTCTCCACTCACTGCCTCCGCGGCACAAGCCAGTCGACTATGGCGTCGATCTCCGGGGAGGTGATCCGCAGCGTTATTGGCCCGAGGGGCGACTCTTCGGCGTCTGAGCACAGCGCTATAGAGCCGGCAGCAGCGGCCTGCTTGTTTAGGTATACCCACGTCGTCTCTCCGTCGGTGTTGAGGCGCATCCTGCGCCGCCATGCCGAACCACTCCCCCTCGACCTGACCGTCTCGCGTATGCGCACCAGTGATGCAGCCGAGTCTGCAGCTGACTCGACCGTCCCGTCACCAACGCTCGTCTTGCCGCCGTCAAGAACCGTCTCTAGGGCGCGCCTTATGGCGCCCTCGTCCTCGGACGCAAAGACGTCGCATGACGCGCTCGTCGAGCATGCCGCTGCCGGAAGCGTCATTCTGCCATCCAGCGAGATATTGCCGCATGGGCGGCATCGACGAGCTCGTCGATGCCAATGTCATTGTTTGATATCGTCTCGTCTGCGAGCGCTATCGAGTCGCTCATGCCGACTTTCATCTCGCGGTCGTCGCGCTCGTCGAGGCCACCGCGGTCACTCGGGTCATCCGAGCGCGCGCGCGCCTTGAGGAGGCCGAGGCGCCGCGGGGCAGCCGCATGGACTGCGAGTATCCTGACGCGCCCATGCTTTCGAAGGCAGTCGATCTCGGCGTTGGAGCGCACGCCGTCGACGATGACCGCACCGTCACCAGAGCGCTCGATCTCGTCCTCGATGAGGCCGGCTATTGCGCCCTGCCCGTCGGACTCTCGCAGCTCGAGCATGAGCTTGCCGAGGTTCGGGCCGGTCGGCTCTATCTTGCGTCGTGCGGCCTCTGCCCTCACGGCATCTCCCATCGAGACAGTCACAATGCCGCGCCGCGCGAGTGCGCCGGCGATCGTTGACTTGCCCGCGCCGGGCATTCCGGTCAGGCAGACTATCAGGCGCGCCATCTGAACTCCGCGCGAGCCGGCCGCTATATTGAAGCTTGCCGGATCACGCCCCGTGACCACCCCGCTCACAACACATTAACCCCAATGCCGCCGCGCACGCGCCCATGCGCGCCTTTGTCGGCATTGACATCACAGACGGGCCGACCCTGGCCTCACTCATGCGCACGCGCGCCCTCCTCGGCGAGCCTGCGCGCCGCCGCCATGACCACATCACGCTTGCGTTCCTCGGCGAGATCGACGGGGCTACTGCGACTGCGGCAGCCGACGCGCTAGAGGCCGTCGAGTTTGATGCCTTTGATGCGCATATCGCCGGCCTTGGCGCATTCCCGTCACTAGAGCGCCCGCGCGTCCTCTGGGTCGGCGTGCGGGAGGGCTCTGATGCAGTCTCCTCGCTCGCGCGCAGCGTCGCCTCTGCCCTCGGCCCGCTCTGCCCGCCGACGCGCACGCGCCTTGTCCCGCACATCACCGTCTCTAGGGTTAAAAGCGGGCGCGCGCCGCCACGTGCCGTGATCAGCGAGTGCCGTGATGCAGTCATTGGCGTGCAGCGAGTCGCCTCGATATCGCTAAAGCGCAGCGATCCCGCAAGCGATGGCCATGTGCACACAACGCTCAAGACCGTGGAGGCCCTCTGATGGGGCGCACGGGAACCAAGAGACCGCAAGCACGCGCCGCCACGATGGCGCGCGCAATAGCGACGGCGAGGAGGCGCATCATCCCGTCAGCATCTGAGGCGCGAGCAATAGAGTCAGTCGCAGGGGAGGCCATGGATCTCGTAGGTCACGAGATAGCGGGTCGGCAGGGAATACAGGGAGCCGAGCTCGGCGGCTCTTTTGCAAAGGGGACGTGGCTTGCCGGAGCTGACGTTGACATATTTGTCGTCTTTGACGAGTCAGTCAGCGAGGCTCGCCTCGAGTCTGAGTCAAAAAGGGTGGGATTTGCGTCGATGGCAGACCACAGGCCGTACGTGCGATATGCGTCGCACCCCTACGTCGAGGCGACGATCCGGCGCACAAAGGTCAACGTTGTGCCCTGCTATGGAGTGAAGAGTGGCCACTGGCGCAGTGCCGCTGACCGATCGCGCTTTCACACAAGGTTCATGCGCGACGCGCTTGATGGCACGATGCGCGATGACGTGCGGATCCTAAAGCGCCTCCTCCAGTCAAACGGCCTCTATGGGGCCGAGCTTGCGCGCGAGGCCTTTAGCGGGTATGCGTGTGAGGTTCTAGTCAGCCACCACGGCTCACTCGAGCGCACCGTACGCGCGCTTGCCGGAGCAAAGCGCGGCCTCGTCATCGGCGAGGCCTCTGGCTCCCAGGAGACGCCTGTGGCCATAATGGACCCCGTCGACGCGAGCAGAAACCTCGCGCTCGCCGTCTCGCCGGCCAACATTGGAAGGCTCATCATGCTCTGCCGCGCCCTCCTTGAGCGCCCGAGCGCCTCGATGATACTGTCCGGCGCGCGCGCCGCACCGGACAGCGGCGTGCTAAAGACTACAGTTACTGTCAGGTTTGACTCGCGCCCGCGCCCGCCTGAGACCATATGGGGGCAGGCAAAGAGCGCAGCCTCTGCGCTGGCCGCACGCCTCTCCTCGGGCGGCTTTGGCGTCATGCGCCACGGCGCGCACGTAGATTCGCGTGGGCGCGTCACGCTGGCGTTCGTCCTAGAGTCCACGTCGACATCGCGCTGGTCAGTCGGCATGGGCCCTGACCACTTTGATGCGGCCAACGCGTCAGGCTTTGTGACGGCCAACGTTGGCCGTTCGCCGCTAGTCTGGGTGGGCGCTGACTCGCGCCTGCGCGCGATCCGCCAGAGGGAGCACACGTCGGCCGCAGCCCTCCTTGAGGACTCGCTCACGCGCCGCCTTGGTGACTCTGGCGTGCCGGCGGGCCTAAAGCGCGACATCCGTGCCGGATTTGCCGTCCGGACCGGCGTGCGCGCCTCTGATCGCACATTCCTTGAAACCATGCATGATCTTGTCTCAACGGACACCAGGTCCTTTGGCCGCAGCCGCTAGAATGTCCGGCCCGCCGTATGACGGCGTGCTCGGGTACCCGCGCGCGACGCGCAGGCAGCTCGCCGCCCGCCTCAGCGCGCTGGACCGCCTTGGCGTGAGCCGCGTGATCCTCGAGGGGCCAGTTCTCCTCGGACGCGCGCGCGTCCTCGGCAAGGGATACTCGGGCGTCGTGCTCGCCGCGCGCTGGCGCCGGCGCGACGTTGCGCTAAAGATGCGCCGAACCGACTCGCCGCGCCGCACGATGGGTCCGGAGGCCCGACTCCTTGCGGCGGCCAACGCCGCCGGCGTGGGCCCGCGCCTCCTGGCGCACTCGCGCGACGCGCTCGTCATGGAGCGCGTGGAGGGAATGCCCATAGGCTCCTGGCTCGAGTCGCTTCGGGGTCGGCGCGCCGCGCGAGTGCGCACAGTCATTCGCCGCACGCTAGAGTCGTGCCGCGCGCTGGACCGCGCGGGGATAGACCACGGCGAGCTCTCGATGATCTCGTGCCACGCCATAGTCAGCAAGGATGATGCCGTCACGATAATAGACTTTGAGAGCGCATCGGCCTCACGCCGCGTCTCAAACGTGACCTCGGCCGCACAGGCCCTCATGGTGGGCGCTGCGCTCTCGCGGCGCGTGAGGAAAATGTGCGCGCTTGCGGACCGCGACACCATAGTCGGCCTCTTGCGCGCATACAAGGCGTCAATGTCCGAAGAGTCATTTGGCGCGCTCCTGGGGGGACTGCGCACTTGAGCGAGGAGGCCGTGCGCCACCTGAGGCGCGATGCGCGCCTGCGCCCAGTCATTGCGCGAGTGGGCCCCTATGGCCTGCGCCGGGTGCGCAACCGCTACGAGTGCCTCGTCGGCGCGATCGTAAACCAGCAGCTCGCAGGTTCAGCAGCACGGCCAATATTGGCGCGCTTTCGCGCACTGCACGGCCCGAGGTTTCCAAAGCCAGAAGACATTGCAAAGACGCGCGAGTCGACGCTCCGCAAGGTGGGCCTCTCGAGGATGAAGGCCTCGTACATACGCGGCATCTCGCGCGAGATATCCACTGGCCGCCTGCGACTCGACGCGCTCTCAAGGTTGGATGACGAGTCAGTCATCGAGAGGCTCTCAGAGATTCGCGGCATCGGGAGGTGGACTGCAGAGATGTACCTAATGTTTGCGCTCGGGCGCCCTGACGTCCTGCCAGTCGGCGACTATGGCCTCAGGGCCGGCGTGCGCGACCTGTTCAGGATGCGCGAGCTGCCAACACCGGCCGAGCTGCAGCGGCGCGCCGAGCCGTGGAGGCCGTACAGGTCGGCGGCAACATGGTACATCTGGAAGGGCGTGCGCGGCTTTGGCGAGCTCGGCTAGACTGGCCCATTATGACATTTATGGGAGATGAACCGGCCCCATCGGCGTGAACGCAAAGGTCCTAGTCGTCATCGCAGTCATCGGCCTCGTGGCCGCCATCGGCGCAATCGCGCTCCTCCCAGGACAGCCAGACTCGCCTAGTGCGCCCCCTGCGCCGCAGGGCATCACGCTGACACTAGAGTCGATATCGGTCAGCTCGGCGAGCGTGCGCGCCCTCCACGTCGAGCTAGAGTTTGAGGCGACAAACCCCGATCCGGCCACGGTTCTCCTCCAGTATGTCAAGTATGTCGTCTCGGCTGACGGCCGGCGCATCCACACGGGCCTCATAGGCGAGCGTCCCGAGGGCTTTGTCGCCTCGTCGAACTTTGTCACGCTCATCGAGGGCCGCTCAGTCACCCTCGCATCCGAGTTTGCCATCCCGAACACGGGTGCGGATCCCGAGTTCTGGGAGACCCTCTCGGCTGACAGCGTCGAGTGGACCGTCAGCGCCGAGGCCTCTTACAGCCACAGCTCGATGGTCGCCGGCGGCGAGAACCTCGAGACGTTCGAGTTTGTGCGTGGGCCTAATGTATCATAAAACCATTATTTTACAATAGTTTATCTAAATTAGAATAAATTTAGAAAAATAATATAAGCGCACGACAGCTCTGTTGAACACAATGGCAGAAGCAGGCATGGCCGCATTTGGTTCGGCAGTCGGTGTTGCGATTGCGTTCGCCGTAGTGGCGTTCGCACTTCGCGGCAAGGGTCACCACGAGCCCCTAGAGTAAGACGGTTCGGCGCCACTAGTGGTGCTTAATCGACCAGGGCTTTTCTTTGATGCTCCTAGCGCGTCCTGCGCGCAGGGTGCGAAAAAACAAGACAGCAAAAGGCCAGAACCTGCTGCCCCTAGGCGTCAGGATTGTGGCCCAGGATATCGGATATGAGCCTTATCGGCCTGCCGATGCGTTGCTTTGCAAAGCAGCGCTCATAGTACTGGCACGAGGCGCACTCGGGGGACGGCTCTATTATGGGAAGGCGCTTGCCCTCGGCAAGTAGGTCGCCTAGGACGCGCACGCGCCGGATAGTCTCCTCGAACATTCGCTTGTCGCGCGTGAGCGAGAATGACGTCTCTGTGCGGTCAGCCGAGATGTAGACGATAACGCCGTCGGCCTTGTCATGCATCCACATGTACGAGTTGAGCGCGAGGAGATCGCCGGCGATCGGAATCTTTGGCGGGGGGTCTGCAGGCCTGAATATGATGACTGTGTCCTCGACTACCATGTCGGCCCTGCCGACTAGGGAGACCCCGCCGACGTCATAGGTCACCTCGTCAGGCGCATAGCCGAGGCGGCGAAGCATTCCGGCGACGAGGTCGCTAAAGGCGCGTGGCGGCGAGTCGAGTGGTGAGTCCCTGTCATAGTATGACCTGCGCAGGCAGCGCGTGACCTCGTGGACGTGGATCTTTGTTATGTCAGTCGCGTCGATCGCAGGATCGATCTCGCGCGATATCGACTCGAGTGCAGTTGTGATGAACTGGCGATAGTCCTTGTCCCCCATCATGGCGCTGCCGCGCGCGGGACACTCCTAGATTAACCTATGTCTGCGAGTCGGCCACTATGGCCCTGGCCATGACCGTCTCGGGCGCTATTCCCTGCTCGACGGCATACGCGATCGACGCGATATTCCTGACCTCGTACGCCACGAGCTTTGTTATGGCAATTATCGTCGCAAGGCTGAACATCTTTGTGAACGCCCTGTTGCATGACGCGTACATTTCAAGCTCCATGGCCCGCTCAAAGCCGGCGACTGTGTCGAGGTCGGTGCCAGACTGTGGAACCATCGAGCCGTACCTAGTCGAGGCGACCTCTGATAGCGCGTCGCGGACCGATGCCGCACCGGCCATGCGCTCCAGGGCCGCGCGCGGAACGCTCGGCGTCGAGCCGGCAGTCAGGTCCAGCGTTGCGGCCTCGTCCAGACCCCAGAGGCGGCCGCGCAGGACCGCCATGATATTGTAAAAGTCAACGTCGGCCCCGATCATGCGCGACACGTTGCGCTCGCGCGACTCTCGGGCCGCGCGCGCCAGCTCGATGTGCATCGTCTTGTCGAGGTATGTGTCTATAGCCTGTATCTGCCCGCGCTCGCCATACAGCGCGACTGCGCGCGCAACCTCGTCACCAAGGCGCGTCCCGCGAAAGCTAGCGGCGGCCTCCTCGAGGTCCTTTGCGACTAGCGCCTTTACTAGCGTGTCGCGCTCGCGCGCCAGCTCGGCAGCGCGCATGTTTATGTGGCGCTCGATCTCGTCTTGTGTCTTGCCGAGTGCCTTGCCCTTTAGGACCATCTTTAGGTTCCAGATGACGAGGCGGCGATAGTATGCGTCAAGAACACCCCTGTCGCCTGCCGCGCGCGCCATGGCGTGGTGCATCTCGGCGAGGTGCGCCCCGAGGGCCGCCTCGATCTGCGCTGCGCTGTGCGGGGCCTGCAAGTCTGCGACTGCCGGCCCATAGCGCGTGTTCTTTATCCTCGTGAGGAGCTCGTCCATGCCGCGTGACTCGGCGAGGGCCTGCAGGTCGGCGCGCGAGAGGAGCTTGCCCTTTTGCCCGTATGCCTTGACTGACGCGTATAGACGTGCTGCCTTGCCCATTATGGGCAAAGGGTTGGCATGTTGCGATTTTAATGTTGCCGTTGTGTCACGTGTGTGTTTTATACGAAAAGTAGTAGACTCACTCATTCGAGTCCACCTCCATCCACCTCGGGTTCTCCGCCCGGACCCGCCCGTCGGCCCTGCGCCTCCTGTAGGCCAGCAGGGGCGTCTCGCCGCCCTTGATGTCCAGGGCGAAGTGGAGGCGCCTCTCGTTGTAGTACGCGATGAACTCGGGGACCCCGCCAAAGTGGCCGATCTCCGTCTCGAGCGTCTGGAAGAACCTCTCGACCTTGCCGTTGGTCTGGGGGTGGCGGACGCGCGCCATGAGGTGCGCTATGTCGCGGTCCAGCAGCTCCCGCTCGAAGAGCGTCGGCGTCCAGCTGCGGCTCGGCGTGCCGCGCCGGCTTGCCGTGAACTGCGTGCCGTGGTCCGAGAGGATCTGCGCCGGCGCGCCAAACATCCTGATCGCCTTTCGCAGCGCAAGCACGGAGTTTTCCGACGTGGCCTCGGCGAACACGCCAAAGCCCGTGACGCACCGCGACGCGTCGTCGAGGAACACTATGAGGTGCGAGCCCGCAAGTGGCCCGTATTTCATTATGTGCCAGTCCACGTGCCACAGCGCGCCGGAGTGCGCGCGCTCGAACCTGACCCACTTTCGCCTGCGCGACTTCGCCCGCGACCTCGTGACGAGCCCCTCCGCCAGCATGATGCGGTACACCGACCAGTACGTTATTTTTGAGTTGTTGCCGCGCAGCCCCTCGGCCACGCGCACGACGCCGGCCGGCCGGTCGGCGTGCTCGCCGAGGACCTCGGCCACCTCGCCGTCGGTGACGTCCCTGCGCGGCCTTCCCATCGGCCGCGGCTCCGGCGGCGCGCCGGTGCGCCGGCAGTGCGCGCGAAGCCTGTACGACCACGCCCTGGAGATCCCCAGCTCGCGCGCCACCTCCTCGGCGCTCCGCGTCGCCAGCGTCCTGGCCACGTACCGGAGCGCCCTGTCGTCAAGCCTCCTGACCGGCATGGCGCGCCGGCGGCGGAGCCCCCCAAACGTATGTTTCGGCAGCCTGCCGGATCCCGGGGCGCCCCCGGGGCTCCCGGATCTGCGCCCGGCAAGCATTCCTGCCCAGTCTACTACTTTTCGTACAAGGCAGTTGTGTCACGTGTGTATGAGCTGCCTTGGGCAGTAATGGCCGGAACTCAGTGCGATCCACAGGAGATGAGCGTGCCTGAGACTCTGGGGTTCGCAGGGCGGACTGCCCCACGGCGTCTAGCCCCGGCTCTCTAGTATGTGTCTATATTCACGCGACTTGCGGGCCAGCTCTACGAGCAGATCCAAATTTTCGTCGCTAAGGCGCAGCCTGCATTCTGCATTATATGCTAGCACGAATCGCTTTAGTCTCCTCGTTCCATCCGGCAATGCGCTGTCATGAGGCGCTAGGAAAATTAGATCAGCGACGCTTTTTCCAACTGACAACGCTGCAAAGGTGCGCTTTGATGACCCCCCGCCATCGTCAAAATATAACCATGATTTTTTGACTGTGGTTACATTGAATCTATCTTGTATCATTTTGGTCAATTTTATGACTCGTGCGCGTACCTCGGGGTTTGCCTTTGCAAGTGCGACTGACCATTTTTTGCTTGGCGGTTTACGAGTTCTTTTTCTTGTACCTCCTGTTTTCCCTCCTGATAGTTTTCTACCTCTTACTACAAAACCATTCACTTTGCTTATAATCACATCAGTTCTTTTTACAAGTGCGTCATAAGACTGTTTATCTCTTTTATCAATATCCGGCAAGTCGGCTGAACTATTAGTTGATTCCCATTCTCGTGATTTGGCAAATTTAATTAAATGATTTTCTAGATTTTTCCGCACGTTCATATCGCTAAATATTTCTTCAAACAATATTGCAATATGAGTGAATTTCTTATTTGCCCAATGCTTATTGATAATTCTTTTATACGCACATTTTGTTTCTCCAACATAAGCTGTGTTGTCGTTTAGATTCATCAAAATATAGACGCCGGGCTTTTTTTCTGAATCAATTTGTTTTACTGCCATGTTGAATATTTTTTTGTTTTTTTCACAAAAAACAAACAAAGTTGTGGGTTTCATTCCTCCGTAGATGTAGCTTCCTTCTGTTACGCTTTTTAAATCTTCCCAATAGGAGTAGCTAAATCCTTGATGGCTGCCCAATGTATCATGATAACTAAATGTGCCATGTCGACTATTCTGAGCAGGATGAGATGTTTTAACGCGTGTATTTAGACCATACACGCCTGGCCGTATGCGCTTAAACTTCTTCGGATTTCTATATACGTGGCTTGCTATGCTTGATCTAGGTTCTTTGTTACGGATGGGCGCAAGTCTTTTCTGTAATATTTTATTTGTGATCTCTGGGATACTCATGGGCTCATGCTCTGCCAAGACCTTTGCTATGGCGTCTATCTGTTTGAGCACTTTTAACGTGCGCACTACTACCCCCGTGTTAATAAATATGCCTGTGCCGCAGACTGCCTCTGGTGACAGCTACGTTTGGCTGTAGTGTGAACAAGTCGGCCGAATCGTCCTAATTCTCTGAGATCACGTAACGCCGAACTCTGGGTCTAACCTGCAGTTGTGGCGTGTCCAAAAAATATCTGCTTCCAAGCGATCGTTTGCTGTTCATATGCAAAAGATGACAATTATTTGGGGAATATAGAAACATCAAAACACCTCATGCAGCATTGAGTTTTAATCGACCTGTCTTTTTCCATTGGACAAATCTCGCGTTCTTCGAAAATGCTCGTGTTAGCTTCTTTGCGCAGCTATCGGCGGCGACTTGAGTGTTTTTGAGAGTGTCGATACTATAACACACTGGCTTTTCATAGTTCCCCGACACCCCCTCTGGGGTTATGGTATCTATGCAGTGTGCTAGACCATTTCGAACCTTCCTGATCTTCTTTAGAGATCGGTTAATGCCGTAGATGCTGGTGTGATTTCCGACCGTGTTGTCTCTCTCCTTGGTGCTCATATTGCGCATCTTGGCTCTAATTTCATTTTGTGACACCTCGCTTATTTTCCCGCTTGTTTCTAGGGCGACAAACGTGAGATATTCGACCACCTTGTGATCTATGCGACTGACACTAAGCACTATGCCCATGGCGGCCTCTAGCGTCTCGCACTTGCCCTCACCGTACCTGTCGAGCGCACGTCTCTTGGATCTTGATCGCCTTTTCACGTTCGTGCCTTGCGCAACTCCCACGAGCAACTTACCGACCTGTAAGTAGTTAAATTTTACGGATCGCAGGCAATAGCACCGTGATCGCAGTGTTTTGGGATCGCGCTTGCTCTCTTGCGCATGCACTGCATGCACTACGTGTATTGTGCCCCCGGCGCCTCGTTACCCACGCGTGCTTGGCTCGTAGAGGCTTGGCGACGTCTACAGAAAAACTTATAACATAATCTCTAGTATATGCGTGATGATGAAATGTCATGCGGCGCGGCGCTTCGCGATAGCAGGCCGGGACAAGGATCAACGAAATGATGGTCTGCCTCTGCGGGAATTCTTGGGAGGCTGTTCCTAATGTGGGACTATTGGCTTGATGAGCCGCCGGGCGAGTGCGATTCGGAGTGCGGGCCAAAGTGTGCCTCGCCCATACACCGGACATATGCTGCATACATGGCGCCACAGCCAGTCCTGGAGCCGCTGAATGGCCTAGACGCCACACTCGTCCGCATGTTCGACCTCCGCATTGCGCTCGACTTTCTCCTGAACGACATGACCAACCTCGCATGGAGCTCGTCTGACAAGAGTCATTACCTGATAAGGTCGAGGCTTCAGTACATGGCCCTTGACTTTCACACATTTGGTGACATGGCCGACGGCCTAGTTGAGCAGCTCGACGAGGCTAGACGAAACTCGATCTCGCCCCTCCTCCCCGTCTTGCAGAGGGTGCACGAGCTCGCATCTGGGATGCCAGATATGCGCCGCAAGGTTGTGCGTCCGGGTACTGGGCTGTTTGGAGACGTAAAGCGGCTCAACGGCAACGAGTACGTGCCCCCATTCGCCGACGAAGAGTCGTTTCTTGTGTGCGCAAACCTGGCACTCACGTTCATTGACGGACTCTTGTACACGATTCCAGACATATTCTGCTCGGCGTTATCCAAGATCTCGCCCAACGGCTCTACGGTCAGTCCGTGTGACCATGACTCGATTTCAAAAGAGTCGTCCTCGTATATGCAAAAAAATCCCATACGCTGTGTTGACTTTGACCGGATGGGCAAAGACGCGCCACGTGTGGCCACAGAGCTTATCAGGGTCAGGTGGGCACTGCGGTCAGCCCTTGACAGGCACAACTTGGCGTGCATTGACATTGCGCTTCCAAACCGCATGTCGCGGCTGTGGAACATGCTCTTGCGCCCAAAGCTGATGCTTTGCACAAAGCAGATCATAATAGAGCTCCACACGCTTCTTGCCCTATATGACACGATGCGCAGCGCGGGCTGCACGCCATCTATGGATGACGCCATTGTCGGGGACTTGCTAAAACATAGAAACGCAATCGCGCGCCTACGGAACACAGCAGTCAGCTGGGACGATGCTGCGGACTATGAGCCGTTCTTTGACCTGATCGAGCGCGAGATTGGCCACGAGAGGCTGATCCTTCTTGCGTCTGTGGCCCACGAGTGGATCCTGGCAAACTCCAACCACTATCAGGAGAAATGCGCCGGATATGCGCTGGTGCCAGACCTGCCCAACATAACTAGGCGCATCGACTTTTTGGAGGCTGCGCGCAAGGCCTCATTCTACCGCGTAAAGGCCAAAAATGCGCTCGAGCGCCTCAAGATTCCTGCGATGGTCAACTAGCGGCCGGGGTCGCCACGCCCGCATAACGACATGACTTTTTAGCCACTGCGGCCACACGCGCCACCGTGATCGCGCGATGGCTGTGCATTCTCCCCGTGGCAGTCGCCGTCATGCTGCTCACCGTTACTCCCTTGGAGGCTGACGCCGAGTCCACCAGCATTCGACTTGATCCCGTCCCACGACTCGTAGCCGGCGAATATGCGACATTTACTGGCTCGCTCGTGGACTCGTCAGGCCGACCCGTGGCCGGTGCCGAGATTGACATAAAGGATGACGACTTTGGGCCAGATGACTATATCGCAACCGTTCGCACCGGCTCGGATGGCCGCTTTTCAGCCAGGGTTGTCGTGAAAGACTGGGATGAGTGGGGAGGCGCGACTGACATTTACGCAGTCTTTGAGGGCGCAGGCGGGTTTTCAAAGTCGCGTAGCGCAACGCAGGAGGCATACGTGAGTTCACGCGGCGCCGGAGGATCGTCCGGAGGCTCACCATCTGGGGGATACTATTTGGGCGGCTCGCCTCCTGACACATACACACCTGCTGCAAAGTCATCCACTGGCCTCACGCTACGTTTTAGTGCCAATTCTGTGTATGCTGGCGAGACGATCACGTTCTCCGGCCAGCTCACGTCCGGAGGTCGGTCACTCTCAGGGGCGACGATCCACATCAAAGAGGACGATCCCGCATGGCGTGATGAGTTCCTTGCAACCACCACAACTGACTCGCAAGGGCGCTATTCTGTGACCTGGCGCGCGTCTGCTGCGACATTTGAGACTGACTTTGACGTGTATGCCGTCTTTGAGGGCTCGTCAGACTATTTGCGCTCGACGTCATACCAGTACACGCTTCCTGTCCTAAAGCGCTCGGGCACGATCACACTAGATACGCTGCCGCGCAGCGTCCACATTGGTGATCTAGTAACCTTTTCGGGCAACTTGCGCATTCCAGGAGTGGATACAACGAACATACTGGTGTATATAATGGACGAGGACTTTGCCAATCCAGACGATCTCCTAGCGACCGCATACGTGGAACGTGACGGAAGCTATTCGGTCAGCTGGGTCGCACGCAAGGTAGACTCTGACAATGTTGCAGACATTTACGCAGTCTTTGAAGGTGATGCTACGCACTACCGCTTGACGACGTGCGATGACGGACCCACGCGTTCCTTTGGCGGGTGGTGCTTAGACACGGTAAAGCTCTCGATCCTTGCAGAGCGGCCACGCGTGGAGCCTGACCCGCCGGGAGGCCAATACATGGAACTGACCTATGTGCTCGACTTTATGTCTAGGCCTACAGTTGCCATATCGCCAAGTCGCGACTCGTATGACGCTGTTCGCCACCACATAATTCCTACCAGGGAAGGCCTCGAGACGCTCTCCTCGGAGCTTTCCGCACGCCATGGAGGCGACTGGCTCCTTAACTATGAGGTTCTCGAGAAAGGCAAGTGGAGGGCTAACTCAAGGGCTGACGTTGTGGTCAACCTCATCACGGGTTATGATGACGACTATTGCAATGACGTGCTTGGGTGGGCTCCGGGCGTTCGCGAGTCGCGCCCAATCCAGGTATACGTCTGCTCCACGTCGGGGCAGACGACGCATTCCAACGCAGAGGTTATGCTGACTGCCACGCACGAGTTTATTCATGCGATTGGGTTGGGTCATGTATTTAACAAGAAAAACGACATGATGTGCAGCGTCGAGGACGGCGTGCCTACATGCCCTCCCTCATACAACGAGGAACCCAGACCATCGAGCTTAGTGCTAGACGCAATCGCCGAGGTATATGGGCGCGATGGTTTTGTCGTTCCCAACAAAGGTGTCACTAACACGTATTTTGCGATATGGGACGGGCGCACCTCCCCGACCACGCAGGGTGGGACACAGGCGGTTCCGACTATGCGGGGTCTTGCTGACGGTGGTCGACTTGTACTTGAGACGGTACCCACACGCACGTTCTCCGAGCACGCCTCGTATGTTGAGAGCTTTGGATATTTTGGTCCCGAGCTTGAGTTCCTGAACGACACGTTCATCCTGCCCCACGATATTACCGTGAGCCTGCGGGAGTGCGGTGGGACGACCTCTTCGTATGACCGAGCATCGAGGACGATTCTCATATGCTACGAACGCGTGGCCGACTATGTGGATGTCACATACGAGCTAGATTTTGACGTTGATGATAGCTATGTGTATATATTCAACAATGTCGACTTTGAGCTGTACCGCGGCCTTGCCTATGCGCTATCTCACGTGCACGATCTGCCGACTTTTGGATATGGTGTCCACATGGCGGACAGCTTTGCTGCATATGCCATGCTCACGTTTTACGATGATCCGGCCTTTGGTCAGGACATAGTGTACGACGCGTCCACGCAGCTGTATGCACAAAGCGAGTATGGCACAGGCAACACTGCATCACATGCACACGACCTCGAGCGATTTCACAGGATCACGTGCTATGCGTACGGACAGGACACAGAGTCCAACGCGTACCTTGTGACCGAGGGGTGGCTCCCCGAAAATATCAGCAGATCCTGCTCCTTGACGTATGCTACGATGGTCGATATATGGGACACTGCGCTGTCAGGATACATGCACGGCGTCTACTGAACGTAGTGCATCCGGCGTCAGGAACATCGTCACAATGCCTCCTAATCTACCCATACGTGGCTATACAAAGCATGACCCATACGCGATCATACATTGGAACAACGCGATATTGGGATCTGGGTATTTATGACCCTCCATGTGCCGACTGGCCAGAATTGACGTTCAAAACTGCTGGAATTCAGGTGCTTCGCAGCGCAGACTCGCCAATACACTATAACGACATCACCAAAAAAGCCATCGATGATGCCCTCATCACGACTGAGGGCAAAACGCCTGAACGGACAATGTATGTTATACTCATGCAGGAGTCAAAAACCCCAAACCCGGCAGTTGTGATGCACAAGGATGGCATATTTTCACTTAGTGCTGATTATGATCCTAAACGACAACAGGCTGACGAAGAACGTGAACATGACATGGATGATCAAGAAGACGTTCTTTCCAAAAACGCTCGCTATATTGGGAAAATGGGCGAATATCGTGTTGCAAGCGAACTGCTACATAGAGACTACAAAGCAAATATTGGTGCTGTTGATGATGGGATTGACATTGTTGCTACCAAAAACCAACATATAGTTTACATTCAAGTCAAAACATCCAACAACAAGAATGGCCGACATATATCTGATCTTAGTATCAAATCATTCAAGAAAAACCTATCTGAAAACGTATATTATATTTTTGTGCTGGTAGATAAGCCAGATATCTCATTTTTAATTATGCCGTATCATGAGATTTCTAAGCAGATTAACCTGGGACAACTTAAAGTGATTAACAAGGGCGAGAAGTATCGGGCTATGATCACTCTTCGAGATAACAAGGTATATCTTGGCAAGGTGGGTAATGATGTCACATATTATTTGAATTCGTGGGATATAATAACACAATCATCCTGAGTTTGTGTATCAGCTATGAAGATCTTTCGTGTATAGCTGTTGATAAGCAAAATATTGTTTGACCCTAATGTTAAGAGGCACGACTTGAACACAAAGTGTTTGATCGAATGAGGAATGAAAGTCAGGACAGATTTCATGGGTCTGGGGGGGGGGGGGGGGGGGGGCATATAAGCAAAGATCGGCAAGAGTGACTCGTCATTTTTTCTGTACGTTGATGGCGTATGGATCCTCATTAAGCGAAAGCTCGCTACAGGGTGACGGAGATTCGGCGTCATCTCTTTCCGGCATGATTCATGGTCAGAATGCATTGGAGCCGTCGTTCCCGGAAGCTCTCCGCCTGCTGGATGCCATATTGGGTGCATGGTAATTTATTGACTCATTAGTTGTTCATATACTCAAGGTGGTTCCAAAGCGCTCCCGGACTCGTCTGAAATGTAAGCGGGTCGGTTGAGAGCAGGCATATGATCTACCCATGCCATGACGTTTATAATGGGGCAATGGGGCTCTCCGGCTTTGATGCTTGGGAGAACTAGTAGTCTGTCACTCAACAGCCCTCTGTTCATTTGCATTGAGCATAGTAAAGCTAGAAACATTGATTATCTTATCACGTTTCGCGTATTACTCCTAACGCCTCATTTGGAGTACTGTTCTTAATGACATCGAGCCGCCTTATTGATAACAAAAATATTCATTTTCATAAAAAATTTACAGAATATTGCAACGATAGCACTTCCATTAAAATTGCTACCGGTTATTTCTATGTGGGTGCCTTTAACATAATGTATGATGACATTATGAAAGTGATAAATCATCCATCTGCCGACTTGAATCGTCCTCGTATAACAATCATAATGGGCATTGAAACTGATCAACCTACAGCAGCAGCATTACAATCTGGATACGCTGAGAAAAAACTTCGAAATACTATAAAACATTATTTAATAAACGATCTTAACAATTCTTTTATTAATTGGGATAAAAATACATTGGAAAAAATTAGTTCTCTTATAGCAAATAATGACATTCAAATTAAAATTTATTCTAAAGGGAAATTTCATGCAAAAGCATATTTGTTTGAAGGCACTGAACCTAGATCTTCTGTGGCCATTGTCGGCTCTTCAAATTTCACTCCACCGGGTTTGGGTTTAAAATCAATGCATGATGGTAATGTTGAGCTAAACCTTGTGACGCAAGATTCATTCTCTGAAATTCATGACTGGTTTGAAAATGTACTCTCTGATTCTGAAGAATTTAATAATGATCTTTTAACAATCCTAAAAACTTCTCAGCCATGGATTAATCTTATTCAAAATGATCGCAATTTTGTATCTCCAACAACTTTATTCCTTATCATGGCAGCTAAAATATTAAATGATGAGCTTCCGGTTGATTATCAAGAAAATGATACTCTTACCGAATTTCAGAAAATTGGTGTAATTAGCGCAGATCGAAAAATTGAAAATCTTAACGGTGTTTTAATCTCTGATGCCGTTGGTTTAGGGAAAACTTATATTGCTATTGAGCTTATAAAACTTCGTGGCATGGATAACACACTTCTCATTGTTCCAGCCAGCCTTAAAAATAATTGGTCTGAGGAATTACTACACAATAATGTTCGCAGCCATGTGGAAATACTTTCAATACAAGATCTGAGTCGTTTACAAAATCACAAAATAGAAAAATACCAAAACTATGAATTTATAATAATTGATGAAGCGCATAGATTGAGACATTCGGCTCGAAATCATTATAAAAATTTACAAAAGATAACTGACTCCGGCCCCTCAAAACAATTTGCGTTGCTTACCGCAACTCCGATCAATAATTCGATTATTGACCTCAAAAATCTTATTAATATATTCATTCATGATGCCGATCTACTCACTCTTGATCCTAGTTTAGAAATGTCTGCTTTTGATGATTATAACAAGCTCCACAATAAAATTTTACAGGGGTTGGTTACTCATAATGAGCCTGCATATGATGCTTTAGAAACTATTAAAAAAATTTTAGCAGAAGTTATGGTTCTTCGAACCCGTTCGAATATCGCCTCTCGTTACCCTGTTATAGAAATTGATGGGTTCGAATATAAGTTCCCCCCCCCCCCCCCGCGAATAAATCCTATTGAATGTGTTTATCCACTTACCTATCTTAACATACATGATGCAATAACACAGCTGTTCAAAGATCTTGAGTTACCACACGTACGCGCTGCAAATCCATCGTCGCCAGCATTCATAGGATTATATCTGTCTCATATTTTTAAACGACTTGAAAGCAGTATTCATTCATTTTTTTGTTCTTTAGAAAACTTACGTTTGGCAGAAACTACCTTTAAAGATAACATAAAAAAACACGGCCTTAAAAAAGCGATTGAGCATCAGTGGTGTGATGACTCAACTTCTAATAATAAAATCATTGTCGAACATTTAGATAATGAAGGATTTGAACATGATGAATTTCCAAACATAGATGCATCGGATGTTCGTTTAGTTATAATTGACAAAAATAATGATCAATCCACTTTAACTCAATCTAGAGTTCTTGAAGCTATAGATGCTGATTTAACACGCATTTCTGATTTTTTCCAAAAATACACAAACTCTGTTCGTTCAAATGAGTTTTGTTATCCTGACGATCCTAAAATTATTGAATTGATAAAAATTATTAAAAAATATACAAATGTAAAAATCTTAATTTTTAGTCAATATATAGACACAGTTGAATACATTTATGAAAATTTAAAACCTATTTTCACAAAAGTAGACTGGATTGTTGGTTCTCCTACGCTCAATCAACAGACCACATCGCATCCCCGGAATGTTAAAATTGGTATGTTTGCACCGATTGCTAATAATTATAATGGCGATGACATTCAAATTTTAGTTGCATCAGATACTATTTCTGAAGGTGTCAATCTCCAAGATTGTTCTTTGATTATTAACTATGACTTGCCGTGGAATCCAACTCGATTGATTCAACGATTGGGCAGGGTTGATCGAATAGGGAGTACTGATCAAACTCTTGCTATTAACTTACTTCCTGATGCTGTTTTCACTACCACTCTTGATCTTTTGCAAAGAGTTGCCGGAAAAATTAAAATTCAAGCGTCTGTTATCGGACTTGAAAATCCTCTATTAACACAATTTGATCCTGTGAATCAAAGAACCATTGGAGAATTGCCTATTCAAGAAATCGACGTTAGTTTAGAAAAATTACGTCATACTAAACAGTATGGTGATTATGAAAAAGTAACTCAGCATACACTTTTAGATCTTGCCGAAAAACCTGATTCTAGTCAGCAAGCACTTGATCTCAGACGTCTGATTTCTAACCTTGGTTTAAATCAAAAATTTAACCAAATTAAGCTAAATACTGAATCAATTACATGTCCTTATACCATAATTGATACAAATAAGAAAAAACAATTTGCGTTTGCGTTATATGTGCATCAACATCGTTCTAAAAACAAGCTCGTTCCATTTGTCATAATTAGTAATAATGGTGACACGCAGGTTTTGGACAAGTATGAAATTCTTGATCTCTACAAATATGATAATGCAATCCCATTACATTCTGTGCCTCTAGACCTGCGTTCATATCTTTTAAATGAATGGGATTGCATTGACAATCAAAATCAAAAATTACTATCTCAAAAAAACGAATTGTATGGGCCGGGCCAAACGAAAATTTCTATGTCCAAATTACAAAAACGTTTACTGGTTGCTATCCATGATGTACAATCGTACGGCCCCTCTCTTCACCCCAGTATAGATTTGTCCTTAGTTGAGAAACTTGAAAGCTGGCTAAAACGAACACCAATTCGATCAAATCACGCAGATCAGTTTGAACAGATTGTGGGCATGTCTATCGAACAACTATTTCAGTGTGACACTGAGAAATTAATCTGCGTAATAGATCTGTTCAAAAAACAACTTTGTTTAAAACATCCTTCATATGACCGTTCTATTCCCAAACGTGGTGATATTCGTGCCCACATTGTATGTCGAGGTGCTTTTATCTAATGTTACCATTTACAAATATGTCACAAATTAAATCTTATTTTTCAGATTTAGGTTTTCGTGTTAAATCTCATAATAAAATCACCAATCATGCTGCGTTGGTCGTTGATATCGATCTTCATAATGGTTTTATTATTGTGAAATCATGTTATGATGGCAATAAATTCATTGATGAATCTGCCATACTTCGACATCTTGGTCGTGATATTCGATATTTGATGATTATTGATACTGATGTGGGCGCTGGAATGTTTGTAAAGCATACACTTGGAAGTACTGGACATATTAAATTTCAAAAATATCGCTTCAATAAAAATTCTCGAACAGCTGCCACTCTAATTGGCGCGTTAAAACCAGAGACGTTCTATTCATTTGAAGATTTATTTAATACTGAAAAAATTGTTGCAAATTTTTATTCCAAATACACAAAACATCTTTCTAATCTTGTTGATAGTCTTGAAGGTATTTCTAATGCTGACGATAAAAAACATTACGCAGATGTAATAATGTCTCGTCTAATGTTTATTCAGTTTTTACAAACACGTAATTTTTTTCAAAACAAGCATTTTCTTCTCAATAAATTTGCTGAAATCAATCATTCAAATGAGTCTTATTATAAATTTCTCCGTATGCTGTTTTTTGATATTTTAAATAAACCTAAGACACAACGACCTCAAAACCTGACTGAATATTCCAACATTGCATTTCTTAATGGGGGTTTATTTAAAGTTCATTCGCTTGAACACAATTACTCAAAAATTAATATTCCCAATCAGATTATTTTTGAACTTCTGACTTTTTTAAAAGATTATACATGGTATGTTGATGAAACTAATGTTTTTAGTGACGGGATCAACCCGGAAATTCTCGGCCATATATTTGAAAAAACTATCAACGACCAAAAACAAAAAGGTGCGTTTTATACACCTGTTGATGTCACTCAATTTATTTGTGACCACACAATTATTTCGTATTGTATCGAACAGCTCAATATAAAATTTAGTACTAATTATGAATTACATAAGAATTCCATCAATGAAATTTGTCAAAATTTTGACCAAGCACACTATTTGTATTTCAAAATTCTTAAACCCCTGACTATCCTTGATAATGCTTGTGGTTCGGGCGCTTTCCTTCTTACTGCATTTGGACTTTTGCTTAATTTGTATGAATACCTCTGGAAATCCATTTGTAATTCTACCGACGCTTCTGTTCAATCTGAATTTAGATTCATTAATAAATATTCTTCTGTTCACTATTATTTTCGCCGGCGTATCGTAACTGAAAATCTTTTTGGTGTTGATGTTGATGAAGGTGCTATTGAGGTTTGTCGTTTACGTCTTTGGCTTGGCCTTGTAGCTGATATGGATGTCGAAAACCCTGAACCATTGCCTAATATTGATTATAACATTCTTCTTGGAAACAGCTTGTTAGGGTTTGTCAATTCTCAACCTCTCCAATCTGACCTCATTTCTAATATTCCCACAAAAAAAGATTACAAACAAATTGTCACACTTAAGAAATTATACAATAATACGTCTGATCCACAACGCGCAAGCTCGATCAAAAATCGTCTTGATCCACTTATCACTACATGCCGTGAACAGCTAAATGCTGCTCTTTACATGGTTAAAAAAAAAATATATTGTACCCCAGCATGATTATCAACCATTTCATTGGTTGTTAGAATTCTCTGACATTATTCATGAAAACCAAGGATTTGATATTATTGTTGGCAATCCGCCATATGTTGAAAAAGCTAAGGTTAATTACTGCCTTCAATTTCAATTACTTAGCTGTGGCAGCACATATGCTTATTTTATTGAACGATCATTAAGTTTGCTTAAACCTCATGGAAAACTTGGTTATATTGTTCCTATTTCTGGCGTCTCCACACCTCGTATGAGTCCCCTAGTTGAACACATGATGTCTAAATGTTCTAACATTTCTATTAGTAATTATGATGATCGTCCCAGTAAGATTTTTATGGGTCTACAAGACTGCCGCTCTAGCATTTTTATTTGTACGGTGTCTCCGCCACCTCCTGCATCGCCCACTACATCTACGTGTACTGTACACACAACTGGTTATACACGTTGGAACAACATTGATCGTCCAAATTTATTTGTAAACATAATTAAACAGTCAATAGATTCATCACAATTTGTGTTAGATCCGCGTTTAGGTAAAATTATACCCAAACTAGCAAATCAACAAGAAATAAAAATTCTAAATAAATTATTGGCAAAATCTTCTTCTATTGCTCAATATGTCAGGAAAAACACCCAAAGTCAACCTGACGATTGTTATCCTGTTTATTATCATAACACTCCTAGATATTGGATTCATGCTACTGCCTCTGAGATCAAATCAGAACGTATTATAGGTGATGAACATAGATTTGAATTATCTGCTCAGCTAAAATCACTTTATTGTGATAGCGCAAATATCAAAATCGTAATTGTCGCTCTTTTGAATAGCTCATTATTTTACTGGTGGTATGTTAAAATTTCTGATGGGCGACATTTAACTGATTTAAACATAAAACAATTTCCTATCGATATTAATTCTATAATCCAAAATAAAACTATGTTTAACAAACTATCGCAACTTGTTCCCCGTTTACTTACTGACTATAAGAATCACATCCGTTATCAAAAATATGATCGTGAAGGTGGGATGCTAATAATCCCAGAATACCGTCCTCGTCACAGCAAACACATAATAGATAAAATTGATGATCTTTTTGGTTCTCATTATAATTTTACAGCATCTGAGCGCACGTTCATCAAACAATTTGATGTTGCTTTTCGGTGCTCATGATCGCCCTCTAATGTTGTTTAAACTACTATTTTAGTTGCTAGTCGATTATCTGAATTCTAATTATTGCTGTTTTACCCAAAAATGGACTCCGGGTCTTCCGTACATTTTGGTTCTCCACCCTTTGTGCGTCATGGGAAGTCGCACTCCGATGATCGCGCACAACACCGTGCGCACTAAACCTCCCCCCACTACCTCCGCACTACCCCAATCCGCCTCCCAATCTCGTCCTGCGCCCTTTGCGCCTCGGGCATCCTCTTGAGGGCCTCCTCGGCCTCACCAAGGCGGCCCAGCGCAATTAGCGCACCGCCCATTCCCAGGTGGCCGGCGACGATGTCAGGATCCAGCTCGACTGTACGCTCGTATGCGCCCAGGGCCTCCACGTTGCGCCCAAGCAGGGTGAGGGCCAGGCCATGGTTGATGTGCGCCCTGGGGTTCTCGGGGTTTATGCGAATCGCCACGCTCGCGCTCTTGATGGCCTCCTCGGCCCTGTCCATCGCGTTGAGGATCATTGCGCGATCAGAGTGCCCATCATCATTGTCGCCGTCCAGCTCGATCGCGCGCTCTGTGACCTCTAGCGCCTCGGCGTTGCGCCCAAGGCCAAAGAGGGCACGCCCGAGATAGATGTGCAAGTTGTACTCTCTGGGCTCCAGCTCGATCGCGCGCCTGTACTCCTCGACTGCCTCCTCGCTCTGACCGCGCAAGCGCAGCGCCGTCCCCTTCCTCGAGTGTACACTCGCGTCTCCCTGGCCAAGCTCGATCGCGCGATCAAGGGCATCGATGGCCTCCTCACAGCGGCCGGACTCGAGGAGGATCATGCCCCTGCAGCTGTGCGCCTCGGCGGCGTTTTCGTGTTTTGCGATAAACGTGTCTAGTCCTGCCAGTGCCTCCTCGCTGCGTCCGGCCCTGTGCAGCGCCTCGGCGTGACACTTGTGCGCCAGCGCCGAGTCGGGCGTCATGGCCACCGCCTTGCCTGCTGCGGCCACTGACTCTTCATGGCGCCCCGCTCCTGCCAGGATGATCGACTGCACATCGAGCGCAAAGTTGTCATCATGCTCTAGGTCCACTGCGCGGCTCACCGTGGCCAGTGCCTCCTCGTGGCGCCCAAGCGCGCAGAGCGCCAACGAACGGAGCGTGTGCGCCCTGGCAGAGTCGGCACTCGCCCTCACGGCACGCTCGGCCACCTCCATGCCATCATTGGGCCGCCCCGCCTTGAGATGGGCCATGCCGAGCCTGAACATAGAGTCAATGTCCCCAGAGTCAAGCTCGATTGCCCTCTTCCAGTACGCCATGGCATCCTCGTCACGGTTCAGCGCGCATAGGGCGTAGCCCATGCGCCTTTGTGCGACTGCGTCATCAGGCCTCTCGCGCACCGCCCGCTCGCACTCCTCTAGTGTCATCGGCATGGCCTCCTCGCTCCCCGAGCCCATGTCCCAGGCTGTCACGGGGCTGCTCCTATAATTTTTGTCCTGCAATCAGGCCCTGTCCACAAATGATCCCTCGATTCATGCTGACATCTCTCAAACCGCTCAAGACTGCGCAGGGCTCTCGCCCGAGGACGCTGTGGGCCATGCGCCTGCCCTGCGCAACATCCGGCCGCGCTGTGCGCCCCAAATCTCCCCTGCCAGAACCCCGCCATCCCAAAGCGCCCTCGCGCCTAGTCCTGCTCCTTTTGCGCCTCGGCCGCCCTCTTGAATGCCTCCTTGGCCTCTGCATGGCGACCCAGCACGGCCAGCGTCTCGGCCCTCCCATCGTGGCCGATGTCCATATCTGGCCCCAGCTCGACTGCGCGTTCATAGGCGCCCAGGGCCTCCTCGTTGCGCCCAAGCAGGGAGAGGGCCATGCCGTGGCAGATATGCGCCACAATGTTCCTCGGGTTTATGCGAATCGCCACCTTGGCACTCTTGACTGCCTCGTCGGCCCTGTCCAGCCTGTTTAGAGTCTCCGCGAGATCGCTGTGCCCCTCATCACGGTTGCCGTCCAGCTCGATTGCGCGTTCTGTTGCCTCGAGCGCCTCGGTGTAGCGCTTTAGGCGAAGGAGGGCGCGCCCGAGATAGAGGCGCAACTTGTACTCTTTGGGATCAATCTCGATTCCGCGCCTGCACGCCTCGGCTGCCTCCTCGTGCCGACCGCATCCGAACAGCGCAATCCCCATCATCAAGTGAACCTTCGAGCCTCCCTGACCACACTCGATCGCGCGATCAAGGGCGTCGATGGCCTCCTCGGAACGTCCGCTCTCAAAGAGGACAGTGCTCCTGTAGCAGTGTGACTCGGCGTCGTCTCCGTCTGCTGCGATGAGCGCGTCGAGCTCGGCTAGCGCCTCCTCGCTGCGGCCGATCCCGTGCAGCGCCTTGGCGCGATGCATGTGCGCTGATGCCGAGTCAGGATTCAGCTTCACCGCCTTGTCTGCTGCGTCCACCGCCTCGTCCCTGCGCCCCAAGCCCACCAGGATAACTGACTTTAACTCGTGTGATATGCTATCGTCAGGATTGAGCTCGACTGCGCGATTCACCGCCGCCAGTGCCTCCTCGAAGCGCCCAAGCGAGCCGAGCGCCAACGAACGGAGCCAGTGCGCCTTGGACGAATCAGCCCTTACGCCAATCGCGCGCTCGGCCGCCTCTAGGCCATCATTGTGCCGCCCTGCCTTGAGATGTGCAATACAGAGGTTGACTAGCGAATCAAAGCCCACGGGATCGAGCTCGACTGCCCTTTGCAAGTACGCCAGCGCCTCCTCGACGCGACCCAGACTGGTCAGCGCGTCACCCATGCGCCTCTGCGCGACTGCGTCATCGGGCATCTCGCGAACCGCCCGCTCGCACTCCTCTAGTGTCATCGGCGTGGCCTCCTCGCTCCCCGAGCCCATGTCCCGGGCTGCCACGGGACTGCTCCTATAATTTTTGTCCCGCAATTGGGCACTGTGTTTTATACGAATAGTAGACTCACTCATTCGAGTCCTCCTCCACCCACCCCGGGTTCTCGGCCCTGACCCGCTCGTCGGCTCTCCGCCTCCTGAAGGCCAGCAGGGGCGTCTCGCCAGTCTCCATGTCGAGGGCAAAGTGGAGCCTCTCCTCGTTATAGTACCCGATGAACTCGGCGATCCCGCCAAAGTGGTCGATCTCCTCCTCGAGCGTCTGAAAGAACCTTCTGGCCTTGCCGCTGGTCCGGGAGTGGCCGGCGCGCGACATGACGTGCGATATTCCGGCATCGCGCAGCTCCCGCTCAAAGAGCGTCGGCGCCTGGCCGCGGCGCGGCGTGCCTCGCCGGCTCGCCGTGAACTGCTTCCCGTGGTCTGAGAGGACCTGCGCCGGCGCGCCAAACCTCCCGATCGCGTGGTGCAGCACGAGTACCGTGTTGCCCTCCGTGGCCTCGGAAAAGACGCCAAACCCCGTCACGCACCTCGACGCGTCATCAAGGTACGCGACGAGGTGCGAGCCCGCAAGCGGCCCATATTTCATTACGTGCCAGCCCACGTGCCACATCGCATTAGAGTACTTTCGCTCAAAGCGAACCCACTTGCGCTTCTGCGGCCTTGCCCCCGAGCCCTTGGCTGTGCCATCCGCTGGCAACATGTGACACGCCGCGCCGTGCGCTATTTTTGCGTTGTTGCGCCGCACGCGCATGACTGGGCGAACCGCGCCGACGGGGCTGCGCGGGTGCCCGCCGAGAGCCTCGTCGAGCTGCGTCATGCGGGGCCAGATTCTGGCGATCGCACACTGCGCCCCTTGCGCTTACCCTGACGCTTGCCCTTTAGCGCGTTAACGCCGCGCTCCTCCCACAGATCGACCCATTCTTCGACCTGCCCTGCCTTTAGCTCCACGTTCATCTCCCTCCCTAGCTCCCTGGAATGCATAGCCCAGGTCGACTCGCGCCCCGGCGTCATCGGGTCTATTGCGAACAGCCCGTTCACACTCTTCTAGCGTCATCGGCGCGCCGCCCTCGCTCTCCGGGCCTGCCGTGCCGCGCTCACCGCGTCCCCCTGATGTGATAGTTTCCTGTTTCTACAGTCCGGCTCCCGCATCCTGGCGCCTGCGCATATAGCTGACAAGCTCGCGCAGTCCGTCACTGTGGGGATCAATTGCCATTGCTGTCTCAAAGGCGGCCATGGCATCAGAGCGGCGACCCAGCGCCATCAGCACGTTTCCCCTGCCCGTGTGTGCGGCCCACTGCCTCGGCATGAGCTCGATGGCCCTGTCAAACTCCTTTAGGGCCTCCCTGTTGCGCCCGAGCATTCCGAGCACGTTGCCGTGGTTGGTGCGCGTCGCGGCATTTTGCGGATCGATGCGAATCGACTTCTCGATGGCCTTGAGCGCATCGTGCGGCCTGCCCATGTTGCCCAGTGCAGCCCCGCGATTGCTGAGCACCTCGACCTTGCGGCTGACTGCGCGATCGGCCATGCTGTCACCACTGGCCCACTCGTCTTTAATCACGGTATGGGCCTCTAGTATCGCCACGTGCCCAGAGACGTCGTCGGCCTCATCGCTCTTGCCCACCCTCGTCAGCGCGGTGATCAGGCGCTTGTGGCAATGGACACTGTTGGGCTCTAGCTCGACTGCGCGCCTAAACTCGCCAACGGCCTCCTCGTGGCGCCCCAGCAGCTCTAGCACGGTGCCGAGATTCAGGTGGACATCACAGGAATCAGGCGCCAGCTCTGCTGCGCGCGCAAAGCACTCGGCGGCCTCCTCAAAGTTGTCCTTATTTTCCAGCGCACACCCCAGCTTTATGTGGGCTATGGCCCTTCCGGGATTTCGCCTCACTGCGCGCCTCAGCGCCGACATGCCCTCCATGCGGTACCCGAGATTTTCCCACGCCACGAGCCTGCCAATGTTTGCGACTATGCTGTCCGGCTCGATCTTTACTGCGCGCTCAAAGTACTCAAGGGCCGTCTCGTTATCCCCGTGCAGGCCGTGGATCGAGCCAATGCGCGCCAGTGTGCGCACATTGGCCGGATCCAGCTCCATTGCGCGCTCAAGGTGCGGCAGGGCCTCCCATGCGCGGCCAATCCTAAACAGCGTGTTCCCCATGTCCATGTGCGCACGTGCATCATTGGGCCTCTCGCGCACCCGCCGCTCACACTCCTCGAGCGACATCGACTCGTCGTCCTTGCCTGCCGAGCCCCCGCTTCCTGAGCCCATGTCCCAGGCTGCCACGGCACTGCTCCTATAATTTTTGTCCCGCAATCCCAGAAACACGCGCTTGCCTTGACGCGCCCACTAGTCGATGGCCTCGGCCCTCGCATCGGCCTCGTCTGCCTCAACGGGCCGGTCGAGTGCGCGCAGGGCCGTGGCCATCCCCGTGTGGGCGATGATAAGGTTGGGGGCAAGCTCGGCGGCGAGCTCGTATGCGCCGAGGGCCTCCTCGGCGCGACCTAGGATCATGAGCGCATCGCCGTGGTACACGTGAACCGGAGGATCGTCCGGACTCGCGCGAATCGCCACCTCGAGGCACTCGACGGCCTCTTGCGCCCTGCCCATTGCAGTCAGCGCACGCCCGCGCTCGGTGTACGAGCCGGCGTGGTCGGGGCGCAGCGCGATTGCGCGGTCGATATACGAAATCGCCTTGTCCGGACTCCCGAGGTCAGTCAGGACGCTGCCGAGGTAGAGGAGCGCAACGTGGTCGCCGGGCGCCATCCTCAGCGATCGCTCCTGCGCCTTGACGGACTCGGCGAGCCGCCCGAGCCTGTGGAGCGCAATGCCCCTCCTAAAGTGGGCCATCGAGTTCTCATAGCCCTCGGCGATCGCGACATCAAATGACTCGAGGGCCTCCCCGTCGCGGTGCATGTCGAGGAGAATCATGCCGATCTCATATTGGGACATTGCCCAGTCAGTGTCAGTGCGCGTGATCCTGGAGAGCTCCTCGAGGGCCTCCTCGTCGCGGCCCAGGCCGCGCAGTGCGCGCGAGCGGCACGTGTGCACGCCCACCAGGCTCGCATCCAGGGCCATGGCCGAGTCTGCGGACTCGAGGGACTCGGCGGCGCGCCCGAGCGTAAACATGACCATGGCCCGCAGCATGTGCGCGCCGGCCGCGCGCGGATCGGCAGCTATTGCGCGGTCTGCGGCCTCGATGGCCTCGGAGTTCCTGTCAAGGTGCGCCAGGGCCAGGCCGGCGCTAGTCAGCGGGATGACATCTGTGGGATCGAGCTCAAAGGCCCGCCTCCAGTGCGATATGGCCTCCTCGTTGCGCTTTAGGTCATAGAGCACACTCGCAATGTCCTTGTGCGCATTGGCGTCATCAGGCCTCTGACGGACCGCCTCCTCGCAGCCCTCGAGTGTCATCGGCGTATCATCGCCGCCCCTTGCATCTGCCATGCGCAGGCCGCAGCGCCGCTTTGATATAATAATTGCCCGTGATCGCGATCATGCCCTGGCCGACAATGTCCCACGTTCCTGACATGGTGTGTCTTGTGCTGACTTGGCATCCCGTGCACACTCGTGCGCACATGCATGGTGAGTTGAGGCGGGTCTAGAGGGATTCGAACCCTCGACAGCCGGATTAAGAGTCCGGTGCTCTACCTGGCTGAGCCATAGACCCCCGCGCCGCAGCGTGCCATGATCATGCTATTAAAATGTGGTGAGGCCTATGGACAAAGACGGCGAGCTGGCGCACGGCAGGCCGCAGCAGGGCGCGAAGCGATGGCCATGGAATGACGCCGACAAAAAAGGCCGTGCGGCGCCCGGGGCGCGACGCAAGGGTGATGTCCCACATGCCGACGCACAGCACGCGCGGGCTCTTGACCGTGCAGGGTTCGCGTGGCGCATGGCTCTGCTTAAAGCGTTATATGCGGTATATGCCACGGCAGTGCCATGAACGCTGCGATACAGGCGCTTGAGACAAAGAGCCCGCTAACATGGGGTGAGCTCTATGACAGCATGGGCGTCACGCACGGTGACGAGAAGGCATTCTCCATAATATGCGACTCTGTGCACAACGGTCACATCGAGATAAAGTACGATGGGCGCCTCATGCTTCCCGTTCCCGAGTCCGAGCGAGAGGAGAACCCGATAGTGGCCATACTCAAAAAGGAGAGCCCGCTGACTCGCGAGGAGGCCGCGCGACGCATGGGTCTATCTTCACCTTGATGACTATGGCCGGCTCTGCGTACTCGAAGAGATCCCCGAGTCCGAGCGCCCTACCCAGTGGGACCTTGAGGGCACCATGGCACTGTCTAGGGCACGCAAACTCGGCATGATCAAGCGTGGTGATGACGGCATGCTGGCATTCACCGACCAGGGTGATCGCGGACTCCTCTCCGAGCGCGAGCTGCGCGCAGCAAAAGACAGCCTAGACTCGGCCAATGACTATGCGAGCACGCATCCTGAAATGTTCAAGCCGGTGAACATGTGATCACGGGATGATCCTGTCAGCACATGGCACGCGCCAATTACGACCGTGAAAAACATCATCATTTGAGCGAATCACATGAATGTCTCGGAGGCTCACTGGCGTGACTGGTATGCGCTATTGCGCAATCTCGGCCTTTGCGTGGCGGTCGAGTATCGAGTTGAGGACCATCGAGACAGGCGCATTGCCCATCTTTTTCTTTTCGGCCAAGAGCCTCTGGTACGCGTCTAGCGTAATGTACACCGGTATCGAGCCGTTGCCCTCTAGGAGGCCGCGAACCTTGTAGAGGGCCGTCTCCATGCCGCGCTCTGCAGACTTTGCAAACTTTGCCTTGTCGAGTATGCTCCCGAGGGGCCCAAACGGCATGTCATAGTCGACAGTCATCGTAACGCGCGAGCGATCCTCGCCTAGAGCCTCAAACTCGGTCTTTATCTCCCATTTCTTGAACGGACCCTCTATCTGGCGGGCCGATATGCGCTCCTCGCGCTCAAACTCTGTCGTCTCGCAGTCCCACTCTAGGCGCTTGCCGCCAAAGTCGCCGATAATCCTAAAGGTCGTGCCGACTCCCATGCCCTCCTTGATGTCCATGGGAATGACTGTCATGCCGACGCCCTTGTCAGTCATCTGGTCAGAGACGTGCTCGGGGCGCGCAAAGTACGTAAAGACCGTGCTTACGGGCACCTTTACCTCGATCGAGCGAGACACCGTGGCCAACGGTCGCGCAGGCCGAATATAGCGGATTTAAAGGTATGGGGAGATCGCGGGGAGCACGCGTCCTACGCACACTCGCGCTAAACATTAAATACTAAACGGCGCGCGCGTGCGCATTAGGGATGACACACCGTGCCCTCTCGCTGATCGCCCTTGCGCTGGTCCTCTCGATTCCCGTCCTGCCTGTCATGGCGGCCACTGAGCCTGGCGAGTACCTTGACCGCAGGGCCGAGATCTGGAACCTCTTCTTTCGCATGATGACAGTCGCCTTTACGATAGGGACAGTCGTCTCTGGAACCATCGTCTGGCTCTGCCTGAGGTTCCGCGAGTCAAACCCCAAGGCGACGCCCACAAAGTACGAGGAGGCCGGCGAGTGGTGAGCGGCCACTCGAACATGCCAGAATGGGTCTATATCGGCGTCGTAGTCGCGCTCCTCTGCTGGGTTGGGGCCGAGGCATGGAACGTCGAGAGGCTCGTCGAGCACATACCCGAGGATGCCAAGCTCATAAAGGTGACCGGCCAGCAGTGGTTCTGGACCTTTGAGCACGAGGACGGCACAAAGGAGATAGGCGAGCTCCACGTCGAGGTCGGCAAGGCGTACAGGTTTGAGATCACCTCAAAGGACGTCATACACTCGTTCAACATACACGACTATGTCGTGCTACTTGACGCAGTACCAGGCAGGGTCAACACGGTCTGGTTTGCGCCCACAGAGGTCGGCGAGCATGACATACAGTGCCGCGAGTATTGCGGGCTCATACACTATAACATGAGGGGCACGCTCATAGTCGAGGAGGCCGCCTAGCATGGTCATGGAGCTTGCGCGCCCGCGCCCCATATGGCAGATAATGTTCTCGACGCACCACACTGATGTCGGCCTCCTCTACCTCATCACGTCGCTCGCGTTCATGTTCATGGGCGGCGCACTGGCGCTCTCAATCAGGGCAGAGCTCTTCTTCCCCGGCGCGCAGATAATCACTGATGCGATGACGTTTAACCGCATATTCACGGTTCACGGAACGACGCTCATATTCCTCTTTATCCTGCCGTTTGCGTCTGCTGTGGGCAACTATTTCGTGCCCATAATGGTCCGCTACAAGGACATGGCATACCCAAAGCTCAACGCGATCGCCTTTTGGATGATACCTCCGGCCGGCGCGCTCATATGGCTAGGGTTTGCCGACTTTACGTGGTATGCGACTCCGCCCTACTCGGTCATCAGCGCGCCCGGACCGGCTGCTGACATGTGGATATTTGGACTAAAGATACTCGGCATATCATCGATACTCGGCGCGATCAACTTTATCGTCACGATACTAAAGTGCAAGCATCCGGACATGCCGATATCCAAGGTTCCTCTCCTTGCGTGGTCGTTCCTCTCCTCATCACTCATCATACTCGTCGCGCTCCCGACGTTTGCGGCCGCACTCATCATGCTCCTGACTGACCGCCTCGGCGTGTCAGGCTTCTTCAACCCTGCTGTCGGCGGTGACCCGATAGCGTACGCGCACCTGTTCTGGTTCACGTTCCACCCCGAGGTCTATGTCCTAGTCATTCCGGCCATTGGCATGATGTACGAGATCATTCCGCGCTTTTCGCGCAAGCCGATATTCAGCGCATCCTCGGGCATTGCCGCCTTTGTCCTCCTTGCCATCGTCAGCTTTGCGTCATGGGCGCACCACATGTACGCAACGGGCATGTCATTTACCGAAAAGACCGTCTTTATGGTCGGCACGCTCGCGGCAGTTCCCGCATCGGCGATGCACGTGTTTAACTTTTTGGCGACAATGTGGGGAGGGCGAATCCGATTTGCGACGCCGATGCTCTGGGCAATCGGTGGAATCGCGCTCTTTTTCTCGGCTGGCGCCGGCGGCGTCGTCAACAGCGCAATGCCGCTGGACTTTGTCACGCACGACTCGTACTGGGTCGTCGGGCACTTCCACCTGTTCGTCATGGGAACCATCCTCTTTGGGTCAGTGGGCTATCTCTACTACATGTTCCCGTACGTGACGGGCCGAATGTACAGCGAGCGCCTCGGCAACGTCCACTTTGTGCTCGCGTTCATCGGGACAGTCATGGTCTTTTTCACGCAGCACGTCCTTGGCCTCTTTGGCATGCCGCGCCGCGTCTATGACTATCCGCCGATACCAGAGTGGATCGCGATGAACCAGATAGCTTCAGTCGGCGCGATGATCATCGGCGTCTCGATGGTCATATTCCTGGCAAACATGATCCACAGCAGCGCAAAGGGCCGGCCCGCTGACATGGACGACCCATGGGGCCTTGGCGCGAAATACTATTACCCATATGAGCGAAAAAACCCCCACCACGAGTGATGAAGAGTTGAGCCAGAGACCACCCATATACAGGACATCGCCGACAAGAATGGCGCGCATGATGGTCATCATGGTCGGTATCTGCATTGCAGGCGGCGGCATATTCTTTGGCATGTGGGACTATTGGATATCAATGCCCGCGCCAGTAGTCGCGCAACAGTCCGGCGGGACTCCGGCCCCTGCGCCACCTGCGGCGACCGGCAAGAGCATTCCTGTGGACCTTGACTTTGTAGAGTCAGACGACTTTAGGACGCTTGGATTCAACGGGCTGCCCGGCGAGGAGGGCGCAAACCCGACGATCGAGGCCGCAGTCGGCGATCGCATCGTCTTTGAGGTCGAGAACATCGGCAAGTCGTTCCACTCCTTTGGCGTGACGGCCGACGAGGAGGGCTATGTCGGAATCATAGCCGGAAGCGAGGTCGCCGCGCCGACAAACCCGCTAAAGCCCGGCGAGGGTGGTGACTCGCAGTTTGTCCCGACCGAGGAGGGCACGTACTATTACATCTGCACCGTGCCCGGCCACCGCGAGCAGGGCATGGTCGGCGAGATCATCGTCGGGCCCAAAGTCGAGCAAGAGCCGGCACCGCCCCGTGAGACGCGCTCACACGAGTTTGACTTTGACTTTGTAGAGTCAGACGACTTTAGGACGCTTGGATTCAACGGCCTGCCCGGCGAGGAGGGCGCAAACCCCGAGATCAGGGTCGGCTCGGGCGACACGGTCACTGTTCGCGCAACGAACGTCGGCGCGTCGTTCCACTCCTTTGGCGTGGTCACGGATCCCGAGGACTTTAACAGCATCGTGTGGGATTCAGAGATCGCCTCGGCCATTGCGCCGCTTCGTGGAGGCGAGTCCGGAGACGTGACCTTTATCGCCGGAGCGCCCGGCGAGTACCATTACATCTGCACGGTTCCGGGCCATGCGCTGCAGGGTATGCAGGGCAAGTTTATCGTGGAGTGACTGGCATCCATGCTTGTGCGCTATCTTGCATGCGCGTCACTGGGAATCCTGTACATACTCATGGTCATCGGGGGCTATGTGTCTGCTGCCGGCCTTGGACTGACGTGCCCTGACTGGCCACTCTGCCCGAGCGGCCTGCTGCCGACTGAGCAGTACCTCGTCGAGTGGGTTCACAGGGTCATCGCGATGGTCACCGGCGCGCTAGTCATCGCGACCATGGTATCATGCTGGAAGTCGCGCGAGCATGTCGGGCGCGCGACGATAACGAGCACGGCGGCGACGGTCTTTGTGATCACGCAGATAACGCTCGGCGCGCTCGTCATTGACCAAAAGCTCCATGCGATACTCGTCACGGTCCACTTTGGAATAGGCATACTCCTCTTTGCGTCAGTTCTCCTCACGGTTCTCCTTGCGTTTGGACTGGCGCGCCGGCGCCCTGCTAGTCTTCACGCCGACGCCTGATGATTCCGGGCAGATAGATGTACCCGATAACCATCGCAAATATCGACGCGCCGATCGTGATGCTCACGATGAACACATAGCCAAACGGGCTCTGCGTGCTGATGTTGAACGTGTATGTCGTTATCTCGTTCTGCGCGCCCTCTAGGTTGTAGAGGTCGACGTACATGATGTGGTTGCCCTGCGTCTCAAATGTGAACTCTAGTATGTGGTGGGCACCCTCGATGACGCGCGGCCCGTCCGTGTAGACCTCGGCGTCGCCCTGCGTTATGCGAACGCGCATGATGACGCCGGGAAGCTCCTCATAGTCCTCGTCAGTCACGCGAAAGAGGACCTGTGAGGGCTCGCCTATCTGCGGAAACTCGGGAAGCGTCGAGACCTGCACGCGATGGCCAGCGATGGACTGCTCGGATGAGTTAAAGAGCGAGTGAGCGGCCGCCTCGGGCGCGGCCACGGCAAGAATGGCCATGGCGGCGACTAGGACCACGATGGCCGGCGCAGTCGGCATTAGCGCTCCCAATTCAGGCAATGCGCGACGGTCCGGCTATATTGGGATTGCGCGACGGGGCACTATTGCTGCGCCAATATATTTATGCGCGCCATGCGCCATGGCGCCCCATGGGGGCCATGGCAGGACATGCGGCGCGCAGGGGTGCGATCCCATGATGCTCAACTATGACTATCCGCTATACAGGCCGCCCTCTGAGGCCAACTCGCTCATCATACAGGCGACGCTGGGCTGCTCGTACAACGAGTGCTCGTTTTGCGACATGTACCGCTCAAAGGAGTATTCTGAGCGACCCTGGGAGCAGGTTCGCGCCGAGATCGACATGATGGCCGACTCGCATCCCGAGACGCGCCGCGTCTTTATCGCCGACGGCGATGCGCTAAACCTGGACACGCCATACCTTGAAAAGATAGTGCGCCACATCCGCTCGAGATTTCCCGCACTGGAGCGCGTCGCGTGCTATGCGATGCCCATGAACGTTCTCAAAAAGACGCCTGCTGAGCTCGAGTCACTGCGCGCCGCCGGACTTGGAATGCTGTACCTTGGAATAGAGAGCGGATCAGACACAGTCCTGAGGCGCGTCACAAAGGGCGCGCTGGCCTCTACGATAATACGCGCGTGCAAAAAGGCAAAGTCTGCCGGATACACGCTCTCGTGCATGGTCATACTCGGCCTGGGAGGCCGCATGCACACAGTCGAGCATGCGCGCGAGACGGCGCGCGTGCTCTCCGAGTCCTCGCCGCACTATGTCGGCGTGCTCACGCTATATCTTGAGAACGGGATTCGCGACGAGTTTCTCTCAAAGTATGACGGGACATTTGAGGCCCTCAACGACGAGGAGGCACTCGACGAGCTCGAGATGCTCGTCTCCGGACTAGACATGCATGACAGCGTCACGTTCAGGGCAACGCACGGATCCAACGCGTACAATGTCGGCGGGACGCTTCCGGATGACAAGGCGGCAATACTCCAGAGCATATCGACGATGAGGGGACGGCCAGAGGCCATTAGGCCAAAGGGACTGCGCGGGTTTTAGGCGCGCAGCGCGCCGTCTAGGTGGACGACCTTGAAGACCGTGACGTCATATGCGCCATCGAGGGCGCGCACTGCAACGCCATCATCGATGCTAAGGGCGCGCATGCGATACTCGTAGGTTCCGTCCTCGGAGAGATCGACTTGCGCAAAGCGCACGGGCTCGCCACCATTGGCGTGTATCTGGATGATGACCGGATAGCCGTCAACTGGATTGTCGACCTTGCCCTCGACGAATGCCCACGGGAGCGTGTTAGTCGATGGCACGACGAGCTCGAGCTCTGTCCTCTCCATGGCGATTCCGTCCCCTAGCGGCACGTACGTCGTCGTGCCTGCGTTCGTGTATGCCGAGGCGCCGCTGACGTGCGCGGCCGACACGCAGGCTGCGGCGACCAACAGGGCCACGAGTGCGGGAATGCGCGTCATGTCCAGGCCTCTGCGTCCTTTTTCCAGACGCGCCTTCCGTCTATTGTAACCTGGTCAGTCTCCTCGAGAACCGTGTGCCAGCGCCCATTGTTGGGGAATATGCTGTTCATCTCGGCGAGGCGGCCCTGCGTCGGCCTCACGTTGGTGAGCGCCCCCCACCTCATGTTGGGGATGCGCGGCATGATGTCATTGATGTCCCTCATGGCGCACTCGACTACCCTACGGCTATTATACCTTTTTGAATCAAGAACTCTAAACCATTAACAAAGTCATCGTCTCCCACGAGGCCCTCTGCCCACCACCGCGCCGTCTCCTTTACCCACGATGGGATGGCCGCCGCGCCGGCCCCGCCCTCGCGCTCGGCGCTAGCCGAGATTACGCCGTGCTCGATGAGGTATGCGATGCCAGAGGCAAATGTCGCATCATCAATGTCGCCGTCTGCCCACCAGAGCGCGTTGCTGCGTATCCAGCCAGGAACCGCCTGTGGCGCTGCCCCGCCGAGCTCTATTATGCCCGAGCCGATTCCGGCGTACGCGGGGTCAAAGTCAAGGCCAACGGTTCCCTGGCCGTATAGGAGGAGGTCAAGCCTGTACGTGCCAGCGCCGGGAAAGTCAACCTCGACAATGTCGATTCCCTCAGACGCAAACGCGCCGGGGCTCTGGCCCATGGCCGCCTCGCCGAGGTTGCGCACAAGCTCTGTGCCGGCCACGTGGTCTGCGAGTATGTGGCCGTATCGCGCGTTCTTTAGCAGGTTACCGGACTCGTCAAAGAACGCGATCTCTAGGGGGACTGCGCCAGTAGACGCGCGAGCATCCCAGGAGACGCTGACTGTTGCGCCGACGCGCTCGTCTGTGTCATCGGGGTTTACCAGAAAGAACTCTGTCGAGTTTTGGTCGACATTGTCCTCGGGGACGAGCTCAAAGCTCATCATGCCGCTCTGCTCGTGCTCGGCTCCGAGCTCGGCGTTTATGCGCTGGAGCTCGGCAGTGGTGACGAGAAAGTGTATGACGTTGCGGTCCTCGTACGTGTACGGGTCGACTAGGAGGACGCGCTTGTCGAGCCTGACGCCGTCGACATAGCCGGCGTATGTCCTGTCAGGCGCGTACGTCGTGAACGACTTTGGAACCTGGATCTCCTCGTGGACTATCTGGACCAGATCGACGTACTCGGGACTCCAGTCAAATGGCATGTCAAAGGAGAGGGACTCGCGCTTTTCATCATAGCGTATGTTGGAGACCTCGTCATAGTATGTCTTTATCGCGGCCGGAACCTCGGCGTGCGCGGTTCTTATCGTGAACGGCTGCACGTCGGCCACGCTGACGAACGTGTCATAGTTGAGCATCTCGGTGAGGATCGTCCTTGCGCTAGTCGCGCCGGCTATGCTGACCTTTACGTTATAGAGGCCGCCGCGGTCAAATATGGGCCCCTGTATGACGACGTTGCTCTGGCCCTGCGCATAGAGCGCGCCGGGCGCCGTGGGGTGCTCGCTGCCAAAGTACCTCGTGCATTTCCAGAGGAGCGGCTCGGCGCAACCCTCCCTTGGCCGCAGCGTCACGTCAAGCTTGCCGTCGGTGTCAAAAAAGAGGTTTCTGGCAATGAGGTCATCTCCGCGCCATATCTCGATCTTGTACGTGACGTCGCCAAAGTCCTCGCTCGTGCCAACGTCATAGAACCTGACTGCCATCGACGCCTCGGTTATCTCTTGTGCCGAGAGGTCCGATGGCGTGAGCTGCGTGCTCACCGTGACGTCACGGCCCCCGAGATCCAGCGGCGGGGCGACATCGCCCCCGAGGCCGTGGCCAAACGAGTCTGACACGGCCGGCACTGCGGCGAGGATCGCCGCGACTGCCACAAGGGCTGCCCATGTCTTCATGCGTTGGAGGAGACCATTTTTCCTTATTAACCATGGCATTGGGTCACGCGTGGGATCAGAGATCGCCCCAGTGTTTGCGAACAGTTGTCCTTGTTGGGCGTGAGCCTCTAGATATTGTGCCTCTCTAGGTCGGTGCTATGCCCCGCCCTAGCGCACTATTACGGCACCCAACATCCATGGGTGCACTATGCAATAGTACGGATAGTCGCCAACATCCTCAAACGTGTGCTCGAATGTGTTGCCTGCCAGCAGCAGGCTGCTGTCAAACTCGCCTGTGGCGCCCTCAGTCGGGGATCCGGCCGTGACCGTGTGAGCCACGGTGTCGATGTTGTCCCACATCACCGTGGTTCCCGGACCGACCTCGAGCGTGTGGGGGAGGTAGCACTCGTCAGTCGCCTCGCATCCGGCCACGCCCGTTCCAGCCGGTATCATGACCGTGGGACTCGTGGTTTGCGGAGCGGTCGGCGGGGTCACCGGGACCGGAACAGGCGGCTCTGGCACGCTGACCGGCGGGGTCACCCTCGGCGGGGTCACCGGAACCGTGGGAGGATCTGGGATGCTGACCGGCGGGGTCACTTGAACCGGCGGGGTCACCGGAACCGTGGGCGGCTCTGGCACGCTGACCGGCGGGGTCACTTGAACCGGCGGGGTCACCGGAACCGGAGCGGGCGGCTCTGTCTCCCCCCGCACCATCACAACCCCGGTCTGCCACGGGTGCACTATGCAATAGTACGGGTACTCGCCGACCTCCTCAAACTCGTGCTCAAAGGTGTTGCCTGCCAGCAGCAGGCTGCTGTCAAACTCGCCTGTGGGGCCCTCAGTCGGGGATCCGGCCGTGACCGTGTGAGCCACGTTGTCGATGTTATCCCACGTCACCGTGGTTCCCGGACCCACCTCGATCGTGTGGGGAATGTAGCACTCGTCAGTCGCCTCGCATCCGGCTATGCCGGTTCCCTCTGGTATCATTACCGTGGGACTCGTGGTTTGCGGAGCGGTCGGCGGGGTCACCGGAACCGTGGGCGGCTCTGGCACGCTGACCGGCGGGGTCACCGGAACCGTGGGCGGCTCTGGCACGCTGACCGGCGGGGTCACCGGAACCGGTGCGGGCGGCTCTGTCTCCCCCTGCACCATCACAACCCCGGACATCCATGGGTGGATTATGCAATAGTATGCGTGCTCGCCGGCCTCGTTGAACACGTGCCTAAACCTCTCTCCGGGATAGATCAACAGGCTGTCAAACTCGCCGGACGGGCCGGTGGCAACGTTGCCGGCCACAACAGTGTGGCTGACAACGTCATTGTTCTCCCATGTCACTAGGGCCCCGCGCCCAACCTCCACTGACATGGGCACATAGCACTCGCCGGCCTCCTCGCACCCTGGCACGCCGGCACCGTCGCCTATGCTGATCGTCGTGTCCATGGGATTCGGTGCCGGCACCCTGGCGTCATCACCACGCTCTGCAACGGTTATCTGCGCAACTGACTTTGGGGCCAGGGCCACAGGGTTCTCAGTGGACTCCCACACGAGCGCAGTCGCCTCATAGACTCCGGCCTGCGGGGGAATCCACACGACAGACAGAGTTCTTGACTCGCCAACGGACAGCTTTCCGCCAACCCACATCAGGGCTCCCGTAATGTCATCTGCGTCGTTCACCTGCACAATGTACGCGTATTGCTGTTCTGCGTTCTGTGAGTTTGTGATCATCGTCGAGATCAGGATCGCCTCGCCGACGTCACTGCGCACCACTGCCTCGCCGGCCACGTTCGTTATGCGTATATCACCTATGGTCACAGGCGCATCACGCCATGTCGACTCGGCTTCCTGCGCAAACGCGGCGGGAACGGCCACCATGGCTAGCATGACCATTGGCAAGACCCACGCTGACATCTGTCCGGAGAGCGTGACCCGTCTGAATAAATACCCATCGTGACCGGTGCCAGGGCACACGCGCCAATGTTTAATTACATATGGCCCTGGCACGCCTCGCATGAGGCTTGCAGCGACAATCATTCCGGCCATGCTGCTCATCATAGCTGTCGGCACCGCACACGCGCAGATGCAGTCAATGCCGACTGACGGCGGCGCGCTCATAGTCGAGCTCTCTCCGTCTCCTGACACGCCACGGCCCGGCGAGGTTGTGCTGGGGATCAACTTTGTCAATCCGACAACGCAGGACACGCAAGTTCACATTGACTATGCGATGAACGTCACGATGGGTGGCACGACATACGCAAGCGTCGAGCGCTCGCACACAGCAGAGGGAAGCGTTCGCATACCCGTGACGCTCGATGATGCCGGCACGTATAATGTGACCGTCACGACTGACGGGATATACTTTCAGCCAATACCGGCGCAGTCGGCCATGTTCTCGCTTGCAGTCGGCGTCGCCTCGGGAACAGTAGATGAGCCAATGCCACCGAGCAACGGCGGGGGATGCCTCGTGGCAACTGCGGCGTATGGAACCGAGCTTGCGCCACAGGTCCAGTCCCTGCGCGAGCTTCGTGACAGGACAGTCATGGGCACCGAGTCGGGCAGGGCATTCATGGCGTGGTTCAACTCGGCATACTATGCGTTCTCGCCGGCGATCGCCGACATGGAACGCCAGAACGAGCACCTTCGCGTGGTCGTTGCGCTGGCGATCACCCCGATGGTTTCCACGCTGGGCCTCCTCGAGAATGCCGGAATCGAGAGCGACGCCGAGATGGTCTCATACGGCCTGGCCGTGATCGCGCTAAACGCGGGCATGTATATCGGCACGCCCGCGCTGGCAGTCGTGGGAATCAGGCGCCTGGCGGCTCGCCGTGCCTAGTAGGTATTTATTTACCCGTGGCGTCCCTGCGTCAATGAAGACAGCAACGATAGGAACGCTCTTTGCGATTCTAGCCATTGCGACATCAACTATGGCACACGCGCCCGCGTATGCGGAGCACGCCGACGATCCGACGGTCACTGTACCGGCGGGAACGGGCGTGGCCGGATGCGAGGCGACTGACGAGTGCTACCTTCCCCACACGATCGAGGTGGGTCCGGGAACCGAAGTGACGTGGGACAACATTGACACCGTGGCTCACACGGTCACGGCCGGATCCGCGACTGAGGGCCCCACAGGCGAGTTTGACAGCAGCCTACTGCTGGCAGGCAACACCTTTGAGCACGAGTTTGAGGAGGTCGGCGAGTACCCGTACTATTGCATAGTGCACCCGTGGATGGCAGGCGTGGTTCAAGTCACACCGTATGACCACCATGACGACGATGATGCCCATGGAGACGACGCGAACAAGATGACGGACAACGGCGACAAGCCAGCTATGATAGACGAGGATGAGAACACGATGCCTTTGACTGACACAATGACGGATATGGGCAACGGCGACGAGACGAACGATGGCATGACGTCAAGCAACATGGGTAACATGAACGAGATGATGCCGAGCACCATGGCAAACATGATGGACGGCATGATGATGACGCTTGAAGGCGGCGAGGTTATGGTTCACGTGTCCGCAATGGACGACCCAATGGCCGGTGAGCCACTCGAGCTAGCACTTGCATTCACAGACAGCGAAGGCATGATGACACAGCACGTAAACTATGACATCCGCGTGACGCAGGGCAACATGGTCGTGTTCAGCGAGAACAGCGCCCATGACCACCAGGCAGGCGGTCCGGCAATGGTAACCACAAGGGTACTAGAGTCAGACGATCCAGTCGACGTTCGCGTGACGTTTCAGGGCTTTGGACTGCCCGGATCGTCGATAGCCGAGCGTGATGGCCCCACAGGCGAGATGGTCGAGTTTGAGCAAGTTCCCGAGTTTGGCACCATCGCAGTGATGGTGCTCGTTGTGGCAATCGTAAGCATTGTCGCAGTGACCTCACGGTCAAGCGTGTTCCAGCGAGTCTAGGAAACCACAACTTATCTTCTTTTTATGAGCGCCATAGTGGCGAGTGCGATCCCCGCCACGCCAAATGCCGCGCCAAATAGGGCAATGTCGTATGCGACGGGGTCAGATGTGGGAGCTGCAGCACCGCCTGATGCGATCTCGCGCTGCATCGCAGAAACTGTGCTGCGCAGGGCATCAATGTCGGCGTTGCCCGAGGCCTCCCTTGGCGGAAAGTCAAGGGCAGCCGTCCTTTCAACATCCTCTATGCGGATAGGCGTGTCGACTGGAGTCTCGCCTATGTTGCCCTCTAGGTGGACAGAGTACGAGCCGGCCCTAGTCGGAATTATCTTTGTGTAATAGTGGCCCGGCTTTGGGTCATTGAGTATCTCGGCTGCGCGCTCGACACCGCCAAACTTTAGCGTCACCTCGATGCCCGAGAACGATGCGGCAACGCCGCGCCTGACGCCCTCGCTCCCGCCGGACTCTGTGACCGAATATACGACGGTGTTGCGCATCCCCTCGATGGGCGGCTCTATTCCCCAGCCGACCTCGATCTCATAGGGGTCAACCTCGACTGTCGTGTGTGCGCTGGCCATCGGCACACCGATGACTAGCGAGGCTGCGATGACCATTGCGACAAAGAGCGCGCGCACTGTGCTGCGAGTGGAAGCCGCAGGCGTTTTAAGCCTTTGGCGCTCATGCGCCATGGACACGTGTGGTAATCCCATACCACAGATAGCTATTTAGCAAACTCGGTGGCATGCCAACTCGCAATGAGGCACGCCGCAGCAGCACTACTCGCCGTACTCGCCGGAATGGGTGCGGCGTATGCGTTCACCGGCGACACGGTGAGCCTGCCGCAAGAGAGGCCTGACGTGCAAGAGCTGCTCACGTCTGGCATAATCGAGACCGGCGAGATTCGCGAAAACCTCGCAACGAGGTATCTCGTGTTCAGCGAGGGCTCGCGCGGGTTCTCAACTGAACTTGGCGACTCGGACATTCCGCGAGTTGCCGCACTCGGGCACCGGATAGCTGCTGACATGCGAGTCGAGCTGCACAACGAGACGGCAACTGACGTGTCTAGGATCGGCGAGCTCTCCGGCACGCTGCACGTGCGCGAGGAGCACGGACTAGACGGGACTGGCGTGCGCGTTGCCATAGTCGACACGGGAGTCGACTTTTCAAATCCTGACTTGCGCCATGCCCTCGCGCGAGACCCCGTGACAAACCATCCCATAATGCTCGACGCTGACGCGCAGGGGATCGTCCTGACAAACTCTACGTTCGTCGCGCGAATTGGCGATGACGGGACAATATCCGAGTACGGCTCTGTGCTGCCCGAGTGGGCAACGTCATCAGTCAGGGTGGAGCCCACGGGCGTGTACCTTGACGTCGAGCGCGGGGGAAGCGGAACCAGGGTCGCCGTGTACAACTCGTTCTTTCCAGAGGCCGGACCCGGCACAGGACCAATATTCAACGCGACGATGGACGATGACATGAGGATCGGCCACGGCCCGGACGACTATATAGTGTCCAAGAGCGGCGTCTACCGGCTAGGCGTGATATACCAGGGGTCCCTTGAGGGCGCGCTAGTCGGCCTGCAAGTCGTCCCAGTCCTCGTAATCGACGCAGTCAAGGCCGGCATATATGACACGATAATCCCCGATCTCTCGACGTCATGGCTTGACTATACGCGCTCCTCGCTGCCTGCCGGCGTGATGCCCGACTATGACTTTGACTTTACCGACGAGGTTCCAGTCGTGCTCGGCTCAGGCAACGAGACGCTCGTGTACGACTCTGATGATGACGGCTTGGGCGACTATAGCGTCGGCACGATCGGCGCGCACGTGCTCGACGTGTATGGCGCGCTGCGCGGCAACGCGACTGGCGAGCCGGCCATGGGTCCTGACCTGCGCATCCTCCCGCCGATGGACCCCGGAGGAGAATTTTTCGGGATAATGGCCGACTCGGTCGGCCACGGCACGTCTAGTGCCGCAACAGTCGCCGCAGCGGGCACGATCGAGTATGACATTTACAACTCTACATCAAGGCACACGATCACGGGTGCTGCCCCCGGCGCGTCGATCGTGCCGATAAAGGCGCTCTGGTACGGTGACACGCCGCATGCGTGGATGTGGGCCGCGGGCATGGACCTGCGCGATGACGGGACATGGAGATACACGGGCTCGCCGCGGGCCGACATTGTGTCAAACAGCTGGGGCGCGCCACAGTTTCCGTCCACGGGCGAGGCGCCCGGCCTTGACACAGTCTCGCTCCTCCTCTCGTACCTCTCGGCGCCGGGATCCCTCGGGCCAGACTATCCCGGAGTGCTCTTTGTGACTAGCGCCGGAAACTCTGGCCATGGGTATGGCACGATGGCAGCGCCCGGTGCAGCACCATTCGCGCTGACTGCCGGCGCGACTACGAACAGCGCGTTTGTCGGATATGGGAACTTTGAGGGTGAGCCACGATTTGGCAACTCGACGGCCTCGCACGGCCACCTCGTGGACTTTAGCAGCCGCGGGCCGACGACGATCGGCGATCCAAAACCGGACATGCTCTCAACTGGGGCATACTCTTTTGTGCCTTCAAGCGTCCTGCGCGCACCGCGAGATGACGGCCCACACGAGCCGTTCTCGCTGTTTGGCGGGACCAGCATGGCAGCGCCGATGGTCTCTGGTGCTGCTGCAGTCACACTCGAGGCACTTCGGGCGCAGGACAGTTACGGGTCAGTCAGCCCGCACAGGCTAAAGTCGATACTAGTCTCGACTGCCGCTGACACGGGAAACGACGCGCTAGCGCAGGGCGCAGGACTGGCCAATGCGACTGGCGCCGTCTCGTTTGCGCGAGGCGAGGCCGGCTCGTTCCTAGTCACAAACGACGCGACGCACAGAAACGTGCTAGACGCGATGCGCGAGCCGCTAAACCTCCTCAACGCGACGGCCCTCGGCCTGCGCGAGATACGCATGCCCGAGGAGGCACACGCGCACACGTCGTGGTATGGCGGCAGGGTCATGGCCGGCGAGTCAATGACTGCGACATTTACGGTTGAAAACCCGTCTGATGAGACGCTCACCGTCTCCATCAGGCCAGAGTCGACATCACTACTGTCATCCTCGACGTATGCGGGCGTCACCACACCGCATGAGGTCGATCCAGAGCTGGACGACTATGGCGTGTTTGCGCCAAACTATGTCCCCCTCTCCGGCGTTGCGGCCCATGACACGCTAGAGTCGTACTTTGAGGAGGCCTCGATACCGCCCGAGTCAAGCCTCCTGGTCCTGAGCGCAAGCTTTGGCCTCGGCGAGTTTATGAACATGACTGTGAACGAGGAGGCATACGCCTCAGACATCCGCCTCTCCTCGCTATACCTGTATGACTGGGTCGACTCGGACAACAGCACGCGCCCCGAGTCCTCCGAGCTCGCCCTCGTCTCGCGGGCCGGCTCTTGGGGAACGGTCCAGGAGATGCGCGTCTCCGAGCCGGCCGCGCAGTTTGAGGGCACGCCGCTCGTCGGGATTTACCCCCTGCCGACGCGCTATTCGTACTGGACGGGTGACACGGGGACAAACTCGACGTCCATGGAGTACGCGCTGACTGCATCCTACTATGCGCCATCGCGCTGGGACGCAGTCTGGCTTGAGACTGACGAGCTCGTCGTGCCGCCAAACTCGAAAGCTCGCCTCCGCGCGACTGTCGTCGTGCCCGAGTCCGCCGAGCCCGGCGTGCACCAGGGGTTCTTGCGCTTTGAGGGCGACTCGCAGGTGACTCTAGTGCCCGTGTCGTATGCCGTAAAGGTGCCCGTGGGGGAGCGCAAGGTTCCCGTCGAGCGCGTGGCATCCACCACGCCGCGCTCGCCGGGGGAGATTCGCGGCGCATTTGACATGGTCAGCACGTACATGGCCGGAGACTGGAGCCAGCACCACTTTGACGTGGATGACCCGTCGGCAAGCTCTGCAGTCATCGACGTGTCATGGGAGGATCCGCAGACTAGCGTCACGGCGTTCGTCGTCGAGCCGGGAGGCTCGATAGCCGCATCAAGCGCGCCGCCTGGCGCGTTTGGCGGGATACTCGGGTGGCCGTCCTCGGACTGGCTCGGCCCCACGCAGTTCAGCCAGGGCGGCGGGTTTTTCCCCGTGACGGGGCGCAACTCTACATCGACGCTGTTCGTCGCGCCGGTCAACGCGACTGGCACGTATGGCATCATGGTACACGCCACAGTCTTTGGGGCCGGCGAGCACGGAGACGCGCTTTCTGAGCCGATATCAGTAGGCGTGCAGGTTCGCTAGTGCGGTTTGGCTCTGGCCAGCTCGGCCCATTGCCTGCATCGTCACTTGCCCAGTTCTGAGTTTAGGCGTATGCGCACAAAGAGTGGGTGAAACTCTAGGTTGCGCTCTATGACCTTGCTGTATTTGCGCGCAAACGCGCGCCTCATATGGCCACACTCTAGCTCGTCGCAACCGGGCAAAAGCGAGGCACACTCGCGTTTAACCCGCTGTTCAGCAGAGCACGTTGAGCAGATCTTTTTCTTGTATTGCTCGCTGTGCTCCGCATTCAGTCCTAGGATCCTTCTTCCCTCGTCTAGCCAGTCGGCCATGCGCCCGTCCCAGGCCTCTTGAGCCGGTGACCTTGGCGCGTCCCTGATCTCTAACTTTTCACTCGTGATCAACCGGCCGACTCTCATGATCCAAATGCGGTCTTGGTCAGTTTTATTGGATCTTTTAATCAATTATATAATCTGTCATAATGGTTATGTACTAGATCAATAAACCTATTGCTTTATGTTCAGCCCAACTCTGTTCCCGTAATACTCGTCAAATGAGGCCTTTCCAATTTTCTTGCTAATCCCCTTGACCTCGTCATATGCGACATTAAGAGATTGTGCGACATCCCTCGCATAATCGTTATCTGACTCTTCATAACACCAGCTATCGCCATCCAGGAGATACGACCTGCTCTTCTGGCCTCTGAACATCGTTGTCTCAAAGCAAAATGTATGAACACCATGTGCCAAACCATACGCTAGGTTCGATCTTATGGGTTTTTTATTGTACTTTGTTCGTCTTGGAAATATGCCAACCATATTGCACCATTTCTTGTTCTCTGACATTAGTTGAGATAGCATATTCCAGTTTCTGTTATAGATTTTATATCCGCCCCATTGTACATTAAAGCGTAAATAATCGTTACAATTCAGTATGTATCGCATCTTTTCCTCAAACCTACTTCCTACATCACAACGTAAGTTGATAGATGGGGATTTTCTTTGGTTGGTGTCAAATCTATCTAGATCTTCAAGGTCTTTTTTTAGGCCGTCTAGTCCTTGGTTCCTGTTAGACTCGATGTCTCCGATAAATGTGGTGTTTAGCTCTCTCTGCAATTCAAGCAAACTCATTCGTTGTTCGTATGTTGGATTGATCTTTTTGACGGCCGTTACGCTCATAGATGTAATGTCAGGTTCGTAGTCATGCTCTATTTGCTTAAATGTGGTCTTTATACTTTGTATGTCTGTGCTTGTTATCTCTGCCTTGTCTATCACATAATGATAGTTAAACATAGTGGGCTTGGCCTTAATCTCACATTCTTCTCCCCTCGAGTAGTCTATTTGGTTTGCGCACAATTCTGGCAACATGTACGTCTTTTGCCCCACCGTGACTTCTAGGCCTCTGATCCCAGAGCTTTGCGCTAGCTCTGACAATAGTGGCACCGATCTGATCGCAAGCCTCATGGCTCCCCGACAGTCACTGTGATTAATAACTATGATCATAAACATGGCACTCGCCGCTGACTGCTCCCAGATTGACACGTGCCATGCCCCCATGCGCAGGATCGAACCTGACTGCGCCCCTGGGCCTGATCGCAGCTAGCTTGCCGATCCGCACCGGCCACAAGGCTCCATGACGGCGATACCGTCCATGAGTGGCACCCCGCGCCGAAATTCCGAGTAGGTTTATAACCAAAGTTGGGCGGCGCGCCCCACAGATGTCCGAGGAGGCAAGGGCCGGGGGCTCCAGCGGCCTCTCGAGGCGCGACTTTCTCAAGCTTATGGGCGCCGCTGGCACTGGCCTCGCATTTGCTCCGTTCGTGCCGTGGGGCCAGTTCATGCCAAACCCGTCATCTGCGTCCCTCGAGCGCGTGCCCGTCGAGCTGCCAGACGGGTCGCAGGCCAACGCCGCGACGTTTCCCGTAAACCACTCCGAGGTCATCACGTACCCGCGGACCGGCGATCGCGTTCTTGACGAGGAGGCGTTTCGCAAGTGGCAGCTCATACGCCTGCCCGAGGAGCTCGGCGGCACGGCCAACGACGCAAGCTCGTTTCGCGTGTTTAGCATGGTCTGCCTCCACCTGTGGTGCCTCTGGAAGTACTGGCCCGATGCGGGCCGTCGGCGCGGCGAGTGCCCGTGCCACGGGAGCATGTATGACGCGCGCACGGGAACGTCATTTGCAGGTCCTGCATCACTCCAGGCCCCGCCGTCAGACACGCTTCCAAAGCTCGACCTCGAGGCGGGCAGTGACGGCCTCTTGTGGATAAAGCCCCCTGTCTGGGGCGTCAATGACAACGGTGTGGTGGGCTATGGCCGCTTTGTATGAGGGCCGCCAGACTGGCGCCGTAGGATTTTTCCACTGGCTATGGGACGGCTTTGAGCGCACGATATTTGCCGCCGTAAAGTTCTCGTTCCCGTCAAGGTTTGTGAGCCCGTTTGGGTTTCTTGGAATGCTCACGTTCATCGTGTTCATCATACTTGGCGTCTCTGGCGCGCTCCTCATGTTCTACTATCAGCCGATACTCGATCGCGCATGGGACAGCGTCCAGTTCATCAATGACGAGGTTCCGTTTGGATTCCACATACGCAACATACACTATCACGGGTCAAACGCCATGGTTCTCCTGGCCATACTCCACATGTACTATCAGTATTTCAGCGGCCGCTACAAGATACGCAACGAGCTCCTCTGGGTGACCGGAGTCATACTCGGCACGGTCACGATACTCGAGGCGTTCACCGGATATGACGTGATATTCAGCGAAAGGGCTGAGCTTGCGATCAGCATTGCCGCATCGCTGACCAACTCTATACCGGTAATAGGGCCGACGATCCGAGAGTCCGCATTTGGGGCCGGATTTTCGGACTTTGTCCTGCGGTTCTATGCGCAGCACGTCTTTATCCTGCCTGTGGTCATGCTCGGCCTCATGGCGGTCCACTTTCCACGGTTTCTCGTCTTTGACGTGCCCATGGTCATGGCGATCTCGGGCGCGATACTCATCACGGGCGGCGTGTTTCCAATAGACCTTGGGTTCAAGTTCGAACCCACGGTGCCGCCGGGGATCACGGTTCCCGAGTGGTACCTGACTGCGCTCTATGCGTTCTTGCGCACGCAATACGACAAGTTCGTCACCGGCGTGCTCTGGCCGGGCCTCTTTATCCTCGCGCTACTCCTCGTCCCGTTCATCGACCGCTACAAAAAGTTCTCCTGGAAGGATCGCCCCCTCATCACGGCCTTTGGCATAACGGGAATCGCGCAGATGATGGTCACGACATACTGGGGGTTCTACATACCCTCTGACACGTCAATACCGCTCGTCGAGCGCCTAGTCATAGACCCGATATACCTCTACACGGTGATGATCCTCCTCGTGCCGCTAGGGTTTGGGTTTAGCTATATGATGATCCACATGGCCCGCGAGGCCGAGCGAAAGGCAAAGCTCGCCAAGGAGAGCGGGCCGCGCCAGGTCGCAAAGATAGACCTGTCTGACAAGTGGGTCAACTGGATAATCATCGCGCTTATCGCGTTCCAGGTCTTCCTCAACATTGCCGCATACAATGCGGCACTCGCCGGAATGAAGAACCTGTCGCTGTTCTGGGTCGGCCTCATACTCGTCGTCTTTGCGGCGTTCTTTCACGTGTACCGCTATGGCCTCGGCAAGGCCAAAAAGCTGCCCACGCCGCCGCCGGGCATCGTGGCCCGCGAGAGGCCAAAGGCCATCGAGGCGGCCCCCGAGACGCCCGAGCTGCCCGAGTCTGGCACGCCTGATGGCGCAAAGACATAGTGTGCACCGTCGCGCGCGAGTTGACGCCTTTTCGATCATGGGACTTAATAGTCAGTAGCGCCGCTTCTGGCTCCGATGATTCAGGCAGACGCGCTCAAGGGTGCTGCGATCACGATACTGCAGAAATCGCGCACACCGCTCCATTTTGAGCGCATTGCGGACAGGGCGTTGACCCAAAAAATTATTCTGCTGGGCGCGAATGTGTTCGATGATTACATGGGTGCCGTACTGCGCCACGATGTGGAACAATACGGCAGCAGATCGGCGTTTGTCAAGACCGCTCCGGGGTATTATGGGCTAAACCCGGATCGGGCATCTAATATGCCTGATGCGGAGATGGAAAAATCAATGCCAAAGACCGCCGAGTTCAAAAAAGCAGCGATTCGCATACTGCGCGGCTCCCTTGGCTCGCTTCATTTTGGGCACATTGCCTCAAAGGCCATATCTGAAGGCATCATTCAGCCCACTAGCCATACCGTCGCCGCGCTCATGGGTGAAGTTCTCCATAACGACATTTTACAAAATGGTGTCAAGTCGCCTTTTGTTACAACAGATAGAGGGTTTTATAGATTAAGACCAAATCATCCTCTTGCAACAATGCTGTCAACAAAATATCCTAAGCAAACACCAACAAAACCTCATCGTAGGGTTCATCCACAAACGACTGTTAAATTTGGCGTAAGTTTTCCGGCCAATGTCCAGACTCGTGATCTCTCTATGGCAAAAACAAACACCAAGCCTTCATTTACTCAACAACAATTACATAAATTACCGGCCACATCATTTGGAGAATATGTGGGCAAGGGCGGTGAATATCTTGTCGCTAGCAAATTATTCTTTTTAAACTATAACGTGAGCATGCCTGGTGTGGATGTGGGCGCAGATCTACTTGCTACAAAAGATGGACACTCTCACTACTACATCCAGGTAAAAACAATGTTCAAGAGAAAAAGCACCTACAGAACACGCATTAAAATAAGCAGCTTTAAGAAACGGGCGTCTAACTGCATGTTCTATGTTTTTGTACTTCGAAGCTTGCGCACAGACCAAACAATTACAGAAAATTTTCTAATATTTTCACATGCAGCACTAGAAGAACATATGCTGTGTAACCATATAAAGTCAGACGACAAACACCTTTTTCTCGCGTTTAATCAAGATGATGGCCGGTTTTCAATTGGCTCCCATGACGACTATATTGACAACCATGTGAACGACTGGAATCTTATCGGCCAGGACGTCGTTGCCTCCTAGTTTTTCCAACGTGTTTCGCACGAGCTCGAATTCTGACGCCTTTCTCACATCTGCGTCATGCGGTCAATGGTGTGCCGCTCAGTATTCTGTGACAACGTCAGGATCGGTGTCTATGGCCTTTCTGAGATACGGGCTCCCATCGTCCTCTCGTCCAAGACGCACTAGCACAACGTACTTTTCATAATTTATCTTGGCATCATCGGGTCTTATCTCTAGTGCACGATCTAGCGCCTGCAACGCCTCGTCATTGCGTTCCATGGTGAGCAACACAGTGCCCTTTATCGCATGAGCCAACACGTGCCTGGCCTCTAGTCCTATGGCGCGCTCTAGGGACTTTAGCGCCTCGTCATAGCGCTCTTGCATCGCAAGTGCCTGTGCCCTACCCACGTGGAGTCCGGCATATCTTGGGTTTAGCATCAATCCACGCTCAAAGCACTCTAGACCATCCTCAACCTTGCTCTTGCCGAGCAGGAGATCGCCTAGCAGGCGGTATGCGTTCCAGTGGCCCGGATCAAGCCTTGTTGCGAAGCGCGCCTCCACCAGCGCTTCGTCGTACTCTCCCGTTGCTGCCAGTGCCGCACCCTTGACAAAGTGTGCGTCTGCGAGATCGGGATCTAGCAATATGGCAGCCTCTGCATTCTCGAGAGCCTCCTCGACATAGTCGAGGTGGTACAGGGCAGCGGCCACGTCGATGCGCGCCCTGGCGCTATCGAGGTTCTCCTGCAGCGCGATCTCTGCCCTGTGAAGCTCTGCGATTGCGGCTCTCCAGCCATCCCTGTCGGCCTCTACGTCCACAACCCCGGGCTGCTCTAGAACTGTCTTCATGCAAGGGGATCACCGCCCGTTCTATAAAAATTGAACGTGGCCTGTCACGCATGGCAGCAGCACTGACCGCCTTGGCTACCCAACGCGGCCGTATGTCAGGGCGCGCCGGCCCTGTAAGCTTTATAACGCAATTCCCGGCGCCTCTCGCCGCTTGGCATCACCGCAGAACGCGTACGGGATTGGCGTGATGACTGTCATCGTCGCGCTAGTCGCCGGCTCGGTCTTTTACCAAGAGTTCTACCTACCCGAGTCCTTGGCAAAGCCGTCTGTCGACGAGCACATCCTCCATCCGACCGGATCGTCGACTATTGACATGATCGACGGCTCGGCCAACCAGGACCAGGTCGACAACTTTGTGCCAAAGCTCGTCAACATCCAGCTAGGAATAGACAATATAGTCACGTGGACGAACTCGGATGAGACAGCGCACACCGTGACGCCTGACCACAGGGTCGCTGACTCGTACAGCGGCACGTTTGGCTCAGTCGGCGTCGTAAAGCCCGGCGAGGCATACGAGTTTATCTTTACAGAGCCACACGAGATAGAGTACCACTGCGAGCCGCACCCGTGGATGACGGGCAAGATTATCATCACAAAGCAGCGCTTCTAGCCGCGTGACACAAAGACGACGCCGCTGTCGACCTCCTTGTGCTGCTCTATTATCGCCGCGCGCACGCGAATCTCGTGCGCCTCCTTGATCGCCGGCTCGACTTTTGCGACAAAGTCCGCAGTTCCATCAGGCATGTCTGCGCTCGGGACAAAGAGCCTGGACTTTGTGCCCGCCTGCGCCTTGCCGTTGCATGACTCGAACGAGACTAGCGAGTTTGACCCCGTGACCTGCGCGTATATCATGACGCCGTCATGCCTGCCGCCGTAAGTTATAACGACACGCCCGCGCAGCATGTCACCGCCACCCTCGTCGACTGACACGGTGCATGCGCCCATGGCCGCCACTGCGCGCGTGCCCGATAATTAACCTTGGCGTGTGATCACGGGTCCAGAGGGCTTCGATCCCTCGACCATTGGATTAGAAGTCCAACACTCTGTCCATGCTGAGCTATGGACCCGCCGGCGAGTGCGACCCCGTTTCATTTTAAGGGTTTACGGCCCAGCGGCCATGCGCGTCATCGCGTCCGGCCTTGAAGAGAAACTGTTGCGCATATCCGGCGTACGGGCCATACCTTTTCACAACGGCATCGTGCACATTGGCGTACGTGCGCGGCGTGACTCTGGTGATCTTGCCGGCAAGGGACTCCTCGCCCATCGATGCCAGTATGCGGGCCATCCAGCGGTCCAGGGGAAACGCCTCAAGCCTCTCCAGGGAGAAGAGCATTACACAGTCGGCCACCTTTGATCCCACACCGGGCACTGCGAGGAGCGACTCTAGCGCATCGCCGTATGGCACGCCGCGCAGCGCACCTAGCTCGAGGCGTCCGGATGCGACCATGTGGGCGGCCCGCCTGACGTACTTTGCGCGATACCCCAGGCCGCATGAGGCAAGGCCGGCGGCATTTGCGCGCGCAAGCCTAGAGGGCTCCGGAAAGAGGCAAAACTCGGCGCCCTCATGGCTTGTGCGCTCGCCGTACCTTGCGCAGATGCGGCGCAGCGAGTCCCTGATCCTCGGTATGCTCGAGTTTGCCGACGTGATGAACGTGATGAGGCACTGGAACGCATCCTGGCGCATGAGGCGCAGGCCCGCCAGGCGCCTCACTGCGGCACCCACCCTGCGATCGCGCGATATGTCGCGCAGTATGGCCTCAATGTCATCATCCTGCCTGAATATGTCCGGCGCGGCGCCGGCGTGCGAGGAGATGCGCGGCCTCGAGCGCGACGAGTCGACCGTTATGGCGTGCGCGCCGTCGACGCCGCGCCAGAGGTGCCCGTCGCGCTCCCAGAGAAAGACCTGCCCGCTGTTTATGCTCAACTCGACGTCAATGTGCCGCCTAGACGGTGACTGTCTCGTTGGCGACTGCGGCATGCGCGTCGAGGCCAAACTTTTCATGGATCTCGCGCGCAAACGTCTCGCACGACTCGGCATCGCCGTGGACCGTGATGACCTTTGGGCTGCCCTTTATGCGCTTGACCATGTCAAAGAGGTCGGTTCGGCCAGAGTGGCCAGAGAACTCGAACTTTCTGACCTGTGCGGCCGCCGCGCGTGCCCCGCCGCGAATCTGGACCTTGCCGGTCTCGAGGAGCTTGCGGCCCGGCGTGCCCTCGCCCTGGTACGACACTAGCGCAATGCCGTTTCGGTCATCAAAGGCGATCTCTTGGAGGTAAAAGACTGCGTTGCCCCCGACTAGCATGCCTGCCGGAGATATCACGACGCACGGGCCCTCGAGGTTTCTCTTGCGGTCCTCGTGGCTCTTTATGGCGATTGCGTGGCCGACTGCGTCCTCAAAGACCTTTGGATCCCGCAGATAGTCCTGATTGTCCATGATGATGTCATTGACCTTTAGTGCCATGCCGTCCATGATGACGCGGTGCTCAAAGTTTGCGTTGCGCAGGACGCATGCAATCTCCTGTGACCTCTCTACTGAGAATGACGGGATGAACAGTATTCCCTTGCGGTCCATGACCTCGCTGGCAAACTCGAGCAGTCCGGCCTCTGACTCTTTTCTTGGCGGCTGGTCCTTTAGCGCGTACGTGCTCTCCGTTATGAGAAGGTCGATCTCGCCGACGTCAAAGTCAGCCTCGCGCAGCATCCTCGAGCCGCGCACGTTGACGTCTCCGGTGTAAAAGAGGCGCCTCTTGTCGGCCTCTACGATCACGGTGCTCCCGCCGACGACGTGGCCGGACTCGCGCAGCTCGACTTGCGCGTCGCCAATCCTGAACGGCTCGCCAAAGGAGTGGTGCGTGACATTGCTCATCATCGCCTTTACCTCGCGCGACTCGTACTGGTGGCGGCCCCTCTCTATCTTTATCATGTCCTCTATGAGGAGCCTCGAGAGCTCCATCGTCGGCTTTGTCGCATGGACCCCGACGCCGTTGCCGCCTCCGGCAAAGAGGGCCGGCACGTTGCCCGAGTGGTCAAGGTGCGCGTGCGTGATGACCGCACCGGCGATGTCCTTTGGCCTGACGTGCGTCGGGTACTGGGGCGGATCGCCACGCCTGCCAAACATGACGCCATAGTCGAGGAGGAGCTTTGTGGGGCCTGCCTCGACCATGAATGCCGAGCGACCCACCTCACCGGCGGCGCCCAGAACGCTTACGTTCACTGCGTGGAGGCTTCCCCGATCGTGCTTTAAAACCCTCTCTATGAGGCCCCCTCAGGGCCGCCTGCGCCCCCACCTGTCTAAAGCTTTAATTATAGCCCGATCGGCGGGTTCCCCCATGGGCAGAAGCTACCAAGATTGGCTGAACCAGCAGGATCAGGCACTCGTGGCCAAGGTTAGAGCCGGCGACGAGTCGAACAAGCCTCTCCTGAACCAGATCAACTGGATCTGGGTTGCCAATCTTATGAACAAAAAGGCAGAACTGAACCCCTCCTCAGCCGAGCTCCTCGACTGGGTGACATCGGGTCAGATCGAAGCCATGAGAAAGAACAAGTAGACGTAAACATTATGCGTCCACTATTTTTGAGTGTGTCAGGCACGCTGTGCGCTACTCTGCCACAAATAACCCCGTTATAAGATTTCTATTATGGTTTAAATACCTATAGGGGTATTGCAAAGCAACAATGCCAATAGCAATATTGCCTGACGTGGACGAGCAGAGGTGCATAGGATGCGCACTATGCGTAGAGATATGCACTTCACTCGGACCGGACGTGCTGCGAGTAAAGCCCGTAGAGGGCTGGAAGAGGGGAAAGGCGTTTGTCTTTTATCCGGAGAGATGCATTTCTGACGGCGCATGCATAGGTGTGTGCCCGACGAAGTCCATCTTTTGGATGAGGCCAATGAACTACACCGCGGGTCAGCCCGTGCCTCTCCACAAGAACGGCGTGTTCGTGAAGGGCTGGGCAGAAGACGCTGCAAACTAGCGAGCTCCCAGCTATATCCTTCTTTTTATCTTGATCCTAGAGCGGCGTATGCCGCGCGGAACGCTGCGCACGAGCCTTGCAATGCGCGCATCAGTTGCGTCATAGAGTACCGTCGTGATAGAGTTGCCCTCGATGATCTTTGCGAGTGACTCGGCGGCATGTTCTGTCACGCCGCCTCCACAGGTTGACGCAAGATGGTGCGCGGCCGGATAAATGTCGCTCAGCTCCAGCGGGATGATCCCGAGATGGTCATTGAGGAGGCAGATCTGCGTGTCATCACCAAGCGTCTTTTCGAGCCGCAGTATCTCGGGGTCAAGGTAGGCCGGACGCGCAGACGGCTCGCCGAGTATGCAGAGGCGCGACTTGCGCGTCTTGAACCTGCGGACCATTGCGTGATATGCGCGAACCTCCGGGCGCGCGGCGTCTTCTGGCCCGAAAAGGAACGCGGCCCTTGCCTTGAAGCGCGGCGTGCCGTATGCCATGCGATCGGCGTTTGCGACAAGCGTCGAGAGCGTGTCATAGAGTCGCGGGTGCGCGCGCAACTTTTGAAACACGTGCTCCCAGAGCCTGCCGCCGGCTATGGACTCGCGCACGGCGTCGACCTCGGACTTTATCGCATACAGGTTGTGCAGCGAGAGGAGCGCGCGCAGCGACTCGGCCGGCTCGGCGCGCAGCTCCGAGGGCGTGTGCGACGAGCAGACCTCGCACGCGCACGCGAGGTGGTCCATCGAGTCTAGCCTGCGCGTGCCGTCTGGCGTGATGTATCGCCCATGCTTTGCGTATAGCGCATAGGATGCCGAGTCAAACGTGTCGCAGCCGAGCGCGACAGAGAACGGTATCGTGAGGGGGTGGCCAGAGCCAAAGAGGTGGAGGGGGAGTGATGGCGGTATGGCATCACGCGCGGCCACAATCATTTCGGCTAGGCGCGAATACTCGTACTGTTCCATAAACTCCACGGGGCTGCCAAGGGCCATAAACTCGTATCCCATAGATACCAGCTCGCGCGCCGAGCGCCTGACCAGGTCGAGGTGCTCGCTGCCCTGTATCGTGCCTGTCCAGACCTGGCCGGCGACGTCGGCGGCCTCGAGGGCCTGGCGTGCTGCTGCAAGCGTGTCCCTCACGTGCGCGTGCGCGGCCCTTCTCGGGAGGCCCAGGCCCGTGGGCCGGTCAAGGGGGACCGCAATGTCTGAGCGTATGGCGCGCTCATAGCCGGCCATCATCTCGGGCACGACGTCTAGTGCGCCATACTCGAGGACCTGGTATCCGCCCGAGTCCGTCATTATCGCGCCGTCATAGCCGATGATGTCATGTATGCCGCGCCGCTCGGCCTCCTCGCCGTGGTTTCTCATCGTAATGTACGCGTTTGTTATGACCATCTCAAAGCCCATGCTCTTTAGCTTTGAGGGCGCAATGGCCTGCTTTACGGGATGGACGACTGGAACGTACGCCGGCGTTATCACGTCGCCGTGGTTTGTGCGAATCTTTCCAATGCGGGCGCCTAGGTCGGTCTTTAGGACCTCAAAGACTCCGGCTGCGCGGCTCAATACTCAAAGAACCTCCGCGTGTCCCCGCGCCGGCCAATCTCCTCGAGCCAGTCGACCTCATCACCGGGATACGTCCCGTCTAGCGCGCCGCGCGCGAGCCGTGCGACCTCTGCGGGATCCCTCCTGGTGCTGTCGACCTGCTTTACTGCGCCCTGCCCAAATGCGGCGAGCGTGTCAGAGGCCACAACGCCGAGGGCCTCGGCGCCAAGGTTCTCCAGGGACTTGCTGCGATCGTATGCGCGCTCTGCATAGACGCGCTCTAGCTCGTACGGGCTGCGGCGCAGGACCACGGCAGCGGCCACTCCTGATGCGCTCAGCGCGTACGGTGCCAGGTGGCCTACGACGAGCGTGCCCTCGGCGGCCTCGGCGTCAAGCTCCTCGCGCAGCCTCCCCGCATCGACCTCGCCGCCCTCGCCGATGAGGCCGGCCCGCCTTGCGACGCCATTGGCGTCGATGACTTTGAGTCCGGCCCCCTCGCCGAGGATGGCAGCAACGGTGTGCTTGCCCACCCCTGGGCTGCCCGTGACCACAAGTGACATGCAGGCGCTCCCGCACACGCCGCATTAAACAATTTGCTCCTGTGCGCGCGATGGGCGCGAGGGACCGACACGGCGCAGGAGGTGATGCAATACTAATATTCAAGAGCGCGCACGCCGAGAGCCATGCAGATCGGCCTCCTCGGAAAGGCCAATGTCGGCAAGTCGACCTTTTTCTCGGCGGCGACGGCGACTCCGGTCCAGACGGGCAACTTTCCGTTCACGACCATCGAGCCCAACGTGGGCGTGGCGCACGTCAGGGCACCTTGCGCGTGCGGCCCGCTAGGCGTCTCCCATGACATGCCCGAGTGCGACAACGGGACGCGCCTCATCCCCATAAAGCTCATCGACGTCGCCGGCCTCGTTCCAGGCGCGCACGAGGGCCGTGGCCTTGGCAACAAGTTCCTCGATGAGGCGCGCCAGGCCGATGCGCTCATACACGTTATAGACATCGCCGGCTCGACAGACCTGCAGGGCCAGCCCGTGAGCGCCGGCACGCACGATCCGGCCGAGGACGCGAGGTTTGTAGTCGAGGAGTTTGACCTCTGGTTTGGCGGCATACTGTTGCGCGAGTGGCCAAAGCTGTCAAAAGAGATAGAGCAGAGGCGCTCAAACCTGGCTGCTGCCGTCGCGCAGAGGCTCAGCGGCCTTGGCATAGGCGAGGCCCACGTGTCCGCGGCCCTCCAGTCCATCGAGCTGCACACAAAAAAGCCCGCCGAGTGGACTGATGATGACGTGGCACGCCTTGCGCGCGCGCTGCGCGAGGCCTCCAGGCCCATGGTCATCGCGGCAAACAAGGCCGACCTCCTAGACGGCGAGATTCCCTCAAAGCTAGTCGGCCAAGAAACGATTCCCTGCAGCTCTGAATCCGAGCTCTTGCTGTGCCGTGCGGCGGCTGCCGGCACAATAGGATACTCGCCCGGTGATGTCTCCTTTGAGGTGACCGGAGACGCGACACCGCAGCAGCGGGCCGCACTAGACACCGTCGCCGGCGTGCTAGAAAAGCTCGGAGGCACGGGCGTTCAGGCGGCCCTTGACAGGGCAGTCTTTGGTGCGCTGGGCATGATAGTGGCGTATCCGGTCGAGGACGAGGGCCGCATGTGCGACAAGGACGGCCGCGTCCTGCCAAACGCGCTCCTCCTAGAGCGCGGCTCGACGGCACTCGACCTCGCAAGAAAGGTCCATGCCGATATAGCCGAGGGGTTTCTCCACGGCATCGACTGCAAGACGGGCAGGCGCATAGGGGCCGACCACGTTCTCGCCGACGGTGATGTCATAAAGGTGGTCTCGACGGGAGCCAGGGGCGGCTGATGCGCTGCCTCGGAATCGAGAGCACCGCCCACACGTTCTCGTGCGCGATACTCGAGACACGCGGGAGGCGCGGGCGCGTTCTTGCCGACGTGCGGCGCGCGTACAGGCCGCCAGACGGCGAGGGGATACACCCGCGCGAGGCCTCGCGCCACCATGTCGAAGAGAGCTCCGCATGCCTGCGCGAGTGCCTTGAGGAGTCGGGCATGTCGATGCGCGACATTGACGCAATCGCGTATGCTGCCGGCCCGGGCCTTGGGCCCTGCCTCCGAGTCGGCGCCGTCGTCGCGCGCGCGCTCTCCTCATACCACAAGATCCCGCTATATCCGGTCCACCACGCGATCGGCCACATCGAGCTCGGCAAGATGCTCACGCGCACAGACGACCCCCTCGTCCTCCTCGTGTCAGGCGGCCACACGATGATACTCGCATACAGCGCGCCGCACTGGCGCGTCTTCGGCGAGACGCTCGACATTACGCTGGGCCAGCTCTTTGACCAGTTTGGCCGCTCTTTGGGCCTGGCCTCGCCATGCGGCCAGGAGATCGAGCGCATCGCGTCGTGGGGTGAAGAGTATTTCGACCTTCCATACACGGTAAAGGGAAACGACGTCTCGTTCTCGGGCATATGCTCGGCGGCAAAGGAGGCCATCGCCTCTGGCATTGGGCGCAAGTCCGTGTGCCACTCGCTGCAGGAGACTGCGTTTGCGATGGTCTGTGAGGCCACCGAGCGCGCACTCGTCCTGACGAAAAAGCGCGAGCTCTTGATCGTCGGAGGCGTTGCCGCCAATGCGCGCCTCTCGCTGATGCTCGATGAGATGTCCAGGCACCATGAATGCCGCGTGGCTGCTGCCCCAATGCGCTATGCGGGTGACTGTGGATCGCAGATTGCGTGGGCCGGAATGCTAGAGGCCACAGTCTCGCGGCCCGTCAGGCCAGAGGAGGCCGGGGTTCGCCAGTCGTGGCGCCTAGACGAGGTTCCAATATCATACTGAGTCGCGTGCGTCGGTTATCGACTCTAGCCACGAGCCGGTGCTCATTACGCCAAACTTGAAGGTCTTTTGGCCGCCGTCGAGGCGGGCCGTGATGCAGACCTTTTTGATGAGCCACCCCTCAGTCCAGGCGTTCTCAATGTCGCCCAGGCCCACGTCAAGGACAGTGTCGCCAAAGCGCTTTGAGAGGTCGAGCATTCGAGAGCGAGTCTTGTCAAATGCGACCCTCTTGTTCGTGAGCGTGAGTATGCCGATGCCGAGTGTGTCCTCGTTGCAGTCCTCCTGCCGAATCGTCTTCTCTCCTGCGTCCATGTGTGCGCGTGCGGCGCGTGTGGGTATTTTAATGAACGTGGGGGCGTCAGGATGCGTGGGCGCTGGTGTCGTGATGTGGCCTACTTTGCGGCCGTTTCATCGGTCTCTGCCTGTTCAATGAGGCCAACAAAGGCATCGCGGATCTCCTTTTTTGCCTTTTTGAGATCTTTCTCTAGGCGCTCAATGTAGTCTTTGTACAGTATGATGACTCCTTTTGATGGCAGCACATCCAAGATTTTTTCTGAACCTCCGCCCTCCTTGGACAGATCAACATAGATTAGGCGCACGTCATTGTTCAATGGGAGCTCGTGCTTTGTTGTGACCTTTGCCCAGTTTTCCTCGTCTTTCCATTCTCTCAAGTGCTGGCGTTTTTTGTTTTGGGCCGCTTGATGAATATTTTTACTCACTTCGATAATCCACGTAGTCTTCTTTGAGGTGAATATCAGATCGATCTCGGTTCTGGGCTTATGCTGTGCGTTGTAAAAGACAGAATTTGCGGTGACTAGATTCAGACCCATGTTATATAGTAAACGAGCGATCTTTCGTTCTTCACTATTTTTTATACGGGCAATTATGCACTCTGCCTGCATTGCGTCCATTACAGGCGGCGTGAATGTGGATGTTTTAATATGTTATGCTCCTGTAAGGCGGTTCTGCCGCGTGCGCCAAAGACTGGCTCCTAACAAACCTCCAAATGGCAAATTGCCCCATATGCAAGGCACAATCCTCCCGTAAACCCCAATATGTCATATTGGATTGCGTATTTCTGTAATGAACCTAGAGGTGTTCGGAATACACAGTCAGGAACGGCACACTAGATGACCTGCACAACGGCCTAACCGCCACCCGCCTCTTACCCCCATCCCATCTTGGGCTCGATCTTGTCTGCGAGGCCGCACCGCCCCACAAACCGCCATATTGCGCTCTGGGGATCCTCCTCGATGAGGTCCTCGATGTGGTTCCAGTGCAGCAGGTACGAGTCGCCGTCCATGTCCGGCCATGACCTGCCTTCTGTGGCCAGGGACATGTACACGGCGCGCGTATGGTTGGTGCGTGCGAGTCCGAGGTCCGTGCACACCCTGTCGATGACGCGCTGCGTTCCCCATACCTTGAGATACTTGCGCTTTAGGCACCTGACGTCTAGCTGCGCGTTTGCGCTAACCTCGATGAGAATTGTCGCGTTTCTGTACGTGGTCACAAAATCGATCTCGATCTCTTCCTCGCCCTCCCACATGCGCAGCACATAGCTGTCCCTGACGATGTTAATGCCAATGCGATTCAACAACTTGCCGATCATTATCTCTGATCTGCTCTTTGATGTCATGTGGCCGCTGACCTCCGGTGCGCGCTGTTCTGGCTCTCGGCGAGACGCCAGAGTCCTGCACGAGGGGAGCGCACAGTCACACCCATCGGGACTGCTGCCGCATGGTTACCTTATATAAACATTTTGCCGTTGGCCGCCTCGTGGGCGTGACTGGGGCGCTGACCTTGCCATTATCGTCCTGGCAGCTCTCCTTGGTGAAGTCTTCTGGACATTCTCAAGCGAGTGAGCTCTGCCGTTCGAGTCACTGCGCGCACACCACCGAATATCCTTAAATTCTGTTCATGTGGTGAATTGCCCAATGGGCAAGGACGACATTTGCAACATTGTCGACGCGCTGGCTCTAGGCTCGACTATCGTGCTTGGAGCCAAGGTGGCCCGGTACGGCCTACAGAGCGTGTCCGTTCTTGATGTCGCCTGCACACTGGGGCTTGTTGCCCTTAGTGCAGGGTTTCGCCGATAGGCTGGAGTTGTTGGACATATCGAGCACTGCGGACTCGTCTGATAGCAACGTAGATTCACTTGCTTAGATCAAGCTTGTCATCCATGCCACACCACTTTACAAAAGCCTCAAGACCATACTCGTGCTCATCCTCCCCAACATATACTTCAAGCTCCCCCACGTGATCCCAGTTCAGCAAGACTACGTCGTCGCCCATGTCAGGCACCGAGCTATCCTCTGATGTCGGGGATATGTACACGACGCATATGTGATTGGAGCGTGGCAGTCCCAGCTCGGTGGATATCCTCTCGGCCAGCCCGCGCTCCCTCCATGTCCTGAGATCCTTGCGCTTTAGGCGCCTTGCATCATTTTGCGCGTTTTCGCTAACCTCGATGATAAATGTCAGGTTAAAGTGCGTGAACACGAGGTCGATCTCTGTCTCCTCACTACCGTCCTTTCTGTGCAGGATATGGTTTGCTTTTACAAAGTGGAGGCCCATCTCGCTCAATACGCCCATGACGTACAGCTCTGACTCGTTTCTTGGAGTCATGTCCCTGCTGGCCCCTGTGCGGCGTCTAGCTGTGCTAGGACCGCTCTCCGGGCATCCTGTATTTTGGGAAAGTTGGGATCGATCTCAATTGCGCGATCAAATGACTCGATGGAATCAGGGACACGCCCGGACGAATACAGGGCAAGGGCACGACTGCGATGGGCGACGGCGTTGTTGGGATCCAGCGCGATGGCCACGTCCAAGGCTGCAATCGCCTCATCGTGGCGTCCAAGATGATCCAGCGTGCTGCCGAGACCGGCCTGAGCATCGGCGTTTGTGGGCGATATGTCGACTGCGCGCTTGAATGAGCCTAGTGCCTCACTGTGGCGCCCAACTGCGCCGAGTATGGTTCCCCTCCCGACGTGGGCTTGCGCTTTGTGCGGATCCAGCACGATCGCCATGTCAATGGACACTAGGGCCGCGTCATGGCGCCCCATAGAATGCAGGATCTGTGCGCGTTTGTCATGCGCCTCTGCACTTTTGGAGTCTAGCTCGATCGCGCGATCTATTGCCTTTAGGGCATCTGCGCTACGATTCAGCTCGACTAGAATATGGCCCATGAGGATGTGGGCTGGCACCCTGTCTGGCTCCAAGTCGATCGCCCGGCCTAGCGCCGTGAACGCCTCCTTGTGGTGGCCAGCTGCCAATAGCAGGCCGCCACGAATTATGTGGGCTCTGGCTAGCATGGGGTTTAGCGCTATTGCGCGATCGAGTGAGGCTAGGGCCTCCCTGTCAGCGCCAATGTGTGATTGAAGGTTGCCCATGTCAAGATAGGTTTGTGCATTGTTGGGCTCTAGTGCGATCGCGCGATCAAAGGACTCGAATGCCTCATCATGGCGATTAATGGCCATGAGGCATCGCGCCCCGTGTGCATGCGCATCGGCGTCCTCGGCGTTGTCCATCGTGGCGAGCCCAAACTCTGCGGCCGCCTCTGCTAGCCGGTTCAGCCTGACGAGCGTCATGGCCCTGTCAAAGTGCACAGACTCATCACTGTGGCCTAGTGCGATCGCGCGATCAAGGGCGGCGAGCGCTTCAGCATCGCGGCCAAGGCCGTCCATCGCCATGAACCGTATCCTGTGCGACCTAGAGTGTTCCGGATCCAGCTCCACTGCGCGCCCTGATGATACCATGGCATCATCATGTCGGCCAAGCTCGCACTCGATGGCACTCATGTTGTTTAGCGCCTCAATGTCAGTCGCGTCAATCTCGACTGCAAGCCTCAACTCTATGAGCGCCTCTGCCTTTTTGCCCTGTATGTATAGCTCGTCGGCCTTGATTCTGTGTGACCTGGAATCACTAGTATCACGTACGTTAGGTGGCCTGGTGCTGACCCTTGATGTCTCTTCATCGCCCCTGTCTGCCCCTTGGCTGCTCCCAGAGCTTCCTGCTTGACTTGCCACAGCAGAGTTGGGCAGGTCGCGTTTTATAATAATTGCGCATTACAATATCGATTAGGGGCAGTCATGGTGTGGGCTCACATGTCACACACTCGTGTGATGTGCCACATATGATTTATTAACACAATGCGAAAAATCCTGACATGGAGCCCGGCGAGGAGATATTTGAGAACACGTTTGCGCCTGCGTGCGCCAACCGCAGGCTTACAGTATATGAGATCATCGAGGGCATGAAATTTGGCGCATTTGACTATCGCGTGCTCCCTGCCAAGGTTCGTAAAGCAGTCGACAAGGCTCTAAAATACAATGATGCGCTAGAGGCAAAGCGCAAGCGCGAAAACTATTATGAGGACATGTGGGAGCTTGACCTTTTGGACATAGGACTCGGGCATGCCTCGAACGGCACAGAAAAATCCCCATATTCCAAGCCGGCCACCAGGGCGCATACAAAAACTCTCGCAAAAAATATGTCAATGTCTAATAACAATGTCAATGCCCTGTTCTTGTACAACTGGTCGCGTGCAATGGGTGATCCTGTCGTGCATCAATCCGTGCGTGTGCTGCCAGAGACAATGACGTACAAGATCATGGGAATGGAGTTAGAGACGTGATGGAGAACTCTGGGGGCACTGCAATGCTTGCTAGCCTGATCACGCGCCTGCAGCGGGATGGCCTCTTGGCCGATAATGTGGCCACCACATTTGAGCCCCTTCACACGCTGCAAAAGCACGCCTATATTGCAAAGACGCTGGGAGTTGGGCTCGACTATGAGTTTGAATTTTTGGAGAATGGCGCGTTCTCGCCCATGCTGGGAATTGACGTATGCGATCTTGACGGTGCGGGGGGCACCCTTGACCCGTTTGAGGGAATTCCCGGTGCCTTTGAGACGTTTGTGGCGCTAGTTGAGGGGCGGGGGAGGCCATGGCTTCAGGCCACAACGTTTGCCCTGCGTGATCTCGACCTGGACGACACGGATGACGAGTTTGCCGCCCGTGTCATGCACGGGAGCCGCATGTATGAAAAAAAGATGCTCAAGAGGGTGTTTGCTCACGTGCGCGAGCATATGGGCAAGCATGTGGCGCGTGCGCGCTGAGCATGGTCGATGGCGGGGGACTCGCGCATATTGGCTATGTGCCGGTTTTGCTCGAGGGTGCCTAGTGTCGCATGTCAGCTGGCGTGCCACGCTGTCAGCAGCTTGCCCGTCAGGACTGGGGCACACTTCCGCTCTTGCACACGGGTGTGCGCCCACGAACGTATGTGACACTAGGCTTAATAGGCGCAGCACTGCCTATGATGCCTGATGGATCCGGCACGGTTTGAAGGCCTAAAGCTCATTGGCCACGGCCTACAGTTCTATGGCATCGTGGCTGCCGCCGAGATCATGACAAAGCTCATGGGTTTTCTCTCCGAGGAGGAGGCATGGGATGTCATCGCCGAGGCCGAGAGGATTGGCATGATCGAGCGCGCCGAGATGGTCTTTGAGGCGCCGGAACCAAAATACCAAGAGTGGCGTCTCGTCAATGGGTTTGACCTGAAGCGGCTAGGGATGCTCGCGTAGGCAAGACTCCTCCACCACCTTTGCATATTCGACGTACTACCGTTTCTGATTTTGGGCTCGTGGACGCCTACAGGCTATCCATTTTACCGTGATTTGCTTACCTAAACCCGCCTCGTCTCTGCCACACCATCCATGAAATGGACTAATCTTTGTGGTTAGAATGTTGAGTAAATCTGTTCACAGCACGAACTATAGTTCTTGGTAGTTTAGGTTCAATGCCTTGCCGACATGCCTGCGGATTTTTTGGCATTTTTTGTCATATTCGCTATCTATAAACTTGTCACCATATTGTTTGTGACTGTATAGTCGCACATCCTCAATCTCTTGTTTCATTTCAACAATTTCTGATTTGGTAGGTAACCGGATTCTAGAATTGATTTTCATATCGGGAAATAGTTTTTTTGAAAGTATGGTCACCTCCTCCACATCTTGCACCACGTTAGACCAGCGATCAGGCTCCTTAAACAACTGCATGATGCTTGTTATTCGTTCCTTCTTATCACGATGGGCTGAGTACTGCCTTCGAATTTCTCTATATTTGTTTTCCCGTTTCATAAATCTCAGACTAGATGGAATTTTGAGTTTATTCCAATGTTTGATAAATTCATGCAATTCTGAAATCATATATTTCATATTATATACTGCATTTACATATAATACCAAAGTCTCCTCTGTACCATAACACCTATGAAGCTTTGTCGCAATCATCAAGTCATCTCTCATTATGTTTAAGCATATTGTACAGTCTCGCATTATCTGGGCATTATCATATTTTTCTAAGTCAACACCAAAATCCGTCTTGCTGTAAAACATTTTTAATTTTTGTTTTTTTATCTCTGAGACTATTTCATCTGGCGGCGTAATATATTTTCCTCCATTTAATTCTTCTATATTTATATCACATGGCTTATAACACACTGTTCTTATCGCATCTTTGAATAATATTATCAATAGCACGCATCTCCATATTTTTCTAAATCCGAACGTTTCTATCTCTTCCACTGCTTTTTCTAACGTAAAGTTTGCATGGGTACTGAATCTGTGCCTCATTTTTTCTATAAAGCATTTAACATTTTCATCACGTTCTAATATTTCACAAAGTTTATGGTGTTCTTTTAAATTTAACTTTTTTATGATTTCATCCATATCGTCATCAAGCAGCCCTGTCTGCCATAGTTCTAGTATGAGGTATCTCATCCACACCATTAATTTTTGCGTGGATTCAGGCGACGCATGGCTGATCTCGGTCTTTGAAATCTCATCTGGTGATGTGCTGAGAGGAATATCCTGATTCACATAATACGCATTTCTAATCTTGTCTCTCAAATAGTGTATCCGGATTGTACTTTCGGCATCAATTGTGTTCTCTACCACATCTTTCTTTTCTACCATGTTCTAGTCCCCCCGCACAATCTAGTTTGCATATATATCTGGAGTATATAATTAGCTTTTGCCCACACCGTGTATATTGCCCGGTCAACTCCCCCCCAGTCTTGAGCACGGGCCTGTCAGCTTTCTACAAACCTGTCTAAACAGCCGGATTATGAGCATTTTAGAGCTACGCCCATAGAGATCCTTAAATTGGGCGCTATGATTTGTGCCTCGTATGAGCAAACTGGAGCTGTTGGTGTTGGGAGGAATAGTCGTGGCCCTTGCGTTAATTCTCACCTCCACATCAGGCCGCAGCAAGGCCGAGCCACAGATTAAGGAGAGTCGTCACCTGTGCGACAAACAAGACTATGATGGCGCGCTTGCCATCATTGAACAGGCGCTGGCCCTGTATCCGAATGACGCCTGTGTTCACTCTGCCAAGAGTGCCATTCTCTCAAAGATGGGTCGCCACCGTGATGCTTTTGCGGCGTCTGGCCAGGCCATCTCGCTTGCGCCGCGATCTGCTGATGCGCACATAAGCCACGCAACTGCGCTAATTGCCCTGGGCCAATACGACAAAGCTCTCAATTCCGCTGATCAGGCGATCTCGTTCGCGCCAGAACGCACTGACGCGCACATAAATCGCGCAAGTGCGTTAGTTGCCCTGGGCCAATACGATGACGCAATTGCATCGTTCAACCATGCTGCCAGACTTGACCCTGAAGATGCTGCGCCACACATCAACATTGGCTTTACAATGTACAATCTTGGCAAATTCCGCAAGGCAGTCGCAGCCTTGGATCACGCAATATCCCTTGATTCAAAAAATCCTCGCTCATACAAGATGCGATCCCTGGCTAGTCTTCGTCTTGAGTCTCCACAGGCGGCGCTACTGGATCTTGATCGTGCGCTTGCCCTTGATCGACATGACGCAACGACACATTTTGACAAGGGCTTGACACTGGCTGATATTGGCAGCTACGAAGAAGCTGCAGCCTCGTTTGGTCACGTCACGGAGATTAATCCCGGTGATGCCGAGGCGTTCAGGCATCGTGCGGCGTGCCTGCTTCGCCTTAACAGACATGAGGACGCCCTGCACGCATTGGGGAACGCCCGGGAGATGGGGATCAATGACGTCAACTTGCACACAGACATGGCTGCTTCGCTAGGGATGCTTGGTCGACACGTCGAGGCGATCGAGGCATTTAATCGGGCGATTGCGCTTGACTCACGTTCGTCAAAGTTGCATTTTGGCAAGAGTATCTCCCAGACACATCTTGGCCGTCACTCTGATGCGATAACTTCACTTGATTATGCGCTTGCGCTGGATCCTAACATGGTTGGCGCACATGTCAACAGATCGTACATATTGGGACATCTTGGTCGACACGCTGAGGCGATCGAGTCCCTCAAGCGCGCTGCCGAGCTGACCCCCGACAATGCCAAAATTCACTTTGACATGGCCAATGCCCTGTTTGGTCTTGGTCGACACGCCAAGGCGCTTCAGTCCCTCGATCGTGCCGCAAAGCTTGGCCTAGACGACTATGGCATGCACATGAGTCGTAGCAGTATACTGCGCGCCCTTGGTCACCACGCCGAGTCCCTCGAGTCTCTAGATCGTGCCGCCTTGCTAGATCCAAATGTCCATGTACATATGAACCGCGCCCTGTTGCTTGCAGAACTCGGCCGCCACACCGAGGCGCTAGGGGCGCTAGATCAGGTGATCGCCCTAGAGCCGGATAACGCAAGTGCCCACAGCGATCGTGGCCTTGCCTTGCACAACCTTGGTCGCCACGCCGAGGCGCTAGCAGCGTACACAAAAGCAAATTCTCTAATGCCTGACAACCTCACAATACACTTTAATACTGGAGTTACGCTTCGTGATATGGGACACTATGATGATGCCATCGCAGCATTTGACGTGGCGATCGGCCTGGAATCGCAGAATCCCTTACCGCACCACAACAAGGCCGTCACGCTGTCCGCACTCGGACGTCACGCCGATGCCCTTGTCTCCTTTGACACGGCGATCAACATTGCCCCGGGTCTGGCCGTTGCCCACGCGGGCCGTGGCGCCGCCCTTGACTCGCTCGGCCGCCACGTCGAGGCGCTCGAGGCCTTTGAGCGTGCAATCAAACTAGACCCAAATGATGCTCGCGTTCACACAAGTCGTGGCCATGCACTGCGTTCTGCCGGCGATCATAATAGTGCGCTCGCCTCCTTTGACCGTGCGATTGACCTTGACTCCCGTATTGCCATTGCGCACGCGGGCCGTGGCGCCGCCCTCGACTTGCTAGGCAGCCACGATGCGGCACTCGAGGCCTTTGAGCGTGCGATCGAGCTAGACCCCAAGAGTGAGCTTGGCCATCGCAGCAAGGGGTATGCACTACACAAGCTCGGCCGCCACGCCGAGGCGCTCGAGGCCTTTGATAGCGCAGTCTCAATAGAGTCTGATTCTTCTGTCGCACGTCTTGGCAAGGGAACGGTTCTAATCCCCCTGGGGCGCTTTTCCGAAGCGCTTGACTCCTTAGATTATGCGATCATGCTGGATTCTGCTGACCCTGCATCTCACAAGAACCGGGGGGCGGCCCTGATCTACCTGAATCGCTATTTGGAAGCCTTGGCATCATGTGATTACGCTGTTGGTCTGGATCATAACGAGCCGTCAGCGCACAAAAACCGTGGAACCGCGCTGTTTGGCCTTGGCCGCCACGCCGAGGCGCTTGAGGCATACGAGCTGGCCCTGGGGCTTGACCCCAACGACGCCGCCACACACCTTGGGCGGGGTTATGCGCTAGACAAGCTTGACCGTCATGAGGATGCGCTGGCCGCCTATTCCCAGGCCGCTTCCCTAGATCCTAAAATCCCGATTCCCAAAACATAGAAAATACGTGTCTGCCTCGTGCATATTTGTGTAAATGGGTGTTACTGGTATGCAAGCAGTGCACATCTGCTGATTCTTGGCGCATTTACTTGAAAACCGTGCTCTGCCCATTCCCAGATCCCATTGTCCATTATCCGGTCTATAATCCAACTACGTGGTTCTCTTTTGGAGATTATTTGTGATATTGCCCCGATGACACGTTGCATACCGGGATTCTTGGGTGGACTCCACGTGGGCGGCCCAGTCTGATCAAATACATCAGGCATTTGCCTGCTTGGCTCTTTCACTGACAATGTCATGCCAAATTTACGGTTAGTTTTCGGCTCTGTGTCTGTTGCAACAAATTTATAATCGTCTACTATGCCCCATTTGTCCACATCGAACTCTCGCTCAACATTGATCCATTTGGAGCCCTCACGGAGAGACAATGCCGATTCTTGGTTTAGAAGTTTGATCTGGTTTTTTGGCATGTTGATATCGACCACTGCGGCCAACCATGGGATTCCGGGCATTGGCATTGGCTCGTGTGCAGATAACGCTGTATACTGTAAATTAGCGTGAGTGCGTCCATACACGTTATTTACAAGTCGTCTATATACCTCTAAATCACATACTGCGTGCGTCATGAAAATTCCGTCCATGTGGAAATTTTGATCCAACACGTCAATTATAGTTTTTGCTGCGTGTCCTCTTTCAAGATCCAGGTGTCCTTGGTAGTTGCCCATTCCAAATATGGCCTTGAACGCTGCATAACGACGGCTCTCATTGAGCCTATTTATCAACTCTTCACAACCGCATACATGTGGGCTAATTATGTCACTTATACGATCACTGTTTTTAACTGACACTCTGTGGCTAAATCTGTCGTGTTGTGGTGCAATCTGATCATATTGTTCTCCTCTGTGTAAGCTTGATGCCATTTTTGGAATGTATTCCTTTAACTGTTCTTCGTAACTCGATTTAAACAATCTTTCGACAGGCGAGCGCTCTCTATTTGACCAGGTACATGCCATGTTTGCTAGACGTATATAGTCTGTATATGTCTCATTATTTGGGTTTAGAGCATTCCACTCGCCATTGGTATTTTTGGGACGTTTTAGCGTCTCTTCATATATGTGATTCAAGGGTGGTTCAAACCGGATATTGTTGGGCGATCTATTCCAGTTATGTGTCGTCTGCCCACATTGACGGCCGGGATCTATGTTTGCCAACAACGTCATGTCTGTGCCATGGCCACCGTAGATCAGTCGATTGTCTACGACCCTGATCTCTGTCATACTGTGCGTTTGTCATGTTTTACTTTATAAATCTGATGACTCGATCTACGCATGAGATCAGCACCTGGATCGCAAGCATGGCTTTCTCGGCCATGCCCTTTCCCATGGCCTTCCACGTCGGGAATCACGTCAGGTGGGTTGACATGCGTCTAGCAGTGGCAGCGCCACCCCTGATCTATTAGCTCACCTTGCGGCGAACAACTGCGCTGTGCAATGCCTCCCCGGCGACGTTGCTCATGGGCTTGACGTCATCATGTACAGAGCCTGAACGGCTGGAGAGGCATGGCAGGCCTGCCCGGCCACGTCGCATATTGACTTTCCATTCCGTCATTGTGGCGATCCTACAGGCAATGCCGGGACGTCCTCTGCCGCACGTCGGCACATACTAGTGGACAGGCCAAGATCGGGTGATGACATATATAGTCAGAGCCGTCATTGCTCCGCATGGGAAAAGGTAACAGAGGACATAGTGCTGCGAACAATCGTTCCAACTCTATGAACCCAAACAACCCAGCATACGCTGCTTCGCAGACAAATACTGCAAGTCAAATAGCGTCCTCGCGCGGACCCGGCGGCATAAAGGCGTCAAATAACGAAAGTGCGGATTCCCAGAATCCAAACAACGCCAAGCATGCGGCATCTGAGGCAAATCGTGCCCGGCAAATGTCAGAGAACAGCGAAGATTAGAGTTTAGGCAAATATAGAAAGCTTCGTAGGTCGATCTGAGACGACCAACTATTTTTTTATTTTTTCAAAGACTTGTCATTAAATGAGCCTAGCGCAGAGACTTGAATTGCCCTGTGACAGAAAACCGCCACTATCGACCCAGGTGGAGTGTCTGTGGCTGCCCCGTAAATTCTGCAAGATCGGCATACTGCGGCGTCTCTTGAGCACACTATCTGACACATGACGAGCTATGGCGTTATTCTGTCTGGCAGCTTTGTGCGTTATGGTACAGGGCAATGAGTGAAAGCTCGGTCATCTGCGTGTCTTGTCTGCACGATAGGGCGTGTCTGTGATCTGCTCCTTTGTCGAGATGAGGGTGTGCTCAATTACATTGCGTCTCTGGCACTCCACCGTAAAGAATCTACAGTCACCGTAGTATCAGCACAACATGTCACCCATAATGCCAAGATCATGAATGGCCGCTGGATCCTGACGTAATCCTTGACATATTGGAGTCTTGCCGGTGTGTCAGCACACACACCGGTGACACATTCTTTGCCTCAAAAGCGACATACTCTTCAGATCTGCCGTTCTCTGACCGTAACGATGTGAGCTCCACCCACCGCCCTAATCCACTCTGTCGCTGCTAGCATAGTATCTGCTAGTTCCTAGCATATGGAGCACTTCTTTCCAGTCCTTGCCGCTCCCATTCATTTGCATGGTTCAATCTTGTCCTCTGGTATGACCGGTGAACGCGCATAATGCGACATCCAGAGTTCTTGTGTTGAACACTGTCTCCTGGCTTGGGGAAGAGCGTGGTCGCGGAGGTCATGCGCGTGGTCTAGGTGTTGGCCTCACACGCCAATCAGCAGAAAAGACCCATATATGACAGACGTCCATGCGGGTGCCCATGGGAGCACATTTCAGGGACAAGTCAGTGCTAGAAAGGAGTCGTCACAGGCGGGGTTGCCCATGACGACCAGTCACGAGCCAGTCACTGCCCGTATTGCAGAGAGTAGCTGGCGCCTAAAGGCTCTGATTGACCAGGTGTATTACTGGTACATGAACCAGGGACTGCGCATGGATAGCCAGGGCGGAACAGGCACGCTGTACTTTCCCCCGTCGACTGAGGAGGTTCTCAGGTATGTGCGATATTTTGTTCTAGAGCTGCAGGACTTTGTCGGCCTGTATGAGCGTAACTTTGACACTATAATGTCAAGGCAGCTGTATCCAGATCCGCAAAAGTTATACACAATTCTTGAGGGACAGCACGACACTGCCAGGTTTGTGAGGGATCTGGGTCGTGATCTGGGCACAGGTTCTGCAATTGCGTTGGACGATATGGCCTCAAGGGTGAATACAAAGAGGTTTGAGGACATTTTGATCTACACTAGACTAGTTATAGAGTTTCAGGATGAAATAATAAAGAGTGATAAAGGAAGTCCAATCGAAATGAGCGTTGATTTGTGGGATAAAATCCTGGCTCAGTTGAGCCCTAGAACCGACAGCGATGCGAGTGAGTTGACAATGAGATATCGTGATATGTCAGTTTTGATCGATGTAGAGCCACACATTGGGACATACAGCAACATGTACCGGCTATGTAAAGGAATGATGATGCTGCAAGATATGCTAAATCGTAGCATTGTGGAATTCAAAAATAATCCAATGGGCAAAGTTATGCCTTTAACTGTCGCAGGATATATGATAAAATACATGATTATTGATCTGCGCAATTTTCTAGAATTGTGCAACAAGCTAGAATTGAGCCCGAGCATTGGTTTTTCCTCAAGGTATGAAACATATCGCGAATTGCAAGACCAATGGTCTGCAAATATCGATGCAAAAGAGGGTTCAAGCATGAGACGACTGCTTTACGAACGCCCCACAATTATCAGCTATATTTGTGATGACATAGACGAAGCTAGGCTAATCATGTCTCGCATAGATGGGGAATTTATGGGCAAGTGCGCAATTCCTGACAGCCCCGTTTATGAACCCAATTTTGCAGCCATTGACACAAGACTCAATTCGGCACGTAAGAAAGTTATCTGCCGTCCCCGTGCCAAACCCGAAAACGACGAACAAGCAGAGGAGCTCATGACTAAGCTGAAAAAAATTGTCAGTGGAGGTTTGGATGAATGACTGATATGGACGACTCGCACAGTGCAAAGACCGAGCAGATATCCGTAAACAGCGGTGACACTCCGTACACAACATATGAGCTAAGGGTGGACAGCCTGGCTCGCAAATACGCAAAAAACAAGTACCGTCTCGTGGATTACGCGCAAGAGATGTATGATGTGCGTGCACTGAGGCGTCCACGGCGTGCCGATTACAGGCTAGAGGGCGTGGTATGCACGCAAGAGGCCGATCATCCGTCGTTCATGCCAGGAGATCTTGCACCGCCGGATCGCAGCATGGATAGTTCTGACTCTGTCTTGTCTGATAACGACCCTTCAGCACCATATAGCACATTGGCACCACCTATACCCAAAAAAGACGAGGAGGGTGCGCGAGTTGTGCTTATTGAACGGCTGGCACAGTTCATAAACTATCTTGCCGAAAAAGGTGTGATGGATGACACGCTGGTGAACACGTTTGATAAACGCCACAAGTTGCAAAAATACGTGTATATTGCCCAAAAGCTCGGGATCCGTATAGGATACGAATTTGATTTTTTGGAAAACGGCGCATTCTCATCAGATCTGGGAATCGATATTTATGATTGTGATCCGAACGGCACACATTTGGAGGCGTTAAATCTTAGGACGAACGTGTCAGACGTGTTTATTAAAATGGTTCTCGGGAGAAGCACACGGTGGCTTCAGGTGGCAACATTTGTCCTGCAAGATCGTGAAATGACCACTAGCGCTGAATTTGCGAGGGATGTGGTGCAGGGGACAATAGTATATGATCCTGGACTAGTCGATAGTGTCATTAAAAAAGTTCGTGCATATATGAGGAGTCTGGAGGGAACTGAACAATGAGTGCAAGCTCAGCAGACGAACTTGAGCTCCAACATCAACATGTGGATTCATTTTTTGTAATTTGTCTATCGGGAGTCATTATCTTAGCTCTATTATTGAGCACACAGGGTGCAGCGCTCCTCAGCTTTGTAATTGGTGTACCTCCGTTGGTGTTTATGATATATGTTGTTCTGTCATCAAAAAAGGCAAATAAGGCAAAAAAGGTTGAGGAAGCGAACGAAATAAACGCAATTAAAAAGCACTTGGAACAATGCGAGAAAACCCTTCAAATCATGGACATTACATTAAAAAATACTCCTGCAGACTATCGCATGTACATGGCATTGAATCACCTTGCCGACGTAATCATCCTGTTTACTTCACAATATAGACGGTACATTGATGAAAATGCAGCAAACGCCGCGCTAGATGCAGAAATGATAATCATAACGGCTGAGATTACACGAGATCGCAGTCTTCAAAGCTATATTGCCCCAATTGGAGACTATGTCAGGGTCATAAAAGACGGCGTGCTCACGGTGAACTCTTCGTCGCTAAGCGTCAGGCGGACAGTGTCAGTATAGGCAACCACAAGGCATTCTCAAACCCAACTTACAGATATAATTCACGTGCGCAAAGGCTGGCTGATTGCACGATCAAGCGATTCCTTGGCCTCTTTGTGAAGGCCAAGGTTGAGGAGTGCAGTACCGCGCCCAAAATGTGCCGCCTGTTGGTCAGAATCCAGCGAGAGGGCAAGCTCAAAGGCGCTGAGGGCCTCTTTGTGGCGTTTGAGGTTGAGGAGGGCGGTGCCACGGTTGCTGTGCATGTCGGCCCAACCGGGGTCTAGCTTGACAACTCTGTCAAGGGAGACGAGGGCTTCCTCGTGTCGCCCGAGGTTGAGGAGGGCGGTGCCGCGGCTGCTGTGCATGTTAATGTTGTTGGGATCCAGCTTTACGGCAGCGTCAAATGACCTGATGGCGTCTTCATTGCTGCCGAGGTTGAGAAGGGCGTAAGCACGTCCAAAGTGGGCAGATGGCGTCTCGTGGGTAATTGATATTGCGCGATCAAAGGCATCGAGGGCTTCCTCGTGTCGCCCGAGGTTGAGGAGGGCGGTGCCGCGGCTGCTGTGCACATCAGCCATATCGAGATTCGCCGCGATGACCCTGTCGGGATTCGCCTCGATGATCTTGTTGAGGGCGTCGAGGGCATACTCATGGGAGCCGAGGTTGAGGAGAGCATGAGCACGTCCAAAGTGGGCCTGTAAGGCGTCGGGGTCGAGCAATATTGTGCGATCAAAGGCGTCAAGCGCATCGACGTTACGACCAAGCGCAAGCAGGGCATTGCCTCCAATGATAGACTTGTCGTCTGAATCCTGCTCTGATGCGGGGGTGGGGGTGGCCAGTGTTTCGGCGTTATGGCCAAGTGTGCGCAGGACTTCATTTTTTCGGTTATGCATATCAATGTTGTCTGGATCAAGCTTGGTCGCCTGTTCAAAAGCACCAAGGGCCTCGCTGTGATGACCCATTGCATTCAGGACTATGCCCACGTTGTTATGCGCAGAGGCGTTTTCAGGCTGCAGTTCGGCAACGTGTTTAAAATGGACAAGCGCCTCTTGATGACGACTCAGGGCAGACAGGGCATGACCCACATTACTGCGTGCTGTCGCATTGTCGGGCTGCCGCTTGGCAGCTTGCTTAAATGCTTCAAGCGCATCACTGTGTTTGCCAAGCACGTACAAAAGACGTCCATAGTCGTTATGAGCAGTCGCATTTTCAGGATCTATGCTGACGGCCTGTCTAAATGCTTCAAGCGCCTCCTCGTTGCGCCTCAGAACGCGTAGCAGATAACCCATACTGCGGCATGTCTCGGCGTTTTTGAGGTCAAGTTTCCTGGCCTGTCTAAATGCTTCAAGCGCCTCCTCGTTGCGCCTCAGAACGCGCAGCGCATTGCCCATACCGGCGTATGCGTCGGCGTTTTTGGGGTCAATCTCCACGGCTCGCTTGAACCTAACCAGGGCCTCTTTGTGGCGGCCGTTCTTTGACATTGCAAGGCCTTGCTCGTAGTGGGCTTTTGAGCTGCCATTGTTCGCGGCGACTGCGGCAATAAGTCCAACAAGAGCGGCGCCGACCAACAGTGCCCCAACAGCCATAGGCCGTTAGTGCCATTAACTAGATTTAAACTTGTCGTAGTTTTTAGGCACGTGTTTTATACGGAAAGTGGGGACGTTGCCCACTCGTGCCTTCCTCTGTCCGCCTCACCCGCCCGGGTCAACCTTGCCCTCTAGGCCGCACCACTTGATAAACATCTCTAGCCCATCGGACTCTAGATTATCGAGCTCGACAATGTGCTCCCTTTTCAGCAAGAGAATGCCCTCGTCCATGGCCGGCCGCATGTCGCTGGCCTCTGCCATGGATATGTAGACGATGCGCACGTGATTGGAGCGCAGCAGCCCCAGATCTTTGGATATCCTGCCGGCGAGGTCTCGCGCATCCCACGTCCTCAGGTCCTTGCGCTTGCGGCGCCTCGTGTCCTTTTGCGCGTTCTCGGTGACCTCGACGAGAAACGTGGCACCGCCACACGTGAGCACGATGTCGATCTCTGTCTCCTCGCTGTCGTCTGCCCTGGGCAGAATGTGGTTCACTGCCTCGACGTGGAGACCCATGCCCTCTAGGAGTATCCTAATGTCGTTCTCTAGCTCGTTTCTTGGGCTCATATGGCAGGCAGCCTCCATGATGACATGTATGGGGTGTGGTTCATGCTGGGATCCATGTGATCAGCAGACCTATCTCTGGCGCCGTGCCTGTCGGAGATGCGCACAAGTACGTTCATCTGCAGGGCGTCGTGTGGGTTCCACATAAAAATAGTCCGCCGGTGGGTGGGCATGAGGTCAGCATCACTGACCGTTCATTCCTATTGTGACCATGGTGTGTCTGTTTTGACGTGTTTGTCACCTGCTGATATGACCATTTCGCGTGCTGCTTGCAATGGCAAAATCAATGCCTGACGCTCTTTAGCTAACACAGAGGATCGGGTATCACGTGGATGATTCAAAGCGGGAACAGAGTCAAAATCAGCTTTTGGACAGAGCGGCTCTGGACTGCTAGTAATCATTGAATATTCTGGGGTTCACGGTTCCCTACCGTCCAAGCAAGACGATCCCCAAATCCCATAACTTGGACAGGGGTCGCTCACTACTAAATCTGGTTCTTATGCATTGCAGCGTTCCAAGAAACGCCCTTTTCTCTATGTCATTATCAATGACCTCAGGCGGCAATCCACGTGAGCGTTGCCAGAGGGTTAGATCTTCGCCCTTGGGAGTTGTGCTATCCACCGCACGGGATCGGCTAGTTCTCTCCTTATTCACGCGGCAGGCTCGCAGATCTACAAACACCGGCGAGCCCTCCGCGATTCCCTCGTCAAGAATGGTCTCGACGCACGCGCCAGGCTCATACACCTCGATCTCCCTTGACCCGTTCATGGTGTCAACTGACTCTAGTGCCATAAACGCGCCATTACTGACATCGCCCCAGTCCCTGCCGTCTCTGGTGTCACTTATACTGCTTACGCGCACAAGTTGCTCATCTTTTACGGTGACAATGTCGCCTTTGCAGATCTGCTGCTTGGCAGCCACTAGGCGTGGTTGCACGTAGATGCGATTGGCACGCTCGCAAACTTTGGCTCCAGGCACGTCATATTTGTTCGGTCTCTCATCCATTGGGGGGGACTGGTCTATGAGGGTGGGACACCATGGGAATGTTGAGGACATGGGTGCGGTGTACAAGGGCATAATATTTGTGCCTTGTGCCGGGCATGGCCTTGTGCGGACAGTGGACTGGGCAGGAGCTCTGGCACGTTGACAGGACGCCGACGATCCTAATCACCATGGAGGTAAAGTGCGAGTGGGGATCTCGAGGGCGTGGCATGTGGCTTGCTCGCCTGCCGATGTCGGATCAGTGTGCGCTTGGTAAAAATTTCTGCCTATCCTACTGTTTATCCAAGGCACATGGGTAGAATGCTCCATAACTCTTAAATTTGAAGCGTTGTCGCAAGTGTCGAAGAAGGCGGGATGAAAAAGAAGTCAACTTCAAACGACCAGCGAGGCGGCGCAGCAACCTTGAACAGCGTGTTTCAGGCATCTGCGGAAAACCTCTCCACCGATCTGGATCTGTCCGCCTCAAAGTACAGGTCAGCTATTGCAAATTGCTCCGATTTGATGAACCAGAACAACCCGGCACGCGTGTACTCTGAGGAAACTCGATCCAACATGGCGAGCCAGAAACGTAAGACACGCCAGAAATCTGGATTAGGCCAAACAACCACCGCCCGTCCCAAGTCCGGGGTACGCCGTAAAGGCAGCAGAACTTCTACACCGTCACTCAAGACGGCTAGGAATGCCACTGAGAGCCCGAGAGAGAGTAGCGTGCACAGGCATGTGTTACCATCTGAGGGTGGCCTCGATGGCGGGCACGGCATTAGTGATTATGATGATGACGAGTTGTCAATTAAGCCCGCCGTAGAAACTGACACTTTTACCGACGTGCAAGATGTGAACAAAGAATTTGTTGTCGAAAAAAACCACGTGAGCGAAAGCTCACAATTATTTCCATCAACCATGGTCGGCATAAAGTCGGCAATATGTGAGAATGGCCATGTTCTTGACAGTGCTGTCCGTGTAGAAAAAAAATATGATGATTTCTGTAACCAATGTGGTGCTAGTGTCTTTACAGAGTGCAAAGAATGTGGTTCGCCAATTAACGAAGAACGCATTAACTATATCACGTATGCTGCACTCATTCCGACTCACAAGACACCGCCTTACCATTGCTCCAAATGTGGCAAGTCTTTTCCATGGGACGGTGATATGCGTCGCGTTACGAAAAACACGTCAGTTATTCAGTTTGTCAAAAAACACCCCACGCGAGTTTTTGTTGGTGTGGCTGCGGCTGCTGGATTCATAGTTAGCCTTCTGGCTAACGCTGCCCAGCTGCTTACTTTTTTCTCCTGATCGTCGATTGTGGACATGGTTTATATCGGCTTTGTAATCCAATTTTATCGTGTGATCAAGCCAATAACACACTAATTTCTCTAGGTGTACAATGGTGTTGACATACAATGGTGTTGACATACAATGGTCACATGACTTTTCTCTAAATTTGGTGTCCTAAACCACAAGGTCTTCTGATCATGGAACTAGACAGAATTTTGCGTCACGTGATGATCCGAAACACCTGCTTGTGCTTATTCGTGGACGGCACCTCTGGGCTAATTACATAAATATCAGTCATCTTGAGGCAGATATTCATGACAGGCGTGGCGGATCCAACATGTCCATTTTGTAATGTGCTTTTGGCCAACAACCCTATCAACATGACATCTCGATGTCCTGATTGTCTGCGGTATTACACGTATGAGACTGTCGGCATTGATAGCCGTTTTGGCGGTCGGTTCGTAAACAAAATACGACAAATTACATTTTCCCAAATATTGCATGGTGCTGCAGCCGGATTTGGTATTATCGTGGGAGCGTTGGCATTATATGCTGTTTTTGGTTAATCAGTCCATCATTATGTGCTTATTCTCATTAGTTCAATAATTGTGCAGATATCTAATGTCTTTTCATGCAGATGTGCCAGGATTGTTATATTTAATTTGCAATTCAGTCCCGATGACACTATTCATGGTCGTCTCACCTATAACAAGTCTGCTGCACATTTTATTCATCCCAATACTGGTCCACCATTTCTTGGAGCTTTTTTGCTAGCGTTGTTTCTGGAACAATCTCTCCTTGACGTATTGATATGGTTTCGGGACGGCCCCTGAGTCGAATAATCACAACTTCTGAATGTTCGGGCATATTTTTGCGAACATATTCTCGGAACCTTTCAGTACGTGTCTCCACGTCATTCAAATAGTCAAACCCAACTGCGAGCACATACACTGTTGGAGTATTTGTCTCTCTTAATGCTTCAATTTGACTTTTCTTTTCAAACAACTTTTCCCACTCTTTTCTAAAGTCTATGCGCTCGAATGATTGTGGGCATGCTGCAACAATTGTATCATGCGCATAGACTTCAGCCATATACTTGGTACTCTCAAACTCAAATCCCAGATCAGCTACTTTTTTTGTTGGGTTGATTTTTGGCTCTATCTCTACCTTTTGAAAATATTCTGGAGCTATTGCGAGTATCTTCATCTCTGCTATCGCCGTCATAAAATTGTCGTGTAGTTTCTGGGCATAGTCGCATCTTTGTTTATCATTACAGAATTCCCACGTCTTCTTGCAAACAGAGTCTATATACTGCATATGTTTCTTGTATGGGTCGTTGTTTTTAAAATGCTCGCTTAGCACTTGAACAAACGAATTTGTGTTTTCTTTGTCGAGGCCTTCTTTCACAATTAACAATCTGTACATATTTGGATAGCGATCTTTTACCCATTCCCAAAATTTTGGATTGTTTGTCATAATCTGTCTATGCAGCACAATGCGGGAAATATGTCCAACTAGGGAGTTGTATTTATTTGGTGTGTGTATAATGCCCATCTCGAGTGATTTTGCACTTGCCACCCTGTCAGTTATTCTAGTGATCTGCTCTTCGTTGGGTTCTATGGCGCTCTTGAACTCGTTGTTGTGAGTATGTTGCTTCTTTAGCACTCTGAGATACATCAAGAGCGTCATCTCTACTAGGTCTGTCTGCTCCATTATCTCATCATCCTGTCCTTCCAGCCAGTCAAACAGCTCGACATGTTTTCCCTCGTTCAACAGCTCTACTGCCTTGTTGGCAAGCTTTTGCACTCGCCCCTCCTCTTTGAGGCCTTTTGTTTGTTCATAGCGAGAAACTGCCCACGTGTAATAATCATATTTCACCACTGCTATGGGATATCTGCTTCCTGGCATTGTGCTCATGCTGCACCCAAAGTTAGGGCGTTCTATATAACTCATTCTTGTTTTTGATGGTATGAGGTCAGCACCTCTGCCTGCTCATGCCTAGACAGGCGCTGAAGTGGCAAGTAGATCGACAGGATCACGCCTATTTGGCCAAATGAGCAGAAGGGTGCTGACCTCATACTTTTGATGAATGAGTGTGTGTTTTACCGGGAGTCGATAAGAGTGGTTTTCGGATGTGCACGTACCCGCAGTTCTGCGGAATCTGGAATATGTGCCCTAGGGGTTCGGATGCGCGTGCCTAGCCGTTTATCCAATAGTCCCACACCATGACATCTCCTCAGGACGACGTGAGCGCATGGTACCTGCGGTGTGTGCCAATCCGGGCGACAATTCGCCATAGCGCTGCCAGGACGCGTCTGTTTGCAAACCTGCCAAGCCTGTGCGCAAGCCTTGCCATTGTCGGCACACTCCTGTAGAGGCTGGCATCCAGCGAGACGGCACGGCCAAAGGAGCCGAGCGCCTCGCGATACCGGCCAAGGGCGAGCAGGTCATACCCCATGCAAAGGCGCGTGAGCGCATCGTGGGGGCGCAGGCAGATGGCATGTTCAAGACACGGCAGCGCCTCGGCGTATCGCCCCTGCAGATACAGGAGAATGCCCATGTCCCTTGGGTCTGCGGGGGTGTGCTGTCTTTGTGGTGTGGGCGTGGGCTGTTTTGATGCCTGGGTGATGAGCGCAATGACGGCGATAATTCCGACTCCCTTGAAAAAGTCGCCCAATGCGTCATCTAGCTGACCCATGGGTCTCCTTGGGGGTCTTTGCCCATTTAAGCATTGGTTTGGATCCTGGCCTTTGGGGTTCTCAGAGGCCACATCTGAGATTTTGGCTTATGTGCACAAAAATCGTGCACTGACCCATGGGCGCTTTGTGTATATTTTGCTAAAAATCTCCTCCATGGCAAAATCTTTAAAACAATAATTTAGCACATCGCTTTGGGACACGTGTATTCCGAGCGACTCTAGCGTGTTCTGCATGTTGGGATTAGGATCAATCACGCACAGTTTATTGTTGTCCGCGGCAATCTTGATACAATCTAGCAGTTGGTTATTGGCCACATCGCTAAAACTATAGCCTGCAACGATAACAAGATCTGCACTTGTAATGTCACGTTGAAACTGCAGGAATATATCTTTGTGTGCGGGATTTTTTTTAATGCCATAATAAATAAGAAGTTTATGATCCAGCGTGGCAATGGGATGTTTTAGAAATTTTGAACGTAATGTTTTACGAACATTCCTAGATGAACTGCGCCAACTCTGAACAAAATCTTTGATTTCTTTGAGCTTCTTGGAATCGATAAAAGTTTCTCCCTTTTTTAACGACCAGTTGACGCTGCCATGGAGTTTAAGCAGGAGAAATTGTTCATTGTTTGTGTGTCCATGGTCAAATCCACAATAACATCCATTAATAAATCCATCATAATATGTACAGTTATGCATTTGTGCAAATGATTCGATAACAAGATCATAGTTTGTTGTTGCAATGGTCAATGATATATTTTTCCTATCCAAATGCCAGAAAAAATTTTCGTAATTCAATAGTGGCGGTATGCCATGCTCAGACCATGAACGGGGATTGAATACTAGACAACGAGAATAGACAAATCTCTCAATCAGCTGACGCACTGCGCCAATTGTTAAATATAAACAGCACATATCTGCAGAATGCTCAAGAAAGCAACTTTTGGCATGCATCACTCTAGCATCTTGCGGATGGTGCGTTGAGTGCCGTGTGATCATTCGGCTCGTAAAAGCTTGCATGTCTTTTTTTCTAGACGCAGGAGTGACACTGTTCAATATTTTATGGATGTTATCTATGCAGGCACTGTAAGATCGGGTGATAGACTTGCACAACTCTGTCCGGTCAGGGTCTTTCAGCTTGGCACTAGAGTCTTTTATGCAGAGCCCGTGCTGATGTTCCCTGACCACGTCCTGCAGTTTATCTAGTGTCATAAAGAGATCTTCGATTGTCTGATTGCCATGATCAAAACACAGTATGCCCAATAGATTGTTGATGGTTATAATATGTTCGTGATCATGCTCACATAATTTTACACCATGAGAAAATTCCTTAATTTGCGTGTCATCGAGGCACATTTCTTGGAGCTTATCGACAAATCCACTGCTTGTTGGAACTAGAGGCGAGGAAACGCCGGCTCCGACAAACAACACTACTCGTTTTTTTGCTGGCGCGGGGGCTTTGACACCATTCTGACCCGTTCCGGACTCTCTGCACGCCTCGCTGTTTGGGTCTACTGTGTCGCCTCGCTCGTCGTTTGGAGTTGGCCTCTTTTTCATACCGTCATCTCCATCGACACTTGCAATAATGCCTCGAACTTAAAAGTTATGAAACATTCCGCCGCCTGTTTTATACGGAAAGGGGCACTACCCGTTCGTGTCTTTCCCCGTCCACCACGGGTTCCCGGCCCTGACCCTCCCGTCGGCCCTCCGCCTCCTGAAGGCCAGCAGGGGCGTCTCTCCGGTCTCCACATCGAGGGCAAAGTGGAGCCTCTCCTCGCTGTGGAGCCCGATGAACTCGGCGACCCCGCCAAAGTGGCCGATCTCCGCCTCGAGCGTCTGGAAGAGCCTCCCGGCCTTGCCGTTGGTCTGGAGGGTGCCGGACCCGCCGGCCTTCCGGGGGCTCGGGATCTGCGCCCGGCAAGCCGTCTTGCCCCCGCTCCTACTTTTCGTACAAGGCACCGGCGGGGGTCGCATCAATCTCAGAGTTGATGCCCCGCCTCATTCTCACTAAACATTTAACCCCCCCGCACCCCAATCCCCGCCATGCAGTGGTTTGGGGTCATTTTCCTCCTAATTCTGTTTGTGGGCCTGGTCGGGCTCGTGGCACTGCCCGCCATGCCAAACAGCGCCATCACCACCACCGTCTATACCATTCTAGGAATACACACAAACCCCGCACCGGTTACGTCACCACCGCCGGCACTAACGGCACCAGATCCCACACCGTCACCACAGACACCGGCACCGTCGCCCCCCACACCCTCAATGGCACCCGATCCAACACCGGCACCACCGGCACCGTCGCCCACCACACCACCGGCACCCGTCCTAGATACAAAACCACTGCCTCCACAACAGTTTACCATACACCCAAAGTTTAAGCCGTTTGCAGAGCTTGAGCCAAAACACTACATTGATCGCTATAACAACGAGCCGTCTTACAAACAGTGGTTTGATCAAAACTTCCCCAACATCACAATACAACAAGCTCTAGGATACGAGTCATACACACCAACACCGGCACCCGCCACACCACCAACACCGGCACCACCTACACCCGAGCCCACACCAGCACAAACAGACAATAGCGCAATATGTGATCAGCTAGTGGCGCAGTTGTTTAACATCAACATAACACAAGATGAGATTAAACAATTAGAGATAGACCTAACAGCAAACAACTGCGGGAGCTAGAAACCTAGATCCACTCTATCAAAAAACCCATTTTCTGCAAGGTGCTCTAGATGATACTTAAAGTCAATATCCGCCACTCCCCTAGCGTTACCCCACTTGTCGGTAAAGTCTCGTGTAATAGTCTCTGCGTTTCTATACGTCTCATCATCTGGACGGTTTCCATCACTCACAATATCAAAATTTATTATTCCAGCTGTGTGGAAATACTTTATCACTTTTCCAAAATCGTCAGTTGATATTATTCCCATGCCGTGAATTTGAGCCACACTCCTGATTAACATCTTGTGCCTGTGCTCTGGAAACAAGTCATCTACCGCCCTGACCGTTACCACATGATCTGGTGCAAGCGTCACCTGCCCCGCGTCATCTGTCGCGCGACATGACACAATATGCGTGCCGTCTCCCAAATGCCAACTACCATAACTACCGCCCCCGTACCCGCGACTTCCTACAATCTCCTGCGTGTCGCCATTTATGGTGCAATGAATCTGAGTCTCCTCCACACCGTCATCAAAAACAACAAACTCCCTTCTGTCTATGCCATACCCATACTCAGCATCTCTAGCAGTAACAGACACGTCCGGCGGTGATTTTAGTATCAATGGGGGCAGATCCACCGGCACGTTGTCCCCCTTAGCTTGCGGTACGCCGTCAGCCTCTTGAGCCATGGCGGTGGGAGCCGCCACAATAAGCCCCAGAACGGCAATAAGCGCAATAGGCACCGAATTCAACGACAGCCCCCCAAAATGGGGCATATTTAAGCGAAACACGCCACACCCTACGGCGTGGCGGAACAGGGGGCGGAAACCCATCAATCTACATATTGGTCCTTCGGAGCCTGCTGATCTCATCGCGCACGCTTTTCTCATAATCATCGCGAGTCGTCCTTTTCATCGTAACCAACGTCCCCGCCTGCCCCGGATCCCGATTATTATTCTCGTCCCACCATCGCATAGCCATCTTTACGATGTAGTCCTCAAGACCACTCGTGTAATTTTCAAGGATATACACCCTATTCTCAAGGCGGTCATACTTCTCGTCAGTGCTCACGCGACGGCGTGGGGAATTTGGGTATTTGAAGTGTTGGGGCGCCCCCCGTATGGGGTCAGCACCTAGACCGCACGCATGACCTCGGCCATCACGCCCTTCCCCTGCCTAGGCATGAACGGGTGGAGGTGCTGACCTCATACAGCCAGAATTGGATGATGACATATATAGCTGGAGCCAGTACTTGGATCAAATGGCAAAAAGCGGACGGGGAAATAGCGCTGCGAACAATCGTTCCAACTCTATGAACCCAAACAACTCAGCATACGCTGCTTCGCAGGCAAACACAGCAAGCCAAACAGCGTCCTCGGGGGGACACGGCGGCATAAATGCGTCACGTAACGCGAGTGCGGATTCCCAGAATCCAAACAACCCCAAGTATGCGGCGTCTGAGGCAAATCGTGCCAAGCAACTCTCAGAGAACAGCGAGGACTAGAGTCTGGCAAGTATGGAAAACCCGTGGTCGGCCTGATGTGACCGGCCATTTTTTTTTATTTTTGAAGGGCTTTGTCAATGAATGTGTTTCATGCGTTTCTGATCTCCAGCTCCCACGGTTGCAACACCGAACACACACAACCAATAGAGTGGCGTCATGCAGTCCCTGCGAGGCGCCGAAAATATGGCATCTATCACACTCAACACGTACACGTTCCGCGCTCGCGCACGCGTTCACGCACGTGCGCAAATACCAGCTTGAGCATCTTTTTTTCGTACAGCCTACTGCCGTGCATGACACGGGCGGCAAACTCGTCATCCGTGTCGTCGAGCTCGAGATCACGCAGGGCAAACGTCGTGGCCTGGAGCCATCGAGATCCCCGCCCCCGAGCCAAGTCCACAAATATCTCAAATGCACCAGGCATTTGCCCAAACGGATCAATGGTGTCCTTTATGCCATCGGTATCGTAGATGTCAATGCTCATGTCAGTTGAGAACGCGCCATTCTCCAGAAAGTTGAACTCGTAGTGCAGCGGAACCCCCAATGCCTTGGCAATGTAGGCATGCTTTTGCAACTTGTTCTGCGCCTCAAAGGTGGTGAGGAGATCGCCCTCTAGAAGGCCTGCCTGCTGCAGACGCTCGATCAGGCTGGCCAGCATTACAATGTTGCTTGGTTGCTCCAACGCAACGACTTTGGCGGTGGCCGGCTCCGGCATAGACGATTGCGCGTCATTCACGCCGTCCCTTATGGTAGCGAACAGTGACTCGACCTCTTTTTGCTCCATTGCGAGGAGCCCCACAATTGGCACACAAAAGTCCGCATTGTGTGCCAAAGTAATGGCATTGGCATACATGAAATTACCTGTGCTGCGCATATTTTCACCATTGCCCAATTGTGCGCCTTTTAGGATGGGGGACTTGCAAAAGTGCCGTACGTATTGTTGCCCACTAGACGATCTCCGCCGCATACGCCTGTCCTTGGGAGACATGGGTCAAAATAATGGCCATTTGCTATTAAATATTTGTTGAAAACCGCGGGTATGGAGCCGACACCTAGACCGCACGCATGACCTCCACGATCCCTCCCGGCGACGGTAAACCTCGTGACCTGGAGCCCACTCTGGAGGTAATCGCAATCAGTGTTGCCCTATACCCTGTCTACGGTATATCGGCCGGGGTTGTCCTTTTTCATCTGCTTTTGCCGATCCGAAAGTTGGGCATCGCCGGTCTTTACCTCGTGATACCCGTCCTTGACGCCGTTCCTGCAGCCCTTGGCATAAAAGTCCGAGCCATCGCCTGTTGGCTCCACGCTCTCACAATTGTCCCTGAGGCGCTTTTCAACCTGCCTCTCGCCCTCTTTGCCGCGTTCGCTGTTCTCTCTGATGGTGCGTTTCTTATCACGCGCTGATGACATGGGCAGATATGCGACCATTCTATATATTAACCTACCTCAGATGGCGTGCCTGGCCACGCGTCCAAAACGTGTCTTGCAAGGGGAGAATTGATGTGTCTGGCATACTCGGCTCCCATCCTCTATCTGGGTTCGCGCAGAGTCTATTACGACCGTGAGCGCCTTTGGCTGGCAGTTGCTGAAAGATGGAAGCTTGAGGTCTCCGCAGTATGAGGCCAGCACCTAGGCCGTGCGCATGACCTCCTCGGCCACGCCCTTCCTCACGGTCTTCCACGCGAGGAAGCACGTCAGGATGGGCGGACAGGTGCGCTGACCTCATGCCTGTTGGCCTGTCAACGATTTAAATAATCAACCTTGGCTAACGCGTCTGTGAAAGAGCGATCTGGATATAACTGGGAGGACATATTGTCCACACGCTCAGCCAAGCGTGCCAAGATGTTCATACAATCTGCTTTTGAGCGTAAACCTGACAGGATTATGCCTTTTGATGCAAAAGAAGCCAATTCCATGCTCGCGTACGCTATCAAACAAGCCTCAAAGAGCCCAAACAGTGTTGGCGAGCACATTCATCTGGGACTCCTCCTGACCTATGTTGGATATTACCGGAGGGCCGTTGAGGCCTTTGATCAGGTGATTGAGCTTGATCCCGATTATGCAGATGCTCATTCTTATCGCGGCACTGCTTTTTTCGAGCTGGGTTGCGACTCGGCCGCGCTTGCCGCATTCGAGCGTGCCATACGGGCATCCCACGGCAGCAATGCTGCTTATTTTAATCTGGCTTTGGCCTTGGCTCTTCTTGACCGCACACCTGACGCCAAAGAACGGCTACAATCCATGCTTTCGAACAAGCCACGCGATACCGCCTTGTTATTTCTTCAATGTGATATCCGTCGTGCAATGGAAATTCGAGGATGGTGAATCTGATCTGGGGTTGGCGTTTAGGGAACTAGACGACACTACCCGCAAATACATGATAAAGGCGCTAGATGAAGACGAGTCTAACGGCCTCATTGTGTCTAAACTGATGACTGACGTCGGCCTCGCGATGCTTCCTAGTGCACTCCGAGACTCGATTTTGCGTGGAGATGAAAATACGCTTGCGTCCAGCATGAGAGACTTTGAGTTTTGGCTGCCCCATGATGCGGCAGGTAAAACTGTCAACGCATTGTCTAGCAGCAAACGCCTTGCCATGACTGAGTTTAGCACAATGTACACTAGGGGTCTGTGCCTTAGGCTAAAGGACGACGGAGTGTCCAAGTGTCGCGTGTATCGTGCAGGATACGCCAAAAATCCCCGCTGCGAGTGTGCCTCACGAGAAGGCACGCTTGTTGACGTGGACACATTGCTTGCAAACCATAGGCAGTATGACAGTCCTGGCCCGAGAATACCGTTTGGGCCAAACTGCCACCACTCCATATGTAGAGAGTCTGATGATTGACGGTGTTTGAGCCGACCCTGCACTTCAACACATGTGTGAATTTTTGGTCAAGACCTAGCTTTAAACTCTGCCTTTCTCTTTAATCCCCAGGCCTCAACAATGCCGTGTATAGCTGTGACGTGCCACACTGTGGAGCACTACTCGCCAAAGTTTGTGGGCACGCTACCTCCCACCCCTGCCCCATCACGCATACGGCGTCTCCAGCGCCTTTATGACGAGCTCCATCGTGGGTGGATGGACCGGTGACGCACTAGACGCGCTCTTTACCAGTGCGCACCGATAGTGGCGACCCATGTCCCTTGCGATGAGCACGCCGCCTAGCCTCTCATTTGAGCCAATCCTTGCGCTCAGCTCGCCCAAAAAGTCGACGTCATCGACATAGTCGCGCGGGTCCTCGATTATGAGCAGCGACTGGCGCGAGCCAAAGTACCCTATCTGGCTCTTGGAGAGGACCTTGCGCAACAGCCTCCTGCGCGAGTTTGTGTGGACCATCTGCCCAAACTCCATGGCCGCCACATCGCGCGACGTGTATGCCTCGATATAGCAGCCACGAACCCGAAAGTCGGCCCTCTTGCCTGCCTCCATGGCCGGCCCCAGCTCTATCTCCGGGGTCTGGGCCGCAAGATGGACATAGAGGCGCATCTCTAGGGCGGACTGGAGGAATTCTCTTCCGCACAGGCCGTCTCTCCAGGAGGAGAGGTCTTTTTTTGCGTAAACTGTCGTGTTCCCTGATTCTATCATGTTGACCATCGACTCTAGGGTGTCTAGCGTGTCTGTCTGGGCGTTTTTCTTCTGTTGGGATGACATTGCCGCCGATGTGCAATAGACGATATCTGCCCTCCTTTTTAGCAGGTTTATGATCTTTTTTGGGGATAGCCCCAGAAATTCATGCAGGTGCGGATAGTGGGATTTCAGCCATGGCTCTAGCGTTTTTGCGGGCTCTAGGTATCTCTTTGCGTAAATGTCGCGCGAAATGTCCAGTGCCCTCTGAAACTCGTCGGCCTTGCCATTGCGCGTGTCAATGTCGATATCGAGTGAACTGGCCCTTTTTTCCAGGAGGTTTAGGAACTTTGGCGCCAGGCTCCTGTGGGCTTTTGGGTCTTGGCTCGTGATGATTCTGCTGATTGTGCAGTTGATGAGATATTCCACTAGAACGCTCTTTACTGTTTTCTGCCCTTCTTTCTTGTCAAGGTCTAGCAGGTCGCCGCACACCTCGTACATTTCGTCATATCTCTTGCGCTGCATGTATACCCTGTCGAGTATGGCCATGGCGAGGCTGTAATTTACATGGCGTGTCCTGATCATGCCGATAATGCCTGCCCTGAGCGCCCGCGTTGGGCGGTTTTTTTGGCTGATCTGGAGGTTTAGCGTGTCTAGTCTATGCCATGCCGCTGCCAGGCCGTCATTGCCGTTTGCCGCCCTGTCGCATATAAGCTGCAGCTCCTCGAGAATGACCCTGTCGTGGGATGTCAAGGCCTTTGGGTTCATCGGTGTTCCGGGACTGGCCTTTGGCTCCATGTGCCATGGTGGTTATGGGGGCGTATATTGAACGTTGCAGTGTGATGGCCTTTGGGTGCGGTTTGGCGGCTATGGCGCCCAACGGTCGTGGCGTGCTGCGAGATCCCGCGTTTGCCCACGGCCGTTCATGGCGCACAGGGAAAGTTTGATCATGGCACGAGCCCTTGCCCGTCAGTATGGGCGCTGACCCCATTACCACGGTGGCGAGGCAGTACCCTGAATTGGGGCTGTGTTTCACGCGGCAGCAGTTGTGTGCGGCCCATGGGTGGCAAGTCGAGCCGGGCCTCGGGCCCCGCCGCCCTTGCGGGGTGGTCAGGACCGCAGCCCCCATTTCACCGCTGCTGTGGCAGGCGGCAACAGGTCAGGCCACAGGACAATGGCATCCGCAGCATCAGCATCACGCCTGTCGCAGTATGAGGCCAGCACCCCATGGCCCGCTCATGCCTAGACAGGCGCGAAAGCGGCAAGTAGATCGACAGGATACGCCTATTTGGTCAAATGAGCAGAAGGGTGCTGACCTCACGCCTGTCGCATGGGCCAATGCCTAAATAAAGAGTGCCCCGTGCCTTGGGGCAGTCGTGTGGCGCTTACGAGCCTCCACAGGCGAGCCGGTTCTGGCTTCGCGGCTCTTGCCGGGTGGCCAGGACCGCATTCATCTATCGACTGTGCCATAAGCCATGTGGGAGATCTTTGGCTCTAGGAGGGCACACCATCGCGCAAATGGGCCTGCGTCATTTTTCTTGCTGACCCTGGCCACGATATATGCAATCACATCTGCCAGCTGGACCAGATTGCAGGATCGGGAGCCCACAAACATCGGCCTGGGAATCGCAGCCTCCTCTTCAGGATTGCCGGCATTCACAAGTGGGCGCAGGGCCTGCACAACTGTCCTGTTCACGGTCCTGTTAGTCGCGTCATCGTACCTGTCAAGCAGGATCATGTTGACCGGATCAAAAGAGCGCATGAGGGCCCTGCAAAGCATGCTAGAGGCGCCATTCCAGGACTTTTCCACCGTGTTTGCCGGACTGGACGCGCTATTGGCGGGCCGCTTGTCCATTATGACAACGTTGATTATGGCATCCATGTCTAGCACAATGCCCACAATGTCATCGAAAATGGCATTAATGCCCTCATTGACAAGGGTCATGTCCTTCACAAGCCAAAATAGGAGATTTTTTAGGGCGTGTGCGTGAAATTCGGCCCGCTCAAGGTTATCCTCGCCAAAGTGCCTTATTTTTAGCTCTTGAATGAGCACACCAACCCTCCGCGCCTCCCCTGCATCCATCGTGATCGTGACTATGATATAGTGGGGCGTGTCTGCTATGGCCTTCTCCGAGCGCGACGGGTTGCCGGAGCTGTCGCCGAACGTGAGCAGGACGCCTGTGCAGGGTTTCATTGCGGCCGCTGCGCGATCATGCCCCTTAAAATGGTTAGATATGGGCAGCGATCATCCGGGGCGCCTGACATTGGCGGATCATAGTTTAGGGCGAGCCGTCCTCGTGGGCGCCATGTCCTGTGCGTAAAGTGGGAGCGGGGGCAAGATGGCCTGCAGGGCGCAGATTCAGGATCCCCGGGAGGTTGCCTGTCCAATAGTCCCACACTATGCCATGTCCTCAGGATGATCTGCGCGTGCGCGGGGGGTGTTTGATGTACGCGTGAATCAAGTCGACGATGTACCATAGTTCTGCCAGGATGGGAAAGATTGCAGGCTGGCCAAGCTTGTGCGCAAGCTTTGCGGCCGTTGGCACGTTCTTGTAGAGGTTTGGATCCAGCGAGACTGCCCGGTCAAAAGAGTGGAGTGCCTCAAGACGCCGGCCAAGGCCGAGCAGGTTATACCCCATGCATAGGTGGGCGAGCGTATCATTTGGGTTCTGGCTAACGGCAAGATCAAGATGCGGTAGCGCCTCGGCATGGCGCCCTAGAAGACACAGGATGATGCCCATGTCCCTTGGGTCTGCGGGGGCGGGCTGTCTTTGTGGTGCGGGCGTGGGCTGTCTTGATGCCTGGGTGATGAGCGCAAGGACGGCGAGAACTCCGACTCCCTTGAAAAAGTCACCCAATGCGTCATCAAGCTGACTCATGGGTCTCCTTGGGGGCCTTTGCAAATTTAAGCATTGCTTTGGAGCGCGCGCGTGTGGGGGGCGAGGCTTGCGTGCTGTGTTGGTGCCTGTTTGCGCTCTGCGAGCACGCCGGTGTCGCGCCCACGAACGGCTCCGCCGGAGGGCACTGCGAGACGTGGCAGTGCGGCGAGGGACAGGCCTACCAGATCGGGGGCGTCGAGGTCTAAGCCAGGCGTATGTCAAGCCTTCTGACGTGGGAGGCCATGGGGAAGAGCGTGGTCGAGGAGGTCATGCGCGCGGTCTAGGTGCTGATCTCACACGCCGACATCCCAGTTTAATTTAATAACAGGCATGGTTCCTCGCGAGGGGATGTCTGACGACAAGGAGCGCATAGCATCGCTTGAGGAGCGCGTCTCTGCACTTGAAGATCATATTATTAAGAAGGAAGTTGTTAAACACCTTACGCATATGGAGCGAGTGCAAAACGGACTTTGTCTCGACGACGACGGGAAGCTGACCGAGAAGGCAAGACAGATGTATAAAGAGTTGGAAAAGGAGGCTAGGGACAACCTGAAGCTTCATAAATCGCGATTGATATAACCCTTGCTCACTGTCCTGACGAGTATGGACTGTACTGAGTTTGGCGAGTCATGATAAATAGCACGACTCGCCGTGCCGCCGTTATTGCATATTCACATGACACCTCTCCCAACATGTCCCCAACAGTTAAACGCGCCTCCGCCCCCGCTCCGCGCTGATGACCCTAGTCGAGATGGCTCAATATTTTGCCGACCACGCCGCATCTGACCTGAAACAGGCCCAGACCATAGCCCGCTCAGATCGGTCAGGCCACGCGCTTGCCACCGCAATGTACCTGGCACAGCAGTCTATTGAAAAGCAGATAAAGTCAGTCGCCATCAATATGGACAAAAAGATGAAGCTAGGCAAGAGTGAATCGATTACCATGTCACTTGGGCACAAGCTCTATCCAAAACTGTCCGAGATTTATAGCGGGCAGATTGCCAACCTTGACGCCCCACCGATCTTACCAGATTGGTTCCATATCGAGTATGGTGACCAAGAAGCCAAAAACATGGCTATTGTTGGACGCATATTTGGAGCGATTAGCGAGTTTTGGACCTTGCACTCTAATGATGCCACGCTAGAATCCCTGCTTTGGCAAAACTCGATGGGCGTAACACTGAAAGAATGTGACTTGGTATCGCTAAATTCCAAAGAAAGTCTATATCTACAAAAATTCCTTGATATTATTGGCAAGAGTGACCACAAGATTTCTCAACGAGTTAACAATGGCCATATGCAACAACCCATGCTTGCCGTTATTATGGATAACGATTTGCTTGCAACATACTGTGACGAGTATGCTAACAGTGATGGCAACGTCACTGAACACAGAAAGTTAACGCAAACTTTTGACAATCCAAGATTTTTCTCCGCCCATTTTCCAAATCTGTGGCGAAACAGCTTCCGACAAAATTTTGGCTCAAAATATTGTTTTTTCTTTTTGCGTACAAATATTGATCTCTCAGCAATTTCAATACATGCCTCTATTCTCCAACCACAAATATGGGCGCTATCCTACGAGGCTTGAAAATGAGCGTATCACAACTGACATGTATGAATCACAGATGGATCGTGTGCTGGACTATCTATTTGTCGCCATTCCATATCAACTCGACCAGCTACGTGTCAACTCTGATCGGCATGACGTGCTGCTGGAGATGGGGCATGAGTTTGGGTATTGGTAGTGCGCATATGGCTGAGGGCACTTGGGGTTTTTTGAGTGTGGGAATTCTGCGCCTTGCCACAATGGTTAGCGTGCCTGTTCCTCTCTTGTAGTGTGCGTGTAAAACACACACAATACGTTACCTAAATATAGCAGGGCACGGGATGCTGATTCATGCCTTATCCCTATTGCCCTAAATGCAAGGGTCTCGTGACACACAGTATGAGCGTATCGGGATATCAGTGCACGTTGTGCAAGAGCGTGTTCCCGGATAAGGACGGCCTAGATGGCGAAGATGACCTGGGCGGCGAGGGCGGCCAACGCGGAAGCCTAGACCTAGGCCTGGGTCTAGGTGTAGGCCTAGGCTTAGGCCTAGATGGAGGCTCGAGCGACAGGGGAGGCGCAGACGAGGAGGACGAGGAGGACGATGCGCCAATTGACTCGACTGCAGCCACGGACACTTTTGTCGATGAACAAATAGTTGAAGAATACGAGGATGAACAGGTAAATGAAAACACAAATGGCGAATCTCATACAACGTCAGACCCCCCACGAATTCCCCATTCACAAAAGCATCTCTTGAAACTTTTGAGTGGATTGGCGGCCGCTATCACAATACTAGTGGGCATTCTTTACATCTCTTCATTTTTTAGTTGATCGTTGGTTCTTGACAGAAACAAGGATTTATGAGACATTGGTCACTGAATACCACCTGTGTCTAACCGGACTAGTGGCTGCCTTGAGTTTATTGGCAAAATATCCAAATGTGACCGAGGTTCTGCGACGTGCCGATCCAGAGGCGTCCGGGCTGATTCGCCCACATCCCTAGGCCATGGAGAGGCGCGTAGATGTTACCCTATAACAATTGCACACTTTGGAGTACTTCCGTCCTCTGATGTTGAGCTACCATGGGAATCAGCTAACACAATGGTCATAGCTAACAGGCGCCTACCTACCTATACTGCCGATCAAGAGTCCGTGCCGGCTTTGAGCGACGTCCGGGCCAGGTGGGACATCACGTCGAGCCGGTACACCCCGTGTGCCTGCAGTGCCGTGACACCGCCGTCCGCATCTCCCCCAATGGTGGGGTGGTGCTCGGAGACCGGCAGCGCCCGCCTTGCCTGCCGCCACGCCCCCTCGATCGCGTTGAGGTGCGACGAGCCTGAGGGCAGCCCGATCAGCCTCACCGGCTCTGACTATTGCGCAGGTTATGGCCAGAGGATTGCTAGCTTGCTTTGGCCACCGGTGGCGCCTGCGACCGAAACTGGGGCATTGGAACAGGCGCGCCGGGTTCGAGCTCGACGGCGCGCCGATACGCGTCTATTGCTTCGTCATGGCGATCCAATGCCTCCAGGGCGCGTCCTCGGCCAAGGTGCAAGTTATAGTCTTTGGGCGTGATCTTTTCTGCGCGCTCAAATGCGGCAAGCGCCTCGTCATGGCGCTCAAGCCTGCATAGCGCCACGCCGTGGTTCTTGTGAGTCGCCGCGCTGCCTGGCGCTGCCTTGACGGCTTGCTCACACGCAACGAGTGCCTCCTCGTTTCGGTCAAGATGGAGCAGTGCGGCGGCTCTGTTCTTGTGCAGGACGGCTCCGTCATCTCCGAGCTTGGCAGCCTTTGCAAATGCGTCGATGGCCTCGTCATACATGCCAAGATGAATCAGTGCGGTTCCGCGACCCACATGAGCCTTGGCGCTTTTGGGATCAAGGGAGACTGCGCGCTCAAAATGCCTGAGTGATGTCTCGGCATGCTCTAGTGAGCACGTGGTGTGACCCCTGTTGATGTGGTACATGATCTTCTTGGTGTCTTGTCTGGATGCAGATTTCTGTGCAGCGTCTAGTCTCTGTAGGATGATTTTCTTGGCTCCCTGAACATTGAGATCGCAGGGTTCTAGCTCGATTGCGCGATCAAATGACGCGAGTGAGTCAATATCGTGTCCTGCCGTGCACAGGGTATAGGCGCGGCTGCGATGGGCGTTGGCGTTGTTGGGATCCAGGGCGATGGCCACGTCAAAGGCTGTAATCGCCTCATCGGAGCGTCCAAGAAAATCTAGTGCATAGCCGAGGCCAATCTGAGCATCGACATCTGTGGGTGATAGGCCGACTGCGCGCTCAAAAGAGCCTCGTGCCTCGGCATAGCGATGGAGCCGAATCAATATGTGGCCATAGCTTACGTGCAAGCCAGCGTCTGTGGGCGACAGCTCGACTGCGCGCTTGAAGGAGTCTACTGCCTCAGTATGGCGCCCTACTGCGGTTAATATGGTTCCCCTTCCGACATGGGCTGACGTCATGTGCGGATCCAGCACGATCGCCATGTCGACGGACACTAGCGCTTCATCATGGCGATTCATGGAATACAGGATATATGCGCGCCCATTATGCGCATCTACACTTTTGGAGTTTAGTGCGATCGCGCGATCCATGTGCTCCAAGGCCTCTGTTCTGCGATTCAGCTCGGTTAGAGCACGACCCATGCCGATGTGGCCGGCAGGGTTGTTTGGATCCAAGTCGATCGCTTTGCTTAACGCATCTAGTGCCTCTTTACGGTGACCATTCGCCGCTAGCACGTTGCCGCGAATTAAGTGGGCTGCGGCCAGCTTGGGATCTAGCGCTATTGCGCGATCCAACGAGGCTAGCGCCTCGCTGTCCGAGCCAATGCGCACTCGAAAGATGCCCATGTCAAAATGCGTTCTTGCATTATTTGGCTCTAGGGCGATCGCGCGATCAAGGGCCTTGAGCGCCTCTTTATGGCGGTCGAGGCCGTCCATCACCACGAACCGTATCTTGTGCGACTTGGGACGCGTCGGATCCAGGTCCACTGCGCGCCCTGATGACACCATGGCATCATCATACTTGCCAAGCTCACACTCGATGACGCTCATGTTGTTTAGCGCCTCAATGTCAGTCGTATCCAGCTCGACTGCACGCCTCAGCTCCTCGAGCGCCTCTGCCTTCCTGTCCTGCCTGTACAGCTCGTCGGCCTTGATTCTATGTGACGTGGAATCTCCAGTATCCTGCCTGCTTGCTGGCCTGGCGTTGAGCGTGACATTTGATGCCTCCCCATCACGTCCTTGCCCTCCCTGGCCGCTCCCTGTTCTCCCTGCCTGCCGTACCATGGCAGAGTTGGGCATGTCGTGCCTTATAATAATTGCGTATTATGTTCGGAGCAGCCGTGACGGGCTCATAGGCCACACCCATTGGCAGTCCTGCACGTGCATCCCCGCCTCGTTCACGTGCGTGATACGCACACATGATTTATTAACACAATACGCACAATCCTGCCATGGAGCCCGGCGAGGTCATATTCGAGAACACGTTTGCCCGGGCGTGCACCAACCGCAAGCTTACTGTTGATGAAATTATCGAGGGCATGAAATTTGGCGCATTTAACTATGATCTGCTTCCCATCGAGGTTCGTGACGCCGTTGACAGGGCGCTAGAGCACGAAGATGCGTTGGCAGCAGAGCGCGGAACGCATGATCCTTACTATGATAGCGCATGGGAGCTTGACCTGCTAGATGTGGAGCTCGAACCTGTCCATATAACGCAGAGCCCTCCGGCAACTGACCCACCCACAGAGACACACACGGACAACATTGTAAACAAGACGCCAGTGCACCCCGGCAGAATCGCCGCCCTGCACCCTGAAAGATGGCCACTGACCCCTGCTATGCATACTGCTATGTATACTGCCATGCCGCAAGTTATGCAGCAGGTCCTGTATGTGCCAACACGAAAAAAAAATGTCAGGGATTGCTAAAAAAACAGTCACGATGTGATGCCTTTGGCTCGTCGGCGCCTGTGTCGTTGGGTATGCTGGTTGTAGATTAACGTGTGTCCGCCACGTGTTATCAGGAGTGCTGCTTTTTGCCTGTGTCTGCGAAGGAGGCTCTGTATGTGTACCAGTGACACTCCGTGATCTATGGAAAATGAGACGTCTTCATAAATGTCGCCTCTATCGTTCCAACTGCCAATAAACGGGATCTTGCCCGTATTGACGCACCATGTGGACACCAATACGGCACGCTCGTCCTTGATTGGGCTGCGCTCGTGAGTTAGTGCAATTATGTATAGCTTTGAGTGTCCGTCACTATACTGCTCTAAAAGTGTAGTTCGTTCTACATCGTTGTTCACGTTATAGTACCGATTTGTCTCAAGTGAGTACGAGAACATCATGTCAGGACTGCTTGATCGACGATATGCGGCGATGGATTTTTTCACGTCGACAAAATGGGCTGCAGTCTTTAGCTCGTCCTTGGTTCGTCCCGACTGTGGGACTTTGCCTGCTACGCCCATGTTGCTGCCTCGCCCTGAGAATGGCTAGCATACGATGGCGCAAATGCCACATGTGGCACTGTTCGCCTCCACGTGGGGTGTGCGCCTAGATCAAAAGCAGTCGCCGGATCGTGATGTCTCGCCGTGTTCAACAGCATTTTGCGTACATGACCATTAATAGACTGTGCGGATGAGGTGAGTATGAGCTCAGCACCTAGACCGCACGCATGACCCTTGGCCACCGCGCCCTTTCCCCTGGCCCCCACGTCAGGAGGCACGTCAGGAGAGTTGACATGCGCATGGCCACCACCGCGCCGCCCTTGAGCTGGCCGCTCACCTTGCGGCGAACGACCACGTGGCGCAGCTCGCTTTTGGCGGCGCTGTTTGTGGGCGCGACGCCGGCAGGATGCGGCGGAACCCTGCCGCCGCGCGCCCTACCTCTCCATGATGACCCTTGCAGACCTCTTTGGGTCTATGGAGGCGCCCGCGCTAAACTGCGCGCCAATCCGGCACACGTGCTCGGCCTGCTCCATGCGAACCTCCAGTCCGCTCAGCGCCACGCTGACTGAATCCCTTGCGGCCACTAGTGCGCTGCCCCCTCCAATGTCTGTGCCTCCCCAAAATGCGGGGCTCACCACGACGTCCATGCCATTGACGTCCATGCTGTCTACTCGCAAGTCACCCCCTTCCAGGAGCTGAATGGCGTGCCTGGGCGTCATTACGCAAAACACCCCGCCCGGAAACTCGACGCCCACGCTATTGTCCACTATGGTCCGCGCAACTCCTAGCAGGTCATTGCCTCCCAGCATGTTCTTTCCGTCAACTTTGCGCGAATTCGCCTGGTTTTGAATGTGCAGCGTGTCTGCAAGGGCCAAATCACTCGTATTGATCAGGCTGGTGTGGACTAGATTTTCCACTACTGCGATCACCCCGTCACGTATGGAGGCGAGCAGGTCGCGCGCCACGTTCTGGGGATTTCCTGCCATGTCATTCCGGCTCACCTGGTGCCACATTGACCAATGCCTGGGGGCACCTGTCATTATCGTATAGCATGATCTCGCATCCTGTGAGCCACCCTGTAGCGCCTGTGCCGGGCGTGGGGCATCAGGCACGATGCGCCTCCATGACTCGCCAGGTCGCGGCCTTGCCACCCTTGCATAATCCAGCACGGAGCGGTGTGGCTTTGGCATTATGCGTGAAATGTCCAAATGCCAGACGCTGTCGCCTTTTGGCTGATGGTCAATCTCTCCTACCGTGCTGCCGACCTGCTTGACTAGTTCTTCCCAGACAGGTTTATCGTTGCTGAACGCGTCAGTTATCACCTGGCAGATCTCATCCCACTCTCGATCCTTTGCGCCCTGAGTCTTCATTGTGGGGTCAAGAGGGTGGCGCATATATGAATTGTTGCCGCACCCTGGCCAATTGACAAAGAATACGCCGACTCTTGTGAACATATCCTATCGCCGCTAGTTGAGGAGAAACCACGTTCACGCTGCCTTGACTGTGGAGAGTCTTTCCCTGGAATCATGCGACAGACCCCGTTGTGACAAACACATCCTTGGCCTCGTCCATCAAAAAACACCCCTGGGCAGTCTTGGCTGGTGTGCTTACAGCCGTTGGCGCCATGGTGGGCATTGTTCAATTGTTTACCACTACCTGATCGCCGATCCTCCCTCATACACATGTCATTCTCGCGCGGTGCCGCGTGCGTGGATCGCTACTCGTATGCAGACCGAATCGTGCTGCTCATGGCCATCGCCCTCCTCTTCAAGAGGCGTGACTGCCTCCTCGAGCCGACATGGGACCTCCGAGACCCCTCTGCAGACCCCGAACCGTGCCCCCGGGTGTCTGACTCTAGGCGCCCGATCCTACATGTCGCCGAAACGCTTTACCTATTTTGCGATATTCGGCTATATTCACCATGAATTGTTCAAAAGCGTGTTTTTGATGCCGAATACCGCAAGTCAATTTTCTGTCTAGTCCCGGTTGGCCCATGATCACACGTTACTGTTATTACCGTAGGCCCCGTGGCGGTGTTGATGTCACCAGACAGTGCCGATCACTGGGATCTCCCAGAAGCACCTGCCTACTTGGATATGCTTGGGCGTGACGACTATCTCGAAAGCGTGTCAGACAGGGATGAGGAGGATGAAGATGAGGAGGAAGAAGACGATGAGGAGGACAATGACGATGAAGGAAAGCCGTCCTTAGGTCTGGAGGAAGCTGGCTCAATTATAAGCAATTTTGCTGCGGTTATGGAACACGTAAACAAACAGCCCAACATGGATGCGTATGGAGATTTTTCGCGGGTAGACGCTCCCAACCTCGACAAATACTACAAGTCTTTCTCCCAGAATGACACAACAAACAACACAGCGAACAACCGCTTACGACAATTATTCACTGTGGAGAATGTATTGAAAGCTCTTGGTGGCATGGCTGCCATTGCTACCATAATTATGTCATTTTCTCACTATAGTTCTTGATCATCATTCTCTGTATTGGCATTTACACGCCATCTTACTGTGATATCTTTGCTACAAGCCGCAAAATGACCGTCTTGCAGACTGTTAGTGTGAACAGCGGAACCGACTTGCTATTTTAATTTTTTACCAAGCTCTTCTAATTTATAAACAACTTTGCTAATTGTAAATGATTTTAGTGCGTCGAAGTCTTTTTCATGTATTATTTCCAGCATGTGATAAACTGCGCGTTTGTCGTCTAACACCTTCTTTTGGGTAGCTTTCGGTTTTTTGGATTTTTGTGATGTGCTGTGATTGCAATCCTTTTTAGCGTTTTCGTTTAGATCTTCTTTACTTTTGGCATTGCGTTTTCTTGCTTCTTTTAATGCTTTATAATAACTATTGTCATTTAGTAAATTTTCATATTTGATAAGATCATCTGCCAGTGACGTTGTTAAATCTTGCTCAAAACAAGAAAAGTGGTTATTGATGCTTGGTTTTATCTTGGAATCTCCCTTGTAATTGAGTAACTTTGCGAGCTCCATCAATTTGTGATTGGCGTTATTGCTCGCACTGTCATTTTGCTCTAGATCAAGATCCCAGATCAAATAAACCTGAATGCCAAATTGCATAAATATGTAGGCGAACCTTGATATTTCGTCCTTTCCATTGCAAGGCACTATGGAAATCTCACTCTTGTTCAAGTCTACATTTAGCACACTCGCCGCAGCTAGCAACATATTCCTGTCACCCGGCCCCTCCACCACTACGGCTATTTTTGAGAAAAATCCTTCAGTTGCCCAATGGGTGGCCCTCACATCTAGCCACCTTCGCAGTCTTTTTTCCGGATCCATTACGTCAGGAATTTTCACGTCCATGTACTTTATGATGTGATCCAATGCTGTTGACTGTACCTTGGTATCTCTGAATTTCCGAAACAGGCGAATATTGTCCATGTTCTGCAATTCTATAAAGTATGGAGAATGTGTGCTGCATATCAACTGAACAGTGTCTTTACCGTTTGTCAATTTTTCAAATTGTTTCAAAATACGTCGTTGTCGTTGTGGGTGCTGGTATAGCTCTGGCTCGTCGATCATGATCAATTTAACTGGATCTGCATACTTTGATTTTTGCTCTATGTCTTGGCTAGTTTTCCTGCTACTGTCTTTTTTAATTTTCTGCTTCGCGGCCTGATTAGCTATTGTTTCTAGTATGGATATGAGATATATGCGCTGTATTCCGCTTCCTACATGTTTTATATCTGTTGAATGGCCATCTTCTGTTAGGGTTATTGATGCACGCAGCGCAAGTGACTTTGGCTCGGGCAAATTAATGCCTATTGTAAATTTAGCATTGTTAGTATAGTTGTTGGTGTTTTCTTCAAGATTATCGTTTATGGGATCTAGTATATCTTCATGAATTTTCGGCAAATAGTCCTCGTATTTTTTGACAAACTCTCCCTCAATTGCTTCCAAGTGATCCTTGACTTCGGGATCTTTTCGCACAGCCATATCTATTAATTTTGTCAAGTTTGAATCCGCCCTCTCTTCTCCATCTACGGTGATGTCCTTCATGGCCGGAACATGCACTATTTCCAATATGTCGCCTAGGCTCATTTGTGAAGGTTTCCAGTTAACAAATCGTCCTTTGTACTTGCTCTTGTCTTTGGGATGTTCTTTTATGTATTTGTGCTCAAACTTGTTTAAATCCTCTTCCCATGAGGCGGCGCTATATTCTGGAAACCCCTCAAAGTTTTTTTTAATAGCCTTGAATTTTATCGGCCTCGGCTTAGACCCTGCATCTCGAATTTCATTAAACGAGGAATAACACGTTTTCCACACCTCACATTGTATTGTGGGTTTACCTTCTCCACCCTCAAAGGTTTTTTTGATTATGAGTCTTTTTTTAACTATAAATTCTGGTGCTTTTATAGATTTCTCTACATCTGATAGCACAAGCACCAATTCTATTTTTGCGTCTGGCTTGTTAAAATCCCTCTCGACCACATTTGCCTCTTCGCTCTCAAACAGCCTAAGGGCATCAAGTATGGCCGTCTTTCCAGTTCCATTAGCTCCAATCATCATTGTCAGCTTGTCTAGATTTAGTGCCACGTTCTTGAGTGAGCGAAAGTTATTGATGCATATCCTATCAATTTTCATGGGTGATTTTCACCTCATCCAACTTTATCTTCATCATACTTGTTTATTATGTGCTTGTGAAGATACTTTCCGTGAGACTCGGCGCTCTTTAGCCCCAAGTACTCGGACTCGGGCACGTTGAAATAATCATACATTGACCCGCTGTGAAACTTGACTCGCAGAGTGCGAGTGTCATTAAAATATTCTATGCTCGCTATGTTGCTTGAGTCTACCGGAATTTCCCCGTCCCCGACCATGGGCTCCATGCCACCTCCGGTTTTAAAAGTGTGACGGCCTGTCCCTGCGTACGAGGTCAGCATCTTTCTGCTCATTTGGCCAAACGGGCACATCCTGCCGTTCTACTTGTCGTGATGGCACCTGCCTGGGCATGAGCTGGTAAGAGGCGCTGACCCCACATGGTCATATGCGTTCAATGCTTAAATTAGCGCTTACTGCTCATTGGTCTATGAAGGCTGAACACGTCCTTTTGGGTGCCGGGGTCGCCGTTGTCGTCATTGTGGGCATATCCTATCTTATCAAAGCTCTCGAATCTAGCAAGACGTCAACAGATCTCCAGGATAATGACCTGCCAGACGAGCGCGGCCGTGGCGACAGGGAGTCGACAATACCGGTGCGTGCCATCTTGAATGATCCTGTCAGCTCTGAGTCATGTATTGCTCGCGCCCATAATCTCTTTAACAATGGGCGTGGTTCTGATGCGCTACGTGTCCTTGATGATGTTATCAGTCGGGATCCTGACAATGTCAAGCCATATGTCGCCTTGGGCATAATGTTGCACAAGCGCTGCTGTCCCGAAGATGCCCTGGTCTCCTATAAGCGAGCCATTGCGCTAGACCCAACGGCAGCCGAGGCGCACGCGGGTAAGGGCCATATCTTGTTTAACCGTGCGTTCTATGATGAGACATGTGACTCACCTGCGCTCTATAAAGAGGCGTATGCCTCACTTGCGTGCGCCAGGGCGTTTGGGTCCAATGACGCAAAGATGTACCATTATCTTGGGCTGACTTTGGTGTTTCTTGCTAGGCTACACCCACGATTGTCCACTGTCATCAGGAAGCGTGCGATCAAGTCGTTTCGGCGCGCCCTTGACATCGACAGACACCACCCTGATACGCAAGGTTGCCTCGATTATGTCAGGAAGCACCTGAATGACGTTGCGTAGTGTGACTTAGCTGCTGCTTTTGTTGCATCGCCTTTCTATATAGCTGGCCATTGCCGCACACCACACTAGCATGCGGATCTAGCATATTCTGTCCTGTCAGATACACGATGATTGAGGCATATTGGCTGGTCTTGAGACTGTTTTTCTGCTGCGTTTCATTACGTTTTGCCAATAGTTAAAATATGCCCTTTCCACGTCCTGCGTCATTCAATGACGTCACTGTCGACCCATTTTGAAAACCAGTTCATCTCTGACTTGAAGCAGGCACAAACTATTGCCAGATCTGATCAATCTGGCTATGCGCTTGGAACCGCAATGTATCTTGGGCAGCAGTCAGTCGAAAAGCAGCTAAAGTCCATAGTCCTCAAGCTGGACGAACTGTTGGAGTTGGGGCAAAGCAAGAATATACTGAGTTCTCTTAGCCATCAGCTATACCCAAATATCTATAAACTGCTTTATGTCAAGCACATTGCTAGTGTGGCCGCGCCCTATTTTACGAATGATGGAATGGTCAGGCCAAATTCAGAGCAATCGGACCACAGCGATCGTCTTTTTGAAACAATAAGCAAACAGTGGGAAGACTATTCAAGAAACCCTAACTGGAAATTGCTGGACTGGCGAATTTCAATGGGGGTTCCTCTTGACCAAAAGGAACTCTCCGAGCTCAACCTGCACCATCACACCTATCTAAAAAATCTTCAAGAAAGTATGGGAACGAATCCACCACTTCAGACCCTTACTAATGATATGTTCACAGCCCCCAATATGCAGAAAGTGATTCATGATGATGACCAACTTCAAAAACTCTTTACTAAATATGTGCAACATCCATCAAATATTAAACGGCAAAATCTATTTTCTGCCTATGCTGACAGCGTCGAAAACATTTTTTCGTCTGGGTCAAAAACATCTGACTATTCTTCCTCACAATCATCTGCCAAATTTAGCCGTCGACTTTTATTAGATTTTAGTTATAATATTGTTGTAGGATTTGCTAACTATTATCTGTTCTTGTTTCCCCATGAATCACTTGGGCGTTATCCGGCAATTTTAAATGATGGACGCGTTACAACTGACATGTATGGGGAATATTCTGACTATCCGCTATACTGGGTGTTTATTTATCTACGTTATGAGCTAGAGTATCTACGCACTAATTCTACATGGATTGATCGTCTCTGGAATCAAATTCAACAATTTGTAGACTAGTTGGCACGCTGTTAATGTGTGTGGGCTATCACCTTTGGCATTATCTGACATGACACTGACAGATATTTCTGTATGTTGGGACTGAATATTGCCACATTAGTCTTTTGGGCAATATTTTAGTTAAATCTGTAACCTGACGGCTCACACGATTATTACAGCTGTTCGAAATGCGTGAGTTGGTGGCCTGGTCTGCTGATGACTACACATGGCAATTGCCAAAAGATTCTGACGTTGCTGCGGCGCGACTGCCGCCTCACTCGCCCTTGCCATTTGCCGTGTACGGCGTTCCCAACGCCCTCATGACCATCTCCTCTATGGTTGGCTGGATTGGCGATGTGGCCTCTGGATTCCTGACTAGGGCGCACCTGTAATGGCGACCCAGGTCCCTGGCGACTAGCACGCCGCCAAGCCTCCTATTGCCCCTGATCCTTTTTGCCAGCTCGCCCTGAAACTTGTCATCTGTGACATAGTTGTGCGGATCCTCGACTATCAGCAGCGACTGCCGTGTCCCAAAGTGCCTTATCTGGCTCTTGGAGAGCGCCTTGCGGAGCAGCCCCCTGCGCGAGTTTGTGGGAAATATGTGCCCAAACTCCATGGCCACCACGTCACGTGGCGCATATGCCTCGATGTAACAGTCATGGACCCGCAGGTCGGCGCGTCTGCCGTCATCGATGGCCGGCTCTAGCTCGATCTCCCCTGTAACGGCGCAGAGATGGACATAGAGGCGCATCTCAAAGGCATACTGCAGGAACTTCCACTCGCGCAGACCCCCCCGCCAGGAGGCATACTTGGCCGAGTCGTGAATCGGCATATTGTGCGCCCACATGAACGCGATCATCGACTCTAGGCCGTCGAGCGCATTGGGTCGCGAGCCTGCGAGTTTCGGCAACTCGAGTGCCATGGACGCATAATAGACAAGGTCCACCCTTCTCTTCACCAACTCTGTGATCTTTTCGGGGCAGAGCGCCAAAAACTCGTACATGCGCGGATAGCTTGCCTTGAGCCAAGGTTCAATCGTCTCGGTCGGCTCTAGCTGCCGACGCGCAAAGATGTTGCGTGATATCTCTGATATCCTGTAAAATTCGTCGTCTTCGCCATGGCGCATGTCAATGTCCAGCCCTAGCATGTCTGCCCTCCTCTTGAGCAGCCCTAGGAGACCGGGCGCTAGGCCCTTGTGGGCCTTGGGATCCTCGCCGTTGATGATTCTATAGGTGGTGCGGTTGATCAGGTACTCTACGAGGATACCCCGCATCACCGTTTGCCTATCGTCTCCCTCAAGGTTGAGGAGGTCGTTGCACACCTCGTATATCTCGCCATACTCGTCGCGCTGCATGTATACCCTGTCGATGATGGCCATTGCGATACCGTCATTTGCGTGGCCTGTTCGAATCATGTCCACGATGCCGGCACGAAGGGCCGACGTTACGCGGTTTTTGCCGCCAATGTAGAGGTTTAGCGAGTCTATGCTCTGCCATGCGTCCGTTGGGTCGCCGTCATGGCTGCTCCTAACCTCGTCGCATATGTGCTGCAGCTTTGTGAGTATGACCTTGTCGTGGGCGCTAGGGGTCGTCTGATTCGGGGATACTGCGGGATCCGGCTCGGATTTCATGCGCACGGTGACCAGGGCGGCTCATATTGAACCTTGCAGTGGGGGGACGGCCTTTGGGCGCGGTTTGGCACTCAATGGCCGCTTTGCTGCGAGATCTCGCGTTTGCCCCCCAGCCGTTCATGGCGTGCCGAACCCTGTCATCGGAGCCTCGGGGCTGTCTGGTGTTGCCTGGTTTGCCGTGCCAGAAAAAAAATATGGTGTGGAGAATCAGCTAGTCTTTCTCGTTCTCGGCGAGTTGCTCTTCCCTGTTCTCCTCGGACGCCTCATGGGCGTCGTTGTTCGGATTCATGGAATCCGAGCGGTCGTCGTTAGACGTTCTATCCATGACACACCGTCTACTCCATGTTTTATATATATCTTGAGGCGGATCTGGCAGCCGATCGTGTGTACTGGACACGGTCTGGGCGGCATTGATATCATGTGGCGGTTCTTGGCATACGCCATGTGCCGATTCTCTGCGGGCGGGCTTGTGCGACATGGCATGACTAGCTAGTCCTTGTCATCTGCACCACCACGTGGCCATCCTGCCAATGTCGCCAACAGTTAAACGCGGCTCTGTCCTTGCCTCATGCCGATGACCCTCGTCGAGCTGGCCCAATATTTTGCAGAGCACGCAGCCTCTGACCTAAGGCAGGCTCAGGACATAGCCACATTCGACCAGTCAGGCCACGCGCTTGCCACAGCAATGTACCTCGCTCAGCAGTCGACTGAAAAGCAGCTAAAGTCCATCATCATCAACATGGACGAAAAGATGGAGCTGGGCAATAGTAGATCAATTCCCAGGTTGCTTGGGCACCAGCTCTACTCTGGCCTGTACGAATTTTACGGCAAGCAGATTGCCGGCCTTGACATCCCGCCTATGGAAAATAGCTATATACGATATAACAGCCAACACGCCAAAAATGTGGTTCTCCTAAAGGATTTCTTTGGCAAGATGGGCAAGTTTTGGACCACTCATTCAACGAACCCACGACTGCAATCGATGTTTTGGCTCCAGTCCCTGGGCATAAAACTACAAGGTGCTGATGTGGCGCTGCTACACTTAACACACGCTCAATATGTGGACAGCATGCTTGATCTTGTCACCACAACTGGCACCAAGGTCCCGCCCATGCCCAAAAATGACTATGTGCGGCGACCCATGCCTGATGCCATCATGGACGATGCGCTACTTGCCTCGTATCGTGGCAGGTACGCGCGTGCCGAGTTCAACACCATTGATCGCTACAGGCTGGGCACGGCCTTTGAGCAATTCAGGGCCTTTCTCTCGCTGTTTCCAAACCCTGTGCCGGCCCCGTTTCATGCAGATGGCGCCGTGGCCAAAAACATCGCCTTTAGCTTTGGCCTCCTGACACTGGTCTTTGAGCAGTACCAATACCTGATTCTGCTCCCCAACAACAGCTATGGGCGCTATCCCAAAAGGCTTGAGGACGGGCGAATCACGACTGACGTGTATGCGTCACAGGCCGATACCGTGATGCACTGCCTGCTTGTCGACGTTCCGTACCGACTCGGCCAGCTGCGTGCCAACTCTGGGAGGTTGGACGTGCTGCTTGACATGGGGCGCGAGCGCGGATGCTGGTAGTGCGCGTGTGGGCTTGGGGGGCACTAGGGTTTTTTTGAGTGTGTGGATTCTGCGCCTTGCCACAAATGACTCCGTCACTGCCCGCGCCGCGGCGTGCCGGGATTAGAGGTGCGCGCCTAGGGGATGCTGCCCACGCCGCGGGGATTCCGGGGCGGGATCTGGCGTCGTGGCGCTAGAATTTCACGCCGTGCCATTCCCAGAAACTGTCGTCCACGCCTATTCGCAGACAACGCCGGTCGTGGCCGCCGCGCGCCTATGCGCAGTTATGAAAGAGCCCTGCCCACACAGTATATTAATAGCCACCCGCATAAAATGCTGTTGAGCATGGCAAGGTGTTTTGATTCTGTGATGGTTTTTGGCTCAGGTGTGTGCCGCACGTCACTGCGATCATGCCCACATGGGCGATTCACATCGTCGTGTTCCAGCTTTGTCTGGCGCATAGTCTGCAATGTTGACTGTTACGGAGGGCAGCATGAACTTGTCTGAGAGATCATCATCACAAGGCAGAACTAACGATGAAATGAGAGTTGCGGCACATTTTGTCGACATTGAAAAATCATTTGACATATATCGAGAATCACAGCTCGTGGCCAAAGAGTTTTCATATTCGCTTGAGACAAATCGATACTATGACGCAGACAATCCCGCTGATCGAATAGCACTTCTTGAAATGTATGGGGACGGACACTCTCCGGTATATATGATTGCGATGACAGATACGGGTGGACTAATCAAGAAAAAGTATGCCATTTCAGTGTGTGAGCGTTGTGTCAAAATTGGCAGAATTCCATTTATTGGTCGCTGGATTAGAAAGAAGGGGGAGGAGAAGGAGGAGGAGGAGGAGGAGAAGGAGGAGGAGGAGGAGGAGAAGGAGGAGGAGGAGAAGGAGGAAAAGAAGCCTGGAGAAGATGTGTCATTTGCCATAGATCATGGTGTGTCAGATACAGAAATACAGCATCTTCTTTGCGAATACAAGCAACGAGCAGCTCTATGGATCACGCGTGATGCCTACACTACTATCCCTAATCACAATTATGAACTATGTCTCAAAAACGCCAAAACATCATATGAGTTTTAACAAACTTTGACCTGATTGCGTGATATTCCTGCCCTCCCTCGAGTTATTTTTTTGCTGAAGCATATCATCATAGTACCTCCTGTCTATGTACAGCTCGGAACCTCGCGCGTATTGAAATGCGTCAGTTGAGTCATTCTTGTCTTTGAGATCCCACATGGCCTTCTTGACGTTCTCAAAGTGTAGATTGAGCAGCAGATAATCCGGCAGTTGTTCTGTCTTGCGCTGCGCAAATTCAAGTTTTACATCCAGCACGTCAAGCTCCCACTCGTTATTGGGATCAGGGTGCGGCGTGCCATATTTTGCTCTTAGCTCATCCTCGCGCTCCAACTCCCTGTCAACTGCGTTACGTACCCTTGCAGGCAGTGAATCATACTTGAAGACGCCAAACTTCATGCATCCGATAATCTCGTTTAGAGTCAGTGTGGGATTGCTGCATTCACTAGCAAAAGTATTCTCAAATACTTCCTCCCCGTGCTCCATGGCATCACTCCATGCATATGGCTAATAAACCTTGAGCACACGTCACACTTGTATACATATACAGACCGGTGCCTGTTGTACGCGACCACATGCCAGCCGACTCCCCCGTGTCGGCTCCATGACTACACAAGAGACGGCATTTTGCCATGGCGCGCAATTATTATAGGGTGATGTCTGCGCACGCCCCATGGTGAAGGAGGCGGGACACTTGGAGAACAATCCCGAATCGGCCAAGAGAGATGGGGAGTCGACTAGAACCATGGAGGAGATCGATCTTGAAATTGAGCAAAACCCCGCAAACCCAGTTCCACATAGGGAAAAAGCGCACAAGCTATATGATATGAAAAAAAATGAAGCCGCGTTGGCAGAATTTAAACTGGCATTCAAGCTAGATCCAAAAGACATTGCATCATTAAACAACATTAGTGTTATACAGTGCGAGCTAGGCCAGGACAAAGATGCCTTGGATTCATCAAAACATGCGATAGAGCTGGATCCTGATCGTGCCAGATCGCATAGGGTACAGTCGATGGTGCTATACAATCTGGGCAGGTTTGAGATGGCCCTCTCTGCGCTAGATCGGGCCATTTCACTTGGTTACAAAGATTCGCATATCTACTTTGACAGGGGTCTTGTCCTAGAACAACTTGGTCGTCTATTGGCTGCCGCAAACGCATTTGGGCAAGCAGCCGAGACTGCCCCCGGGGATATCGAGCCGCATCGATACAGGTCAGCATGTCTACTGAAACTTCGACACTATGCCGATGCGATCGATTCCCTAGATCGCGAGATCGCCCTAGTGCCCACCCACGAGGTATACATGCGCAAGGCCGGCGCGCTTGTAATGCTCAAAGATCACGAGAAAGCGAACGAAATGTTTGATCATGCGATCGCCCTAAATCCCGATGAGGCGCAATCACACTTTGGCAAGAGCATGACACTGATTCATCTTGGGCAGCATGAGGACGCCCTAGAGGAGCTCAACACCACACTGCGCCTGAATCCTGAAATGACAGGGGCGCACATAAACCGCGGACACGTTCTGTCTGAACTCGGGCAACATGAGAATGCACTAGAGGCAGCAGAAACGGCCGCAAGGCTCGATCCCGACAATACAATGATTCTCCTCAACAAGTGCACAATCCTCCAAAAGCTTGAACGCCATGAAGAGGCACTTGAGGCACTAGAGCTGGCCGCAAGGCTCGCTCCCAAGGACTGGGAAAACTATGCATGGCAAGGAAGCATACTACGCAAACTGGGACGCAACGCAGAGGCGCTTGAAAAGATCGAGCACGCAATAGGGATAAACCCCAGCATAGTTGCGTTACACATGAATCGCGGAACCCTTTTGGCAAAGCTTGGACGTCCTAAGGAGACACTGGAGGCATTTGATCAAGCAGTGGCATTGGGGAAAGACAATGCCATCGCCCACAACGAGCGCGGTTTGACACTATATGGCCTGAATCGCCATGAAGAGGCGCTGGCCGCATACAGGCGTGCCGCAGAACTAGAGCCCAAAAGCTCTCACGTCCACTTCAATGTCGGCACGGCCCTGCATACGCTACACCGCCATGCCGAGGCCCTAGAGTCTTTTGAGCAGGCCGCCAGGCTGGACCGACACGATCCCTCCCCCCCACAAAGCAGGGGGACGGTGCTCCTTGAGCTGAAAAGGTATGCCGAGGCCCTAGAGTCCTTTGAGCAGGCCGCTAGGCTGGATCCCGACATGGCCCTGGCCCATGCCGGCAAGGGCTATGCACTAGACCTGCTTGGACGCTCTGATGATGCAGTCATCGCCTTTGACAAGGCCGTCGCATTGGCCCCAAATGATGTCAATATACACCGTGGCCGTGGCCATGTCCTGCTCACGCCAGGACGATATGCCGAGGCGCTTGCGTCATTTGATCGTGCGCTAGAGATTGATCCAGATGACGCGGATTCCCGCAATGCCAAAAGGATCGTCCTTGCCAACCTGGGGCGCCATGGCGCAGGGACCGCCAGGACAGGCCCATCCCCGCCTGAATCAGGGGACGCCATGGATCACATTGCCCGAGGTCGTGCCATGTGCTCATTTGGGCAGGCCAAGGCGTCCCTTGAGCACTTTGAGCGCGCAATCTCGGCCAATCCTGTCCTGGCCGAGGCCCATGTGGGCAGGGGAACCGCACTGATCCACCTTGGCATGCACAGTGAGGCACTAGGGGCATTTGCACATGCCGCCAGGCTAGGGCACGATGGCGCAATCCTGCACAAGAACAATGCCGTCGCGCTGCTATATCTTGGGAGAGACGAGGAGGCGCTGGCCGCCTGTGAGCGAGCCATCGAGCTGGAGCCAAACAGGGCAGAGGTTCACAAGAACCATGGTGTGGCACTGCACAGGCTGGGCCGTCACAAGGCTGCCCTGGCCGCCTTTGGGCGCGCAGAGAGACTGGGGCCGGACGATGCTGATTTGCACCTTGGCCGCGGTAACACGCTAGGCGCACTTGGCCTCGACGACGAGGCGACTGACGCCTATCGGCGCGCAATCGAGATTAATCCCGCAGCAGCCGTCCCAATGCCGCCAGATCCTGAGGTGGCACGACTGGCAGCCAAGATGAATAATCGCATTCCATGACTGCTCACATATGCGCAGATGTGTGCTCTGGAACGACGCAATTGAGTGCAGTTGTTGCTCAAATGGGAATGATATGGGAAGCTATGAACTTTGCACGTGAGCATATCTAGTGTGGACATTTCACACGTGCGTTTATTCTGTTGTTTTTGCCACGTCCTTTATGATATTTCTGTTTAACTCGTGTATTCTAGTGTACACTAGTTCCTCGAGTGTCTCTCCTCACTGTGATGCGCGATGGACTCGACGGCTCCGCAAAAGTGGCAGATCTCAACCTAGAGCGCCTGCAAAAGCCTCATGACCGGGGCTCCTAGTGCTCAATACGTGCAACAATTGCAGGCTATCGGCGAAGCCCTTCGCGCAGGATCGCAAGCCCCGCCATCCAGAAAATGTCTCCCAGAGACACACTCCCTAGGCCATGCCGGGCCACCTTGGCTCCAAGCACGATAGTCGAGCCGATACTTACACCCTCTACAATGTCGCGCATGTCGTCCTTGTCCACGTGCAGCATATGGCGCGGACAAAATTTAAAGGTTTGGCAAGACGCGGCTATGCGAATGAGCACAGGTGTCTGTTCCAAGGCTGCACATGGCGTGAAATTCCGGCCTCGGCCGTGCCGATCTGTGGGGAGATTTGGGCCGATTTCACTCATGATCTATAAATTTTGCCACGTCCTCTTGGGATTCGTGGACAGAGCCAATATGCGCTTAATGTTTAAATTAGCGTCCGCTACTCGTCGGCCTATGAAGATCGGGGATATCCTTTTGGCTGCTGGTGCCGCTGCCGCCGTCATTGCGGGCATATCCTATCTTGCCAAACCTCGCGAGTCTAGCAAGCCGTCAACAGATCTACCTGATAATGACCTGCCAGATGAGCGCGGCCGTGGCGACAGGGAGTCTACAGTCCCCGCGCGCGCCATCTTGAATGATCCTATCAGCTCTGAGGCATATATCCATCACACCCGTGATCTCTTTGGCACCGGGCATGGTCCTGAAAAGCTACTCGCCATTGATCATGCGTCCCATCTAGATCCGAACGATCCCACATCACATATCGTCTCAGGCATACTCTCGCATGGGCTCCGCGACCGCGAGGATGCCATAGACTCTTTTGATGAGGCCATTGCGCTAGACCCAAAGGCAACCTACGCGTACGTGGGTAGGGGCTATATCCTGTATACCCTTGCGCGCTATGAGGAGGCATATGCCTCACTTGCGTGCGCCAGGGCATTAGGGTGCAATGACCCAAAGATGCACCATTATATTGGGCTGACTTTGGAGTTTCTTGCTAGGCAACACGATAGTCTGTCTACTGTACTTAGGTCACTTGCGATTAAATCGTTCCAATGCACCCTTGATATCGACGAACACCACTTTGACGCGCAATGTGCCCTCAAGCATGTCAGTGGACTTTTGGCATGACAGCGCATACCGTGTGACTCAGCTGTGACCCCTGCCGCATCTTCTTTCTATGTAATTGGCCATTGCCGCACACCACACGAGCACGATCTGCGCGTCGTTGATATCAACCGTGTACCCCGGCTCCGCTGCGGCGTGGCGCGCACCGCTCTTGTTGCTAAAGTCGTACATCTTTTTGAACGCATCCTTTACCTTTGGGTGCAATCCGGCCCTTGAGTCTATGTCCTCTAGAATCCCTGACAGGCCGGTTTTCTTGCTATATCTTTTGGCCACGGCTTCTATCATCTTTATTGATTCGACAATCGAGGCCTCATAGTCCGGATTGGTCGGATTAATGTGCCTGATGGCCTTTTCTGCGTGCAATTTCGCCTGCTCTGAGATGGTGCTGGCCTGATGCAGTGCGTCGATGCTCTCTTCGCCAATCACGGGCTCCATCTGACCTTCCACCATCTTCCACCCTGAATCGTTTTCAAGCAAAATCTCATTTAGTGCATCCTCAAACTTTTGCCTATCCCATTCTGCCATTTGCCCCCACATCAACTCTAGCAGATCATAAACTTTGTTAAATTCTGCCTCATTGTATGCTTCGTACAACTCTTCGATTGAATAGCTCCACCTACTATATTCGCCACGTCTGCGCTTTTGCCAATATACCCACACTACCTCTCTTGGCAACATGCCCGCTTGATTACAATCGTCAACTATGTCCCATATGCGCCTCTTTAGATCATCGTCCATGGACTCGAACTGCAGCCCCTTTATCGGCTCATAGCCGTACCGTTTTGAAAAACTGCTCATGCGGATCCGCTTGGCTTGGCATTCTCTATTAATGTGTTATGTGAACGTTCATCGTATAATCATGTGCCGATCTTCGCGATCAGCTAGACGGTGAGTAGTAGAGATCCGGATGTGCCTCTGGTAGCTGTGGCACTGGATTGGGAGCTCTGACAGGCTCGTCGTATGCCGTCTAGGTAGGTCACTGAAAATTGCGGTATAGATATCATGCCCGATAATTGCTCTGACAAGTTTGAACATTTAAAATTATGTGATTTTGTTGGCAATGCCGAAATATGGACAAGGGGTCGCCGAGCGGTATGAATGAAAAGCTGTGCTAACCGAGCAAATGAGCCAATATGATGGATGCTGCCACAGCCTCAAGGCAAAGGCTAGAGATCAGAACCCATTGCCCACAATGTGTATAACGACCTATTCTAAAATTAAATTTTGTGAGGCTGTGGATGCTCACTAGGTATCTAGAGTGCAGATACTGGTAAAGTTGGGGCGTAGTCAACCCAATAAAATTATTCAACATATTATTGTCTACATCAGATATTCCCCCACGATCAACCATGAAATTCGAACCAGCCAGAAAGTGTAGATCTTTGGCGATCTGTATTGTACAAAAAGTAGGAGCGGGGGCCAGAGGGCTTGCCGGGCGCGGATCCGGGAGCCCGCGGAGGGCCTTCGGGTCCGGCAGGCTGCCGAAACACACGTTTGGGGGCCTCCGGCGCCGGCGCGCCATGCCGGTCAGGAGGCTGGACGCGCGGGCGCTCCGGTACATCGCGAGGACGCTTGCGACCAGGAGCACCGGGGCAGTGGCGCGCGAGCTGGGGATCTCGCCGTCGTGGGCCCGCAAGCTCCGCGCGCACTGCCGGCGGACCGGCGCGCCGCCGGAGCCGCGGCCGATGGGGAGGCCGCGCAGGCCGATCACGCGGGAGCAGGCCGACGAGGTCCTCGCCGCGCACTCGCGCGACCCCGTCGGCGTGGTGCGCCTGGTCAGGCTCATGCGGCTCAACAACTCAAAAATAGCGTACGGCGCGGCGTACCGCATATTGTCTGCGGAGGGACTGGTCAGCAGCTCGCCGGCGAGGTCGAGGAGGCGCAAGTGGGTCCGGTTCGAGAGAAAGTACTCCAACGCGATGTGGCACGTGGACTGGCACATAATGAAATACGGTCCCCTGAGGGGCTCGCACCTCATAGTGTTCCTCGACGACGCGTCGCGGTGCGTCACGGGGTTTGGCGTCTTTCCCGAGGCCACGTCGGGCAACACGGTGATGGCGCTGCGCCACGCGATCGGGCGGTTCGGCGCGCCGGCGCAGGTGCTCTCGGACCACGGGACGCAGTTCACGGCGACCAGGCGCGGCACGCCGCGCCGCAGCTGGACGCCGACGCTCTTCGAGCGGGAGCTGCTCGACGCCGGCATATCGCACGTCATGGCGCGCGTCGGCCACCCCCAGACCAACGGCAAGGTCGAGAGGTTCTTCCGGACGCTCGAGACGGAGATCGGCCGCCATGGCGGGGTCGCCGAGTTCATCGGGCACTACAACGAGGAGAGGCTCCACTTCTCCCTCGACATGGAGACCGGCGAGACGCCCCTGCTGGCCTTCAGGAGGCGGAGGGCCGACGAGCAGGTCCGGGCGGAGAACCCCGGGTGGATGGAGGTGGACTCGGATGGGTAGCGCTCCTACTTTCCGTATAATACACTAGAACCGTCATCTGACAAGATTTAATATTGTGCTTGCGGCTATGGCTATACTTGCCAGCATTCCAGCAGCAATGCCCACAGTCTGTATCCATGGGAGACCCAACAGAGTCTTTGCCTGCGTGCCACTTGCCGCCTTTTTGGCCACTGCGCGTCTTTTGGCTTTATGACCATGTGTTGCTCGTGTGCGCCGTGATTGGGCACTCTTGACAGTCAGCGCCGTGTTTGCCCCCCTTACGCTAGTGCGGCTTGGGGCGCCTGTCCCAAAAATGCCTTGTGACGCATGTCTTGCCATTCCTCTAGGCGCCTTTGATCCGGGGATAAATCCCGGCGGATCCGCCTGCTGTGGGTGCAGGGGGTTGCCCCCGAACGCCTGCATTGCCTGGGCCTCGCGCATCTCCCTTGGCCTCATGCGCCCTGGCTCGCCCCCGAACGCCTCCATTGCCTGGGCCTCGCGCATCTCCCTTGGCCTCATGCGTCCCATGGTGTTTGGGTTCATTGAGTCAGCTCGCTGATCGTTTGGGGTTGATCTTCTCATCATGCTATCGTCTAGCGACACTATAGCATGCCCCAAATTTAAGAGTTGTCCGATATTTGGCCCATATGATCAGAGTCTGGGCTGTCTGCCGGCCATGTTGCGCTGGTTCCAGAAGGGCCTGTAGGCCGCGAGTGCCCCGCCGATCCGCCTTGAACGTAGTGCGCGCGTCATGCTCTAGAGCCAAACGTCATGGCATTCTTGGCCATATTGTCCGCCCCCTTGGGATCGCCGGCGCGCCCTTGCTGCTCGTTGTGCTATACCTAGCAGTCAGGGCATGGCGCAGCCTACGGCACGTGAGGTAGTCGATCCTGGGGTTATTACGATAGGTTTGCCATAACAGGCTATTCGGCCTAAATAATCCCCGGCTATGCTGTCATTGCGATGCTGGCCTTGAACCCGTATGGTTTTGCCCTGCCCGCATTGGTTGGCGGGCTCACGACGCTGCAATAGCGACCCACTGTAAACTCGTCATCCGTGCACGTGATCGTGGTCGGACCCGTGATGAACAGTGGGCCATACATGTGTGACGTGACGTATGCGACGTTCTCAGGGATGCGCTCGTGGCCTATTATGCGCACGCCCATGTGGTCGATCACATTATCGGCTATTATTGCTGACATTTCTGGAATGCCTTCTGAGATCAGCGAGTTGAATACAGCGTGATTTATGAACACAGTGTCCAATTCCATACCTCCCTGCTCGTCGTTCATCTTTCGCACAAAACCCCATAGGTGAGTTAGAGTTTGCGATCCGCCATACTTGAATGTGGCTTTGAAGGGATACAGCTGATCCAAAGCCTCAAGGCAGGCATTGTTTTCACATGACCATATCGGCCACATCATTCCCTCCACAAAAGTCTCAACATCAAACTGGTCAAATCCGTCACGCGGAACTGAAAAGCGCACAGGGGTCATCTTTGGCATGTGTGCATATGAGCGCGTTGACGGTTCTCCTCGGACGTGACTGTCCTGCGTCAGGAACGGCACTGTGCCCTGCACTATGCCCTCGCTTTTGGTCATGCGGAATCCGAACGCTAATTGTCCGATTTTTGGAGATCCGGCGGGTGCGAATGTCGGCCATGCGGGATCCTGCGGTATCTCCCTTGAGATATCCTTGCTCCCCCCGGCACGGATCATGGTGTAATAGTCGCCTGTATAATCCGCCGAGTTGGAGGAGGGCACAATGCCACGAAACTCGCCTCCCGGCAATATTGTGAGCAACATGCCCTGGCGCAGGAGCATTTCGCGAGCGTTATAGAGATGTTTCAGCACCGAGGGCAGCACGTTGTGGTTGCCTTTGCCATAATATTCCATGCGCACGGCCTGGCATGAAGGGGAGCGATATAAGCCTAGCAGAAAACCCAGAAAACGTCTCCGGGATGGGTGGTTTCGGGATACATTTGCCGTAGTTTGGATATTGCGCTACACGGGCAACAGGCACCCGGAGTCCTGTGGTAGCCACATATCCGGCCATTTTGCTCATATTTGGCCAATTGGGTGGCAAAGGCGTATATCCGGGACTCTTGTCTGCCTCTCCGTGTTTCCCGTAAATGGGGTTAGCCCGAGCTGGAAAGATCACGGTAATCTAATGACTACTTCCCTTAAACAAAATGGCGTATTCCACTGGGGCGACATTAGAACTGTGCTTGGCGAGTCTACGTATACAAAAATGCAGCGATTGAGGAACAATCGTATTTGGCTCGTCGACCATGCTGATGTGAGTCCAGGATCGAGAAACTCTGTGCTCGATTATGCCAGTGTCGCCAACGCCGAGCTGTACAATTATTTGACCAATCAGCACCTTACCTTTGCTCGGCCATTATTAAGTGATGCCCAATCACGCCAGACTCCGGGTAATCCAACATGCAATATGGTGGCTTTGGAAACTAAGGACTATGAACTAGAACACTATGTTGATCGAACGACACTAAACTCAGTCCATGACAATTTTATGGTTGACATATTAGTGTCATTTTATGACGCGATTGCCCTACAGGCAGAATCTGCCGTTCACAATATAGTTGCCAAAATGAACGAAGAAAACTTTGCTGATGTGGTGTCCATGAAACAAAACAGTGAGATAATGAAGATTGCCGAAGAAGATCCTCTAGACGCTAACAAGATTGCCGATGCTGCTAGCGCCATAATCAGGCGCAATCCTGACGTTCCATATCCTCAGGGTTTGGTGTGCATGGTGTCTCCTGCGCAGGCCATGCAGCTATTTGACGAGTCAGCGGTACGCGCCGATCATCTGAACGTTTATGGAATTGATACAATCGTCAGCCCTGCAGTGGGATTTAACCGTGATTATCACAAGTATGAAGCCATAGTGACTCCAAAAAAGTCCATCTTGGTGGCGTTAAGCCTGCTGGAAATTGACGCAGTGCCGGATGGATCAGGAACGCACATTAGGGCACAATATGCCCTAGGAGTCACAATTGACCCGTCAAAGGCAGTAAAGATCATATCGTGGAGAGAATAACGTGGATTCTGCTAAGGCTTCTGATAATGCTGATAACATTGATCCTGCACAGAACCTCAAGTGTAAAAATTGTCCTGCATGGCTTCGGATGATATTTGAGCAATACCTCAGTCGCGCGGGGGACATAGTGGTGAATAGCAAGCTTCCCATTCTTGAATGTCCGTCATGCCATAACATCGTAATACCTTCATACACAAAAAAAGCAGCTCAAAACGCCGAGTTATGTGACAGTGGTGAATATGCGCCTACCATTGAGAACTTGAGGTTTGACTTCTGCCCAAACATCGAATTTGTGTATTCAAGCATTGATTGGGAGGTAATTCCAGGTTTAAAGCAGTCAGAATATGGGATTGATGGATACTATGTGCCGGTATTTTTTAAAAAACACGTGCTGCTAAAATATGTGATTCTTGAGTATCCTATGGAGTATTTCAAGGATGGTGGCAGCATACACTTTTCCAACGGACACGATCTTGAATATGGCATAAATCGAAATGGCCTACTTTTCTGTTGGCTTGGTGATCTAGACAAGATTCCTGTAGCCGAGCAGCACTATATGTTCTCAGAAAATGTCGAGTCTGACCATGATGTGGTATCTGGCTTGTACATGAAATCTCGTCTAAACCTGACACCTGGAGCGACGAATGAGCAACTGTTAGATCGTTCGATGACTCGCCTCAACAAGACGATGCAGTCTAAATTCCATTTCAAGCTGCATGCTCTCAATCCGGTAGAGATACAACTTTTGGAAAAATTAGCCAAGCCGGTTGTTTGGAATGACTATGTCGCTGTTACAATTATTGGGGTTATGAAAGTGCACATTGAATCTCTCGATGAAGATATGCTTAACTCTGATCTTAGGAGTTTAGACAAACATGCCAAAAAATTAAAGTGTTTACAGCTTATGGATGCATGGCTTCAATCCAAGATTACTGAAAATATTTCAAATATAATAAAACCATTCAAGATTCTTATTGTGTGGCGAAACATATTTGCTCATAAATCCAAACTAAAAACTAAAAAAACGCTGTATTGGTGCAACGTTGAGATGGGACTATCGGGGGATGCTAAACCAGAAGTGTTATACGATACTATAATTGAAAAGATGGTAGAGTCATATGACCATATCGAACATGCTCTGGCGGAGTATGAATTTGAGACTCCCATAATTTTTGTCAAATAGGATTATCTTGTGCTCTGATATGCCTGTGCTATTTCACACGTGGGGCTCAACATCGCACCCCAAAGTGCCTTATCTGCCTCTTGGAGAGCGCTTTACGGAGAAGGCCGCTGCGCGAATTTGTGTGAAATATGTGCTCAAACTCTATGGCCACCATCTCTCGCGGCGCATATGCCTCGATGTGGCAGTCGCAGACTCGCAGGTCTGCCATCTTGCCCTTATCAATGGCCGGCTCTGGCTCTACCTCTTTTACGAGTGCGCAGAGATGGACATAGAGGCGCATCTCAAAGACATATTGTAGGAACTTACAGTTGCGCAATTCACCTGATTCTAATGTGCTAAAATTTATTGATGGCCAGCAGCGCGTGACAACTGTTGCCCTGTTTCTCATATGCGCCCGCAATTTTTTCTATGAGCGACGAAATGACTCGTTGCTTGCCTCTAGGCACTATAAGACTCTCCAAACGTACCTTTACAGATCCACTGACACAAAAAATCGCCGAACGTCTGATCACCTGCTCACACTAAGCCGTCCCAACAGAGAACTGTTCCAAATTTTGATTGACAACCCTGCCGTCCAAAAAGAGACGGTTCAGCAGCACGCCGATCAAAATTCTCCAAACATGCGTCTTGTGGAAGCCTACCTCTATTTGACACGCTGGCTTAATTCTAAAGCTTCTTCCAAAGCTTCTTCCAAAGCTTCTTCCAAAGCTGACGAAATCAAAGAAGTCTATGCATTGGTTCGAACCCTTCTCACAAAATTCAGTGTCTATAAAAATGAGTCTGCTGATCGTAAACTTGCACAGCGAATTTTCAAGCTGGTAAACCATCGAGGCCGCAAGCTAGACATGTCTGATCTTGTAAAAAACTATCTGTTTGACGAGTTGGACAGCAATGCTGAAAAGATAAACATCGACGCCTATGATGACCAATGGGGCGATATTGTCAATAATGTGACAAACGAAATGACCGGAGTCAAGATGGACCACTTTTTGCACCATTATCTAATCGTGTCTGCCGGCTATAATTCGATCCCCATTAAATCAAATCACAAGCGCATGTATTTTACATTCGAAAAACTCGTGGAACGCCAGCTCCAAACCCCCAAAGCCATAATTGGCGAGTTGCGCAACTGGTCTGAAATACTTGAAATTGTCCGTAATCCCGCACATCCCGACCACTTTCCCAAACACCCAAACATCGCCTATTATCTTGCGCGCCTGAAATCCCTGAGCGTCACTCCGGCGTATCCGGCAATCCTGCTCGGCTATACCGAATACTGGAAAAAGCGTCAAACGCGGCTATTTGAGGCGCTCCTGATGCTGTGCTTCAAGTATCATATCAGGGTTCAGCTGGTCACCAAGATGAGCCCCAGTGTGTACGGGCGCACGATGAGTGACATTGCCGATGACATACACCGTGGAAAAGACCTGGACCAGATTATTGTGGATCTGATGAACACCAACCAAAAATATCCAAACCGCAACATCATACGAGACATGCTAAAAGACAGGACTCTCAACTCTCGCGCCCCTGCCATTGCCATGTTGGAGGAGGCAGAATACCCTTCGGCCTCCACCCTGCGCCCGATGGAGGAGCCATCCCTTGAGCACATAATGCCCCGGATCCTAGACAAGGACTGGCACAGCCATGTCATACAGCACAATGGCATTGACCCCACCAACCCTGCCCGCTCTGATGACGCGGTGAACAATTACCACCGTCGGCATGTTGACTATATGGGCAACCAGACGCTCCTGCTGCCAGGGGAGAATGGCTCACTCTCCAACAAGTCATACGACAAGAAAAGGCTAGTTTACGGAAAACAGCACGTTCAGGATAACGGGCACGCTGCCCCGCTTTACAGTCTGGGATCATGAAAGCATTATGAGCAGGCAGAAAAGACTTGCGTCAAGGATCACCTCATCCATAGACCTGGGCACGGTTATTGACCATATACGGTCATAGGTGGCCCATTACACGGGTCTGTTTTTGTGGGAGTGCGCGCACTTGGCGATCGTTGCCTGTTTGCAGGTGCCTTTCTGGCATTGTGCGGACTCTGCTACATGGGGCGCTCTGAGATCCCTGGGATTGAACAACGCGTCCATCTGCTGTTCTAGAGGCTGCGCCCGAGGCGGCTATTTTGGTGAAATGTTCTGGCCTCCGGGGACGCCTGCCCTAACTGACCTGTATTGGTTTTAGGGGTTTTGGAAACGCACATATGAATTGCCGTTTAGACGATTAATCTGCTCTTCATACCAATATTGATCGCGTATGTATCCCATGTTTCTCCTACCATGGTCCCCATCCCTATACGTGTCTTGAGAATAATAGTATCGTATTCTCTGTTGAAGCTTTGAAATCATAAACCCCGCCTCAAATATCCATTTTTTCACCATGTCTTTCTTTTGGTAATACGTCGGCGTAAATTCAGATGGGTATCGGGCGTCTTCATGAACATATAGCGCATAGTACCTCCATGTCCACACGTCATCTAGAAAATCATACATTGTTTTTACCTTGCGAATTTCCCATGTTGACAAGAGGTCTTCTATGTTGTCTTTAAACTCCACCTCACTCCAACTAATTGCTGATCTGTAATTGCGCATGGGTCCCAATATTTCACTTGGCTGAAATTGCAAAGGACGTAGTTGTTTGCATATGTACTCGTAATAGCGTTCAGGATCTAGCGTTTCATGTATATTTGCCAACTCTGTCCACACATCCATGCCAATTCCGTTTGCAATCAAACTCGGTGTTTCTTTGATGTATTCCAACACTGCGGACTTTGCTGGGTTTACACATATGCCTAATGTGATATTTTTCAGTTCATTCCGGTGCTCATCCCTGTTTAGCAATCTGTTAAACTGCCTTCCTAATTTGTTTGTAAAAATATCGTGCCTGTAATCTTTGGGATTGAAACTATCATCAAATGCAGCATAATATACCATGATGGCCTTGATCTCCTTTTCCATCGCCTGCTGGGCATGATACATTGCAATTGCCGGACTCTTGTCCACTATTCTAGCTGCCTGCTCTATATCATAATTGGAATATTGTTCCCAAACACAATGCCACCCCCATGCGTGATGTAGCCTCTTTATGATCTCTGCCTTGAATTCCCTAGTTTTCATATTGCGCATACTTGCTAATGATTTATCATCTGCAACCCCGCCCTTCTCGCTCTCCCTGCCGTGATCTCTCACGTTGCCATCTGGACCATCCCTCTGCCACTCCCCTTCTTCCACCTTGCTCCATCTTGCGACTGTTTGATATTAACTATCCCTGTTCGGTAGTCGCTCATGCGCCTAACCGGAGCCTGCCGAAGACGGTCTTTGAGGCACGCGCACCAGTTTGACGCGATTCCGGTCGTGGCCAAGGAGCTCATATGTACGATCTAGTCGCTGACCCCATATACCATCAGGCGTCTGTCTCAACTAGCGTCATCACGCACGAGTCCCATATTGGCGTGTTGGTGCTGTGATCGGCCAACCGTGGGGAACCCCTAGTGTTCAATATGGGCAATAATTGCAGGCTATCGGCGAAGCCCTTCGCGCAGGATCGCAAGCCCCACCATCCAGGCAATGTCAGTCCAAGTCACGCTCCCCGGACCGTGCTGGATCACCTTGGCCCCAAGCATGATAGTCGAGCCGATAGCCGCACCATCCACAATGTCGCGCGCGTCGTCCTTGTTCACGTGCAGCGTATGGTAAGGACAGAATTTAAGGGTTTTATAGGATGCGTATGGGGTCAGTACCCGTGCCAGATCAAGGGGGGGGGGGGGGGCCGGCTCAGGCGACTGAGAGGATCGTCAAGTTAATAAATAACGTAGTAAAAGGAGGCGTGTGGCCTGGATTAGAGTCGTAGGCAGTAGGTGGGTCTATGTTGAAAGTAGTGTCAAAGATACGACACTGTTGGCAGACATGGATCCCGACTGGCAAGATGGGCAGAAAGCATATGGCCAGAACCGGTTGCCCAGAGGCATCCGATTTGAGCCACCACTACAGCGCACACATGATGAAACCATAAAACGTCCCAGAGATGCCCAAGGCACATGGAATGCGGCAAATCCAAATAATGAGAGAACGGCGGATCAGCTATATCTAGCAAACATGGCATACGCCTTGTCAAAATATGGGGAGAGGTCGCCTGTAGAGAAATTGTTTAAACCAATACATATGAATCAATTCAAGGAACACACACCGGAATGTTCAAGATATGGAGTTTCTAGTCAGCCAACCTCAAATTCATACGATAGCGAACAAAATGACAAGAGTGCTCCGTATCGCGACAGATTTAGCCACAGAGTGTTAGTTGAACGTGATGATCTGTTGGATGGCATAATTGGCCTGCATACATATTATGCTAGAAAGTTAGCCCTGAAGCTCAATGAGGGTCGTCATCGTTCGGCGCTCAAGGCCATATGCAAAATAGGCAACGTCCAAGGCCACCTAGACATTAAAGATCGGTATGCGACAAAATTGATAAATGACATGTTGATTCGAAATTCCCGCAAGGACAAAATTTCTATGACGCATCTAATCTTAAATTTAGAGACATTTATACGACTTGTAAAAAATGCGCAAGGATATGCTCATTACAGTTCGCAGCATCCAACGCAGCTCGAACACGGATCAGCATCAATACCCGGACTTTCCCATCTGACCACACTAGTCGATCCCAGCATGCCAGGCGACAGGATTACGTTTGTAAATCCAGAATGGGCGCTGTCTCTCCGCGAAGGTCCAATCTGGCTAGGTATTGATCGTAGACCTGACACATGCCAATTAAGTGTTATAGATGACTGTGAATTTAATGTAATAGACAGAGAGCCGAAAACCGATCGTAAATTTGGCATGACATTGTTAGTGAAGGAACCCGAGGAGCAAACGTCAGATTCGTTTGAACATGCGAGATCACCCGCGTCACGTCCACGTGTACATCCCATGTTACGACAATGTGTCAATGGGGCACTATCAAGGATTGAGCTCAGAACGCAGCCATATGGTTGGATTGTAGATCGGATAGTGGAGAACTGGGAGTTGGTCGAACACTACTTTCAAGGACGTGTGTCAAGAGTTGGCCAAGGCATACTGCTTTCACAGTAACCGCTCATTTACACAAATCTACACGAGTCAGGCACGTGTTTTCTATGTTTTGGGAACCGGGATTTTAGGATCTAGTGAGACGGCTTTGGCATATGCAGCCAGCGCATCCTCATGGCGGTCAAGCTTGTCTAGCGCATAGCCCCGCCCAAGATGCGTGGCGGCGTCATTGGAGTCAAGCCTCAGAGCCGTCTCGTACGCCTCAAGCGCCTCGGTGTGGCGGCCAAGGCCGAACAGCGCAGTTCCCCTGTTCTTGTGCGCAGACGGCTCATCAGTATCCAGGCTAACAGCGTAATCGCATGATGCCAGGGCTTCCCGGTAGCGACTCAGGTAGATTAGAGCCACCCCTCGGTTCTTGTGTGATGTGGGGTCAGCAGAATCCAGCATGATTGCATAATCTAGGGAATCAAGCGCCTCGGCAAAGCGCCCCAAGGAGATCAGAACCGTTCCCTTGCCAAGACGCGCAACGGAAGAATCGGGCTCTATTGAGACTGTACTATCAAAGGCCTCGAGCGCCTCGGCGTGGCGGCCGAGCTTGTGTAGTGCATACCCTTTGCTTTGATGGCCAAGCTCACTTTTGGGATCTAGCTCTATCGCACGGTCAAATGCCGCGAGCGCCTCGTCGTGGCGGCCAAGCAAGTCAAGGGCGGCGCCACGACCCGCGTGGACAATGGCTAGACCAGAGTCAAGGCCGTTCGCCACGTCAAAGGCTGCGACGGCGCCATCGTGATCGCCTGCAGAGCACAGCGCACGGCCACGATTCGCGTGAATGCGGGCATCATTTGGGTCTAGCTCTATCGCACGGTCAAATGCCGCGAGTGCCTCGTCGTGGCGGCCAAGCGAGTCAAGGGCGGCACCACGGCCTGCATGGGCCACGACCAGACTCGGTGCAATGCTGATCGCCGTATCGAAAGAGACAAGGGCATCGGCGTGGCGTCCGAGTGCGGACAGCGTGACGGCCTTGTTATGGTGCGGTGAGGGATTTTGTGGTTGCAGGTCGATCGCCACGTCAAAGGCTGCGATGGCATCATCATAGTGTCCCATATCGCGAAGTGCAACTCCGGTGTTAAAGTGTATTATGGGCTTGTCAGGCATTAGAGAATTCGCTTTTGTGTATGCTGCTAGCGCCTCGGCGAGGCGGCCGAGGTTGTGGAGGGCAAGGCCACGGTCACTGTGGACATTTGCGTTATCCGGCTCTAGGGCGATCGCCCGATCTAGCGCCTCTAGGGCCTCGGCGTGGCGACCCAATTCTGCAAGCAACAGGGCACGGTTCACGTGTACTTGGATATTTGGATCTAGCAATGCAGCGCGATCGAGGGACTGAAGGGCCTCGGCGTGGCGACCAAGGGCACGCAGTATGCTGCTGTGGCTCATATGCATACCATAATCATCTAGGCCGAGATTTGCGGCGCGCTCGATGGACTCGAGCGCCTCGGCGTGGCGACCAAAACCAAGCAGGGCATTGGCTATGTCAAAGTGAATTTTAGCATTGTCTGGGGTCAGTTCGGCGGCGCGCTTGAGGGACTCGAGCGCCTCGGCGTGGCGACCAAGGTGTCCCAATGTGTACGATCTGTTGACGTGTGCGCCGGCCATGTTAGGATCTAGCGCAAGTGCATAGTCAAGCGAAGTTAGTGCATCAGAATGGCGTCCAAGATGTGTCTGAGAGATACTCTTGCCAAAATGCAACTTTGGTGAACGTGAATCAAACGAGATCGCCCTATCAAAGGACTCGATCGCCTCGTCGTGGCGGTCAAGCATTCCCAATGAAGCCGCCATGTCTGTGTGTAGGTTGACGTCATTGATCCCCGTCGCCAAGGCGCTCCTCAATGCGTCTAGGGCGTCTGCGTGTCTGTTGAGGAGAAGCAGGCATGCCGCACGCTGCCTGAACGCCTCGGCATCACCGGGTTCAATCTCTGTGACGCGGCCAAACGAAGCTGCGGCCTCTTTGTGGCGACCAATATCGACCAGTGTCAAGCCCTTGTCAAAATGCGTTGTTGCGTCATGTGGATTAAGGGCAAGCGCACGATCAAGATCTAGTAGCGCCGCCTGTGAAGACCCAAGTTGATGATTTGCTAGGGATCGCATCTTGTAAGAGTGGGGATTTTTTGAGTCAAGCGATATTGCGTGATCTAGGGATACAACTGCCTTGTGGAATTGTTTAAGGTTGTACATGATAAAACCAATGTTTATGTGTGGCGCAGCATCTTTGGGATCAAGTGTAGCGGCACGATTGAACGATGCAATTGCGTCATTGTGTCTGCCTAGGGCAACTAGCGCGCTTGCGCGATTTGTGTGCGCGTCAGTGCGTTCTGGCGCTAACGAGATCGCCTGATCAGCGAAATTGAGAGCTTTGTCGTATTTGCCCAGGGCAATTAGCGCAGTTGCGTGGCTTATGAGCGCATCGGCAGATCGCGGCGCAAGCGAGATGGCCTGGCTAGACGCTGCCAAAGCTTCACTATGGCGACCAATCTTTGAGAGAATGGCACTCTTGGCAGAGTGAACGCAGGCGTCATTCGGATACAGGATCAGTGCCTGTTCAATTACGGCAAGCGCGCCATCATAGTCTTGTTTGTCGCACAAGTGACGGCTCTCCTTGATCTGTGGCTCGGCCTTGCTGCGGCCTGATGTGGAGGTGAGAATTAACGCAAGGGCTACGACTATTCCGCCCAACACCAACAGTTCCAGTTTGCTCATACGAGCCATAAACCATGGCGCCCAATTTAAAGATCACTGGGGGCGTAGCTCCAAAATGCCCATAATTTGACCATTCAGGCAGGCCTGTGGAAAGCTAGCAGGCCCGTAGCTCAAGACCAGGGAAGTTGACCTGGGTCAATGTACAGGTATGAGCAAAAGCTAATTAAATACTCTAGATATATATGCAAACTAGATTGTGCGGGGAGACTAGAACGTGACAGAAAAGAAAGATGGGGCAGAGGACACACTTGATGCCGAAAGTACAATCCGGATGCACTATTTGAGAGACAAGATTAGAGACGGGTATTATGTGAATCAGCATATTCCTCTCAGCGTATCGCCGGATGAGATTTCGAGAGCAGAGATCAGCCACGCGTCGCCCGAATCTACGCAACAATTAATGGTGTGGATGAGATACCTCATACTAGAACTATGGCAGACAGGATTGCTTGATGACAACATGGATGAAATCATAAAAAAGTTTGATTTAAAAGAACACCATAAACTTTGTGAAATATTAGAGCAAGATGATGACGTTAAAGATTTTGTGCAAAGAATGAGGCAGAGGTTCAGTACTCACGCAAGCTTTACATCAGAAAAAGCAGTGGAAGAGATAGAATCACTCGGATTTAGAAAACTATGGAAGTACGTGCTATTGATAATATTATTCAAGGACGCCATAAGAACAGTTTGTTACAAGCCGTGTGATATAAATCTGGAAGAATTAAACACGGGGAAATATATTGTGCCACCAGATGAAATAATAACAGAGACAAAAAGACAAAAATTAAAATTGTTTTATGACAAGATGAGTTTTGATATTGAATTAGAAAAATATGACAAAGCTCGAATAATGCGAGACTGTGCAATATGTCTAAACATAATGAGAGACGACTTAATGATTGCGACAAAGCTTCATAGGTGTTATGGTACAGAAGAAACTTTGATATTGTATGTAAATGCAATATATAATATGAAATATATGATTTTAGAGTTACATGAATTTATCAAACATTGTGACGAACTCAAAATTCCATCTAGTCTAGGATTTATGACGCGAAAGAAAAAATATAAAGAAATTCGAGGTCAGTATTCAGCCCATCGCGATAAGGACGAACGAATAACGAGTATCATGCAGTTGTTTGAGGATCCTGATCGTTGGTCTAATGTGGTACAGGATGTGGAAGAAGCGACTATACTTTCGAAAAAACTGTTTCCCAATATGAAAATTAATTCTAAACTCCGATTGCCAACAAAATCACAAATTGTTGAAATTAAACAAGAGATTGAGGATGTGCGACTAGCCTGTCATAAACAATATGATGGCAAGTTTATAGATGGCGAGTACGACAAAAAATGCCAAAAAATCCGTAGGCAGGTTGGCAAGGCATTGAACCTAAACTACCAAAAACAATAGCTCATACTGTGATCAGATTTGTCCAACATTCTAGTCACGTAGATTAATCCATTTGACGAATGGTGTATACGAGAGGGCGTTGGTTTAGGGAGGCAAATCGTGGTAAAACTGACAACCGGTAAGGGCTCACAAACATAAAATCAGAAACGGCAGTACGTAGAATATGCAAAGATTGGTGGTCGGAGTCTTGCCTACGCGGCCATCTCTAGGTCTTTTACGTCAAATCCCTCGACGAGGCGCCACTCCTGTCCTTCCGGCATAGTCGACTCAAAGACCATCTCGGTACGCTCGATTATGCCAATCCTCTCGGCCGCGGCGATCGCGTCCCATGCCTCTTCCCCGGTGAGCTTTCCTACGAGGCGCGTCATGAGCTCAGCCGATTGCAGTGGGTCATAGATCTCCGGCCCCCGTTGTCCTCAACGCGACTGTCGAGTCGCTGCTCAACGCAAGGCAGGGTTGGTGGACGTCAATGTCTGCCCACGAGCGCGCCGACTGGTACGGCCGAGTCAACGTGGCGTACCAGATGGCGACGCGGCTTGGGGACTCTGAGGCGCAGGGCCGCCTGGACGGCCTGGTCGGCGAGCTCGAGGGTGACAAGTACGAGTATAGCGGCTCGTGGAGATGGGGAGACGCCTAGAAACCGCCATTGTCCCGGACCCCTGGGGTTTTTCTTGGGTTTTTTTGGCTGTTTTTACGGTTGGTGGCTTTTCGTGGGGCTTGGTGCGCTGTGGGGTTTTTGCCCCTTGCCTGTGGGGTGCGTGAATGTATGAGTTGTCCATTATGGTTATATACTCATCTTGGCGACGTTTCTCTCGTAGAATGTCCGGAAAGGCAGGCAAGGCAACAAGCGTGTTCCTAATGGCGATCATGGTCGCCGGAGGGCTGACGTTCGCCATCCCCGGCGTGCAGCCGGCGATGGCGCAGTCGACGAACGCCAACCTCTCCGTCTCGGCCGAGAGCACGGCCTTTGGCAACTACTTCTCCGGCCCGCAGGTCGTCGAGATCGTCATAGTGGATCCGGCCATAGACGAGACCAACGAGGCCAAGGGTGAGCCGGACGTAAAGCTGAACGGCAAGAAGGTCAGGATGATACAGGCGACGGACGGCAAGTGGTACGCCTACGTCGCCAACAAGGCGCAGGCCGAGCTGGCCGACGGTACTGCCGACGCCAACCCTGGGCAGGGGCTTGACTTTGGCACCATATGCCTGGACACGGGCGACGCCGATCGCGTCCTGGAGACGGCGCTGGATGCCAACGCTGGATACTTTTCTGACACGACGGGCGTGGCATTCCCGTTCCAGCAGGCGACCTACTCGTCAGACACCGACACGGATCCTACCCCGATCGCCACGGATTGCACCGTCGCCGAGCAAGTCACCGCGGGGCTCAGGGCGGTGACATCGAGTGAGCTCACCGCCAGCACGACGACGATGAACGTCGTGCGCGAGCCCAGGGCGGTGAACACGAACCAAAACGCCGAGTTTGGCCAGAGCGTCGTCATCGAAAACCCCGTGACGGACGAGGCCCGCGCCGGCGTGTGGCCTTTCATACAGCTCTTCGACTTCAGCCAGGGCGGCAACGTGGAGGTCCAGTACCGCCGCGGCGGCGGCACCCAGTCGGTCACGCTCAACTACGACACCGTCGAGGACTATGCGTCCCTCTCGCTCCTGGACCGCACGACGTTCCCCGGCGGCGGCGCGCAGGTCCACTTTGAGATAACAGACACGTGGCTCGACGTCGACCCTACCGACGAGGACTCGTGGACGTGGGACGTGGAGGGTCCCGACGAGGGCAGGGTCGTCTACCAGGCCTTTGACGAGAACGGCGTGCGCCAGGACAACGCGGTGGACATATCCGCCGAGCTCTCGGGGCTAATGTGCGACACCAACTGCCTGCTAAGGCTCGACCGCGACACCAACGGCTACGACGTCCTCGAGTACGCCGACAACGACGACAGCGGCCTGCGCCTGTTCGGCACGGCCGACGACGCGGCGGCCGACCAGCTGATCACGGTCACCGAGACGAGCTCCTCCAGCGGCGTCTTCACGTCCTACGACGAGAACGACAAGTCGGTCCTGGTCACCGCGTCGGATGACGCCACGACGACCGCCGTCGAGCCGCCGAGGGACACCACGGCGACCATAGACTACAACGAGACGCCCCAGAGCGTGTCCATAGGCTACGCCTTTGCGACCATACAGATCCAGCCCACCGGCGACGCTTGGCTCTCCGGCCAGGAGATACCGGTCGTCCTGACGGACGCCGACGCAAACCGCAACAGCCTGGCCGACGAGGACCTCGACGTGCTGGACGCCACCCACATCATACCGACGCTCGTGACGGGCAGCCCGATCACCCTGGCCGGCGCCTCCGCGGTCGCCGTAGCCGCTAGCGCCCTGACCACGGCCAGCGGGACTGCGTACACCGCCTCCTCGCTGTTTGACAGCGGCGCCGGCGCGCTCACGGTGGATTCTGATGCGGCGGATCCGTCGCTTAGGGCAACGGTGGACTCTGACTCGTCGGACCCGATGCAGACCATGATCATAGACTACGGCACTGCCGCGTCACACCACTCCGCGGGCACGGTCACGACGGTCTTCAACTATGACTTTGGCAACCTCGAGTTCGCCGAAACCGTGGCCACGTCTGACCGTAACGTCGACGTCTACGCGCTGGTTGGCACGGGGGCCACGATCTTTGCATCAAACACGCACCTTGACGGCGTCACGCCGTACGTGATCGAGACCGACGCGGCGCTAAGGGGCACGGTGTTGCTGCCCGAAGCAGCGCGCACGCAGCTGGCTGGCGCAGGCACGTCGCTTGGCCTCATGGCGCAATTTGGGGCCAACGTTCCCGAGCCGGGCGATCCAGTCATACTCATCGCCGACGTCATGTCCTTCGGCTTCACCGACGACGGCGTCGAGTCCGGGGAGCGCATAGCCAACCAGGTGGTGCGCCTCGAGCTCGAGGAGAGCGGGGACAACACGGGCCTCTTTGAGGGCACGCTCGAGTACGCCATGGTCAACCAGCTCAGCATCGCCGACTCCTCGACGTACTCGGGCCTGGCCCTCATCGACGACGAGGCCACGCTCATCGCGATCGAGGACCTCACCGACGAGGACACGCTCACGGTCACCTACAACGACCTCGGCCGCGACGGCGTCGTGACGCCCGTCTCGGACGACAAGGCAGCCCCGTCGCACTCGGGCACCGTCTCGCTGGACGCGACGAGCTACAAGATAGCCGACACGGTCACCGTCACGCTCCGCGACGCCGACCTCAACACGAGCTCCGACACGACGGAGGTCTACACGATACCGGCCACCAAGGACTACGTCGGCATGTCCGACGCCACGTACGACGTCGTGCACAGCTTTGGCGCGCTCGGCCGCATGGCGGACATCACGTTTGACGACTCGGAGTGGGGGGCAGGCACGTGCACGGGCCTCGGCTCGTCGGACAACGGCCTGCGCGCCACGGGCTTCACGCTCCGCGAGACGTCTGCGGCCTCGGGCGTCTTTGAGGGCGACTTCCAGATACCGTCAAGGTGGTGCGCGCCGGGCGAGGCGGCCGCCGAGTCGGTCACGGGCCTGGACATCGAGGTCAACTATGTCGACTACCGCGACGCGTCGGGCGAGATAATCGAGGTCGGCGACGGCGCGGGCGTGCGAGCCAACACGGGCTCCGTGTCGCTTGACCGCCCTGTTTACCCTGTGCCGTTCGGCGCAGACGGGGAGGGGTCAAACTTCCAGACGTACGGCATCGCGGGCAACGAGCGCGCGAGGCTCTCGGCGCACGACGTGACCGTCCACGTGCGCGTCTCGGACCCTGACTTTGACGTCTCGGCGTCCGGCTCGGACACGCTCGGCGAGACGGTTGCGCGCACGACCGGCGAGGGCGACGCGTACGGCCCGCTCAGGATATCGGTGCAGAGGGGATCCGACAATGTCGTCCTCGGCTACGCCGGCGGGCCGACGGCGCTGGGCGAGACAGTCCCGGGCGACAACCCCGCCGACGGGGACAGGCTGGTTCGCCCGCTCGCCGAGGTCTTTTCGCCCTACGCCGACAACCCGACGCGCACGATAGCGCACACTGGCGGCTCTGCGACGTACACGCAGGCCAACTCCATAGAGCACGGCCCGCTCACCGAGACGGCTCCGTCCTCGGGCACCTTTGAGCTCGACCTCGGCATATCGTGGGACCAGGGCCCGCCCTCCAGCGAGTGCCCCGGCGGCCTCGCGACGTCCACGTGCATCCTCCAGGGCGACATCCTCGTCGTGGAGTACACCGACCCCGCCGACGCCTCGGGCAACCCGCAGACGGTGACGGACTCGGCGACCTTTGACATGCGCAACGCGGTCCTGCGCTCGGACAAGTCCGTCTACATCATCGGCTCCGACATGATACTCACGCTCATCGAGCCCGACCTCGACCTCGACAACGACACGGCCGAGACGTACACGCTCGACCTGATAGAGTGGGACGACGACGACTCCGTAGTGACCCTGCGCAACAACGCCTTTGACCCCGAGCCGACCTCGCTGCGCGAGACGGGCGACTCGACGGGCATCTTCCAGGTCGTAGTCGAGATACCCGCCACGCTCACCACCGACGGCGGCCGCGAGGACGACCTCGAGCGAGGAGAGGAGATAGAGCTGACCTACCAGGACTGGAGCCCCGCCGGCGCCGACTATGTCGGGCAGACCGACGAGGAGATAGAGTGGTCGATATTCACGTCGGACTTTGGCGCGACGATCGAGCTCGACCAGGCCGTCTACACGTGGACCGACAAGGTCTTCATCACAGTAGTTGCCCCCGACCACAACTTTGACAGCAACCTCATCGACGAGATAGGCGACACGACCGAGGACCCGCTCCAGGTCTCCACGCGCGAGGGCGGCACGCTTGACAACTACCGCCTCACCGAGACGGGCACCGACACGGGCATATTCAGCGGCGAGGTCATACTCACCGGGTTCGAGCACGACGCCGACGGCGACGGCAGCACGGGCACCAGCGGCAACGACAGGCTCAACCTGCCGGCCAGGGGCAACGGCCCGACTGACGGGATGATAGCTGCCGACGACGACGACGGCATCACGGTATCGTACGAGTACAACGACGACGAGCACGTCATAGGCTCGGCGCTCATACGCTGGAACGTGGGCGACACGCAGTGGCTCGAGGCCAGCTATCCCGCGTCCGGCTCCGGAGTGGTCAGGGTCGTCGACCCCGACATGAACTGGAACCCCGAGGCAGTCGACAACTTTGAGGTCGACGTCTACTCGGACGCAGACGCCGGCGGCATAAACCTCACGGTCACCGAGACGCAGGAGGCCTCGGGCATCTTCGAGGGCACCGTCATCTTCACGCTCACCGACCAGTCCTCGGGCCACCGCCTCAGGGTCGCCGAGGGCGACACCGTCACGGCGCGCTATGACGACAACACCCTGCCCGACCCCTACACGCGCAACGACGAGCTAGAGGTCGAGGGCACCACGATAATCGGCACGCTCGTGCCACCGCTCGAGAGGGCCGTCGTGAGCAACGTGCGCCTGACTGACAACTCGGGCAACCCGCTGGACACCGTCGCCGTCGGCCAGCAGGTCCAGGTGACCGGCCAGGTCACGAGCGGCCAGGAGACCGAGCAGGCCTACGCCTACCTCGTGCAGGTCAACGACTCGAGCGACGTCACGCTCTCGCTCACGTGGACCAGCGGCACGCTCAACGCGGGCCAGTCCCTCACGCCGTCGATGTCCTGGCAGCCGACTGCGGCCGGCGAGTACACGGCGACGGTCTTCGTCTGGGAGTCCATCGACAACCCCACGGCGCTCTCGCCGCAGGCAGAGCTGCCCTTCACGGTCGGCTAGGCCGGCTCGCTGGCGCCTTGGAAGTAGATTCTCGAATGGGTGCCCTGCGCGGCGCCGACGCTCTGATCTTTGACTGCGACGGCGTGCTCGTCGACGTGTCTGCCTCGTACGACGCGACGATCGCGCTGACCGTGGGGCGCCTGCTGGGCAAGCTCGGCGCGCGAGCGCGCCTCGACGTAGACCGGCCGCTGATCGAGGGCTTCAAGGCCACCGGCGGGTTCAACGACGAGGTCGACCTGGCGTACGCGGCGGTCCTGTGCGCGGTGGCCGCCGGACTCTCGGGGCGCGGCGCGCGCGGGCTGGCCGCCGGCATGTGCGCCTCGATGGGTTCCGGCGGCATCGCGGAGGCCGAGCGCCTGCTCGCGGAGGTCGCCGACATCGCGCCGGCAGTCAGGGAGCTCGCCCACCCCGGCGCGGGGAGCGCGGTGAGCGCCGCCTTTAACAGGATCTTTTACGGCCCGCGGCTCCGCCCGCGGCTGTTCGGCGCCGGCGAGCCGCCCGGCGGGCACGGCATGGTCGAGTCTGACGCCCTGATCGTCGACGTGGCCACGGTGAGCCTGCTGCGGGGAGTCACTGGCCGCAGGCCGGCGGTGGTCACGGGCCGCGGGCGCGCCGCCTTTGAGCACACCGTCAGGGAGCCTCTCCGATCAGGGTTTGACCTCGGCGCCTCGGCGTTCCTGGAGGACGAGCCGCGCAGCCTCGCAAAGCCGGCCCCCGAGGCGCTCGTCCGGGCGATCCGCGGCCTCGGCTGCGAGCGCGCGGTCTACGTGGGCGACTCGATGGAGGACCTGCTGATGGCCAGGGCGGCTGCGCGCTCAGGCCGCCCCGTCGCGTTCTGCGGAGTCACGGGCACCGCGGCCGACCCCGCCGCGCGGCGCCTCATGTTCGAGCGCGCCGGCGCCGAGGCGACGGTGGGCTCGGCGGCGGACGTCGCGCCGCTGCTGCGCGCATAGGCGCAGCCTCGCCGCCTGGAGGGAGTTTCTGCCACCCGGCGGCGATCACGCGCACGGCATATGGAGATCCTGCGGGTTTGGCGCGATTTTCCGCGCGTTTTGGCCCACACGCCCAAATGCGTGCTGCGCATGGGCGGGCATCGCGGTCAAATCGTCCATCAGGGTTATATAGTCATCCTGGGCACCCCTGTCCTGTAGAATGTCCGGAAAGGCAGGCAAGGCAACAAGCGTGTTCCTAATGGCGATCATGGTCGCCGGAGGGCTGACGTTCGCCATCCCCGGCGTGCAGCCGGCGATGGCGCAGTCGACGAACGCCAACCTCTCCGTCTCGGCCGAGAGCACGGCCTTTGGCAACTACTTCTCCGGCCCGCAGGTCGTCGAGATCGTCATAGTGGATCCGGCCATAGACGAGACCAACGAGGCCAAGGGTGAGCCGGACGTAAAGCTGAACGGCAAGAAGGTCAGGATGATACAGGCGACGGACGGCAAGTGGTACGCCTACGTCGCCAACAAGGCGCAGGCCGAGCTGGCCGACGGTACTGCCGACGCCAACCCTGGGCAGGGGCTTGACTTTGGCACCATATGCCTGGACACGGGCGACGCCGATCGCGTCCTGGAGACGGCGCTGGATGCCAACGCTGGATACTTTTCTGACACGACGGGCGTGGCATTCCCGTTCCAGCAGGCGACCTACTCGTCAGACACCGACACGGATCCTACCCCGATCGCCACGGATTGCACCGTCGCCGAGCAAGTCACCGCGGGGCTCAGGGCGGTGACATCGAGTGAGCTCACCGCCAGCACGACGACGATGAACGTCGTGCGCGAGCCCAGGGCGGTGAACACGAACCAAAACGCCGAGTTTGGCCAGAGCGTCGTCATCGAAAACCCCGTGACGGACGAGGCCCGCGCCGGCGTGTGGCCTTTCATACAGCTCTTCG